>NZ_BFAQ01000001.1 GCF_002933855.1 Vibrio penaeicida
ATTAAAAGACCGAATATTATTAATTTTACTTTCTTTAGTTCTCCCTGTTTTTGGGAGTATAGTCTGCTACTTTATTTTAAAAAATAGAATTAGCGAATAGGAAAAAACACGAAATAATTTTGAGGATAATTCCAAATGAGATTGGAATGTAAAAATAAAAGGGACAAACTCTTTTAGAGAAGTCTTGAAGTGGAGCGATTGTTTTATATTGAGTTCTTAAACAAGGAGTTTACGTGAACAAAATACTGATTATTTTAGGTTTGCTAATTTTAAGTCTTCCAACTTGGGCAGTAGAGTTAACTAACTATGAAGCTTTAAATGGAAAAGTGTCCATTTTAGCACCCAAGAGCTTTGTCCAGCTTTCGGATGAGCTGATTGAAATTAAGTACCCTTCCAAGAATAAGCCTATAGAAGTGCTCGGTGATGAAACTGCGAGCGTTACGTTGGCTTTTCACTATACAGATAAGCCATTAAAACCTTCTCAGATCATAAAGGCGCATAAATTTTTATCAGCATCGTTTAGAAAAAACTATCCAGAAGCAACATGGATAAGAGATGAAGTAATAGAGAAAAATGGTCAAAAATTCATGGTGATGGAGCTAATAACGCCCACTATAGATACTAAAGTTCACAATATAATATATGGCACTTCAGTCAATGAGCGATATTTGACAGTTAACTTTAATACAACCGTTGAATTATCTAAGAAGTGGTTATCTATCGGTAAGAAAATTATGGAATCGCTGTCTGTTTCAAGGTTTTCCTATGACTTACAGTCTGAATATGATCGCCTTTTAAAAGTAGATGAGTTGGAACAATATCAGAAATTTCTAAGCATAAACATAAAGAATAGATACACAAATGCGATTATCTATTATCGTGACAAGGCCGCTCTAAATGAAGCTAAACGTATTGGGACAGTTAAGGCATTTGACAATTTCATAGCTGCTTACCCTAATAGTGATTGGTTGGAACAAGCAAAATATTTCAAAAATCAAGCTAAATAGAGATGTACATAGGAAAAATAGTTAAAAGTACTGGTGAGATATTTATATTTGGGAAAAATTTGATAGCTTAATCGAATTCTTCCAATAGATTGAAATTGGTATTGTAAAAAGGAAAACCTGTGAAGAAGTTATTTGTTTTATTGGCTGTCATGTCGTCATTCAGCGCGTCAGCCTCCGACAATTTAGTTGGCAATGTCTTATATGCTGGAACCTACGGTAACGGGCGACTATTTGTTGCTTTAGACGTGACAATCAATGAACCCGGATGCCATAAAAGCCGATTTGATGTGGCGCCAGATCACCCCCAAATAGATCGCTGGCTGAGTATCGCACTGTCGGCAAACACTTCAGGTAAGTCTGTTCAAGTGAAGACAAACGGCTGTTATAAAGGCTTTCCTACTTTAGATAGAACAGAAGCATCTTGGTTTCATAGTAAGTTCTAACATCTTCGTGATTAAACTATTCAGTTTTGAATTTGGTTGAAGTTTTTATCTATTTTTTAGCTTTTGTGAAATAACTATATTCATTTTGTTGCGCATTATTAAAAGGTGATGTTTAATACGAATAAATGGATTTTTAATTTTATTTCAAAGGGTTAATAAAGTGAAAAAGATTTTATTCCTAGTAACTTCGATATCATTGAGTGCTAACGCAGAGCTTAAAAACATAGACCCAAATATAGCAATTGAAGGGTCTTACATAGTGGTTTTGAAAGACAGTATACAGCAACGAGAATCCCGTCAGTTGTTCGAATACTCACCTGAATCTGTCGAGGATATAGCAAATAGCTTAATTTCTGGTGCTCAAAGTTCGACATCGCGAGCCTATTCAGTAAAAACACAGAATCAAAGTTCATTAAAAGAAACCTATGATGTGGTGCTTAGAGGCTTTCATGCTGATTTGAGTAATGCTGAGGCTAAATATATTTCAGAACAACCAAATGTAAAATATGTCGTTCCTGATATTTGGATGGAAGCAACAAACCGAACATATGGATTGGACAGAATCAACCAACGTAGCCTGCCTTTAGATGGCTATGCTGGAGAGAATACCTCGGGTAAAGGTGTATCTATTTACGTAATAGATTCAGGAGTTGACATTTCACACCCCGAGATTGCAGGTAGGGCTAATTACGGTTATGACTTTGTCGATAGGGATACCAATGCAGGCGACTGCGATGGTCATGGTACACACGTTGCTGGAACAGCAGCTGGCAGGACTGTAGGTGTAGCTCCTTCCGCAAATATAGTTTCTGTCCGTGTATTGAATTGTTCTGGATCGGGGAGAGGCTCAGACTCTATATCTGCCTTTGAGTGGGTTGCAAAAAATGCCAAAAAACCAGCGGTTATTAACTTTAGTGTTGGCTGGAAAAGCGGAAGATGGACACCTATTGAAAATACAATAAATAAAGTTGTTAATTTTCATGGTATTCAAGCTTCAGTATCAGCGGGTAACAGCAATGCTAACGCGTGTGGCTTTTCTCCAGCAGCAGCGAGTTCACCAATCCGAGTGGGCTCGTCGGATAAGTACGACTACCGTAGCAACTTTTCCAATTTTGGGTCATGTGTCGACATCTTCGCTCCGGGTAGCGGTATTTACTCCGCCCAAAATGGTGGTGGTTATATTTACATGAGCGGTACTTCCATGGCTGCTCCTCATGTCGCTGGTGCTGCTGCACTTTACCTAGAAAAATTCCCTAATGCTTCTTCAGTGCAAGTTAAAAATACACTCATTAAGTCAGCATCGATAAATAAACTTAAAAACATAGGTAGTGGTTCACCTAATCGACTGCTTTACTCTGGGGTTGTTCCACCAGAGCCTTTCAAAGAGGTTTGGCTTATTCCTATTATCAATTATTTGATTTTATAAGTTTTTTAAGGACATTTAAGAGTTTTAAACGGTGAGTAGAGCATGGGTTGGTATTTTGATCCTAAGTTCGTTATTTAGTAATATTTTGGAAAATTAAGTCATTAAAATTCAGCTGGTTATGATTTTTCATTTTGTATTCTGACTCCCGTTTTTAGCTTAAAAATAAATCCAGAAATTGATGAGCAAGGTTTCTTTAGTTAGCATGCCTGAAAACAATGATTTTTATGGAAAGCCCATGTGGATCAGCCTAAGTAGGTGATGTACACATTCAACGTTATGGAATTTGGTAATGAAAAAAATAGTAGCACTTGCGACAATCTTTCTTGCATCTAATGCCTATTCGGCGGTAGGTCAGAGAGATAATTTGGTCATCAAAACTTGGCACCCCTCTGCTGGCAGCCGACCACATGTGGTTCAATATAATGGGCTAACCCGTGTCTATTTTTCTACAAAAGGCGCTTGGGGTAATGCTAATTGCAGAGATGATTCCGCAGATATTGTGAAAGAAGATACCCACTTAATCTCTTCTATGCTGGCGGCTTTTATGGCTGGGAAGCGAGTATCCGTAGAGGTTAACGATACCCTTCCTAGAGTCAATGGCGTTTGCAAAATTACAGCTGCTTTTATTAATAGTTAACTTCTCTATACCCAAGTAACCTAGCATCTTGAGGTCACTTGGGTATATCACTTAGATTATATATCTATTTTCTTAAGAACTTTAATTCTACACGGATCAAGTATGAAAAAATTAACATTTCTATTATCTTTCTTAGCATTTATTACAGTAAGTAGCGTTGCAAATGCTGCCTGTAATAGAGATGAATGTTACGGAAAAGGTGTTGAAGTTGTCACGTCAATGATGGTACATGAAGGTGGTGTTTATATTATCCCTCCTGAAAATAGCCGCAATAACTTAGATTGTCGTCTTGATGGTACTAGTATGACTCTAAATAAAGACCATCCTTATTTTAAAGAAGTTTATTCTACAATTCTAACGGCTATGGCTTCAGGTAATAATTTAATGGTACGTATAAAGAATGGATCTCAAGGTTGCCAAGTCTCTTATGCTAGGATTTACTATTAAGAAACTGTAAATTACGTGGCGGACATAAATAGCTATTTTTATATTTACTTTTTACAACTGATTAAACTTAACTTAATAAAGCTAGCTAATTGGGCTGGCTTTTATTTTTAATAATATACTTCTAATTTTATTGGAACCAATATTTAATTTATTGATACTGCATTCAATTACTTTTTACATCCTAAAATCGTCTATTCGCTCTCGTTTTTTAATCAAACCTCCAAACATGAATTGATGGGTAAACGTCAATTCATTAGCATCTCCGCAAACCTATATATCGTATAGCTGTAACTCATTGAAATGGAAAAGAGAAACTGAATATGAAAGTAAAAACATTGCTTACTGCAGCGCTTGCTACCTTCACTGTGTTTGCTCAAGCAGAACAAATACTGGGGTCTAAAACCGTTTTGCGAACCTTCTCGGAAGGTTCTGCTCAAGCGGGTTTTTATACTAAAGAAGGCCTCCAAGAATGTAAGTGGGGCATTATGTATATAGATTTGTCGACTGAAGCTGGAAAGGCGATGTTCTCTCAAGTACTTACGGCAAAAACAGCGGGTTTTAAAATCGTACGTATCGATTATTCAAAGACAGGCGCACTCTGCACAGCCAATGGATTGCACATTCAATAACAGGGCGTATTTAATTCCAAGGAAGAAAAATGAAAGTAATAAAATTTATTTTGTTAAGCGTGATCGTATTGATCCCAAGTTTAAGTTTTGCAGCCGGAGTAACTTCTGATAAAGGACAAGTCAAGCTGATTAACGTTCAGAGAGAGGGCAACTTTGTACGCGTAGATTTCTCGCAACCCATTAAAAATCCGGGGAATTGTGAAGGAGCGAGCTTTTACATCGCAGAACTTAGTGATTCATCAGGAAGTAACCGTTTCTATTCAGCGCTTCTCACAGCATATACCTCAAAATCGACAGTGAGCTTCTGGGTTTCAGGATGTACCAAGAAAAAATATTGGGGACAGACTCGCCCTGCAATTTTTGACATCTACATGTATTAGTGAACGGTTAGATCTAATGATAAAGAACATCACTCTATTTTCTCTGGCTTCGCTTTTATTGTCGTTTCCATCATACGGTAAATGGTTAAGCACCAGCGGCACAATAACATCGTTAACAACGTACGGTCATACCAATACGGTGCTCGTGAGCTTAACGGATCAAGGGGCAAATATTACAGAGTGCTCCAACAAAACCACTTTCGCTATTAGCAATTCTTTAGATCCAGAGGCGCGTTCAAGAATGTATTCCATGCTTCTAGCTGCAAGAGCGTCGGGGAAGGCGGTTACCATTTCTTATAGCGATGTTGGCGGTTGTGAGCCGTGGGATCGCAATATCAATGTTTACCGAAGAATCACCCGCCTCATTCACTAATTTTTAAACTCAGTTGGTAAAATATAAATGAAAAAATACATAATTTTGCTCGTGCTTTTAATGGTATCTACATCCTCTTATGCAAGGTACACCGCCAATTTTCGTGGCGTCATTACAGATGTTCTAACATACCCAGGAAGTACGCTTGTATTGATTAAAGTGACGAATATGCCCAAGAGTCATCCAAAATGTACATTATTGGACTTTATGGCGATTGATCCGGCTATTTCGTCTGAATCTCGCCAGCTTGTTATGTCTCGGATTCTTACGGCATACAGCACTAAAGAAACGGTGAATATCGGGTACGACAAAGAAAGCCATTCAGACTCATGCACTGGTGGCGACCGCATGCGCGTGCATAGGGTGGGATAAGTAAGAATGAAAACGTTAATTGCAGCTTTATTATTCTCGCTTCTGTCTTTTCAAACATTTGCTGGGTGCAGTGGGCACAGCTGTACAGGTGTTAAAGTTAGCCGTCTTTACGTCAATGTAGATGGTAATGCGGCGGTGAGTACATCTGGAAACGAAGCAAATCTAACCTGTGAAGCGGGAAAAAACGGGTATATCCATCTAGATCCAGCAAGTAAGAACTACGAAGCAGTGTATTCATTATTGCTTACTGCCCATATTCAAGCACACCCCATTTGGATTCGAACAAATTCGGATTCTAGTATGTGTAAAGTGGTTTATGTGGTTTCGGATAAATAAAGGTAAATAGCTCATGTTAAAGCTTTTCTTCAACCGACAATCGGTACGTATTTCTATTTTAGTATTGCTGTCTTTTTCTTGTTTTAAAACGATGGCGGGAAGCTACACAGGCACTTTTCAACCATATTGGTATGGTGGTTCACTGTATATCAAACCGCTGTCAGTCGTGAAGACAGATGTTCCTTCCTGTGTGAAAAGACAGTTATTGAGGTTACAAGAATTTGATATATCTGGTGATGTTTTCAAATACAAATACTCAATGCTGCTTACCGCTTGGGCAGCAAATAAGTCGATAAAACTTGTTGGAACAAACAAATGTACTAGTGAAGGCGATGAAATTATCTATGTCGTAAACTACCCACATTAAAATATGAAAATAACAAAAGCCAGCACTCGCTGGCTTTTGTTGTTTCTAGGTTATGCCATTTAATCTAACCGAATTTTAGTGGAGTCTTTTTCTCCTTCGTTATCGGTGACTGTGAGCCTAACTGCCTTTTTATTGGCGGGGAGTCGGGTGAAGATAACAGTGCCGAAGCGCACTTTTTTCTTACCCAATTTCCAGCGAGTCTTCACGATATGCCCGTCCGGATCGTAGCTTGTGGAATACAGCAAAGCGTAACGCCCGAATAGAGGGAAATAGCCACCCTGAGCAACAGGCGGTTCATTAACTGCTGCGACAATCTCTATCGTTTCTGAATGACGAGCGGTTGCACCTTGGTCGTCAGTCACCGTAAGTACGACCGTATATTCACCTGCTTTATCGTAGCTCCAGCTTGGATTGAACTCTGTACTGGTTTGACCGTTTCCAAAGTCCCACAAATACCCAACAATCTCACCGTCGGGGTCGCTGCTCACGTTAGAGGAAGTGACGCTCATGCCTTCGACTTTTAACGTAAAGTTGGCGATCGGCGCTTCATTGGGTTTATCGTAAGAAACTTGAATAACGCCATAGCTATTATCGGGGGCTTGATGGATCAGTCTTACCGATAAGCCATACTCCATCACTTTGCGACCAGCGTGTGGAGCACCGGGGGAAGAGTAATCCTCTTTATCATCAAACACACCGTTTGGCGTTAGGCTGGTATCTTGCAGCAAGTTACCTTCTTTATCGACCAAAACGAGTGGCGAATTGTTTTCTAAAGAAAAAGCAGCATCGCGAACTTGGTAACGGGATCTCGCCACTTCACCGCTAGACCAAACAAACGGAGTTTGGTCGGCATCGACCACACCTAGCCAACCTTCCCCAGGGTGCAATCCTACCCAATTATCGGTAAAGGAATTATCGACATACCACACAACCAAACCTGGATCATAAGAAATCAGCTGTCCAATTCTGCGAATACTCTCAAGCCCTTTATCGACGCCATCGTAACTGCGCCATTGGAGCAAGTAATAGTGATCCGCTAAGTGGAAACCTGCATTCTTACTGAATCCGCTGAATGCAAAGGAGCTTGTCCCTTCAGCATCATCAATGCCACGAGTCGCTCCGTCGACTTCAAACGCAATGTCGTCTACGTACCACCCTTCCATGGCTAACCCGCCATCAGTGACATAATCAAAAGTGAGGGTGATTTCGCTGCCTGCCCATTCCGACAGATCAAAACGAGCGTCTACCCATCCTTTAGAATCTCCCGTTATCGCAGGTACCAGACCCGTGTTGTAAGGATCTTGAGTGGTCGTAATGTTCCCCGCGATTTGAGTGCCATTGACCAATACTCGAGCATAATCGTAGTCCACTTCTATCTCATACCACGCCTTAAAGGTGAGGTGCACTGAACCACCCGAAGGGACAGTGAGTTTACGGCTCATACTGTTATTAAGGTCGTCCCCTTTTTGGGAGTAAAACGAGTATTCACCGCCAAACGGTTTAACACCGTCGACTTTTTTCGCAGGTAACTCGATTTTCACCATATTGGGGCGAAGGTTATCCGTGGTTTCAAATAACGTTAGGTTACGAGGCTTCTCGGCTAAATCATCAAGCGAGAGTTGTGTGCTGTTCAGCCAGCGCCCCCCCAAAGATTCTTGCAAGAACTCTTTGGCATAAGAACTGAATGCTGTGGGTCTAATCCCTCCTAGTTCGCCTGCCCAGCTGCCAGAAGACATAATAGACCAATACGCGACAGGCTCGCCTTTACCCGTTCCCCGAGTGTCGTATTCGTCTGGTAAGCCTAAGTCGTGCGCGTATTCATGCGCCGCAACCCCAACGGCAGCATCAAGAGGCTGAATGGTGTAATCAAACGCGGCGTATTGCCCATTGAAGCGATCAGGTAGCGTGCTGGACGTTCCCGGAAGTTGGTGAACAGAACCTAAGTTCCAGCGGTGAGACCAAATGGCGTCTTCACCCAAAACACCACCACCGGCTTCTTCGCCCACCGAGGAATGGAAGATCATAAGGTGGTCGATTAGCCCATCAGGTTCACGGTAATCGCCATCGCCATCGTAGTCGTATCGGTCTTCAATGTCGTAGTCGTCTAAGTTGACACTGGGATCATTCGCCAGCTGATTGAGAGCTTCACGCACCAATTCACGAACATTACTGTCGTTGCCAGAACTGGCATCGTTCCCCCCGTAGTATTCCGCGTCTTTAGCCGCTCTGTACCACCCAAATCCCTCACCCGTAACTGAATAGGTTTCACCGGATTCTTGTTCGTAATATTGCTTCATAGAAACAATATTTTCGCCATTGGGACCTTCATAACCAGAGGGTGAAAACAACAAGTCAGCGTAATGCGAAATGGGGTAGGAGTCATATAGCATATCGGTATGCTCATCGGTGATTCTGTTGTCATCCCACGGTAAGTCAGGAAAGTCGATCATCAACGCGATGACTCTGTCCGTTCTTTTTATGGTGACAGAACGGGACGAAAAAGAAACGGCATTGAGCTTCTGCCCTTTCTTATTTGCTAACGATTTAAATATCTTATTTCTCTGCTCAATGGCTTTTTTTCCAAATTGAGCATCGCCATGTGTATGAGGGTTGATTTTTGTATTTAAGAATGTCTTTACGGCTTCTTCTTTTTCTATTTGTGTTGCATCTTTACTGAGTTTTCCAGAGCGAATTAGCATTTCCGCTATTCTCTCTTCATTAACAACACCCATATCGGCCGGAGTATTGGCGTAAGATATTCCACTGAATACTGCCAGCGATGTTGCCAGCAGCATGGTGTTTTTAAAAATTGCCATTTTTTATTCCTTAGTGGTTGTTTTTATTTATTATTCCTTTTATTTCTTTATTGATACCTCCGTTGGTGAGATTGCGGTTTTCAACCTGTTGGATTAAATTTTTATATCAGCGATCTGTGAATAATATAATGTGATTATTTATTCCAAATAGACGAATATATTATCAATCTAAGGTTTGGAATTAATGGCGATAGATTAGTTGAAATAATTTATAAAAATTTTGGCAATGGTTCTAATTCTTAAATATGAATAAGGAAAGGAAGACGGTTTATTGCATGGGTGTGTTGGAAATGGGATTGTTTACATAATATTTAAAATTTGCTGAACGAATTCCAATTGATCAAAAAAAGCCAGCGATTAGTTTTCACTATATCGCTGGCTTTTGTCATTTCTAGACTCTGTTCTTAGTCTAATTGAATTTTAGTGGAACCATATAATCCTTGGTTATCTTTTACTGTTAGCCAAACTGTTTTTGTATTGATTGGCAGACGTGTGAGGATAACAGTACCAAAATATACGTGTGGTTTACCCAGTTTCCAGCGAGTTGTTACGATATGCCCGTTCGGATCGTAGCTTGTGGAGTAAAGTAAAGTGTAACCACCGAATATGGATAAATAGCCGCCTTGAGCGACAGGTGGTTCATAAGTCACATCGATGATCTCTATCGTCTCCGAGTAGCTATCGGTTGCACCTTTGTCGTCGGTAACGGTTAAGAGCACAGTGTATTCGCCAGCTTCCACGTATTGCCAGCTTGGGTTGGCTTCCGTGCTGGTTTGACCGTTGCCAAAATCCCAGAAGTAGCCAACAATATTGCCGTCGGGGTCGCTACTCTCGTTGGATGAAATAACCCTCTTACCTTCGACTTTTAAAGTGAAATTGGCAATGGGCGACTCATTGGGAAGTTCATGAGAGATTTGTAATACGCCGTAGCTGTTATCGGGCGCTTGAAGGAGCAGTTCTACAGATAACCCATATTCCAGCAATTTAAGCCCAGTGCGCTGAGCGCTACGCGAAGAGTAGTACGCTCCGTCATCAAATACCCCATTTGATGTTAAGTGGGTGTCTTGCAGTGTATTGCCTTCTTTGTCGACGATAACGAGCGGTGAATTGTCTTCCAGAGAAAAAGCAGCATCACGAACTTGGTAGTGAGATCTTGCCACTTCGCCATTAGACCAAACAAGCGGAGTTTGGTCGGCATCGACCACACTCAACCAGCCTTCCTCTGGGAGTAACCCTATCCAGCGGTCGTTCGCCCAGTTGTCAGTAAAAGAATTATCGACATACCAAATGACCAAGCCTGGTTCATAAGAAATCAGTTGTCCAAATTGACGAATACTCTTGAGCCCTTTATCAATGCCATCATGATTGCGCCATTGGAGCAGATAATAGTGATCCGCGAAGCGGAATCCTTGATCTTTGCTGAATCCCTTTAAATTAAAGGTGCTCTCACTTTCAGCATCATCAATAATATGGGTTGTCCCGTCGACCTCAAAGGCGATTTCATCGATGTACAACCCTTCCTGTACCAATTCACTATCGCTGACGAATTCGAAGGTGAGGTCTATCTCGTTACCAGCCCATTTCGATAAATCAAAACGGGCGTCCACCCACCCATTAGAATTTCCTGTTATGTAAGGAACCACCCCTAAATCGTTAGGATCAAAAAGAGTGGTAATGTTGCCTGCAGCTGGGGTTCCGTTAATCATTACTCTAGCGTAATCGATACCCCATTCCATCAGCTGATATCGCGCTTTAAAGGTCAGACTTACTGAAACACCTGAGGGGACAGTAATCTTGCGATTCATAGTGTTACGGGAATAATAATAGTCTGCATTAGTTGCGGAATGATAGGCATATTCACCACTAAAAGGTGCTACGTCGACGACTTTTTTCTCTGGTAACGCAATTTTCACTATATTTGGGCGAAGGTTGTCTGTGGTTTCATATAAGGTCAAGTAACGAGGTTTTCCTGTTAGCACGTCAAGCGAAAGTTGCGTGGGATTCAACCAGCGTCCCCCTAATGACTCATGTAAAAATAGCTTTGCGAAAGGACTAAATGAGGTTGGTCGAATCCCATCCAATTCGCCAGCCCGACTACCAGAAGACATGACTGACCAGTACGCGGCAGGTTCACCCGCACCAGTTCCTTGCATGTTATGCTCGCCTGGTAAACCTAAGTCGCGCGCGTATAGGTTTGCAGCAACCCCGACGGAAACGTCGAAAGGCTGAATTGTGTAATCAAACGCAGCATACTGCCCATTAAATCGTTCACGTAGCTTACTAGACGTTCCAGGAAGTCGGTGAATTCCGTCTAGATTCCAACTGTGAGACCAAATCGCATCCTCGCCTAAGACACCTCCACCAGCTTCCTCCCCTACAGAGGAGTGGAAGATCATAAGGTGGTCAATAATCCCGTCCGGCTCGTAGTAATTGCCATCGTTATCGTAGTCGTATCGATCTTCTTTGTCGTAGTCGCTCAAATCTATATTCGGATCATTCGCGAGCTGGTTAAGTGCTTCACGTACTAGCTCGCGAACATTGCTGTCGTTACCAGTACGGGGATCATTCCCGCCATAATGGGCTGCATCTTTGGTGGCTCTATACCACCCAAATCCTTTCCCAAACACCGAATAAGTCCCACCGGATTCTTGTTCGTAGTATTGCCTCATTGAAATAATACTTTCCCCATTGGGGCCTTCGTAGCCTGAAGGAGAAAACAATAACTCCGTATAATGTGAAATAGGGTAAGAGTCATACAGCATATCGGTATACTCACTGGTGATTTTGTTGTTATCCCAAGGTAAGTCGGGAAAGTCGATCATTAACGCGATGACTCTGTCCACTCTTTTGGCTGCGATGGAATGGGAGGAAACGTCATTAAGCTTCTGCACATTCTTACTTGTTAACGACTTAAGTACTTTATTTCTATGTTTAGCAACCTTTTCTAGAAATGTTGTGCCGGCATATTCTATGTGGGGTTGTTTTGTATTTAAGAAATTTTTTACTGCCTCTTCTCTTTCTATTTGTGTTGTATCTCCATTGAGCTTCCCAGAACGAATCAGCATGTCTGCTATTCTCTCTTCATTCACAATACTCATATCGGTTGGAGTGTTGGCAAAGGATACCGAGCTGAAAACTGCCAGTGACGTTGCCAGCAGTATGGTGTTTTCAAAAATAGCCATATTATTTTCCTTAACGATTGTTTTTATTACTATTCTCTTTAATTTTTATCGATACCTCCGTTAAATGAGACTAGTTACATTTAGTTTATTTAATTGGTTTTAGTATTAATACTTCTGAAAGTATTGGACGATAATTTATGAGAAAGTGAAAAATGTTTTTTAATAAAAAATTAATGAATTTAGGATAATCGAAATGATTTTAGAAACTTTGGTTATTTCTCTAATTTTAAATATAAATAAGGTCGGAAGAGTTATTTATAATTATGGTGTATTGAAAGTGAGATTATTTTCAAAGGTTTAAAAAGTTTCTGAACTAGCTTCAACTAAATGAGTGAAATAAAACGGAAACGTTGTTTTTTTGTATGTTAGCTATATCAGCTAATGACTTGTAATCCTGATCTACTGGAATACTTACGCAAGCGTAAGAAGAGATATGACTGTTTGATTTTATTATTGATATGTATCAACAATAAGAATTATTAATGTTTTAATATTGTGATCTATATCCTTAACTTAAATTTTTAAATATTTACCCTAGATGATGAAAATATCAACAATGATTAATAACTATTTTTTCTGTCTGTATTGTTGGATTTATATTTTCGGGGTTGATAAGTTGATAAATGCATGATTGATTAAGTTAATAGTGATGTGTATTATTTTTTAATTTATGAGAGTCTCTCAGCTGACTATTGCCCCTTCACTTAATTGTGTTTCTAACGATAAGGAAGGTCTAGTGTATAAGATACGAATAGCAACATTGATGACGAATATGATGGTCGTTTTGTCTTGGGGGGCGCTTGCAAATGAGCCCAATGAGAGAACTGAACAAGAGGCAAGGGAGCATATAAAATCATTGATCTTCAACCAGATCTCTATTACTGGGAACTTAGATAGCGATCATAAAAAACGTCCTCAGATCCCATTTTTAGTTAGCAATGACAGAGAGTGCCATATAGAGAACCTATCTGTGAAATCTAAAGGTCATTATGATGCGATTGAGACGCTGCTGCCGTATGCTGGTCAACTAACGCGTAAACGTTGTGAGTTTGTAATGCACAGATTACTGCGTAGAGAAAAGATATTTACATTATCTTTTAAATTTAAAGTTAATGACTTACGAAATGATCCAGACAAAACCGCACATTGGTTTTCAATGATGCAGTTTCATTCTAAACCTAATACCAACGAAGCTGCACGTTGCCCAATGTTGGCATTAGAGTCAAATGATGGTGAGTTACGGATGTTCAGCCGTTGGGATAGCAGTCATATTTCAACCGTCGTAAATGGTAGCTGTGCTAACGAAGGGAACTCAATTCAAGATAGAACTCTCTTTAATCATATTCCTTACGAAGCGAACCGCTGGTATAAATTTGAAATTGCTGGAAAGCTTTCTTATAAAGAAGATACTGATGCTTGCTTAACGGTGAAAATTGATGACCAGTTTATTAGTGAATCATGTGGTCCTAATACCTACAATGATATGTATCACCCATTTTTAAAGTTTGGAGTTTATAAACCATCGCCATGGACAGATAAAGGTAATATACGTGTCGAATATCGAGATATAAGCTATCACCAAGATTAGGTTAACTTTGTAAATAACAAACTAATGAAAAAGTATGATATTAGAAATTTGGACTATTCTGCTTTTTATTAATCTTTAAAATCTAAGCCAGCAATATAATGCTGGCTTAGTTTTTGATAGGTCTGAAACTAAAGAATGCTGCGCAGTGCGCTAAAGAATCGGTCGATTTCGGCTTTGGTATTGTAGTGCATTAGCCCAACTCTCAAAATGCCGCCTTTGTCTGTAACGCCCAGTGCATCTGTTAATCTATCGGCGTACAAATGACCGCTCCACGTATAGATTTCCTGCGTTCCAAGATGCGAGGCGATTTCTGCCGGGTCAAGATTGCCAAATCGAAGAGCAAACGTAGCGGTTCGATTGTTTGCAGTAGGCTCCCCGAATAACTCAATGGACGGGAATTCGGTTAGGCGAGAAAGAAAGTACGTCGCTAGTGATTCTTCATACTGTCGAATATTTCCGTAGGCTGATTCCAGTTGAGCTCTTAGGCTTTCCCCTTGTCCTAATGTCGCCAAATAATCGACAGCGTATGAGAATGCAGAGAGCGCTTCAAAGTTCAATGTACCCGTTTCCCAGCAGTTTGGGGCATAGGTAGGGGCGGGCTCTACTTTAAAAGGTGTGTATTGTTCTAAACAGTCTTTACGACCATAAAGCACACCAAGGTGAGGACCGAAAAACTTATAGGCAGAACCCGCAACAAAGTCTGCACCTAGCGTTTTTACATCGAGAATTTTATGAGGTAAAAGGTGCACGGCGTCAATAAAAACAACACTGCCGTTCGCTTTTGATAGCTGGGTGATTTTTTCTATATCGACCATTGTGCCAGACAGATTACTGGCCGCTGTAACGGCAACCAAGCGTGTTTTTTCATTCAGTAAGGACTGAAACACCTCTAAGTCCAGATTACAGCTATTGTCTATAACGGGAATGTAGTGGACTTTAACGCCTTTCAATTGCGCTGCCATTGCCCAAGACGAGCGATTGGCCCCGTGATCGGCATCGCTAAGGATGATCTCATCTCCTGCTTGCCAATCTTGGCTAATTGCGCGGCTAAAATGAAAGGTCATGGTCGTCATGTTGGCACCAAAGACGATTTCATCTTTGGATGCAGCGCCAAAAAGCGACGCCGCTTTTTCTCTGCACGTATCCACTAAACTCACTGTGTTGTGGCTCACAGAGAAACGACCACCCAAGTTAGAATTACCTTGCGCTAAGTAAGCGCCATAACCCTCAATAACAGAGAGTGGAAGCTGGGTTCCACCGGGACCATCAAAATAGATAGGCGCAATTCCATTCTGCTGCATATTAAGCGCTGGGAATTGCTCTCTAAGACCTTCAACATTTTCTTGATTAAGCGGTAAATACGAAGACATCGCGTACTCCCTTTTCGCCCGCTACGCTAGAAAGCGTTTCAGAAATGTGGTGGAAAAAGCGTGAATCATTGAGTACCACAAACTGGTTTTCTTCTAACACGGTGTTTAAGTGAGGGTGTTGATCAACTGGAGAAGCAAAAATTTGCGTGAACCCACCGGTGATGTTTTTCCGTTGCACACAGAAAATGCCAACATATCGGTAGCCATCTTGGTGAATTCCTTCTGGTGCAGGGGCACTGGTTGCATCGGAACCGCAAGTCACACGAATTTGGTGTACATCCACAACCGAATTATCTTTGTCTGTCCCCGTTCTTTCCATAAACGATTTGATGAGGTGCTGAAAGTAAGGTGTTTTCACCATTTCCTCATCCATTTTGGCAAAATCTCGTTCAACATCGCCTAAAACTCTATTGAATTCTGAGGATTGCGTAAAAGTAGAGTGGGGCAAACGGGTTAACTCATTATTTGTAGATTGGAATCTTGCGTAGGTGCGATAACGGTGATCACTGTCGACGTATTGGTCTGCGGGGAGCTGCTCAAAGTAGGATGAAAGTTGTTCTGCTATGCTTTTTGGGGTTTGAAAAGCTTCAATCAGAAACTTGTTTTCCATTTCCATTTCCATGATATGTCCTTATTGTTTGATTTTGTGTTTAACAAATGATTAACAATAAGTCTATTATCCCGCTATTGAAATTGCTTTCAATACATAAAGCTTAATACGAATATATATTCTAGAATTAAAAACTGTTAAGTTTGATTTTTGGTGTTTTGTGTTGGTTTTGTTTCTCATGCTGGTTTAAATGTCTTTATATTTCATGTGTAACAAAATTAACAATAGGTTTTTCGTGAACAGTATCCCCCATATAGCCCCTCGCTTTGCTTTATCACACTACCCTATTAAAGGGCGTTTTACGTGGGGTCAACACGCTAACAAAAGGCGCTTTTAAGCTCACTGAACAAATGAGCGCTTTTTTGTTATAAAAATTGTTAAAGAAAAATAATGTTCAGCCGATGCTTATTATTGAGACAAGAATCATTTGGTAGACCTTGAGCCGATAAAGAAGGCAGCAACTGTGATAAGTTAAGGTCTATCGCGACAGCAACGGGCTGTGTCTCTAATGAGCGGTCTTTAATGAGCGGTCTTTAATGAGCGGTCTTTAGTGAACGATAGTATCCAGTTGCTGAGTGAAAAACGGAGTATTCACCATCATGAGCCAGACATCTGTTGAACAAAAGCGTCGATACTATCGCCTGCGATACCCAAAGCAGGAAAGACCTGTATTAAGAATCAAGGATCAGTATTACCACATTTGTGAAGTGTCGGAGAAAGGCATACGTGTCCTTATGGCAAATGTCGCGTCACTTTATCGCGGTCTGAGCATCGCTGGTACTCTGCGTTTGCATGGTAATACTCATATCTCTGTTGAAGGGGCAGTGTTAAGGTTCGATAACGATGAGGTTATCTTCCAATTGTCCAAGGGACCGAGTTTAAAGAATATGGTGGAAGAGCAGCGTCATATTCGGAAGAAATACCCTACGTTTTTCTCTAAACGAGGACCTGTGGCAGCCTAGTAAAAGCCACTTTAGGTTATACTCACATTCAAATTCCATAACCCTGATTGACGCTGTCAATTAGGGTTTTTGCTTTCCCGAAAGGTCAACAAACCTAGGTACAAGAGGCATTGCAATGAAGTTTTCCTATGTAAACCCAACTCAAATCCATTTCGGCCAAGGTCAAATAGAAGCGCTATCAAAAGCGATTCCAACCTCCTCAAGTGTATTGGTGGTCTACGGCGGTGGTTCTATCAAAAAAAATGGCGTTTATGATCAAGTCGTTGACGCTTTGAAAGCACACAGCTGGCAGGAGTTTTCAGGCGTAGAGCCCAATCCAACCAAAGAAACGTTGGATAAAGCAGTTGAGATTGTTAAGCAAGATGACATTGAGTTTGTGCTTGGGGTCGGTGGAGGGTCTGTAATTGATGGCGTGAAATACATTGCTGCGGCTGCAAAGTATGACGGGGACGGATGGGACATCCTAGAAGGTAAACATCAGGTGAAAGAAGCCGTAGCACTTGGTGCGGTGTTAACGTTGCCTGCTACTGGGTCGGAATCTAACCCTGCAGCTGTGATAACCAAATGTGAAACGCAGGACAAATTGTCGTTTTACCACCCAGCGGTGCAACCAAAGTTTGCTATTTTGGATCCCGATGTAATGAAAACTCTCCCTGAGCGTCAGTTGATCAATGGCATTGTAGACGCATGGATACACGTTTGTGAGCAGTATCTTACCAAGCCAAATGGTGCGATGGTTCAAGATGCGTATGCAGAATCGTTGCTTCGAACATTGAAGGATTTAGGTGAGCGTTTTGAGCAACGTGATAGCGACGAATGGCGCGCCAATCTTATGTGGACAGCCAATCAAGCGCTCAATGGATTGATTGGCTCTGGCGTACCGCAAGATTGGTCAACTCATGTGATTGGTCATGAGCTTACGGCTTTGTACGGGGTCGATCATGCTCATTCGTTGGCGATCATTCAACCTTCATTGCTTCGAAACCAGCTTGAGTATAAAAAAGCGAAGCTGGAGCAATTAGGGCGAAATGTCTTTGGATTAAAAGACTCGGATGAACTGGCAGAGCAAACGATTGATGCCCTAGAAGCGTTTTATCAAAGCGTGGGTATGAACACAAAGCTTACTGAGCACACCACAGACAAAGACACAGCCGTACAAGCAGTATTGGCTAAACTTGAAGAGCATGGGCTGGTTAAGTTGAGTGAGAATGGCAGCATCACTCTGGTGGAATCCAAAGAAATTTTGGAAAATGCGATTGCCTAGCTAAAGTGATGTAAGTAAACGGAATCCGAGTCAGACAAACGTGACCGTGCTCCTTTATTTTTTTGTCACTTAAGGAAATAATTGCTTCAATTATTGCCAAATTTAACAGAATGCGATGCGTAGTGATGACCTAATATTGTTCTATCAAGTGGTGGCTTTGGGCACATTCAGTAAAGCTGCGGAACAAAACGACTTAACGAATTCTGTCGTGAGTAAAAGGATCGCGCGACTCGAAGAAGAGTTGGGCGTGCAACTGCTGTATCGCACCACAAGAAAGCTTACCCTAACCGAAGCGGGAAAAGCCCTGTATCAAGGTGCGAAAAACGTTAACCAAGCCGTAAATGAAGCGATGGATGTGATTTCCGGTTTTGGCGAGAAGATAAGTGGTCATGTAAAAATGTCGGTGCCTAGTATCTCTGGCGATCTTATCTTGGCGGATGCGGTTGCTGAATTTTGCAACATGCACCCTGGGCTAACAGTTGATATGTCTTTGGACAATCGATTTGTCGACTTGGTAGAAGGGGGCTTTGACTTAGTAATTCGAACAGGTTATTTAGAAGACTCTAGCTTGATTGCTCGCCATATTCTCGACTCGCAATGGTTAGTGTGCGCGTCGCCATCTTACATCGCTAAAAATGGGAAACCGCTAAAGCCAGAAGACTTAACCAGCCACAACTGCTTGCAATACGCTTATCAAACCACGGGCGCGTCAGATTGGGAGTTTAAGTCTTCTAAAGGGAATTACATTGTGAAGGTATCAGGATCGTTCTCGACCGATAACGCCACCGCTCTTCGTAAAGCGGCTTTGGGCGGGCATGGCATTGCGTATGTGCCTCGTTGTTTGGTGTATCATGATATTAGAAGTGGCGAACTTGTCGATATATTCCCAGAACTTGTAGGTAAAAAACTCGGAATCTACGCCGTTTACCCATTCACACGTCAACCGCCTAAAAAAGTGAGTTTGCTCATCGAGCACATCCGCACTCGTTATCTGGCAATCTCGCACTATTTTTAGTCACTAGGATCACACAGACCCTAATAATTGCGATTGATGGTCTCAAGGCTTTTTATAAAACCAGTAATATGCTCTTGCTTCTGATATTCGAATTGGTATTTGTTGTGAAAAAATACATACAAGGTTACTTGTGAGCTGGCTAAAAATACTGTGTACTCATCGTAACCAGTTCCGGCTTTAATGCCTTCTAGCACAAAGCCCTTGTCCGATTTCTTTCCATTTTTTCTGATTTTATCTAGCACGGCTAGCACTAAAGTAATATCCAGTTGGTTTTTCATCTTCAATGCTCTTTGTAGGACGTTTAAACAAGATACGAGTTTAGTTACGAGTAGGATTACTTAGAAATAAAGAAAGGGAGAAAATAGATTAGTTTTTAGGGAAGGAGTGTTTATTTGACTCGCTTTTGGAAGCTCATACTTTATCCCATTTCATCGTCAAGGAACCTAGAAAGAACTTGTGATTTCACTGTGTTCTTTTCCTTGTTCTGAAACAGATTATACGGCTATGAATCCTGATCTATACGTCACTTGAATATAGAGGTTATCGCTCATTTATGGCAGATCCTTGTCTTTTAAAAGGCTTAACATTACTGGCTTTTTTATTGCCTGAATGAATGTTGTGATAAAACTCATAATTGTTTTTGCCATCGCATTTAGCGGCATACATGGCTTTATCGGCGCATCGAAGCAATTCCGGAAGTTCCAATGCATCTTGCCCATACACGGATACTCCGACACTTAAGGTCACATAATTGACCTGATTGTTGACTTGGTAGCCATCGTTAAACAAAGACATGATTCGGCCTAGAATACTTTCCAGTACATGAGCATTGGGAATATCGTAGAGCAACACCACAAATTCATCCCCAGCATATCGGGCGATGGAAAACTCATCTTTTTGGTCTTTTCGGCTTTTTGTTCGCAGGTTGTTAGCAAGTCTTTGACCAAAGCTCTGTAAAACTCTGTCACCAACTGAATGACCAAAATTGTCATTAATTTCTTTGAAGTTATCGATATCGATAAAGATCAATGCCGTAATTTTTGAGCTGTGCCTGAGGTCTTTGAGCTTAGGTTCTGCCCACTTTTCAAAACTCCATCGGTTCGCCAATCCAGTGAGCGCATCTCTATAGGCTAAATCTTCAATACCCTCTTGATACAGTGACAGTACGTAGTGATTGGTTTTGCAATATTGATAGGCAAAGTAATGGCAAATCGCCAAGAAGGCCAACATGCTTGTTAAGAAACGTCCAACGGAAAACTCTGAATAGTCAGCTGATAAATACGGAAAATTAGGAGAGGTAAACGCCACAATACAAAATACATAGAAACTCGTAGTGGCCAACACCGCGCCTCTTACCGAGTTTACAAAGATGATGGTAGCAAGAATAGGGTAAATCCAATAAACGGAAGACTTGGACAAGCCGCCAGTTAGGATCAGTACAATCGCATGGGTAACAAGAACAAGTGTAAGAACATGGGCAGCGTGCGTGTAATGACCACGGCTAAGAAACAGTGCAAGATTGGAAAAAATAACTAACGCACTGATGTAGTTAATGGAACCCTGAAAGTGGTCTCCATTACTTATACTTAAAAATCCAAATACCGAAAGTAGAATGAAGACGATTACAGATAAAACGATGAGGGTACGTTTTCTGCGCAACAGCCGAACGTCTGCCATTTCTTCTAGCTTTCGACCTGCCATGTTGTACATGTGTCTAGCCTAGCCTTTTTTATTATGTAGCTAAAAGCATAGTACACACACACATATTTGCTTCATGATTGTAAGGTTTTTTTGCAATAAAAAATGCCTCTTATTATTAAGAGGCATTCTAAATATTTAAGTTCTTGATTTTCTTGTTTTATGCAACAAGATCCTCATCAAGATCAAATGACGCATCAATCAATTTTTGTGTGTATTCGTGCTGAGGATTACTAAAGATCTCTTCAGCGGATCCTTCTTCCATAACCACACCTTTCTGCATCACCATAACGCGGTCAGAAAGCGCTTTAACAACACTCAAATCGTGGCTGATGAACAGGAAGCCAATGTTGTGCTTCTTCTGAATATCCTTTAGCAGGTCGATAACCGTTAGCTGTACAGAACGGTCAAGAGCGGACGTTGGTTCATCCAGAAGAATGAACGAAGGCTCAAGAATCAAGGCACGAGCGATCGCAATACGCTGACGTTGACCACCTGAAAATTCGTGCGGATAGCGGTTAATTGAATTCGGATCCAAACGAACTTCTTCCAATGCTTGGCGTGCTCGGGTCATACGCTCTGAGCGGCTAAGACCAGGCTGATGCACCGTTAGGGATTCAGTAATGATATCGCCAACCGTCATACGAGGAGAAAGCGAACCATAAGGGTCTTGGAATACCATTTGAACGTCTTTTTTCAGTTCAAATTTTTCTTTCTCAGTTAACGTACTAATATCACGACCGCGGTAAGCAATCTTACCTTCTGACGGTAACAAGCCAATTAAAGCACGCCCTAGAGTAGATTTGCCTGAACCTGATTCACCTACAATCCCTAACGTTTCACCTTGTTTCAGTTCAAGGGAAATGCCTTTAACGGCTTCAAAGTATTGGTTCTTGCTTGGAAGAAAGTGAGATTTGATAAGGAACTTAACGCGAATATCGTCCGCTTTAAGAAGATCAACGGCATCTGCGGCGACTGGATCTTTACTGCCATGCGGAATCGAGTTGATCAGCATTTTTGTGTAGTCTTCAGTCGGATTCTTGAACAATTCTGCTGTTTGACCTTCTTCTACAACATCACCTTTACACATCACGATCACGCGATCAGCAAAGTGTTTAACGACGCCTAAATCGTGTGTGATGAATAGGATAGCCATGCCCATTTTTTCCTGAATTTCTTTAATCAGGTTAAGCACTTCTGCTTGTACTGTTACGTCGAGTGCGGTTGTTGGTTCGTCAGCAATCAAAAGATCAGGTTCATTCATTAATGCCATTGCAATCATAATACGTTGCAACTGACCGCCAGAGAATTCATGCGGGTACTTAGTGTACGCTGTCTCAGGGTTTGGAAGATGAACAAGGTTGAACAGTTCAAGTACTCTTTCTTTTGCTTTTGACTGGCTCACCTTACGGTGGCACATCAGTGCTTCTGCAACCTGAATACCGACACGCATGTACGGGTTCAAAGAGGTCATTGGTTCCTGAAAAATCATACCGATTCGGTCGCCGCGAATGGATTGCATTTCTTTTTCAGAAAGATCCAGAATGGAGTTACCTTCAAACTGGATGTTGGCTTCAGCTGGAATAATAGAGTTGTGCGGAAGCAGGCGCATAATAGCGTTTGTCGATACCGACTTTCCTGAGCCCGACTCTCCAACGATTGCCAATGTTTCGCCCTTTTTCAGGTCGAAATGAACATTCTTTACTGCGTGTACAGGACCATCGTTGGTCGTAAAGGTAACTGACAGATCGCGAACTGTAAGAATTGGGGACTGTGACATTGAACTTCCTTATTAGGGTCTGTTGACCTTTCGAGATTATTTTTTGCAGCCATTTGTGGGTTCTTTTTACAAGGCAGACCCTATTAATTCAGAGTGTATACCGCGCTGGTTCTCTCTGAATACAGCTTTAGTTGGTTGAAGTGATGGTGTGCTTTTTGAAGGGCATCCAGCTCCAACTGCCAACTGGCATTACGTTGAGCCGCACAAAATGCCGCTATATGGCGGAATATTGTTTCACTATGCTGGATAAGCGTTGGCTCGACGGCACGAACAATATCATACTGTTCGAGTGCAAGAAACTGCATGTGTGCATAAGTCTGGTTTAGCAGGTCGAATGCTTCGCGTTGTTGCCCCATTTTGTTCAGGATTTCAGACTGGCTAATGGCCGCGTCTTTCAGCCCTGCTAACAGGCAACTCATCTGGCATGGTTTGATGTCATCACTTTCTGCTGCTTGCGTAACATAAATTGGGAGATGTTCTAATACATCGTTATATAGGTATTGTGCCTCAGGCCAGTGTCCTTGTTCTAACAATTCTTCTGCTTTAACAAAGCGCGCCCAACACTGTTCTAAATCCATATCCCGATCCTGTTTACACAAAAGTGGGTGATAATTTAAATGAAAACCATTATCAAATGCAAATAATTCTAACTCCACTGTGAATAACAGCGATTTATCCCAAACAAGCGGTTAAATTCGAAGCCGAATGAATTTTTGGCTCAGTTTATTAATAGGCTCATTGATTATTGAAATAAGGTCTCACTTCTCAAAAATAAGAATGTTATTGATAGTTTAAATAGTTGTTTAATTTGTGTGATCACAATAACGTGGTGTGAACGGAAAAGTCGATAATATGGGGCTTAACAGCAGATTTTATGGAGGCTGGATAACCATGACACACCAAGCTCAAGGATCCCAACTAGAGAAATTAAACCAGTTTCAAGATGAGCTACTTGGTTTGTTTTCTGGCGTGTTTAATTTTTCCAAAATGGCGAGTTATCTGGTCGATGAACAAGCGAAACCGATTTGCTATAAATCGGTTAAGATCCAACCTTCAATGCATCGAGAATATCTCGATCACTTTTACAAAACGGATCCTCTTCATCCAACCAACTTTCGATTTTCTGCCGCGAAAGTCGTAAAAATGAGCGACTTAGTCCCAGCGCAGCAACGTGCCTCGCATACTTATTTCAAAGATTTTATTCGCCCATGGAAAATCAATGACATCATCGAGCTCTTTTTCCATGTAGATGGCAAGCTGGTGGCTGGTGCCGCTATGTTTGTCGGTAACAACCAAAATACCATGGGTACGGACGATGTGATGAAGTTACACCACATGCATCGGTACATTGAATTCTCGTTAAATCAAAGCTTGTCGACGCCGGAATCCATGAGTTACCAAGCTTTTTGCGACCAGTATTCCCTAACCGAGAAAGAACGATTGGTGGCTCAATTTGCTTTGCAAGGCATGCCAAATAAAGCGATTGCTAACGAGTTATGTTGTAGTTTGCCAACAGTGAAAACGCATCTTCAGCACATTTTCGCCAAAATGGAAATCAACAGCAAAGTTGAACTGACCAGCTTAGTGTATCGCAACAATTGTACGGTTTAATGCTTACGCCTTTGCGTACCTATCTATTTTGTAATTTAGAAAACTATTTTGAAATAAAGAAAACCACTTTGAAATACAGAAAAAAACCTGCAATGGTCATCATTGCAGGCGATTGAATTTTATCTCTTTTTCCTTATCTCTTTTTCAAAGAGAGGGCGTATACCACGATCGAAAGTATTGTGAGCCCTAACAATGTTGCCGCGATTGGGCGCGTAACCAGAATCGACAAATCACCATCTGCTACACCAAGTGCTTGTCGCATTCGTACCATAAACACTGGTCCTAACACCAACCCAAGTACAATAGGCACCGCAGGTATGTTCTTTTTGCGTAACACATAGCCTAAGCCTGCAAATCCAAGGGCGATAATGGCATCGGAAAACTGGTAGTTTTGGCTATAGCTACCAATAAAACCCAGAACTAAGATGAAAGCACCAATAAACCGGCCACGAATTCGGGTGAGGTTCACAATCCATTTAGTCGCGAAGGTCAAATATAAAAAGACCACCACATTGATCAGCAAAAGCGACAAATACAACCCAGAGATAAACTCCGGTCTTTCAACAAAAAGGGTTGGACCGGGAATGTAGTTATGCACCATAAATACGGCTAACAGCATCGCCATTAACGCATCGGCAGGAATGCCAAATGCCAGAAGAGGGATCATGACCGATGCCGTCACAGCATTGTTGGAGGTTTCAGAGGCAATCAATCCTTCTTCAGCGCCATCGCCGAATTTTTCCGGTGTTTTCGAAAATTTTTGTGCCAAGGTGTAAGAGAAAAACTGAGAGCCGAACTCTCCAACTCCTGGTAATAGCCCCATTACCACGCCCAGTGCAGCAGAGCGTGCGACGGTAATCTTATGTTTTGCCAGTGTGATTAAGCCAGAGAAGTACCCTTTACCCTCAAGTTTGGTGGTTTTGGCATCACCGCCTTTTTGAGAAAGCAGTACAAAAGCTTGAGACATCGCAAACAAACCGATTACCGCTGGAACCAGTGGAATCCCACCAAGCAGCCATTCCTGACCGAAGGTATAAGTTAACGTGTTGTATGAGCGGTCCACGCCAACGGAACCAAAGAAGATACCGAGCCCAAGCATCATGGCGGCATCGAGCACTTGGTTGCGATGCGCTAAAACCACGAACACCATTCCCAGTAACGCAAGCATGGCAAATTCAGCCGAGCCAAAATGCGTAGCGACCTGCGATAAGATAGGCGCAAGAAAAACCAAAGAAAGAATGCTCACCAAACCACCCACAAAGGAAGCCGAGTAAGCAATTGAGAGTGCTTTTTTCCCTTCACCTCGCTGAGTCATTGGGTAACCATCGTAAGTGGTTAATACCGCCACAGGAGTGCCGGGTGTGTTCATCAAAATGGCAGGAATGGCACCCCCATACCAAGCGCCGCCATACACACCAACCAGCAAACTGACACCAGCTAATGGCTCCATTGAAAAACTGATTGGCAATAAAATGGCCATCACGCCGGCAGGTTCTAAACCCGGAATAGATCCAATGGTTACCCCAATAAGTGCCCCAAGTAAGATGGCACTAAGCACACTAACCGTTCCGACTTCTGCAAGCCCTAACATTAATGATTCCATGTTATCTCCTTACAGATATTGATTGGCAAACAGCGACCAAGATTCTGGCAGCAACCCATATAGCCAAACATCCGGTAGCCATAGGTTCAACATCACTCTGAATATGATCACAACGGCTGCTACACCAAGAACGCTTATCATCATCCAAAATCCATCCAGTAATCGGCTCACCCACAGTAAGGTGCAAACAAAAAGCAATGTGGCAGGTGCAAACCCCATAATGGACAGCGAGTGAATGTAAAGTGCAAACAAAGCGCCAGCAATAATCGCGACACGATAACTGGCAATGGCATCGGCACCAGAATCCAGAGCTCGGATGGGATGAAGAGAAAAACGTCGGATGTGATACAGCACTTTGAGCAGGGCAAAAACCACAAAAACGCCCAAACCTAGCGCGGGTCCCATCATTGGCTGGGTGTACCAACCACGTTTGGTTTTTACCCACGATGCTTGCTCGGGTAAGAACCACAGCAGAAGCAATCCGCACACAGCAAAGAAGACGAAAATTCCGCCTGTCCCTTTGTTCTCCAACCCTTTATTTATTTCCGAATGGGGGCTGTCAGGTACAGGCTTTGTGTCGAGAGAATGGGTTTCAGAGATCATACTGCACTCCTTGCAAGGGGGCATACCGCCCCCTTTCGATTACTGATTCATGAAATTGAGCAGTGATCTCGCTTGTTCAAAGTCTTTTGCTAACAGGGCTTCTGCATCTTTACCACCTAGCCAATAGACACCTGCACCCGTATTCATGCTGATGTCTTTAACACGATCAGCTTGAAGCGCTTTCTGAGCGATACCAGCAATTTTGTCCTTGATCGCTTGAGGCGTACCTTTCTTCACAAACAGACCGTTCCACGTTGTTTGCGTAATGCCCGTCTGCTCCGCTAATGTCGCGACATCAGGCGAAATCGAAAGGCGATCGCGGCTTATCGAAGTCAGCAACTTCACATCGCCAGAATTCAAGCAAGCCAGAATGAGTTGGGTTGTGGTGTTGATGACATCCGCATCGCCATTTGCCAAGGTTGAACAATCCAACACATCAAATGGCGCATCCGAAGAAAACTTGATTCCGATTTGGTCAGCGGCTTTAAAGGTAATAGCGGTAGGTAAGGCTTGATAGCCAAAATGCCCTAATGTGACTTTGTTGCTTTTAGAGTAAGCCGCCAGCTCCTCCAGATTGTTATAAGGCGCGTCTGACTTCACCGCAATGGCGAATGGGTAATCGAGGAAAATCCCAACGGGTTCAAACGTGGATTGGTCGAATGGTGCAGTGCCATACAACACTTGCGTTGTGAGTATATCGGCAACGAAAGAGCCAATCACCAGCCCATCGGGACGAGAGCGAGAGACATCTGTTGCACCGACCACACCGCCACCACCGGGCTTATTCACGACGGACGCAGGTTTGCCCGTTTCTTTCGACATTTCTTCTGCAATCACACGAGTAAGAATGTCTTCCAAATCGCCCGGAGGCCATGGCACAACAAACTTAACTGGGCGATTAGGATAATTAGCGGACAGTGCTGCAAAACTGGTCATCAGACCGGCAGCAATAAGAGCAGCCTTCATGGCTTTAGTTACACGTTTCATAAACTTCCCTTTCTGTGTTGGGTCGATAAGTCCGAGTAGCCAATTGCTTGGCAGGCAAATGTTCAGCAGACTTATCAGGAGGTGTTTCACTTTTATCTGACTTTTATTCCGTTAGCTCATTCTTGGCTAACTTATTCTTTACTAACTTTTTATTTACCAATTTATTCTTTGCTAGCCGACGCTTGGCTGAGTGGAACAATGAGGACTGGAATATCACTCTGACTGATGACTTTAAGGGCTGTTGACCCTAAAAACAGACGCGATATCGCGTTTGCTTCCCTGTCTCCCATGACAATAAGTTGCGCGCTGTGTTTTCGAGCGCAGGATAAGATCACCTCATGCGGTTCACCTATCTGAGTTTGAATTTGTGGAGGCTGTGGTAAGGCAGTCACGTTATCCAGTTCGCTTTCTAAAAAAGACTGAATGCGTTGCTGAATACGTGCTTGAGCATCTGCCATGATTTGATCGGTATGCTTTTGATTCACCTTTTTAGGGAGATAACTCACCATTACCTGTTGAGTCAGCTCTCCAATGGGTGGAATCGCATGAAGAAATACAATTTTGGCATCATGTGCAATGGCCTGTTTAACGGCCGCTCTAAACGCTGGGCGACTGCCTTTTTGCAAATCCGATGCGTATATAATTGTATTAATTTCAGTAAGCATATCCATTGCCTCTACATTTTCTGTATTGAACCATTCAAGTTCATCCCGCAAGTATCAGGTATCAACCATTGGGATGAGCCGAATGTTAACCTCTGTTTTTTAGCGATTTATATTGATTAACTGAGGTTGGGTGTTTTCCAATAACCCTTCTTCACCGAATTCCACGCCGAACCCCGACATTTTGTTACCGCCAAATGGCGCGTGGGGTAGTACTTCGGCGTGCCCATTAATCCACACTGTGCCGCACTCCATTCTTTGAGCGACGTGTTGAGCTTGTTCGGTATCGCTGCCCCACACTGAGCCACCGAGCCCCATATCGCTGTCGTTCGCGAGCTGAATAGCTTGTTCGACTGTTTGATATGGGATCACGGGTAATACGGGGCCAAATTGTTCTTCATCGACCAATCGAATACCGTTAGATACATTTGCCACAATGGTTGGCGGGAATAGGTAGCCTTCATCACTCACTGGTTTGCCTCCCGTCAGGACTTTGCCCCCTTGGGCAACGGCATCGTCGATGAGCTCTTGCACTTTGTTGAATTGATTCAGGTTTTGTACAGGGCCAAAGGTCACGCCTTCTTCCAAACCTGCTCCTACGCGTTGTGATTGTGCGATATCAGTCAGCGCCTGACAGACTTCTTCATATTGGCTTTCGTGTACATATAAGCGTTTCAGTGCTGCACAGGTTTGCCCCATATTGATGAAGGAGGTTTGGAATAGCCCCTGAGCGAAAGCTTGTACATCGCTATTTGGCAAGACAATGGCAGCGTCGTTACCGCCGAGTTCTAGAGTGAGGCGTTTCAGATTGCCCGACGCTGCGCTCATGATGCGTTGCCCTGTTGGTGTGGAACCTGTGAATACGATTTTATTGATGCCTTTATGCTCACTGATGGCTTGTCCGAGTTCGCCGCCCCCTGAAATCACGTTAATCACCCCATCTGGCAGCACATCTGCCATGATTTCGACCATACGAATCGTGCTGAATGGCGTAAGCTCCGAAGGTTTGATGATCACACAGTTTCCAGTACGCAACGCGGGCATAACATGCCAAACCGCTATCATCAGCGGCCAGTTCCAAGGGGTAATAGAAGCAACAACGCCAATGGGTTTGTGGTGTAGTTCGATGCGCTTAGTATCGTCATCTTGAATCACTTTAACGGGCACGTCGGCACCCGCCGCGTAACGAGTCCATGCCACCGCACCACCCACTTCCATTCTTGCTAAATCGAGTGGCTTACCTTGTTCTTCCACAATCAGAGTCGCGAGCTCTTCCATTGCGGCTTCAAGATTGTCGGCAATTTCTGTCAGCATGGCCTTGCGCGTCATGTGGCTGACGTTTTTCCAGCTTTCAAATGCCTGATTCGCTGATTCCACAGCAAGGTTTAGCAGCTTAGAAGAAGCTTCTGGCGCGTCTCTCAGTACTTGCCCTGTGGCTGGGTTAATAACAGGGCGCGGAGGCAGATCACCAGTGCGTTTTTGGCCGTTGATGATCATTCCAAAGCGGTTATCCATAACAAAATCTCCTGATGTTGATTGAAAGCACAGCAATCGTTGGGGGTTACCCTGTCGATGGTTTCTGCTGGCTTTCCCGGTAGTTGCTTGCGGTTACGCCAGACATCCGGCGAAAAAAGCGAGCGAAATAAGCAGGGTCGTGAAACCCGAGTTCGTAGCCAATTTGGGTAATGGGTTTTTGGGTAAGCCCAATCAAACGTTTGGATTCTTGCAAAACCCGCTCGTTAACCAAGCGTTTCGCCGATTTTTCGCTCACGCGTTGGCAAATGCTGTTAAGCCGAGATTCGGTAACACACAGCTCACTGGCGTATTGGGATAATGTCCAATGGTGGACAAACTGCGCTTCGATCAACTTGTGGAACTGATGAAATATTTGAGCATCAATATCGCGAACAGAAGAAGCGGAATCGGATTCGTCGGACATGCGAATAATTTCAATTAAAACCAAGCGCACCAACGAATACAATGCCTTGGCTTTTTCCGTGCGTTCGTTGCTGTATTCATCGTTTAGCAAGGCAAGTAACGTAAGGACTCGATTAAGCGACACTTTATGAGTGCGAAGCGGGATACAAACCCCTTTGGTGGCAAACAACCCTTTGTCGTTTAAAGCGGACGTTTGGCTGAGTATTTGCCAAACGAATTGCTGTCGAATGGTCAGTACGTAGCCTTCAGTTTCGGTGGAAATAGTGAAACCATGCGGCACGGTGGGCGGAGTAAAAAACAGCACTGGCCCTTCACACTGATAGGTGCGGTTATCCAGTTGCAAACGAATGTTACCCGACATCACTACATGCACTTGATAGAAGCGATCGTGATAATGCACCGGCATATCATGCCCAAAGAAATCCGCCAGGTTCTGTATTTGTTCGAAATGAACTTCGCTATCGATATAGCGTCGGTCGTACGCTTGTCCGATATCGATATTCGGAATACGTGATGTCGCCATATTCTTTTGCGTGACATTGTCTTTTACGGCATTGTCTTGCGCTAAATCGCTTTGAGCTAAATTAGCTTGCGTGATGCTTTTGATGTTTGTCGGACTCATAAATCCCCCGAAAAATGCTTCTCTGCCAATGGTTATGTCTGCAAACGGTTATGTCTGCCGATGGTTAAGGGAAAACCAGCAGAGAAGCGTCAAACTTTACTGAGCAACAGCTAAGTAGTGTTTTACAAACTTGGGCGTGCGGATGTGCCAACGCACTTTTGTGCCTTGCTCTACAAACCAAGAGTCGCCTTGCTTGTATGTGTGGGATTCACCCGTCTCTTCATTGGTGAGTTCGACTTCGCCTTCTAAAACAGTAGCGTGCTCTGTGAAGGGGTATTGCATGCTGAATTCGCCTTCTGTGCAGCCAAACAAACCGCAGCTCACTGCGTCCTCCGGTGCACCAGAAATCATCGCTACCTCTGCTTGAGGTGAACCCGAGATCACGGTTGAACCAAGGTTTTCGACACTGCCGACAGACATCATTTCAGGCAGGGTTTGATTCAATAGAATAGGTTTCATTGGTATTTCCTTTTTCGTTGACTTTTATAAGCGTATTTATGGGTGAAGCACGTGTTTTTATTGTGTCTTGGTTAGTAACGTGTATTGGCTAATAACGTGTCTTGATTAATAACGTGTATCAGTGAGAAGGGCGACTTAGCGCCTGCCCATCCAATAGCCCGAGATTTGGTGGAAAAGCTTGCCGCTGGTCACGAGCAATGGTCGGGCAACATCCTTTCCGATGACACGTGTCAGTGGTATTGAACTCATCAAGCTGTAGCGGTCGGTGCTTTCGCTCATGCCTTCTGCTAACACTTTGCAAACAATATGGCTTGGGGTTACGCCAAAGCCAGAATAGCCCTGTACGTAAAACACATTGTCGTGTCCTTCTAGTGTTCCGACTTGCGGAAACAGATTGGCGGAACAACAAAGCGGTCCACCCCACGCCATGTCGATTTTCACGTCTTTCAGGTATGGGAAAATCGTCAACATGTGTTTGCGGTTCCATGCTTTTAAATCGCTCGGCATGTATTCGACCCAGCGCGTTGCACTACCAAATAGCAGGCGGTTTTCTTTGGTGACTCGGTAGTAATCGATAACCGGGCGAATGTCGCTGTAGGCACCGCGAATAGGGCTGATGCGTTCAATCATCTCGTCGCTGAGTGGCTCGGTTGCCATTTGAAAGGCATAGGTATTGATGGTGTGTTGGTGTAAGTGAGGTTCCATACCCTGCAAAAAACCGTTACATGCCCACAGAAGTTTCTTCGCAGTCACTGTGCCTCTGGCAGTGCGCACTTTGATTTGTTCACCGTATTCCACATCCAGAGCTTGGGTGTTTTCGTAAATAGAGATGCCCAATTCAGAGGCAGCTTTTGCTTCACCAAGCAGCAAGTTCAATGAGTGAATATGACCTGCACCCATGTGTTTCAGCGCGCAAGAGTAAGCAGGTGAACCAATAACATCCTGCACTTCAGATCCGGTATGCAGCGTGATTTCTTCGTCGGGCGTGGCTTTTTTAAACTCGTCCATCCAAGTACGCAGCGTTTTTTCCTGACGACCGTTAAAGCCCAGATACGCGTAACCCTGACAGAAATCCGCATCGATATTGTACTTTTCTACGCGCTCACGAATGATGCTTGCGCCGATGTTGCCCAGTTTGAAAAGTTCTTCGAGCCCATCTTTGCCAACGTGCTTTTTTACCGTGTCCAAATCGTGACCTAATCCTGCCATGATTTGACCACCATTGCGGCCTGTACCACCATAACCAAGGTGTTTGGCTTCCAATACGGCAACATTGGTGATGCCTTTTTCTGCCAGTTCCAAAGCGGTGTTGATGCCCGTAAAGCCACCACCAATGATCACGATATCCACATCAAGATCATTTTCCAATGTCGGAAACGACAAGTCGTATTTCTTGGTAGCAGCGTAGTAAGTAAGAGAATTTAAATGTTCCATAATATTGTTCTTCTGATTTCCATTCTGTCTGTGGTTCCAGACCCAACCTCAATAGCAGTTGGGTGGGCTAAGGACCATTTAGCCAAGCTTTTCAATTTGGCTATATCGACCAAAAGGATGAGTTGTTACTAATGCTCTGTATATAAAGAGAAAATGGCTACAATCCGCCCATAAGCATGTATTTGGTTTCGAGATAATCCTCAATACCTTGCCTAGCTCCCTCACGCCCTAAACCTGATGCTTTAATGCCACCAAATGGTGCGACTTCGGTGGAAATCAGCCCCTCATTGATGCCGACCATGCCCGCTTCTAATGCTTCGCCAACGCGCCACGCACGGGCGAGCGATTGGGTATAGAAATACGCGGCGAGCCCTACATCGGAGCGGTTTGCACGTTCAAGGACTTCTTCTTCAGTATCAAACGGGTAAATCGCCGCCAGAGGGCCAAAGGTTTCTTCATTGGCGGCGCGCATGTCGTCGGTCATGTCGGTCACAATCATAGGGTGGAGGAACAAGTCATTGGGTGGGGTGGCAGAGCCCGATACCAATGTCGCGCCTTGCTCTAATGCGTTGCTCACGTGTTCGCAGACTTTAGTGACCGCGCTTTTGTTAATCATGGCGCCTATTTGAACGTGACCATTCATCCCATCGCCGACTTCTAACTTAGCGACTGCAGCTTTGAAACGTTCCACAAACGCATCATGAACGCCTCGCTGTACGTAAATCCGATTCGCACACACGCAGGTTTGCCCTGCATTTCGGTATTTGGCTACCATGAGCCCGCTGACCGCGGCGTCTAAATCCGCATCGTCAAACACGATGAAAGGGGCATTGCCACCCAATTCAAGCGAGAGCTTTTTCACGGTGTCGGCAGATTGGTTCATGAGCAGCTTTCCAACGTTTGTGGAGCCAGTGAAGCTGATTTTTCGAACCACCGGGCTTTGAGTTAATGCGCCGCCAATTTGTACCGCATCGCCAGTCACGATATTGAGTACACCGGCAGGTACACCTGCGCGAATGGCAAGTTCGCCCAATGCCAAAGCGGTAAACGGGGTTTCGGGTGCAGGTTTAAGCACTACCGCGCAGCCTGCCGCTAATGCAGGGCCGCATTTTCGGGTGATCATGGCCGCTGGGAAATTCCAAGGAGTAATCGCACCGACCACGCCAATGGGCTCTCTTGTTACAACGATTCGGGCATCGGGTTTGTGGCTTGGAATGGTTTCGCCATAGGTACGCTTGGCTTCTTCCGAAAACCACTCGATGAAGCTTGCCGCATAGGCGATTTCACCTTTGGCCTCTGCAAACGGCTTTCCTTGTTCCGAGGTGAGAATCGTGGCGAGATCGTCCTGATGCTCTAGCATCAGTTCGAACCAGCGGCGAAGAATCAAAGAACGGGATTTGGCGGTTTGCGCTTTCCAGCTTTTTTGTGCTCGCTCTGCTGCCTCGATACTTTGAAGGGTTTCATCGTTTCCAAAGCAAGGAACGAACCCGATGGCTTCTTGATTGGCTGGGTTACAAATAGGTTGGCTTTGGTCCCCTTCGCCTACCCAATTTCCGTCGATTAGGCATTGTTGTTTTAACAGAGTTGGATCGTTTAATCTCACGTTGCGCTCCTTTGAAAAAGGTAGAAGCGCCCTTCGCCTTGCTATTTTCAAAGCTGGAGTCGGGCGTAATGAAACGGTGATTCAGCAATCGTTTACTGGATCAAAGAAAAGTCATTGAATCAGCGAAAACTGCTTTATAGCGAGAACAGCACGTTAGCTTGCCCTGTCCCCGAGCTTGGAAAGTACTCGCCGATGAGCGTGCCTTTACCTTCATAGTTATCCCAACCCAACGCACCAAACAGCATCGCGGTATCGTGCATGCCGCCTTCGCCAGAGCACAGTTCTGCATAGTCAGGGAGCATTTTCAGGAAGGTTTTGATTTCTCCTTGCGCCCACAAATCCAATACGCGTAGATCGACTTGGCGGTTAAATTCCTTGGAAATGGTGAAGGTGCCGTTGTTGGCTTCGTAGTCATCGTTGTCCCAAATTCTGTGGGAAAGCGATCCCGATGCCAGCAGCATGACTCGGCTGTCACTTTCTTCAATCGCTTCACGAATGGCTTCGCCGACAAGACGTGATGACTCGATGCTGTGCACCGCGCACCAACCGCCAATGGAGACAACTTTGAAATGGCTGTCTTCGTTCATGTACCGCATCGGAACGAGGGTGCCGTATTCCAAATCGAGCGTTTCCACTTGGTGAGATAAGGTATGAACGCCTTTTGCCATCGCTTTTTCTGCAATGGCGTCCCCTAATTCTGGGTTGCCATCGTAGTGATAAGCGAGGTTTTGGATAAAGTGAGGAAACTCGTGACTGGTGTAAATACCTTCAAATTTCTTATTTGAATTAACGTGATAGCCAGCATTGACCAACCAATGGGTATCGAGCACGACCAGTGTGTCGACATTGTGTTCTTTTGCCATTGCTGCCAGCTTTTTGTGTCCATCGATGGCTTGCTGTCGGCAGCCAAATAGACGTCCGGGTTGCTCCGACATCAACATGGTTGGGACGTGTGTAATTTTGGCTGCTATAACCAATTCACCCATAATCATTCTCCTTGTGTTTCACGTTGGATTCTTTCCACTAACTATTAGGGAATAAATAGCGTGTATTTCATTCACTGTTTGGCGCGCCAGCGATGCCAGCGCTGTGCTCACTTGGCCAGTTTTTGATGGATATTGTTTTTCTTGTAATTCAAGGTTGGGTGAAGCTCGGTCAGCTCCAGCCCAAAGCTCAGGTATCGAGTATCGAAAAGAGAAGAAAGATACTCAGTACAGAAGGCGTGTAGAGTGTCGCCCACTTCTTTGAGTGTTTCTTCATTTCTGCCTGTACCCACCTTGATGGTCAATTGAATAAACCGATTTTCAGGGTCGCCTTCCGCCACTCGAAAGTGTTCGCAGCGATGCGCACGAATACGGATGCCCCCTAATGGGAACACCCCCGTTTCTTGAGCAACGTTGGCGAGTTGTTCAAACAGATCGGGAAAATCCACATCGCCATCCAAATTGGCGGAATACTCGACAATAAAGTGAGGCATTTAGCCCTCCTTACCCAATTTAGGCACCGTGTGCTGGTCGTGTGCGATACAGATGTTTTTGGTTTCCATGTAGAAGTCGAAACTCCAATCGCCACCGTCACGACCGACCCCCGACATTTTCACGCCGCCAAAGGGAGAAGGGAGGTTTCGGTTGTTTTCAGAGTTGACCCACACCATGCCCGCTTCAATTTTGTGGGCACATCGCATCGAGCGACCGGTGTCGCCTGTCCAGATGTACGCCGCCAAGCCATATTGGGTATCGTTGGCAATGCGCAAGGCTTCTTCTTCTGAATCGAAGGTGATCACCGATAAAACAGGTCCGAAGATTTCTTCACACGCCACTTTCATTTCGTTATTCACGTTAGTGATCAGCGCCGGAGCAAAGTAATACCCCTCTTCTGGTGCCAATTCCGAGACGTTGCCACGAGCGACATCGGCTCCTTCCTGCTTGGCAGATTCCAGATAACTGGTGACTTTATCTAAATGCGTCGGATGAATTAGTGGGCCGACTTCGGTATCGAGGTCGAGTGGATGCCCCACTTTTAGCAAGCTCACTCGGTGTTTCAACTTCGCAATAAATTCATCTTTGATGGATGATTGAAGGATCAAGCGGCTAGAGCTGGTACAGCGCTGACCGTTCAAGCTGTAAATCATAAAAACAACCGCATCTAGGGCACGTTCCATGTCGGCATCGTCGAACACCAATACGGGGTTTTTGCCGCCCAATTCAAAGTGGACACGTTTTAACGTTGCTGCGCCTTGTGCTTGAATCATAGAGCCAGTGGTGGTTTCCCCAACAAAAGCCACCGCTTTGATTGCAGGGTGCTCGGTAAGTGCTTTACCGGCCACTTCACCAAACCCATTTACCATGTTCCAAACGCCAGCCGGTAACCCAGCAGCTTCGGCACACTCCGCTAAAATAGCGGCACTGAGTGGGCTGAACTCTGCAGGTTTGTGCACGACGGTACAGCCAGCGGCTAGTGCGGGGGCGATTTTCCATGTCGATAACATGAAAGGGGTATTCCATGGGGTAATCACACCGACGGGGCCAATAGGGGTACGCACGGTGAAGTTAGTGTGCGCTTCTTGAAACAAAGAATCGCCGTTTTTCGCTTCTGGAGCTTTGTCTGCAAAGAAGCGAAAGTTCGCCGCCCCGCGCACGGCTGCTTGCTTCATAAAGCGAAATGCTTGCCCACAATCCACCGATTCAACGAGTGCAATTTCTTCAGCTCTGCGTTCTATTTCGTCCGCAAGTTTATGTAAGATTTGGCGACGTTTTGCACCAGAAAACCCCGACCATTCTTCAAAGGCACTTTGCGCAGCAATGCAGGCTAGGTTCACGTCTTGTTCCGTGCCTTTCACTACCGTGCCAAGGCGCTTATTGTTGATCGGGCTTTGGTTTTCAAAGGTATCTGAACCCGTTCCTAGCGTCCATTCTCCATTGATGAAGTGACCAAGCGTATCGGTCTTAAAGCGCGCCAGATATTGTCTGGCTTTGGTAATTTGAGTATCGAGAGTTGTCATGCTTAATCCTTGCTTTCAAAGTATTCCGTTTCACTGACCATGTGTGTGGTTAACGTGCCGAGCCCTTCAATAGAGCACTCAACCACATCGCCGGGTTGGGTGTCTTTCAGCCCTTTTGGTGTGCCAGTTGCAATCATGTCGCCCGGTTGCAGCGTGATGGTTTGGCTAAGGTATTCAATCAGCTCTGGGATGCTGAAAATCATGCCGTTGGTGTTACCTGTTTGAACCACCTCGCCATTCACTTTGGTTTCCAGTGACAGGTTACTGACGTCTGGCAACTCATCTTTGCTCACCAGCCAAGGACCGATAGGGCAAAGGGAGTCGCGGCTTTTCACTTTCAGGTTGGGGCGGTAGTAGTTTTCAAGGTAGTCGCGGATCGCGAAGTCATTACAAATGGTGTAACCCGCCACATAGTCCATCGCGTCTTCACGAGAGATGTGCTTGCCTTTCTTGCCAATCACCGCCACCAGCTCACATTCGTGATGCATAAAATCCACATTATCTGGGCGATACGTTGGGCATTCGTGTCCTGTGAGCGTGTTGGCACCTTTAATAAAAACCAGTGGTACTTCTGGGGCAGAAAAGGCCAATTCTGAAGCGTGATCAGCGTAGTTAAGACCGAGCGCGAAAATCGTCCCTGGGTTTTCTACTGGGCAAAGCCATGAGATGTTGTCTTTTGACACGACGTTGCCATCTGGCGCGATAAATTGACCATTCATATCGATGGTAATGTTCAGGGTTTTGCCATCTTTAATGATTCGTGCAGTTCTCATTGGGCGTACTCCCCTAAGCGGCTAGTGAGGTGGTGCTGGCCATTAATGCTGGATTCGATTTTGTCGCCAGCCCGTATGGCAATGCGCTCGCCATGAAAACACGGAGCAATGATGTCGCCCGGTTCCAGCGTCATGATGAAAGAGATACGTTCAATCAGTTCGAGAATGTCGGTTTCAAAATGGTCGGTGGAAATATCTCCACGCCATTTGCCGTTAATTTTGGTGGAAACAATCGTTGCTGATGGAGCAGGGGCTGATGGAATCGCACTCGCTGATGAGGCAAGTATGCTCGCCGGTTGCCAGTTGCCATTCATCGCCGCGGATTTATCGATGCCTTTTCCAAGAATGTCTGGACGGTAATAACTTTCTTCCGGCGAGGAAATATCGTGCACCACGCTGACGCCGGAAATGTAGCTCAGAGCATTGTCGCGACTCACGCGCTGGCAGCGTTTGCCTATCAATAGCGCAAGGCTAGTTCCGACTACGAGTGAAGTGTTCGCTTTTTCTACCGGTATTAGCGAATTGTCTTTGTTCCATGTATTTCTGGGCTTGAAATACAGAACTGGCTCGGTTGGCAGCGCTTTGTAGGGGGGCTGCTGAAATTTGTCGTTCCATTCTTGGCGATGGCGCTTGTCGTTCAGTGCCACACAAACCAGTTTGGACTGGCTGTTGGGTAAAATCGTCATGTTGAATCCTTAAGTCTGCAAGCCTTTAATAACCGCTTCCGCTTGGGGCGGTGTCTTGTTGTCCTTTAAATTGAGAAACCAGTGCTTTCGCGCCATTCGATAGCAGCAAAGTATCCACACCAATGCCGATAAAACTCGCGCCACAATCGGCGTAGTGCTGTGCTTTCGCTGGGTTGAGGCATAAAATTCCAGCGGCTTTCCCTGCTTTTCGAATAGTGGAAATCGCACTTTCGATAGCGGCAACCACCTCGGGGTGATCGGGGTTTCCAACGTGCCCCATGGAAGCGGACAAATCGGTAGGGCCGATGAATACGCCATCGATGCCCTCGATCGCTACGATCTCTTCCAAGTTGTTCAGTGCGGTTTGCGTTTCCGCTTGAACCAGTAAACACACTTCTTGGTTGGCACTGTGCACGTACCCTGGAATTTGATTCCAGCGTGCTGCTCGCGCTAGCGAACTTCCCATGCCGCGACGTCCTTGAGGTGGGTAGTGACAATCCAACACTAACGACTGTGCTTGCTCAGCAGTATCAACCATCGGTATTAGAAGCGTTTGTGCGCCAATATCGAGGAGGCGCTTAATCACCGTGGTGTTTCCCTCTGCTGGTCGAACAATGGTGGACGTGTTGTATGGTTCAATCGCTCGCAGCTGGGTAAGTACATCTCCAAGTTCAAACGGGGCATGTTCCCCATCGATGAGCAGCCAATCGAAGCCCGCACCCGCGCAGATTTCGGCGGCAGTTGGGTCGGGCAAGCCCTGCCATAGCCCCCATTGCAGCTGGTGGTTGGAGAGTTTGTGTTTAAATTGATTTTTCATAGTTGTTCCTGCCTATACTTGTGCCACTATTTTCATTAGCGCCACTACACAAACGACACCGATATGCCGCCCAACGGACCGTAATCGGCATGCACCGTATCGCCCGCTTTTACCGCAACGGGACGGGTAAATGAGCCAGAAAGGATGACTTGTCCTGCTTCCAACCCAATGCCATGTGGCGCAAAGCGTTTGCACACCCAACAGATGCCGTTTGCAGGGTGCCCAAGCACGCCAGAAGCCAGCCCCGTTTCTTCAATTTGACCGTTGAGATAAAGCGCTGCACCCGCCCAGCGAATGTCCATTTCGTCTGGACGAATAGGGCGCCCACCCATGATGATTCCGCCATTGGCGGCGTTGTCGGCAATGGTGTCGTAAACCTTGCGGGTGTAACCTGTTTCTGGATCGGTTCTGTGGCAACGAGCCGCAATGAGCTCAATGGCAGGCACAACGTAATCGGTGGCATTAAGCACATCAAAAATAGTGACGTTCTCACCTTTTAACGGAGCTTTTAGAACAAACGCCAGTTCAACTTCAATGCGAGGATCGAGAAAATCGCCAGCTGGGATCTGCGCGCCATCTGGGAAGAACATGTCATCCAGTAATACCCCGAAATCAGGTTGGTCGATGTTCACCGCCATTTGCATGGCTCTCGATGTCAACCCGATTTTGTAGCCTTTCACCTGTGCTCCGCCTTCGATTTTCTTATCCACCCAAGTTTTTTGAATGGCATAGGCATCGTCCATGGTCATCTCTGGGTGAGAGAGTGTCAGGGCGGGAATTTGCTGGCGGTTTATTTCAGCTTGATAAAGCTTCTGCGCGGCATTTTCTATTTCTTCCTTTTTGAGCATGCTACTTCCTTATTTATTTTCTATTTTGCTTGTTCTTTATTTATCTATAACAAATAGAATCTAGAAGTGAAAATGTCGGAAATGGTTAGGTGGCACTATTCATAAGTTATATTTTTATTAAATTCATTGGGTTAATTTATTTTGGTATGAATCTCTTATTGAAAAGTGCAATCCATTAAAAGAAAAAGCCATATCTATATATCTCCCTTTATCTAATATGGAAATGCAATCCTACACTCGAAGGGAATACGGAAATGGAACTGGATAACCAAAAGAAATTTAGAGATGCTATGTCAAACCTTGCTGCGGCTGTGAACATTGTTACCACAGGCGGTCAAGCTGGGCTAGGGGGTATTACAGCAACGGCTGTATGCTCGGTGAGTGATTCTCCAGCTACTATGCTAGTGTGCGTTAACCAGCAAAGCGGTAGCCATGATAAGTTTTGTGAAAACCAAAATATCTGCATAAACATATGCAGTGAAGAGCAAGAGACTATGTCTTATCACTTTGCGGGCATGACCAAGCTACCAATGGAAGAAAGATTTGCACTGCCTGAATGGAAATTAACAGAAAAAGGTGTGCCGAAACTTGAAGGTGCAATAGCGAATTTAGAAGGGAAAATTAAAAACGTAAGTGAAGTTGGAACCCATTCTGTATTTTTTGTGGAAATAGAAAATATTGATATTAATTCAAGTAAAGACGCGCTTATTTATTTTAATAGAGAATTTAGAACCGTAAAAACCGGTGAAGCAAAGGCTGCTTAAATTGGAAAGTACCAACACTTCTTTGAAAAATCCAATAATGTGAGACAACTATGAATACTAATAACCCTTTACTCGACGAACTGAATAAAATTCTTCCTACCATTGCTGAAAATGCCGCGATGGCAGAGCGAGATCGAACGCCACCTGAAGTGAACATACGCTTATTAAAAAGTATTAACTTTCACCGTGCTTTACAGCCTAAAGCATACGGTGGGCTAGAAGTGTCTTTGCCGGAATTTACCAATTGCGTTGCTGCGTTAGCAGGTGCGTGTGGCGGTACCGCTTGGGCGGCAAGTTTGCTTTCTACTCACAGCCACCAAATGGCGATGTTTTCCAAACAGGCGCAGGAAGAATTTTGGGGCGAGAACCCAGACGCGACAGCGAGCAGCAGTATTGCACCTTTTGGCAAAGTGGTTGAAGTAGAAGGCGGTGTTCTGTTCAATGGGCAGATGCGTTGGAGCAGTGGCTGCGACCATGCTGAATGGGCAATCGTCGGTTTTTGGCGTGAAGGTATTCAGGGTGAGCGAATCTATTCATTTGGCGTAGTACCGCGCAGTGAATACAGCATACAGGACGATTGGTTTGCGGCAGGTATGAAATCAAGTGGCACAAAAACACTGATCATCGAAGATGTGTTCATTCCAGAACACCGCATTGAAGCCGCGAAAGACATGATGGAAGGGAAGTCGGCAGGGTTCGATTTATACCCAGACAGCAAAATCTTTTATGCGCCTTATCGCCCTTATTTTGCCTGCGGATTTTCAGCGATTAGCCTTGGCATTGCAGAGCGCATGTTGCACGTGTTTAAAGAGAAGACTAAGAACCGTGTGCGTGCCTATACGGGGGTCAATGTTGGCGGTGCAACGCCTGCATTAATGCGTCTTGCCGAATCTACACACCAGGTAAATGCCGCGCGAGCTTTCTTAGAAAAAACGTGGGAAGAGCACAAAGAATACGGCGAGCAAAAACGTTATCCAGATCGTGAAACATTGGCGCACTGGCGCACTAACCAAGCCTACGCGGTAAAAATGTGCATTGAAGCCGTAGACCGTTTGTTTGAAGCGATGGGTGGCAATTCATGGTTTGAAGACAACGAAGCACAGCGTCTATTCAGAGACTCACACATGACAGGCGCGCACGCATATACCGATTACGATGTGTGTGCTCAGATCTTTGGCCGCGAGCTAATGGGGTTAGACCCAGATCCATCCATGGTCTAAGCCACCTTACTTAGCTTAAAACTCAATTCCTCTTTGGATAAGGCTGAGCCTTTTCCACCGTGGCTCGCTTTTTCATTCGAAGCGAGCCGCGTTTTTTATTCCCCAAGAATGGCGTCTTAATCGCTCTTAAAACATTAAATGAGAACAATTATCAATAAAGTGTTTGACAATCTAAATGAGAATGATTATTGTTTGTCTCGTCGAAAGGGAAAAAGAAACGGTTTGTCATAGAGTTGAATCATTTAACTCTGAACTTTTTAAAGTAATGGTGAATCGAATCTGGATTTCTTTGACACGACATTGCTCACATTGCTTCCAGTGTAATTTATAGCTTATGGCAAGGTTGGCTTAGTTTCAGCCTTACTCAATTTTGCTAAGCGACACATCTTTATGTGTCGCTTTTTTCTTTTCTGCGTTCCTGCTTTTTTACTGTCTTTTCTATTTATTTTTGGGTGAAAACTGAAATTGGGGTTTTAGCTTGGAAATGGACATTTCTTTGTTAACCCGTCTATGAAATACTCATATTTCAATTTAATTCGAACATATCAAAGATACTTCTTTGGCTGTAGACGAATGGCTAGACCACCTTATCAACAGCAACACTGTTCATGAAGTTTTGAAGAAATCTATACATGACAAGTACTGAACGAAATATACGAATAAACCAAATTTGTTTTGGTCATCCCAAAGAATCACTGACGTTAGAAATGGTTCCAGTAGACATTCTGGCTGAAGATCTAGTTCGAGTTAGAGTTGAAGCAACCAACATTAATCCTAGCGATTTGTTATCTATTCGTGGTATCGGTCAGTATAAACATAACCATCAAACACCTAGGGTGCCAGGGTTCGAAGCTGTTGGAACAGTGATTGAGTCTAATCACACAGAATTTGAATCAGGTCAGCGAGTTGTCGTAGCGACAAGTGGTACGTGGCAGAAGTATATTGATGTATTGCCAGAGAATCTTTTTCATATTCCCCAATCACTGGATAACGGTTACGCATGTCAGCTATATATCAATGCTTTGACAGCTTGGGTTCTGACGGTAGAAATAGCTCAACTGACAAGAAAAGATGTCGTTATCATCAACGCTGGTAGCTCTGCAATAGGCAAGATCTTCGCCCAGTTATCTTCATCGCTAGGATTCAGTCTAATTGTTGTAACCTCAAAACCAGAAGACTATCCGTACTCGGCCACCCATGTGCTAGATGCAAGAGTCGATTTACTATCCCAAATTCAGAAGATTGATGTACCCAAACCAAATGTAGCTCTCGATGCTATAGGCGGTAAAGCAGGAAGTCAGCTCGTTAAAACTGTATGTAAGCAGGGACGTTTTATTAACTACGGTACTCTTTCTCTCAATTTTTATGAGCCTAGTTTTTTCGAGCATGTTAAACGTCAGAATATTGCATTTAGTACGTTTTTTTTACGGCACTGGGAAGGCGCGGTCGGCAGAGATAGCCGTCGAGCTAGGTTCACGATGATGCTTGACCATTTCATTGAGAACCAAATTCAGCTAGATGTAGATCGCCACGTTCGGTTAGATGCCGCTCTATCTGCTATTGAGCTTATTGAGGATGAATCAGTGGCATTAAACGGAAAGATTATTTTGACTATCGAATAAGCCAAACATGAGCATTAGCAAAATGCAATCCTAGCGACAGTTGGTTATATTTTGTGCAAACGATCGCTGGAATTGCCTTTTATGATAGTTGCCCCACACCCGATGCGTTTTCTCTATGCTAACTTATTGAATATAGGTGGCTAAAATTTGTCACCCTTTTGTCGCCACATAGCCTAGTTGGGCTCTGTCATTTGATCGAGAAAACAAGAATTAAAATCTAGTGAAAGGAGTCGTTATGGGAATCAAAGAACTTTGCGCAGACGATCTGTATGTACATGCTTTAAAAGAAGACTTCGAACACACTTCAACTAAGAATATTGAACCGATTGATGAAATTGTTGGGCAAGAACGTGCACAAAAAGCAGTTGAATTCGCTATGTCCATCAAAGAGAAGGGTTATAACATTTATGCCATCGGTCGAAATGGTTTGGGTAAGCGTACCATGGTGTTGCGTTATTTAAACCGCCACCCAGTGGACAATGAATCCACCTTCGACTGGTGCTATGTCGCGAATTTTGATGATATTCGCACACCTAAAGTACTTAAGCTTCCAGCAGGGGTAGGAACAAACTTAAGTAAAGACATCGAAAAGCTTATGACCAAACTGGTTAAAGCGATGCCGCTGGCTTTTGATAACGAAATTTACTATTCCCGTGCCGACAAGCTGAAAAACCAACTTGCGTCTAAGCAACAAGAAAAGCTTGAAGACATCAGTAAAGATGCCAAAGAGCGCGGTATTAGCTTAACCATCACTAATCAGGGCGATTACCAATTTGTTGCCATGAACGGTGAAGATTTACATACTGAAGAGTCCTTTGATGAGTTAACGCCAAAAGAGCAAGACTATTTCGACAAAACCATCGATTCTTTAGAAATTTCACTGCGCACTATGGTTCGCCAGCTAACAGAGTGGGAAGAAACCTATACCGAGAAAATCCAAAAGCTGAACAGTGATGTTACGTTGGATGTGATCAGCCATTTCATTAAGCAGCTTAAGAAAGATTACTCAGAATTTACGGAAGTGAAGAAATATCTGGGTGAACTGCAAAAAGACATCGTTGAAAACGTCGATATCTTCTTGGAAGAAGCGAACGAGCATGGCGAAGTCGCCACGGCATCGTTGGATAAAAAGCTACCACGTCGCTATAAAATTAACGTGTTGGTGAGCCAAAAGGACGAAAACTTCCCCATCATTGTGGAAGACAATCCCAACTACCACAGTTTGTTTGGTTACACGGAGACCGCAACGTTCAAAGGCACCGTGTTTACTGATTTCTCACTTATCCGTGCGGGTAGCCTCCATAAAGCCAATGGTGGCGTGCTTCTTATGGATGCGGTGAAAGTGTTAGAGCAGCCTTATGTGTGGGACGGTTTAAAACGTGCGCTCCGTGCTCGCCAACTAAGCTTAACCTCGTTAGAGAAAGAGCTGACTCTGACTGGCGCGGTCTCGCTCGATCCGGAACCCATTCCACTGGATGTGAAAATCATCTTGTTTGGGGATTACCGTACCTACCAGCTTTTACAGCATTATGATGCCGAATTTGGCGAGCTGTTCCGCGTAACGGCAGATTTTGAAGATGAGATGACGCGAACACCAGAAGCCGAGCTTCACTACGCGCGCTTTATCTCTAGCATTGTTCACGACAATGGCATGCTGCATTGCGACAAGAAAGCCATTGCAAGAATCATCGAGCACAGCTCTCGCCGTTCTGGGGATTGTACCAAGCTTTCGTTGCATTCTGCTCACATTGCTAACTTGCTGCGAGAGTCTAACTATGTTGCTCGCGCTGCTAAATCCAACTTGATTCGTGCCAGCCATGTGGAGCAAGCGTTATCAAGCCAAGAGATGCGTGTCGGCAGGTTAAAAGACAGCGTTATGGAAAGTTTTACCAATGGCACCACGCTTATTCACACCGAAGGGCTGGCAGTTGGTCAGGTGAATGCGCTTTCCGTGTTGAGCACGAGCGATCACATGTTTGGGGCGCCGAACCGAATCTCAGCGACAACGGCGTACGGTGACGGTGAGGTGATTGATATTGAGCGTAATGTCGATTTGGGTGGCAGTATTCACTCAAAAGGCGTGTTGATTCTTTCGGCTTACCTTGCCTCTGTATTTGGCAAAACCGCTAGAGTCCCGTTAACCACGCATATTACGTTTGAACAATCTTATGGCGGCGTAGATGGCGATAGCGCCAGTATGGCGGAGTTTTGCGCCATTGTTTCGGCATTTTCTAAACTGCCAGTTCGACAAGATATTGCGATCACGGGCTCAATGAATCAGTTCGGTGAGTCTCAGCCTATTGGAGGCGTGAATGAGAAAATTGAAGGCTTCTTTGATGTGTGCGTTATTAAAGGGCGTTCATCGAATCAAGGGGTCATCATTCCTAAATCGAACGTCCATAATTTGATGCTTCGCACCGATGTGGTTGAAGCGGTTGAGAAAGGCGAGTTCCATATTTGGGCGATTGACCACGTGACTGAAGCCGTTGAAATCTTTACAGGTAAGCAACCAGGTGAATTGGGCGACGAAGGCGCTTACCCAATCGATTCCGTCTTTGGTGTCGCACAAGCGAAGCTGAATGCACTACGTAAGTAACTGAACAATAAAAATTTGAAAGGGGCGAAAGCCCCTTTTCTGTATCTGAATTTACATTGTAAATAGTGAAAGTTAAGCAACTTCAAGTTTGGGTAAGATACGGCACAGTCCACCAACGCTTAACTTTAAAATAAGGAAGCCCGAATGTACAAATTGGAAATATTCTGTCAGCCAGACCAAAAAGACAAAGTACTGAGCACGCTGCATGAGTCGGGTGTCGATAGAATAGGTAACTATGATCATTGCTGGGCGATTGGCTCGGTAACTGGTTCGCACCGCGCGTTATTGGGGTCTAGCCCCGTGTTTGGTGCGATTGGTGATGTTGAAAATTACCCATTGATGAAAATTGAAATCAACGTTGAAAAGCAGTTTGTGGAAGGCATTGTTGCCCAATTAAAAGAATGCTTGGGTTGGGAAGAACCGTTAGTGAACGTGCTAAAACTGTATAACCAAGAGTTTGATTTCAGTTGATATAGGGAGAGCGAAATAGTGTTACATACGCTCTCTCGAAAAACCTTGTTGCTAAGAGGTAATCATGCAGTGTTTGGATAAGCAAGAAGCATTGATTAAAGATGCAGTTTCATCCTTTCAAGAATCACCAGATGTACTGGCGGCAGTATTGGTCGGTTCGCTGGCGGGTGGGACTGGCGATAGAGTGTCGGACGCAGATATCGTTGTATTTTGCACCAATAATTTTCATAAGAATAATAACGATCAGTTTGAACAGTTTGTATTAGGGAAAGAGGTTTTTTACTGTTTATCGAGTGAGCACAATGACAAAGCATGTTTTCGCAAATATTTGTTTGGTGATATGACAAGTGCTGAAATACACGTACTAGATGTATCTGAAGAATTTGAGATATGTAAACCTTATAAGGTCTTGTTCGATAAAAACTCCGTGACGCCAAGTCGAATATCGAACAAATCAGCACCTAAGCATGAAAACTTTCCGGTCTACCCGAATGGAGATGACGGGCTGATTTGGGAACTCTTTGATTGTGTTAAATGGCTTAGTAGAGGCGATAAAGACTTAGCTAAAGGGTATCTAAAGCGTTTGGCTAAGCAGCTTTAATTAAAATTCTATTTGCGAATAAACTGGCCCCTAAAATCGGATGGGGTCATTTGCTTCTTCTCTTTAAATTGGCGGTTAAAGTTAGACAAGTTATTGAACCCTGACCGTTCTGCCACTAGTGATACCGGAATGTCGGAGTTGACTAACAATTCGCACGCTTTCCCTATTCGGAACTTCTTTAAATGTTCCGAAAAGCTTTCTTTAAAATGCTTTTCAAATAATCGATAAGCAGAGCTTTCACTCATGTGAAGCGTTTTGCAAAAGTCACTGATTTTAATAGGCTCGTGGTAATGGCTTTCAATGAATTGCCTTGCAGACTCAACTCGGCTAAAGCTTTCATCGGGCTGCATTACTTGTTCGATACCATAACTTGATGAGGATAGTGACGTAGCGGTTTTATCGTCAGCTAGCTGTGTTAATGCATCAATCACATTAAGAAGTTGCTGGTGGGCGGAAAGTACTCGGTGGTCTTTCATTTTGTGAAATATCATTTCTCCCATTTCTTTAGAAAACTCAATACCATGATAAGAGCGGTGAAGCATAGGTTTGATATGAGCGAGCTCTGGTGCTGCTTTGACCAAATTGTCTATCCAGCTTTGGGTAAACCACAAAATCAAAGTGTTATGTGGTTGGGAGGCATGCGCAAACGAACGGCCCGAAAGCATATGGGGCAAACCCGGACCAAAAAGCAGCAGTGTATTGTGGTTTACTTCTCCTATATGGTCGCCTGCAAAAAAATTGCCTTCAAAGCAATCCCCAGGGTCGCGATATAGGACCAATTCATATTCCACATGATAGTGCCACGCGCAGGCATAACCCTCTTTAGGCACGTCGCAAACGTACTCACTGATTTTCCAATTGAAATGAGGTTTATCTCCAATGGCTTCAACAAAAGGTCTCATTCATTTTCCTTTCTAGGTTTTGTTTACCTAATAACTCATGTTCTGGGTATACCCGTTACTGTATGAGGCTGTCAAAGTGTAATGTAATTTTGAATGAATAGTATCGACACACGACAGATTTCTACCAATCATGTGCATTATATTCAGTAGACTTATTGCACTTACATCGGATACGCAGATTTTGATAAACCTGCGCATGTCGATACTTAGAGCGGCCACTCTTTTATTTTAATATTTAATAATATCAATATGTTGTGCCTTTAATGTGTAAAGGCACGACGGTGAGGATCTTGCTATGTGGACAAATAGAACTGCCATGCTGTTCTTGTTTACGACCTTTGCTACCGGGCTTTGTGGATCATTTTTCTTCCCTTTGTCTAGTTTGTTTATGGTGGAAGCTTTAAATGCGACTCCTGCTATGCTGAGCGCCTTCTTAGTACTTTCTGTTTTCAGCTCGGTAGTGGTATCGCAATTTATTGCTTATCACTCAGATCGAGGGTGGAAAAGAAAACAGATCTTACTGATTTCGTTCAGCGGATATTTGGTCACGGTGCTTGGTTTTTCGTTCATCCGCGATTATTACTTGGCGGTGGCCATCTCAGTCGTATTTGGCAGTGTGACCGGGGCGATTTATGGTCAGGCATTCGCACTGGCACGCGAATACGCTGATAAGTATTTGAACGATCAGGCGACAACATTTTTGTCTACCTTACGAGCAGGAATGGCGCTCGCGTGGGTATTCGGGCCGCCAATCGCTTTCATCATTAAGGCGGAATATGGCTTCTCGACGACCTTTTTAATGTCTGCTGGCATGATCGTGTTGACGATTGCGATTGTCTTCTTTTTCCTACCTGATGGTGAGATGAAGGAAGAAAAGGAAGAAGAGACATCCATAACGGTTCCTTGGTATCAAAGAGCGTCTGTAGTTTTGTTTTGCTTATCCATGCTGATGGCATTTTTTGCTAATGGTTTGTACTTAACAGCGATGCCGCTATACATCACCAAAGAGTTAGAGCTAAGTGAAAGCTTACCAGGTACTTTTTTGGGTATTGCAGCGTTATGTGAGATCCCAATTATGCTTGCGGCTGGCTGGTTGGCGGCTAAATATGGTGGGAACCGAGTGGTTGGGGTTGCATTAGTATGCGGTATGGTGTTTTTCATCGGCATTATTAAAGCAACAGAAGTATGGCAGTTGATCGCGATGCAGATATGCAATGGCATATTCGTGGGAATTACCGCCTCACTAGGTATGGTCATTTTACAAGACATGATGAAAGACCAACTTGGGGTTGCGTCCACTCTATTCTCTAACGTGTTGCAAGGGAGTACGATGTTGGCGAGTATCTCTATTGGTATTGTGGGTGGCATGTACAACTATTACAGCACGTTTTACTTGAGCTTAGGCGGAACAGTTTTAGGGCTAGTTTTCTTGGCGATGGCAGCCCTTAGAAACCGCAATGCTCGCCCTATTGCCCCTGCTTATTGAGTTTTGGTTTTATGGGTAAATAGCTTGTTAGTCAATGTCTTATTGGCTAATCAAGCTGGCAAGTTTTTGTCTTGTGGACTCAGACAGCTCTGCTTCTTTATACAGAGCTTCTGCGACCGCCTGATTTTCCGGCGTATTTTGGGAGCCCGACATCAGATATTCAAAGAGCATTTCTTTTGTCGGCGTCGGAATGTCTCCATTCATAAGCCGGCTACGAAGTTGGTGCTGATAGTTTGCATCAAATGGCAGCAAGTCCGGTGTAGCCAAACGAGCATTCACTATTTCTCGCACGACATTTGGATTGCTGTCTTTTATTGCTTGTTCACGAAGTGTTTGCTTCATTTCAGGGTTTCTGGCTAATACTCTCGCTGCCACCATCCTTTCATCAAAATGCTCGCTTTTTAAATAATTGGATACTTGGCTATCAAGTGCGCGATCGTCTAGGTTATCAATGGAAACCAAAGTGAGATAAGAAGCCTCTTCAGACTGCAAATTTTTACTTAGGTATTGGGAAACGTCGCTGCGTAAGGACTCGGATTGGCTCCCTAAAATGCCGATGTTGAGCAAGGCAGTTTCAGATATGATTTGATTACTGTTGTCGCTGGCAGCTTCTAGTGCTTGCAGAGCATGAATTGAATTCACATCACCCATTTTGGATATCGACATAATAGCGCGCAGCCGGTTTTCTTCATCTAATGAATTGTCTTCTATCAATTGTGAGAGAATGTATTCCCCTTCAGGGCTTTGTGAGCGCTCCAGCGCAAAGATTAAAAGCGATTGTTGGTCGTCCGTTAGGTTTTGGTTTTGAAGCCAATCTTTCACTGTGTTAAAACCCTGATCAGCTAGATAAGCGCCAATAAGGTGGGCGCTGTCTAGGTTAGGTGAACCTGCATACAATTCGAATTGTTCCACAAAGTTGGCTTCACTCACTGCCGCGTTATTGCTGGCAGTAGCCACGTCTAACCCTTTTAAATGTTGATTCGCGTTACTTGCGTATTGGTTCATCGACCAATTGAGCGCTATTGTGCTCCTCAAAGGTGAAATATTGGTTTGTTGAACAACGGTCAGTTTTTGGTTTTCATAGTCGACGGTTCGCGTGTGGGTATGCGCCAATGTTTGTGGGAAGCCTGCAGTATCGTGAGTTAATTTCCACTTATCTTGTTGTTCGATTACCTGATAGCTTTGCGAGTCAGACACCGCACCAAGCCAGTCTCGCTCTAGGCTAGATGCATCTTGTCGGGCGAAATAAAAACGGTGCTTTCCATCTGCTAGGGTCAGTGTTTTGCTGCCAGAAAAGTAAGAAAACTGAGTGAGTGTTGTATTGATAATGGTCAGCGGGTGAGAGTTGTTTAGCCCCAGTAAATCTACGTTTTCAAAAGAGCCCTTCGAAAATTGAGCGGTAAACATGAGGCGCTTTGGGCGATCTTCCCCTTGTGAATCTGTTGCCCATTGAATGTTGTATATTTGCCCTAGATACACATTTGGCTGACGGTTTGTTGCTTTTAAAGCCATATTGAATTGGTACGTCATTTCACCCAATTGAGCTTTGGGATTACTCATGGTTGTTGTGAGAGCCACGCGATAGCGATGAACAGGATCGGATCTTTGCTCTCCTGCGCTTTTAGCAATCGTTGAGATGGAAGCTGGTTCGCTGTTTTTCTCGGGTGTATAAACTGGAATGCTGTCGGAGTTGTCTTGCGTTTCATGTTCTTCTTGAAATACAAATACCGATGCACCTACAGCTGCAACAATACCCAGAGTTAGCAATAAAATTATCCGTTTCATGTCTCCCCCTCAATTGATGTATAACTCAATTCCACCATACCAAAAGGGAACGAGCAGTGTGCTCGCCCCCGGTTTGAGTTTTATATATACGTGGTCTTATCGTAAATAGTGTGACTAAATTCCCATATTGGTGACCAGCTGATGAGTGTTGTCTCTGCATTAAGAATGTTCCATATGCCAAACAATTTCACCTGACAGTACAGCCCTATGTTTCCACTCCCGCCTTTTGCACTGGCATCCCATTTAAGCCGTGTGTAGTACTGAAAATCCGTAGAGCTGCCTTCTTTGTAGGTTACGCCAGCCTCTGCATGTGCTTTTGTACCTACATTCACTAAGTTGATCGCACCCTTAACGCCTTTTTCGATGGTTTTAACACCAAAATTCAGCATGGCATAACCTTTGGCTGTCGCATCACCAGAAACAAATGGGCGAACAGACGCGTAAACGAAGTCGGGGCGACGCTGCCCATTAACTTCAATTGGGGTGTTTGGCTTGTCAAAGCCACCCACTTCCAAACCGGCGGCAAAATCTGCTCCCGTTTTCAAAACAGCACCAATTTTTACGCCTAGCTTGAATACGCCTGCTGGATCGATAGGTACTTCAGGAATCGGCACTTCAGGGGCTGCAATAGTGTGAGAAAATGTGCGTTTAATGTCTGCCCTTAACAGGGCGTTACATGTTGGGCTAATAGAAAGAGGGGTAGTCGCATTCACAGTAAGAGATAGATGTAACCCACGTACGCAGTTGAGTTCTTGGGGGTTAAACGAAAGGTTGGTATTCCCAAAGACGGTTCCAATTTTCGTATTATGTGGACCCACATTTACAGTGAACTTGTTGTCGGTATTTCCCAGTATTTTCCCACCTGTATAAGTCACATAACCAGAGGCATGCCGCGTTTGTTGGAACCGACCAACAACGTTATGTACGTTTGCTGAGTGTGTTTTGTTTAAAACTGTTCCAGCATTAACAGTGCCTGCGTTGGCAGAGAGAGAATATATCCCTATTGCCAAAGTGCCGCAGACAGCTAATGCCATATTTGAGGCTTTCTTCATTGTCTTATCCTTAATATTAATCCTGTAAGCTAAGGTCAAGAGACCAATGTTTGAATAACAATAAAGGTATGAAAGGTCTAAATTGAAAACTGCATTTCAAACACCCATTTAACCTAGTCAGATTTATATTCCAGTCAATAGATGGCTAACTTATTGTTTATTCTACGTAAGATAATAAGCTTATATTTGTAGTGGGATTTTATTTTATTGATTAATAAAAGATTTATTTAATTCTCTTCGAAAATTAAATGATCGAATATCTTTCAACTAATGTGAGTAAAAT
>NZ_BFAQ01000002.1 GCF_002933855.1 Vibrio penaeicida
ATAAAGTACAACAATCAACGTTAACAAATAATTATGACAATGGATTTAAAGCCGATTCCAACTATAAAAAATTAGAAATATAGTGACTAGTAATTAATGTTCGATTTTATTTTCAAAGCATTTTTATGCCAATTATCCCACCATATATAAAAGTAGAGAAAAAAGTAAATCAGAAAAAAAATGGTTGTTATAGTTATACTTGTCTTTAAGGTCCAAATATCACAAACCAAAGATATAATCAAAAAAATCAATGAGAAAGATGAATATAATAGAATGTAAATTAAAATTTGAAACCAACTTGGACAATCTCCATAGTCTGAGATCACATCTCGTTCTATCAAATACCGCATCAATCCCCAAATTACATTATACAACATATAAACAAAGATTAGCACTGACAATGATTTTGTCCAAAAAGAAACATCTTGGGTCTCAACCATACTAATTAGAGGATAATAGAGAAAGACATGAACAATTACCGCTACTAAAAAAACAAGCAAAAATGCACCTTTAAATAAAGCGCTACTTGAGGATATAGCTTTTTCATTATCAGGGTTAAGCCATAAGTAAGATTCCGCTGCTGTGACAAAGTAAACTACCAAAGTGAGTATTGAAAGGACTATACGTGGAAAGTCCATATGACTTTCGACAATTGCTGGAAGCAACCCTGATTTGGTAACCTCTGTAATCATAAATCCAAAATAAACAGAAGTCACAAACCACATTGTTTGTGCTATCTTAAATTCTGAATATATATTTTCTTTTTGTTTTCTTTTTCTATTTGTCGTTTTTCCATTATTTATCATATGGATAATTTCTTTTTACTAAATTATACTTACAATCTAAGTCCACCAATGCTATAAAAAAGTTAACGCTCTATTTATCACACTAACTTATTTGCACCTTTCCTACTAATCCTAGACTTCAGCTTCTTCCTCTCTCTAACATGCTTCATCTGAATAATTCCACGTGTAAAATCACGTTGAACTATCCACAAAACCTCAAATATATATATAGGTGAATATATAAGGTGTTGAGCCTGAGTTGGAAGACCCGAAATATTACCAAAAGAGCCAATCTTTATAAAAATAATATAGAAAAATATACACATTATGAACATTGTTAAGTAGAAATATGTTCGTACAATATGCCAAGTAACGTCATATGGGTTGATTGCAATTAATAAGTACTTTCTAATTTTATTAATTTTTCTAATTCGATGTACTCGCTTAAATTTGGATGGAAGGCTTCCAATACCATTTACAATAAAACTACCTAGCTTTCCTACATAAGATGAAAAGATCGCTAGAATCAAACTTAATAATACTGGTATATCTGTTATAACATCCAAAAGTTCCATCGTTATGAAGCTCATTATATTTACATCAAAGAATTATTAAATAAAGAAATTTTATTCGATACTATCTTGAATAAAATTAACACCTTAAAAAGTACATTCAATCTATATTAAAATCCTAGCTTGCTGCATTAATGTATCGTACTCATATTTCATCAATAATGGACCTAATAAACCTCCCAAAATTGGTCCCCTGCGTATATACTGTGTAAGGATACATACAGTATATGTATTTAACTTTAAATTTCAGCTAGTGACTTTGAGCAACTAACACTGAAATTATGATTTTCTTTCGCAACAAGAGTAACTTGTACAAATAATTCTTTTTGAATTTGTAATGCATCACTCTCGGATAAGCTTGGCCATAATATTTTAGGTATGTCAGAGGAAATACCTAAAGAACTAAGTTTCTTAAAGCTTTCATTGCAAAATTTATCCGTGATTTTTTTTGCTCTCTCGTACCCTTGAACATCAACACCTAGCCTATTACCGTCTTCTAACACTGTAAGATAAGGAAGATCTCTTTTATTTCTGTCCATTTTAGCCATTAAATTGACGGCAGCTACTAGTGATTTCAGCTGGTTTTTTCCTGCATCATACATGCTCAAAGGTGTAGATCTTAATTCCATCAAAACATTGGTTTGAGACAAAACTGATGGAGAAAGAGAAACAGCTAAAGAAAGCATCAATAATTTAAATTTAATCATTTAGATCTCAGAACAAATAAAAATCCCATAATACTATCAATCACCCCCCATACTCAACTTGATGCACCATTTTTTTTATGTGACCCTCAAAATGGATTGTTAACAAAATCAATATTTTCTTTTACTTGTAGGAAAATAACTTAGCTCAAGAAATGACTTGTCATACAAAGATTTAGTATCAGAACAGTTAGTATTCGAAATCCAAACTAGAGAAACAAAATCTTCTGTGCTGTAGTATTAACTAATCACACTCCTCCAACAAAGTCCTAACCACCTGAATGGCTTCCCCGGACTTGATTAATGCAGCGTCACAGCGATACACCTGCCAACCGAGTCGCATGGCTTCAGAGTATTTTTTGAGATCGTCCGAAAACCCTTTTCCTCTTGTATGACGACCATGATTCCAGCCACCACCTTCAATTTCTACAGCGAATTTCTGGAGGCTCCAGGCAAAATCAAATCGCCATTGCCGCACTGGGTGAAAACGAAATTCCGTCTCCGGCACAGGCAATTTCAATGCTCGTACCTGCAAGGCAAACTCCGCTTCAAGTCGACTCATCATGGCTATTCCTAAACCCAAATCGGCACTTCAGCTCTTGTATGATTTCCAGCGAACGATCTCGGCTAGTGGGTGAGCCGACAGGTCTCTCAGGCAGCGCTTTGGGTACTACCCCTTCAAATGACTCCCCTGCTATCACCCGTTTCAGAACTTGCCCATAGCAC
>NZ_BFAQ01000003.1 GCF_002933855.1 Vibrio penaeicida
GTGCTATGGGCAAGTTCTGCAACGGGTGATAGCAGGGGAGTCGTTTGAAGGTGCGATACCCAAAGCGCTGCCTGAAAGACCCGTCGGCTCACCCACTAGCCGAGATCGTTCGCTGGAAATCATACAGGAGCTGAAGTGCCGATTTGGGTTTAGGAATAACCATGATGATGAGTCGACTTGAAGCGGAGTTTGCCTTGCAGATACGAGCATTGAAATTGCCTGTGCCGGAGACGGAATTTCGTTTTCACCCAGTGCGGCAATGGCGATTTGATTTTGCTTGGAGCCTCCAGAAATTTGCTGTAGAAATTGAAGGTGGTGGCTGGAATCATGGTCGTCATACGCGCGGAAAAGGGTTTTCGGACGATCTCAAAAAATACTCTGAAGCCATGCGACTCGGTTGGAAGGTGTATCGCTGTGACGCGGCATTAATCAAGTCCGGGGAAGCCATTCAGGTGGTTAGGGCTATGTTGGAGCAGTGTGATGAGTGAACATGAAATGTGGTATTACTCACCAACTTTATAAGGTGTGCAGGGCAGTGATATTGCAACTGTTTGTTTTCTAAATGATTAAGGTATAAATCATTAAAAATTGATATGCATCTATATTGTATGTTCTTGATTTGATATATTTTCAATAGAAAAGAAAGTTGGATCCGAGATAGTGACATTATAAAGAACGTTCTATGTGAAAGCCTAAAACATCTTTTGAAAACCGTTTAATCTCGAATCCTAGCCATACTGGCAAATGATGCCAGCTAAAGATTAGATAATGTTTAACTTTTATTGAGACCAGAATTTTTAGTCAAAATATTTAACATAGTCTGAGGTACAAATGGAAAAATATGATGTTGCATTCTCTTTTACACAGAAAGACGCATGGATTGCAAAAGATCTAGATATCCTACTACAAAGGTTAGGGGTTCATTGTTACTGTTCTGCTCATTTACCTGATAGAGCGAATGGACAGCTCAGAAAAGAACTTTTCAATATCTATCGATCCTCAAAAATTAATGTTTTGATATACTCCTCAGATTATGCTTTAAAAGCTAATGACTCTATCGTTGCTATGGAGCGCAAGCTTTTGTTTGATCGCCATATTGGTCGAGGGGAAGAGTCTGCATTGTTTATTCTGGTTGTGGATGAATCAAGTATTCCTGAAGAGTTTGATTTATGTTTAGCTCAGTACGTAAAAGATATTGGAATATTAGGTGCTGAAAAATATATTGATTCAAGGTTAAAAGAAGTCATCAAAGTGAAAGGTGACAATAATCATATATATTCTCATCCTACTGGTATAGAAAGAATAAGAGGTGACATGCAGCCATGTACCTTCAAGATATCGCCGAATTGGAAAAATGATAGAAAAAAACGTTGGTTAACATTAGGAGATATCAGTGTGACGACTGAACACTCCATGTCTAATGGAATGATAACGTATTTAATCCCTAGTGGTCATTGTATTAGTTTTCTAGGGCATTCAAATAGATTGAGAACAGACAAAACCTCCCTCAAGATCAAAAAAAGGGCAGGACTAGATTTCATCCGAGAATCCGAGGATAAGACATTTTCCGGTGTCATATTTACGATCAATCACAATGGTATGGATTATCCAACGGTGTATTGTTCCGAATATGATCACTACCTCAACAGTAAATGGGAAAATGGTTGACAAAATAGTGCATCTTGTATGCTTAAAACTATTTATAAAAATCCAAAAAAGAGCCTTTAACGCGATGTACTTTAGAGGTTCTAATTATCGTTGAGTTTCGACTATTTATGTCTGGAAGGAATCAGTAAGGTGGAATATCTAAATAACCTGATACAGGCTTGTGAAAGAGCCAAACAAGCGTTGCCCATTAGAGACTTTGTTATAACTCACCCTAGAGATATACCGACAAATATTAAGAAAGGTATCTATGTCATTCAAGAGGTAGGAGGAGACATTGATGATACATTTCAATTATTTATTCAGTTTAAAAATACGAAATTGAAGTCGTGCTGCAAAATAAATCACCCATCTCGTGTCCTATATGTAGGGTCTTCTACTACAGGTCTCCATAAAAGACTCCGACAACATCTTGTTAAATGTCATGAGAAAACCTACTCACTTCATCTGTACCATTGGTTTGAAGGAAAATATGAAATCCATATAAAAGAGTATGATGAAGACGGTCACATCATACAATTAATAGAGGATAATATTTCGCACAAGTTGAAACCGGCATTTGGTAAACAGGGAGGAAACAATAAGTAATAAAAGCTTTAGATTATCTGCACAAGTACATCTACTTAAAACTCGATTTCTATTCCAACTACACAGATGTATCTCACGTCGCTGAAAATGCGACGTCTTAATTTGAGTATCAATATCAAGTTGTGATGCGTGAAGATTTATTATTTGATTGATATAGGTAACCTTATGGAAAGTAATGCTTTAAAAAAAACGAGTGACCTTTATGAATATTCAGGCTTTTGGTCACGAGTTGGGGCGAGTTTAATTGATACGGTCATTATTTTGGTGCTGACTTATCCAATATTGATATCAACTTATGGCTGGGCATATTTTGAAAGTGAAGCAATCATCGTTGGGTTTACTGACTTTATAGTGAGTTGGGTGTTTCCAATGATTGCTGTCATGCTGTTTTGGTTATATAGACAAGCTACTCCTGGAAAGTTTGCCATTTCAGCAAAGATAGTCGATGCGGAAACAGGCGATAAACCAACTTTACAGCAGTACATTGTGCGCTACCTCGGGTACTTTATTTCCGCGTTGCCACTTGGTCTCGGGATATTGTGGGTTGCTTGGGACAAACGCAAGCAAGGTTGGCATGATAAACTGGCAAACACTGTTGTCATTAGCTGTAAAGATCGTCATACCCCTCAGGAAGTCGAGTTCACTTCCAAGAGCTAGCTTTCGATGCGTGGGTGAGCGAGTTTACAACTTGTTGAATACACAATAGGTGTCGTATTTTCTTTATTTGACTATGCTAATAAAAGGTTGTTTGCATAGGGCTAAATTATGGAAATAAAACTTGAATCCGAACTCGTTTGCCCAAGTTGTGGTCACAAAAGCCTAGAGGCAATGCCTAAGGATTACTGTCAGTATTTCTACGAGTGTAAAGAGTGCGGTGTACTGCTTAAACCAAAAGCGAACGATTGTTGTGTTTTTTGTTCGTATGGCAGTGTGCCGTGCCCGCCCATTCAAAAGCAGCGTAATGCTTCTAACATTTTACCGACTCGTGCAACAAAACATTTACATCACTAGTTAAACCCTCAAAATTACATTATTGGTTGATTTTAAACAACATTTTTAACCTTTAGGGAGAAGGGGGATTTATTTTATGGTGCGTAAAGAGTGACGTTCTAAGCACTGACTTAATCGAGCCCGGTATTATAATATGCAAATATGAGCGCATATATCACATTTAAGAAAATGGATTATTTTATATTTTC
>NZ_BFAQ01000004.1:0-1026 GCF_002933855.1 Vibrio penaeicida
GGTTCAATAACTAAATTTAAACTTCAAAGTATTTAATTTTTATTTTGTCAGTAGATTTGTTCCTATACATTGTTTACATAATTACTGAAGTCAAATAATTTCACATACATTATTATTTTAATTTTATCTGTGAACTTATTAATTGGTTGAAAATTCATTTAAGGTATATGTATTAATTTTAATTATTACGATTATATGTCGTTAAGTAATTATTAAAATTAAAGTGGTTGCGTTTTTATATAATTATTGGATTGTTTAGGCTACGATGGATAATAAAAATAGAGTTGTTATTACCGGTATGGGTGCCGTAACCCCTATTGGAGAGGATGTTAACTCCAGCTGGGAAAGTATAATCAGTAAACGCCATAACTTTGTTAAATGTGAATTTGACAACCCACTTATTAAATCTCGGTTTTTTTCTTTCTTACCCGATAACCCAAAGCGTCACCAGCATCTTCCTAAAAATTTGACAAGGGCAATGTCGAGTTGCGGAAAAAATGCGCTAGAGGCGATTCGTCAAGCGTTTGAGCAAGCTTTTGGGCAAAAGACCTCACCAACGGAATATTACGACCCCTACGATTGTGGTGCCATTTTGGGAAGTGGTTGGGGTGGGCTCGATCACGCCATAGAGTTTGGCCAGCAATACTGTCAGTCGAAGCTTTCACACCCTATGAGTAACCTTATTACTATGCCAAGCTCAATGACGGCTGCATGCTCTATTATGTATGGATTAAAAGGGCATCAGAATACCCTTATGGCAGCTTGCGCCGCCGGTACAATAGCTATTGGTGAAGCCTATGAAGCGATCCGATCTGGGCGGGCTAAATGTATGGTGGCAGGTGGTTCTGAATCCTTAAAAGAAGAATTCAGTATTTGGAGTATCGATGTGCTTAATGCTCTTTCTAAAGAGCCATCGGATGTTGATAAAGCGTGTTGCCCATTTGATGTTAATCGCTCTGGGTTTGTTCTTGCGGAAGGTGCGGCGGTGGTCTGTTTGGAAGACTATGAATCTGCCGTAAAACGGGG
>NZ_BFAQ01000004.1:1049-75709 GCF_002933855.1 Vibrio penaeicida
GCAATGATTCTTGCAGAAGTGAAGGGATATGCTCATTTCTCTGATGCGTTTAGCTTAACCAAACCGTCTGACTGCATTGAACCAAGAGCCTTGTCTATGATGAAGGCGATCGAACAGGCTAATTTGACGCCGAATGATATCGATTACATTAATGCTCATGGTACGTCCACAACCTTAAATGATTTACAAGAAACTCAAGCGATTAAGGTCGCATTTGGAAAAAGTGCCCAACAGGTTCCGATCTCTAGCACCAAATCCTATACCGGGCATCTAATTGGTGCGGCGGGCAGTTTTGAAACCATAGTGTGCGTGAAAGCGATGCAAGATAACTGCTTACCTGCGACGTTGAATTTGAATGAACCTGACGCAAAGTGCAATCTTAATTACCTACCTAATCAGCACAAACGAAATACGAATGCGAAGGCTTGTTTGAATACAAGCGCCGGTTTTGGTGGTCATAATGCTTCGTTAGTTTTGGCGAAAACACTATGAAAAAACCACTGCGATTTACAACAGAAGATATTCTAAATTGGTCCCAATTCACTGGCGATTTTAACGCCATTCATTACCAAGGACCGAGCCAATCTAAGCGACCAGTGCAAGGCATGTTGAGCTTTATTATGATGAGTGATGATATCTTGTTGACGAGTGAAAGTGGTGGTGTTCAATCACTCGCAATCACCGCAGTATTTAGACACCACGTATATACCTCTTTACCACATGAACTCGTCAATAATGGCGATAGTTTGAAATTGCTGGATGATAAGGGGACAAATACTGTCTCTGGTCAGTATTTGCTCAAGGACACAATGCTCGAATGGAAAAATAAAGAAAATACAGAGTTAATACCCATAAAGTATCGTGATGTTTTCAAAAAATATGTCGATTTCAATAACAGATTTCCATTTAACCTGTCTTTATTGACCTTTTTTAACGCACTTGTATTTAGCTCGGTTATCAAATCAAAATCCTTTCTAAACTTTGAACCTTATCAATTTTGCAATTTAGAAGATTATCTAGAACATTCTGAAACGCTTCATACTGGGCAATTAGTTGAATTTAATATTGGATCGAACTTTGACCTTTCTAAAAAGTGTGACCTTAAGATTTTTATTCAACCTTCAATAACCATTAAAAATGGTAATGATACTTTCGTAAGAATTTTAAACTATCGATGCTTATACGGAGAAGAATGTCTTTTTACCGCTAGAACATCGCTAGTATCAAACATGCAGCCAATGATTGAATAGAGAAAAGATATGATCACTTCTGTTGATATATTTAAAGGAATAAAAAACCGAATATTAATGATGAAAGATATTGAAGAAGAAAAAATACTCTTTGAATCTTCATTTAAGTCTCTTGAATTTGATAGTTTAGACTATATAGAAACTCAAGTTTACGTCATGAGTGAATATGGCGTAAATATTCCAGAGGAAAAGTTTTCAGATTTATCTATTAGTACAATACAAGAACTTTCTGAATACGTTACCTCATATAATAAATAGTTAATCTATTCGTCAAGTCCTAGCTCTTACTGCTAAGGGTGGAATAGACGCGAATAAAGTTTCCTAGACATAAATAATTATAATTCATCATATTTTATATTGATGATGACTAAGTATTTATTTTATTCAATCAGTAAATAAGAGAACACTATGAAAGTACTAGAAAAAGGTAGAGTGTCCGCACTATTTAATGGAGCTGAAGGGAACACTTGGGTAGGTCGCCCTTGTTACTTTTCGGTTGGGCGCGAGCATTTACCACTGTTGGTTAATGGTCGAAGAATGCTTCTCGAATTTAAATTGCCTAAGCACATATTGGATCCAGAGGCTGAACCAAAGGCGTTCAAGCTAGGTATTAATGAACGTTTCTTACCTCGCCGCGACTACCGAGAAATCAATTTATACCGTCTTACTGACAACAATTATCTTGAAATGACGGTTTCGGATACGAATCTTTTTGATTTAAAAGAAGACAGTGCGTTGTTCATTAAATCCTTGAGAGCAGCCATTTGTAAATATGCCTCAGATAACCCTTCAACCAAACAATTCCTTTTCCGTGCTGAAGGTGAGTACAGCAAGTTCATCGTGAATACGTTGGTAGAATATAACGACGAGCTTTCAGAAGCTTATCGTATCACTCCCATCAAAGAGCTTAATGGTCCGTACTACGGTTTTGACTTAGATATTTTGTCACTAACTGCATAAATTAACGATTGGAGGATATATGCAATACTACGTTACAACTTTTAAAATCGAAGCGGTTGGTGAAAGCTTTTATGCCAATGGGCGTCACCAATGCAAAGTACAGATTTCTGTGTTGAAGCAAGCCTATGAAAATGGTGATTACGTTAAAAAGCCTTTAACTTCATCTGAAATCAATTCAATTAAAGTAGCTAAATTCAGCGCAGATACCAACTACGATAACTTGGGTATGCCTACTGAATGGACAACGACTGACGTAAGGGATACCAAATACAACCTAGGTACGATGTCAGACACAAGAAGTGCTTCTGTAAGCCGCCGTTTTCTTGAAGAGTCTGGCGTTATGTTTGATGCGTTTCCTGATGCTAAAGCTTTGCCTCTTTCTGCGGGAACAGAAGATGACAATAACAATGTACCAGAAGTCTTTGAGCGCTATGTGAGTGGTTCTCTCACAGGAACAGAAAAGCTGATGGCGAAAATGATCTTAGAAAACGAAACCGACCAAACATTAACAACAAATATGTCTGTAGGAGATAACGTTTACGACAGTTCAATCAACCTCACCGCCATTCCTCCATTTTCGATCAGTTCATCTAGCCTTGATGAAACGATTCAAACTGAGCAGCATCAAGTCTATGACGAGTACAAGCCTGATATTACTCAAGAAATTAATGTGTATTTTTGGACTCTACCAAACAACTTGAAAATAGTGCAGCGCACTGGTTCGCAGAATTCGTTCTACGCACTGGGCACGCAAAATGGCGACGATAGCTTCTTGACTCGCGGTCGTACTTTCTCAGGCGGTACACATAACGTGAATGCGCGTGACAATATGGAAGGTGGGTGTGTTCAAAGCCACGATTATACCGTGACGGTAGCCGACACTGAGCTTTCTGCATCCGCACTGCAAGTCGATGGTTGCTCATGGACAAGTGACACGTATTCTGGAACAGCGACCATTGATATCGTCGATAACTACGGTTCGGAACATAAGTTTAAGGTTTCACCATCTGATTCAGGTCGCTCTTTGACGATTGCAAGCTTGTAACGTGGCGTGCTTTTAATAAATACAAAAATATATCGCTAATGCCATTTTGGTAGCCGGTGTTTTATTGCATCTTCATTTTATATTAAAAGCTTATTTTTATTAGCGTGATCAGCTTATTCCTGATCACGCTTTTCTGTATGTTCTTCAAATTACGTTATTGTTTATAAGGAATGTATCCATGAGTAACGATAATATATATTCAAACGCATTTAATTTTAGCTCCTATATCTCTACTGGTGTAGATTCAAGAACAGGTCAATACAGTGCAACAATTAATTTAATTACACTTAGACCTCATAATATTAGTGGCTTTGAACAGGCATTAAGCCTTTCTTTTTCACCTTTATCTTTTTCAAATAAAAGGTTTGGTCTTGGGTGGCGCTTAGCGTTGTCTACGCTTGATACTGTTGGGCTTACATTAACGAAAGCAGATGGTAAAAGCTATAAAGCCAAAACGCTCCCTCCTAGTGGTAATGATCTCTATTTTAAAGATCAGAAGTTGCAAGATTTCCGTGTTCATAAAGTGGATGACAAAAACTTTACTGTCATCAATAAAGACGGAACCATCGAGCATTTGTTTAAACCCAGCAGCAGTAATGTTGCAAAAATTATTGCATTAGAATTTCCAAATGGAGAAGCGTTTGAATTTTCATATGGAAAACTCATAGACGGCGAACAGTTTTTGACAGAAGTGAGTCACCGCCAAACAGGGTCTGTTCACCTTACGCTAAACTACAATGGCAACTTGTGTACATCTTTCGAGTACCCAGAAGATAAGGGTATAACAGCGAAGATCGCGATGCGCTACAGTAACGATTATCTGGTTTCAGTTACGGTTCCCTATGATAATTCCAAAGAGCCTTCAACGCCGGATGAATATGCGAAATTTGCAATAGAGTATGATCTGTTACAAGAAGCCTTCCCCGTTATCACTTCCTTCCGTACGCCTGCTGCGTCAGTTGAAACCGTTTCTTATGTGTCAGAGGGGCATCATGCAACAGAAGACTATCTAATCCCTTATGCTGCAGTGCATAAGACTTTTCCTGGGAATGGTCAGCCGCCCGTCACGAAGAAATACGAATACAGCACCGTGAACAACTTTTTGGGTTACTCTTCTGGCAAGGTCGATTTTGCGACAGATGAAGATAACCTTTACCTCGTGTTGGGAGACTATACCTATTCATCTATTGAAAAGTTACTTGATGAAGCGGGTAATACTGTTTCGATGACAGAGCGCTTCTTTAACAAGTTCCACTTAATGACCAAAGAGAGAAAAACGCAGCTTAACTCACAAGTCATAACTGAAATTGAATATAACGAAGACCCGTCTAAGCAATTTGATGATCAACCCGCCAATTTGCAGCAGCCACACTTAGTTACTACAACCTATAAAGACTTGGTTACGGAAAAGACAAGAACTGAGCAGGTAGAAACGATTACGGATGATTGGGGAAATACAACACAAACAATAGAAGCCTCAGGCATTAAGAAAGACTATGTTTACTACACTGGCACCGAAGCGAGTGAAGGCTGCCCAGCCGACCCACTTGGCTTTACGCGCTTTTTAAAATCTCTGACTCAAACACCTGTTTCTATTGAGGGAGTGGAAACCGAACCCAAAGTCACAACCTATACCTACAGCGAGTTAGGGACTTTTGAGCAAGCTCACATCAGTGCTTACGTTGTCAAAGCAACGGAAGAGATCAACGATAAAGTATCAAAATCCTTTGCTTATGTTGATGATACGACTTCCAATACTCATGGCTTGTTATCAACGATAACGTCGGTCATGGATGGGCAAACCTCAAATATCCAAATGTCCCACCTGTATGAAGCGGGCACTATTACAACCGATGCGTTAATCACTGGGTACGACAATTCAACTATGCAATCTCAGAGTGTTGTGTCCATATACACTCAACGCCAATTGCAAAACACTGATGTTAACCAGATAGTTACTATTCAAGAGTATGACCTTTTAGGTCGTGTCACCAAACAAGCATCAGCACCCAATACGCCAGAAGAAATATGTCGAACATATGAGTACATTTACCCAAGAGGAGACGACACCAATATCTGGCCGATTATGGAGGAGACCGATGCCATCGGTGTGGGCAGAAAAACGTTTTATGACGGGTTAGGTCGTGTTGTTTCTATTCAAGAACAGGACGACGACAGCACCAACAGCAAAAATACAAAGTACTCGGGTACTTATAGAGAAGTGCTTGCTAAAACATACGATGTGTTTGGCCGTGTCGTGGAAGAAAAATCCTCAGATTGGTTCTGGGACTTGTCTTTAGATTCACCAGCTCGGATTGCCGTTCCTCAAATTTCAACCAAAAGCTACGAATTTGACGATTGGGGAAATCAATGCCGGACCATTCACAGTGATGGGCGCGTTGAATTGGAAATCCATGACCCGATCGAGAATACCGTTGCGCAAGGCTTAGAAGGTCAAGGTATCTTTAAAGCGACAATGAATGCGTTTGAACAACCTGCAACCGTGACTCAGATTAACAAAGACGAGACGAACTATTGCCAACTATCATACGGTTATGATGGTTTTGGACGTTTGATTTCAGAATCCGATGCGGTTGGAAATATCACCCAAAGTACTTACGATGTTTTCGATCGTGTTGTGACTAAAACCCTACCTGACCAAACTGTCTTAAAAACCACTTATGCTGAATTCAGTAACGAAGTTTTACCTGCTTTAGTTCAAGTGAATGATACCACTTTAGGCGAGATGTCTTACGACGGTCTTGGTCGAGCAATCTCTGATACCGTAGGTGGTCGAAAGAGCACTTATGAATACGAGCAAGGTGGTGATAAGCCGAGTAGTGTGACGACACCCGAAAGTGTGCAGCAAGATCTCACCTACTTAATGCAGTTAGGCGGCGTGCTGTCCCAATTTAAGTCGTCATCGAACCAGCAAAACTTCACCTATCAGCCACAATCCGGCGTTCTTTTGTCGGCAACGGAAGACAATGTTAAAAGTGAATTCGACTACTTCCCATCGGGTGTACTTAAACAGGAATCGATGACGCAGCAAGATAGCACGGTATCTTCAGGTTCTTATCTTTACACTATGGCAGGTTTGATTCAGCGCCACACCGACAGTTTTGGTCATCATCATGATTATATTTATGATGACAACGGCAAGTTAATTGAGTCCATTCAAGGTCAACAAAGAGCTGGGTACAAATACAATGCACTAGGCCAGCTTGTTACGACAATCACTTATGACGAAAATGCGGGTCTACAGCTAGAAACCCAGCTCACGTATGACGATTTTGGTCGTGAAACCTCGCGGGTAGTGACTAGCGAAAGCTCCGTTCATACCACGGATCTGACGTACACAACAGACAACCAAATTAATCTACGAGTGACGACAATTGATGACGTTGTGGTGTTAAAAGAATCGTACTCGTACGATAACACCAAGCGTTTAAGCCAGTATCAGTGCGAAGGAGAGCTGTCGCCAACTACAGAATCTGACCGTGTCTTGTGCCAACAGACCTACCAATATGATCAGTGGGGCAACATTATTCAGTTGGATAATGAATACGTTGATGGCGCCGAAACATTTAACTACCAGTTTAGCGATTTCGACCCGACTCAACTAGTGACCATATCGTTGGATGGAAGTAGCGTTGAGCTTGAGTACGACGCAAATGGAAACCTCATTAAAGACGAGAAAGGTCAACAGTTAATCTACGATGATGCGGGGCGTATCTCTCAGGTAAACAACGCAAACGGTGATTTGATATGCACCTACCAATATGATGCGATGAACAAACTCATTTCGCAAACATTGGCGGATGGCACTCAAAACAAACAATTTTATTCGTCAGGTAAAGTGACTAATGCGCAGTTTGAAGATGAGAAGGTCACCTATTTATGCAGTGATGAACACCGTCTAGGGCATCAGAGTATAGCGGGAGAGGAGACCTCTTACTGCCAATACGTGCAAGATCATCACAATACCGTTGTGGCAACACAGCAAGAAGGGGAATTATCTTCACTCAGCTACACGCCATACGGATTCAGAAGCCTAATGTCCAACCTGCCAGGGTTTAATGGTGCGCAAGTCGACCCTATTACGGGTTGGTATTTCTTGGGTAATGGCTATCGCGTCTTCAACCCAGTATTAATGCGTTTCCATTCTCCAGATAACTGGAGCCCATTCGGCAAAGGTGGCATTAACCCTTACGTCTATTGCCAAAGCGATCCAATTAATAGGCTGGATCCTAACGGGCATCTCAGCAGCCAAGGAATAGCCGGAATTGTATTGGGTTCTATTGGCATCCTTATTGGTATTGTCACGCTAGGTGCAGGTGCTGCCGTAAGTGCAGGCTTGGTTGCTGGAGGTGGTGCGATAGGTGCGATTGCGACGACCAGTACTGTGGGTGTCACCGCTACCGTTGTTGGTCTCGCTGCTGATGCAACTGGTATCGCCTCTGCCGCTTTGGAAGAAAAAGATCCGCAAGCATCACAGGCTTTAAACTGGGCTTCTAAAGGATTAGGGATACTAAGTGCCGTTGGTGGCATTGCGGAATTAGCATCGACTGCAGCACGTTCTGCGTCAACCGCAGGAAAAGCCGCGTCTGCGGTGACGGAGTCTGCTACTGATGTAGGTAAAGCATCGACTCGCTCGGCAACGTCTACGAGTTGGGGGCTTGGTGATACGCTAACTGCGGTCTCAGAAGGTTCAAACTTAGTATCTAATACCACAGGAATGGCGGCAGCCGGACTTGCAGATGAAAACGCGAATGCGGCAAACGTATTGGGTTGGGTTTCTATAGGTTTTGGTGCTGTTGGCGCTGCATCTGGAATTGCCAATATGGCGAGCTCATCCTACTCAGCGAAATACAGTCAATCATGGGATGTGGATTCAGGTAGTTCTGGCAAAGGAGGAGATAGTGATTCACCAGTTACGCTTCGTCGGGTGAAGAAACTTGAAGATAATGCCATTGCCGCGAATCCACCTCATCGTGCTGTCGAGGTAAATTCGTCGTTAAGAAATAGCCAAGGCAACCAATTTATGGACTCCGCTATTACCGCTCGCAAGCTCATGCGTAGAAGACTTACTGTGTAAGGTTTTAAATAGATAAACAGGGATAGGCTGGGCAAACAAATGGTCTAGCTATCCCTATATCCATGCACGCCTTTCAAAATATTAGCTATTACTACTACATTCAAAGTAGCCCTAACTAAAAATAATCCGAAAGGCTTTGAGCTATGAAATCAATAAGAATGTTGTTTTCCATGTTGTTTCTTATCATGGGAATCGTGTCTGTTGCGATCTTTTCATTGAATCAGGCAAACACGAAATTGCATGAAAAAACGCAAAGTTTGCAATCTCAGTTGGCGAGCTTCTATCGGTTATCATTGGAATTGAAAGGAAGCTCTGATCACCTAACCAAATTTGCAAGAGCCTATGGTGCGACAGGCAACGAAAAGTGGAAGGGACTTTTTAACCACGTTTTGGATGTGCGAAATGGTAAGACCCCAATACCAAAGGGAAATCAATACGAGTATTGGGATATTGTTTCTATGCAAGAGCAATCGCCTTCATCGGAGTCAGCGTTTAGCGGGCCTACGTTAGTACAAAGGTTAAAAGATTCCGGTATTGAAGCATTTGAATTCAGCGAATTGAATAATGCCCTCGCGCTATCGAACGCTTTGGTAGGGCTTGAAGTGGATGCATTTAATGCTATTGAAGGACGGCAGCAAGACCAAAATGGGCAATGGGTCTTGACTGGAGTGGGGGACTTAGATCGCGCTCGTTCACTGTTGTACAGCGATCAGTATTTTTCTGAAAAAGCAAAAATAATGGCGGCAATTTCCTCAGCCCACAATTCAATTCTTAAGCGGCTTAATTCTGAAATCATGGCAAATGAAGCCGCTATACACTCGAACGAGCAAGTCAGCTTAGTCCTGTTTTTTGCGTTGATTGCCGCTATTGGTGTGTCGTTTATATTGCTTTGGCGCCTCTATATCAGCCCTCTAAGTAAACTTTCTCAAACGGTCGTCGAAAAAGTAGAAAACAAAGATTTTTCTTTCACTTTAACCCAACGTGCCTACGGAGATTTACAGTATTTTATTGATAGCTTAAATGTGGTTTTTCATCATATTTCAGAGCAGCTTAGCAACAATACGTTGGTGAAAGATTTCAACATTGTATTGCGCAACAATGAATCGACGTCCTTGCTGTGCGACCGCGTGACACACTTCTTAATGCAGCACTTCCCCGTTGAGATGGTCGGCATCTACATTTTCGAAAACAATGCGCTTACACGGATATCCGGTTCAGGTGACGGAGAAAGCCAAAGTACGGTTATTAAAGAAGAAAGCTCGACGCTTATGGGGGTGACTCGTAGCAAAGAACCCGTGGTAATACGAGAGTTAAATGGGGCGTTCGTGGTGCCTTACAATGGTGGGCAATTGTCTCTAAATGAAATGTACTATTTGCCTTTGTTGGTAAAGGAAAAAGTGATTGCAGTGATGGAAATTGGGGTAGTGCATAGCCTCGACGACATTCATTTACAATGGTTAAACCGAATGCTGAATGACCTATCAATAAGCATTCAATTGAGCCGCAACTTAGAGCTGCAACGCAAAGCCGAACAGAAAGCCTTGGAACAGTCTCAACTGAATCAGCAAATCCTAAACGCGACACCAAACCCAATGTACTGCCTGAACAACACTGGTGAGTTTATTACCATTAATAGCCAATTCAGAACACTGATGGGATTGAGCGAGGAGCAAATATTAGGCTCGACTCCTAACATGATTTTTGGGGAAACCGTCCCAGAATTTGGTGAACATCACCCAGTTCTTTTCCAAAAAGAAAGCAATGCCAATTACGAAGTCCAGATTACGCCAGCCAATCAGAAACAGTTAGAAATGTTGGTGTATGAAGCATCTTTCCTTGACAGCCAAGGTCACGTGAACGGAATTGTGGGGATATTGCTTGACCAAACCGAACGCAAACAAATGGAGAACGCGCTTGTTGAAGCGAAGGAGAGCGCAGATGCAATGAGCCAAGCCAAAGGAGAGTTTCTTGCCAACATTAGCCACGAAATTCGCACTCCAATGAATGCCATCATGGGGATGGCTCACCTGACGCTAAACACCGAACTTGATAGCATTCAGGAAAAGTACGTGAATCGAATAAATGATTCCGCGAAAAACCTTCTCGGCATTATTAATGACATTCTCGACTTCTCAAAAATTGAGGCAGGGAAGCTTGATATTGAGCACATTGATTTCTGTTTGGATGATGTACTGGAAAATGTGGTGTCCATTGTTTCCGTGAAAGCGCAAGAGAAAAACCTTGAACTGGTGTTAGACATCGACCCAACGATGCCGATCAACTTAATTGGCGATCCGCTAAGACTCGGGCAGGTTATCGTCAATTTGTGTGGTAACGCAGTGAAATTTACCCATGAGGGAGAGATTATTGTAAAAGCCACTCTTGATAAACAGGATGATAAGAATGCCGAGATTCGTTTTGTGGTGAGCGATACGGGCGAAGGCATCCCAGAGGATAAGTTAGCGAAATTATTTGAAGCCTTTACCCAAGCAGACGCGAGCACAACTCGTAAACATGGGGGGACAGGTTTGGGTTTGAATATCAGTAAACAACTGGTCGAATTGATGGGAGGGGGGCTGACCGTTACTTCAAAAGTGGGTGAAGGTTCTCAGTTTATATTCACCATTCAATGCGGTCTTCAAAGTGCCAAGATGCGTGATATCTCGGCACCTTTGAAACCAATAAAAGAACGCAAAGCGTTAGTGGTTGATGATAATGATACCGCTAGAGGCATTATGGAAAACCTGTTGGAAGCGATGGAGTTCAGTGTTACATCGGTAACTAATGGGTACGATGCAATTGAACTGCTTAATACCGAACAGTTCAATATGGTGTTTGCCGATTGGAATATGCCGGGGATTAACGGGGTTGAACTGTTAAAGCGCTTGCCGAGAGATGAACGCTTTACCGATTTGAAACGCTTCTTGGTGACTGCATATGGGCGGGAAGTCGGAGTTGATGAAGAAGCCTCACCGCTAATCGATGGGTTCATACTCAAACCTGTCAACCCTTCCACCTTATTGGATGCCATCATGGATGCGTATGGCATAGAAGCAAAGAACCTCGTCAAACGAAATCGAGCGAAAATAGAAACGCCAGATTTATCTGGCAAGCGTATTTTATTGGTGGAAGATAATGAAATTAATCAGGAAGTGGCGATAGGACTGCTAGAAAAAACACGATGTGAAGTCACGGTTGCTGAGAACGGTAAAATTGCGTTGGATGCCCTTTCAAAAGAGAATATCGACATTGTATTGATGGATATGCAGATGCCCATTATGGATGGCGTTACAGCAACAAAACGAGCACGTGAAGATGGGTATACCTTGCCGATTGTTGCCATGACAGCTAATGCGATGGCGCAAGACATTGAAACCTGTACTAACGCAGGCATGAATGATCACGTCACCAAACCCATTGACGTATCTAGACTCTACAACGTCCTTAAGCAATATTTGAATGTACCAGTACTTGCAGAGGAATCTTCAGTTATACCTTCCTCCACATCGTCTTCAAAAACGTCACCTTCTAAAACATCACCAAGCGAAGGCTCAACAAACACCCACAAAAGCGAAGACATTGGGGGTGTCGATATTGATGACGCGGCCGAAGAGATTGGAATAACACAAGAGCGATATTTGAATTTGCTCGATTCAATGCTTTCAAATCTTTTAAAAGATTTGAAAGTATTCAGAGAAAAATCAGAGCTAAAAGATTGGGTTTATATAGAAAGATTTGCCCATACCGTTCGTGGCTCGGCGGGGAATCTAAGAATTTCTGCTCTGGTAGAAATAGCAGAGCGAATCGAGTCTAATGCTAAAGAGAAAAAGGCGATCCCGACGGAGTGGGTTGATGACATGGACGAGCGAGCTTCTTGTATTCAAAAAGAGCTATTGGCGTATACATCAAAGTATGGAATAAAGAAAGAAGCGGCTGAATTTGATGCGGATGTAGACCAGGTACTGAGCCAACTAACGGTGGCCATTGAAGGATACGATGCAAGTGCAGTGCAATTAGCTCAGCATTTGTTAGACGCCTCTCCACAAAATAAAGAAACGCTTGAAGCGTTAGTCTTAGCCATTGAAAGTTATGATTTTTCAATGGCAGCAACGTTGTTGGAGTCATTCCGAAGCCAGAATCACTAGCGGTTAATAAAAAACCAACACGTTAGAAAACATAAAAAGTAAACGGAGCATCCTGTGCTCCGTTTACTTTCCTACTAGGTTTAACAGACCTATTTCTGAAGCGAGAAGATACTTAAGTGAGAAGGTACTTAAGTATTTCGACTACTTGGCTTGGTGATGTTGCCCAAGCCTGAGCCGAGGCATCCACTTCTTTCAGTGGATGAATAAGTGCCTCATCGTGCAATGTTATATAGGGTTTACCTAACGCTGCACAGTAGCCAGCATCAAATGCAGCATTCCACTGACGATACTTTTCACCAAAACGAATCACCGCCAAGTCGCACTTCTCAATGGCGTTCTTAGTGCGAATTGCATTCACTTTTGCCGATTTGTGATCACGCCAGAAGCCATTGTCTTCGGGGCCAAGTACATCGCCAGCGGCATCGCTTGATTCATGATGAGTCACAGCGGAAGAGAAGGTGATCTCTAACCCCGCATCACGGCATTGCTCGATTATTTGATCTCGCCAATCTGTATGTATTTCACCTGAAAGATAAACGTTAAAACTCATAATTCTTCCTTAATGTGCAGGTATTAACTGCTTTTTTACTTGGCTTCGAGTGTACGCTTTTCTCCAAATGTATTCCAAAGGACCTTGTTTAAAGACCTTCAAGTACAGATGGGCAACAACAATCTGCACAACGGTGTACGCAAGTGCAATGAGGATATAATCCAATCGAGTTGCGGTTAAATGGAACTCGGTGAATGTCCAGCGCAACAGTATGGCCATAACAATCGACTGTGATATATACAGGCTGAAAGCAAGCTTACCAGGCGCAGCAAATACCTGAAGAACGGTGTTTCGGTTGGCGACGAGTTTGACGATCGCGTGAGCATAGATAAGTGCGACAAAAATCGCAGAGACACTGGCGACAATCGCTCCAAGCTCTGCCGTTTGATTTGGAAGGTATATGCGTAGAGCCAAGTCTAACGCCGTAAAGAATATGCCTCCAAGTGCGACTAAGCGGAACGTTTTTTTATCAAAACCTTTGAAGAAAAAACCAACTCGAAATAAGAAAGCCCCGAGCATCATCAAGCCAGCTACTTGCCAGAATATCCAAAGAGGTGACGTTAATACAATAACGAGTGCAACCCCGCCCTGAATGAGCATCTGTATGCCATAGGAACCGAACCATAGGTCATACACTTCCATGAATTCTGGTGATCCTTGAACCAGTGGTGGTTCTTCAAAGAAAAGAAACGCAAAGGCGATACTGAGGTTCAGCACACCACCGATGATCAAATATCGGTAAGACTTCTTAAGGAGTTTTCTCAGCGGAAGATCAAGTGATTTCAAGACAAAAAGAGCCGTTACCCCATAAAGCAATAATACATCACCACCGAAAATGAACAGGCCGTGCAGTAAACCAAATAGCATCAGCCATTTCATTCTTGGTTTAATTGCGTCCTTTGGGGAAACTTTTTTCTTTTTGTATGAGCGATATTGAATCGCTAAACCAACACCAAAAAGTAGGCAGAATAAGGTTCGAAAGCGACCATCAAAAAATACACTACTAAACAAATTTATGAAGGTGTCACTGATGGGAGGTAACTCGGGAGAAACGTATCCGGCGGCAAAAAAGCCGTGGTAATAGATGTTCATAAACAGGATCCCCAAAATGGCGATCCCTCGTAATATATCGATGGACTGAATACGCACGTTAATATCCTTACTGACTTTTTAACTTCATTATCTAAGCAAGCACAGGTTTGCTATGTGTCACAAACGAAACTATATGCGTTGTGACGCAATTATTTGTGTTTGCTTAGGGCTAAAACGTAGCAAGTGAAAGGTTAATACACCCTAAAGCTGAAAAAATTGGTAAAGCTGTAAAAGTGGTTCAGTCAGTTTGAGTACTAGGACTCAGCAAGATCCAGTAGTGCTTTCCCTGTTAATCTGTAGCCGACCCATTCACTTTGAGGCTTCGCCCCAAGAGATTCATAGAAGTCGATTGCAGGTTGATTCCAGTCCAATACATTCCATTCAAATCGACCACAATCTTTTGCAACAGCAACCTGCGCCAAATGTTTAAGAATGTGTTTTCCTGCCCCGGTGCCGCGTGCATCGGGTGTAACATACAGATCTTCTAGGTATAAGCCGTATTTCCCTACCCAAGTTGAGTAGTTAAAAAAGTAAACGGCAAATCCGACTGCTTGTCCATCAAGTTCACAGATGAGAGCGTAAGTTGTGGATCCTGCTCCAAAAATGGTTTCTCGAATGCTTTGTTCCGTGGCTTGGACTTCATGCTCCGCTTTTTCATAGCGCGCAAGCTCACGAATAAATTGAACGATAAGACTGGAATCTTCAGCCACAGCTTTGCGAATGGAGAATTGAGTCATTGTTATCTAATCCCTTAAATACTGATTCCCTGATAACAACTAATGGGGGGATATAGTTGTAATTTCAAGTGGGGAAATGAAATAAAAACTTATTATTCAGTATCTTATGTGGTTGTGTTTGAGGCTTTTAGTCATAGGTTTCTCAAAATACTCGTTTAGCTCACTATTTTAGCGGTGCTCTCCGTGCGATAATTCCGCGCAAATAAATACAACCGCTTGAAGGATCAACATGTCGGCAACTGCATACCTAAACGACTTGAACCAACGTTATCTGGCTATTCACCGCACTAAAGAAGATTTTTTCTGGGAAACGTACATGGGCATCAGTGATGACCACGAAGGTTCTTCTAAAGCACAAACCGAGTGGACTCAATTTCTGAGCCAAGCATCGCAAATTGGTGAAATCAATCAACAGCTCGACGCCGCCGAGAACATCAGCGATGCGCAAGAAAAACAAAGCACAATAGCTGGTCTTAAAGGTTGGCTTGCTACGTTTAAAGCCCACGCGATTGAAGGCGAAAAGAGTCAACAACTAAAAGCGGATTTGATCAAGTTTGAGTTCGACCTATTTGAGCGTAACCAAAACCACGCACTGACCTATGTTGATGAGCATGGCAAATCTGTAGAAGGTTCATTGCCTGTGGTTGGCGCTGCTGTTCGCGCGAATGAAAACGAAAACGTTCGACAGTCGGCTCATTCCGCTTTTCTGGATCTAGAGCAATGGTTACTCAACAATGGTTTCATTGAGCTGGTGAAGCGTCGCAATGAGTTTGCTCGCTCTCTTGGGCACAAGACCTTTTTTGATTACTCCATCCTAAAAATGGAGAAAATGACCACGCAAGAGCTGTTCAGCGTTTTAGACGACTTTGAAGCTCGTACGCGTGAAGCTCACCTCAACAGCTTGAAAAACCTGGCGGTTGAGAAAGGGGAAAGTGCACTGTCGGGCTATAACTTCATCTACTCATTTGCGGGTGATGCGATGCGTGATTTGGACCCGTACGTTCCGTTCTCCAAGTCTTTACGCCGTTGGGTGGAATCATTTGGCCGTTTGAATATCGAATATTCAGACGCTGAGCTCACGCTGGATTTATTGGATAGAAAAGGCAAATACCCGAATGGCTTCTGTCATGGTCCTGTTCCCTCTTTTTACAATCAAGACCAGTGGGTTCCAGCTCAAGTCAACTTCACCAGTAATGCAAAGCCAGACCAAGTTGGCAGTGGATATGATGGCATTAATACCTTGTTCCACGAAGGTGGACACGCTGCCCATTTTGCCAATGTGAAGCTGAATGCGCCGTGTTTTTCACAAGAATTCGCACCCACTTCTATGGCGTATGCCGAAACGCAGTCTATGTTCTGTGATAGCTTGCTGACAGATGCCGATTGGCTTAAGCAGTATGCGCTCGATAACGATGGCAACCCAGTTCCAGATGAGCTCATCAAGACGATGATTGATAGCCGCCAGCCTTTTAAAGCGTATGAAGAACGCAGCATTCTTGTTGTGCCTTATTTTGAAAGAGCGCTTTATGAGTTGACCGATGAAGAGCTGACGCCTGAAAACATCACTCAGTTAGCTCGTGACTGTGAAAAGAACATTCTTGGACTAGAGTGTAGCCCGCGTCCATTGCTTGCGATTCCTCACTTGTTGTCGGATGAGTCAGCATGTGCTTACCAGGGTTACCTATTGGCTCACATGGCGGTGTACCAGACGCGAGCATATTTTACTGAGAAATTCGGCTATTTAACGGATAACCCAGAAATTGGTCCGCTCCTAGCCAAGCATTACTGGCATGGTGGCAACAGCACGTCTCACAACGACACCATTGTAAGCTTGACTGGCGAAGGCTTTAACGCGAAATACCTAGCCGACGTGTGTAACTTGTCGGTGGATGAAGCGTGGCAAGAAGAACAAAAGAAAATCAAAGGTTTAGCAACGCGTGATCGCGCTAATGTATTTTCCTTGCAAGCCAAAATAAAAGTAGTAGACGGTGATAAAGAGCTTGCTTCCAATGCAAGTTCTGACGCGGAAATGTGCGATGCTTTTGAAGCGTATATTGTCAAAAACTACGGTCGATAATTTCCACGATACTTAACTCTGACGGTTGATAACAAAATCGGAAAGAAACACAAAGAGCCAGTTTTTACTGGCTCTTTTTACTCACTTTTTTATATAAATGATTAAACCGTGTCTTTTCTAAATGGCTATCGTTGCCTCAACCTCAGCTTTCAAATCTGGGTGAAATAGTCCTGCTACCTGTACAAGAGAGCTCGCCGGATATTGCCCACCGTAGATTTCAGTTAGTGCTTCACGTGCGAGAGGTAAGTCCTTTAAATCATTAATAAAAATCGTGACTTTGATCAGGCTACCCAAATTCGATTGGTGCTGATTAGCTATGATGGAAAGCTGCTGGAAAATATCCTTTAGCTGGAGCCCAATATTTTCTGTTTGCGCTGCACTGCCAAACGCGGTAAAGCCAGAAGTGTAAAGGGTTTGGTTATGCTCAATGGCATGGACATAGGGGCCGACAGTATCACCTAGCTTTGGGTAATGATGTCGAATAAGCCTTGAGTCAGACATGTTGCCCTCCTTTGATTAATGACAGGTTGGATAATTTTTGAGTGAGTGTTTGAATTGTGGGTCCTAGCGCAATGGATATGGCAGCGGCAGCGGGCCAAGCCAAAAGAAACGCTGTTCTCCAAGACGTAAAGAAATGTTCCTGAAACCCAAGGTTGAGCCACGTTACCCAAAGCGTCATCATGCTCGATAACACCAAGGACATCAGCAAACCAAAAATAATTCGATGCTTCATCTTTGCCCCCTTACTCCGAAAGCGAGTAAAGTTTTTCGATATAATCGACCTGAGTGAGATTCTTTTCTAAGAATGCTTTTGTATGGGGTTGCTCGAAATGATTTTTTAAATCTTCTTCGCTGTCCCAGCGTTCCCATAAAGTGAACTTGTTCGTTTCATCTTTATTTTCCAGAAGCTCAAAATGCTGACAACCAGACTCTTTGATAGTGGCAGCTACAAGCTTACGTGCTTCTTCTAAAACATATTCCCTTGGTGCGTCACTGGAAAGTGATAGACCTGCACTTACGCATAGTGTTTTCATGCTTTTCCCTTACTGGTTTGAATTCCAATAAAAGAGTAGATAATTCCATAAAAGATGAATATGGTTAAAAAATGAATCACCAATTCCATTAATGAAATTATGCTTGATGACATTGCTTTGTTTATTCACATCGTTAGAGCGCAAGGGCTTGTGGGCGCCTCTAAAGTTTTGAACATCCCTCCGGCCACCGTGACGCGTCGGCTTAAAAAATTGGAGGAGCAAGTAGGCTGCCAGCTTATTCATCGATCTGCGCGTCAGTTCCGGTTAACGGCGGAAGGTGAGGTGTATTACCAGTCTTTTTCAGATTTAGTCTCTGAATTTGAAGTGAAAACACGAGGGTTGAGCCACGAACTTGAATCAATGAATGGTTCATTAACCGTGTTGGCTCCGACCAATATTTCGATAGGTTTTATTCAGCCTATGTGGACGGAGTTTGCTAAAAAATACCCAGATATTCTGTTGGATCTGAAGCTGAACAACGACAACAAAGACATTATCGAAGAACAAGCAGACATCGCGCTACGTGCTGGTCCTCAAAAAGATTCGAGGCTTTATCAGGTTAAAGCTGGAACAATTTCAACATTGTTGGTTGCATCACCGAGGTATCTAGCTGAAAGTGCACCGCTTAATGATCTCGACGATCTCTATCATCATCGCTGCATTACAGTGGCTCATTTACCCGTCTGGAAGTTTAAAAATAAAAGGACGGGGGAATTGGCTACTATTCGCCAAAACTCGTCTTTAAAGGTGGACGACATTAATCTTGCTAGTCAGTTTGCTCGTGATGGGCTTGGGCTGGCTTTGTTGCCGGTAACTGAAGTGCATCATCTCCTACGCAGTGGTGAGCTGTGTACGCCACTGGCTGATTGGCTAGGACCACAGCGCGATTTGTATTTGATATGGCCGAGTGGGCGGCTGCTTGGAGCAAAAGCCCGAGCATTTAAAGAGCACGCACAGCAATACATTGGACATGCTCTCACCTCATTAACGTCATTTTAAGAAGATAAAGGTAGGTTTTGCTACCTGAACTAAAGACGGTAGATGGTGAAATCTACTATGATGTTCAAGAGGAGAATAAATTAACTTATCAAGTTCGATCTAGGAGTAAACATGTGCCGCTGGCTAGCTTATCAAGGAAAAGAAACGTACCTGTCTGACTTAATTTTTGCACCAGAATATTCGTTGGTACAACAAAGTATGAGTGCAAGGAAATCCATTACGGCGATTAATGCGGATGGATTTGGTGTCGGTTGGTATGGGGTAAAAGACGACCCTGGCTTGTACCGCGAAGTACTGCCTGCTTGGAGTGACTGCAATTTAAAAAGCTTATCGGAACATATTCTATCCCCGCTATTTTTTGCTCATGTTCGCGCTTCAACCGGTACGCAAACCGCACGTACAAATTGCCATCCATTTCGCTATAAAAATTGGCTGTTTATGCACAATGGTCAAATAGGTGGTTACACCGATCTGCGTTGGCATATTGAACGTTTGATCCCTAAATCTCTTTATGGTTGTAGGCAAGGGCAAACGGACAGTGAACTGCTGTTTCTATTGTTGATCGCAAATGGTTTGATGGAAGATGAACCCAGTGCAGCAATAGGCAAAACATTGGAACTGATAGAATCACTGATGTTGAGCGAAAAAATTGAAGAACCGCTGAGAATCAGTGCGAGCTGGTCGGACGGTGAGACGATTTGGGCATTTCGGTATGCGTCTGACGATCATGCGCCCACACTGTTTTATAAGATGATGGAAAAGGGCATTGTGGTTGCGTCAGAACCATTAGATAGCGAGCGCCAAGCTTGGTATTCGGTCGATCAAGCTCGCTTAATGACAGTGCATAAACAAAAAGTGGAAATTAAAGAATTAAATCATTAAGTGTGCGTTGCATTTCAGGGTAAAATGTCGACCAGTATAGAGTGCCCACTGGCGCTTAGTATTTGTCAATTCTGGGTACCTTCATGTCGAAAAAATTGTTACCAATCCCTTTGGTTCTGCTGATTCCAATAGTGCTTCTGATCGTGGTCATTATTGCCGCCGTTTACCGTTTTAGCTTAACTGATGAAGAAATCTATGTGAAACAAGGTGTCACGGTCAAAACGGAGCAAGCTGACGAAACCGATACAGTGATGCACAAGTTGTTTGCACTCAAAGATGCACAGCCATGGTTAGTGAGTGTGCCTGAAAGCTTGTCTAAAGCGCACTTAAGCCAAGTGGTTGGTGAACTTGAAAATTCGAGAGCTAAAGGTTTTTACTCGGTTGATGGGCAACGTGGTGAGGTCGTATTAAACTTTTTTAAAATTACCCCGTTGAACTATGGTGATCCATCAGAAGCGATGACATTTGTCGCGCCCTACGCCGTGACGACCCAAGGCACAGGCGTTTTCCATTATCTGGGTTTGTTCCGGTTAAAGCACAACGAAAAAGTGGTCGAGCAATTGGATTATATCTTCATTGCGGATCGCGCGAAGAACGTCGATGTCGCGACAGACGAACCCTTTGATGTCAGTGAATCCGTCGTGGTTCGTTATCTAGCTAATTCCGCTTCACAGCCACTCTCTGAAACACCGAGTGAACAGGTGGAAAAACTCATCAAAGTGAAACCGACGCGGTTTGTTAAATAAAGAAAACCTCCCAAATGGGAGGTTTTTCATTTTAGCTGCTCGAAGTTGCTGAAGTAGACGGAGGTAAGTGAGCAATCGCGTCTGTCATCTCTAAGAGTTTGCCGAGAATGCGTTCACCATCAACGCCGATGCCGTTGTGTTCGTATTCATTGGTGATCCAAGCTTTGCTGTTTGGAATGCCAGCAAGAGTTTCGCGGCTATAATCCATTTCAACGTACATGTCGTCAGCGTACACGGCGCATGCTACAGGCACGGTATTGCTCGCCAGCTTTTCCACATCATACAGGCTGCCCCAATCTTTCTTATTTGCCAGTAAATCTGCGGCTTGCTTGAGTGGCTGTAAACCTTGGAATTGGTCGAACATCCATGGATACACCATTTCACCGGTAAACAAGAAAGGTTTGCCCGTGTTGTAGTGGAATTCTGGGTATTCATCTCTCACGCGATGTGCCGACCAAGACGATGCTTCACTTTGGTTATAGATAGACTCATGCAGCACAGCGTAAATCGGGTTAGTGTGGAAAACTTGGTCTTGAAGCATGGCATTCAAAAAGCCAAAACTCAGTGTCTCTTCACCATTTACCGTGACAAATGCATTTTCCAGCAAGTAATACATCGGCGTGTTAGCGCCACCTCGGCCAAGATTAGCGCCAATTAACTGGAATTGTTCTACGGAAAATGTCTGACCATTTGGCAAGATCACATCATTGTTTAGAATGAAGTCTGCGATTTTCTGGCATTGAGCCTGCGCTGCTGGAAACTGCGCAAAGAACGCATTGTTTTTGTCTGTCACGCGTTGATATGTTGCACGATAAACGTCGTCGGCGTGACGAACGAGTGAAGGAACGCCGCCTGTGATTAGAGAACGATCTAGTTTCTCAGGAAACATAGACAGATAGGTCAGAGAGCAGAAACCACCAAAACTTTGCCCAAGAATACTCCAGCGCTCAACACCAAATTGCTCACGAATCGCTTCAGCATCACGAACGATGTTGTCGGCTCTGAAATGACTTAGGTATTGTGCTTGCTGCTCTGGGCTTTGACCTTCTAAGGTTTGAAGCGTAACGACGCTGCTATTGCCAGTGCCGCGTTGGTCTAGCAGTAAAACACGAAATTGCTGAAGTGCGCGCTTCACCCAACCTGAACTGCCATCAACCCTTGGTGAGGCAAAGCCAGGACCGCCTTGGAAATACACCAGCCACGGCAGTGATTCGCTGTCTTTATTGATGTCGACCAGTTCTCTGGCAAAAACGGAAATAGTGTCGCCATTGGGCTGTTGATAGTCCAATGGCAACTCAAAGGTGTGAGGACGAAAACGGACTTGTCCTTCAATAAATTCTGATCGCACTTTCTTCTCCTTCCATATGAAAGCAAGCAGAGAGTAGCAAAATTTATACGCGCTTGTTAGAAGCCGTTCAATCCAAGAGCGATGAATAATCCTAAATTTGCAATAAAACCAATCATATAGAAATAACTGCGTGGGCTAGGGTTACGTTCTGTTGCAATTACGTAGTACAGCACCATGTGAATCAAGCGTGCGATGGCGTAAATCCAAACGAAAACTGCCAGTGTTGTTGAAGACATACCAGCGAATATTCCCAAGATAGCTGGGAGAACAAATACAGCGACATTATCGAGCGAGTTTTGATGGGTGCGATGGCTTCGAAATACAAAGGATTCGTGGCTCAGTTGGCTGTCTACAATTCCAGGGACATAGTGTGATTGTTTGCGATGAGCAACAGAAGCTACAATGGCTTGAACTAATACAGTGAATAGAATCACCCACAAGCCCCATAGCGTGAAAGAGTACTGGGAAAAAAGTTCAGCAAACATAAAAATCCTCGATATTTTGAATTTAGGCGGTATTTTGAATTTTAGATTGTGCGCAATGTTTATTTTGAAGGCATATTAATTGTGCACAACTAAAAAGTAAATAGATTGCGCGCAATTTAAATTAGTATCCTTTCAATACTACGAATAAATAATCAATGCCGTTCACTAGGGTGGGGCTATCTTCCGAAGAATAGTACAAAAAAAGCCGCTACATGAGCGGCTAAGAGAGAAATGAATGAGGAGAGTTATTTGCAGAGTTTTTCTGACATGGTGTGCATGTAGACTTCTCTGTCTTCGTTGTTGTTTGCTACTTTGATCGCATCATTGATTTGATCGTTAGTGAAGCCATGGCGCTGTCCAACACTGAATACCATTGCTGGGCTATCGTTATAAACGTGCATGTACATTTCATCCAGCGCAGTTTCGCATTTGTTTTCCTCTGCAAATGGGATACCTGCAATGCTGTCCATTGTAGGAATAATGGAGTCTTCTGGGTTAGTTGATACACAACCAGACATTGCAGAAGCGGCAAGTAGAACGGAAAAGAACTTTTTCATGACGTAATGTCCTCAAAATGAAATGTGTTGTTCCTCTTTGTGCCGCGTTCCTTGAGCACTAGAACACCTTTAGAAAACGAAAATGCCAGCTTGTGCGAGCAATATTCATAAACGTGTGAGACCAGATCTTCTTTGTGATGAATGATGGTTTGCGCTATGCCCATTAAAGCCTGCATTTCACAGACGTTGGTACAACCCACAGTGAGGTCTCGTTGAATCAACTCTGAGCGTTGCAGATTGTCTTCTGTATTAAGCGTGCATTTCTCAGAAACGTCATTCGAAAATGTTGGTGACATAAATACCCCAAAACTTCATCACAATGCGATAAATATCACATATCTTAGTCATTGATGGCGCGCATGCTAACACGTTGAAATATTGAACAGTGTAAGCGTTTGTAAGGGGGTAAGGGCAATCCGTTTTAGGTTGGCTTAAGGTAAAGTTTGTGAACATGATACAGGCTCAGCCTCTCTTAACATAAGCTATTCAAATTCACTGGCTTAGCGGCTAAAAGGCAGAGCAGGAGAACGTAATGAATCAGGATGTGAGTAAAGTTTTTGAACATTACCCCGAAGACATTCGACAGCGACTTATGCAGGTAAGAGCTCTGCTGTATGACGTTGCAGCAGAGGAAAACTTAGGGGAGATAGAAGAAACCCTGAAATGGGGAGAGCCAAGCTATCTTTCTCGGCATGGCAGTACCGTAAGGCTAGGTTGGAAACAAAGTGCCCCAGATCTTTACTGCGTTTACTTTCATTGCCAAACCAAGTTAGTGGAAACTTTCCGAGAGCTGTATGGTGATGAGCTGACTTTTCAAGGCAATCGTGCCATTGAGTTTCGTATAGATAAACCGCTCGCAGAATGCCCCCTGAAGCATTGCTTATACCTTGCGCTTAATTACCATAAACTCAAAAACAAACCTTTGTTAGGAGCCTGAAAGCCCCATGAATAATGTTTTAATTGCTGCGGCTTTTATGAGTTTTTTTGCGGCGTTTATGCACGGTTGCATTGTACTCGGTGGACCAGAATGGTATCGATTTTTTGGTGCCGGAGAAGGCATGGCTCAAATGGCAGAACAAGGTCGATGGTATCCACATGTTGTGACGGCTGGCATCGCAACCGTATTAGCCATTTGGGGAGTGTATGCGTTGTCGGCAGCAGGACTTATCGTCCCTTTACCCTTAACGAAATGGGTCTTGGTTGGTATCACGACCGTTTATTTAGCCCGAGGCATTTTCGGCATTATTGCGATTAACATGGTTAATCACCCGTATTTCATTGAGCTACGTGAACAACAAACCTTTATGTGGGTGAGCTCGCTTATTTGCACAGTGGTTGGAGTAACGCACGCTACAGGGCTTTATCAAGTGTGGTCGAAACTTAGTTAGCTCAGATAGAAAAACAGTGAGCTGTCCTATTTTTAAGAATTGGCTTCTTTTTTAAATATTTCTTATAGATGCACTCGCCAGAGAAAAGAGGCAAGGATAAATTGGATTTGAAATACCCAAGTGACAAGGAGTGTCATATGAAATCTTTTTCCGGTGAATTCCGCATTACGGCATGGGATGAAAGCACCTATGTGCAACGTGAAGGCGGATTCAAGCAATCGCTCGCAGCGGTAACCCAAAATTATCGAGGTGGCATTGAAGGTGCCGGTGAGGTTCAATATCTCATGTGCCATCAAACTGCTGATCATGCTGTGTTTGTCGGCTATGAGATCATAACTGGAACTATTGATGGCAAAGCCGGTTGCTTGGTTGTTCAGCACAATGGGAAGTTTGAAAAAGGTGTCGCCAGTAGCCAAATGGTTGTTGTGCGCGATTCTGGCACAGGTGAGCTAAAAGGGGTAGAAGGCAATGGGCATTTTCATGCGGAAGAATCTGGAAAAGCCTTATATCAATTTACACTGAAGTTTAATTAAGCCTTTTATTCATACGGTTCACTATTGCTCATAATTTACCCCGCCTTTTTCTCCATGCTGGTTCTTTCGTAGTGCTTGGAGACACGCTTTTGACTTCTTTTTCTTGAGTTTATTACCAAAATGGTTTGATGTTAGCTATTGGACGTTCAATGAATAGCGCCTAGAATGATCTATACTTGTTCCGACGACAAAGGCGCACGACAGTAGTGATAACGCATGAGTAAAAAAGACATTCAAAAAGCATCTGAGAACCTAAAAAAAGCCGTTCCTTTGATGATCAAAAATCAAGTTCCTACTACACCGACTAACTATGCCTTGTGGTATACGTATGTTGATAACTCCTTGCCGGAACTTAATAAAGAGCTGGATCAAGTGGTGTCTGATTGTGGGCTTTGCCCGCCAGCGACTGGGGAAGCGCTGTACAGAAACTACGTAGCCAGCAAGCAAGAAACTGATGTGCAGCAGCTTCGCACAAGTTTAGAGAAGCTCATAACCGAAGTGTCGCATTCTATGAATGACACGTTGGCAAACACCAGTACTTTCCAAAAGCAGATGGACAGAAGCTTTGACAACCTTTCAAGAGTGGAAGATGAAGGTTTGTCGTTTGAAGAAGTAATGGGGTTAGTGCGTAACCTGATCACTGAATCAAAAGATATCCGTTCAACAACGCAGTTTTTGAATAGTCAGCTTAATGTGGCAAGTAAAGAAATTGGGGAGCTAAAATCTCAGCTCGCTGAATTCCAAAAAGATGCGCTTTATGATGGTTTGACCAACTTATTGAACCGCAGAGCGTTTGATAAAGATCTTTCTACTTTTTGTCGTAACAACAGTGCGTTCAGTTTAATCATACTCGATATAGACCATTTCAAATCTTTTAATGATCAGTATGGGCATGTGTTTGGCGATGCGGTGATTCGTTCAATAGCCAAGCGCTTAAGAGGGGCATGCCGAGATGGCATTGCAGCCTATCGTTACGGCGGTGAAGAATTCGCATTTATCGTTCCAGATAAAAAGCTAAGGTTGGCAATACGCTTTGCGGAATCGGTACGAACCAGCTTTGAGAAAATTAGCGTGAAAGACAAACGCAGTGGTCAGCAGGTTGGTAGCATTACATCTTCATTTGGTGTAGCTGAATTCCAAGAAGGCGAAGCGCCAGATGGCTTGATAGAACGCGCAGACACTCAGTTGTACGAAGCTAAGCGATTGGGGCGGAATCGAGTAATGCCTATCCCTAAATAGTGATTGCTACGTAGATAAAAATGAATTTTTCTAAACACTCGCCTATGTGCGAGTGTTTTTTTATGCGTTAAGTGATGACTGCACTTGATGACATCACCACAATCCATGTCAGGTGACTGAACAAAAAGGAAAAGTGATAAAAAATATGGCTTGAGTGAAATTAATCGTTGAAGTTCGTATTTTTAGCAGATAAGTTAACACTATTAAGGACTTTGTAACAAAGTGTGCTGTGCCGTTCCACAGTATAAATAAGAAAAAGACAGGAAGATGTAGTATGTACCAAACCGACGACGTTCGAATTAATAAAGTCAAAGAACTGCTTCCCCCCGTTGCAGTGTTAGAGAAGTATCCGACCACAGAAGTTGCATCTTCAACCACCTTTGAAGCGCGTACAGCGATTCACAACATTTTAGAAGATAAAGACGACAGACTTTTAGTCATCATTGGTCCGTGCTCAATTCACGATACGGAAGCGGCACTGGAATATGGTAAACGCCTAAAAACACTGCGTGATGAACTTAAAGGCAACCTAGAAATCGTAATGCGTGTTTATTTTGAAAAACCTCGTACCACGGTTGGGTGGAAAGGTTTAATCAATGACCCTTACCTTAACGACACGTTCAAGTTGAATGATGGATTGCGTATCGGTCGCAAGCTTCTGTTGGATTTAACGGACATGGGTATGCCTACTGCGAGTGAATTCCTAGATATGATCACGCCGCAATACGTGGCGGATTTAATCAGCTGGGGCGCGATTGGTGCGCGTACAACTGAATCTCAGGTTCACCGTGAGCTGTCTTCTGGCCTTTCTTGTCCGGTTGGGTTTAAAAACGGTACAGACGGCAACATTAAGATTGCATCAGACGCAATTCGAAGTGCAAGCGCATCACACCACTTTTTATCGGTGACTAAGTACGGTCATTCAGCCATTGTGGAAACGGCGGGCAACCCTGATTGCCATATCATTCTGCGTGGCGGTAAAGAGCCAAACTACAGTGCAGAACACGTTGCGAAAATAAAAGATGAGTTAGCTGCCTCGGGCTTACCTCAAAAAGTGATGATTGATTTCAGCCACGCTAACAGTTCTAAACAATATCAGCGTCAAATGAACGTAGCCGACGATGTTTGCGCTCAAGTTGCTGGTGGTGAAAAGGCAGTGTTTGGTGTCATGATTGAGTCGCACCTTGTTGAAGGTCGTCAAGATTTGGTTGATGGTAAAGCGGCAACGTATGGTCAATCGATCACAGATGCATGTATTGGTTGGGACGACACAGAAAAAGTGCTCCGCCAACTTGCTGATGCAGTAGAAGCGCGTCGTAACGCCTAACTGTAAAGCGTTCTTATACTCAAGCTCCCAAGGGCGAGTTTGCTTGATTTCCATGCAGCGTTACCGATTCTTGATTTAGAACCACTAGATCTTCCAATCGGTGTCTTACCTGAAAACCAAGCAATTCTCGCTGAACCTAGCATCTTGAGGTAGCTTGAGTATATATCGATTCGACAGAAGCCAGCATTTTGCTGGCTTTTTTTGCGAGTTTTTTTGGTGTACAGCTATATTTTATACCAATCACAGTAAGTGTTCATAAATAGCGAAGGAAAAACGCTTGAGAACAAGGCAAAAAATTTCGATAAGTAGTTATTCTACAATCAAATTTTTTAACGCAGTTATCGAGTGTTTTAACAAGCTAGAATGAGTAATTACTTACTAAGATTGGTATTATATTAGTTCTGCATTTTCAACATATTCAGTCAGTTTTATACGAGCTTCGCCGACTTCATTTGTTTTTGAAATTTAAATGGTTCAATGTCTAATTTACTAGCCACAATTTCCGTTAATATAATCAATAATTTTAGTTACTTATACATTAAATTGACTCGCTAATAAGAAGTGATTTTTTGATTGTATTTCTCAATTTATTTCACTTCAAACCACTTGTGATTAAAAAGAGCAAGGTAACTCGGCGAATGGTGAGTTTTTCTAGTTAAGCAATGAATGAGTGCGTGGGATCAAATTTTAAGACATTTAACGTATCAAAAATAAAACAGAGCTCTTTGATCGAGCTATCGATGATATCTTAGAAACTCTATATTGGTTAAAATGAAATAATGGTTTAAAAATGATTTTTTTAATTTTTATGGATTGAAAATGAAACGAATTTCAATAATTGGCGAGTGCATGATTGAGCTAAATGGAGAGCCATTTGGTGCAATGTGGCAGACATTTGGGGGCGATAGTCTTAATGCTGCGGTTTATTTGTGTCGTCAGCGAGAAAAGTACCCCAACAAAATCGATGTTACCTACCTAACGGCGTTAGGTTCTGATGCTTTAAGTCGTGGGCTAAAAAAACGCTGGCAAGAAGAAGGTATTAACACTGACTGGGTGTTAGAAGATACCAACCGAGTTCCTGGTGCTTATCTTATTCAATTGGATAGTGAAGGGGAGCGAACGTTCCTCTATTGGCGCAATGAGTCTGCAGCAAGATACCTCTTCCAACATCCAAAGTTTGATGATTTAAAGGAATCTTCAACAGGATCGAATGTTGCCTTTTTAAGTGGGATAAGTCTCGCTATTCTGCCGGATGAAGATAAACCCAAACTGTATCAATGGTTGAAGGATCTTCGTCAATCAGGAACGGAAGTTGCGTTTGACAGTAACTATCGCCCTGCACTTTGGAAAGACGAAGAGAGTGTAAAGCAAGCCTACCTCAGCATATATGGAACCACCGATATAGCATTGGTAACATTCGATGATGAGCAAGTGCTTTGGGGAGATAAAACCCCAGAAGATACATTCCGGCGCTTGAAAGCATTAGGCGCTCGCATTGCTGTGGTGCGATTAGGTGAGAAAGGCTGTTTAGCACAGGACTTTTCCGATTCGAATTGCCCTGTAGAAGTCCCGACTTCCCCGGTTGAGAACGTGGTCGATACTACATCAGCGGGGGACTCATTTAACGGTGCTTTCTTTGCAGCCTACTTAAATGGTGAGAGCCTAGCTGAATGTTGCAAGCAAGGTAATATCCTTGCAGGAAAGGTGATACAGCACAAAGGGGCAATTGTACCCAAAAGTGCCACAAACTAGTCTTTAATTACTAATTCTAGTTTTGTAGCTAAAGTTTCTAGCTTTGTATCTAAAGTTAATAGATTGAAAATTAAAAGTTTTAGGTCAAAAGACCCGAACAGATACACCCACATTTTATACCCGATGAACGGCAATATTGTCATTAGGGAAGATAACCTCAAGAAGAATTAAGGAGACACCGTGAGTACCATTAGTGAACAGTTAAAAGCGTTAAAAGTTGTACCTGTCATTGCGATTGATAAGGCTGAAGATATTATCGAGCTAGGCAAAGTTTTGGCGGAAAATGGTTTGCCAGTGGCAGAAATTACGTTTCGTTCCGACGCCGCTGTTGAAGCCATTCGCTTGTTGAAAAAATCGCAGCCAGACATGCTGATCGGAGCGGGTACTGTTTTGAATGTAGAGCAAGTAAAAGCGGCAAAAGCAGCAGGTGCCTCTTTTATTGTTTCACCTGGTCTTAACCCAAACACCGTAAAAGCGTGCCAAGAAGAAGGCATTGAAATTGTACCCGGTGTAAACAATCCAAGCGCGATTGAAGCGGCATTGGAACTGGGCTTGAAAACGTTGAAGTTTTTCCCTGCCGAAGCCTCTGGTGGCATCAACATGGTGAAATCCCTTCTTGCGCCTTATACCGATATTGAGTTGATGCCAACAGGTGGGATCAATACAAAGAACGTAAACGACTACCTTGCCATTCCTCGCGTTATTGCCTGTGGTGGAACCTGGATGGTGGACAAAAAATTGATTCAAGAAGGTAAATGGGATGAATTAGCTAAATTAACGCGAGAAGCGGTTGAGCTAGTTAATAAATAAGTAATATTCCAATTAAATAAAAGGAAGAATTTTTCTTCCTTTTATTTTTTTATTTTATAAAGGTAATAGACCTAGGCACCTTTAGGTTATTTGAGTGTAAACAGGTTATTAAATTACAAACAGGTTATTTGAGTATAAATTCCGCGCAACGATACCCAATCATCATAGCCGGCGCATTTGTATTTCCTGCGTTTATATTTGGCATAGCGGAAAGATCGCATACCCTCAAATTATTAATACCTCTAACACGGAGCTTAGCATCAAGCACAGCTAATGGGTCATCGTCTGCCCCCATTTTACAAGTCCCGCTTGGATGGTAGTTGGTTTTAACCGTTTTTTTGCAGTGTTCCATTATGGCTTCATCGGATAAATCTGAAGGTGAAGGCACGGCAACTTGTTCTATTTTGCTAGCCAGTGGCCCCTCTTGAAAAGCGCGAACAAAAAAGCGTTGCGCTGCAATCATTTCATCCATGTCTTGCTTTTCACTAAGAAGATTCGGTGAGACCAACGGTGGATCCGATGGATTAGCTGAAGCGAGCTTAACCCAGCCCCGGGATTTTGGCTTGATGACTACGGTGGTAACGGTCAGGCCATAGGTATCGATATCAACGGTGTCTAAAATATCGCGATCAAGATACACCGCAGGCACACAGAATGCTTGAATTGTGGGTGTATCTGTTGGGGTGCGAGGATTCACAAAGGCACCGGCTTCGACACCTGCGGATAAAATCGGACCCGATCCAAATAGCTTAAATTGCAGACCATTTCGATACATGCGCCAGCCTTTCCCTTGTCGAGCATACCCGTAGGGACCATTCGCAATACCCACAACAGGAACTTCTGGGTGATCAATTAAGTTTTCCCCAACACCCGGTAAATCAACAAGGCAACGAATTTCGTGCTGCTCTAAATCTTGCTTATTTCCGATACCTGAAAGCATCAAAATTTTAGGAGTAATAAGTGAACCCGCCGCTAGAATTATCTCTTTACTCGCCAGTATTTCAATCTTCTCTCCTGATTCATTGGTGTAGATAACAGATCGAGCTTTGTTATTTTCAATGACAACCTTATCCACTTTCGCATTTAACGCGACCGTTAGGTTTGGTAAGTTTTGATTGGGTTCGATGTACGCATAAGCTGAGCTGCAACGCTTTCCATCTCGGTTCATGAATTGATAAAAACCAGCACCACGTTGAGATTCGCCATTAAAGTCATGATTATAGGGCTCACCTAATGCTTGCATACTTTGAACAAACCAGCGTGACATAGGCGTAATGTAGCCAGGATCTGAAACCAAAAGCGGTCCTTCTGCCCCATGATGTTCGTCATTCAAACGGTTATTGCCTTCCATCGTTTTAAACACCGGAAGTACGTTATCCCAGTTCCAACTTGCCTTTGTTTGGTTGTTTTTTAAGATGTCATCCCATTCATTATAATCTGACGGTCTGCCTCGCATGTAAACTTGTGCATTTACCGACGAGCCACCGCCAAGCACGTTTCCTTGCGGAATATCGTGAATCCGACCGCCCAAGTGCTCTTGAGCGATTGTGTGGTGATAAGACATAAACTTACTGCCATTGATCATTTTGAATATACCCGGAGGCATATCCAAAAGAGGATGATGGTGAGAATGCCCAGCTTCAAGGATTAGCACACTCGCCGAGCTCTCTTTTGCCAATCGCGCTGCAACAACGCAGCCCGCTGCGCCGCCACCCACTACAATAAAATCATACGTAGAATCCATTCTTCGTCTCCAGCTTATCAACGCCAATTCACGTACGATGTTTGTTTGCGATAGTAGTTATCCAAACCAAACACACCGTCTTCACCACCCAACCCTGATAGTCCCCAACCTGTATGAAATCCCTGCACGAGCTCGCCGCAAGTTCGGTTTATGTAAAGTTCACCAAATTGGAAATCGACGTGTGCGTTCATGATTCTTTTGAAGTTTTGCGTGTACAAGTACGCGGAAAGTCCATACTCCGTCGCATTGGCTAGATCCAGCGCCTCTTCGTAACTCTCGACTTTCACGATAGGCAAAATAGGACCGAATATTTCTTCTTGGACCAGAACTGAATCATTTGTAACCCCTGAAACAACGGTGGGTGTCATCCAATGACCTTTCTCAAATTGAGGTGTGTCTGGGCGGCTTCCTCCTGCAAGTACCTCCGCTCCCTCTTGTTTTGCACGCATCAACTGATCAGAGACTTTATCGAGCTCTGGCTTGCTGACTTTTGGTCCGACATCTGGATTGTTGATTGGGTTATCGAGAGTCAACTTTCGAACACCTTTCAGGATTTTATCAACCACTTGATCGTAAACTTTGGCGTGCACATACATACGTTCATTACAGGTGCAGATTTGCCCACAGTTCGTGTAGCGCGCAATGAGAGCGCTTTCTACTGCGTCATCAATATTGGCGTCATCCATAACAATAAAAGGTGCTTTCCCACCCAATTCAAGGCGCAGTACTTTAATGTCTTCAGCACCCGAACGGTAAATTTCCCGACCCGCTCGAACGCTTCCTGTCATGGTGACTAAGCTGGTATTTTTGTTGGTGACTAAGGATTCACCTAGATCTCGCCCACCACCCAACACTAGGTTAGCAACGCCATCTGGAAACCCTACTTGCTCAATGAGCTTGAACAATTCTATTGTGGCCAGTGGCGTGACCTCATGCGGTTTTACCACGACAGTATTACCCGCAACCAAGGCGGGCCCCAGTTTTCTGGCGGCTAACGCCAATGGGTAATTCCAAGCGGTAAGCGCGACTACCACGCCGTGAGGAGACCGGCGAATCCAAACTTCTTCGTTTTCCATATCTGAGGGAAAAATATGCCCTTCAGTTCGTCGTGCGCTTGAGGCGGCATAGCGTAAAAAATTGGCTGAAGCCGCGACTTCCCCCATGGCTTGATTGAGCGGCTTGCCCTGCTCCAAGGTAATCACGGTGGCGAGGTGTTGTTGTTTTTCCATAACCAGATTGGCGAGAGCATCAACTAACTCGGCGCGTTGTATGGCAGGACGTTTAGCCCAACCAGACTGAGCCGTTTTGGCGCTCTGGACGGCATACGCGGCGATATCAGCACTACCAGAAGGGATAGAGGCAATGATCAGTTCATTCGCTGGGTTTTCAACATCCAACCAATCTGTCGCGCTTTGCGCTGTCCATTCGCCATTCACGAACATCTTAGGCGCAGATATAGTGTTCAAAGTATCGCTAACCGACTTCATAACCTCTCCTTGGTATGACCATATCGTAATTTTCTATTCGATAATGACGACTAAATGCCTATTTATTGACCTTTGTATTTTTTGATCCTACCAAGAAAAGACCAAAAAACAACCAAAATTATAGGTTTGGTGTCACAAAATGAAAGGTCGTTTCACGATGCAATAAGCCTGATTAAATCTGCATAGATTCATATAAATTCTATTTTATACAATGAGTTATTACATGATTCTTTGAAGGTCAATATTGTAGGAGCCTAATTTATAGTGATACTTACGAGCAAAATTGAACGGGTAAATTGACTCAAAATCCGCTCTGGGTGTAGTCTTAGGTTAGTTTGGAATAACCAAAATGGCCCCGAGGTTTAACAAGTGTTGGTTTCGAAAAGATTAGAAGAGAAGGTATTAAGCAGCGTATTTAACGAAGGGGATCGCTTACCTCCAGAAAGACAGCTTATGGAAGAATTCGGAGTATCTCGAACCGCGATACGTGAAGCCATAGCTGAACTTGCTGGAAAAGGGTTGCTCGAAACGAAGCCCCGTCACAGGCCGATTATTCGTAGGCAAAATTATGGCAATTCTATTGAATCTTTCCGAAGCACTTTGGATAACTTGTTAACCGATGATGACGGTTTAAAAAGTTTGTATGAAAGCCGCGTTTTTTTTGAGTCAGCTTTGGTCCGACATGCGGCGCTAAACGCAAAGAAGCAAGATATTGATGAAATGAGAGCAGCCTTACTGGAGAATAAGAACGCCATTGGCCAAACCGAATTATTTCATGCAACCGACATTGCGTTTCACCGCGTCTTATATGGAATTCCAGGTAATCCGCTTTACCCGATGATTCACAACACGTTTGTATCTTGGTTAACGGGTAATTGGCGTCGTCAAGAGCGTGGAGCAGACATCAACCGAGTTATGTATGCAGGGCACGAAGCGATTTTCGAAGCAATCGTCGACCGCGATCCAGATGGTGCTGAAAAAGCGCTTGAGCGACATTTACAAATTGCATGGGACTATGTTCGAAGTGTGATGCTTCACTCCGCCGACTAGCCGATCTATTCGAATAATCGTCAGGTAATAAAAAAACACGCTCCAAGGAGTGTGTTTTTTTTTGGACCAAAATGAGAGCAACAAACTCTAAGAGCAAGTCTGCTTATAAGGTTTTAGCTTATCCCAATCAAACTCTACACCAGTGCCAGCGTTGGACGGCGCGACGGCCAAATGGTTTTCAACCACGAGGGGGCGTTTGGTGTATTGATCAATAGGAAAACTGTGTACTTCCAACCAACCGTGCCTGCTTTGGGAAGAAACTAGGCTAACGTGTAACTCCTGCATTCCATGCGAACACACGACGACATGGTTATTTTTGCTTAATTCTGCCGCACGTAGCCAACCTGTTATACCGCCGCAATTGGACGCGTCCGGTTGAACATACGAAAGTTTCGAGTGCTCTATTGCGTGCTCGAACTCATGAATAATGTGTAGGTTTTCTCCCATGGCTACAGGGATTCCAGTTTGTTCATATATAGTGGCATAACCACTGTAATGGTCGGGAATGATAGGTTCTTCAAACCAAGTAATATCATAAGGTTTGATTTGATGAGCAAAAGAAATGGCATCGCTCAGTGTTAGGCTATAGTTAGCGTCCACCATAAAGTGCACATCGGGTCCGATAAGATCGCGCACCGCTTTTACTCGCTCCACATCTTCTGATAAATCATCTCTTCCGACTTTAATTTTTACCGCGTTGAAGCCCATTTCAAGATAGCCGCGGATATTGTTGAGTAGCTTCTCCTGACTAAAAAGCAGATCTATTCCGCCGCAATAGGCCTGACATCGATCACTGCTTCCACCTGCCATTTTCCAAAGTGGCTGATTTAATTGCTTTCCCTTGAGATCCCAAAGCGCAATATCAATTGAAGAAATAGCAAAAGATGCAATTCCTCCGCGACCGACATAATGCACATGCCACTGCATTTCATCGTATAGCTTATCGATGTTTGATGCGTTTTTTCCTATTAGAAAGGGTGAGAGGTCTTCGTTTAACATAGCCAGAATAGCATGTCCGCCAACGCCCCCCGTGTACGTGTATCCCGTCCCCTGTTCGCCATTTTCTAGCGTAATGGTTGAAGTGACCAATTGGAAATGCGTGTGTACACCATGCATCGCGTCAGCCAGAGGTTCTGATAGAGGAACGTTAAAAAGCTGATGGTGTATAGATGCGATTTTCATGTTTGCTCCTTGAACTTTGTTCCCACTTCCTTTCGCTTTGTTAAAGCGGGGAACATTCATGCATTCATTCGTATGCATACTTAATTTTGGTATTACCATATATTGTTATCGTTGTGATAATTGTGACCAAATGATTGGTTTAGTCGCATAATAGGCATGCGGAGACTAATTTTGCTTCGAAAAAATTAATTTTGGTTCATTATTCGTGATTGAGATCGGCTTTTGGTTTGTTTTAGACCCTTTCAAATACGTTTTTGTGATTCGCATCTCTTTTTATGGTTAGTCCAAACGTGTAGTTTGTAACCAGCAAAGACAAACTATTCAAATGGAGATGCCCGAACATGACGTTCAAATGTGATTCCCAAACCACCTACTCGCGTGATGAACTGCAACCTCGCATTGTTCATATTGGGTGTGGTGCGTTTCATCGCGGGCACCAAGCAGTTTACAACGATATATGCAACGAACTGAGTCAGGAAGCGCTGTGGGGAATAGCGGAAGTGAGCTTGAGAGGCAGCACATCGATTGCAAAAGACCTCACTGATCAAGAGTTTGAATTCTGTGTTTTAGAAACGAATGCAGTAGGAAGCGAGACGCGACTGGTTCGCACCGTAATAGGAGCGACAGATATTGCACATGAAGGTCTTGGCAAAGTTCTGCGTTGGTTTGGTCATGATGATCTGAGAATCGTATCGTTGACCATTACTGAAAAGGGCTACTGTGTCGACCCATTAACTGGTCGGTTGGATTTGCATCACCCCGATATTGCACACGACCTTTCCCATTTTGACGCACCCAAGTCTGCGATAGGGTTAATTGCTTTGGCGTTAAAGCTTCGCTACACCCAAGGGTTAGCGGGGGTAAGTGTGCTTTCATGCGATAACATGCCTGAAAACGGTCTGGTGTTAAAAGCGGCGGTTATGGACTTCTTGTATGAAATGGACCCATTGCTCGCAAGCTGGGCGAAAGAACACGTGAGCTTCCCTTCCACAATGGTGGACAGAATCGTCCCTGCCATGACACATGAATCAAAAGAACAGTTGCAACAAAGTGTCGGCAAGCAAGATAAGTGTGGCGTCATCGGTGAATCTTTCCGACAGTGGGTGATTGAAGACAACTTTGTTTCTGGGCGACCAGACTGGGATAAAGCCGGCGCTAACTTGGTTGAAGATGTTATTCCATTTGAAGAAATGAAGCTTCGGTTATTGAATGGTAGCCATACCTTTATGGCGATTATCGGCTCATTGATGGATATAGAATCTGTAAGCCAAGGCATAGCGAATCCTAAACTAAAATCGGCAGTATCTCTTTTGATGAATGTTCAGAAGCGCTCCTTGAATCCCGAACTTAACATAGATATCAACGAGTACACTCAAGCGCTTATCACGCGTTTCGAAAACCCCAATATCGTGCATTTGCTCAGCCAGATCGCAATGGACAGCAGCCAGAAAATTCCCGTTCGTATCATTCAACCCATGCGTCTTCTTCAAGAACAAGGAGAGCCGGTAGACACGCATATTTTCTTGCTGTCAGCGTGGGTTCGATTTGTGGAGCAATTTTTCCAAGACGGTTTTAGCGATCCTAAATCGGAAAACCTAGCGACGTTACTGGTTCTAAGAGACCAGCATGAGCCTAAAGTTTGGTGCAGAAATGTACTTGTCGCATCGGGGTTTTTTAATCGCGACGACGTTTTGTTAACACAATTGCTCCCTGCCATCAGTGATGGGTATACCCAAATTAAAACGCAGGGAATGGAAGATGCGCTGACTGCATTACTTTCAAATTCATCCAATCTCTCCAACGCTTTAAACGTTGAATAGAACTCTAGAATTGCAAAGGATTCAAATGAAAACTCTAATTTGTAATGCCCCTCACGATATGGAATACATCGAACGAGATATGCCCAAACAAGGCGCTAACGAAGCTTTAATTAAATTGAAAGCCGCTGGCATTTGCGGTACGGACATTCACGCTTATACCGGGAACCAACCTTTCTTTTCTTATCCACGAGTGCTAGGACATGAATTGTGTGGTGTGGTTGTGGACGTCGGTGAAGACTGCACCAATCTGACTATTGGTGAGCGAGTGTCGGTTATTCCTTGTGTCGCCTGCGGTTCATGCAGTGCCTGTGCAGACGGTAAAACCAATTGTTGCGAAAATGTCTCGTTATACGGTGTTCACCAAGATGGCGGCTTCTGCGAATACCTTGCAGTATTGGAAAGCAATCTAGTGAAAGTGAGCGACAAAATTTCTGATTCTACCGCAGCGCTCACCGAATGTTTTGCAATTGGCGCACACGCTGTTCGACGTGCACAACTGGCAAGTCGAGAGAATGTTCTTGTCGTTGGAGCGGGTCCTATAGGAATAGGCACTTCGGCAATTGCGAAAGCACAAGGGGCGAAGGTAGCGGTTGCGGATGTGAGTGAAAGCCGCCGCAAATATGTAGAGGAGTCGCTAGGTGTGAAAGCGCTCGACCCATTATCTCCGGACTTTTATGACGACCTAAAAGCATGTTTTTCTGGCGAGTTAGCCAGCGTGGTGATGGATGCGACAGGCAACAAGGCATCGATGACCAATTCCGTAAATTTGATTCGCCATGGCGGCAAGTTGGTGTTTATCGGCCTTTATATTGGCGATTTACAAATTGATGACCCAACTTTCCATAAGAAAGAAACCACGTTGATCAGCAGTAGAAACGCCACTAGAGAAGATTTTGAAACAGTCATGTCTCTATTTGATAGCGGTAAACTGAAAGAAGAAATGATGGTAAATCAGGAGTTTGATTTTTACACCTTTGGTGAAGATTACGCTTCCGTAGTTGCGAGTAACCCAACCCTGATCAAAGGCGTAGTGAAGTACTAAATCGCCCAACCGAAACAAGGACGTGAGATAACAATGATTAAAATAGCCCCTGAAACCCTACATCAACTGGCATACCAAAGACTGACAGAAGCCGGTCTATCAGAAAAAGAAGCCAGCAAAGTGAGCGATGTACTCGTACATGCCGACATTCGAGGCGTGCACTCCCACGGCGTAATGCGTGTAGAACATTATTGCAAGCGTATTGCAGAGGGTGGAATGAATATTCGCCCAAACTACCAAATCGACACTATCTCTCCTTCCGTTGCTGTGCTGGATTCTGATGACGGAATGGGTCATACCGCATTAATCGATGCGACCGATCTTGCTATTAAGCTTGCGCATGAAACGGGGCTTGGTTTTGTTTCCATAAAAAATACCAGCCATTGTGGCGCATTGTCTTACTTTGCAAAACAAGCCACAGATGCAGGGAAAATCTGTATTTGCATGACTCAAACGGATACGTGTGTTGCTCCTTATGGTGGCGCAAAACCTTTCTTTGGAACCAACCCTATTGCATTTGGGTTTCCGGTCGAAAACGGTGAACCTGTAATTGTAGACATGGCAACCAGTGCAACCGCATATGGGAAGCTGCTACACGCAAAAGAAACGGGTAATAGCATTAGCCTCGGGCTTGCCATTGATGAGGATGGTAACGAAACCACAGATCCTCATAAGGCAAAAACGCTGCTGCCCTTTGGTGGTCACAAAGGCTTCGGTATCGCGCTCGCGATAGATGCGCTTACCGGAGTGTTAATGGGAGCTAATTACAGCAACCACATTGTTCGTATGTATGACGACTATAACAAGATGCGCAAATTGGCGAGCTTGGTCATTGTGATCGATCCCGCCAAGTTTGGAGGACATTCCTTTGCAGGCATGATGGCGGCAATGGTCCAAGAACTACATGAAGCGCCAACCGCACCAGGTGTAGACAAAATCCTTGCACCTAATGAGCCTCAGGTAGCTTATCAGAAACGATGCGAGCAGGAAGGCATTCCAGTGCCTGCTAGTGTCTATGATTACTTAAGTCAGAATAAGTAAACAGGGTGCATAACAATGGAATTGAGCCGTAAATTATTCCGTTTTAGTGTCGACGCGATGTCGATGATAACGCTAGTCGCGATGGTGACATTGGTGTTTGCCAACGTTGTATTGCGTTATGTTTTTGATTCTGGTCTAGCTTGGTCGGAAGAAGTGTCACGTATTACGTTTGTTTGGTTGGTGTTTTTAGGCATTGTTATCGCCTATCAAGAAAACGAGCATCTTGCCGTGGATATTTTGGCTTCTCGCTTAAAAGGGCGAGCAGCAAAAGTCGTGGGTTTCATTCGTATACTGGTGTCTGTGCTTATCTTACTCGCTTGCGCAATAGGTGGTGTGAAACTGATGGTACTGACTCAAAATCAAGGTTTGCCTTCCACCGGATTACCCACTTCTATTATCTACCTAGCTGGTGTTATCTCTTGTGTGGCTTGCAGTTTGATATTGGTGTTTGTTCGTAAACGCAATAACCAAGAAGGGGAAAGCGCATGATTTGGCTATTCTTAGTTCCCTTGTTTGGTTTGTTGTTCAGTGGCGTCCCTGTCGCTATCGCATTGCTTGGTTCTGCTGCCGTATTGTTGTTTGTGGTGGGTTTGTACGATCACCAAACCATGGCGGAGTATTTCATTAATGGCGCGAACAACTTCGCTTTGATGGCAATCCCATTCTTTATTCTGACTGGTGAGATCATGAAGCAAGGGGGCGTCTCTCAACGAATCGTTGATTTTGCTATCTCCCTTGTTGGTCACATAAAAGGTGGACTGGGATATGTGGTGATCATATCTGGGCTTATCTTTGCTGGGTTGTCTGGATCTGCTGTTGCTGATACCGCAGCATTGGGCGCTATATTGATTCCCATGATGATGTCTAAAGGTTACACCGCAAAATCTTCAACTGGTCTTGTGTGTGCCGTTGGTATTGTCGCTCTGGCCATTCCACCTTCAATCCCCATGATCATTTTTGGTGTGATTGGTGGCGTTTCTATCACCAAGCTATTTATTGGTGGTGCGCCAGTCGGGATATTGATGGCACTTGGGTTGTCTGCTATGTGGGCTTACTTGTACCGAGATTCCGATATTTTGGTGTTTGATCGCAAACCATGGTCTGAGCGCTGGAACAAGTTCAAAGATGCGTTTTGGGCTCTGCTTTTGCCTGTGATCATCATTGTTGGATTACGAGGCGGTATTTTTACGCCGACGGAAGCTGGTGTTATAGCTGCCATTTATGCTGGCGTTATATCTCTGTTTTATCGTGAATTAAAATTGAGCAAGCTGCCCGAGATTTTTCGGTCAACAGTAAAAACGACTGGCATCGTTATGTTTGTCGCTTCTGCTGCAATGGTATCGGGCTATGCGATTACCGTTGCTCAGATCCCTGCAGAGTTGATTCAACTGCTGAAAAGTGTGTCGGATAACGGCACCGTAGTGTTGCTCACAATTATGTTGTTCTTGTTGGTTGTCGGGTGCGTGATGGATCTCGTGCCTGCCATCCTCATTTTTGCCCCGGTTTTGCTGCCAGTGGTTAAATCCTTCGGGATTGATCCTGTGTATTTCGGGGTGCTCATGGTCATCAACTTAAGTATTGGGTTGATTACGCCACCAATTGGAACGGTACTTTATGTTGGTTCAAGTATTTCCAAGATAAAAATGGGTGAATTGACACGGGGAATCTTACCTTTCCTCGCTGTTCATATTGCCATCTTGTTCTTATTGGTACTCGTGCCAGAAATCGTAACACTGCCTATCCAATGGATTGGTTGATAAGGAAATTATAATGAAACAAATGAAAACTCTGATGATAACCCCTTTATTGTTGGTCAGTGCAGCTTCGCACGCCGCTCTGTTTGGATCGGACAAGACCATTAAAATTGGTCATTACTTTGCGGAGTCTCATCCCCAACACATTGCCCTAAAACAATTTGAAAAAGAAGTGGAAGAAAAAACCAATGGCGACATTGATGTGAAAATCTTCCCTAACGCCCAATTAGGTTCAGAAGAACAACTGATTAATGGCATGAGAAATGGTACGATTGAAGTGGCGTTATTTGGCTCATTAATGCAAAACCTAGACCCTAAATTAGGGTTTACTGAAACCCCATTTCTTATTCGTAATTACGACCACGCTCGAAAGGTATTGGACTCTGACGTGGGTGCTGAAATTGCAGAAGTATTTGAAGAGTACGGTGTAAAACACTTGGCGTATTCGGTTTCTGGATTTCGCGTCATTTCATCCAACAAGAAAATTGAAAAACCGGAAGATTACGGCGGTTTGCGCATGCGAGTGCCTAACGTTGCCATGTTCTTAGAAATGGCTGGGTTACTTGGGGTTAACGGGCAAGCTATGGCGTTTACTGAAGTATTTACGGCATTGGAACAAGGTGTGGTTGATGCACAAGAAAACCCAATGAGCCTTATCAAAGCTCAGGGTTTTTATGAAGTGCAAAAGTACATCATTGAAACCAATCATATGTTCACATCGCTCAATCTAGGGATCAATAAAGCGTTTTATGAAGACCTAACGGAAGAGCAACAAAAAATCGTTTCTGATGCCGCAAGCAAATACAGCACGAACTCTTGGAGCGCGGTAGTAAAAGACAACGACCAAACCAAAGCGTTTTTTGTTGAACAAGGTGTTGAGGTTGTTACCCCTAGCGATGAGTTAGTGAAATGGAACCAAGACGCAATGAAACCGCTTTATCAAAACATGTTTAAAAGACACCCGTGGGCGGAGGATATGACTAAGCGAATTCGAGCGCAGTAAACAAGCGCCGTTTAGGCAATGTAACGTTTAGATATTGTACCGCTTAGATAATGTAAAAGGACACTGAGCGCCCAAATAGGGAACGCGAAGCCAATGAAGGCTTCGCTTATGGCAAGGAGAATGGAATGAACGCCGTTGTACGAACCATCATGGAAAAGAACATCATATTTGTCACTATTGCGTGCTGTATCGTGTTCTATTTGATCAGCCCACGCTTTATGAGTTTCGACAATATGTCGGCAATATCGCGGCAAATTGTACCTATTGGCTTGATTGCGTTAGGGCAGTTTTTTGTGGTGGTCTCAGGGAACATTGATTTGTCTCTTGGGATGGGGTCCGTTCTGTTCTCCATTGTGCTTGGTGTTCTTTTTGGGTTAACCGGAGGTGTAGAGTGGGGCATTGTGACCGTTGTAGTTTGCTCGGTTGCGATGGGATTAGCAAACGGATTACTTGTTTCTCGCCTTAAGCTCCCAGCCTTTATTGTCACACTTTCTACCCTTTTTATCGCGACAGGTCTGTCGGGGTTAATTATTCCCAGAGGTCAGATGATCTTTTTGGTAGGCGACTTCTTCCGCTTTGTAGGGGCAGAGAAGTTCGCCGGTTTTTACATCTCGTTTCTATTCTTGGTCGTGCTTTATGTTATTGCGTACGTTGTATACAACCACACTAGAATCGGCGCGTACATCATCGCCATAGGTAACAATGAAGACAACGCGAAACTGTCAGGTATCAATGTGGATGCCGTCAAAGTGGGCGTGTTTACCTTTGCTGGATTATGCAGTGGGTTTGCAGGCTTAGTGCTGTCTACCCGAATGGGGTTTGTACAACCCGGGTTGGATGGAAACGGCATCCTTATGGATGGTATCGCCGCCATCATCATTGGTGGCACCCTCATTTTAGGAGGGCGAGGCACCATAGGAGGCGCTTTTTGGGGCGTACTCTTTATCGGTGTGATTAACAACAGTTTAAATCTTTTGAATGTAGAAGACGTTTGGCACTTGGTGTTCAAAGGCACCGTCATCATCGCGGCACTCGCGATGAACTGGCTACTTTGGCAATCACGCCAGTCTTCTAGCTACTAACTCAAACGGAGCCCAATAGTTTGATTAAACACGAATAGTTTTGAAAGGGCGCAGTGAGACCCTTTCCCGATCAGTCAGGCGACCGATTTTTACAGGCTAAGCCATATAACTGCCGCTGATCACTAACGACAATAAGGAGATTGTCATGCTCAACACTGTGAAGAAGTTAAAACGTGCGGCGGCAGTTGCACTCGTGTCTGTTGGCTTGCTTTCGCCAGCTTATGCAGACGATGGTTTGGATATTGTGTTCATCAATGATGGTCACGTAGCCCCCTATCATGTGGCTTGGTTATCTGGTTTTGAAGATGCCATAAAAGCATACGATAAAGCGTTTGGCGATGTATCTGGTCGATGGTTAAGTGCGGAAGGTAGCCTTGAAAAAATGCTGCTCCAAGTTGAAACCACCATCAATGAAAAACCTGATGTTATGTTCGTTAATGCCATTAACGTGGACGCCGTTGAACCTTTGGTGAAAAAGGCACAAGAATCGGGCATTACTTGGGTGGCAGTTCATAGTCCGATGGACTCGGCGGATTACAGTTTTACACTTGGCGATGTGACCAACGGCTACAATCAAGGGCGAGCTCTTGGCGCGCTACTTGAAGGTGACGTAACGGTTGCTATTATGCTCGGTCAAGCGGGTAACCCATCGGGCGAAGCGCGCCGAGAAGGTATTCTCAAGGGATTGAGTCACCACTCGAACGTTAAAGTCGTTGCCGAACAACCAGCGGATTGGGATACCATAAAAGCGCAAAGTATTGCGGAAAACTGGTACACCAAGTATCCGAAGCTGGATGCCATTTCTGTTGTAACGGACGGATACCTATACCCTTCTCTTGCTATTGCTCAAAACCGTGGCGTCAATAACATCACGTTTTGGGGCTATGATGGCGACATCCCTATCCTTCAACAAATGAAAGCCAAAAACTCCCCTGTTAAAGCCGATATATTGCTTAGCGGAACACGTGAGGGCTGGAACTTTGTTCAAATGGCGTATCGAATTCACAAAGGCGAGAAAATCGAGAAAGTTTACGATTTTTATACGCCATTAGTGATGACAAAAGCCAACCATGAAAAAGCTCTGAAAAATGGATTTCCAAAAGACATCGTTGTTTACGATGTGGAAAAAGCGTTGGAAGTTGCGCAGTTTGGGTATCTGGAATTTGGACCTGACTCTGTGAAGTAATGTGTGTGGCTGTCAGGCGATCTGGCAGCCCTCTTTTACATTCAGAGTATTGATTTAGGTGATGAAGGATGGAAAAAACGGTAACGAAAGCGCCTGCTGCATCGGCGACGATAGGCTCTAAAACCACCAACAATAATGGAAACGCGTTCAAAACCCGTTACATATTATTGATTGGGTTGATTGTCATTACAGCCATTGGGTTCAGCATTGCGAACGAAAACTTTTACTCACTCGCTAACATAGGGATTTTGCTTCGAAGTATTGCGGTACTTTTCTTGGTGAGTATGGCGATGACATACATCATGCTCACGGCGGGTATCGATCTTTCTGTCGGATCCAATGTCGCCTTTTCCGGTGGCGTAGGGGTGATAGTGCTGACCACAACAGGCATTCCCTTATTGGGGTTCATTGCTGCTATCGTTGCGGGTGTTGCGATCGGTTTTATCAACGGGTTTTTCGTCGGAAAGCTCAAGTTGAGTGCATTTATGATCACCTTGGCGACCATGGCTCTTGCCAGAGGGCTGGCGTTGGTGATTTATGATGCCGATTCTATTGATGTCACGGATTCCGTCTTTCTTTGGCTGGGCGGCACGTCTTATGGTTCCTTCCCAGTGGTGATTGTGTTTGTTGCCCTCGTGTATTTTGCGCTCTCTACGTTACTGTATCGAACGGCATATGGACGAGACGTGTACGCTGTTGGCAGCAATGAGGATACGGCTTACGTCAACGGCAGAAGACCGCAACGAACCATCATGTCTGTTTATATGTTGGGTGGCTTAATGGCTGGGTTGGCGGCGATCGTCACTGTCGGGCGCGTTTCATCGGGTCAACCATGGGCTGGTCTCTATCTGGAGTTTGATGCCATAACCGCAGTCGTACTTGGAGGCACCAGTTTATTTGGAGGCCGAGGACGTTTATTTGGCACCATTCTAGGCGTACTACTCTACGGGATTATCGTTAACGGGTTGATTTTGACGAATACAAATCCGTATCTGCAGAGTGTTATAAAAGGCTCTATTTTGCTGGGTGTCGTCTTGATAGACACATTGAGCCAACGCCGACATAACGCGAAAGCATAGCGAGTATTTCAATGGATGAAGAAAAGCTTTTAGACAGAAAAGGAATGGCAGCATGAAAAGCGAAAAACGGCTCGAAATGAACAACATCTGTAAGCGTTTTTTTGAGACAAAAGCGCTGGATGCCGTCGATTTTACTTGTCAGTCGGGTGAGGTTCACGCATTGGTTGGGCTAAATGGGGCCGGAAAATCGACGCTAACCAAAGTCTTAGGGGGCGTTTATTCTGCTGATGAAGGGGAAATCTTATTGAATGGTTCGCCTATTCGAATTGAAAAGCCTTCGGATGCGAACTCACATGGCATCAGTACCATCCACCAAGAATACTCCCTTATTAATGAGTTAACGGTGTTTGGGAATATATTCCTTGGGCGAGAAATTCACTATTCAGGTACGCCCTTTCTCAATAAAAAAGAGATGATTCGCCGAGTCCAAGCCCAATTGGACTTGTTTGGGCTAACGATAGACCCAGCGGCACCTGTGCATTCTTTGAATTCGGGTGAAAAACAGATTGTAGAAATCATTCGATCCATCATGACCGACAGTTGGTTAATTGTGATGGATGAGCCGACGTCTGCGTTATCTGAAGAGGACAAATTAAAGCTGTTTGAATTTGTGGAAAAGATGACACAACAAAACATCAGCATTATTTACATCTCTCACCACATGCCTGAAATCTTCGGTTTGGCTGATCGAGTCACAGTGATGCGCGACGGCAAAATTGTGCTGAGCGACAAAGTGGTTGATACCTCTGAAAACAATGTTATTCGAGCGATGACAGGAGACGATTTGGATGATTTCGTTAAACCTGAAAAACGCGTCGGCGACGAAGTGCTGCTATCGCTAAAGAATGCATCAAAAGCGGGTAGCTTTGAAGGCGTATCTTTTGATGTGCGCTGCGGCGAAATTGTGGTTATGACAGGTTTAAGGGGGTGTGGTGCCCCCGATGTTGCTAAAGCCATATTTGGTTTGGATAAGCACTACACTGGCGACATCTTCTATCAAGGCGAGCGTCTAAAGCGTGGGCAAGGTCCGGATGTCTCAGTGAATATCGGGATGGGTTTTGTCTCTGAGAACCGCGACAAAAATGGCATTCTTCCCTCCCTTTCAGTGGAAGCTAACATTGTGTTGCCATTTATTCATAAACGCACAAAAAGCGGTCTCATCCAACAACATGATGTGGAAGAAGTGGTTTCAAACGCCATTCTAGAAACCGGCACAAAAACAGAATCACCGGCCCAAGAGATCCAATTTTTAAGTGGCGGAAATAAGCAAAAAATCTGCTTTTCTCGCTGGCTAGATAAAGACTTAAAGCTTCTGATTTTGCTTGAGCCGACCCGTGGAATTGATGTTCATGCTAAAGCAGACATCTACAGAATCATCGAAGATTTGGCGAGTCGGGGTGTCGCCATATTGGTGCTTTCTTATGAAATTGATGAAGTCATCATGCTAGCGGATAGAGTGCTGACAATGTACGAAGGCAGAACGGTTACGGAGTATGGTCTGCAAGATATGGATAAAGAACAAATGCTGGCAGATATGGCGGGTGTGAAGTCAGCCAGCTAAAGAGTGCGCGGTGGACGTGCATTTAGGAGAAAATAATGACAAGGAAATCAAAAGAGGTATTGGACGAGCATAACCAAGTTCGGGACCGAAGAGGCGAGTGGCGTTCAGGCAATCCGGTATACGAAGAACCGGTTTTTGTATGGCCACCAAAACCCAAAGAATTTGTAAAGTGGTTCTTAGGGATGCCTGGTTATATTTTCCCGTGGAATATTGGTTATGTTGCCCTATCGGTGATTGTGATGATGTATTTCACTCCTGAATTGAGCCGCATGGAAACCTTTTCTGTAGATTGGGTGATAGAAATACTCATCAGGAATATTGTGTTGTTAACCGTGATTGCTGGTGCACTTCATATGTGGTTATACGGTTACAAAAAACAGGGCAGAAAATTCAAATACAACGGTCGGTGGATGGCAAAAAATGATCCATTATTTTTGTTTAACGATCAGGTTCATGACAATATTTTTTGGAGCATTGTTTCAGGCTGCACCATCTGGACGGCTTATGAAGTGATTCTTTGGTGGATGTATGCCAATAGTTTACTGCCTTACATTGATTTTCAATCCAACCCCATCTGGTTTGTGCTTTGGCTGGTTTTAATGCCCGTTTGGCGTCTGTTCCACTTCTATTGGATCCATCGCCTGATTCATTGGGAACCCTTGTATCAGCGCGTGCATTATCTGCATCATAAAAACGTCAACATAGGTCCTTGGTCTGGCATGGCGATGCATCCGGTTGAGCATATTTTGTACTTCAGTTGTATGCTCATTCATTTAATTGTGCCTAGCCATCCATTCCACATGTTGTTTAACGGAATTCATACCGGGGTAACGCCAGCACAAGGGCATTCTGGATTTGATGAAATTGTTTTGGGCGATGAGTTGAGTGTAAAGAATGCGCAGATTATGCATTACATGCACCACCGTTATCACACCGTGAATTTTGGTGAAAGCATCATTCCATTGGACAAGTGGTTTGGCAGTTTCCATAACGGTTCACCTGAAGCAGAAGAATCGTTTCGAAAAGCGAAGCGCCGTTCTCGGGAACCGAGTCCGAATCAATCTGCCGATAGTAAGGATAAGCAATGAGTGTTCCTATAGTCATTATCGGCGCTGGGTATGCAGGTACATCTGCTGCGATATCTGCACGAAAATCAGGTTTTAGTGGCGATATTTTGTTGTATGGAGCTGAGGCAGTTTTACCTTATGAACGGCCGACTTTATCTAAATGGGGCCCGAGCGGCATTGAACAAAAAGCCGTGTTCCCAGAATCCTTTTATGAAGAATATCGTGTTTCTTTGCAGCTTGGCGAGGAGGTGATAGCGATTGATGTTAATGATAAAGCCATTACGACAAGTACTCATCAAACGGTGCACTATCAAAGCTTGATTCTCGCGACTGGGGCGAAACCGAGAACGTTGCCCAATCTTCAAATTAGCCCACGTGTTCATTACCTTAGAACGCTATCTGATGCTCAAAACATGCAGCAAACTTGTGGCTCATCAAAGCACGTATTACTGATTGGCGCTGGGTTTATTGGGTTGGAGTTAGCGGCATCGTTACGAGCCATTGGAGTTCAGATAACCGTGATTGAACGCGCGCCCGAAATTTTGTCTCGATCGATCCCACCTGAAATTGCCAGCGTGCTTTATCGATACCATGTAGAGAATGGCGTGACATTTCACTTGGGAGAAAGCAATAGCACTCTTCAGGTTGGTCAACATAGTGTATCAATCAGCTTGGGAAACGGTGATATCGTAGAGGCTGATCATGCGATTGTCGGTATCGGTTCAATACCCAACACACAACTAGCAGACCAAGCGGGCATTCTATGTGAAGACGGTATTATGGTGGATGAGCAGTTAAAAACATCCGACCCCTATATCTTTGCTGCGGGAGACTGTTGTTGTTATCGCACTCCAATAGGGTCTGCGCTTAGGTTAGAGTCTTGGTTAACCGCGGGGCAGCAAGGCACGGTTGCAGGAGCAAACGCCGCGGGTGAAATACGTATGTATACGGATGTCCCTTACTTTTGGTCTGATCAAAATGAATTTACTCTCCAAGTCGCTGGGTATCCATCATTAGGCACAACGAGCGTTATCAGAGAGTTCAACCACGAAGCGTTGCTTCATTTTTCATTAAGTGATGATGGACGCCTGATGTGCGTTTCAGGAATTGCTAAAGGAAATGCTATCGCGAGAGATGTGCGCATGGCTCAAAAGCTCATTTCAAAAGGGGCTAAGCTAGATGCCTCAGTTTTGGCAGATGCTGATGTAGCGCTAAAATCGTTGCTTAAATAGTAAAGAAATGGGGTAGCTCATGGCTACCCTAACTCTATGTATACCTTGTTATCCTTAACGACAACAGGGTATGTTTTTAGATCAATACAGGCTGGTGCCACGGTCGCAATACCATCACGATAGTCAAACGCACCGAAATGTCTCGGACATTCAATTTCATACTCATCGACTAACCCTTCAGATAGGTGCGCTTCTTCATGTGTGCAAAAGCCCGCAGTTGCGTAAAAATCCCCATCGGGACTTCTGTATATCGCGTACGTTTTATTGTCTAAATCAAACCTTCTTACGCTTTCTAGATCCATGTCTTGTTCATCACAGACATAATATTGCTCTTCCATAGTGCATCCTTGTACTACCAAAAGTTATATTATGGTAATACCATATCTGGATGGAAATCCACCAATGGTTGAGCGGAAACAGGAAGAGTTTCAAGGTTGAAACAATACTAAGCACCTTGATGTCATTTGGGTATGGAGAATATAAAAATGCCAGCATTACGCTGGCACTAAAAGATGGATTTTAAGCAGTAGAGGCTTAATATTCGAAACTTAGTATTCGCAACTTAGTATTCGAAAATACTTGGGTTGTAGCGCATGACCATACCTTTCATCGCTTCATGAATGATCTGTTGGTGTTCTTCACTTACGTGGGCAACGGCTTCTTGCAGCTCGTTGTTGATGATTTTTGAAAGCTCGTCGTGAACTTTTTTGCCTTTTAACGTAAGGAAGATCTTTTTGGCATTTTTATGCGTTGGATCTGGGGTCGAGGCGATGTATTCATTTTTTTCTGCGTGGCGGATTAAGCTGGTCATTGTGCCTTTACTGCGCTGCAGTCTTTCTGCTAACACGCTTGGGCGAAGGCCATCTTCATAATCCAGCTCCATTAACACAAGAAGCTGCTCGACATTGATTTCTTTGTAGAGCTTTTGAATTTCTAATTGAATTCGGTTTTGCATTTGTCGCGTTGCAATCCAGCTAATTCCAGCAGTCGTTTCGTAAGGTTTAGGTTTTTTATTGTCTGCCACTTTGTTGGCCCTCGACTTATTCATATGATCTATTGCAACATCTTAAGCATATCAAGGTTCGAAGTAAAAGGTATTTACTCAGTAAACTATTTTTTTGCGATCGATGAACGTTTGGTTTTATGTGAAATTGCATCCAATTTCAAACCTATTCGGATCAAGTTTATGTAACTGTTTGAATCTTTTGACATCAAAGAATCATATCAACGTCACCTCTTAAAAAATAGGGTCTTTATTCATATTGGTTTTACGTAAGATCTCCATCTAACTGCATTGGCGCATCCTCAACCTTGTTTCAAAATTCAAATTGATTCCACTTCAAGTTAATGAGTATAAACGCAGTTTCATCGATGTGCAGAGCGTTAAATTTGGCCCCTTTGTTTCCGTTTGGAAGATCGCCATCTACACTCAAACTTGGTGGTTTATTGAGCGAGTTCTCATTCGAACAACTCTGAACTGCCGAGATTTCTAACACAGACAAAAAATGTATGTTGTCTTGCGTTATGAAACTAGTTGAGTTATTAAAATTAGAAAACACGAAATAGTATGGAGTTGGTTGTGATTAACAAAAAGTTTTTTAAGACTAAGAATGAGGTTGAAGTGACGTTTGAGCTGGACGAGAAAGAAGCCAGTTCCGTTGCGATTGTTGCGGATTTTCTTGACTGGAAAGCCGAGCCAATGAAGCGCAATAAAAAAGACAAAATCTTTAAGTTCAAAACGCGTTTACCCAAAGACCAAGAATTTGAGTTTCGGTATCTTGTGAATGAATCAAATTGGGTTAATGACGCCAATGCAGACAAGTATGTACCAAACTCATTTGGTCAGGACAATTGCTTGGTTTCGACCAGAGAACGCTCGGTGAAATGATTCCCAGCATAGGTGGTGGAAATCGAGCCTAATAAAGCCCCGAACTGATTCAGCTTCGGGGTTTTAAGTATTCAATCTTTTGTAATAGTTGTGGCGGTGAGAGAGGGCAAGAGAAAAGGTATCCCTGAATTGATGAACACCCCATATCGACTAACTTGCTTAGCTCTAACTCTGTTTCCACACCTTCGGCAATGATGCTGACTTGCAACTGCTTTGCTAACTCCACAATCAATTTGACGATTCGCTCAGACTTCAAATTAGTAAGCATGTTTTGCACAAATGTTTTGTCTATCTTTATACAGTCGATATCGTATCGATGAATGTAGTTCAAACTGGAATAGCCCGTCCCAAAATCATCCAAAGCAATCTTAAAGCCCTGTTCGTGTAACCCTTTCATTGCCAAACGAATATCACCTGATTGAGTCATGAGCACTGTTTCGGTTAATTCAATGGTGAATTCATGAGCGCTAAAGTGGTAGCGCTCTAAACTTTTAGACAGCTGAGTTAGGTATTGCTTGGGTTGAGCGAGCTCTTTTGCCGAGCAGTTCACGCTGAGTTCGATGGAATACCCTAATGCATTTTCGAGAAAGACTTTTGCCTCGCAGGCAAGTTCGAACACTCTTTCACCCAATTTGCTGATCATACCCGTATGCTCTGCGGCTTCGATGAACTCATCAGGGGCGATAATGCCTAACTTAGGGTCGTTCCAGCGAGCCAGCACTTCAAACTTGCGCCATGCTTCCCCGTTTAACAATACGATAGGTTGTAAGGCAACGCTTAGTGCGCTGTTCTCAACGGTTGAACTCAGATCGTGTGTCAGCGCTTCAATTACTTGCGAGCGCCTAAGGTGCATGGCACTCAGGTGGCTATCGTAAAATTGAAGGTCGCACTGCTGGCTTTGTTTACATAGCTTCAAGGCGAGATTGGCTTTAAGTAGTAAGTCGTCGCCATTTTCGGCATCTTCAAAGCTGACGATGCCAATACTAATAGAGAAGTTGAGAACAAACGCTTCGTAGTTGAACCCAGCATTGACCACATCGACGAGCGAGCGGGCGAACGCTTCCACGTTTTCACTGCTGCATATGGCAGCAAATTCGTCCCCACCGATACGATAAATGGTGTCGACTTGATCAAAGCAACGTCGAATAGATTGGGTGGTATGTAACAAAACTCTATCGGCAATGTGCGTACCGTATAAGTCGTTGATCTCCTTAAATCCATCAATATCAATTAACACAAGGCTAGAAGTATTACCTTCATTTACCATCAAATGTTTCAATTGATGCGACAAAGAAAAACGATTATAGAGTTTGGTTAGGTTGTCTCGTTTGGTTTGTTCGCTTAGCTGATTAAGCAAAGTATCCGTTTGTTCAACCAGCCACTTGGCACGCAATTGATGAATAATTATTTTAGAGAACAGTTTATGGTAATGAATGATGGGTTTGGGATCGCCGACTGGGATTTTAAATGTGGATATGAGAATACCCAATGTTTTCCCTTGCTGATTTTTTAGTGGATAACCCAGATAAGATTCGAGCTTGAGATCGACTAAAAAAGGGTCGTTAGGGAAGTGGTTGTACGCTTGTTCAGGATAGAAACAGAACTCTTTGTCGGCCTTAGTGGCTTGTTCACAAGGCGTGTTTTTAATGTCGTACTCCAGATCGCCCATCAGATCGCCTTCTTGAACATAGGCCAAGGTTGCGGCAATGCGATTGATTTCGTTCAATTCGACGATACAAGTACAAAACGAGTTCAGCTTTTTATGGAGCAACATACATGTTTGCTCTAAAAGCTCATTTCCATCAAGTAGGAGTATGGTATTGATGTCACTCATACTGATGGTTGTATCATTGAAGTCCTTTCTTTCCATGATGTGTCAAAACCCAGCATTGACGTGATTACTTATTCATCTGATATGAACATGCAAACCGCACGTTATTTTATAAAATGTGAATATAAAATTCTTATAGAACAGAAGTATAAGATGGAAAAAGTGGCACGAGTAAAAAAAATCCCGATCTGACTCTTTATTGAGAATATTATGAAATAGCGGTCATATTTGACCGCTATTGGTAAAAGGAAAGGTTTTAGAAAAAGCCAAGTGGGTTTACGCTGTAGCTCACGAGCATATTCTTGGTGTTTTGGTAGTGATCGAGCATCATCTTGTGAGTTTCGCGTCCAATGCCGGATTTTTTGTAACCACCAAACGCCGCGTGAGCAGGGTAAGCGTGGTAGCAGTTAATCCATATTCGGCCCGCTTCAATATTTCGACCCATTCGATAAGCTAAGTTAGTGTCGCGAGTCCACACGCCGGCCCCTAGTCCGTATTCTGTGTCATTCGCTATGGCAAGGGCTTCATCTTCATCTTTAAAGGTGGTGATAGCGATGACTGGTCCAAATATTTCTTCTTGGAACACGCGCATTTTATTGTTGCCTTTGAGCATCGTTGGCGTGATGTAATAACCGCTTTCTAAGTCACCTTCCTGGGATAAGCTCTTACCGCCAATCAATACTTCTGCCCCTTCTTGTTTTCCAATTTCCATGTATTTTAGGATTTTTTCAAACTGCTCTAATGACGCTTGTGCACCCACTTGGGTGTCGGTATCAAGAGGGTTGCCTTGCTTAATCGTTTTGGCGCGTTCTGTGGCTTTTTCGATGAACTTGTCGTAAATAGATTCGTGAATCAATACTCGGGATGGGCAGGTACACACTTCTCCTTGGTTGAAGAAAGCGAGCAACATGCCTTCAACGCATTTGTCTAAATATTCGTCTTCGTAATCAAAAACATCAGAAAAATAGATGTTTGGCGATTTTCCGCCTAATTCGACAGTAGAAGGAATCAAGTTGTCTGCCGCGCATTTGAGAATATGATTTCCGACTTCGGTTGATCCTGTGAACGCCAGTTTGGCGATACGGTTACTGGTGGCGAGGGCTTGTCCTGCTTCAGATCCAAACCCGTTTACTACGTTGATCACACCTGGTGGAATCAAATCGCCAATCACTTCCATTAAAAGCAATATTGATGTGGGTGTTTGTTCCGCGGGTTTAAGCACAACACAACAACCAGCCGCCATTGCAGGAGCCAGTTTCCAAGCGGCCATGAGCATTGGGAAATTCCACGGAATGATTTGCCCTACCACACCAATAGGTTCTGGAAAGTGGTAACTTGCGGTGTCTTTATCCAACTCAGCTGACGTTCCTTCTTGCGCACGAATGCACCCTGCAAAGTAGCGGAAGTGGTCGACGACTAAGGGTAAGTCAGCATTTAAAGTTTCACGCACGGGTTTGCCATTTTCCCATGTTTCTGCGACGGCTAATGCTTCTAGGTTTTCTTCAATACGATCAGCAATCTTCAGCAAAATATTGGATCGTTCCGTCACGCTGGTATTTGCCCATTGCGCGCGGACTTGGTGCGCAGCATCTAACGCTAATTCGATGTCTTCAGCAGTTGAGCGTGCGACCTGACAGTAGGGCTTCCCGTTTACTGGGGAAATATTATCGAAGTATTCGTTCTGAGTGGGTTTGATCCACTTTCCACCAATGTAGTTGTCATACCGTTCTTTAAACTGGACCACCGATCCTTCTTTTCCGGGTTGAGCGTAGATCATTGTTCTATTCCTTTTTTATTAGGTTTATCTCAGCATTAAGTCGAAATATGAGAAGCGTATCTTGGTGTTTAAATCGCAAGGTTTACGCCAATCCAGAAAAGTTTGTTGTTAATGAAATGTAACGTTATGATTGTTAAGTGGTTAACATTTAGGCGTGGGCAAGCAGCAAATAAGGGTTCCCTCCTGAGGCATTGCTGAACTGTCACACTTTGGAACACAGGTACTGTCTCAATATGGAGCAGTTGTCATGCACGACTCTATAAAAAATATTCCTAGTTCAAATTGGTTGGTGGAATCTTGGAAGCGAAGCGAATCTGCTGGTCTTGTTACAACCAAAAAACCTCAGCACATCCGATTGGATGGTGCGCAGTTATCAGATAAAAAATACCGTGCTAGGCAGCTAATCAATGCGGTTGAGACAGTCGCGTATCCGCTGTTTCAGCAAGTGTTTCAGGGAACGGATAGCCGCCTAATTTTGACCGACCAAGAAGGCGTGATTGTCGGGTCTTGGGGGCAAATGAGTTTTCAAGACAGGCTACACAATATTGCGCTGGAATTGGGAGTGTGTTGGCAGGAGCGCTTAAAAGGTACTAACGCCATTGGCACAGCCATTACTGAAAACCGAACCATTTCTGTGATTGGTGGTGAGCACTTTATACGCCAACATCGCTTTATTAGCTGCACGGCAACCCCTATTTTATCAGGGATTGGTGAGGTGCTTGGGGTGCTGGATATCACCAGCGAACAAGCGGTGCACGGGCAAGATACTCAGGTTTTGCTGCGTAACATGGGTCAATTAGCTGAGAATTGGTTGTTGAACAATATGCAAGATTCCCGTATTCGGCTTGAATTTGCGATGAGTGAATCTTTATTGAACACGGGCTGGCAAGGTGTTGTTATCGCAGACGATAGCGGGGTAGTGATTGCTCACAATCAGTTTGCTAGTCGCATGCTGCAATCCAATGAGATCGTCGGGTTGCCGTTGGAAGGATTACTTAATAGTGACGCGTTTTCAGATGATGTGAACCCTATGGTTTTTCGTACGGAGAACATCACTCTTGATGCCGTACCTTTCAAAGCGCTCGGTGCTCAAGTTGTCGATTCAAAGCCTTCTGCGTCTAGCCTCAAATCACTCACTGTAAATGGCGCTGCTAGCCAAAAGAAACCAGGCTTTCATTTGCACTTTGGCGACGATGCCATGGCAAAGATTTGGCAACAAGCGAGTAAGCTCATAGATAAAGACATCAGTCTTCTTATCCACGGAGAAACGGGGACAGGTAAAGGTGAATTGGTTAAGGCGCTTCATCAACACAGCTTCCGCTCCCATCAACCGTTGGTGGCTGTGAATTGCGGTGCAATACCCAATGAGTTAATCGAATCCGAGTTGTTTGGATATGAAGCAGGTGCGTTTACCGGATCAAACCCCAAAGGGGCGATGGGCAAGGTGAGAGCTGCTGATAAAGGCATACTGTTTTTGGATGAAATTGCCGATATGTCACTCGGTGCTCAGTGTCGGCTTTTACACGTTTTACAAGATAGTGAAGTGATGCCTGTTGGTGCGACAAAAGCCGTGCCTGTCGATGTTCGAATTGTGGCTGCCACTCACAAAGACTTGCCAACCATGATTTCGAAAGGTGAATTTCGACAAGATCTTTACTATCGATTGAATGGACTCATCCTCAATATTCCACCATTGCGAAACAGACAAGACAGAACCGAGTTAATTCAGCGCATTCATCAAAACTATTCTGAAGGCGAGCAAGTCTTGTCTGCTAAGTTGCTGGCGTTTTTGGACGGTTATTCTTGGCCGGGCAATTTACGTGAGTTAGACAATGTGTTGAAAGTCGCAACCTTGCTTTCGGAGGAAGCTGCTGAATTGCGGGTTTCCCATTTGCCTGAACACTTAGTTAACACGCTTAACTCTAGCAAACCAGATGTGCATTTTAATCCAGAAGGAACACTGAGCGAGCTCGCCGATGCCAAGCTCTTAAATGTGTATGCAGAACAAGGTGAGAACGTGAGTCGGACAGCGAAAAAGCTGGGTATCAGCCGACAAACGTTGTATCGAAAACTCAAGCGACTAGGTCACGTATAGCAACCAGTTTGCTAGCAGCTATTGGTTCGCTAACAACTATTGGTTTACTAACAATTATGAGTTTTCTGGTAACGAGCCGCTTTCCGATAACGAGCTGCTTTCTGATATGCGCTAGTGCCCTTTCTCCTGTTCAAGTCTTTGCTTTAGGTGCTGAATAAAAAGCTGCGTGCGGGTGTGTTCGTAATCGAGTTTAGGGTAGTAGGCATATATGGTGGTGGTTTCGGTTTTTAAGCCAGGTAGCACTTGCACTACTTCGCCAGAATCCAGCATATCTCGAATCATCATTTTGCTGGAAATCAGGATTCCCATACCCACTTTAACGGCATGGTATAAGGCTTCAGGATTGGTGGTGGCGAAATTACCTTTGAAGGTGACTTTTTTCTTATTTTCAAAGAAAAACTCTCGCTCCAATTGTTCTCCCCAGATCAGCATATTGTGGTCTTTTAAATCCTCGACTTGTTCTGGTGTGCCAAATTGCTCCAAGTAATGGGGCGAGGCAAAGAACTCAAATGGGTATTCAAACAGCGGAGTGGCAATGAAGCTGAGTGAGTTCATTTGCTCAAGTTCTCGGCTGATGTATACATCGAGATCCAGCTCAGGTAACTGGCCGGGTACGGTTGTGGTCAGTTGAACTTTGATGTCTGGGTACTTGGTGAGGAAGTCATCCAAATATCGAACAATAAATCGCGAACCAACCGCGACAGTTGCCCCAATTTTTAACCGACCCACCGGCGCTTGGGTAACGGAACGGGTTTCATCAACGATGGATTGCCATTGTTCCATTTGGGACACCGAGCGTTCAAAAAATAGCGCCCCCGCTTCCGTTAAACTGATGGAACGCGTGGTGCGCTTGAGCAGTTGTGCACCAACACGATCTTCAAGCCATAGTACGCGCTTACTAATGGCTGAGCTGGTGGTATTTAATCGCCTAGCAGCGCCATTAAAACTGCCTTCTTCGACGACTCTTATGTAGCTTTTTACGCATTGCATCCAGTCCATAGCTCACTCACATTAATTCCTAGTAGGACGTAATCACTTTCCTAGATACCTGATTATCATTCATTGATAACAAAGTAAACTGTTTATGTTTTCACCTCCGATCCCTAGTTGGATTAGAAATTGCCTTTGGATACTTTTAAATTGCCCAGTTCTATTGGTCTAGAGCAATTCATTTAGATCTATCCATCAAGAACCATCCATTTAGGTCAGTCCGCCTAGCGTTATTTAGCTAGGGTAACTTGCGCGACGCTTAATACGAGTATCCAAAATCAAAGCGAGTAATCAAAATATAATGAGAAAAGAGACGTTCAGTAAACTCCCACTTATGCTTGCGATGATGGTGATCGCAACAGGTCAAGTTGGTGTCAGTATCTACTTGCCCGCACTGCCAGAGATGAGCCAGCAATTCGCAGATTCGCCGCTCGATATTCAATGGTTGGTGACGATCTATATGGTTGGTCTTGGTGCGGCGCAATTAGTGTATGGCCCTGTGGCTGACTCATTGGGAAGACGTCCTATTTTTATATTTGGCCAGGGTTTATACCTTGTAGGCACGGTGATCTGCGTGTTTTTGCAGCACGATCTAAGCTGGATTGTGTTTGGACGTTTATTGCAAGGGCTTGGAGCTGGCAGTACAGCGGTGATTGCAAACAGCATTCTCAGAGACTGCTACAGTGGTAATCGACTCGCCAAAGCACTTTCTTATGTCTCGATAATGGCGTCTGTTATGCCAATGGTATCGCCCGTTTTAGGTGGGTGGCTAACGTGGCAGTTTGGTTGGGATTCGGTCTTCATGTTTGTTTTTGTCTACGTCGCGTTTATTTACATTACGGGGCTTTTGATATTGCCAGAGACACTGCCTTACCCTCCCAAAATGCCCCAGCTGTATACGGCATTTAGATCGTATGCTGAGCTCATTAAAACCCCTCAAGTCCTTGCAACCACGACTTACGGGTGGGTTAACTTCTTAATGATCATGATGTCGTTATCGGTTATGCCTTACTTAGTGCAAGAGCAATTATCAATCAGCGCGGCGCATTATGGTGTCATTATGATTGTGCCCTCTTTTGGGTTGATGATTGGTAGTGTGCTGCAAAACATGTTTAATCGCCGATTAGAACCCAAGACCTTACTAGGAACAGGCTTGGTGATGGCCTTGGGAGCGGCTTTGTGGATGTATTTTGCACCTGTGAGTGTCTTTCATTTAGTGGGGGCGTTAACCGGGTTAGCGATTGCTCAAGGGTTGATGTTCCCAGTCATCAGTCGAATGCTATTAGAACCTCACAAAGATAAGGCAGGCACTGTCACGGCATTGTCTGGCTCGCTACAAATGCTGATTACAGGTGTGTTTGGAGGTGTCGTTGCATCGATGATTACGTCTAAAGAGTTACTTGGGACATTCTTATTAGTGGGGACGCTGAGTTTATTGGTGCTATATGTATTGCAATTGCGATGTAAACATTTATACCCAAGTAACCTCAAGATGCAGGATTCAGAGCCTCATAGTCTGTTCCAGTTCAAGGAGAAGGACGCAGTGGAATGACGAGTCCTTTCCAAGTTCTTTGACGATGACATGGGACAGAATATGGGCTCCCAAGGGCGAGTTTAACTGGCTTTCATACTGCGTTACCGATTATTGATTTAGAACGACTAGATCTTCAAATCGGTGCCTTGTCTGAAAGACAGTTAACTCTCGCTGAACCAAGCATCTTGAGGTCACTTGGGTATATATATAGAAATAACGACAAATAAGGCGTTATCTAACTAGCTCATATTTATATAATTAATGTGTGCTGTTCTTAGTTTTATAATTGTAATTAATCTGTGACTTCAAGTGTTTCAATTCTGTGATGTAACGCTAGTTGTGATGTTGTGCCAAAAATTTGCTTTGAATCGCGATTTATTCATTTCATCGACCGAAAAACGTGGAATTAGTAACATGTAGCTCTCCACCGTGTTGCATACGAATTACCCTCTCGTTAACGTTAGGTATAAACATAATAAAATACGGTTAGCTGGGTGACATTTTGGATAAACACGCATTATTAAGAGTTGTCTCTTCAGCTCGTGATCCTAAAGTGATCGCAGAAGAATTATTCAATTTCCTATCCGAACATTTCTCCCCCCATGCGATGTATTTTGTCCAAGCTCCTTCAACCGATAATCAACCCAAGCCTGGGTTTTCAAAAGGAGAGTTTGTCGCCCCTTCAAGTTTTCCCTCTTCGTTTTGGGCGTGGGCAGCGCAATTTGATACATCCGATGGCTTAATCCCTTTAGAAATTAATACCTGTTCGTGGAACTACAAAGAAACCCTGAATGGAGAGTGCTTTCTGATGATGTTTGATAATCATCCAGAGTGGCGCACTTACCTGTTTGTTGAAGCGGTTGACCCCGAAAAATACCAAACCAACACAACCAAAGAGTTCCTTGATATTTTGAACATCACTGCCGCTCGTTGGCAGTGTTTAAGAGCGGAGCGAAACGCATCACTGGAATTTAAGAACCGTGACATGCGTGAAGCGAAATACCTAGACGAGATTCGCCAGCGTGAAACCTTCATCCAAAAAATGAAACTGGTGCAGCAAGTGGCGCTAGAGCTCTCAAACCCCGCGTCTCTGGACGACTTATATAAAGGGGCGGTTGAAGCCATTCGCGATCGCTTGGGGTTTGATCGCAGTGTTTTTATGTTGTTGGATATGAAAAAGCGCTGTTTTACCAGCACTTATGGCACCACCGAGCAAGGCGAAACGCAAGAGGAGCACCAATCTGTATACGATCTCCATCAGCTGGAAGATGACTATATCGAGGCCTTACATAACCATGAAGAGTCTTTGGTGATCATGGAAAATGCACCACTTTATACGACGGGGAGTGTGGTCGGGCAGGGGTGGAATGGCATGCTCATTTTAAGAGATGAAAATGAGCCGATTGGTTGGATAGCGATTGATAATTACATTCACCGTGATCCTATTACGGCTTATCAAAAAGAGATGCTGAAGTCTTTTGGCTCTCTGCTTTCTCAGATCTACATACGGAAGAAACAAGAACAGAATATTCGCTTGCTTCACTCGAGTATGGTGGCGTTATCTCGATGTACCACTGTAAACGAGGTGTGTAAATCCGCAGTGGAATTTGCCATCAATAACCTCGGTATTGATCGGATGGCGGTCTTTTTGACCGACCCAGATCTCACCCACCTTCGAGGTACATGGGGAACCGATATTCAAGGAAATGTGGTGGATGAAAGCTACTACGAGACTAAAATGCAGCGCGACAGACCCCTCGTCTCGACTGCTATCAATAAGCCTAATACGCTTTCACTGGAAGAGTCTGTACCCATTTACCACGACAAGCGAATCGTCGGTTTTGGTTGGACAGCCATGACCATGCTAAAAAGCAGCTCAGAAGGACCCATTGCGTTTCTTGCTGCCGATAACTTATTAACCCGCAAACCCATGACAAGCCAACTTCAAGAAATGATGTTGTTGTTTGCCTCTAACCTTGCTGAAGTTTTGCAGCGCACCCGAGCGCAAGAAGACATTCGAACTCTGAACGAAAACTTAGAGCAGCAAGTGCGAAACCGAACTCTAGAGCTGGAGCTTGCAAACCAGCAGCTTGAAGCCTTGTCGAGCATAGACCCACTCACGCGTCTTGGTAACCGAAGGCAGTTGAGCAAGCACATGAATGATATTGCCAACCGCAAAGCCGGCACGCCACAAAGTATTGGTTTAATATTGCTCGATATTGACCACTTTGGCTTGTTTAATCAGGAGTACGGGCACTTAGAAGGGGATATTGCCCTGATTCGGCTTGGGAATATCCTAAGTAATTTTTGCGACAGCAATGATGAAACGTTTTGTCGTATTGGCGGTGAAGAATTTGCCTTGCTGCTTTCGGACACCACCGAAAGCAAAACACGCAAAATAGCCGAGAAAATTCGAAAATGCATCGAAACAGACGGCATCCCACATGCGAAAAACGACAGCTCATCCGTATTAACGGTTTCAATTGGTTATCTAACTGAGTCGGTTTTGCCATCCAATTTCGACTTTGACTCCATGTATTCCAAAGCGGATAAAGCACTGTATCAAGCAAAAGATCTAGGGCGAAACCGCATTGTGAATGCTTCGGATGTTGCCATTGTGATTTAGTCTCTATCCATCACCGATTGCGCCCTTGTTTTATTTATAACGACTCATACCCACAGCATTCAAGTGTATAAACGATAAAAGCCCCAACCTCTTCCAAGGATGGGGCTTTTTATTACCTGAAATCAGGCTCCGTTAGGTATCAATCACGCACAAACGCGTTTGTTAATCTTTGCGACGTGTACGCACTGTTCTAGAGGCACCCATCACCAATAGAGCCAACATGCCAAATAGACTCACAGAACCGCCAGATGACGAGGTGGATGGAGGAGTAGTCGTAATTGTAACTTTTGGTTGTACAGTCACAGTAATTTCACCCGTTGCGGACCCGCCTTTGCCATCAGACGCTTTATAGGTGAACGTTTCTACCCATTGTGCTGCGCCAGAAGTACCAGGTGCCGTGTACGTGATCTTATTACCTTGAATTGACGTACTGCCTCGCTTAGGAAGTGATGTAATCGTTAGGCTTAGTGTATCGCCATCGGCATCTGTGTCGTTATCAAGTGGCTTAATAACGACTTTATCGCCGAATGTAACGGTAACGGCATCGTCTTGAGTAACCGGAACTTTATTACTTGCTTGAATGTTAAAAGTAACCGTATCCGTCGATTGAGCCCCTGCTTCATCGGTAACGGTAAGCGTCACATCTAATCTTTTACTTTCACTTAAATGCGGTATACGAACTGTTAGTTGAGAAGAGTGTTCACCAAATAATAGATAATCTTCGGACGTACTCCAAAGGTATTTTAGATTTGATGTTTCAACGTCGGAACTTTCAGTACCAGATATTGTGATAGATTGACCTGCAGAGATGATAGCTGAACGAGCTGAAATAACCGCCGTAGGCACGTCATTTACCGGGTTTACTGTGATATCAACAGTGGCAATGTTTGACGTTAACTCTTCCGTTGTCTTCAATCGATAGGTAAATGAGTCGTTACCATGGAAGTTGGTGTTTGGTATGTAGTTAGCAACAGTTGATTGAGTATAAACTCGTCCGTGAGCAGGAGGAGTGACGATTTCGATCCCCTCTATTGGATGAGAGAAGTCGACTATGTCATTATTTCTCAGGTTTGAATCTACCGCGGTGTCTTCGTCCAATACGATTGTATCGTTTTCAGCAGTGAGCACCGCGCTTGTGTCGGAGCGCAACAGTGCGCCAAAGCTAAACTGAAGCATTGGGTTCATAGCGAAAAGTTGGTGATTATCTTTAAAAAGTGCGTCACTTGACCACCAAGATTCCACTTCACTGTAATTAATATAGGTTTCGAAGAATTTCCGTTCGATTTCTACGAAACCGTCGGTGAGTTCCAATAGTAGCGTGCTTTTCCCATCGGGTAGTGAAACGCTGTTTTCTAGCATAATTCTATTGCTCTCAGGAATGTATCCTTGAGACAGAAGTTGACCTTCTTCTGGAGTAACAGAGAGAACATTGTCAGCAGGTTGGTATGGGAATAACCAGAGTTTATATTGAGTGTCTTGAATACCCGTAGATCGAGTATAGATATGCAGGCCATCCAAAACACTTAACGAGTCTCGTGGATTAATGGCAAAGGCTGCATAATTAACACCAGTATAAGAAAGCTGCAAGTAAGCGCGCTGGAAAGAGGTTGCCCAAGCGTATTTGTTTGGCTCGTCGACCATGCGTAAGTTAAAACTTGCTCTATTTGTATTGCTTGAGATGCTAGTAAACGCAATGTCAGAGTTTATCCCGACAAAACTGGATAGAGATGGAGTTGTGGTATCCGACAAGCTACGTTTGTTTGTGCTACCAGGGAAGACGTCACCGTTATCTGCTCTCCAGCCAACACCGAGTTCATCCAGCCCATCAGCCTGCAAAATCTGAACCTGCATCGGTCCAACTTTACGCGCTTCGTTATTGATATTAACTGACGTAACAAGCAAGCCTTCACCAGGAATACCTGCATCGTAATCTTGGGCTTGTCTGTTTTCTAGGTAGACGCGGCTGCCTTTTTCTTTTAGGTAAGGGTCAACGTAAATAACAGCGGAGTCGTTCGTTGTTTGTATTTCCTGCTGACCAGACGAATTCAAAACTCTTGGTTCGACAAACCCTGCGGCTTTTTTCGTCCATGCCAACATATTCGAAGGTGTTTGACCAGGATACTGGTCGCCAGGTTTCATCGCCCAAGAGCCACCACTCATTACACCCCAATACCCAATAGAACCTTTATCTGGGTTGTTTTTATCTGGGTACAAATCAGGTAATGCCAGCATTAAGTGTCCAAGCTCATGAACAATCACCCCTAACGTCGACTGATGGTCACCTTGATAATCGGCAAACAAGCAATACGAATTGATTTGCACGTTATCCACTGTAATTGGGCTATGGTTCCACTTATGTGGCCAAATGGCTGGGTTTTCTGGTCCGCCAGTTCGGTCGTATCCTGCAAACACAAACATAACTGAAAGTTCGGAAGGGGTGATTTTCCCGTCTAGATCTTTGTCAAAATCCGTGAAATTGACCAGTGGATCGAGTTTACTGTATATTTCTTCAAAGACAGGTGCAAACGCATCCCAACATTGATTGATACAACTTGGATGATCTTGAGCAAGTGTAATATCGATCACACCATCATTCACAGTGCCATCTATCTCATTAGCTGGAACCACCTCGTAATTATCCGAAGAGTTTTTGCGAAAGTAATCTTTCACGCTTTGCTGCGTTGTTGAAAATACTAGATCGGTAAAGTCGTGAGTCATGGCGACATCGGCGAAAGAAACTTGAACCACAAGCAATGATTGCTCAACTACTCCGTTTGCAGCTTGGTTGCGCTGAACCTTTTGAGGTATAGATTCAGCATAATTTGATTGCATAGTGCTTAAGTTACCGCTTTGAGGTACGGCTGCTTTTTGGGCTTTCACTTGCAATTTAAACGCAGTAGCGGGTTCGATGATGGATGCGATAGGTGGTGTTGTTGTAGAAGAGAATATTTCGCCCGCCGAGACAAGCTTATCACTTGATTGATTGAGATGAGCAAAGTGCCATTTACTGTCTTGCTGAATTAAAGCGTGACCACCGGACGATTCATACCAGTGAAATTCTTTCGTCCCCTTCAACCTTACATCCATCGAGCTCCCATCAGGTAGGGTGATCTGATGAACTTGAGGAGAGGGCATTACCGTCGCGAAAGACGCAAATGAACATAGCCCCAGCAAACTAGCAAGGGCACTACGTTTAAATATTCTCATATAAAATTCCATTTTAATCATATACCTAGCGATGCGTATTTTCGTACAAAATGGCACCGTGAGTGGGGTTGTGACTAAAGTGTCAGTTTTTGAGACTGCTTTTATAAAACTTAGCACTTAATGGATGTGTCAGTATGTAACCTAGTGATTTTAAATGTTAATTTCTAATTTTTGGTTGGATTTAGAAAGGGTGTTTTATATATGAATTTAAATAGAGTTAACCCATTATCATAAAGGCTTCTGGCATATTTAACCGCTGCTTCAATTAAGCGATATAGCCAAATAAATTAGATCCTTCCTAGCTTTGTATTAGCCGTGAGAATTATTGATAGCGTTCACATTTGCAAATCTATGCAAATGCGCTGGCATGGTGAAACGTGTACATTAGCGCTTGTCCCTTAATTGGGAAGGGCGGTAGCGTATGATTTTTATGGCTTTTCAACGCTTCCCTCAAACTTCACCAAAAATGAATAATGAATATAACTATGAAATTAGTGGCGTTGCTTCTATTAGCCCTAGTTGGTGTGATTGGAGCTTATTTTTTCTATTCTCAGGGCAACTCCGATCCTGATATATCATCCATTCCCACCGATAACATTGAATTAGAACCCCAGAAAGAATCTGAGGTAGCCTCTTTCGAGCGAGATGCTGCTTTGTCTGAACCAGAAGTAACAACATTCAGTGAAGATGCAAACTACCCCACACCAGTTATCGAGCTTCAACAAACGCTGACTCATGGCATCCAAAACCTAGATGCACCAGAGCTACCTTTAGTTCAGGGAGACTTAAAAGATTTCTCTGAACAAAACATGCCCCAAGATATTGCCCCACCAGAAGAACTGATCGAGCTGAATCAAGAGCTTGAACGGCTTCAAACCATAGTGGATGGCAATCAAAACTAGCGGCATAAAAGTCGATTTTTATACCCTGATTTGGATACCTAAGTCGCTCACACCAACCAACGATGTGGTCGATTTGGGTATCTAGTACACCGTCAATCTATTCCAAATTCGTAACGGATAACGAACCCTATGAATGCGAAAATATCTTTCATCTCCTGCTTCGCCCATATACTTGGCAAGCACTTGGTTTCTCAACCATTGGCATTAACCTTACTCAGTTTCTTAACCACTTGGAGTACGTTAACGCACGCTACAGCTCCCGTTGTGCGAGGAGATTTTAATGTCTCTGGTGGTCAGGCGACCTATTCATTGCCAATCGACGTGGTACCCGGAAGAAATGGTCATCAGCCGTCACTCGCAATCAGTTACGCCAGTGATTCCCCAAATGGGTACCTCGGAATGGGTTGGAACATATCAGGGCTATCTTCCATTACACGATGTGGAAAAAACCTGCATAAGGATGGGCGTTGGGGTGGCGTTCGTTTAAATAACGACGATCGTTACTGTTTAGACGGTCAAAGGTTGGTGGCGATTACGGGTCAAGATGGCGGGCATTTAACCGAATATCGCTTAGAAAATAACGGTTACTCAAAGATTGTGTCGTTTAAAAGCAATTACAACGGTCATGGACCTTCCCATTTTAAGGTGTGGAAAAAGGACGGCTCGGTATATGAGTATGGGATGGAAGATACAGCGCAAGTTAACTTGCCTAGGCAAACCCATATATACAAATGGGCGCTGAATAAGATAACGGACCATACGAAAAGTAACCATATTGACTTTAAGTACTATGAAAACAATAGCACTGGACGTCATCGAATTAGCTCTATTAATTATATAGGTGGTTCGGTTGAATTTGGCTATGAGGCTAGATCAGATAGTACTTCCCAGTTATTAATGGGTTCAAAGCTAACAAGACCTCAGCGACTATCCAAAATCTATGTCAAAAACCAGTCCGCACAAACGGTTAGAAATTATAGCCTATCTTATGTTTACTCAACTGGTACTTCTCGCAGTTTACTTACCTCTGTAAAGAAATGTACTGGTAGTGGGATGGGAGATTGCTCAAACCAAATTAAATTTAATTGGACTTCTGATAGAAATACTCAGATAGAAAGAACGGCGAATACTCATATTCGAGACGTTAACTTTTTTGATGTCCAACGAGATGGAAAGAATGAGTATTTTGGTAGAGTTTCGAGTACTCAATTTCGAAACTTATCCGGGCAAGCTAAAAATATAAGTTCTTCAACTTATATTGGGCTTTCTGGAAGTCTAAAAGACATACAGATAAAAACCAGTAATGTCCCTTTAGGGAGCTATGATGCTCATGGTACTGGCGCTCTAACAACATACGATAGCAGGACTTGGTACTCAGGTGACTTAAACGGAGATGGAAAGGAAGAAAAGCGTGACCGTCGAAACCTAAAAATAGAGAAGACTGGTGATTTAGATAATGACGGCAAAGATGATATTTACTTCTATTCTCACGGCGCACGTAAGTTTTACTATTATTTAGCCTCAAACTCGCACAGAGAAAGCGCTATCAAGTTAATGCCTAATACCGAATCTGTCCGAGTCACTGACATAAACAATGATGGTTACAAGGACTTAGTGACAGTCGAGCGCCATAAAAGCAATGGTGCATGGATAATATTCTACTTATTCAACGGCAGTACCTATTCTTACGATACCGAAATAGTTGCTCATCACAATATTTCAGATATACGTTTTTTTGATTACAACGCAGATGGATATCCTGATCTCTACACCAATAAGAACATTCACAAAAATAATTTTGGTCGAATTAGCTGGGGTACCTACCTACGAACAGGCATTCAAAACTTCTCTGGTGTTACCGATTTAAACTTTGATGGTAGAACTGATTTGGTTCTTGGAGAGTCGAGCAAAGTTAAGTCTGTTCAAGTTTCCAAACCTTATGCTCAAGATAAAATTCAAAAAATCACCGAAGAGGGGCTGGTTTACACCATCGGCTACAAACCTGCGTCTGATACATCGGTTCATGCCCAAAGACGTTACTACTATTACCCTGTGGTCAACTCAACCCCTTCCCGTTACCTAGTTTATCATGTGAAAAAACAGCCCTATGGCTACAGCGCAACTACCTATGATTACCACTATCAAGGCGCAAAATCTCACCGCAAAGGTTTGGGCTTTTTAGGCTTTGACCAAATTACCGTTACTGAAAATTCTGACGTCACCACGACTACCATCTCGGAATTTTCTCCTCGAAACTCAGATGGCGTCGTTACTGTTCGTACTGCTGGTAAGCCAACAAAAATAACGGTTAAAAAGGCAGGCAAAAAAGTTAAGGAAACCAACTATCTTAACTATGAATCGAAGGTTCGGTCAGGTTTAAATGGCGTTAAATATTATGAAACCTACGCTCAGCAAATTGAAGTTAAAAGCTATGATGACGCTGGAACACATTTAAAAACGGCGACCACGACGATTACGCGCGACACCAAAGGCTTTGGCAATGTGACTGAAAAGACCACTGTTGTAGAAGGTCAGGTCGCCGATTCAGGTTCATTCACCACGAAAGACGAATTTGAGTACGTGTCCAATGGTACGGCCGAAAGCTTTCAAGCCTTGTCTATCACTAGCACCAGCGTTCCAAATATCGATGCGGTATTTAACCAGTTTGTTTACGGCATCACCAAGTACTGCGGTACCGATGGCAAAGTGTACGTTAAGCCAAACGATCAATTTGTTTTAATCCACGGCGATATAGATGTACCGCTGGTGCTCAAACGGATGAACTATTTCTATCGCTTTGATGGATCAACCAGTTCGAGCTCACCGAGCTACACCGAGCAGCAAGGCTCATTAACCGCAATTTCAGAATCGGCATTTAAAGCGGCGAACCCTCGGTCCTGCGGATCGCTGGTGTATCAAGATTTTAATGGCGATGGCACCAAAGAACTCACCAGTCGCCAGTTAAATGTGACTCAAGTTATTACGGAATCGGGCAGCGATTTCTGGCAACTAGGCGCGGTGAAAAAGTCTACCCAAAGCATCACAGACAACACCAGTGGCGATGTGAAAACGACGGCCTCCAACTTTGAATACACCACAACAGGTCTGCTAAGGAGACAAACCATCACGCCAACGGCGTACCAAGCTGGTGGTGTATCGGGGCGTAAACTGGTGACCGATTATGGTTACGATGCATACGGAAACGTCACCTCTCAAAGCGTGTCGGGTTCCGATCTCGCTAGCCGTACTACGCGCACTGCGTATGATAGGAGAGGCTTATACATCGATTACGCCACTAACGCCAAAGGTCATAAATCCGAATACACATTCGACACATCGGGCAGGCTTGTCGATGAAACCGCCCCGAACGGCAGAAAAGTCTCGTACCAGTACGATAACTTTGGTCGCGTGATCAAAGAAACGCATGGCAACCCCAATAACTTCGTTACCTACAACTACCTAGGCGCATCAGGGTGCGGGCTCAAGGATACTGAGGCCCTTCGCTGTGTGAAAACTACGTCTAACCAAGGGGGAGAAAGTTGGGTACAACTCGACTTTGTAGGGCGTGAAGTACGAAGTGGCGTTAAGAGTTTTAACGACAAAATTGCGTACACCGATACCCAGTGGGACAGAAACGGCAGAAAGACCAGCGTTTCGCGCCCATACTTCCAGAACGATACGGTATTCCACGTTGAATTCGAATACGACAGCCTAAACCGCGAAATACGCAAAAAAGAACCAAGCGCCACAGGTGGTGTTACGTTATGGAAAACCGAGTACAACGGCTTTAGCACCACACTTACCGATGCTCGTGGTTTCAAACATAAAACCACCACCAACGTGCTTGGGCATATCGTTAAAAAAGAAGAAGCGATAGGTAAAGCGGATTATAGCTACCAAACTTACACCTACTTCCCCGACGGCAAGCTAAAAACATCGATAGACAGTAAAGGGAATCCAACCAAAGTTGAGTACGACAACTTAGGCTATCGCGCCAAACTGGACGACCCAGATTTAGGTAAGTGGACATACCAATACAACGCCGCAGGTGAACTGCTTGAAAAGCAAGACGCCAACGGTGTCACCACAACTTATCGCTACGATTCGCTAGGGCGTAAGGTATACCAGAAAGACGGCAGCAGTGCCGCCTCAACATGGGTTTACGACGGGCGAGGCACAGCTTCACTGGGTGCCCTGACAGCTATGTCGGGTCACGGCAGCAACAGCGATTTCTACTACCACGCGAATGGGCTGTTGGCAGAAAAAGCCACGTTTGTGGATGGCGACAAGTTCAGCACACTGTATTTCTACGACAATTTTGACCGTCTAACCCGTGAAGTTCGCCCGAACGGCGCAGACAACTCAGCGTCAAGCGCACCCATCAATTTAAGCAGTGCAACGAACGCCAGTAACCGATTGGCGTTAGATTACGTGTACAACCCGCAAGGCTATCTGTCGCAAATTCAAAGCCCCTACACCTATGCGGATAACGCCTTTGCGAGTGAAAGCTACCGTGCAGAAATTGGTCAGCTTATAGAGCAAACTCTGGATGTTGCTAGGGAATACCTGAGTAAGGCACAGCGTTACGCACAGCAGAAAGATTTCTTCCAAGGCAAGGCGAATGAATACAACGCTCGAACCATTGGTCTGCACCATTTAGACTCTGCCTCCCTGCAAATTTTAGGCTCGGAGAATATCTTCAGACTTAAGCGTTGGTGCGATGCCAATGGCAAATGCTACCTTCGCCCAGGTACTTGGGTGATCTTGCATAATGATGTCTCTATTCCGCTAGACATCACCCTAGATGGCGCCATCTACGAGCTACAACAACGCGTTACCAGCACGCAAAATGGGGTGCGCCATTACCAATCCAGTGTGATTAACACAGGGTTAAGTGACAGCACCTTTAAACAGATGGGGCTGACAGCCGCGGGCGACTTCCGTGTAGTCGACTACGACAAAAACGGCACGCTAAACTTGATTGCCGCGAACGATGCTTATGGTGCTAATGCCGATTCTGCCACTCAGCAAGAACTGGTATTCAGCGCAGAAGATTTGCAACAAGCGGCGGACATTTCCAGCAGGCACTATCGCTATTACACCGACTTAGCCAGAGATTTGTTGACCTTAGTCGATAAGGTACAAAAACTGAGCAGCGTGTATTGTAAAGCCACCAACCACCTTGTGGGAGACAGCTCAGAAGTTACAAGACCAACCACGTGCCAAGGCGAAGTACAGGACGAGGAAAACCAGCTTGATCACCTCAAATCCATCAAAACCAATGCTGATCTAGCTGCGGCGAACAATTCCGGTGCATACCAAATTTACTGGCAACGCCGCGAAACTGATGCCTACGGCCATACGCTGTCGGAAACCTTGGGTAATGGGTTGGTTAACACCTATTACCACAGTGCATCAACGGGCAAGCCGATGATGATCACCACCCACAAAACGGGGCAGGTACTCAGCCATCGTTACAAGGACATCACCGGTAAGCAAAATGCCTTTGTGGGTTCATCCGATTCGACTCGTTGGCTGGAATATAAGTACGACGATCACAACAACGTGACCCAACGTTACGACCAATCGTTAGGCATTCGCGATTACTACACCTACGATGGGCTGGATCGCGTTAAAACCAACAACATCGTCTTCGATAACGGCAGCAACCACTCAAACGTCACCAAAAACAGCGCGTTCAGCTACGATTCCATCGGTAATATCCTAAGCAAAACAGGGGTATCGGGCACTTATGAATACAGCAATATTGGGGCAGGACCTCATGCTGTAACCAAGGCAAGCGGGCTAACGTACCAATACGACGCTGTGGGTAACATGGTGAGCGCCAAACGCAGCAACAACAGCACCGAGCGCACACTAAGCTGGACGGCATTCAACAAGCCAAGCGAAATCACTCGTAACGGCAAAACTGTCTCGTTCAGTTACGATGCCAACCACAACCGCTATAAGAAGGTATCGGGTACTCAAACCACGGTTTACATCGACAAAACCTACGAGCGAGTAACTGATGTCGCCACAGGTGAGGTTCAGCACCAGCACTTTGTGTACGCCGAAGGCAAGCTGATTGCTCTAAACAGCCAATCTGAAAACGCGGATGGCTCCATTACCAACAAGCAAGTGCGCTTCTTACACTACGACGCGCTGAACTCCGTGGATATGATCACCGACTTGTACGGTTACGTGGTCGAGCGCCGCAGTTACGATGCCTTTGGTAAGCAGCGTGATATCGCACCGCAGCGTGAAACGAACAAAAAGTACAATTACGTAGAGCAAATGGTGCTCACCAACCGAGGCTACACCGGGCACGAGGAAATCGAAGAAGTCGGGCTGATCCACATGAACGGGCGTGTGTACGACCAAACCCTAGGGCGGTTTGTGAGTGCGGATCCGATTATTCAAGCGCCATTTGTGACGAACAGCTTTAACCGCTATGCGTATGTGTGGAACAACCCGCTTAAGTATATTGATCCGACTGGGTTTAGGTTGGTTGAATTTGGCGGAGGTTCTGAGGGTACAGGACGATCTGTTCATACAAATGATGCTGGCAATAAGACACACTTTGATCGAAATGGTCGGAATACGGGTGACAAGCCTAGACGGTATGCAGATACGGACGATGAGCCTAGCAAGAAGCAAAGTGGTGACGAGGCAAGAGGATCTCTTAAAGAGCAAAACGACCGAGAACAACTTCGTTTATTAGATAATTTCATCGGTTCAGGGTTTTCATCTGATGACCTTGATGCTGATGCTTACGAATCTTATAGTGCTTTTAATGATCCCCGATATACTCCAGCCTATATGCAAGGCTGTAATGGGTGTGTAAAACCTTCAATAGGACCAGCAGATATTGTATTGGGGGTGTATAGCGTTGGTGTTGGGATTGTTCATGGTATTCGAGGTGCCTTGGCTTGGGGGGCAAGTAGACTTGGTGCAAAGAACTTAACAACTTCTCAGAAAAGATCTATTAAATCGCTAAACCAGCGCATTGATGAGCATAAAGAAAAGCTGGAAGCTTACAAAAAGGATCCTGATGCTTTTGATAATAAAGGCTTTTTGAAAAATGCTCCCAGCGATGAAATTCGACAACGCATTATTGATGGTCGAGTTCGGCATTTAGAAAAGGAAATCATAGATTTTCAAAAGAGTATTGATGACATTCTTGGAGGTTAGGACGCATGCTTGTTGATGTTAAAACACTGGAAAAGGCTATGTTAGCTATATTTGATCACCTTAAAGCTCAGGGAGTTTACTCTCTAGATATTGATAGTGATTTTTATTGGGACATCGTAAAAGAACAGAGATATGACCCTTATCAGGAGCCTAGTGATATAAATTTGGGTCAGCTCTCCGATAACTGGAATGAAATACAGAAAATTGCGTCAGGGGAGAAAGAACCAATAGGTTATGCTTTGATTTGGATTGCAAGCTTGTACCAATATATTGGCGAGACTAACCCTAGTTAGGCAAAAAAGTAATTAAATGGGACAGACACTTTTAGAAAAATCTTGAAGTGTCTTTTTACCGCTTACGCCAAGCGCTACTCGTATCGTTGAAATTGAGTTCAATACTTGAGGTATTTGCCTAAAAAGTGGCAAATATCCCCTATATCTTTGACTTTTGGGCACGCGAAATCGCCAAAGTGGTTATTGGCTTAAGCGTCTATGGTATGTGGTTTAGCTTGAAGGGAGCTTTAGCTATCAGGTAGCTGAAAGCAGGATATTCGCTTTCTGTTTAATTTCGGCATAGCGTGTTTAATGGTGGCTTCGCAACCAATGACCGTACCTTTTTCCAGTTGAGTACAAGCGCTCATCCAAGTGGCTTGGTCAATGCCCAATCGATTTAGAATGGAAGGAAGAGCTGAGCTGAGGTAGCCACGTTTACCTTAATATTTTGAGATCTTTCTAGAAAATAACGTATATCCGTTATTTTTTGTGTTTTTAGGTAAGTAAAACTACCGATTATGTATAAGGTATATTATGAATAAGGAAAAAATTTATCAGTATCTAATAGCATCTTCTTTGCTATTACCTTTCCATACTTTGGCAGGTGGATGGTCAGGTAGTCCATTAGGTATTAGTCAGTTCTTAGTAGAGGCGGACAATAGGGCATATGTCGTTTTCTCATCCATTCCTTTTCCTAGCGAGTGCAGTAGCCCTTCAGATAAATATCATAGAATTGACCCCAGTACATCTAAAGGAAAAACGATGATTTCTATGATTCTTGCTTCTAAAGTATCGGGTACAAATGTAACAGCTCTGGTTGGCGGTTGTGATGATTGGAATCGACCAATTTTGAAAGGTTTATCAGTAAACTAAACGAGAATAAATAGAGAATGTGAAATAAGTGGGACAGGCACTTTTAGAGTATGGTTTAATTTCGGCATAGCGTGTTTAATGGTGGCTTCG
>NZ_BFAQ01000004.1:75778-76171 GCF_002933855.1 Vibrio penaeicida
GTGTTTAATGGTGGCTTCGTAATCAACGACCGTACCTTTTCTATTTCCATCTTACAAAGCCAAACAAACCAAATCGAGATTCACCATCTAACGCGGAATTTGCATGTAACAGTAGCAACATAAAAGAAAATAGCGTGATAATTTAAGTTAGGCTTGGTCATTTTCATTAAAGTAAAGGTAGAGTATTAATGCGAATGTTGATGATGTTGAAGTATTCTTTAGTTCTTTTTTTATCATTGATAGTTTTCGGAATTGTTATAAGTTGGTCAAATATTAATAATGATGTTTTGATTACATTGACAGGTATTACTCTATTTTTATCTTCTATTTTTATATGGTTCTTCCCAGTCCTTATAATTATACTAGCTAAAGGATTAAAAGACCGAATATTAT
>NZ_BFAQ01000005.1 GCF_002933855.1 Vibrio penaeicida
CTATATTGTTAAAGAGCGTGATTTGAGCCTCACTCAAATCGGACGGCTATTTTAGCGAGATAAACGTTAGTGTCAAACACTTTTTTCAGTTTATTTCGTTAGCTTTTCAGCTACCTAATCTAACCTCTGACTCGGTTCGTTTCTTTCGAAGCGTTCCCGTGTCAGCGAGGGGGCATTATAGAGATCGGCATCACATTGGCAAGCCCTTTTTGACGTTTTTTTCAATTTCTAGGTTGTTTGCGTGTTTTTTATTCAAAAGGTGGTATTTTCACTATTCTTCTTTCACTTTTTACCCTTTAATCGCCCTAAATTAAGGAGAAATCATGAGCTCAATTCGAAGTTATAAAGGTATTTGCCCTGAAATTGGTGAAGGTGTCTATATAGATAGCAGCTCTATCTTAGTGGGTGACATTAAAATAGGTAAGGATTCTAGCGTTTGGCCACTTGTTGCTGCCAGAGGTGATGTTAATCATATTCATATTGGCGAGCGTACCAATATTCAAGACGGTTCCGTTTTGCACGTTACTCATAAAAATGCGGAAAACCCTGAAGGCTACCCACTTATCATTGGTAATGAAGTGACTATCGGTCATAAGGTCATGCTTCATGGGTGCAAGGTAGGCGATCGTGTATTAGTAGGTATGGGTGCCATCGTCTTAGACGGCGTGCACATAAAAGATGAAGTCATGATTGGTGCGAGCAGTTTGGTCCCTCCCAATAAAGTATTGGAAAGTGGTTATCTCTATGTAGGGAGCCCAGTAAAACAGGCTCGCCCATTAAGTGAAAAAGAAATCGCTTTTTTGCGCAAGTCCGCAGATAACTACGTCAATACTAAAAATGAGTACAGAACGGTAGTAGAGCCAGTTACTTTCGAATAACAACTTGCCCGCTGTCGTCGTAGTCTTCCTCTTCTATCAAAGATTCGGCAAGCTCTTCCATATCAAAACGGTATTGTGAGAATAGAGTGAGAGCTTGCCGCTCTTCCTCTATAGTCTCTCCGCTCACTCGTTCAATGGCAGCCACTAAAGCGAGACATTCGATCAACATACCAGATTGTTGTGCAGGAAAACGTACCGCGTTATGTTCTTCATCCCAAGTTTGGATATCAGGAAAGAGTATTGATTGATTCATGGCAGGCTATCCTTCCAAGTTTTTTCTTAGTTCTCTGAGAACTTGCTTTGCGCCAGGTCTTAACCCACGCCATACAAGGAAGCTTTCAGCTGCCTGCCCTACCAGCATACCAAGGCCATCGTAAGTATTTACAACTTGGTTATTTTTAGCCCACTGGTTAAATGCTGTCAGCCCCTGCCCATACATCATGTCATAGCTAACGGTTGTTGAAGTGAATATCGAAGAGCTAACCGCAGGTAGGTCACCACTCAAACTAGCAGACGTAGAATTGATCACCACATCAAAGGAAGTATTGATATCTTCCATGGGAACTGCACGAATATCACCAAATCCGTTAAACATCTCCTCAAGCTTTTTCGCTTTAGCAAATGTGCGGTTGGTGACCACTATGCTTTTTGGGGATTGGTCCAAAAGTGGCTTTATCACGCCGCGTGCTGCACCACCCGCGCCAATAACCAAAATACGGACACCTTCTAACGGTACTTGGTATTGCAATAAATCTTGAACTAAGCCTTCACCATCGGTGTTATCACCAATGATTTCTCCATCATCGAGTTTTTTTAGCGTATTCACCGCCCCAGCCAATTGCGCTCTTTCGGTCAGGCGATCAGCAAATTGAAAAGCGTCTTCTTTAAATGGCACAGTCACATTACAGCCTTTCCCACCTTGCGAGAAAAACTCTATTGCTGATTCTACGAAACCATCCACGGGCGCTTGGCGCGTTACATAGGATAAAGACTGATTGGTTTGCCGAGCAAAGAGGGTGTGTATAAAAGGGGATTTACTGTGTCCGATAGGGTTACCAAACACGACGTACTGATCGATAGGTTGCGCCATTTCCTTGCCTGCAAAATTAAATAGGGTCGTTTGTACAGACCCTATCATCATACCCAAATTGCCTCAAGCTACTGGATTCTGAGCGTTATAGCTGGAAATCACCATTCTCTAGGTTTTAGGTAATTTTGGTACAGGTCATCTTCCGGTGTCCCTGGCTCAACCTGATAGTCGTATTCCCATCGTGCTAAAGGAGGCATCGACATTAAGATCGATTCAGTACGCCCACCACTTTGTAGCCCAAATAAGGTGCCTCTATCATAGACTAAGTTGAATTCGACGTAGCGACCACGGCGGTATAACTGAAATTGGCGCTCTTTTTCACCATATTCAGTCTCTTTTCTTCGATCAATGATTGGTACAAGCGCATCGGTATAGCCTTTCCCAACGGCTTGAATATATTCAAAGCTTTTATCGAAACCCCATTCGTTGAGGTCATCAAAAAATAAACCACCGACACCACGAGTTTCATTACGATGTGGAAGGAAGAAATATTCATCACACCACTTTTTATGCTCTGAATACACATTATCACCAAAGGGTGCGCAGATTTCTTTCGCCGTGTTGTGCCAATATAAGCAATCTTCTTCGAAAGGATAAAACGGGGTCAAATCGAAGCCACCACCAAACCACCAGATGGGATCATGCCCTTCCTTCTCGGCAATAAAGAAACGCACATTGGCATGGGAAGTGGGTACATAAGGGTTGTGAGGGTGCATCACTAACGACACACCCATCGCCTCAAATTTTCGACCAGCAAGTTCAGGGCGATGAGCCGTAGCGGATGCAGGCATCTCTCGGCCGGAAACATGTGAAAAGTTCACACCGCCTTGTTCAAAGACGTTGCCGCCACTCATGACTCGAGTTCGACCTCCGCCACCTAAACGTTCAGTCGATTCACGATGCCAAATATCTTCTTCAAATACAGCCTTACCGTCTACCTCTTCAAGCTGCTGGCATATGCTGTCCTGAAGTTCTAACAAAAAGTACTTTACTGCATCTTTATCGATATCTGACATTGCTTGTTCCTATTTTCGGCAGGTTATCCCTGTCTTAATATGGTAGACGTTAAAGCGTCGCGTATTTCACTCGGTTTATCACGACCACCGGTTTCGCCTTCTAAAATTGCGACCAAGTAATCACCTAGCTGTGCATGTACCTCCTGATAAGTCATACACGGAGGCTCACCCGTTAAGTTGGCGCTGGTTGAGGTTAGCGGTTTACCAAACGACTCGCAAAGTTTTTGTACCAATGGATGATCAGTCACCCTTACTGCAATAGAATCAAATTGACCTGAAAGTAGGTTTGATAACCCCGGTTTTGCAGGCATTACCCAAGTAACTGGTCCTGGCCAAGTGTCAAATACCGCTTGGCGAGCTTCATCCGTTAATTGAGATTCATCGACGTATGGCTTGAGCTGCTCAAAATTGGTGGCAATGAGAATTAACCCTTTTTCTACTGGTCTTTTCTTAAGTTCAAGTAGCTTTTGGATTGCTTCTGAATTATCAGGGTCACAGCCGACTCCAAATACACCTTCCGTTGGGTAAGCAATCACTTCCCCATCATGGAGCGCCTGAACTGTGTTTTCAAAATTGGTCAATTTGACCCCCTTATCTTTAACATTTGAGCAGTAGTGTACAAAGAGTTTACACCTCAGCCCAAAAGTAATTTATCAGTAAACTGTATCAAACCTTAAAACGATTTCGCGCAAACGTTTTCCTTACCGAAAATTCTACGTATAATGCGCGCAAAATATCCGCTCACCCAATGAAAGCGCTGAAGGAGTTTTGAGATGCAAGTCGGTATTATTATGGGTTCTAAATCAGATTGGCCAACCATGAAACTAGCAGCAGAAATGCTGGATCGCTTTGGTGTGTCCTATGAAACGAAAGTGGTTTCTGCCCACCGTACGCCACAATTATTGGCAGACTACGCCAATAGCGCAAAAGACCGCGGCATCAAGGTCATCATTGCTGGCGCAGGCGGTGCCGCACACTTACCTGGTATGGCGGCGGCCTTTACAAGTTTGCCGGTTCTAGGAGTTCCTGTTCAATCTCGTGCATTAAAAGGCATGGACTCCCTACTTTCAATTGTACAAATGCCTAAAGGTATTGCAGTGGGCACTTTGGCCATTGGCGAAGCTGGTGCAGCCAATTCCGGTATTTTAGCCGCTCAGATCATTGGTACTCACAATGAAGAAGTTATGGCAAAAGTTGAAGCTTTCCGCGAAGAGCAAACTGAGACGGTTTTAGCTAACCCGAACCCAGCAGAGGATTGATCCCCATGCACGTTCTTGTCTTAGGCGCAGGTCAACTGGCTCGGATGATGTCTTTGGCTGGCGCGCCACTGAACATTCATATTTCTGCCTTCGATGTAGGCACAGAAAACATTGTTCACCCACTCACCCAACAAGTGATTGGAAATGGCTTAGCCACGGCTATTGAACAAGCGGATGTCATAACGGCCGAGTTCGAACACATTCCACACGATGTGCTTGATGAGTGTGAAAAAAGCGGTAAGTTTTTTCCGACAACCGACGCCATCAAAGCTGGTGGTGATCGTCGCATAGAGAAATCGCTACTCGATAATGCCAAGGTGAGAAATGCCAAGTACTTCGTGATCAATACACAAGAAGATTTTGAGAATGCCATCAAGCATGTTGGTATTCCGATGGTGCTGAAAAGCACTCTTGGTGGTTACGATGGAAAAGGACAGTGGCGTTTAAAAGACAAAGCACAAGCCAATGCGATTTGGCAGGAAATGTCTGAGTGCATCGCTGAAACACCAAACCAAGCGATTGTCGCAGAAGAGTTTGTACCGTTTCAGCGTGAAGTGTCTTTGGTTGGTGCTCGAAATGCCTCGGGTGAAATCGCCATCTACCCACTAGCAGAGAACGTTCATACTGATGGGGTTTTAACGCTATCGACAGCCATTGCGGATGAAACACTTCAGGCGCAAGCCAATACCGCGTTTACGGCGGTAGCGGAATCTTTGAACTATGTGGGTGTTTTGGCGCTCGAATTCTTTGATGTGAATGGCGAGTTACTGGTCAACGAAATCGCACCTCGCGTCCATAATTCTGGTCATTGGACTCAACAAGGTGCTGAGACTTGCCAATTCGAGAACCACTTACGTGCTGTGTGTGGGTTACCATTAGGCAGCACTGAGCTGGTACGCCCAACCTCTATGGTAAATATCTTGGGTGAAGACCAAGTGCCAGAGAGCGTTTTGGCAATGCCAGAGTGCCATGTGCATTGGTATGGTAAAGAAAAGCGTGCAGGTCGTAAAATGGGTCACATCAATGTGTGTGCAAGCAGTGATGAGGCGTTAAAAGCCGCTTTGGTTAAGCTTGCAAATATTTTGGATGCAGATGCTTTTCCTGCATTAAAGGAAAGCGCCCAAGCTCTGTAATACGCAACTGCTTATAAAAAGCAGTTACCTATAATAAGCAGCATTACCTGTAAAAGCGGCACTCTACTGAGTGCCGTTTTTTATTGGATTTGTTCTTTCTGGCACTTCCGATTAGCGCACAATACTTTAACGCCAGATGCCAGTTTCTTCTCAATCAGTAGTGAGTAATCACACTCAGTGCACGAACCGACAATGGCTTTATGGTTCACCGCAAACTTGCATTTCGGGTAGCTATTGCAGGCGTAAAAAGTTTTGCCATAGCGCGACTTTCTTTCGACCAGATGACCTGTTTTGCATTCAGGGCAGGTAATCTCTTCTTCCTTTTTCTGCTCCTCTTTAGGGGCATCTAAGGACTCAATATGATGGCAATCTGGGTATGCACTGCAACCGATAAACATGCCATAACGACCCTGCCTCAGCACCAATTCATTAGCACACTCTGGACAAGGGACACCTAACTCTTTAACAATATGACCATCGTTTTGACCAATCGTACGAATGTAGTCACAAGATGGGTACTGATTGCACCCTAGGAAAGGACCATGTTTACCATGACGTAAAGACAATTCTCCACCGCATTGAGGGCACGGCTCTTTTTCCAGTGCGTGCTCATGGGCAGAGAATAATTGCGAATCAATTTTACCGCTCATTCACCCAAAACCATTAATGAAGAATACCACTCTCGGTAGTATACAAGAGCTCCTCCATTTGGGTGTAGGCGTTTTCATTACCCGGTACATTAAACAGTACCATCAATACAATCCACTTTAGATCGTCCAGCTGAAAGTCACTGGTTTCCAAGCCCATTACTCGATCAATGATCATTTCACGAGTTTCGGCGGTCAACACTTCAACTTGCTCCAAAAACAGCAAGAATCCACGACATTCTATATCTAAACGTGTCATTTCAGTGCGCGTGTAAATACGTACCGACGTAGCTGCACTGGTTCTCATGGCGGATTGTGCGTCGCTTTGTTGTAGCGCTGCCAAGTCCTCTAACCAATTCAGGGCTTTGTAAATTTCTTTTTGGTGGAATCCAGCTCTGAGAAGCTCATCTTCCAACTCATCTTGATCGACCATCAATTCCGCATCACTGTGGATATAGGTCTCGAACAAATACATCAGTATGTCCATCATAGTTAGCCCCTCCCCTTTCGAATATAGCCACCAGGTACTGCAACAACATACCCTGAAAGCTCAAGCTCCAGTAGTTGCATCATGACTTCATGCACAGGTATATGGGTCCGCTCTGCAAGAATATCAACGGGTGTTGCTTCTAACCCTACGTTAGCCATTAGTTCAGGAAATGGCAATTCTTCTTGCGAGGCTTCTTCACTAAATATAGATGTTTGTTGGGAAAACGACCAAGAAACTAAATTTTCTACTTCTTGAAGAATATCTTCGGACGATTGGACTAAACAGGCACCAGACTTAATGAGTGCATTCCCACCTCTGGAATTGGGGTTGTGAATTGAGCCGGGCAGTGCAAAAACATCGCGACCTTGCTCTGCTGCGTATCGCGCTGTTATCAACGACCCACTGCGTTCAGCAGCTTCAACAACAAAAACGCCAACCGACAATCCACTAATAATACGATTGCGGCGCGGGAAGTGCTCAGGTCTGGGTTTGGTGTTGGGTCGAAATTCAGAAACGAGCGCGCCTTGCTCAATAATCCTTTGCGCTAGTTTTCTGTGCCGAGCCGGATAGATGCAGTCAAGCCCCGAGCCCAGCACAGCAACAGTTTGACCGCCTCCCTCCAACGCGCCATCGTGAGCGTGTCCATCCACACCGAGCGCCAAGCCACTGGTGACTACTAGCCCATTTGAGGATAAATCTTTGGCAAACGCCCTCGCTGTTTGTAGCCCTTCTATACTGGCGTTTCGACTGCCAACCATGGCTATCTGTGGGGCGCTCAAAGACCGAACGTCCCCTTTAACAAATAGTGTGCTTGGTGGAGAAGATACTTCTTTGAGTAGTGGCGGGTACGATTCATCGAGCAACGTAACAATATGATGATGTGAGACCTGCTGCCATTCCAAACACTCATCAACCTCTGGGTGTGAACTAGTTTTAAGGAATTGAATTTGTTTCGGCTTAAGCCCTATGGCTTGCCATCGCTCTTCACTGGACGCAAGTAAATTGACGGGAGAATCAATAGTGAGCAATCGAGTCAGAGACTGACCACCCAATTGAGGCGTAAAACTCAATGTCAGCCAAGCTCTTAACTCATTTTCGGTCATTTAACTGTCTTCGTCCTTAGCTTCCAATGCTTCATTTTGTTGCTCTTTCAATAATGGAGAAAGTCCCAAGGTTTTGGTGTGAATCGGTGCTTTGCTTCGGGTAATCAATGCAATACTGAAAGACGCGTACGGTCGAATAACGATCATTTCCCCGACGGAAACATCCGGAAGATTCTCGCTAAGCCATCCATCATCCACAATGTAGTTGCCTCGACTTCCAGAAACACCTAATCCTTCCTCCCAAAGGTCAAACATAGTGCCTTGTTCCACGTTATCGTTAAGCCCGCGATCAATAATGACGACCTGGTTACGTCCAATAAACTTACTTCCTTCTAAAGAACCAAGAATAGAAGCAGAAACATTTTTAGGCGCTGGTTCTGGATAAAACGTATTAGAGAATGACAAACCTTCATGATGCTGGTGAGGCAATGCAAAATCATTAGATAGAATTTCTTGCTTCTGGGATTCCACTTTCAATGAACTCAGCTTTTCCTCTGATCTTACTAACGTTGCTGTCGCAACCATTTTCAAAGAAAAGACTTCTTCACCATTATCACTGCGCTGATATTCAGCCACAGAACGATAGATACCCCAATGTTTCTCTGTGGTACTGCCATCAATGAACAATTGATCGTGTTTACTCAAGAAACGTCTTCCATCTTGTGTCCCGATCACTCGCATTGCGCTGTCTAATGTATCTTTAGTGACCAGCCGATCCGAGTTGATGTATGGCAAAACCAGTCCTTCAGGTAAGGTTGGTACGGCATCTTTATCAAGAATTCTGGCTTTAGGAGAAAGCGTAAGAAGCGGTTTTCGGCTCAGCATAGGTTGCCCATTTCGCCATACCAAAGTCAGCTTGTCGCCTGGGTAGATAAGGTGAGGGTCGTTAATATCTGGGTTAATTTGCCAGAGTCGAGGCCAAAGCCATGGGCTGTCGAGGTAAAGTGCCGATATATCCCATAGGGTATCCCCTTTTTTAACTTCGTACGTTTTCGGTGCGTTTTCTTTAACCGATAAAACATCACTTTTTGCAAGGACACTATGTGTGACAACACATGTTATTATAGCTAAAGAGGTACGACCTAACTTGGCCATTATTCCTTTCATAACCTCAGTTTCCCTATCCAATATTGGCTAGGATGCTGTCATTTAGGTTATAAAATGTCTAGAATTGAGCCAGCTAGGTTTTAGCTGTTTCGGCACAGTTCAATATTTAGAGTGTATATGTCTGTATTACAAGTATTAACTTTCCCTGATGATCGCCTTCGCACAGTGGCTAAGCCCGTCGAAGCAGTGACACCAGAAATTCAAAAAATCGTCGACGATATGTTAGAAACCATGTACGACGAAGAAGGCATCGGTCTTGCTGCAACGCAAGTCGATATTCATCAGCGCATCGTTGTTATCGATGTTTCTGATACCCGCGATCAGCCAATGGTACTGATTAACCCTGAGATCACCGATAAACGCGGTGAAGACGGCATCGAAGAAGGTTGTCTGTCTATCCCAGGTGCTCGTGCTTTGGTGCCTCGTGCGGCTGAGGTTTCTGTTACAGCGATGAATCGCGAAGGTGAGGAATACTCATTTGAAGCCGATGAGCTTTTGGCCATTTGCGTTCAACATGAATTGGATCACCTTCAAGGCAAGTTGTTTGTTGATTACCTTTCGCCACTGAAGCGTAAGCGCATTCAGGATAAGATGCTGAAGCTTAAGCGTTTCAATGAAAAGCAAGCGAAAAACGCCTAATCCAAACCACCTTCATCCATAAAGGAACCTTACCTTGAGTCAGTCTTTAAGAATTGTCTTTGCAGGTACTCCGGACTTCGCCGCCCTTCACTTGGCGGCGTTATTGTCTTCGGAGCACGACGTTATTGCGGTTTACACCAATCCAGATCGCCCAGCAGGTCGGGGGAAAAAGCTTACCCCTACCCCAGTTAAGAGCTTGGCTCTGGAGCACGACATTCCAGTTTATCAACCGGAAAACTTCAAATCTGATGACGCGAAACAAACGTTGGTGGATCTTAATGCCGACATCATGGTTGTAGTCGCGTATGGCATGTTGCTGCCACAAGCAGTATTGGATACACCTCGTTTAGGTTGCGTCAACGTTCATGGCTCGATTTTACCGCGCTGGCGAGGTGCTGCACCGATTCAACGCTCGGTATGGGCGGGGGATGCAGAAGCAGGCGTCACAATTATGCAGATGGACATTGGTTTGGATACGGGTGATATGTTGAAAATCGCCTCTCTACCTATTGAAGCGACCGACACCAGTGCAACTATGTACGACAAGCTGGCCGTTCTTGGTCCAGAAGCGCTTGTCGACTGCTTAACTGATATTTCCAATGGTAAGGCACAACCCGTCAAGCAAGATGACGAGCAAGCCACTTACGCGAAGAAGCTCAGCAAAGAAGAAGCCCGTATCGATTGGAATGACGATGCCGCTCACATAGAGCGCTGTGTTCGTGCCTTCAATCCATGGCCCATCAGCCATTTTGAAGCTGCAGATAACACCATCAAAGTTTGGCAAAGCCGCTTAGATAGTCAAACCACCGATAAAGCAGCTGGTACCATTCTTCAAGCGGACAAAACGGGTATTTACGTTGCGACAGGTGACGGAGTACTTGTACTAGAAAAGCTGCAGGTTCCGGGTAAAAAAGCGATGCCAGTTCAAGATATATTGAACTCACGAGCATCTTGGTTTGAAGTGGGCACGCAACTCATTTAAATCAAACATAACTAATCACAATATTTAATTGGTTAGTACATCGACGAAGTGAAGACTCACTTCAATACGTACTTTTTGAGGGCAGAGATGCCCTCCTTTGCTTTAAGGTATTCATCATGAATGTTCGCGCTGAAGCTGCCAACGTTTTGTATCTCGTTGTCGACAAAGGGCAATCACTTTCTACCGCCCTTCCTGCCGCTCAACAAAATATCCGCCCACGTGACCACGCGCTATTGCAAGAAATTTGCTACGGCGCACTGCGCTACCTCCCTCGTTTAGAAACCATTGCTAATCATTTGATGGATAAACCATTAAAGGGTAAGCAACGTGTATTTCATCACCTTATTCTGGTGGGTATTTATCAACTGAGTTTTATGCGAATTCCTGCACACGCAGCGGTTGGGGAAACGGTCGAAGGCACCAAAACACTAAAAGGTCCTCGGCTTCGCGGCTTGATCAATGCGGTACTTCGTAACTACCAACGAAACCAAGAAGAATTGGATCAAGTTGCAGTTAGCCACAACGCGGGCAAATATGGTCACCCAAGCTGGCTACTAAAATTGTTGCAAACGGCTTACCCTGAGCAATGGGAAACCATTGTTGAAGCTAACAACCAAAAAGCACCGATGTGGCTGCGCGTAAACCACCAGCATCACAGCCGCGACGAGTACCTTGAGTTACTCAAAAATGCAAACATTGATAGCAGCGCACACAGTGAAGCATTAGACGCCATAAAATTGGATGCGCCGATCGATGTTCACGCATTGCCCGGCTTTGAAAGTGGCTGGGTATCGGTACAAGATGCTGCAGCTCAACTATCGTTGAATTACCTGACCCCTCAAGACGGCGAATTGATTTTGGATTGCTGCGCGGCACCGGGTGGTAAAACAGCACATATACTTGAGCGCACCCAAAACAGCGACGTTGTTGCGATAGATTGCGACGAAAAACGCCTCAAGCGAGTGCATGAAAACCTGAAGCGCCTCAACCTTCAGGCGAAAGTTATTTGCGGTGATGCTAGGAATCCTCAAGAATGGTGGCAAGGTGAACAATTTGACCGCATTTTGCTTGATGCACCGTGTTCTGCGACAGGGGTTATTCGCCGTCATCCAGACATTAAATGGCTGCGCCGAGCCGATGACATCGACGCCTTAGCCGAACTACAAAGTGAGATTCTCGACGCAATGTGGCAACAGCTTAAACCGGGCGGCACGCTTGTTTACGCGACATGTTCGATCACCCCGCAGGAAAATCGCGATCAAGTGGTTAAATTTCTGAATCGCACATCGGATGCAACGCTAAATGGGTCAGACATCGAAAACCCGGGTAGACAAATTCTTCCGGGAGAAGACGACATGGACGGCTTCTATTACGCTGTATTGAGAAAGCAAGCGTAAGCAAAAAAACAACCATGCTCAATGCGTGTCGCCAAAAGGCGCAGCAGTAGTAAGCGGATAGACAAGCAGAATAGGTAGGCGATGAAAATCATCATACTCGGTGCCGGACAAGTAGGCGGCACCCTTGCAGAAAACTTAGTGGGTGAGAACAACGACATCACGGTAGTAGACCGGAATGGAGACCGACTGCGTGAATTGCAGGATAAGTATGATTTGCGGGTGGTCAATGGGTTTGCCAGCCACCCGGGAACCTTACGTGAAGCGGGTGCTCAAGATGCCGACATGCTGGTTGCGGTCACCAATACCGATGAAACCAATATGGCGGCATGTCAGGTTGCCTTTACGTTATTTAATACCCCAAACCGAATTGCTCGTATTCGCTCACCAGAGTATTTGACAGAAAAAGACGCACTGTTCCAATCCGGTGCGATTCCTGTCGACCACCTTATTGCGCCAGAAGAATTGGTGACGAGCTATATCGAACGCTTGATCCAATACCCTGGCGCACTCCAAGTGGTCAGTTTTGCTGAACGTAAAGTCAGCTTGGTCGCGGTTAAGGCCTATTATGGCGGTCCGCTAGTCGGGAACGCGCTTTCTGCACTGCGTGATCACATGCCTCACATTGATACCCGTGTAGCAGCCATCTTTCGCCAAGGCAGACCCATTCGTCCTCAAGGCACCACCGTCATTGAAGCAGATGATGAAGTGTTTTTCGTCGCGGCGAGCAACCACATTCGTTCCATCATGAGTGAGCTCCAACGTCTTGAGAAACCTTACCGCCGCATCATGATAGTCGGGGGAGGAAACATTGGGGCGAGCTTAGCGAAACGCCTTGAAAAAGAATACAGCGTCAAGCTGATTGAACGCGGTTATCAGCGAGCAGAAAGGTTGTCTGAACAGCTTGAAAATACGATTGTTTTCTGTGGCGACGCGGCCGATCAGGAACTGCTCGCAGAAGAAAACATCGACCAAGTGGATGTGTTCATCGCTCTAACCAATGAAGACGAAACCAATATCATGTCCGCCATGCTGGCAAAACGCATGGGCGCAAAAAAGGTAATGGTACTGATTCAACGCGGTGCTTACGTCGACTTGGTACAAGGCGGTACCATTGACGTGGCGATATCACCACAGCAAGCCACAATTTCTGCACTCCTGACACACGTTCGACGCGCAGATATCGTCAACGTATCATCCTTACGCCGTGGGGCGGCGGAAGCCATCGAAGCCATTGCACATGGGGATGAAACCACGTCTAAAGTTGTTGGTCGTGCGGTAGGTGATATCAAACTTCCACCAGGTACCACCATTGGTGCCATTGTTCGCGGCGAAGAAGTATTGATCGCCCACGACCGAACGGTGATTGAACAAGACGACCATGTGGTGATGTTCTTGGTCGATAAAAAATACGTGCCCGACGTGGAGCGCTTGTTCCAACCAAGCCCATTTTTCCTATAGAGTCAGTGTTGACGCTCTGTGTTTGGGGCGTCGCTCAAACCGTGGTAATAAGTCGATATGGTCCATCTACGCCCGATCTTATTTGTCATTGGACTGGTGCTCTCTAAGCTAGCCCTATTTATGTACGCCCCCACTGCCGTTGCCTTTTTTACTGGTACACCTGGGTTTATCGAATTTGGTCAGTCTGTACTGATTTTGCACGGCGTGGCATTCGTTTGTTTAACCATTGGGCGCACCGCAGAATTCCGGCTTGGAGTTCGAGATCTCTTTTTGATTACGTCACTCGTCTGGACCATCGCCAGTGCCTTTGCTGCCCTTCCCTTCGTGTTCATTAACCACATCAGCTTTACTGATGCGTATTTTGAAACCATGTCGGGGATTACCACCACGGGTTCAACGGTACTCAGCGGACTCGATAGTATGGCGCCGAGTATTCTGCTTTGGCGCTCAATCTTGCAATGGTTAGGAGGAATCGGTTTCATTGTAATGGGGGTGGCCATCTTACCCATGCTGAATGTTGGCGGCATGCGATTGTTCCAAACCGAAAGCTCTGACTGGTCTGACAAAAGTGCACCACGAACAAAAATTGTCGCCATTCATATTGTGTACGTGTATCTCTCATTAACGGCTTTATGCGTGATTGGCTATTTGCTCACAGGAATGTCGGGCTTTGATGCGATTAATCATGCCTTCACCACGCTCTCCACTGGAGGGTACTCCACATCAGACAGCTCCATGAACCACTTTTCCAACGGAGCACATTGGGTGGGGATTCTTTTTATGTTTCTCGGCGGGCTTCCCTTCTTATTGTTTGTTACCACACTGAAAAAACGCGAACTCAATTCCTTTTGGCAAGATGCGCAAGTAAGAGGGTTCGTCTACTTGGTCGCGTTTACCTCTTTGATTGTCGCTGGTTGGTTATGTCTCCATCAGCACTATCTGTTATCCGACGCCATTCGTGTTTCCCTGTTTAATATCATCTCAGTCACAACCACAACAGGGTTTGGCTTGGAAGACTTCACAGCTTGGGGCGCATTGCCTGCCGTTATTTTTGCATTCATGATGATGGCGGGGGCTTGCTCTGGCTCTACATCGGGCGGCATTAAAGTCTTTCGATTCCAAATAGCACTTACCCTGCTGCACAAACAAATGATGCGCTTAATTCACCCGTCAGGTGTTTTTGTCCAAAAGTACAACCATCGCCCTGTCAACGACGACATTGTTCGCTCATTGGTCGCATTTGGGCTGATGTTCTTTATTACCATTATCGTGATTGCCACAGCGTTGGGGGCTATGGGTTTAGACCCAGTCACCGCCATATCGGGAGCGGTCACCGCGGTGGCGAATGTTGGTCCGGGTATGGGGCATGTTATCGGTCCTACGGGGAATTTTGCCCCGCTTCCAGATACTGCGAAATGGTTACTTAGTATTGGTATGTTAATGGGAAGGCTGGAAATACTGACACTACTGGTGCTGTTCTTCCCTGCTTTTTGGAAGCGTTAAAATTTAAGGTTAACCTAATTCAATTTGAGCACGAAGTACTTGCCGACCCAATCAGATTGGGTCAACAAAGAAGTAAATAGCAAAGAAATGACAGGCGGCCCCCCCTAATACAAACCCGTGCCATATGGCGTGGTTAAAGGGAATACGTTTGCTCACGTAAAAAATCACCCCTAAGGAATACACTACCCCACCAATAGCGAGTAAAACCAGACCGCCTACATCGAGCGTGATGGCTAATTGATAAATAACAACAAGTGACAGCCATCCCATGCCGAGATACGTATACAGCGACAGTTTTTTAAATCGGTACACGAAGGCTATTTTGGCAATGATGCCAATCAGTGCGAACGACCAAATAATGATCATCAAGCCAATGGCTAGTGGGGTTCGTAAGCTGACCAATAAGAAAGGTGTGTAACTGCCGGCAATGAGCAGATAAATGGCGCAATGATCCAGCGTTTTTAAAAACCGTTTAGCTTTGCGATAAGGTACGGCGTGATAAACCGTCGAAGCCAGAAACAGTAGAATAAGGCTACCACCGTATACGCTCATACTGGTGATGGTTAGCGTATCTGCATGATTATCTACCGCTTTGATCAGTAAGAACACCAATCCCACTATGCCACAAATCATACCTAGCGCATGTGTGATGCTATTAGCTATCTCTTCACTTACGCTGTACTCAGTCGTTGTAGGACGTGTCATACGCCCCTCCTTCAATTTAGAGCGAATACTCAACAGAAAAGAAGTATGACACACTCAGCGTACAGTTGTAAGCTTAAAATTTTAGCTAGACAGACCGATTCAGATTAACAGATCTGTTTATAGTCAAATGACTATGTTTATGGGCTGACTAGGTTTACAGGGCTGCCTAAGTCGAACTTTCCAGAAACGCCAATACTTGCTGCCCTGCATCTTCACCAGATGTGCTGGATGGCAAAACCAAATGACGTTTTAATTCGTTGCCGCCAAGTAACCCGGCCAACATGCCACCAATGCCTTTCTTGCGGCGATCCACTTCAAACCAAAGCTTCAATTCACCTTCGTCACGGTACGCCACGATTTCCAGCTCTCGCCAGCGACCATGGTAAGGTCCCGTGGTCGGAACAAATTCAAACTCTTGCACAAATGGAAGTTCAAACCCTTTGGCTTCTTCACATTCCACCTGTCGAATACGTAAGCCTTGCTCTTCTAGTGCCGTAAAAATGCCATCCATTAAAGGATCTGGTCGAACGGTCAATACATCTTTGTCTGTTGGATCAATCGCCATAGAAATATCCAAGCCAGTTTCCAGCCACACTTTGGCATCACCGATGGTTACTGGCGTATTCCATGGAATAGGCAGCTCTACATCAAACGTGCGTTCTTCACCGGGTTCAATGGTAAAAGCGTAAGGCAACTGCCATGAAGCCAATGCGTATTTCACGTTTTGCTTCTTGGTTTGCATCCCTTCTTGCACGTGGCTTTTATCGTTATCTGCGGGTACTTCGCGTACGTATCGACAACAAAGCTTCAAATCGATGTTATCGATCTCTTGCGCAGAAGAACCGCCATACACGTGGATTTTAATGCTGACATTCTGCCCCGGAATTAGCACTTCCTGCTGAAGAATAGAATCTACTTTGGCACTACCGATACCAAAGCTGGCTAAGGTTTTCTTTAAAAAAGACATGAACAACTCCTGTGGTTAGGTTCTTCCTTTGCTTTATAACGTGATGATTGGCAGAAGAAAGTTCCGATTATTTTCTATACATATCCTGTACTGCGGACTTGTGCAACATTCATACGAGAGACTCACTAAAAAATGAGCAAAAAACCAGCATTTTGTTCGCACATATTTTGAATAGATGCTAATCTTTGAGCCGGATATGACTTCATATCTATACTCCTGATTTTCTATAGGATTGGCGCTCGCCAGAAGAGATTTTTCTCATAGTGAATCAGGCCATATGATTGGCAAAGGATGTGCCTGACTGTTAGGTAAACGAATGCGCCCAACACCTGTCAGGTTTTCGCACACACATCGTAGTGCGTCTCGACGTCGTTCAGGTTTTGCTTCAGCTCCAGTCTGCAGCAAACCAGCTCCACAGGTAAACTTAGTTGTTAAAAAAGCTCTTGAGAGCCAGAAAGACAAGAAAGTAACCCAAGCGGCTTAATAAAAAGCGCGGTCTCAGACTGCGCTTTTTTATTTCAACAGATTTTGTTAACGTACAAAAATATCACTATGAAATTTGTGGAGAAAGATATGAAATGTCATCGCATCAATGAGTTAATCGAGCTCATGCATCCAGAATGGCAAAAAGAGTCAGACCTCAACTTAATGGCATTCATCCAAAAGTTATCTCAAGAAGCAGGATATGAGGGCAAACTCGAAGATTTGACCGATGATGTGCTGATCTACCATTTAAAAATGCGAAACAGTCAAAAAGAAGACATGATTCCAGGGTTGGCTAAAGATCAAGAAGACGATTTCAAGACAGCGCTTCTAAAAGCTCGCGGCATTCTTTAATTCCAACCGTATTTCAATTCTCTTTCCTTAAAGCGGCGTTTCTGCCGCTTTTGTGTATGCCTATTTTTTTGCTCAACTGTTACTAAGAAAGTTATTAAACCTTGATACCCATAAAAAAATAAATGTTTTATAAACAGTATAATCCTTAGGCAATTCGAGCTGTGTCTTGCTCTTTGTTTGTGTAGTTAAACAGAGTGTCGTGCTCTCTTCATGTACACAAACCTTCTTACGTTCGACTTCTTCGTGTGAGATCTGGCAAGACAACTAGAATAAAAAAAGCAATGTCGAAGAGTGAAGGCAAAAGAACCTTCACCTCAAAACGCCCAAGAAGGACACCTGTATGAGTCAGGACAAAATCGAAGTTAAAGATGTGACTCCGAAAACCTATAACCCTAAAACTCACAAGGGTAAAGGAGACCGTTTTAACCCGAACAACCAAATCTATGTGCGAGAAAGTAAAGGGACCTACCAAAAACTCCGTCGATACGGTGGTTGGTTTTTATTGCTGGTGTTTGGTCTAACGCCTTGGATACCCTACGGTGATCGTCAGGCGATTCTGTTGGATTTAGGCAATCAACAATTTAATTTCTTCGGAACAACCTTGTTTCCACAAGATCTCACTCTTCTTGCCTTGTTGTTTATGATCGCTGCCTTTGGGCTGTTCTTCCTAACTACATTTTTAGGACGAGTTTGGTGTGGCTACCTTTGCCCTCAAACCGTTTGGACATTTATGTACATATGGTTTGAAGAAAAGTTAGAAGGCGCCGCCAATAAACGGCGAAAGCAAGACAGCGGAAAAATGAACTCAAACCTTCTGCTTCGCAAAGCCCTGAAGCACATAGCGTGGTGGTTTATTGCCCTTGTCACCGGCTTTACCTTTGTCGGATATTTTGTGCCCGTCAAAGATCTGGTTATCGACTTTTTCACTTTTAACGCCAGCTTTTGGCCTGTGTTTTGGGTCGTATTTTTCGCTGCTTGTACCTATGGTAACGCAGGGTGGATGCGCTCAATTATGTGTATACATATGTGTCCTTACTCTCGCTTTCAGTCTGCAATGTTCGATAAAGATACCTACATCGTGGGTTACAACACCGAAAGAGGGGAAACACGTGGCGGTCGCTCTCGAAAAGCCGACCCGAAACAGCTAGGGTTGGGGGATTGCATTGATTGCGACTTGTGTGTTCAGGTGTGCCCGACTGGTATCGATATCCGTGATGGCTTGCAATACGAATGCATCAACTGTGGCGCTTGTATTGACGCGTGTGACAAAACCATGGACCGCATGGGGTATGAAAAAGGGCTCATTAGCTACACCACAGAACATCGCCTATCAGGTAAGCACACCAATATAATGCGACCGAAATTACTGGGTTATGGCGTGGTCATGTTACTCATGACGGGGCTTTTCCTCTTCCAAGTGGTGAGCGTTGAACCGATGGGATTATCAGTCCTGCGAGATAGAAACCAACTGTTTAGAATGAACAGCGAAGGGCTCGTAGAAAACACGTACACCCTTAAAATCATCAACAAAACTCAAGAGCGACAGGAATACAGCCTCAACGTAAGTGGCATTAGTGATGTCACTTGGTATGGCTCCCAAACCGTGCAAGTTAGCCCAGGTGAAGTACTTAACTTACCTTTGAGTCTTGGTGCTGATCCTGACAAACTTCGCTCTCCCATCTCAAAGATTCAGTTTATACTCACCGACAGTGACCAATTTACTGTCGAAGTCGAAAGCCGATTTATTAAGAAGCTATAGACTCTTCTCAAGATGGAATAAGGCGCAGTAATGCGCCTTTTTTAATGTATGTCTGAAAATGCCTTTAACTTTGAAGCTCTGACTCCCGACTTCATGTGGTACGCGCTGGAAAGCATTGGAGTCCGTGCGGAATCTGGGCTGCTCGCCTTAAACAGCTATGAAAACCGAGTCTATCAATTCGCAGATGAGGATAAGCGACGCTATGTGGTTAAATTTTATCGACCATCGCGCTGGAGCAAGGCTCAAATCCAAGAAGAACATGATTTTGCTTTAGAATTACTGGAACAAGACATACCTCTTGCCCCTCCTTTGGTGATCAATGGTCAAACATTGCATGAGTACAATGGCTATCTATTCACGCTATTTGATAGCGTAGGCGGGCGCCAATTCGAAGTCGATAACGACGAACAGTTGGAGTGGGTAGGTCGTTTTATGGGTCGGATTCACAAAGTTGCTCAAAGTAAGACATTTAAACATCGTCCTACTTTAGGCTTTGAAGAGTACCTCTATCAACCACGCGCACTATTGCAACAATCCAACCTGATACCCATGCACTTGGAAAAGAGCTTTTTCAACGACTTAGACATGCTTATTGAGCGAATTGAGTCGCATTGGGTTTCTGGAGCAGCTATACAGCGTTTGCATGGAGACTGTCACCCAGGGAACATTCTTTGGCGAGATGGACCGATGTTTGTCGACTTAGATGATGCGCGAAATGGTCCTGCTGTTCAGGACTTATGGATGTTACTCAATGGTGAGCGCCATGATAAATTGGCTCAATTGGATATCATTCTTGAGGGTTATGAAGAATTCTGTAACTTTAATCACAATGAATTGAAACTAATTGAGCCATTGCGCGGTCTACGAATGGTACATTACATGGCTTGGTTAGCTAAGCGATGGCAAGATCCCGCATTTCCAGTTGCATTCCCTTGGTTTAGCGACGCGAAATACTGGGAAGGTCAAGTGCTTGCATTCAAGGAACAATTGGCGGCTTTAGAAGAAGCCCCGCTGACACTCACGCCTCAATGGTAAGTTGTGCTGTGTCCAACACGGTTTTACACGGAGAATAACTACATGAAAAAACTTTTTGCACTGATTGCAACTGTGCTTATCAGCGTTTCTGCCCATGCAGCAAAATTCAGTGAAGGTGAACACTACAAAGTACTGGATCTTCCTGCGTCTTCTTCCCCTACAGTTACTGAGTTTTTCTCATTCTATTGCCCTCACTGTAATTCATTCGAACCTGTTGTTCAGCAACTTAAGAAACAACTGCCAGACAACGCAAAGCTGGTTAAGGTGCATGTTTCTTTCATGGGTGGCAACATGGGCGTACCAATGAGCAAAGCATACGCAGCTATGGTGGCACTAAAGGCAGAAGATAAAATGGTTCCGGTTATGTTCAATCGCATCCATAACTTGCAAAAGCCACCAAAGAATGAAGAAGAATTGCGTCAGCTCTTCCTAGACGAAGGTATTGATGCCAAGGCATTCGATTCAGCTTACAAAGGTTTTGCAGTGGATTCTATGGTACGTCGATTCGACAAGCAGTTCCAAGACAGCGGTCTACGCGGTGTTCCTGCCATTGTGGTCAACAATAAATACCTTGTACAAGCACCATCGATTAAATCAATGGACGAGTACTTCGAGCTGGTTAATTTCCTATTGAAACTCAAATAGCTCACATTGAACAGTCATTAAAAAAAGGAGCCTTTGGCTCCTTTTTTTATTTTTAATCAATTAGTTACATTAAAGTCTATTTACCGTGATAAATATTCTTCAGCACTTCATCTTTATCTCGCCAAATATCCCCAAGCCATTGCTGGAACTGCCTCTTGTAAGGCTTATCGTTGAAGTAATCTCCCGTTACCTCTTCTGTCATCGGTATCAAACGAATACGCACCTCTATTCGCTTCATTTTACCCATTAACATGTCTTTAAACGGGGCATCTACGTTATCTGGGTACGCCAATGTGACATCAATAATATGATCAAATTGTTCGCCCATCGCCGCTAGCGTATAAGCAATTCCACCCGATTTAGGAGCTAATAAGTACTGATAAGGGGCTTTGGACTTTTTCTGCTTTTCAGTTGTGTACCGTGTACCTTCCACATAGTTCACGACTGTGGTGGGTAAGTGTCTGAATTTTTCGCATGAGCGGCGGGTTGTTGCCAAATCCTGACCGCGCTTTTCAGGGTGCCTAATTAAGTACTCCCTTGAATAACGACGCATAAATGGCATATCCAGCGCCCAACAAGCCATACCAACGAAAGGGACGTATAAAAGTTGCTGTTTTAGAAAAAATTTAGGCATGGGTATGCGATCTTTAAATACAGAACAAAGAACAACGATGTCTGTCCAGCTGAGATGATTGCTGATCATCAAGTACCAGCCTTCTTTTTTTAACCCTTCTCCCCCGTCAATACGCCACTCTATTCGGTTAGAAATAACCAATATCAGCCCATTGAGTGTTGCCCAAAGCCACATAAAAAAGTTGGCACCACGAGTAACATGCGTTTTTAGTTTTTGTCCCGGAACGAGAAGTTTGACCAATGCGAGTAAGACGATTGGAATGGAGCACAAAGCAGAAGTCAGAATGACGAGTGTGACGTTGAGAATAAGAAGAAAATAACCAAACATAGCGTTATAAGTATTGAAAATAAGCCCACGTTAAAAATGGTGCATTATTGTACTGCGCTGTCATCTTAATGTAATCCATTTATTTAATGGTCTGATTTGTCGAGTTTTTCGTATGACAGCATGGATTAGTGGATTAATTACCATTTAATATGACATTCTGTACTCTCGCTCAAAAATCAGTATTCGGATAAAGGAATTATCATGGAACGAAAATCGTTAAGTGTTTTACTGTCTGCTTTGGTTGTTTCCTATGGTGCCCAGGCAGAGCTCAGCGATAAGAATGGATTCAGTGGCGAAGTGGCTATCAATGTTGGCTATACCAGTCAAACATCAAATATGAACACAGAAGCCAGCGCTCAGCGTAAAAAAGGCGAAACCCCAACCGAGAATAACGTATTGGTTGCGCCGTTAGGGAATCTTCAATACACGTTCGGATCAGATAAACAGCATCAGGTATTTTTTGGTACTTCTCGCGCTGATATTGCCATCGGTACATTAGCGCTTGAGTTAGGCTACAAAAATGAGTTGTCTTCAGGCATGACATGGAGCCTCGCAGCACTGCCAAGTGTCCTTCAATCCGAAGTATGGCAAGACCCTTATCAGCTCAATGGTAACCGTGCAGAAACCAAAGAATTTGGTACGGCTTATCGCCTTCAATTGGAAAAGACACCGTTGTTTGGTCTCAATTTTGATCTCGCCTATGGGCAAATTAATATTGATAAAGAAACTTCAGGATCAGAATTAGCGTCGGGTGCCGATAAACTGGATCGAAATGGCAGAGTGCTGTATTCCAAAGTCGAAAAATTTGTGCCATTAAGCCGCACCACCTTTTTGCTGCCTTCGCTCAAATACATCCAACGCGATGCCGATGGTTCTGCAATGCAAAACACTGGAATCGGTGCAGACTTAACCGCGATCATGGTTCGCGGTCAGCATCAATTCGTTACTACCGTGTCTTATCTCAATCGCAGCTTTGACGACACGAATCCTGTCTTCGATAAAACCCGAGATGATAATCAACTCAAACTGTTCTTAGCTTATGAATACGTGAACTTCATGGGGTGGGAAAACACTTCTCTAGTGGCTTTTGGTGGGTACGACTCCGTCACTTCAAACATCGATTTCTACGACAGCAGCAACTGGATTGTTGCTACTGGCTTGAATTACAGCTTTTAAAAAGTTTAAGTAACCCAATAACGTATCATTTAACAATGCCAGCTGTTCGCTGGCATTTTTTATACCGCTTGTGCGGTGAGTTGCTTCATTAACCTATCCATGGCGCGATATCCCAAGGCTTCAGCAATGTGTGGACGCTCTATGTTTCGGCTACCCGACAAATCGGCAATGGTGCGAGCAACCTTGATGATTCGGTGGTACGCTCGAATAGACAACCCAAGCTGATGCAACGCATTTTCAAGAAACTCGGCATCTTGCTTTTGTAATGGGCAATACTTGTCAATTTCACGTGTCCCTAGCAACGCATTTACTTTTCCATTTCGCGATTGCATTCTCTCACGTGCAAAATTCACCCTCTGTTTCACAACTTGAGTGGGCTCCCCACGATCTCCTCCCTCAGAGAGCGTACCTTTAGGCAAGGCAGGGATTTCTAAAGACATGTCGAACCTATCGAGCAGTGGTCCAGATAGGCGACCTAAATACCGGAGTATGGCCTGAGGATTCACTCTCGCTTGATTCCCTTCGTAATACCCTGTCGGGCTTGGGTTGAGCGCTCCCACCAGCTGAAAGCGAGCAGGAAAGCGCGTTTTACCCGCTGCACGCGAGATGATGATTTCACCTGACTCTAGGGGCTCTCGTAATGAATCCAGTACCTTTCGTTCAAACTCTGGCATTTCATCCAGAAATAGGAGCCCGTTGTGAGCCAACGAAATTTCACCCGGCCTGGGTATAGAGCCGCTGTGATATCGTGAAATTAATGCGACAATCGGCAACAGAGAATAAGACCTTGCGATAAAGTGTTTTACAAATAAATGCGACGAAATTTAATAAATTAAGTGCGATTGGGGAGTTGTATGTCCAGAAATAGCTGCGACTATGTAAATAAAGGAGTTGCTAGAACTTTGAAACCTACAAGGAGAAGTGTTTCAGGCTTCGTACCTATCCGAAGTGGTTCTTCCGTTGGTTACGAGTCTCTTCTGGAGCGAGATTTTATCGTTCGAGCAGATTCTGACCTTTCTGTATTAGATATCCTTCCACAACCAGTAAGTATTCCATTTTGCTACCCAGACGGTCGAAGCTTTGAATATACACCTGATTTTTTAGTCCACTATCGCCTTGGGTACCACAATGTAGATCATTACACCAAGCCAATGCTTGTTGAGGTAAAGCCTAAAGAAGAATGGCAAAAACACTGGCGTAAATGGCTACCTAAGTGGAAGGCTGCATGGCGATTCGCTCAAGAGCAGGGCTACTCATTTCACATTATGGATGAATCGCGTATAAGAGATTTGACTCTTTCTAACATCGAGTTTCTAAGTAGGTATAAACGAATGCAATTCGATGAAGACATTTCAAATCGTATCATCGCCAATGTTGAACAACATGGGCAAATAATGTTTAGCAACCTAGTTGGCTTTCACTTTTCAGGTATAGGGCAAGCAATTGGTATCGCTCACCTTTGGTACTTAGTCGCTACCAGGCAACTTGATTGTGACCTTTCCCTCCCGCTGTCAAACAACACGTATTTGTGGGTACCTTGTTATGGATAATGAATTTTTAAATAAGAACTTTAAGCCTAACCGAGAGCAAGTCTCTGTGGATGTTGGGAATATTGTATATCGCGGAAATGACTTGTTTGTAATTAAAGAAATTGTTGATTTTTCAACTGTCATTGCAACCAGTCCTGTTACAAACAGAACAGCTGTTCTAAAGGTAAAAGAGTTACGTCCCGCAAATGTACAGATGGAAAACTCGGTCGTTGAAATTGATTTATCTGACATTTCCGAAAAAGATTGGGAAACAGCTGAGTATCGTTTTAATGCAATAAAACCGTTCATCCAGTTGGAAAAAGTGGGAAGAAATTTAGTTAAAAAACGAGCGGAAGAAATAAATGTAGATCCTGCAACCTTATATCGCTGGTTAAAAAGATATAGGAGCTATGGTTTAGTTATCGCTCTAGCGCCTAAACGCAGAGGTTGGAAAAAGGGCAATAGTCGGCTCTCAAACAAAGAAGAAGAAATCATTAACGAAGTGATCAACGACTATTACCTCACGCAACAGCGACCTTCTGCCGCAAACGTCATTCTCGAGGTACAACGAAGATGTCATAACGCTTGTATTAAGTCGCCTTGTCATTCAGCAATAAGAGCTCGAATAGCATCAGTATCAGAGCGAGAAAGGCTAAGAAAACATGGTTTTAGAGACAAAGCAATCAATAAGTTTAAACCCGCCCCAGGAACATTCCCTGGTGCAAACTATCCCCTTTCAGTGATTCAAATTGATCATACCCCTGCCGACATCATCATTGTCGATGACGAACATCGAGAACCCATTGGTCGTCCTTGGATAACAATGGCTATTGATGTCTACAGTAGGATGGTTGTAGGTTATTACCTCTCTCTCGACCCTCCCACAGAAACATCCGTTGCAATGTGCGTAGCTCATTCTATATTGCCAAAAGAAGAATGGCTTACATTACATAACATAGATACTGATTGGCCTGTATGGGGCGTTCCCGCAAAAATACACGTTGATAACGGCGCTGATTTCCGTTCCGATAATTTTCAGCGCTCTTGTGCTGCATATGGAATTGAGTTGCAATTTAGACCAGTTAAGCAGCCCCAATATGGTGGACATGTCGAGCGGCTGCTAGGGACCTTTTTATCGGATATACACAACTTACCAGGCACAACTTTTTCAGATATTAAAGCCCGGGAAGGCTACGACTCAGATAAACATTCAGCACTGACTCTATCTGAGCTTGAAGAATGGCTCGTCAGGAAAATATGTAAAATCTACAACAATAAAAAACATTCCAGCATAGGCATGTCACCTATCCAAAAGTGGAATGAAGGAATATTTGGAACAAATGACTCTCCCGGCGCAGGGCTTCCACCAAGGCCAGTGAATAAGAACACGATTCAACTTGACTTCATGCCATCTTTTTATCGAACTGTGCAACCTTTCGGAGTGAGTATCGATAAGCTTCGGTACTATTCAGAGTCACTGAGACCTTGGATCAATGCAATAGATCCAGAGACAAGTAAAAAACGAAAACTGCTCTTTCGACGAGATCCCCGTTCACTGAAAACTATTTGGTTCTACGATCCTACACTTAAGCAGTATTTTGAAGTGCCATTCTCTGACCAATCTAAACCCGATTTAAGTCTTTGGGAATTAAGAAAGGCTCAAGAAAAACTCAAGCTTTCTGGCCAGAAAGGAATAAATGAGGCACAAATATTCGAAGCTCTAAATGAACAACGTGAACTTGTTGATGCAGCAAAGAAAAATACGAAACGAGCAAGACGCCAGGCCCAGCGCAGAAAGGTTCACGCTCAAGAAGTCACACCGGCTTCCCCATCTATAAAAAGTCAATCGGATTCGAAGTCTTTTACACCTACTGAATCAAGCGACTGGGATTTATTGGAAGAAGAAGTGTCAGGATATGGAGACATTGCATGAGTGACTTAGACCACATTCACCCTGAATTTAGACATATTGCCGCACTAAATAGTCAAGAGAGAATCCAGTTTTTAGAACACCCTCGCTGGATTGGTTACAAACGAGCAACATACTTACTTGAGTTAATGGAAGATTTGTTGAAACGACCAGCAAAACCCCGTATGACAAACCTCTTGATTATTGGTGATTCAAACAATGGGAAAACCACACTTATAAGGAGGTTCAAGTCACTGCATGGAGAAGGTTATGTTGATGATGATAATGATCCAGTCAAACCTATAGTTCTAGCTGAATCCCCACCCAGTGCTGATGAAAAAGGGTTGTACCTGACTCTCTTAAAACAATTTTGGGCACCGCATCGTGTAAGTGACTCAAAATCAAAGCTCCGATATCAGTTAATCGATTTGTGTAGAACTTGCCAGGTCAAAATGATAATCCTCGACGAAATCCATTCTTTATTAACCGGTAGCGCAATAAAACAAAGGGAAGTAATGAATGCTATTAAGTTACTTTGCAATGAGCTCATGATTCCTATAGTTGGGGTGGGTACCCGCGAAGCAGTTCGCGTTTTACATACAGATCCTCAGCATGCAAGTCGCTTTGATGTATTTCCTTTAGTCAACTGGGAGCTCAATAAAGAATTTCAACAACTTCTAGCAGACTTCGAAAGAGTACTGCCACTAGGTAAACCATCAAAGTTGTCTTCACCAAGTATTGCGTCGCAGTTGTTTTCTATTTCAGGGGGAAATTTTGGAGACCTACACCGATTGTTAATTGAGTGCTCTAGAGAGGCGATCATTCAAGGCAAGGAACAAATTGATCTAGATATAATTAAGGGGAAAGTATGGATACGCCCTACTCGTGGCATCCGGGAGGTCCAGCTTTAGAAAGCCGTTGGACGTTTGATGTTCCACTTTATCCAGACGAGCTACTCTCTTCATGGCTAACTCGTGTATCTTTTAAGCACGGATGCGATCCGCTGACTCTGACCGGTGACCTTTGGCCAAAGTGGAGAGTTTGGACTATCGATTTTGATCGAGGGTTTTCACCGGACAAAGTCAAAAAGCTTAGCGGCTATTCTGGGGTTAACAGTGATGCGATAAGTAGCGCTTTTTTATCTCACTTTGCTACTAGATTGTCGCCAACCGTACTACCAATCGGAATTTGGCCTTGGGTTCTCTCACTCGGTTCCAAAAACCGCAAGCACCTTTCAGGCTCTCAAGTTTGTCCTATTTGCCTTGCTCTGGATCATCCGTTTTATAGGACAGAGTGGCGATTCTCATGGCACACGGTATGTGAAAGGCACAAACATCCACTTATACAGCGATGCCCTTCATGCAGAAGCTTGATTGAGCCAAATCAGCTAAAAGTTCAAGATGGGATAACCGAAAGGTGCCCACATTGTAAAAAGAGCATGATAATTGAAGAAAAGATAAACAATCTCATAAATACACCTTCCGATTTATCTTTTCGCTTCCAATCTGAAGCAGACTTTGTCCTCAGAACCGGATACGGTCTTTACGGAAAAGGTAATGTATCCTCCGAACAATGGTTTCACCTCAACCGCTTTTTCATCTATGTAATACGAAAAGCAGCTCAGCAACCTAAGAGTAAATTAGCACAGTCATTAGTTAGTGATTTTGGTGTTCCTCAGTCTTCCTTATTCATTCCTGTATCGGGGTTAGCATTAGAAATGCTCCCTACATTTGAAAGATCGCGGCTGTTATATGGCGCAAAAAAGCTAATGGATGCTGCTCCTCAAGATTTATTTGAGCAACTCGCTAGGTTCGGACCTCCAACCATATTTACGGATAGTAAGGTGCAAACTCTTCCGTGCTTACAAAAATACCTACCTACGTTACGTATTCGAGGCAAGTTTAATAAGAACAAAAGGCAGGCAATGACCGGATTGCCATCTCCAAAAAGTAAGGCTCATGTTAAGAAAAAAATGGCGCGCCTCCTAAGAAAGTATCATTTGAACTATGAAGACTTGTGATGGTTGCAATAAGCCCGTTCAGATAATTGTGCGACGACACAAAGAACTCTTGTATTGCCGAAGCTGCTATACCCTCTACTTCAGGAGCACGCGATGCTTCAAGTGTGGAGAAATTGCAAGACTCCCCACTTTTGAGAAAAAGCCGATCTGCCGAGCATGTGAGAAAATGAAACCATGCGTTCGGTGTGGCGTCGAAGGAAAAAAGCTTGGAAAGCTCACCAAATATGGCGTGGTATGTAAAAGCTGCTACAAATACTTCGTAAAGCCCAAGAAGGGCATCCTTTCCTCTAATAACGATAATTTTGGGACTTGCTCTAGGTGCCATCGACATAGAAAACTCACAAATAAAGTCTGCAAAAAGTGCCTGTTCAATGAAGATGTTCTTTGCATTGAGTGCGGGAAAAAAATTCCTGCTGGAAGAGGAAGGTCTTGCGAAGAATGCTATTGGAAAAAGCTGCTCGATAAAAAAGTACACCTCAGCGCAGCAATGTTTGAGGGGTCTTCACTACAAAACGATTGGATTTCATTTGGACATTGGCTTCAAAAAAGAAGGGGGGCTGAGAGGGCAGCAGTTTTAATCAATCGGTACGCTTCATTCTTTTATGAGATGTATCGTCATTGGAAAAGAGTTCCAAGCTACCCTGAACTACTGGAAGTGTTTGGTGCCGGAGAGCTAAGAAAGGTGCTAAATGTTATTCGCTGGTTAGATGAATCAAATAGAATTTTGTTAGATAAAGATCTTCAGGAGAAAAGCTCAGAGGAAAATAGGATTAAAAAATATTTTCAATCTCTTGAGAAAAGCCCTGAAGCATATCGAGTATTGCATCGTTATCATCTCTATCTGTTATCTAAATTGCACTCAGATTCCATAACGATTCGCACACTGCGCTTATCTCTTTATCCTGCTAGTGATTTACTGAAAAAGTCAAAACTACCAATAACACAATACTGTTTGGAACGGTACTTACGCCAGCATCAAGGTCAACGCTCATCAATCTCAGGGTTCATTACTTTCGTAAACAGAGAATATGGATTGGCACTAAGGATCCCCTGGAAAACAAAAACAGCTCACCGACGTAACCTCAAAAAGTTAGAAAAGGAGATCGTTCAACTTTACTGTGAGAATACCCCTGATAAAGAGATAAAATGGATCCAACTTGGACTTGAATACTTCCACTCAATACCTCGTAAACTTACGAATAAAGTTCAACCTGAGGACATAATTAGAAATGAAGACCTCTCTTACCAAATTATTATATATAAAGCTCACTACTGGTTACCAGCTCTGAAATAAAACAGCGTTAATTTCAATAACAAATATGAACCCAATCACCAAAATATACGATAATACATTGTACTAATTGAAGTTTTCATGATTCACTGATTAGTGAATATTTTGCGACCAAGAGTAAAAATGTTTTATCGAAAGTATCACTATATTTCTGATAATGTCTCACCACTAGTGTATGAAGACTTCCCAAGCGTCAGGAAACCAAGCCAATGCTATATTGCCAGTGCTCATATAGGATTTAGAAAATCAACTATAAATAATGGAAGCTATCAGCAACCCCATTTGATCATTGGGTTTCATCAAACTGACTACGTAAATAGAAGAGTCTACGGAAAGATAAACTTAATAGGTACGCTCGTTTCTCACTCAGTCGAAGTGAAGATTGGTTCTATTTGGAAAAATAGAACACAGCACCGCATTCTATGCAGTCCTTTTTCGAAGTTTAAGGTCAATCATGATGAAAGCGAATGGGAAATCAAATCCTTTAATGAGTTGGCAAAAGATGGTTACTTACCTGATTTTGTTACCAATAGCTTAGATGCTTTAGGCGATACATATGCATTGGTGTTTACAGCAAAGTGCATGAATAGCAATCTTAGTACTTATTTGATAATTCCATGTATGGAGTATTTTCATTCTGTTTACGGCTGCTCAAAAGAATTTAAGAGAGTTTTATGTACCTACCCTTGGGATGAAATTATAGAGCGATTTGCACTGAACTATAGGTCGGGAAATAACGAAGGATGGAATATAAGGCACCCAAAAGGTGGCTTTGTTTCTGGTGACTACAACGCTTTAGCATCAGCAAAATACAGTCAATTTGCCGCAAGTAGCTTCAAGAATTTTTCTAGCCAACTCCAAGTCTCTGAACCTGGAAACATTGTCTGCCCCAAAGTTCGACCTTGGTTTGAAGGTCCCACAAGAATGTGGGTTCGAGGTGAGTTCACGACTAAAAATACCTTTTTTGCATGGCAAATTGTAGGATTCGCAAGTCCCAAGCTACCAAAGCTAGATGTTTATAAAGATAAAAGTGTTGCAAAGCCCGGTGGAGAAGGCAGATATGACCCTACAACATATGCTCAAGAGAGACGTCGCATAGCCAAGCCCGAGCAGGAACGACGAAACAATCTGTCTCCAGATTTAGATTCTCACGACTACGAAATATACGACTCCTCGATACTAGAACTTGGCAATGAAGTTGAGACTAACATTATCAAAATCGAAGTCGAGAAAGAAAATAGAAGGAAAACCAAGCCCAAAGAAGACCAATCAGGGTTGTCTGGGGGAGACAAGCATGGTTCAGGCAAAGACACTGGGCGCACCGTCAGTGGAAACAACCCTCAAAACTATAGAACCTTTGGAACGGTGGAACAGATTTGGGAGTACTTACTTCGATGTAGCAACGACCACGCCCACAAGATAAGTAACGCCAAATGGCTAAGCTCTGATCATACTTTCAAAGCGGACTCCAACCTAGAGTATATAGAACTGTCAGACGTTGATATTTATGAGGACTATTCGAGGTTTCAAAAATACTTAAACAAAAGTAAGCAAGGTGCGGAGGATATTGATAAATATTTAAAACAATCAATATCTTGGATGAAAATCAAACATACTAGCAGAAATAGAGGAGCCGCTATCTTTCGGTTTAAAATAGATAAAAACTATTACTACATTTTTGAGCTAGAAAGAGATATTAAATTCAGCGATTCCAGCCCCGACATTAGTGAAGAAATGAGTGGATCGAGGGGGATCATTTTCCAGATTAGTGACCGCAATCTTGGTAATTCTATAATATCAGCTTTGCTTGATGAAGTTAGGTTTACCAAAGGTATCACCCTAAAACTGTCTCCTATCCTGAGAAATGCAAATAAACACTACGTGTTCAAGCATGGTAACTCAGCTAAAAAGTACCCTGGAGAGTCTACTGTAACTAACGCTCTAAATAAAATGGGATAAATTGTCTCTACTGGTCATGTACTTGAGAAATTACATTTGTGAAATGGGTTCAAAACCGCTAGAAAATTCTAATATTATCTGTACTAGCTCATGCTCGACCTGACAGCTTTGCTGATAAGTCACGATCAAATCGTACACACGTTCCGTTGGCATTGCGACTCAAAGCTGGACAAAACCGTGTCAGTCACTTTACTAGCAGAAGTGATTTTCGAAACAGCCTGTTTCGCTATTACCCTCCTGCACATTGGATACTATAGTTTGCCCAACAACCTGTTGAAAAATTGAGGTATGTAGGAGTTGTTGCAAATTTTGCAACAACTGAGGATTCCTAGGTAGTTGCTTAATGAGTAACGTGCATGTTTTGCATATTAGCTATATCCTATGGTTTGAACTATGCTCCATAATCAGCAGATTTACTTGCGCATCCAATTGTGCAACAGGTTATTGCACAATTGGATAACGCGACCACCTTGTATTCAAACACGATCATTTTAAAATCTTTAGATAAACTTAAAAAACAGCTAAAAGGTTGGGTTCAAAGCGAAATCCCTTAAGCTTGCTCTCATCGCAAAGTGACTTGAACTCTTCTGTGACGAATAACATCGGTCCCACTAGATTTGACTTGAAGATAAGCTTGCTAGAAGCATCCTCATCATCAAACACCAAGGTTTTATAGCCGTCCTCAATACCATTAAGATATTTTTTCATGCATAGGGCTTTGTTTTCTTTCCCAAATTGGAGACAGTTGAAAATATACATGTCTTTGTTATCGACTCGAATTGGTAGCAACTCTCCTTTGGATTTAAGGAATGAGGAAAGTTTTTTGGCAGCTTCTGAGTTCAAGACGAGGTAAGTTCTAAGCCAAAGAAAAATATCTGGAATTTCAGTATTAATGCCCAAAACTTCTTTGCTTGAACAAGAGATATTATTACAAATAGCTTTTTGAGCATTCAGAAACAGCATGACTGGAGACTGGAGCGTCTTTTCGCATTTCTAAGAAACCCAAAACTTTCACCAATTTTTGAGCTTATTTCATATTAATAAATTCGTCCATTGTTGTTAACGTAGTGCAGTCAAGGTGACGCTATGAAGATACAACAATTTGACTATTGAAATCGTAGGAGAATACCAATGATGGATCCTTCAGACAGATCTCAAGAAGAATTAGATTTGTGGTCTGACATAAACAACCCTAACAATGACGCAGATATGGATGATTGGGCTGATGCTCATAACCCCAATAACGAGGACTACCTAGGAGATGACTAATACTCGTTTGATTTAAGAATTTAATCACGCAATGTGCATAACGCTCCTTGCGTGATGTCGCGAAAGAAATCTCGCTGAAACTGTATCTCCTCGCTGAAATAGCCGAGTATAACCATGAAAAAGATGTCCGCCCAAAGTTCAACTGAGAGGTTAATGACTTTACTCGAAACAAGTAAAAAGCAGCTACTTCAAGACTACAAGGTCTTAGATGAAAAGGAGTTTTCCAAGCTTCTTACACAAAATAACCCAAGTTCAGGTATCTCACTAAAAAACCTAAAAGAAAGACAAGAAGTTCTGTATTTCATAAGCGAAAGCGAACTCTTGTACCCAAGGTTTCAATTAACACAGAGCTTTAGGTTCTATGACAAACTTAGAGAGATACTTCCTACTCTCTATCAAAAGCTATCTGGTTGGGATATTGGTTTTTGGTTAACTCGCCACCAAACAATAGAACTTTTCCAGCCTAATCTAAGTGAAGCGACAATTTCGTCTCTGGTCAGTGTCAATGAATCGATAGATGAAATAGCCAATGTAATAGGAGATAAGTTACGTCAGCAAAAAAACACTTTAAGTGCTAAACCCTTGGATCTTATTAAAAATAATGATGAGCGTATTGACTTATTTTTTGAAGACTTGTTACTTGGTGACAGCAGGGAAATACCCCATAAATATTTGCCCTAGATCCCGCTTCACAGGTGTCAATGCCTATCCCAGAAACCACGTTACAGACTTCAATCACTATTAAGTGTCGACTGTGAAAAACCTCTCACAATCAACTTCTTGGACATGTATTTCACCTAGCAACAGTGCACATTTCACACGGATTAAGTCTAACCTTCAAATTATCAAAGGACTCTCGATAGCCTATCATTGATAGTTACACTTCTAATTGCCTGCCAAATCAAACATATTTGAACCACATAAACGCTCATAAAGCGTTGTATTTCCTCTTTTTTTTAGAGATTCGAAGTAAACTTTTTCCCATATTCTGTCATTTTCCAAGACTATAGTTTTCCATCGTGATTGCTTAAATACACTAGAAACATCGGTGTCGATCTGCTGAAAAATCAGGTTAATGGCTTGTACTAAGTCCAACGGTAAAGAAGGAATGCGGGGTAAGTCAACACAACTTATTAACTCATACCGATGATTATTTTTTTGGTCATCATGTATGTTCCCACCGTATTGAACATGAAATACTGGGCGATCATTTCCTAACTGCTGAGCATCGATATCAAAATGAAAGCGTCTGATTACATAACTAGCTTCAGGATCCATTTTTCCAATCGAGTACCCATTATCTTCTGGTATCTCTCCTTCAGCTTTCGCAATAAAGCACAAAGAGAGCGACTGATAAAAATAGCCATTGTTATCAAACCTAAGCTCTCCCCCAAAAGATATATTCTCTCCTGATATCAAGTTACTAGAAATTAGCCTTTTTGTACCGATCTCAAATGGAGTAATAGATAGGTCATGCTTTGACACTGCACTATTAGCTCCAAACTGCATGGTATTGCTCTTGAGCCTAGAAATAGTAACGTGATTAACATAACGACTTAATGTCGGATTAGAAGTAAGAAACTCTAAACAGCTCTTAATGTTTGCCCTATAATCTTTATAGAACATAGACATATGATTACAAGATTTAGCCATTGCTTACCTAGTCAATATACAAAATAGGGTCGAATCCAGCTATATCTTCACTGAGATCACCTTCTACACAGCATTCCCAATGGCAAGCTACCCACTCACCGCTTTCTCTATCAAGAGCCACTGTTTGAGGTAAGGGAACGTCACAGATTTCACAGCAAGACCAATAATTTTTATCAATACCAAGTAACTCTGGAATTCGTTTCCATGGTTCAGAGGGAGATTCTCCTTGTGACAACTCTATAGCAAAATTATATGCCATCTGAGACCACCAACGTTCAGGAAAACTATCGCAAAAGACACCTTTGTACTTTAACGGTTCGAGTTTTTCCTCGTACATTTTAGTAAACGTGTCTAGGAAATATTCTTCTTTCAAACCTAAGAGAGTTGCGAACTCAAGAGTACTCATTGTCGGTCCACGACGAACTAAAAAGTACTTATTTATCCAGCGAGCAAAAAGCAGGCAAGGTTTATCAGCATCATTTATTTCATTTTGTACTCTAGATCTTAGGGTTTCTAATAATGGATAAGGCAAACTATTTCGGACATCGCCACATTGCTCGTCAGGGACACACAACAGGTTAACGTAACTATCCAAGTCAACACTGGCATTTCTTATCGCTCGAAATGAGCCACAGTCACTTGCTAGAACGTCCTTACCTGAAGTCTCAGTTAGGAAACGGTGAGATATTTTTTTATCATAGTGATCGCCAACTTCAATATTTTTGTCAATTAGCTGACTGATTAAATAGCAAGGGACATCAGGAAAAGCCTCTTTACACAAACTAGTCATGGTATAGCCCGTTCCGTCATAGTTTTGCCCATCACGGTTCTCTACTCCTTGTAGTTTGTAGTCAACTACCACGAGGTCTGGTGAATATTTTTTCCTGCCATTGATACCTAGTTGTTCAAACTCTACAGGGTGGAATGGCGTCATTTCAAACCTTGCATCTTTTTGTAACTGTTCAATTAATCCAGTCCTTGCCGAAGGTCCACTTGTTTGTAAAGAGTTAGCTTCGTCATCAATAAAGATAACAACGTATTTCTTTTGCATTAATTATGAGCTCCTAAGGTAGCTGAACCTGAACAGTTGTGGACCAACTTGTCATCGGCTCTATAAACTTCACCTGTCCTTTACTCTGCGCAACCATTCCTTTTACTATATTTAGCCCCAAACCAGTTCCTTTCCCTAAAACTGCAAGATCATCTAAGTCAGAAGCTTGTTCCATTCTTTGGTAGATTTCGCCTGTAGGATCCGTAATTAGAGGCTTAAAAACATCTTCCCACAGTGACTCATCTAGACCAATGCCATTATCAGAAATGTTCAGAACGAGTTTATCCTCCCTCGAAGCCGAGATTAAAATCTCTCGCTTTTGGCAGTTTTTTACTGCGAGAACCGCTTTAATTGAGTTTGAGAGTAGATTTACTAAAATGGAATAGAAAGAGGCTTCAGGCATTGGCGCCGTTTTAAGAAATCGTTTGTCAATATCAACGTCGACAGAAATGTTATAAGCTCTGGTAATGAATGCAAAGCCATCAACCACAGAGCGAACCGCATCAGATACTCTAATTTGCTTATTTTCGATCTTGTGAGTAGACGAAAAAACCCCAATCAATTTTTCAAGAGACATGAAATGGTTACGAGTTTGACGCAGAGATGTCGCTATATCTAGCAACCATTTAAAATCTAATGAGCTACTTTCCGCGTTTGCAACCCATTGTTCGATACTACCGGCATCCGTGTCTAAGTTTGAGATTAACCCTCTAAATTCATGTGCAAATACGAAAAAGAGTGGACCTGTTGACGCAATAGACCTCAGTAAGGATACTTCTTTCTCACTAGTATCAAACTCTGTTGATAGTAGCTCAGTTGCTTTCCTTGCTATATTTTCTTTATCACTTGCAAGAGCAATTGCCTCACTATCACTCGAGGCAACCTCACCACTTATGGCTTTCTGAATTATTTTAAGTGCTTCAGATACTCTCTTTTCTCGGTTTGGTCTTAAAGATTCAAAATATTCTGACTCATTTGTAGTATTAATAACTGGCGTACTAAAGACTTTATCAAACTCTTCTCTCACACGTTCAGCTTCTTCGTCTGCGTGAAGAAATTTAAAAGTGGAATATTGAATCGTCATCCACTCTACGGCTGTGCGTAAAGCCTGATATAAGTCCTTAAAGGCTTCATTTTCGATAAAGCCCTCACGATTGAGTTTAGTCTGGAAGAAATCACTGGTGTTACCCTCCATCATCACACTACCAATGAGCATCTTGTTAGAAAAAAGATCTAACATTGTCCTTTTCGGATCTAACCCATAGCTTTCCGCAATGACACTCAACTCATGGTTATCAATTTTTGCCTTTCGGCGACCAACATCTTTGTCAAGGTTTAACCAGTCATCCCCATCTTGACCATACGGGTAAACCCTGAACCCTTCACTATATACTTTGACACCTGCATGAGCTGCTCGTATTGGTCTTATAACTTTTAACGGTACTATCTCGGGATTTCTTAAATAGCCAGTTCTATCTGGAAAGTAAGACAAATCAAAAGCAATACCAGCGAGCTTTGGAAACTTATCTTTTAACTTATATTCTCTCTTGCCTAAAAGCTTAGCTTCCAAGATAAACTGAATCTCTCCTTCATCCGTTATGGTTGCTCTGAGCCTACCCCAAGATGAATTCAAGATTTTTTCGTTTAAAGACAAATCAACTTTATCACCCAGCTCAAATTCTTCTGCTTTTACAGACAAGTCAAAACCAGGGTCTTCTTCAAAGCCTTCTCTTCGACACTGAGATGACATAGAAAGAGAGGCTAGTTCTTTAAGGAGTCCGTTGTACGAAATTTGCGTCCACTTTTCTTTTAAGTTGAAAAGTGTAATCGTAGTTCCTGAAGACAAATCGTAGCTGCTAACTTTTCGGTGTTTCGCAGAAAAATCAATACTTATTAGATCTACGCCTTTCCTAAAGTCATCCCATCTAACTGTAATCTCTGTGACTTCGAATAAACCATCATCAATTTCTTTTACTGTCTCTAAATGAATGGCATCAGCAAGTTTTTGACAAGCAAAGCGACCAATACCTTTACTTCCGGTCTTCTTCCTCCCATACCTATCAGATATAGGGAACCTCTCTTTGTTAGAAGTAGATATCCGCATCCAATTATTCTTGAGCTCTTCCCAAGACATTCCTTCGCCGGTGTCACGGATAACGATCTTACTTCGCTCATTTATTTGCCGAACATCGTGGAGTGATATTTCAACTAGAGAAGAATCAGCATCGTATCCATTTTTAATAAGCTCAGACAAGGCTAGATAATTTTTAGTTACTAGCTTTTCACCTAACTCAGATAGAAGGCGTCCGTCAACAGAGAATGACAGATCTTCTTCATATTCCTGAAAATCCACTGTACTAGCTATTTGATTCATGTAATCCCTTATATCTATCTTCTCTTAAGGTACGCACCATTCGCGCGAAGTTTTGCAGGACAGAAAGTGGTAACCCCGTTGTATTACTTATAATTTCATCAACTTTTGACTGAGCTTCCTCTGTTTTATTCTGAATTATTAATGCATCGATAGAGCTGAAATTTTTAACTAGATTCTTCTCTAGGTTGTCATCTAGCAAAAACTGAATTCGTTTTGCTGCACTTGGTTCTAGCTTCAGAACACCTGAGCCATAAGCTCTACCTTGAAGCTCAGCAGATAACTGAGAGAACGATGAAAGCAAAGAAACAGAAATAGCTTTCTTTTTTATAAATGACATACCTTCATTAAAGAAAACACGATGTACGGAGTTAGAGCAATTTACTCGTGCAGAGTTAATGACTAATCTCGGAGAACGGTCAATCATGTATGATAGGAATGCATCCGGGTAACGTTTATCATCGGGAAAATACCATGCCGCTCTCTTTCTAAATGTTCGATTACTTTTCCTAGTCTTTGCAGGTACACGTGATAGGTAGTTTCGGATAGCTGAGTGTCTTTCATCAACTGATTCCGGACAGACTAAAAACGATTTAGCCCCTTCTTCCTGGATTCGCTTTTGCCTTGACGAGTTGTGAAGTAGGCCTTTTAAGGTAGAAAAACGTCCAATAACTGGCTTTAAATCACATTCATCTAGCTCGTAGCTATCGATAGTTTCTTTATCAACAATAAAAGTATTATTGTCGCCAGTAACCATACCTATGACTATCTTGGCAACCATATCCATCGCAACTGCTTGTTTCTCAGTAGAAAGGCGTTGGAACGCCTCAAGAGTAGAAATATCAAACAGGGCATGTTTATAATTTTCACAAGACACACTGTTCAAGCTGGCTTCTTGAGTAATTTCAGAAAGCTCACCTACATCAGCTGCTACTGCATAGCCAACTTTTACAGGGGGACTTTTCTTAGCTTTGAAACCATCAGCAAAAAGTATTACGGATACTTCGTCAGCATCATCACTTTGAAAAAACCGTTTGCTTAGCTTAATCACTTTAACAAGCTGAAAATGGTAGCTATACACTTTCAGTAATTCACTGGCATAATCTGCATGTAATAAGCTACTAGGTAAAACCCAAGCGACTCTACCGCCTTCTTTAATGAAAGACAGACTATGGAGGAGAAAAAACGCCCAAAGGCTAGCATTACGACCAATAGTCCCTCTAGCGTAGGGAGATTTTCGCAGTAAATTAAAGCAACTAATCCTTTGTTCTTCGCTCATATTGTGCATAGACACATAGGGTGGATTACCTAAAACGGCGTCAAAGCTCTGCTTGTTAAAGTCTCGCGGTAATATCTGTATAAAATCTTTATGAACAAATTGCCCATTGATGTTAGTAGCATCTCCTAACATCTCAGATAAATAGTCAAAAGCTCTTGCATCTATATCCGCTCCAAAGATACGAGATATAGGTTTTGAGCAACCTAGCTCAGAAAGCCGATTGACACTACTTTCTAAAAAGCCGCACCCTCCAAAACTTGGTTCAAAAACCAAGTCATCTGAGGACCTAATCCCCCAGTCACATAAAACCTTACTCAAACTTGTCGGGGTATAGTAAGCGCCGAGGGCTTTTCTGATTGTTTTCGTGTGCAATGTCATGACTCTGAAGTTAGTAAACTAAGCACCTTATATCGATATTGAATTCATTAATCAATCGATATTGTGTATCGATAACAAAACAAACTAACAGGGCAGGAATCGATAACCAATGGTTCTGAAAACTCAGAAGTTACCGACCTCACAGGAAAAACCTTTGAGCCATTCCAATGATTAACCCAGAAACCGATCCCCCACCAAAAAGTGCTTTGGTGAACAAAATACTGTTGTTCATCTTTCCAAAAAACAATCTTCCTGTTTCTCTGGAATGCTCAGTCTCTTTTAGGTGAAGGCTTAATCTACCGTCAACGATCATATTCTCTTTATCTCTTGCCCAAAGCACTTTTACGAGATCTTGCTCAATATCATCAACGACAAAGTAAAGCCGCTCACTTGTAAATACGAACCAACACTGCTGAGTCTTACTTTTAAAAACCAGAAGAGTTCCTGTACTTTCTGGAGTTTCCAAATCAAAATCAAACTTATTAAATGTTGAAATGCTATCTCTGATTGTCTCTGAAGCATTGAAATTAGAGCGTCCAAGCATTCTATTGAATAGCCTCATATTACACCCCACTTATTTCAATTTTTTCAGTAGATAGTTCGCTGTTTGCTGAAGATAATAACCTTGGAAGTATTAACGGCCAGCCCACACCAACAAAAATGCATGCAGTTCGATTAACTTCGAAAATACCGAATCCAGCACCTAATAGACCACCTATTCCAGAGCCTAATCCCCACATTAAAAACATACCAAGGGATTTATAACCAACATAAGATAGCGCTAAAATACTTGCTTTATTTAAAGTTTTGACTATGAGAAAGTCCAAACTAACTACCAAAAAACCATATACCGCTGACGCAGTCGCAAATGCAAGCATCGTGGACTCTTCAGCACCCTGATAAACACCTTCCGCTCCAAAAGCAAGCGCAAAAATGGATTCATAAAATGTCATAGAGCCCTCCCCCAAATAAGCATATAATTTCACAAAAACATACCTACGGTAAACATTTAAGCATCGATACAGGAGAAAATTGTGATGTGTTAAGAATCAATGTGTATTCAATGCCTTGAACGGGGTATGAAGCCCAACGGAACGAAAACGTACGCTAACAAAAATCGGGCATGACATTTAAGTTATGACACAGCCAGTAGTTGTAGCGGACCGACTTTATAATCCCTTCGACCTGATTTTTATCCGCCATTTCCGGACCACAATCATTGACTCTATCGAAAACGGTCGGCTCACATTAAGTGGGAATGAGACCACATTAATTGACACTGAGACTGACTTTATCCGGCTCGACCTACTTTAATTGACTCTATATGAGAACAGTCGGAAAATTCATCAAAACTATCAAAATGTATACTTTGTGATAGCGCTGTAAAGCACCTATCAAAACTACTATCATAAGTATCAAATCAAAACCTATAAGAAGATTTGATAGATTATGTCCAAAATTGGTTACGCACGAGTTAGCTCAACGGGGCAAAGTCTGGCGGTTCAGCTAGAGAAACTGAATCAGGAAAAATGCGAGCGCATTTATCAGGAAAAGCGCAGCGGTCGGACTGCGGACAGACCTGAGTTTCAATCCTGTATGAACTACTTGCGCGAAGGCGATACATTAATCGTGACGCGTTTAGATCGCCTTGCTCGTTCAGTTGTCCATCTTGCCCAGCTCGCTAAACGCTTTAAGGTTGAGGGCATCGATCTACTGGTCATCGACCAAAACATCGATACCAGTACCTCAACAGGCAGACTAATGTTTAACATGCTGGCTTCAATCGCTGAATTTGAGAACGACCTGCGCACTGAGCGACAGGCTGAAGGGATTGCGAAAGCCAAAGAAAATGGGGTGACGTTTGGGCGACCGCCAAAACTGACTGAGCCCGTCAAACACGATATATATGACCGAAGACAGAAAGGCGCAACCATTAACCAACTCGCGAAAGAATTTCAATTGGGGGAGGCGTCTATTTATCGCGCTATTCGTGCTGTAGCGAATTTACATGACGCTTCTGAATAACGCATGTCGAGTCTTTGAGTTAGTATTGGGAAAGCAATTCAATAATGTCAGAGGGCATATCATCTAAAAAGTTAACGATTTCCCTGAACGACTTAGCGTTGTCATCACTTCGGCTATCTGGGTCTGCTTTAGCATCAAGAAGTGTTTTCACCACCTCAAAGATAAACGGCTTTCCCTTAATTGCGAGTCTAAGGGCGTTGACACCTTTCTGGTCACGATGCTCTATCAATTTATCGGCACCGTTTTCCAGCAGAAGGCGCATCCCCTCAACGTTACGCTGGCGCACGGCGTACATCAGAGGCGTATAGCCATAACTGTCGATGGCGTTGACATCTAAGCCTTGGTCAATCAGAAATTGGATGGTCTCATGCGGTACTTGTTTATTTGTTGATTGAAGGCTCTTGTGCAAGTAAGTCCATTTTTCCTTTTCTGTGACCGCTAAAATATCACATCCGTCATTTATCCAACGTCTCGCCTCTTCAATTTTTCCTCGTTTAAGAGATTGAAATAGCTTGAACTTTGGTGAATCTATAGAATTCATCGGTTACTCCTCTCTTCTAAAAACTCAATCATATCGTCCTGAATATCATCTAAATCATCATACCCCGGCTTTTCATTCACATGACTGAGGTTGGTTATCCTATCCTCAATCTGGTAATAATCCGGGCGACTGTTCATAAAATCGTTCAGCTCTTGCTGACTCATCCCAAGCTCCTCAGCAGCGCGAACTACTCGACGGTTTTCTTTGCCGTGCACATGTCCGTATTGCCAGTCGGTTAGCACATTACCTTTATCATCAATAAATTGACCTTCTCTTTTTTCAGTGCTCGCCTCAATTTGCCGTTTAGTCTCGGCTCGCAGCTTCGGTCGGTCAAGTTTGGGTTTCGGCTCGCCCGTGGATGCAAACTGCCCCTTCTCATCCCTAGGCTGTTGAGTATACACCACATACAAAGGTGGAATACCCGTAGACTCGGGGAACACCACTACGGTGTCTCGCCAGTCACCTTCTTCTGGAATGGGCAATGTGGTCGTAGCGTTTTCTGTATCGGGAATGGGGGTGACCACAATACTGTCGGGCTCAAACCCGTCGTCATGGTCTGGGGTAGTTTGCCAGCTGGGGTCACCTTCGTCTATCGGTGTCCAGACCAGTGGTTGGTCGCCTTCCAGCATCACCGAGTACTGCCCGTTCTCTTCTCTTGCGTAACGCACCGGAATGCGGGTATCGTCTGTGTGATAAGCGCGAACGCTGGGGTAGTATTCACCTTCTTTAGGGTCAGTCAGGTGAATACGTACTCGGCTTTGTACGGTTTTTTCCTGTCTAAGTTCATCGTCGGTGTATTGCGTGTCATCCCCGTAGAGCTGTTGCCCAAGGATAAACAGGGCACCGATGGTGGGGGATTTGAGGCGATAGCCTTCTAACCAACTCTCTGCCAGGTTACCGGCGACTTTCTCAAGCTGGATACCCGCTTTGTCGAGTTCAGACAGTGGCTTTTCTCTCAGGTTGTCGCCCACCATACCCCCCGAGGTTGCCAAAGCGGTTTGCGTTTGTGCGGCTTGTATCGCTTGCTGAGTTTGAATCGCTCGTCCAACCATGGGGTTGGCGTGCGCCTGACCAAAGAAAAACGCCCAAGGACCAAAATGGGTGATGGGCTCGTCACTCACTCCGGCATCGATGCACCCTTCTGGTTGCTCGCAGGATTTGGCAAACACCCGATTAGGGGTAAAGTCAGCCAGCCGCACCACGGGAATGTCATCACTCAACAAACGCTCAGAGTTAATGGATTGGATGTGGGTGCCGGACAGAAATCGTTCTGAAAAGTCGTAATGCACATTCAGGGCGTGGTTGTAGGTGCCCATAGGGACTGGGGGCGTGTCAAAGAGGGATTCTTTTTGGGACGCTTCGACCACTTTCACGTTCAGGCTATGACCCACTGCCAGTGACATGGGGTTTGCATCATAAGCGGGGTTTAACGCCAGCAGAGCTTTGGGTGTTAACCCGTATTGCTCCGCAATCTGCATCCAGCTTTCGCGCTCTCCTGTATTAGGGTCTCGCGCTACGATGTGGTTTATCGGCTCGGGCGGGGCTTGGCTCTGCTCATCAGTACTTGCTCGCTCAACGATGGCGTGACTCTGGGTTGCCAGAAGCTGGTTGATATCGAGTTTCACCCCATGAGTAAGCAGCCAGTCTTCGTTAACGTTCGACAGCTCCTCTAGGGTGATGGGGCGAGGCAAGTAAACGAGATGCTGGTTATCACACACTTTCCCGCCCAACTTCCAATACACCAAAATCGCGGTCTGGTCGGTGTTGTAACCTCTTTCCGTGTTGAGTTGATGAGGCTGAGAAGCGGTGGCGTAATAACCCCAATTGCCGTCACCGATAATCCGGTATTCCTGCACCAAAGCGTGGCGGTGAAAATGGTAGTAATAGCCTTGAGTGGGCAGACCTAACCGCTCTCCCACCTGCATCGTAGGAGACACCGGAATAAAAGCTTCATAGGCGGTGCGGGACCCCAAAGCTCTCACTTTTACGGGATGTTTAGGCGAGATGCCCATCGGAATGTTCGCCACATGAGCCAGCAGATTTTTGGGTTCGTTAAACGCCGTCAGTACCGTATACAGAGTGCCGTGCTCGGTTTGGCTGTCCATCCAGCGCCCTAGCATGCCTTCTTCTGCGGTTTTCGCCAGCACAAAGTGAGCTCCGATGTTTTTTCTGAATGACGCCTGTGAGCCTGCCACCTCAACGCTGTATTCGTATTTCAGGGACGGCGCTTCCTCGGTACTGTCTGGTAAAGCTGGTTCGGGGACATAGTGCAAAGGCGGTGGAGGCGGTAAGTTCTGGCTGACACCACTGGCGCGACCTCGCATTTGTGTGCGGGCCAGTAAGGCTTTTTGCCCCGTAGGAGTAACCAGACTTTGCGCCTTTGGATTCACCGCCCAAGTGCGCTGCCCTAATCCTCCAGATTCCTGAACCAGAAGGGGCACCGCCGGAGTATCGGTCAGCAAAACCATGTGTCCTTGCCGAAGCTGATCTTTGAACAACTCAAGCCTTGTACCCGCTGGCATGGCTTCCTTGAGGGCTTTCTCATCAAGGTGATGAAAAGCGCCTTCCACGCGGGCGAATTCGTGCGCCATCAGTTCACTTTGTTGGACGGACTTGTAAGCCACTGACTGACATCCTTTTATTTTGTTCTTATGTCAGCAGTTTATCGTGTTGCTATACATCATGATGAGTTAAGTTTGAGACATTAACCCAAAATGACAAACGGGAGATAGCGGTGAGTGAGGCTATTTATTATGAAGCCTCTGGATAGAATCAATTAATGTGGGTCGAACCGGATAAAGTCGGTCTCAGTGCCAATTAATGTGGTCTCATTCGCACTTAATGTGAGCCGACCGTTTTCGATAGAGTCAATGATTGTGGTCCGGAAATGACGGATAAAATCAGGTCGAAGGGATTATAAAGTCGGTCCGCTACACCTACAGGAACAACCCAAATGGCACGTTTGTGTTTGTTAGCGTACGTTTTCGTTCCATTGGGCTTCAAACCCCTGAACCAAATACAACAATTGATTTTCTAACCTCTATATCAATTGTTTTTAACCATGCTAAAGAGTCCTCATTTTCCATTCCATTGGAGCTTATTCCCCTAATTACACTCTTTTGACGTTTGGGCTGAAAATCTACTTCAATGAAATCACAATGGGCACTTTCGATAGCTAAAAAAGCAAACAGGGACGTTAGAAGCTCTTGTGTGTATTTGATTCTGTACAAGAGTTATATGAGGCATCGCCAAGTATTGTGTTAAACAGTGCTAATAATCAGGAAACATCATTAGTTGATCCCGAATTCAAATGATATGGAAGTTTGTCGCAGCTAATTAAATCTTGTCGCATTTATTTATATAAATGACAGCCGCCGCCAACCAGCGCTGCCATGGAACTGGAATGGTGAGGGGAACGAAAAGGCCGTTTCTTCCAGTTATATTGATTGATTTCTTGCTGGGTGAGTGAGGCAACCGAAGCCGTTTCCATCGCTTCTTGCTCGTCCATATCTGGTAATAGATCACGCAATCGAGACGCCAGCATGGTTTTTCCTGTTCCCGGAGGACCAAGGAACAAAAGGTTATGATTACCTGCTGCAGCTATCTCTAGCGCACGTTTTCCTTGCTGCTGCCCAATAATGTCTTGCAAACAACGAGACGACTCTTGTGTAACTGTGAGTTCGGGGGTCTGGAATAGAGAAAGGGATTTCTGACCACATAAATCAGCGCATACATCCAATAAATTGGCTGCTGATTTATGTGTATTTGCCCCAACCAATGCGGCTTGATCGCCATTGGTATCCGGTACTACTAAACAGCGATTATTCTTATTAGCCGCTAACGCGGCTGGTAACACGCCTTTAACTGATCTCAATTCGCCCGATAAAGCGAGTTCGCCAATAAACTCTATTTGCCCAAGCTTAGTGATGGCGATTTGTTCTGATGCCGCCAAGATCCCGAGCGCAATAGGTAAGTCGAAGCGCCCACCTTCTTTTGGTAAATCTGCCGGAGCCAGATTCACCGTTATGCGCTTGGCAGGAAACTCGAAGCCAGAGTTGATAATGGCGCTGCGCACTCTATCACGCGACTCTTTCACCGTTGTTTCAGGCAAGCCCACCAAAGTAAAACCAGGCATACCATTACTGATATGCACTTCAACCGTCACCTCTGGAGCTTCCACTCCTACACACGCGCGGCTGTGAATAATTGCTAAAGCCATGTTGCATCCTTGCCTATTATTTATACACAGTGATAATTTTATAACTATCTAATTTTTAAATAATTATTCACTTTATAGCTTTTTTCCGTACGCGATAAATGTGAAAAAAGTCTTACTTTTCCCTTGTCATGTAACCAAAGAGTGTGTTACCACTAGAAACGCAAACAATTTCACAACTTTTGAATAATTAGAATTAATGAATTTAACTACTCGCATTAACGCACTCGTTGCCCTGATTATCGTGGTCATTATTAGGACCGCGCGGGGGATTGTGGGTAGGAAGTAACCACAGAATAGCAAAAACCCCCGCGCTGAGAAGCTCGGGGGTTTTTTTATAACTTAAGACATGATTAACCGAACACAATTAGGTTAATACAGGAAGAAATGGGAGCACACGATGTGCAATGGCAATAAAGGGATGAAGCCGTTTCATCCCTCGCAAATCGCAGGAGAACAACTATGACAGGTGCTGAATTAGTTGTTGCGGCTTTGCAGCAAGAAGGTATTAAGACAATATTTGGCTACCCTGGCGGGGCAATCATGCCAATATATGATGCGTTATATGATGGTGGTGTGGAGCACATCCTATGTCGCCATGAACAAGGTGCTGCTATGGCAGCCATTGGTATGGCTCGTTCAACTCAAGATGTCGCTGTCTGTATGGCCACATCTGGACCAGGCGCAACCAACCTAGTCACTGGACTCGCGGATGCATTTCTCGATTCCGTTCCATTGGTTGCCATCACAGGTCAGGTTGCCAGCTCTCATATCGGTACCGATGCCTTCCAAGAAATGGACGTCATTGGTATGTCTTTAGCGTGTACTAAGCACAGTTACCTCGTTACAGACATCAATGATCTCGCTCCCACTCTTGCTGAAGCTTTTGAAGTGGCGAAAAGTGGCCGTCCAGGCCCAGTCATTGTCGATATTGCTAAAGATGTGCAGTTAGCTCAAGCACCAACTGAAATACTGCCTCATTTTGAACCACCAGCCATCCCAGTTGCCAGCACAGAAGCCATATCACAAGCTCAAGAATTGCTTTCACAAGCAACGCGCCCAGTTTTGTATGTGGGTGGTGGTGTACAGCTTGCTAATGCGACCGAGTCAGTACGTGAATTTTTAAGAATTAACCCAATGCCTTCTGTTAGTACACTGAAAGGTTTGGGTACTGTTGAGCGCCATGACCCTCATTACCTAGGTATGTTAGGGATGCATGGTACGAAAGCGGCGAATTTAGTGGTTCAAGAATCTGACCTACTGATCGTTGTGGGTGCTCGCTTTGATGACCGCGTGACAGGAAAACTCGATACTTTTGCCCCGCACGCCAAAGTTATTCACATTGACATCGATGCCGCTGAGTTCAATAAGCTGAGAACGGCAAACGCCTCAATACGCGGCGACATCAACGTGATACTTCCTCAGTTAGAGCTTTCACAAGATATTTCCCCTTGGGTTCATCACAGCGAAAGCCTAAGAAGTGGCTTTAAATGGCGTTATGACCATCCGGGTGACCCAATTTTTGCGCCGCTCTTGCTGAAGCAACTCTCTGACATGATGCCGGATTCATCGATTGTTTCTACGGATGTCGGTCAACACCAAATGTGGGCTGCGCAGCACATTCAACCTCGTGAACCTCAGAATTTCATCAGCTCTGCCGGTCTTGGCACCATGGGCTTTGGTTTGCCTGCAGCAATGGGCGCAGCGGTTGCACGTCCTAACGACCAATCTATCCTTATATCAGGAGATGGTTCGTTCATGATGAATGTGCAAGAGTTGGGGACACTAAAGCGCCGCCAGATTCCAGTAAAAATGGTACTGCTCGACAACCAGCGTTTGGGCATGGTTCGTCAATGGCAGTCTTTGTTCTTTGATGGCAGGCACAGTGAAACCATTTTAGATGACAACCCAGATTTCATAATGCTGGCACAAGCGTTTGGTATTCCGGGCAAACAAATCACGCGTAAGGAAGAGGTTGAGCCAGCGCTGAAAGAAATGCTAGAGAGCAAAACGTCGTACCTGCTTCATGTATTGATTGATGAAGAGCAAAACGTGTGGCCATTAGTACCACCTGGTGCTTCGAACAATGACATGCTGGAGAACACCTGATGCAACGCTATTTATTAGATATCAAAGCCGACGATAAACCCGTGTTGCTGGAACGTGTTCTTCGCGTTGTACGCCATCGCGGTTTCATTATTCGCCAAGTCGCTGCCACTCAAAACCATGAAAGTAAAGTGGCCAGTGTTGAGATCATCGTTGACAGTGATCGCCCCATTTCTATGTTGGTCAGCCAGATCGAAAAATTGTGGGACATTCGCTCTGTCGATGTCACTGAGATCGAAACGAACGAACTCCCCAATAATAACTTACAACAAAAAGTGTGTGCATAAGGAAGGAACGCGAACATGACAGCAAGAACAGCCGATTACATCTGGTTTAATGGTGAAATGGTTCCATGGGGTGAAGCGAACGTTCACGTTTTGACCCACGCTATGCACTACGGTACGTCAGTATTTGAAGGGGTACGTTGCTACAACACCCCGAAAGGTCCTATCGTATTCCGTCACTTAGAGCACGCTAAACGCTTAAAAGATTCTGCCAAAATCTATCGCTTCCCGATTCCATATACTGTCGAAGAAATCATGGAAGCCACCCGTGAAACATTACGTCAAAACAAATTGGACAACGCGTATATCCGCCCATTAGGTTTTGTTGGTAATGTCGGTTTAGGGGTATGCCCACCTGAAGGAACAGAAATGGAAGTGATCATTGCGGCATTCCCTTGGGGTTCTTATTTAGGTGAAGAAGCATTGGAAAGTGGCGTTGATGCGATGATTTCAAGCTGGAACCGTGCTGCACCAAACACGATTCCGACGGCAGCTAAAGCTGGGGGCAACTATTTATCTTCTCTCCTCGTAGGCGGAGAAGCTCGTCGCCACGGTTACGACGAAGGCATTGCTCTAAGCGTAGATGGGTATCTATCGGAAGGTGCTGGTGAAAATATCTTTGTCATTAAAGACGGTGTTCTAATGACTCCACCAGCCACTAGCGCCATTCTACCGGGTATCACTCGCGACTCTATCATGACTCTAGCCAAAGACAGAGGCTACGAAGTACGCGAAACCAATATTGCCCGTGAAGCCTTGTATCTAGCCGATGAAGTTTTCATGACAGGCACAGCAGCAGAAATCGTTCCTGTTGCAACCATAGATAAAATTGAAGTGGGCAACGGTAAACGCGGCCCTATCACTAAAGTACTGCAAGACGCCTATTTTGGCTTGTTTAATGGCACCACAGAGGACAAGTGGGGTTGGTTAGATTATGTGTATCCTCAAGATGCCGAATCAACACAAAGTGCACCAGCGAAGTAAGGAATAAAACAATGCCAATATACAGATCAGCAACAACAACACACGGTAGAAATATGGCTGGTGCTCGCGCTTTATGGCGTGCAACAGGTGTAAAAGAAGAAGATTTCGGTAAACCAATCATTGCTGTAGTGAACTCATTCACACAGTTTGTACCTGGACACGTTCACCTAAAAGACATGGGTCAACTGGTGGCAGGAGAAATCGAAAAAGCGGGCGGCATCGCCAAAGAATTTAACACCATCGCCGTTGATGATGGTATCGCCATGGGTCACGGTGGTATGCTTTATTCACTGCCTTCCCGTGAACTGATCGCCGATTCTGTTGAGTACATGGTAAACGCGCACTGTGCAGATGCGATGGTATGTATCTCGAACTGTGACAAAATCACACCGGGAATGTTGATGGCGTCAATGCGTCTAAACATTCCAGTGATCTTTGTTTCTGGTGGACCAATGGAAGCCGGTAAAACCAAGCTTTCAGATCAGTTGATCAAACTCGATCTAGTTGATGCGATGATCCAAGGTGCCGATCCAACGGTATCCGATGAACAAAGCCAGCAGGTAGAGCGTTCAGCGTGCCCAACTTGCGGTTCGTGTTCCGGTATGTTCACCGCGAACTCGATGAACTGTCTAACAGAAGCACTTGGTCTTTCTCAACCGGGTAATGGTTCCATGCTAGCCACTCACGCTGATCGTGAGGAACTGTTCATCAATGCCGGTAAGCGAGTGGTTGAGCTTACTCGTCGCTACTACGAAAAAGACGACGAGACGGCGCTTCCAAGAAACATCGCAAACCGCGCCGCGTTTGAAAATGCCATGGCACTGGATATTGCTATGGGTGGTTCAAGTAACACTGTATTGCACCTATTGGCTGCGGCTCAAGAAGGTGAAATCGATTTTGATATGAAAGACATTGATGAAATGTCTCGACGTGTCCCACACCTATGTAAAGTGGCACCATCCACGCCAAAATATCACATGGAAGACGTTCACCGCGCTGGTGGTGTAATGGCCATTCTTGGTGAACTCGATCGCGCAGGATTACTAAACAGCGATACTCGTACCGTTCTGGGTTTATCTATGCAAGAACAGCTTGCAGAATACGACATCATCCAAACAGAAAATGAAGATGTTCTAAAATTCTTCCGTGCCGGACCTGCTGGTATTCGTACCACAAAAGCGTTTTCTCAAGATTGTCGTTGGGATCGCTTGGATGATGACCGTGAAAACGGCTGTATCCGCACCAAAGAAAATGCCTTTAGCCAAGAAGGTGGATTAGCGGTACTTTCGGGCAATATCGCTGAAGATGGCTGCATAGTCAAAACAGCGGGCGTTGACGAAGATAATCTGAAATTCCAAGGACCAGCTGTCGTATTTGAGAGCCAAGATACCGCAGTAGAAGGTATTTTGGGTGGAAAAGTAAAAGCAGGTGAAGTCGTTGTTATTCGTTATGAAGGACCAAAAGGCGGACCAGGTATGCAGGAAATGCTTTACCCAACCACTTACTTGAAGTCGATGGGCTTAGGCAAATCTTGTGCACTTCTAACGGACGGTCGCTTCTCTGGTGGTACGTCTGGTTTATCCATCGGTCACACATCACCAGAAGCAGCCAGTGGCGGCACCATTGGTTTGGTACAAAATGGCGACATCATTACCATTGATATCCCAAGCCGCTCTATCACCCTAGACGTATCTGAAGACGAATTGGCTACGCGCCGTGCGAAACAAGATGAACTAGGTTGGAAACCGGCGAACCGCCAACGTGAAGTATCTTTCGCTCTTAAAGCTTACGGCAGCATGGCGACCAGTGCAGACAAAGGTGCAGTTCGTGACAAATCGTTGTTAGAGGACTAGCCGATGACACTGACCACTCAAACCGGCGCAGAATATCTGCGCCAAATCTTGCGCGCTCCTGTTTATGAAGTGGCAATGGTGTCTCCCTTTCAAGAGATGCCTCGGCTCTCTGCGCGCATTGGTAATCAAATTCAAATAAAACGAGAAGATCGCCAGCCTGTTCATTCATTTAAGCTACGTGGCGCTTACAACATGGTCGCGAGCCTAACTGATCAGCAAAAAGCATCGGGCGTCATTGCGGCTTCTGCCGGTAATCACGCTCAAGGCATGGCACTGTCGGGTACCAAATTAGGCATTCAAACTACCATCGTGATGCCCAAGACCACACCAGATATCAAAGTCGATGCGGTTCGAGGGTTTGGTGGAAATGTGGTACTTCACGGCAATAACTTTGATGAAGCCAAAGCCGAAGCAGAAAGATTGTCTGCTGAACATGGTTATACTTTTGTGCCCCCCTTTGATCACCCTATGGTGATTGCAGGTCAAGGCACGATTGGTATGGAGATGCTGCAACAAAATGGTCACCTAGACTACATCTTTGTGCCTGTTGGCGGAGGCGGTTTAGCTGCGGGCGTAGCGGTATTGGTCAAACAATTGATGCCAGAAATCAAAGTCATCGCTGTCGAGCCTGAAGAATCTGCGTGCCTAAAAGCAGCATTGGATGCGGGTGAGCCAGTGGTTCTGGATCAAGTGAGTATGTTTGCGGATGGTGTTGCGGTGAAGCGTATCGGCGAAGAAACATTCCGACTTTGCCAACAATACATCGACGGTCACATCAGTGTTTCCAGTGACGAAATCTGTTCTGCCGTGAAAGACATTTTTGAAGATACTCGTGCTATCGCCGAACCCTCAGGTGCTTTAGCTCTGGCGGGTTTGAAAAAGTTTGCCGAACAACATGAGTTGAAAGACAAACAACTTGGTACCGTGTTATCTGGCGCAAACACCAACTTTCATGGTTTGCGTTATGTCTCTGAGCGTTGCGAACTTGGTGAAAAGCGCGAGGGTTTACTCGCGGTGACAATACCTGAGCGCCAAGGTGCTTTCTTCGAGTTTTGTAACTTGATTGGCGGCAGAGCCGTGACCGAATTTAATTACCGTTACAACGATGATCAGCTTGCCAATATCTTTGTCGGTTTGCGCTTACAAGATGGTCAGCAAGAGTTGGACAGCGTCATACAAGATTTACGCGACGGCGGATACCCTGTTGTCGATTTATCTGATGATGAAATGGCGAAATTGCACGTCCGCTATATGATTGGTGGCAAGCCGTCAAAGCCATTGAAAGAGCGATTGTACAGTTTTGAATTCCCAGAATATCCGGGGGCACTTGTGAAATTCTTAAGTACGCTAGGCACCCACTGGAACATCAGCCTTTTCAATTACCGAAACCAAGGCGCGGATTACGGTCGCGTGCTTTGTGGGTTTGAATTGGAGGAATCGGATCTGACTCGTTTCTCTGCTCACCTTCGAGAATTAGGTTATCAGTGCAAGGATGAGTCGGATAATCCGTCGTATCAGTTCTTTTTATCGTAATTTAAAACGGGGCGAAAGCCCCGTTTTTCTATCCGCTTGCAATCCAGTCTTGGTGCAGTTTTTCTGAAGCACCTAGATAATTAATCATCCAGTCACGTAATCGGTGCTCTTCACTCTGACGCCAAACCATACAACAAGCACTCATTGGTCTGTGTTCTACCGTCAGTAGTTCTCTTGAGTAAAGCTCCCCACGCTCCAAGTACCCTTGTGCGATGTGTTTAGGCATATACCCTACCCCAACACCATTTTTTAAACACTCTATGGCGCTGAACCAATTAGGCAGTAATATGCGCCGTTGCTCTTTGTAATGCCAGTTGTGCCGCTTAGGTAGCGTTATGGACGTATCATCGAGACAAATCGCAGGGTATGGACTTACGGTATCTTCATTTAGGACGGGTTCTAAAACGCAAGGGTGCGCTGGCGACATAACGAAGACCCACTCTAAATCCCCCATAGAACGAATACCAAAATCGCCTCCAACAGGCACCGCAGCCGTAGCACCAAGTACGATATCTGTCCGCTCTTGCGAAATCGCTTCCCAAGATCCGTTAAACACTTCCATGTTGATTTGTAATTCAGCAAAATCGAAAGTCTGGTAAAAATCTTCAATCATCGGCTTTAATTTGTCGAGTTTGACGACGTTATCGAGGGTAACCTTCAATGTTTGATGCCACCCCAATGCTGCACGACGCGTTTGAGCGCGGACCTCTTCCATTTCTCGCAGCATCTGCCTTGCGTGCTGAATAAACGTTTCACCTGCAGGGGTCAGTTCTACTTTTCTGGGCAATCGACGAAACAACAGCACGCCCAAATCTTGCTCGATCTGCCTGACACCATAACTCACCGCAGACGGCACTTTATGTAGACGCGCTGCCGCCGCGGTAAAGCTGCCCATTCTTGCAACCGTATCCAACATTTCTAAAGATTGTTTTGAGAACATTTGCTTTCAAAATTTTTGATTGATAACTACAAAATATAGCGCTTATCGTTTCCTATATCCAAAAATAGAATAATTTAATCAAAGAAGGCGACCAGTGGATCGCTTTTAAACCATCAAAAATTTTAAACGGAAAATTGATGAACATAACTAAATATCAACTCTTTTATCTTGCATGCTTATCGATGCTCGGTTTTATTGCTACCGATATGTACCTACCCGCATTCAAGGCAATGGAGCAAGATCTAACGACAGGTCCCGAATCCATCGCTCTTTCTTTATCTATATTCCTAGGTGGCTTGGCTGTCGGTCAGCTAGTTTGGGGATTAGCCAGCGATAAATTTGGTCACAGGAAAACACTGGTTATGGGGCTGCTGATTTTTTCTGCCGCGTCGATGGGACTCGTTTTTACTAAAGAAATTTGGCAATTACTAAGCCTTAGATTTATTCAAGCGATTGGAGTTTGTGCACCAGCAGTCATTTGGCAAGCCATGGTCATTAGTCAACATTCAAAGAAAGTAAGCCAACAAATTTTTTCAACCATTATGCCCTTGGTTGCGCTATCACCAGCTTTAGCACCACAGCTTGGCGTGTTGCTACTGAACAACATAGGATGGCGCAGTATCTTTATTGCACTAACGCTAATGGGTGTCGTATTAGCATTCATGACACTCGCACAAAAAGAGTCCAACGCCCCACATAAATCCACCAGCGTAAAAGCAGACATTTCTGCTCTCATGCACTCTCGGGTTTATCTAGGTAATGTGATGATGTTTGCCACTGCTTCAGCGGCTTTTTTTGCCTACCTTACTGGCATGCCCGAAATAATGGCAAAACTTGGCTACGACGCGAAAGATATTGGCATGAGTTTCATCCCTCAAACCATCGCATTTATGTTGGGTGGGTATTTAGGGAAACGCTTTGTGGGTCTATATGGTGATGAGCGAGTGTTAAAACAGCTACTGGCTTTGTTCAGCGTATCCTCCATGTTGGTGTTTGCCGCAACACAATGGGCTCTGACGACCATCTACCCGCTACTGATACCCTTTTGTTTTATCGCTGTAGCGAATGGTGCTCTTTACCCAATAGTTGTAAACCGAGCATTATCAAGTGCGAAACAAAGCCCAGCAACAGCTGCGGGGTTACAAAATAGCTTACAAATTTGCATCAGTGGATTAGCTAGTGCGTTGGTTGCATGGCTTGCAAGCGATGCGTTAAAGGTTACGGGAATAGCCATCATCATTTGCTTAGCTGGACTTTGGCTGGGCTATTTTGTCTCGCATGAAAAAGCCGCTAGGCATTTCACACTGCCAGATAATTCGCGAGTTGCGAGAGAAGATTAAGGCAAAAAGAAAGGAGCATAACGCTCCTTTCGCTCCATTTTTACTATCGAGTTGTGTCAATCAAAGGCTTTTCAAACCCCACTTTTCAGCTGTTTGCTTAAAGAAGCCCTGTGTTTTCTTTAACTCTACCCAGTGATTAACGTAGTTGATCCACACTTGGTCATCTTGCGGTAGCAACATAGAAATCGGGGTTGGACGGCGTGGCTTTTCAACTGGCACTATCGCGAGTTGCTTAAACTTTTCAACCAAGGTCGCCGCTTCTACGTTTGACGTGACAGATACATCTGCACGGCGAGCCAATAATTCTTGGAAATCACGAGCAGGCGCTTCGATGACAACGTGCTTTGCATCAGGGAAGAAATCTTTCACCATTTTTTCCTGAACGGTACCTAGCGTCGCAGCAACTCGGATATCTGATTGATTGAAATCGCTCCAATCAGAAAATTTAGCTAAATCTTTTTTCTGAACCACAGGGACAAAAGCTAGATAAAAATACGGTTGACTGTACCCAGCCACTTTAGCACGCGACATATTAAGTGATGCACTACCTGTAATATCGTATTTATTCGCAGTTACACCATTAACCAATGTTTTCCAATCGGTTGCGACGTATTCCGCTTTCACACCCAGATCTTTCGCCAGTTCTGTAGTGACATCAATATCAAAGCCTCTGTAACTGTTATCTGCTGGATTTTTCATCGTCATGGGGTTCCAATCTCCAGTCGTGCCCACACGAAGTACACCCGCATCCAATATTTCATGCAAGCGGCTAGCCGCCTGAGCTTGCGCCAATCCCAACAGCAATACACTAAAACCAATTAACCACTTTTTCATTTTAATTCCTTTTTAATGTTCGAAAAAACAACGTTTTCTCATGACAACACTGATAACATAGCAATATCTTTAAACATTTTTTAGCGTTTGGTTATAAATATTGTGCGCTTGTCTTCGCTTTTTGTTGCTTTGTCCGTATTCCTCCTATCAGGGTGCAGTGACTATGAATGGGGTTGGTACGTTTTAGACCCCACGACCGATCAAGGTCTTATCAACCTCAAATTCCTCATAGCTGGATTTGAGGATACGATATACATCTCTTTAATCAGCATGCTGCTCGCAATGTTATTGGGGTTAATCGTAGCGTTACCAGCTTTGAGTGAACGTAAATCGCTTCGAGCAGTGAATCGAATATACGTTGAAAGTATCCGTTCCATCCCCGTGTTAGTACTGTTGCTGTGGGTTTATTACGGTTTGCCTACACTTATGGATGTCTCGCTCGACTATTTTGCAGCAGGGGTGATAGCACTTACTATCGCTGAGAGTGCCTTTATGGCAGAGGTATTTCGTGGTGGTATCCAAGCTATTGCAAAAGGCCAGCATGAAGCGGCAGAATCGCTGGGGTTAAATTACTGGCAGAAAATGAGACTGGTCATATTGCCACAAGCCTTAAGACAAATACTCCCTCCGTTGGGTAACCAATTTGTCTATATTTTGAAAATGTCATCCTTGGTCAGTGTTATTGGTTTGAGTGACTTAACTCGTCGAGCCAACGAATTGGTCGTCAACGAATACTTACCACTCGAGATCTATACCTTTTTGGTACTCGAATACTTAATACTGATCCTATTTGTTTCCCAATGCGTTAGGTGGCTAGAAAAACGTATTGCTATTCCAAGTAACTAGCTCTTTTAGGGTTGAATACAGATACAAAAAAGGCTGACATAACCGTCAGCCTTCTTAATGCTTATCGAATTAAAACGCTATCACGCTTATTTGATTTTAACTGGTCGTTGCCAGTCAGCGATCTTGCGCTCTTTCGCGCGAGTGATGACTAACTCACCCTCGTCGACATCTTTTGTTAATGTTGTTCCTGCACCAATCGTTGCACCATTCGCTACTGTTACAGGCGCGATGAGCTGGCTGTCTGACCCAACAAAAACGTCATCGCCAATGATGGTTTTGAATTTATTTGCACCGTCGTAGTTACACGTAATCGCACCAGCACCAATATTGGTGCGTTGACCGATTTCAGCATCACCCAAATACGTAAGGTGATTTGCTTTAGAGCCTTCACCCAAGCGTGCATTTTTCACTTCAACAAAGTTGCCAACATGAGCATCGTTACGAAGCTCAGCACCAGGTCGAAGGCGGGTGAATGGACCAACAGTACACTCTTCGCCCACAGTCGCACCTTCAATTACGCTGTAAGGGCGAACGATGGTATTGTCATCAATCTCACAATCTTTCAGTACACAGCCAGTACCGATAACCACATTATCACCCAAGCTAACATTACCTTCGATGATCACGTTGGTATCAATTTCAACGTCCATTCCACACTGTAGTGTGCCACGAAGATCAAATCGCTCTGGGTCACGCAACATAACACCTTGCTCAAGCAACGTATGTGCATTCATACGCTGGTATGCTCGTTCAAGCTTGGCTAATTGAGCGCGATCATTCACACCTTCTACTTCGATTGGATTCGCTGGATGAACCGCTTCTACTGCACGACCTTCATCGTGAGCTGCAGCAATAACGTCCGTCAGGTAATACTCGCCTTGCGCATTTTCGTTCTTAAGATTCGCTAACCAACGTTTCAGATCACCGCCCGTCGCCACCATAACACCAGTATTGATTTCTTTGATCAGCTTTTGTTCTTCCGTCGCGTCTTTTTGCTCAACAATCGCCACTACTGGACCATTTTTACGCACAATACGCCCGTAGCCCATCGGGTTGTCTAACACCACGGTTAACAAGGCAATACCACCGTGAGGCTGTGCTTCTAATAGGTTTTCAACCGTTTGAGAAGAAATAAGTGGAACGTCTCCGTACAACACCAGTATTTTCTCATCATCGGCAAACTCAGATGACGCTTGATTGACCGCATGCCCTGTACCTAACTGCTCAGCTTGCAGCACCCAATTGACTGGCTCTTGCGACAACGACGCTTTCATTTGATCACCACCGTGTCCATAAACAAGGTGAATATTTTGAGCACCCAGTCCATTGCAGGTATCAATAACGTGTTTTGCCATTGGCTTGCCTGCTAGTGTATGTAGCACTTTAGGCTTATTAGAATACATGCGAGTGCCTTTACCCGCAGCGAGGATAACCGCGCTGAATTTCATAAATAGTGGTTCCTAAAAGACGTTGTCGTTTAAGTGGTAGATTTTAGCTTGAATTAGCCGAAGAGTTAAAGATTCAGAGTGGTTTTCATGCCAAATGATGACTTGGTTTAACAAAAGTAGGACAACAGCGCTTAAGGCGGTAATGAAATAGGTTGAATTAATCAGGAATTAAAGCCAGAAAAAACAAAGGCGACCCTAAGGTCGCCTTAATCGCTGCGCTAATGATTAGCGTACTTTTTTGGTCAGTTCGATTACTCGAAGCTGAGCAATGGCTTTAGCCAGCTCACTGGCCGCTTGTGCAAAGTCCATGTCGCCATGCTGATTATGGATATTCTCCTCAGCCTTGCGCTTGGCTTCTTCTGCCTTAGCTGCGTCTAGATCTTCACCACGGATAGCTGTGTCAGCCAATACAGTCGCTGTACCAGGCTGAACTTCCATCATGCCACCAGAGATGTAAATCACCTCTTCGTGACCGTGTTGCTTCACAATACGCACCATTCCAGGCGTAATAGCGGTCAGCAGCGGTGTATGCCCAGGATAAATTCCTAGCTCACCTTCGCTACCGGTCACCTGAAATGTCTCAACAAGTCCTGAGAAAAGTCTTTTCTCTGCACTTACAACATCCAAGTGAAAGGTCATTGCTGCCATATCGCCTCCTAAATAGCCTTATAGCTTCTTCGCATTCTCGATAGCATCATCGATAGTACCGCAGTACATGAACGATTGCTCTGGAATGTCATCGTATTCACCAGATAGCAGACCTTTGAAACCACGTAGGGTTTCTTTCAGAGGTACGTATACACCTGGGTCGCCTGTAAATACTTCAGCTACGTGGTAAGGCTGAGTTAGGAAACGCTCAATCTTACGCGCACGAGATACGATTTGCTTATCTTCTTCAGAAAGCTCATCCATACCTAGGATAGCGATGATGTCTTTCAGCTCTTTATAGCGCTGAAGTGTCGACTGAACGCCACGAGCAATGTCGTAGTGCTCTTGACCAACAACCAATGGATCAAGCTGACGTGACGTCGAATCCAATGGGTCGATCGCAGGGTATAGACCCATAGCTGCGATGTTACGGTTAAGTACAACCGTTGCATCCAAGTGAGCAAACGTTGTTGCTGGAGATGGGTCAGTCAAGTCATCCGCAGGTACGTATACCGCCTGAACAGAGGTGATAGAACCTGCTTTCGTTGACGTGATACGTTCCTGTAGAACACCCATTTCTTCAGCAAGTGTTGGCTGGTAACCTACCGCAGATGGCATACGACCTAGAAGTGCTGATACTTCAGTACCTGCTAGTGTATAACGGTAGATGTTATCAACGAACAACAGTACGTCACGACCTTCGTCACGGAAACGCTCTGCCATTGTTAGACCAGTCAGTGCAACACGTAGACGGTTACCTGGTGGCTCGTTCATCTGACCGTAAACCATTGCTACCTTAGATTCTTCAGGATTCTCAACGTTTACAACGCCCGCTTCCTGCATCTCGTGGTAGAAGTCGTTACCTTCACGAGTACGCTCACCTACACCAGCAAATACTGATAGACCAGAGTGTTGAAGCGCGATGTTGTTGATAAGTTCCATCATGTTAACGGTCTTACCTACACCTGCACCACCAAACAGACCGATTTTACCACCCTTAGCGAATGGACAAACCAAGTCGATTACTTTAACACCTGTCTCTAGTAGAGCAGTTTCGTTAGATTGCTCTTCGTAACTTGGTGCTTGGCGGTGAATTGCATAGTGCTCTTCTGCACCGATTTCACCACACTCATCAATCGCGTCACCTAGAACGTTCATGATACGACCAAGAGTCTTAGTACCTACTGGTACTGAGATTGGAGCGCCAGTGTTTTCCACTGTCAGTCCACGACGTAAACCATCAGAGCTACCCATAACGATTGCGCGAATAACGCCACCGCCTAGCTGCTGTTGAACTTCAAGAACGAGACGCTCTTTTGCTTCAACAACGTTCAGAGCATCATATACACTTGGTACTTCGCTCTGTGGGAACTCTACGTCGACTACCGCACCGATGATCTGTACGATCTTACCTGTAGCCATCGTTAATCCTCTAACTTATTAGTTTTACCTATGCTTAAACCGCGGCAGCACCACCAACGATTTCCGACAGTTCTTGTGTGATAGCCGCTTGACGCGCCTTGTTGTACACAAGCTCTAGATCTTCAATCAGGTTGGTTGCGTTGTCAGTTGCAGCTTTCATTGCGATCATTCGAGCCGCTTGCTCACAAGCAAGATTCTCGACCACACCCTGGTACACTTGTGATTCAACGTAGCGAATCAATAGAGTATCTAGAAGTGGTTTTGGCTCAGGCTCATAAATGTAGTCCCAAGCATGTTCGCGCTGCATCTCTTCGCTGTCCGATTTTGGCAGAGGCAGTAATTGATCGATCGTTGGTTCTTGTACCATAGTGTTTACAAAGTGGTTGTACACTACATACAGACGATCCAACTCGCCTTCATCATACTTCTTCAACATCACGCTTACTGAACCGATCAAGTCTTCAAGACTTGGGCTATCGCCCAGACCAGAAACTTGAGCTGCTACTTTTGCGCCGCTGTTGTTAAAGAACGCTGTCGCTTTCGAACCAACAATCGCCAGTTCAACGTCTGCGCCTTTATCCGACCATTCTTTCATGTCTAATGTCGCTTTCTTGAACAAGTTAATGTTCAAACCACCACACAGACCACGGTCGGTAGAAACGATGATGTAACCAACACGTTTGGCTTCACGTTCCTCAAGATAAGGATGCTTATACTCAAGGCTACCGTTCGCCACATGACCGATCACTTTACGCATTGTTTCAGCATATGGACGAGAAGCTTGACGCGCGTCTTGTGAACGTCGCATCTTAGAAGCCGCTACCATTTCCATCGCTTTCGTAATTTTCTGCGTGCTTTTAACACTACCGATTTTATTACGTATCTCTTTTGCGCCGGCCATCGTATTACTCTCCGTTTATGGTAATAGGTGACCTTACGGCCACCGACCAATTACCAAGTCTGGGTTGCCTTGAAATCGTCCGCTAACTTCTTAAGCTGCGCTTCGATGTCATTGTTGTAAGCACCCGTTGCATCGATCTCTTTTACAAGATCAGCGTATTGACTGCGAGCATACGACAGTAGAGCTGATTCAAAATCAGCAAGCTTATCAAGAGCGATATCTTCAAGATAACCGCGCTCTGCCGCGAAGATAACTAGTGCTTGGTCAAATACAGACATAGGAGCGTATTGCTTCTGCTTCATCAGTTCTGTAACTTTTTGACCGTGATCTAGCTGCTTCTTAGTCGCTTCATCAAGGTCAGACGAGAACTGAGCAAACGCTGCAAGTTCACGGTACTGTGCAAGAGCGGTACGAATACCACCTGACAGTTTCTTGATGATTTTAGTTTGCGCTGAACCACCTACACGAGATACTGAAATACCTGGGTCAACCGCTGGACGTACGCCCGCGTTGAACAGTTCAGTTTGTAGGAAGATCTGACCATCAGTAATCGAGATTACGTTCGTCGGTACGAAGGCAGATACATCACCTGCTTGCGTTTCGATGATAGGTAGAGCAGTCAAAGAACCAGTCTTGCCTTTCACTTCACCGTTAGTGAACTTCTCTACGTACTCTTCGCTTACACGAGCTGCACGCTCTAGTAGACGTGAGTGAAGGTAGAAAACATCACCAGGGAACGCTTCACGACCAGGTGGACGCTTAAGCAATAGAGAGATTTGACGGTAAGCGACAGCTTGCTTAGATAGATCATCATAAACAATCAGTGCATCTTCACCGCGATCGCGGAAGTATTCACCCATCGCACAACCAGCGTATGGTGCTAAGTATTGTAGCGCCGCTGATTCAGAAGCTGATGCAACAACAACGATAGTGTTAGCTAGCGCGCCGTGCTCTTCTAGTTTGCGAACTACGTTAGCGATAGTCGATGCTTTTTGACCGATAGCTACGTAGATAGAGAAAATACCTGAATCTTTCTGGTTAATGATCGAGTCAATCGCCATCGCTGTTTTACCAGTCTGACGGTCGCCGATAACAAGCTCACGCTGACCACGACCGATTGGGATCATTGAGTCAACAGATTTGTAACCAGTTTGTACAGGTTGATCAACCGATTTACGGTCGATTACGCCTGGTGCGATAACTTCTACAGGAGAAGACAGTTTCGCTTCAATTGGACCTTTACCATCAATTGGCTCACCAAGTGTGTTTACAACACGACCTAGTAGTTCAGGACCAACTGGTACTTCAAGAATACGACCAGTACCTGTTACTTTCATGCCTTCCTTAAGGTCGGCATATGGGCCCATTACAACTGCACCAACCGAGTCACGCTCAAGGTTAAGTGCGAGTGCATAACGACCACCCGGTAATTCAATCATTTCACCTTGCATCACGTCCGCTAGGCCGTGAATGCGAATGATACCGTCGCTTACCGATACGATAGTACCTTCATTACGAGCTTCACTTACAACGTTGAAAGATTCAATACGCTGTTTGATCAGTTCGCTTATTTCCGTGGAATTAAGTTGCATGCTCCAATCCCCATCAAGACTGCAATGCATCGCTCAGGCGGTTCAAACGTCCACGCGCTGAGTTATCAATGACTAGGTCTCCGGCTCGAATTATAACCCCACCAAGTAGGGTCTCATCTATGCTGCAATTCAGCTTTACTTTGCGCTCTAGGCGTTTTTCAAGTTTGCTGCTGATTTCTGCTTGTTGTTCTTCAGAAAGATCGGTTGCTGCAATAACATCAACTTCGATTTCTTTCTCATGCTCTCGTTTAAGAGCAAAGTAACCACTGCAGACTTCAGGAAGGGCCTTTAAGCGACCATTCTGAGCCAATACCTTAATTAGGTTTTGGCCGTATTCATCAAACTGTTCGCCGCAAATCGCGATAAAAAGCTCAGAAAGCTTTTCAGCTGTCATTGACCCGTCTAGCAAGTCAGCAACATCATCATTTTTTGCGACTTCCGCTGCGAAAGTCAGCATCTGTCCCCATTGGTCCAGTGCGTCTTTCTCAACAGCAAAGTCAAAAGCTGCTTTAGCATAGGGGCGTGCGATTGTAGTCAAATCAGACATATGCTGCCCCTTGCATTAAAGTTTTGCAGTAATGTTGTCAAGAATATCCTTGTGCGCTGCATCATCGATAGAGCGCTCTAAGATCTTCTCAGCACCAGCTACAGCCAGAGTAGCAACTTGTTTGCGCAGGTCATCGCGCGCGCGGTTGCGTTCCGCTTCAACTTCTGCTTCTGCTTGAGTCAAGATTTTATGGCGTTCAGCCAAAGCATCTTCACGAGCTTCATCCAGAATTTGAGTCTTACGCTTGTTCGCTTGGTCGATGATCTCAGTTGCTGTGCGCTTAGCTTCTTTAAGTTGATCAGAAGCATTGGCTTGTGCTAGATCCAAGTCTTTAGCAGCACGTTCAGCCGCTTGTAGACCGTCAGTAAGTTTCTTCTGACGTTCTTCGATCGCTTGCATAATTGGCGGCCATACATACTTCATGCAGAACCACACAAACAGTGCGAACGAGATTGCTTGACCTAGCAGAGTTGCGTTCATATTCACAACAGCTACCCCTCTTATTAGACTTAGTGTTAATCAGTGACAAGCTAGTGCTTGTCGCTCAAAACCAATGATTAACCAGCTAATTGACCAACGAATGGGTTTGCGAAAGTGAATAGCAGCGCGATTACGATACCGATCATTGGAACCGCATCCAATAGACCAGCGATGATGAACATCTTAACTTGAAGCATTGGCGCCATTTCAGGTTGACGTGCTGCACCTTCAAGGAACTTACCACCCAGAATTGCGAAGCCAATTGCAGTACCAACTGCACATAGACCTACGATGATTGCTACTGCGATTGCTGAGAAGCTTAATACAGTTTCCATTACTATCTCCAATATATAGCGATTAACTAAAACTACTTAGAATAAAAAATTTTAATGATCATTGTCTTCGTGTGCCATGGACATGTAGACAATAGTCAACATCATGAACACGAATGCTTGAATCGTGATTACCAGAATATGGAAAATAGCCCACGGTAGTGAACCCATCCATTGTAGATACCATGGTAGCATTGCGGCACAAAGAATGAATACAACCTCACCAGCGAACATGTTACCAAACAAACGCATACCAAGAGATAGAGGTTTCGCCAGTAGCGATACCACTTCAATTAGAAGGTTGAATGGAATCATGGTCCAGTGATTAAACGGGTGTAAAGCCAGTTCTTTTGCAAACCCACCTAGACCTTTCACTTTGATGCTGTAATAAATCATCAGAGCGAATACGCCTATTGCCATAGCCATGGTGATATTAACATCAGCAGATGGTACTACTTTCAAGTAAGGAATACCGAGCCAATGCTCTGCTGGGTAAGGAAGGAAATCGATTGGAACTAAGTCCATCAAGTTCATTAGGAATACCCAACAAAAGATAGTCAGTGCCAAAGGTGCTATCAGAGGGTTGCGTCCATGGAACGTATCTTTGACGTTTTCGGCGACAAATTCTACGATCATTTCAACAAAACACTGCAGCTTCCCTGGTACACCTGCTGTCGCTTTTCTAGCTACTGCGTAAAATACTCCGAGGAAAATTAAACCAGTAAACCATGAAAAGAACAGGCTATCGATATGTACATTCCAGAAACTCGTCTCTTCCGCCACTAATCCCAACTTGTGAGTTGAAAGATTAGAAAGGTGGTGAGCAATGTAACCAGAAGGTGTTAACGCTTCGCCTGGCGCAGCCATAACTCGTCCTATTTTTTGTTGTTAATGAATAGCGCTGGAGCAAAGATATTTATCCCTAAAACCAGCAAATAGGTTAGTTTCAGGGGAACAAGTTCCACCTGTATATACATGTAGGCAACGGAAAACAACACTACTGTAATGAGAATTTTCAGTGCTTCACCCGTGTAGAAGGAAGCGGCGACGTATTTAGCTGCTCGCGCTCCAACAAACAAGAATGCACATATTGCGAAAACGGCATTGGCAACAACAAAGATGCTACCACCTATCAGCGCTGATATTCCCCATTCAACATCTACAGCAATTGTCGTTCCTGCTGCCACAAACATAACCGCGCCAACCTGGATCATTAACAATTGCTTTGCAAGCTCTCGTCCTGGTCTAGCTAACGCCGCTATCATGTATTCGTACCTCTAATAAACACTCGCATCACACCTAAACCGCGAGCGAAGAGAAATTGCCGAAAATTATACGGTGAGTCGCTTTTAATGCAATTAAAACGCAGCAAAAACTTACATTTTTGTTTACAAACCGACAACTTTCGCTCAAAAAAAACATTTTTTATAATTGACCTAAATCAATTATCTCACTTAACCTTCCAATATTGCAACGAGTTGCTCTAATTTGTGAGGTTCATCAACACTGATTGTCAGTTTTGCCTTGCCATTCGAAGATCGAACAATTGACACTTGAGAGCCCCATTTTTCACTCAATCTTTCAGATAAAGCTTGCGCTTCAGGGTCATTTTTGGCTTTTTTGGTGTCAACTTGTGGTGAAAGGTGTTTTTTCACTAACTGCTCGGTTTGGCGAACATTGAGTTTCTTCGCAATAACCGTTTCAGCGATATCAAATTGGTCGTCTTGCTCAACAGCAAGCAGAGCACGTGCATGCCCCATTTCTAGCTTCCCTGTTTGGACAAGTCGTTTCACATCCCCATTTAATTGGTTCAGCCTTAATAGGTTAGAAACGGTGGTGCGAGATTTTCCGATAACCTCTGCAACTTGCTGGTGCGTGAGTTCAAATTCGTCTTGTAATCGCTCTAGAGCTTGAGCTTCTTCAATCGCATTCAAATCTTCGCGTTGAATGTTTTCAATCAGCGCCATGGCGACAGCTGCGCGATCTTGCACCTTTTTCACTAAGCAAGGTACTTGTTTTAGACCGGCTTGTCTGGCTGCTCGCCAGCGACGTTCACCGGCGATAATTTCGTATTGTTGCTCACCCACTTGTCTAACAACGATAGGTTGGATGATGCCTTGAGATTGGATAGATGCAGCCAGTTCGCTCAGAGCTTCGGGTTCCATCTCTTTACGTGGCTGATACACGCCTGCCTGCAATTGTGCCACTGACAAGTCTTTCAGTTCCCCTTCAGAGGACAAAGACTGACTATGGTTGATTGTCTGTTGCTTTTCTCTCGCCATAGAGCTGGTCGCAAGCAACGCATCGAGGCCTTTTCCTAAGCCGCGTTTGGACATGACGCTTTCCTTCTAAATTGGATTATGCAGGCATTTCTTCACGACGAAGCATCTCACCCGCCAAAGCAAGGTAAGCTTTGGCTCCAGCGGAGTATTTGTCGTAATACATTGCAGGTTTACCATGGCTTGGGGCTTCTGCCAATCGAACATTTCTAGGGATGACGGTTCGATACACCTTGTCACCAAAATGCTTTTTCAATTGATCCGATACTTCATTTGACAAACGATTGCGTGGGTCATACATCGTTCGGAGCAAACCTTCGATTTTCAAATCTTCGTTAACGACAGCCGCCAGCTTACTAATGGTATCCATCAATGCTGTCAAACCTTCCAAAGCGAAATATTCGCATTGCATCGGCACTAAGACAGAATCAGAAGCCGCCATCGCATTGATTGTAAGGAGGTTTAATGAAGGTGGGCAATCAATAAAGATGAAATCATAGTTGTCACAGACCGTAGCCAATGCATTCTTTAAACGCATTTCACGAGCAAAAACTTCCATCAGTTTAATTTCAGCGGCGGTGACATCACCATTCGCGGCAATGAGATCAAAACCACCGGTCGTTTTGCTAACAACCACATCGTCAAAATGCGTATCTTCGACCAACAAATCATACGCAGAGGCATCAACGGAGTATTTGTCTACACCGCTTGCCATGGTCGCATTGCCTTGTGGATCAAGATCAATTACCAGTACTTTTCGTTTTGTCGCTGCCATAGATGCAGCCAAATTGACACACGTTGTGGTTTTGCCCACACCACCTTTCTGGTTGGCAATTGAAATGATTCTTCCCACGGATGACCTCGCTATTATCCCTTGCGCGATAAGATTACAAGATGTCGCTCACCTTCAAGCTCTGGAACGTTCAAAGCTTTGATGTCGATCACAGAACACCAGTCCGGAAGCTGAGCAAGCTCTGATTCAGGTTTTACCCCTTTCAGTGCTAAAAATACGCCGGATTCTGGTTTTGGTAAATGTTGACACCACTCTACCATGTCTAAAACCGAAGCAAACGCACGACTTAGTACTCCATCGAAGCCAATTTCAGGCTGGAATTCTTCCACTCGACTTTGTACAGGAGTGACATTTTCGATTTTTAGCTCATGAAGAACTTGTTTTATAAACCTAATACGCTTACCTAGGCTATCAAGCAGAGTAAAAGATTTTTCAGGATTCATGATAGCCAATGGAATGCCCGGTAAACCCGGTCCAGTACCAACATCGATAAAACGCTTACCTTCAAGATGGGTACTGACGACGATACTATCCATAATGTGTTTCACGATCATTTCTAGTGGATCTCGAACGGACGTTAAATTATACGCTTTATTCCATTTGTCGAGCAGTGTGACATAGCCAATCAACTGTGCTTTCTGCGTATCTGAAACGTCCAACGACGTTTCTTCCAATAACGCGTCCAGTTTGACTCTTAACGCTTCCACTAGGCTGCTCCTTTCTTCAATTGACCATTTTTCTTTAGGTAGACCAATAAGATCGAAATAGCCGCTGGGGTGATCCCTGAAATGCGAGACGCGATCCCAATGGTCAACGGTTTAGCATCAGACAGTTTTGCTACCACTTCGTTAGAGAGACCTTTCACACTGGAGTAATCAAAATCAGAAGGGATCTCTGTATTTTCATGGCGCAATGACTTTTCAATTTCGTCTTTCTGACGCTGAATATAGCCTTCGTACTTGACCTGAATTTCAACTTGTTCTGCTGCTTGCGAATCTTCTAACGCAGGAGAAAAAGCATCCAGTTGCGTTAATTGCTCGTAATTCAATTCGGGACGGCGAAGTAAATCTTCACCACTGGCTTCACGCGACATAGGCGTTTTTAGTAGCGCATTCAGGTCTTCAACTCCCTCAGACTTAGGATTCATCCACGTGTCTTTTAAGCGTTGACGCTCACGTTCCATGTTATCCACTTTCTCGTTAAAACGCGCCCAACGAGCATCGCAAACCAACCCTAACTCACGACCTTTTTCTGTTAATCGAAGATCGGCATTGTCTTCACGCAGTAACAGTCGATATTCAGCTCGAGACGTAAACATGCGGTAAGGTTCTTTGGTGCCCATGGTAGAAAGATCGTCGATCAACACGCCAACATACGCCTGATCACGACGAGGGTTCCAGCCCTCTTTTCCTTGGGTTTGTAAGCTAGCATTCAACCCAGCCATTAACCCTTGAGCCGCAGCTTCCTCATAGCCCGTAGTACCGTTAATTTGTCCAGCAAAGAACAAGCCATTAATAAACTTAGTTTCGTAGTTCGGCTTTAAGTCTCTAGGGTCGAAGAAATCGTACTCAATGGCATAACCAGGGCGAACAATATGCGCGTTTTCAAACCCTTTCATTGAATGCACAATCTCGACCTGAACATCAAATGGCAGACTTGTAGAGATCCCGTTAGGGTACAACTCATGTGTGGTTAGACCTTCTGGCTCGATAAAGATCTGATGGCTATTTTTATCGACAAAACGCATCACTTTATCTTCGATCGACGGACAGTATCGAGGACCGATCCCTTCAATCACACCAGCATACATTGGGCTACGATCAAGGTTCTGTCGGATCACGTCATGAGTTTTCTCATTGGTGTGAGTGATAAAACACGGAATCTGTGTTGGATGCTGGGTTCGATTACCCATGAATGAAAATATCGGTGTCGGATCATCACCATGCTGAACATCAAGTTCACTAAAGTCGACTGTGCGAGCATCAATGCGAGGAGGAGTACCTGTTTTTAAGCGATCGACACGGAAAGGCATTTCTCTCAAACGATCAGCCAATGCTATCGAAGGAGGATCGCCTGCACGACCTCCAGAGAAGTTTTCCATACCAATATGTATCTTACCCCCTAAAAACGTACCGACGGTCAGTACAACTGCGTCAGCTTTGAATTTCAGCCCCATTTGAGTCACTACACCCGTGACTCGATCGTTCTCAACAATAATGTCATCCACCGATTGTTGAAAAAGCGTTAGGTTGGGTTGATTTTCAAGTGCGTGACGAACAAAGGCTTTATACAAAGCACGATCCGCTTGCGCTCGAGTCGCTCGAACTGCTGGGCCTTTTGACGCGTTTAAGGTACGGAATTGAATACCTGCATGATCAATGGCTTGTGCCATTAATCCACCCAAAGCATCCACTTCTTTGACCAAATGTCCCTTACCGATTCCACCAATAGCGGGGTTGCAAGACATTTGTCCTAGGGTATCAATGTTGTGAGTGAGTAACAGGGTGCGTTGACCCGTACGAGCTGATGCGAGTGCGGCTTCCGTTCCTGCATGTCCGCCACCAACAACAATGACGTCAAAAGTTTCGTGATAAAGCATGAACCGACCTCAGGTATCCAATGAGTTTAGAGAGCTTAGTAAAAAGGAGCGATATTCTACCCTCTTTAGGGCAAGGAGAGAAACGATTTTGGATCGAACCAGAGGCTTTAATATATATAAGATCTTTATATAGATCTTTTATTAGATCTACTATTAAGGAAGCCCGATCTTGTGGGTAAGTCAAAAATGATCAACAAGATCATACTTTTTTATACGATCGTTTCTTGTGATCTACCTTTGATCTGATCGAGGATTAGCTGGGATCAAAATGCGTACTTATACACAAGGGGTGAAATGGTACGATCTTATTCTTGGGATAACTATAGGTTAATAACGGGATAGATCATCATTTATCCACAGATGATTTGGTTGAAAAAGCATCACTTGAAACACGTAAAAGGTCAAAATGTTATTCACAGGACGTAAATTTTTATGGAGAAGGTGAAAAAAAGGCGGGATTCCCGCCTTTTTATTAGAATTTAGATATGTGTTCTTGTAGCCATTCTTCGGCTGCATCTTCAGGGACAGGGGTTTCCAGAATGTTGATCGTTAGGCAATCAGTTATCGGAGTGCCACCAATGTCTTCAAGAAGTGCATAAGCATGTTTCCCTGCTGCACAGAAAGTATCGTAGCTAGAGTCTCCAATCGCTATTACCGCGAACTTTACCTCTGCCATCTTAGGGGGGGTATTTTGAAGAGCTTCAATGAACGGTTGAATGTTATCTGGGTATTCACCGGCACCGTGAGTTGACGTAATAAGAAGCCAAGTCCCGTTAGCGGGGATCTCTTCGAGTTTAGGTTCATTATAAATGGTCGTTTGGTGACCTTTTTCTCTAAGTAGATCACTAAGGTGGTCACCAACATATTCAGCTCCACCGAGAGTACTGCCGGTCATAATGTGGATCATAGACGCATCCTTTTCTTGTGAGGCATTTTTCGCCCCCTATTGGTTATTTGAAATAAGCTAACGTGTAATTTCTGCTAATAAACAGAGGTATGGTATCGGATTCGATTGTGGATAAACAGATGATAGAATGTGTGGTTAAACTAAATTGAGCGGTGCCTAGGCCCTTTAAACCTAGGATCCACAAGCGTTATAACGTATTTATTATTTTGTTCATTATATGTGTATGGATCGCGTTGACTCTAGGATCCTATTAGAAAGAAAAATTGATCGGAACCGTTAGGGATAGCTTAAGACCTGAAACCGAGCTGGGAGGCTTGACCAGCGGTTGGGCTCGAAACACAAGATCGATAGCCTCTTGATCCAGTGATTGGGTCCCCGAGCTTCTTATTAAGATGACATCCAGCACGTTTCCTTCTCGATCCATTGTGAATCGGATCACTGGCATACCTTGTTTGCGTAAACGCTTGGCTTTCCTTGGGTATCGCTTTTCTCTTTCTAAGTGAGCATGAAGTAACTGTTGCCACTGAAGCTTTGCTGCTTTCTCATGCTGGCTGGTTTTTCCTTGTTTTGGGGAGGAAGCAATTGCTGCTTTTATTGGTGCTTCTATGCTAGGTGTTGATGCCATTTGTGATGGAGACGAAGTCTGTGGTTTCTCACTTTCTTCTTCTTTCTCTTTTTCAGGCTCCGGTTTTGGTTGCTCAGCTTTTAGTGGTACTGGTTCTAAAGGCACTGTCTTGTCAGGTAGTGCAGGTTTTTGTGTTTCTGGTACTTTCTTGGGATTCTTGGTTTCTTTGTATTCAGGCAAATCCGAAGGAACAGGTGCTTTTTCTGCAATTAAAGGTGGCTTCGGTGTGATGGGGTTGGGATTGCGCTGATTCGTTGTCGATTTTAAAATTTGCTCGGGTTGATGGGCATTGGCTTGCTGCGCATCATTATTTTGTTCTGCAGGGGCTGCGAGGGGCGCGACCAGAGAGACTGAAATGGGGGATGCAGCCGGCGGCGGAGTGAAGTCAAAACTCGGTGTCCATAAATAAGCTGTAGCGGCACCAAGATGAAGTGCGATACTTGCTATCACGCCACATACTAACCAAGAAGAACTGTGGCTTTTTGTCGTTTTGTCGCCAGCTAGTAGGTTCACGGGTCGTCCCGTTTCGGTTGCTCTAGCCCCACTAAAGCAATTTGCGTATAGCCTGCCGCTGCCAGTTTATTCATTACCCTTAGAAGATCTTGATACACCAGCGCTTTATCTGCTCTTAGGTAAATCCTCTGCTCGTTTTCAGGCAGATTTGTCTTTAAAGCCGCTGTTAGGCTAGCTAAATCCACGGTATTACTCTCACCGATCACGATCGTTAAATCTTTTTGAATCGTCAGATAGACAGGATCGTCCTTCATTGGGGTAGGGCTGGCTGATGAAGTGGGTAAGTCAACAGGGACATTAACGGTGGCAAGCGGCGCGGCAACCATCACAATGATGAGAAGTACCAACATCACATCAACAAAAGGCGTGACATTTATTTCGTGGTTTTCTGCCATGTCCTCGTTAGATTGACTGGTTTTAAATGCCATGACTTACACCGCCTCTTTGAGCGGTGCTTTGGTATCGAGTTGTGCGGTTTGTATTGTTCGTCGGTCAAGATCGCGGCTGACTAAGATCATGATGGCGACGGAAAGGTCTGCTAATTGATTCTTATAGCGTCCTATCTGCCGCGTGAAGTGATTGTAAAATATGACCGCGGGTATGGCGGCAACTAAACCGATCGCTGTTGCCATTAACGCTTCTGCAATACCAGGTGCAACCACCGCTAGCGTGGTACTTTGCGATTTAGCAATACCAATGAAGGCATTCATTATCCCCCAAACGGTTCCAAACAATCCAACAAAGGGACCGACAGAGCCAACCGTGGCGAGAATTCCTGTGCCTGTGGTCATGTGCGAACTCATTGATACTCCGACGCGCTCTAAGCGAAGTTGAACACGTTCTTTTATGCCGTCTTCGCTGGCCGATCCTTGTGCTGATAATTTCAGCTCATGCTGGGTCGCAGAAAGTAACAATTGAGCCGGACCTTGTAAGTCTTCACACAAAGTTTCTGCCTCAAGTAGGTTATCGGACTGGGTTAGCGCATGAAGTTGGCGATGGGCTTTTTTGGATGCCAATGAGAGTTGCCACTGCTTTGCAAACAATACACCCCAAGTTAATACCGAGGCGATCACTAAACTTATCATCACCGCTTTTACGACCCAATCTGCTGCATGATACATACCCATAGGGGAGAGATCGTGCGCATTGAGTGGATTCGTCGGTGGGGTTAGCTGAGTCTCTGAAACCAAGGGGGTTGCCAGATCTTGATCCGGCGCTTTTTCAGCAAAGGCGAGGGGAGACATGAACAGAAACAGGGTAATGATCATGCTCAGATAAAGTGATTTACTCATTCGATTGCTCTTAGTTGGGCGTTCTTGCGCGCTTTTTGTCGAGTGTCTTTTCTTAATTCCTTATATGAATACCGAATGAGAGAGGAAAATCCGTAACAAAAAACGGGAGAAAATTTTAAATTAATTTTTTATTGTTAATAATCAGCTTCTTATGATTATTTTACACTAAAATCTTTTTTCCAGTTTGATGCTATATTCGTTTTGGCTGTAGCTGTATATCGCATCCAGTGTGCTGTCGACTTTTTGGTATTGCCAGGTAAATGTGGGGGTTAGCCCCCAAAACTCCAGCGGCTTCGCACTGATCAGTAATGTGTGGTTTTGCTCTTTATCTTCTCTTTTTCCGTTGAGAATTTTGTTGAATCCGTCGTGCTTTCGTTTTTTAACCGACGAAAACAGGCTGATGTTCCAGCCATCAAAGAATGTACGGTTTACACCCAGCCGTCCACCTAGGGACTGATAGGCAAAGAGTTCTATTTCACTTTGTTTTTTGTTCCAGTCGATGCCCCCGAAAACCAGCCATCTTTCGGGTAGCTGATACCAATAAGTTCCAGAAGCTGTCCACAGCCAGTCGCTGTTATGGTCAAGATCTGGATCTTTGTAATCTTGATACTCGGCTTTCAGTTCAACCTTCGCCGCGCTTTTATTATTGATGCTATAAAAGCCATCCATCTTCAACCCTGGAGCGATGTAAAGCGTGCGATCGCCAGAGTTGTTGTATTCAGCTTGCGGACCAATAGAAAATTGAACTTTGGCACTTTGATAGCTGTAGTTAAGACCCGTAATAAGGGTATGTTGGTTGTATTTTTTCTTACCATCATTCAGCAACCCATACGCTAACGTATTGAACTTTACTCCATGGTGGCCCGACAGTGAGAATCGTTTGTTCAGGCTGGCGTCGTAATCCATTCCAAAGCCGGATTCTTTATCTGGCGTTGTTTGGCTTATCCAACATTGCCCATTAGGCAGTGTCGCTAGGCAGACCGAACTTTCGGATGAGCTATTCAGATTATCATTGTATGAAGGACCAAAGCTAAAAGCCCCTTGCCAGCTGTCACGAACTTCGAGTGCTTCACTGAACGTATCAATGGTTCGGATAACCCCCGATGCTCTTGGATTGTCTTGTGGAATGCTGTGTTTGATTTCTCTAAACAGATCTAGGGAGTCTCGGTTTTTTTGATTTTCAAACTGTACTCGTGCCAGTTCCAGCTTGGCTGGCATGAATTTCGGAGTGAGGGCAAGAAGGGACTGATATTCCGCTTCTGATTCTGTAAGCTTTCCTTTCACTCTAAAAAGTGCGCCCTGAGCATAGTGCGCCAGTAAGGGATCATATCCTTCCAACGCTTTGTAGCGGGTCAGAAAACCTTGTGCCTGTTCCCATTGTCTTGTTTTCACCGCGATATGCAGGGCAGGGCCGAGTTCATCTAATGTGTCGCTCACCTCATAGGTGACGCCATCCACGGTTAACGATTGCTCTCTTTCCCGTTCTTCTTTCAAAAGTTCCTGTTCTTTTTCCAGCGCTGAAAGGGCATCTCGTTGTTGAAGACGCTGGTTTTTGTCTTGATCGGCTAACGTATGCGCGCTAAATAGAAACGTGAGCGCTAAAGGTGAAAGAGCAAAAAGGGATTTAAGCAAAGGAATAACCAAATGGTAAAGAAAGAAAAACAGAAGCAACGTAGGCTGCTTCTGTATGAGGGAGGTTCAACAATTAGTTTTTGCTGCCACCAAATGCTGTGTCTAGGTCTTTGTTAGTGAAGGTCGCAATACCTGCAAGAGCAGATGCGTTTGCACCAAAGAAATGACCTTGAGACGTACCATTTGTCGCTGCACCGCCATTTACTGAAGCGGTAGCAGAACCAGTAAATGCTGCAGTAGAAGCATTAATTGATGCGTTTACGCCGACAGACAGTGTGGAGTTTGCTATGTTGCCAGTAAGCGTTTGAGTACCAAAGTTCGCTGTAAACGTACCATTCAACTTGTTAGAACCAGAGAACTTGTTGATACCGGCTACTGAGTACGTCGCTACACCAGTCGTTGGAACCGTTGTGCCTGTATCATCACCGACGTAGTAAACGACGCGGTTGTTAAAGCCAGAATCTTGATCGCCTTCATACCACTCACCGAACCATACATCTTGATTCGCGGCTTTAGCAAAGTTGTAGTGTGTGTTACTCAAGTGATAGTTACCTGACGTATGGATACCATTACGCGTCGTACCAAAAATACCTGAAGCGCGATTTGCTAGGCTTTGGAAATCGACACGCTTACCGCCAGCTTTACCAATACCTGCTTTACCTTTTTGGTGGAAAAATGGGACATAAACTTCAGATACACCAACCTGGCGAACTGTATTGTCGCTGCTTGCGCCATCAAAACCTGCGTGTGCCATTGAGCTAAGACCAAGCATTGCCGCTGCAATCCATGAAAGTTGAACTGGTTTCATTTTCTCTTCCTTTATATGGTTTGAATTAGTACTAAGAAAACAACCAAAGAGCCTCTGGTGCGCACGACAGATCTCCTGTGTTGTCTTACTATTCCTACCGGATGAAAAAGCAAAACCCGTAATCTCGTGGGCTAAAAAATAAATAAGCCAGCTTATTAGCTGGCTTCAGTAGGAGTAAATAGTGGTTAGGCGAGTAGCTTTTAGTCGCTGGTGAAATGGTATCGGGCTCTGAAGAGCTCAGCTTTCGTGAATTTCCCCGGTCCTTTGATTCCCCAGTGAAACTCAAACTTAAGGTCGGCTTGCTGACCATTGGTCGAAGGTGCAATCAATTCAAAAGATAGACTTTCTCCTTTAGCTAGGGTGACCAATTTTGTTTCCTCTAGCCCCTTAAAGTATGGGGTAATAACACCATTGTTGTCTTGGGTGTGAATGTCTTGGATGCTTACATCGGCACCAACCGCCGTCAGGGTATAGCGCCCAAGGACATGGAGAGAACCTTGGCTACCACGTTTATCTACCGTAAATGTATTTTTGTAAGGCATATTTTCTGGCATTGAATGAGGGTGCTCATAAATGCGAAGTTGTGGATCGGAAGGGGTGAGGGCGATGGAGTATTCAGAATAGGGTGGATCGCTGTCGAGTTGACCATCGTTAACCGTTAAAGAGTATCTATATGTTCCTGCTAGATCTGCTACAAATGAGGGTTTTACGGCTGTCGTGTCATCAAAAGCCGCTTGGCTTCCTTCCGGTTTAGATAATAGCGTCCATTGGTAGGTTAATTGTTCACCGTTCCCATCGCTGCTGGCCGATCCGTCTATTTGGACTTGATGACCGACGTATGTGTAGAAAGGAGGTTCAAAGTAGGCAAGAGGTGCTACGTTTTCATAGAAAAAATAGAAAGTTGATGTAGAAGAAATAACTTCTACTCCATCGGAGGCGGTCACTTTTACCGTGTAGTCGCCTTCTACATCTGTTTTTAATGAAGAAGTACTTCCATTGTCTGTAAGTATGGGATTACTGTGTTGTGGCTTCTCTATTATTTCCCAAGAAAAATACAGCTCATCATCATCAATATCGTTTGCACCACTATCGATATGTAAGTAGTACCGTAAATTATTACGTTTTCCTTGAGTAAGGCTCAAAGTAGGCGCTGAGTTTTCACCGACGGTAACAGCAACAACTTTTACCTGATTAGTACGACTGTTTGCTTTGCCGTCATTAACCACGAGGTCGATTAAATAAGTGCCTGCGAGATCAGCATTGAAATCGGGTCTGGTTGAATTAGATGAATTTAAGTAAGCGGTGCTGTTTTCCGGTTTTTCTACCAGCGTCCATTGAAAAGACAGTGCGTCATTGTCTCGGTCTACGCTATTTGATCCATCCAATGTGACTAAATCACCTACCTTCACTTGTTGATTTATTCCAGCAATAGCTATGGGTGTACGGTTGCCACTGGCACTGTCTATCGACTCTGCCTCTCCACCGTTGCATCCGGTCATCAAAATAGCCAGAGTAGAAACAAAGCCTAGGTAGATGTTTTTCATTCTTTTTATTCCATAATCGAACTAAAGGAAAAGGTGCGGATTCCGCACCTCTTTGAGTTTAGTTTGTGATAAATGTATGACCTGTTGATACTAGGATTTCAGGGTTTAGACTGAATGCAAAACTGAAAACAAGCATTTTCATCGCGCCATTTGTTGGTTTTGCTTGCAAGCTGACTTCTATAACATCGCCTGCTCGAACCACTGTTCCTGTTTCCAGCCCTTCAATTCTTGGTGTGAAAGCTATCGCTGATGGATCTTGAGCGTCTAACTCCATAGTACTTGATTCAATAATTTTGAAGTCCGCGTTAATCGCTTCGAGTCGATACGAACTGACCTCAACAAAATCAGGGGTAGTTCCATTAAGAGATTTCGTAATCATATCGGTTGGCTTTTGTGGCCAGGTTAGCTCATTTCCATCTTTATCAAACAATTTGATTTGGCTAGAGTCAGTTTCAGTTGCCGAAACACGCACAAAGGCTTTTTCACTGTTCTCTTCTCCATCGTTAACAGTAAGTGAGAAGGTATATTCACCGATTACATCCGGAGTAAAGGTGGGTTTTTCTGCAGTGTTGTCGCTAAGTGCTGTTTTACTATCACTTGGTTTGGATACAACAGACCACTGATAAGTATGTATGTCTGTAGTATTGGCATCGTAGCTCTGAGAGGCGTCGAGTGTTGCCTCACCCCCTAACTCAAATGTTGCCGCGTTGGATCTATTAACGGGCTCGGAGGTATTCTCTACTGGTGTTGTAAAAGCAAATGCCTTAGCAATAGGGGCAACGTTGCCATCATTAACATTTACAGTAATGGTTTTACTGACAGTGTCAGTGCCGTCAGATACTGCAACTTGAACTTGGTATTCACCAATAACGTTACCCGTGAAAGCCGTACTCTCGCTTGTTTCGTTCGTTAAAGTTGGTGTAGCGCCTTCAGGTTGTTTTAAAACCGACCAAGCGTAGGAGAGTTGGTCTCGCGCATCGGCATCCTTCGCATTTGCACTTAGGTTGATGGCGGTGTCGGTAACCGCATTGACATTTGTAACAGGGAAGACGTTTGGAGCGGTATTCACCGCATCGGTAGATACGTTAAACGTTACCGAGGTCGCTTTACTGGTCTTTGAACCATTGCTCACTGTTAAGTCAACAATGTATGTCCCTGCAACGTCAGGATCGAACGTTGGAGAAATCGCATCGGCTTTACTCAGTGCCGCGTTGCTGCCATCTGGTTTAGTCGAGATAACCCAGTTATAAGTCAGTACACGACCCTCAAAGCTGTAACTGCTAGAGCCATCAAGACGAACTCTGGAATTTACCTTCGCATTCTCACCTTGGTTTGTAACGGCAAATAGCGTTGGTTTTGGCTCTATAACTGAAGGCTTGGTGTTATCTTTTGGTGAATCCGATGACCCTGAACCACCGCAGGCTATTAGGGCTGGAATCGTCAATGACAGAAGTGTCCATTTAATTTTTGAATTCATTGTTTCGTCCTGAGTATTTTTCTTGGTGCAGACGTTATGTGGGTATCTGCTAACAAGTTGGAATTAATGTCTCACCCCTTACACCGAGTTACTGCGTAAAACCCGTAAAAATTTTCTACCTTGATAGGTTGGGAATGGCGAAACGTTATTTGAACTTCAATTCAAAGTTAAAAGCTACCTTTCAGTTTTAGGCTTATAGTGCGTCCTGGGGCTGGCATTCCAGAGACTGAGCCAGGTTCTAGGTAGTACAAATCTAGAAAGTTTGTGCCCACTAGTTCTGCGTCGAGCCCTTTGTAGATTTCGTACTTCACATAAGCATCGAAGGTTAAAGTGTTATTTCGATTGACGACTTCGTCTTCGTGACTGCCAGATTGGTAGTTACCGCGCACACCCGTTTCCAATGCTTGATTGAAGAAACGAGAGCCTAACAACAGACTGGTGGAATATTCAGGTGCAGCATGAGCAGATAGGTAACTGACTTGCGAGAATCCGCCTCTCATGCATTGATTTGTTTGTGGTTTTTCACCATCAATGAGATCAACAACAAACTCTTGCGCCGCAGAGTTCTCATCGCAGACCTGATTGCGGAAGTTGTATGCGGCAGACAACTCGCCGAAATAGCGTTCATTGTCATAGGCAGCCTGCAATTCGATGCCACTTGTGCGCTGGTAGTTGAGGTTTGAAAACGCCATGTCACGGCGATCTCTATCCATAACGTCATCTATTTGTTGATCAAAATAAGCGATCTTGATGTTGGCGGTATCGAAGTATTGTATGTAGCCCAATTCAAACAGTTGAGCTCGTTCAGGTTGAAGGGGCGCGGATGCTGTTGGCGTAGCTGAAAAACCGCTTGTGCTCTCAAAAAGGCTAGGGAAGCGAAGCGTTTCTGCGTAGCGTGCGTATGCACGTTTATCATCGCTGATAAGCCAAGTGGCGGTAAGTGAAGGCATCCAACCGCTGCCTTTGGTTTCGTAGTTCGGATTGTAGGCTGGTATATCAGCAAGTCGAGCTATCTTACAACTCCCTTGAATGTAAGTTGGTTTTGTCATGGCTTGCGCGCAAACGTTGTTAGAAAGGCTCAAGTCATTGTTGCTGTCCGTTACCCAATCGTGAGAGTGTTCTTGAATATAGGTCTTATCATTTTGGGCAGTCGTGACACTCTCTCTGATCTTTTTCTCAAGTAGTGCATCAAAGTTGGTGAGTTCCAACAGGGCATTGGTTAGACGACTCTGGTATTTAGAAGCCTGATCAGGGAACAGTGCGATCAGATTTTGCAGGCGAGAAATTTCTTTTCTTAAATTATCGCGAGTAAAGGTTGTGCGTACTTCATGCTCCGCATTAGCAACTTTTTGTGCCATTTCTGCGGGATCGTAGATCTCTTTTGTTTGGTAGGTTAGCCTGTAGCCTTCAGTTTTGTACTCGCGCAGAGATTCTTTGTCTCCAGCTTCTACTCTATTTTTAATGTAGTGATCGATTGATTTGTATTTTCCATAGCGTAAACCTGCATTGAAGATCCACGAGTCGTTGGCTCGCCATTCCAGCTTGGCAGCACCGTTGTATTCTTCTCGTTCACCAGAGCGAACAGCACCGCCATAGAAGTCGATCATGTGCTGTAACCCTTCTTTTGGCACCAATTTATGATCTTGATAGTGACCTGATAGAGTGAGATCCCAGTTATCTGCCAGCAGCATTTTGTTTTTGAAATTAAACCCTATGCGCCGTTCTTTATTGAATACGGTGGCGGTATTGATGATGATATCTGGGTTAACGGGCTGAAAATGTGCAAAATTTGGGAACCCATATCCCGTATTGGTTTTTGAATCTGAAAACGTTGTCCACAAGTTGGTGCTTAAGTCGATATATGGATTGTCTGGATTGGTCCGATATTTAAAGCTGTAAGCTTGAATTTTCACCTTAGCCAATGGCCATTGCGGCATACCATCTGAGGTACGATAGTCTGAACGGCTCGCTAGAATCTCTCCGTGGATGCTTTCGGTGTAGCGCGCATTGAACTGAATTTTTTCAAAATCTGAAAACTTGTAAGTGGTTTTTAACAAGTATGAGTGCATTTCTGATGAAGTGTTGGAGACTTCATGTCCTGGAAGGTGATTTAAGGCGACGTGCTCCGGTTGCAGGTAAGGTATCCGTCCAAAGTTAGTGCCAGGGTCTTCTTCGGAATAAGGCTGTTGATAAAATTCCGCTTTTTGAGTACCAGAGTAGTAATTTCCGCGCTTGCGATAGGCGTAGGCACCTAACCATTCAAAATTTTGTTCTATACCAGACATCGCCAATCGAAATGCTACATCTTCACCGGCTAATGGGTTGTCGTTCTTGTTGTCTCGCGTTTGAAAGCGAACTTCGGGGTCTTGGTACAAAGGAACGCCACCAAGTTCATTGTAAATAGGAATATCTTGCCAATGTTTACCAGTATGAAGGCGTGCGACGTTGGGAGCGACAGAGTTGCTGCTGCCCTCTACCACAAATTCCATGCCAAAGGTTTCCCCTTCTTCGATGATATCTTGCGGTGACAATGTGGTGACTTCTACCGCTCCCCCCACTGACGTATTGATGTCTGAATTGAGCTGCGCCCCTTTGTGGACCTTCATGCCACCAATTAAATTGGGATCGATATAATTACGGTTCGATGCGCCGCGATACCCGTTGTAAACCGAAATACCTTGTTCTGTGCCATCAATCACAACCGGAATTCGTCCCGGGCCTTGTACACCTCGGATATTGGCGTCGATGCTGCTGCCACCGTTACGTGCTTCACCGCTGAACGTATTGGCCATGCCAGTGAACAAGTCGGCACCGCTTGCACCCTTGAAGCGTTCTATTTCTTCTTTGCTGATATAGGCGGTGGATGTGTCGGCGTCGTAAACATCCAGTTCGCCTGTTTCGTCCCGAGCGATTTCATCATCGAAATGGGTACGAACCTGAATGGCATCCAACGTCATGGCACTGTTGAGTGGCGTAAGAATAAAACTGCCATCTTCCTGTGGCTCCGCGACAAGACCTGTATTTTCTAACAGTAAAGTCAACGCTTGCTCTGGGTCGAAATGGCCTTGTATCCCTTGGCTGTATATATCTTCAGAAAGCGACGCATTCAGATAAAATTCAATATCTGCTTCTAAAGCGAATTGATTCAAAACTTGATCCAATCTGCCTGCCGGGATTTGAAAACTTTGTGCAGACCAAGCGATTGCTGGAACAAGAAGAGCGGTAAGACCCAGTTTGACACGTATTAATACGGCTTGACGTGTAAGCCTTGGCAGGAGCGACACCTTGCTATCCTTTTCGTTGATTTACTCACTGGTAATTACACCGAGTGAGAAGTCAAAATCCGTAAACATTCCTCAATGGTTTTGTTTGGGAGCGATACTTACCCAAAGTGGGGTGCGGTAGCGGATCTCAATGGGGAGGACTTGGCTGACGTTGTACAAGGTTTTATCTGTGTCTCGTGTGGAGAATACACCAGTGAGTTTTAGGTGATTAAGGCTAGGGTCGACCTTGATTACTCCCCGACGATATCGGGCAAGATCGTTAATGAAATCCGGTAATGGCGTTGCTTGAGCTAGGATTTTTTGCTTTAGCCACAATGCGTCAGTCGCTCGATTGACGGTTTTTTTATTGGTGTGATTGGCATTAAATGCAATGCTCTCACCAGAAAGGATATGAGTAGATTCAAAGCTTTGCTCAGGATAAACCGCCACTTCGCCTTCGTACACGCTGACTAAAGTTTGCTCTGCTTGCTGGTGGACAGTATAACGAGTGCCAATCGGAACGATTCTCCCTTGACCTGTAATCACTTTGAATGGGGTTAAGTGATGACCGCTGGTGATCAATATTTCCCCTTGAACAAGGTGCAAGATTCTTTCTGATTGATTGAAATCGACAAAAACGCGGGTGGCGGTGTTCATGATCAATTCTGTGCCATCAGACAGTGATAGTGAGCGCACTTCGCCCGTTGCTGTGGCGTATTCAGCGCCGGTTGGTTGGGTATCTTGTGTAGACATCATCAGAGCTAACGTACTAACAGAGACACCTCCCCAAAGGAGAACTTGCCTACGAGTGGCTCCACGACGATTGCGACCGAGCACCTTTCCACTGAGCTGTGGGTTTGGAACAGAGGCAAACTTTTTTTGCAGGTTTTCCAATTGCTGCCAAGCAAATTCATTGTCTGGGTGAGCGGTACGCCAGGTGTTGAATGCTTTTTTATCTTGCTCTGTGACGTCGTCTGCCCATAAGCGAGCCATCCATAGTGATGCTTGCTCTATGGATTCTCGAGAAATTCTATCCATCGACAAATCAGACCTCGAGCATTGCCATCATGCAGCCTTGCAAGGCTTTGGCGACGTACTTTTCAACCGACGAGACCGATACATCCAATTCTTGGGCGATTTGTTTGTAGCTTTTGCCTTCAAGTTGGCGCATCAACAAGGCTTGTCTCGCTTTGTGTGGAAGTTTATTCAATAGAGTGTCAATTTCGACCAGTGCTTCCACCACCAAAGTATGGGATTCGGGTGAGGAGGACACATCAGCCGGCTCACTTTCTAATAGCTCAAGATAAGCGGTTTCAATCCGACGTCTTCGGTAGAGATCGATAACCAAACCCTTGGCAATGGTTGTCAGGTAGCGGCGCGAATCTTTTTGTTCGGGAAGTTTGCCTTTGGTTAACAACCTTAGGTACGTGTCTTGAACCAAATCAGCAGTAACTTCAGGGCAACCAAGGCGTCGTTGAACGAATACCGAGAGCCAGCTGCGGTGCTCTTGATACATGTTATCAATGCGTTGCATGTTAGCTGGGTCAATTGCCACCATCGCTTGTTACTCCTATCACCTAGATTTGGCTTACTTAAATGATAATGGTTATCATTTATATTAATAACAGGCAACGAAATATAGCAGAATCTGGCGGTAGATCTAGATCAATAAATACTGAGAAAAGAAATAAATTGTGTAAATGAGAGATGTGGCAATTAAAAGTCGATTCTTTTTAATTGAAAACGAAAGGCTCGGGAACTTAGCAACTTTTCGCGCCACTATACGGTATTTTGAAGGGTATTTACCCTCATTTCGTTTAAATTAAATGAGGGTAGTTGAATATGAAAAGTGTTATTTTCCGATACAAAATGAAGAAAAAATTCGACCGAGTAAGTCGTCAGAACTGAATTCACCTGTAATTTCATTGAGGTGTTGCTGAGAAATTCGAAGTTCTTCCGCCAGAATTTCGCCTGCCATGTAACCTTCGAGCTGTTGTTGACCTATATCCAAATGCTCAGCCGCACGTTCCAACGCATCCAAATGACGGCGACGCGCCATAAACCCGCCTTCTTGATTGCCAGAAAAGCCCATTATTTCTTTTAAATGAGTGCGTAATGCATCCACACCTTCCCCTGTTTTTGCCGATAGGCGGATAAGTGTTGGCGTGTTGACGTGGCAGATCCCAAGATCTTCACTAGTTTGATCGGCTTTGTTGCGGATCACTGTGATGCCGATTTTTTCAGGTAGTCGATCCACAAAATCGGGCCAGATTTCACGTGGGTCAGTGGCATCGGTTGTCGTACCATCCACCATAAATAAGACTCGGTCGGCTTGTTCTATTTCTTCCCAAGCGCGTTCAATACCAATTTTTTCCACTTCATCGGACGCTTCACGTAAACCTGCGGTATCAATAATATGCAGTGGCATACCATCAATATGAATGTGCTCACGCAGGACATCTCGTGTCGTACCAGCAATATCGGTAACAATGGCGGACTCTTTGCCTGAAAGTGCGTTAAGCAAGCTGGACTTCCCTGCGTTTGGTCGACCGGCAATCACCACCTTCATGCCTTCTCGCATGATGGCACCTTGATTGGCTTCTTGGCGAACTGCGGCTAAGTTATCGATGATGGTTTGCAGATCGGTCGCCACTTTACCATCGGCAAGAAAATCGATTTCTTCTTCTGGGAAATCAATAGCGGCTTCGACATAGATGCGTAGGTGAATTAAAGATTCCACCAGCGTGTGAATGCGTTTGGAAAACTCACCTTGCAGAGATTGCAGTGCGGATTTCGCCGCCTCTTCTGAGCTTGCATCGATTAAGTCAGCAATAGCTTCTGCTTGAGTTAAATCCATTTTGTCATTTAGGAATGCACGCTCTGAAAACTCTCCTGGGCGGGCAGGGCGTACGCCGGAGATGTTCAGAATACGTTTTATTAGCATATCCATGACAACGGGGCCACCGTGCCCTTGAAGCTCTAACACATCCTCACCCGTGAACGAGTGTGGGTTAGGGAAGTAAAGTGCTATGCCCTGATCCAGTTCTAAGCCGTCTTGGTTCTTGAACGGCAGGTATTCTGCATATCGAGGCTTTAATGTTTTGCCTGTCACTTCTAATGCAACTTGTGTTGCGAGTGGACCGGATACCCGAATTATACCTACACCGCCTCGTCCCGGAGCGGTAGCCTGAGCGACTATAGTGTCAGTTGTCATAGCATTTACCTGAAGGGGCATTTCGCCCATAACTGTGTTGAATTCTTTGTGCGCAATTGTAATCAGCACTATTAAAAAAGGCGACCATTTGGTCGCCTTTCTTTCTATTATTTTGGCTGCATTAGTACTTATTTGGCTGTCTTAGTATGTAAGCCTTTCTTTTCCAGTGCTCGGTAAATCAGAGTTTGCTGAATAACCGTCACGACGTTGGAAACCAACCAGTATAGAACCAAACCGGAAGGGAACCACAGGAAGAAGAACGTGAACATCAATGGCATGAAGTTCATGATTTTCTGCTGCATCGGGTCAGTGATGGTTGATGGACTCATTCTCTGAATTAGGAACATACTTGCACCCATCAGAACTGGAAGGATGTAGTACGGGTCTTGTGCAGACAAGTCAGTAATCCAACCAAAGAACGGTGAGTGACGAAGTTCTACCGATTCCATCAAGGCCCAGTACAGTGCGATGAAGATAGGCATCTGAAGAAGGATTGGTAAACAGCCGCCTAACGGGTTTACTTTCTCTTTCTTGTACAGTTCCATCATTTCTTGGCTCATGCGTTGGCGGTCGTCGCCAATGCGTTCACGCATAGCTTGCAGCTTAGGCTGTAGCATGCGCATTTTTGCCATGGACGTGTACTGCGCTTTGGTTAGTGGGTACATAGCACCACGAACAATAAACGTCAGAACCATAATCGCCACACCCCAGTTAATCACAATGCCTTGAATGGCAGAGAGCAACCAGTGAAGAGGTTTCGCGATGAACCATAGCCAACCGTAATCCACAACCAAATCTAGGTGTGGTGCTACAGCTGCCATGTCGTCTTGAAGTTTTGGACCAACCCAAAGCTTAGATTCAACCGAGCCCGTTGCACCATCAGCAATCGTGATGTCTGGAATACGAACACCGATATCACCTTTGTTGCCGATAACACGCGTATACAGTCGAGTACCAGGTTGTTGCTCTGGGATCCACGCAGCAGCGAAGTAGTGCTGGATCATTGCTGCCCAACCTTGACCTGTTGTTAGCTCAATGGCCAAGCTGCGGTCTTGCATATCGTCGAAGCTGTATTTCTTGTAGTTAACGTCTTGTGATGAGTATGCGCCACCGCGATACGTTGGCATGGTAATACTGCCACCATCATCCATTAAATCTTGGCGAAGGTGTGCGTACATACCGAAAGTTGCGTTGGTACCAGAGTTGTTCACAACGTCGTATTTCACTTTAACGTCGTAATGACCACGCTTAACGACAAACGTTTTAACGTACTGTAAGCCGTTCGCTTCAAAGGTCATTGGAATGCTTAGTTCATCTTCACCATCAGCCAGTTCGAAGCTGTTTGATGCCACATGATAAACAGGGCGGCTTGTACTGCTTAGGTCAATGCCCTGAGGTCCAACAAGACCACTTTGAGCAATAAATGTTTGACCTTGGCTATTTTTCAACAGTTCAAATGGGTCTGCTGAGTCGAATTCTTTTGCGTATTGATTTAAATCTGCTTCAACCACGTCACCACCGAATGTATCGATAGAGAGCGTCAAGACATCTGTTTTTACGATTACGATTTGCGCTGAAGGCGTCGCTGCTTGAGGTACAGGGTCGGCAAGTGGGTCCGCAAAGTCTGGGGCAGGAAGAGTACCGCTGTTTTGTGCCTGCTCAACCTGTTGTTGTGGCGCGGGATTCTTTTCTACTTGCCACTGTTGGTACAGCAAGAAAGAAACCAGTGCCAAAGCGAGCAGTAGGATATTACGTTGAGAATCCATCGTTATTTATCTCTGTCTTGTTTTTGGTGTGGTGGAACGGGGTCATATCCCCCATCGCTCAAAGGATGGCATTTTAATAGACGTTTGCCTGATAACCAACACCCTTTTACAAAACCGTGAGCTTTCAACGCTTCAATCGCATATTGAGAACAGGTTGGTGTAAAACGACACCGTGGTCCGATTAACGGACTAATCACCCACTGGTAGATTTTTATCAGACCAATGGCTAACCACGAGAGGGGCGAGAAAGGCGATGCCATAACTTATCGAAGAGCTTGAATATTTCCTCATTGCTTAAATCTTGAGCGCTTTTCTTCGCAATCACAACAAAATCTTTGCTTGGTAGCTGATGTTGTGACAGGCGGAAGCTTTCTCTAGCCAGACGTTTGAAACGATTACGACCGACGGCAGTTTTAATCTGCTTTTTAGGGACAGCTAAGCCTAAGCGAGGATGTGAAAGAGAATTCTTTCGGGCAATGATGGTGAAATGAGGTGAGCCTGCTCGATGAGCTTGCTGGAAGACATTTTGATAATGCTCGGGAGTTAACAAACGTAACTCCCGATTAAACGCGTACTTGCTCAAAATAATTAAATATTATTTTGAAAGGCGCGCACGGCCTTTTGCACGACGTGCATTAATTACTTTACGACCGTTCTTAGTTGCCATGCGAGCACGGAAACCGTGAGAACGCTTGCGCTTCAGAACTGAAGGTTGAAAAGTGCGTTTAGACATTGTTATTACCTTTACTGATCAGTAGTTTTTAGGTTTATGTTAAACCCGGCGTGGGACTTAACTTCACTCTGGCTCTTTATTAGAAAGCCTGAGCAAAATCCGACGCCTCTCAACAAAGAGGCGGAATTGTAATCACTGACTCATTAAGAGTCAATCATTGGTCTAACGAAAATTCCGGTCGACGAATTATACGGATTGTCAGTTAAATCTCAAGGATCCTTATTCGATCCCCACCTGGCGAAGAAATTTTTGCAGTTTTGGATCCTGTGGATTACCAAAAATATCTTGTGGAGAACCTTGTTCCACAATGTGTCCATCTGCCATGAAGATCACGCGGTCTGCGACTTCTCTGGCAAATTGCATCTCGTGTGTCACGACAAGCATGGTCTGTTTTTTCGCGGCGAGCGATTTCATTAAACTGAGCACTTCACCAACCCATTCAGGATCCAGCGCTGAAGTGGGTTCATCAAACAACAGAAGTTCTGGCTGAAATGCCATTGCACGGCCAATGCCCACTCGTTGCTGCTGACCGCCTGAAAGCGCGGCAGGGTAGCTATCCCCTTTATCACCCAAGCCAATGTCGTCTAGAATCGCTTGAGCGCGCTCTAATGCCTGATCTTTCTTCCAACCACGGACAGTGATCAAGCCTTCAGCAATATTTTTCCGTGCTGTCATATGAGCAAAGAGTGCATAGCTTTGAAAAACAAAACCGGTTTTGCGACGCAGCGCCAGAACATCCGATTTGGTGTGCTTTTCTGCATCGACAGTGATGTCATCAATGGAGATCACACCTTTGTTGGCTTGCTCTAGAAAATTTACGCAACGCAGCAGTGTGGATTTTCCGGTGCCACTTGAACCAATGATAACGATGATTTCGCCTTGCTGGATCTCGATATCAATGCCTTTCAATACTTCAGTATCGCCGAAGCTTTTATGAATATTGTCGAGTTTTATCATCGTACGTATGCCTTATTGAGCTTTGCTTCTGCCCAAATTTGAACTCGGGTCAGAATTAAGACCACACCCCAGTAAATCAGTGCAACCGCTAAAAACGCTTCAAAGAATCGGAAACTGGACGACGCTTCCATTTGTGCTTTCGCCATGATTTCGGCGACACCTAGCGTAAAGGCCAGCGACGTCGATTTGATCATATCGATGAAATAATTCATCAATGACGGAAGAGCAACGCGGGTTGCCTGAGGCAAAATAATGCGTCTCATGGCTTGGCTGGTGGTCATACCTACAGATAAGCTGGCTTCCATCTGGCTTCTGTCGACGCCAATAATCGCAGCACGAATACTTTCCGCCATGTAAGCAGCAAAGTGCAGGGTCAAGCCGATAACTGCCGCACTAAACGCATCCAACCCCACCATGAACGGAAAGATCTGAGGCAATCCGTAATACAGTAAGAAAAGTTGAACGAGCAGCGGTGTTCCTCGGAAAAAGCTGATGTATAGCTGGCTAAGCTGATCCAGTACTGGCACTTTAAACACACGGATATTGGCAAGAATAACCGACAGTATCAAAGAAAACAGCAGTCCCCAGGTGGCCATAGACATGGTGGTGCCGAGATACTTCAGCAGTATCGGCATCAATTCCATCATGTAGTTAAAGTCGAAACCCATATGATTACCTGTACTTAAAATTCGGATGTAGCAGAGACAAGAAAAGGCGGAACCGTAATTCCACCTTTATCCTTGTGTATTGTGCTTTTTGATTATTGAGTGATGTCGTCGCCGAACCACTTAGTTGAAATTTCTTTTAGTGTGCCATCTTCACGCATCGATTTCAGTGCCGCATTAACTTCTTTCTGAAGCTTACGACCCGCTTCGTTATCAACGAATGGCCATGCGTTTTGAATGGTTTCGAATGGCTGACCTGCAAGCTCAAGAGGAAGACCCGTCTTCTTAATCAGCTCTAGTGCAGATAAACGGTCCATGATGAACGCGTCAGCACGACCAAGTGCAACATCGTGTTCAATACCTGTGTCGTAGGTTTTGATGTTGATTTTGTTGTCTTTATCGTAATCGCGTAGCAGTTGCTCAAAGTTCGAACCTAGGTTAACTGCAACTGTTTTACCTGCAAGATCAGCGATGCCTTTAATCTCATCGTTGCCTTTACGAACCGTAATTTGTGCACCGTCTACTACGTATGGGTCAGCAAAAAGGTATTTTGCTTTACGCACATCCGTCATAGTGATTTGGTTAGAGATGGTGTCGATACGACCCGTTTCTAAAAGACCAAATAACCCCGAGAAATTTGCCGTTACGTATTCAACATTATAATCGTTACGTTTGCCGATTTCGTCCCACAGGTCGACTTCAAAACCTTGAAGCACATCTTTTTCCACAAACGTGAATGGGAAGTAGCGGCCAGACATTCCAACTTTCACGTCTGTTGCAGCATGAACAGTTTGTGCGAAAGAAGCAGTTAGGGCGAGAGCAGCAAGAGCGGACTTAATCCAGTATTTCATTCGTTATATCCTCATTATTATGGAGGGGAATATTACTGTTAATTGTATTATTAGTGAAAATAACGAGTTGTTATTACAAATAACCAACTATCTTAAAAGAAACGACTTGTTAACATTTGATCTTGGGGATAAACCGTTATTGATCCACTAATTGTGGGTGATCATGTGGGTAATATTGGGGAAAAGTGTGTGGATCACTCGAATTGAGGATGAAAAATTGTGAATAACTTAGATCTTATTCACTGGATCTGCGATCATTTACTAGCGATCTCGCCAACAGAGCGCTAGAATTACCAACCTTTTCCAAATAACGATTACAAGAGTGAGGGCAACGTGTCATCTTCGCTTTGGTTGCAGTGTCTGCAACAGCTACAAGAAGAGCTACCAGCGACTGAATTTAGCATGTGGGTAAGACCGCTTCAGGCGGAGCTCAATGACAATACCCTGACTTTGTTCGCCCCTAACCGATTTGTGCTTGATTGGGTACGCGATAAGTACTTCGACAACATCAACCGCCTGCTTCTGCAATTTTGTGGGAATGATATTCCTAGCCTTCGTTTTGAAGTCGGCAGTCGCCCTGTTTCTGCCCCCGCACCTGCCGCTCGATCAAAAGCCGATGTCGCAGCAGAATCCTCTGCTCCTGCTCAGCTTCACGCGCGCAGACCTGTGCACAAAACATGGGAAAATGAAAATGAAGTGGTGGACATCAATCACCGCTCCAATGTCAATATTAAGCATAAATTCAATAACTTCGTTGAAGGTAAGTCGAACCAGTTAGGCTTGGCAGCGGCGCGTCAGGTGGCGGATAACCCTGGTGCAGCGTATAACCCACTGTTTCTTTACGGTGGTACGGGCTTAGGTAAAACTCACTTGCTCCACGCAGTGGGTAACGCCATTGTGGATAACAAGCCCAATGCTAAAGTGGTGTATATGCACTCTGAACGTTTCGTTCAAGACATGGTAAAAGCGCTGCAAAACAATGCGATTGAAGAATTTAAACGTTACTACCGTAGCGTTGATGCGTTGCTAATAGATGACATTCAGTTTTTTGCTAACAAAGAGCGTTCTCAAGAAGAGTTCTTTCATACGTTCAACGCATTGTTAGAAGGCAATCAACAAATTATTCTGACTTCCGACCGTTACCCTAAAGAAATCAATGGGGTAGAAGATCGATTGAAATCTCGTTTCGGCTGGGGTTTAACCGTTGCAATTGAGCCGCCGGAGTTAGAAACCCGTGTTGCTATTTTGATGAAGAAAGCGGAAGACCATCAAATTCACCTCGCCGATGAAGTTGCGTTCTTTATTGCGAAACGTTTACGCTCTAATGTCCGTGAGCTGGAAGGTGCGCTAAACCGCGTGATTGCGAATGCCAATTTTACAGGTCGCCCTATCACCATCGATTTTGTTCGTGAAGCGCTGCGCGATTTATTAGCATTGCAAGAAAAGCTGGTTACGATCGACAACATCCAAAAAACCGTCGCAGAATATTACAAGATTAAAGTCGCGGATTTGCTGTCTAAGCGCCGCTCACGCTCTGTTGCTCGTCCTCGTCAATTAGCAATGGCGCTATCCAAAGAGCTCACCAACCACAGCTTGCCTGAAATTGGGGATGCCTTTGGTGGTCGTGACCATACCACGGTGCTGCACGCCTGCCGTAAGATAGAGCAGCTTCGTGAAGAGAGTCATGATATAAAAGAGGACTATTCGAACCTAATTAGAACCTTATCGTCATAAGGCAAAGAGATACCAATGAAATTTACCATCGAACGCAGCCACCTGATCAAACCATTACAACAAGTTTCTGGCGCTCTGGGTGGACGCCCCACATTACCTATTTTGGGTAATTTGCTTCTGAAAGTCGAAAACAACTTGCTTTCACTAACCGCCACCGACCTCGAAGTCGAGCTGGTGGCAAATGTGGCGTTGGAAGGCGATTTTGAAGCGGGCAGTACAACCGTTCCTTCTCGTAAATTTCTGGATATCTGTCGAGGATTGCCAGACGACGCGATCATCACCGTGGTGATGGAAGCGGATCGTGTTCAAGTGCGCTCCGGTCGAAGCCGTTTTTCTCTTTCGACCCTGCCTGCGAGTGACTTCCCAAACATTGAAGATTGGCAAAGCGAAGCGGACATTACGCTTTCTCAGCAAGAGCTACGTAGCCTGATTGAAAAAACGCAGTTCTCGATGGCGAACCAAGATGTTCGTTACTACCTCAATGGTATGTTGTTTGAAATTGAAGGAACGACGCTTCGCTCCGTGGCAACAGACGGTCACCGTATGGCTGTTTCACAAACTCAGCTTGCAGCAGAACTAACGAATCAACAAATTATCTTGCCTCGCAAAGGTGTTCAAGAGCTCGTTAAGCTGTTGGATGCACCAGAAGCCGAGGTGACTTTGCAAATAGGCAATTCCAACTTACGTGCGGCTGTGAATAACTTCACTTTCACCTCTAAATTGGTGGATGGTCGATTCCCTGATTACCGCCGAGTGATGCCGCAAAGCAGTAATAAAACATTAGAAGCGCCATGTGATGAGTTAAAACACGCGTTTTCTCGCGCGGCAATTCTATCGAACGAAAAGTTCCGTGGTGTACGTGTGAATTTCATTGGTAATGAAATGCGTATTACTGCCAACAACCCAGAACAAGAAGAAGCAGAAGAAGTACTTGATGTTTCTTTTGATGGTGACGACTTGGAAATCGGGTTTAATGTCAGCTATGTTTTGGATGTATTGAATACCCTTCGCTGCGATAAAGTGCGAATCTCAATGTCAGACGCGAATGCCAGCGCACTGATTGAGAATGCCGATGATGACAGCGCCATGTATGTGGTGATGCCAATTCGCTTATAGTGGATTGGGTTTATGCCACTCACCAGACTGATTGTTCAGACATTTCGTAATATTGAAGCCTGTGACGTTGAACTGTCACCAGGCTTTAATTTTCTTATTGGCCCTAACGGCAGTGGGAAAACCAGCATCATCGAAGCAATTTATTTGCTTGGTCATGGGCGTTCATTTAAAAGCTCTTTGACGGGAAGAGTTATCCAAAACGACTGTGATGAACTCTTCGTACATGGTCGTTTTTTGAACCAGGATCAATTTGAGCTGCCAATTGGCATTAATAAGCAGCGCGACGGCTCAACAGAGGTTAAAATAGGCGGTCAGTCTGGACAAAAGTTAGCGCAGTTAGCTCAGGTTTTACCTTTGCAATTGATTCATCCTGAAGGGTTTGAGTTGCTGACAGACGGTCCAAAATTTCGACGAGCATTTATCGATTGGGGTGTTTTCCATACAGAGTCACATTTTTATGATGCATGGGGAAGATTCAAGCGGCTCAATAAGCAGCGAAATGCGTTACTGAAAACCGCCACCCATTACAAAGAACTCAGTTATTGGGATCAGCAAATGGCAACGCTGGCTGAAAACATCAGTCAATGGCGACAAGAATACATTGAAAACATGAAGAAAGTGGCAGAAGAAATCTGTCGCACATTTTTGCCAGAATTTGATATCCAATTGAAGTATTATCGAGGGTGGGACAAAGATACACCTTATCAGGATATCCTCGAAAACAACTTCGAACGTGATCAGTCACTTGGTTACACATTCAGTGGACCCAATAAAGCTGATTTGAAAATAAAAGTGAATGGAACGCCCGTTGAAGACGTTTTATCACGCGGTCAATTGAAACTCATGGTCTGTGCGCTGAGAGTCGCGCAAGGGCAGCATTTGACTCAAATGACAGGAAAGCAGTGTATCTACCTGATAGATGATTTTGCTTCTGAATTAGATAGCCAACGTCGACAGCGTCTTGCAGACTGCTTGAAAGCGACGGGGGCACAAGTATTTGTAAGCTCTATTACTGAGAGCCAAGTCGTTGATATGCTCGACGATAATGGCAAAATGTTTCATGTGGAACATGGCAAAATAGAGCAAGGATAAAAAGAGAGTAACTCATGTCAGAAAATTACGATTCATCGAGTATTAAAGTACTGAAGGGTCTGGATGCGGTTCGTAAGCGTCCGGGTATGTACATCGGCGACACTGACGATGGCACCGGTTTACACCACATGGTCTTTGAGGTGGTGGATAACTCTATTGATGAAGCGTTAGCAGGTCACTGTAATGACATCATTGTGACTATTCATGAGGACAACTCAGTCTCGGTACGTGATGACGGCCGTGGTATCCCAACGGAAATGCACCCTGAAGAGAACGTATCGGCAGCCGAAGTTATCATGACGGTACTTCACGCTGGTGGTAAATTCGATGACAACTCATACAAAGTATCGGGTGGTCTACACGGGGTAGGTGTTTCGGTAGTAAATGCACTGTCTAAGCAGGTAACGCTCACCATTCAGCGTGGTGGTGAAATTCACACCCAGACATACCACCATGGTGATCCTCAAGCGCCACTGACCGTGGTTGGTAAAACAGAAAACACGGGTACTGAAATCCGTTTTTGGCCAAGTGAAGAGACCTTCACAAATATTGAATTCCATTACGATATTTTGGCAAAACGTTTACGCGAACTTTCGTTCCTAAACTCTGGTGTATCCATCAAATTAATTGATGAGCGCGAAGAAGACAAAATGGATCACTTCATGTTTGAAGGCGGTATCCAAGCGTTTGTTGAGCACCTAAACACCAATAAAACACCCATTATTCAAAAAATATTCCACTTTGATTTTGAGCGTGAAGATGGCATTACAGTCGAAGTCGCCATGCAGTGGAATGATGGTTACCAAGAAAATATTTACTGTTTCACCAATAACATCCCTCAGCGTGATGGTGGTACTCACTTAGCCGGCTTCCGTGCTGCTTTAACGCGTACGCTAAATAGCTTTATGGATAAAGAAGGCTTTTCGAAGAAGGCGAAAACTTCGACTTCTGGTGATGATGCACGTGAAGGTCTAACCGCTATCGTCTCAGTGAAAGTACCCGATCCGAAGTTCTCAAGCCAAACCAAAGATAAACTGGTTTCCTCAGAGGTGAAGTCTGCGGTTGAATCTGCAATGGGTGAGAAACTGTCTGAGTTCCTTGTTGAGAATCCAGGTGAAGCGAAGATTGTATGTACCAAGATTATTGATGCAGCACGAGCTCGTGATGCAGCACGTAAAGCGCGCGAAATGACTCGTCGTAAAGGTGCATTGGATTTAGCCGGTTTGCCAGGTAAATTAGCGGATTGTCAGGAAAAAGACCCTGCACTATCAGAACTATACATAGTGGAGGGTGACTCTGCGGGCGGTAGTGCCAAGCAGGGCCGTAACCGTAAGAACCAAGCGATTCTGCCTCTGAAAGGTAAAATCCTTAACGTTGAAAAAGCACGCTTCGACAAAATGCTGTCTTCTCAAGAAGTAGCGACGCTCATTACCGCCCTTGGCTGTGGTATTGGCCGTGACGAATACAACCCAGATAAGCTGCGTTACCACAACATCATCATCATGACCGATGCCGATGTCGATGGTTCTCACATCCGTACGCTTCTACTCACGTTCTTCTACCGTCAAATGCCAGAGCTGATTGAACGTGGCTACGTGTACATTGCTCAGCCGCCACTTTACAAAGTGAAGAAAGGCAAGCAAGAACAGTACATTAAAGATGAAGATGCGATGAGCCAGTATCAAGTCTCTTTGGCTCTAGACAATGCCTCACTTCACGTGAATGCAGAAGCACCAGCACTTGCAGGTGAAGCATTGGAGAAACTGGTTCAACAGTACAATGCAGGCATCAAGTTAGTGGATCGTATGAGCCGCCGCTATCCACATGCATTGGTACATGAATTTATTTATGTACCTCGATTAAGTGCTGAACAATGCCAAGATACAGCAGCAGTAGAAGCTTGGGGTAAACGCCTCGTAGAGCAGCTTAACGAAAAAGAAGTAGGCGCAAGCCAATACAGTCTAGAAATCGAAAAACACGAAGAGTTGGGTATTAGCCTACCAAAGATCGTAGTTCGAACTCACGGTGTTACCCACGAGCATGTGCTCAGTGTCGATTTGTTTAATTCGAAAGAATACGGCAAGTTAGCGGAACTTTCTGAAGCGCTAGATGGGCTTATCGAAGATGGTGCTTACATTAAGCGTGGCGAACGTACTCAACCAGTAGTGAGCTTCGTTGAAGCCTTGAATTGGTTAATCAAAGAATCTCGTCGCGGTCTAAGTCTACAGCGATACAAAGGTCTAGGTGAGATGAACCCAGATCAGCTTTGGGAAACCACGATGGACCCAGAAACACGTCGCATGATGCAAGTAACCATCGAAGATGCAGTAGGAGCAGATCAATTGTTTACTACGCTGATGGGAGACCAGGTTGAGCCGCGTCGTAACTTCATTGAAGAGAATGCATTAAAAGTTGCCAACCTAGATGTCTAGATTACTTGGTGCTTAGCCCTTTCGATTCATTTCTTCGTCAGAGGTGCTCACATACGCTTGTATGCTCCGCGTCTCTTCCTTGAACTGAAGCGAAATTGCGTTGCCCCACGAAATCCAATTTAATAGATAGAAGATCGCTTTATTAGGCGGTCTTTTTTCTGTTCTAACTCAATGAAAAATAATGTTTTTAAAATTATTTTTGTTTTTTCTCTTGAAAGATTACGCCACTATCCACATATCTAGTTTTGAGAGAACGCCGTAAGGGTCTCTTAAAACGCTTGTCCAGTTTGTGTCTCGCCTAAAGGGCTAAAGAGAGCAAACAAATAAGGAAAGCACACAATTTAACTTTTGTTAGCGACCATGTCCCAGTGCAACCAATGCCAGTGGAATGGTAAGACTGACTCCTTGGCACCGAATTAAAATTGCCAAGGCTATTGCTTATCATAAGGATAGTATTATGCGTAATGTAGATTTCACTCCCCTATACCGTAACGCCATTGGTTTTGACCGTTTGTTGAACCTGATGGAAACCAATAATGCCAAGAACTCTTCTGGCGGCTACCCTCCATATAACATTGAGCAAAAAGATGAAAATAACTACCGCATTACTATGGCGGTGGCAGGTTTTGCTGATGAGCACTTAGACATCACTCAGAAAGAAAACATGCTGATTGTGCGTGGTGAACGTCAAGCCGAAGAAGGGAAAAATTACGTTTATCAAGGCATTGCTGAGCGTGACTTTGAACGTAAATTCCAGTTAGCTGATTATGTGAAAGTGGTTGGCGCAACCATGGAAAATGGTTTACTGCACGTCGACTTAGAGCGCGAAATCCCTGAAGCGATGAAGCCTCGTAAGATTGCCATCAACGGCAAAAATATCATCGAAAGCTAAGCTGTTAATCTTTAAATAGTAAAACGCCCTCATCTGCGGGCGTTTCTAGATTTAGACACAAAGGATCGAATCGAATAATGTAAAAAATGTAGGTTTGGATAAGTTTTCCCATGGGAAAATAGAAATATGTGCTAAATATTTCTATTAATCTAAGAAATGTGTCAATACTTAACAGTATAGGCTTTGAACAGAATTTTCGTTGAGAATTCACTATTAGTATATGATAAACTCCTGCTCTAACTTTGAACTAGCAGTCTCAATCTCAAAGTGTAAGGAAGGCAAGTGCACAATTCAATAATGAGTAAACAAGATACCCAGATGACCAACAATTACCAACAAAATGACGAGATTGACTTACGTGAGTTGTTTCAATCTATTTGGGCTGGAAAGTGGATTGTGTTTATCTCGACGATTACTGTTACTACGGTAGCATTAGTGTATGCAGTATTTGCACAAGAATGGTGGACTTCAAAAGCTAAAGTAGCACTTCCTCAGCTATACAACTTAGCTGAATACGAGAAGCAAGTCAGTCAATTTCAACCTATTTTTGATATTTATCAGGAGGATGGAACAGTATTAGTGAGTGATAAATTAGACACATTGACCGATCCTGAGATATTATTCGCGCAATTCATACAGGCATTTAACTCTTCTAACAATAAAAAGATATTTTTGTCCTCAAACCCAGAGTTTGTTGATTATCTGAAACAATATAATACAGATGAAGATAAAGAATACTTGGAACATTTTTATTCTCTGTGGTTCCAGAATATTTGGGCAGTGAAGGATAGTAAAAAGGATGACGAGCAGGTTTATGAGTTGAGCTTTACTGCCAAAACTCAGGAAAGTAGTGCACGTAACTTGCGAGATTACGTTCAATTTATAAAACTAAAAGCCCATGAATCTGCTTTGCGAAACTTACAGTCGATAATTGAGGCAAAACAAGATGAGCTTAATTTACAAAAAAGAATCTTGGTTGCTCAGGCTGAATCTCGTTTGGAAGTTGAAATTCAAAGTGCCGAGTATGCATTAAGGATGGCAATTGCTGCAAATGTTACTTCTCCTATTCAAACTAATAATGATAAAGAACGATTCCATATCGACTTAGGAGTTAATGCATTGAGAGAGAAAGTTGAGGTTTTGCGTTCTATCAAAAATTTGAGTGTTTTCGAGCCAAGACTTAGACAGGTTCAAGCTAAACTTGACTTGTTAGGTAAGCTAGAAATAAATAATGACATTCAGTTTGATAATTTTCGGTTACTGGATGATATAACTAAACCTAACACCAGAGATGAGCCCAAGCGAACTTTGATTTTGTTACTCGGTCTTATCTTGGGCTTTATTATAGGTGTAAGTATTGTTCTACTACGAGCGGCATTTAAACAGCCTCAGATTTTGAATGTAGTTTCTCGCGACCCAAGCCAGCAGAGCTAAATTACTGGCTTCTTACTTCCTATGCTGAGAAAGCTTATATATTTGTATAAGCTTTTTTTATCTCTTCAGCAATCACTGCAATGCCTTTTTGCATTGCTTCATCATCTTGAACGTAGTTCATGCGCAAACATTGATGAGCATGATCCCATTCATCTTTCTGACCTATAAAGAAATATTCACCTGGGACAATCAGAACGCCTCGGTCTTTCAGGCGTTTGTATAATTCCATTGTAGTGATAGGTAATTCATCGAACCATAGCCATAAAAAAATAGCACCTTCTGGTTTATGAATACGAAAACGCGGGTCATCGATGGCATCTTGCAGCAGTTGAACGGCGCGCTGAGATTTCTGTTGATAGAAAGGTTTGATGGTGTTTTGGCTTAGGTTGAGTAAATCACCGGATTCAATCATGTGCTTACCTAGCGCTGGACCTAAACTTCCTGGCGCTAAGCTGATGATGCCATTCATGTTTGCAAGGGCTTGAGTAACCTCTTCATTCGCAATCACAATGCCACAACGGAGCCCCGGCAATCCGAGCTTAGACATACTCATGCAAAGGATGGTGTTGTCATTCCAAAATGGCGTCACGTCTTCAAAAATGATGTTTGGGAAAGGGGTGCCATAAGCGTTATCGATAATCAGTGGAATATTGTTGTCCCGTGCTAGTTTATCCAGCTTGCGCACTTCTTCATCGGTTAACACGTTGCCTGTTGGATTTGTTGGTCTTGATGCGCAAATCGCTGCGATAGATTCATCCACTTTTAACTGTTCAAAATCCACATGATATTTGAACATGCGATTGTCCAACATTTCGATCTCTGGGTGGTAAGATACGAAAATATCATCGTCAATACCCGCATCTCCATAACCTATGTATTCAGGTGCAAGAGGAAGTAATATCTTTTTATGCGAGCCGTCGGCTTGTTGACCAGCAAATAGGTTAAAAAGATAGAAAAAGCCGCTTTGGCTGCCATTGGTTAGGCTGATGTTTTTTTCTGAAACGTCCCAACCATAAGTCTCCTTTAGCAGAGAAGCTAAAGCCGAAATGAACGCATTTTTCCCTTGGGGACCATCGTAATTTGCCATAGAGGCAACCAGTTCTCCATTTTCCAGCATTTTTGCACTGGCTTGATGAAAATATTCGAGCATTGCAGGAATGGCGGCTGGGTTACCACCTCCGAGCATGATGGCGCCTGGCGTACGGAGGCCATCGTTTAAGTCATCCATTAGTTGGGTAATACCTGAATATCGATTAAATTTTTCACCAAATGTAGAGAACTGCATTACTTCTTTTCCTAAATATTTTTTGTATTTTCTGTCATATGCCGTGTGTAGCGACTAAATTGCTATTGCTTGCCATTCAGCGCTGATACTTATGTTGATAATTTGTTGTGCAAGACTGCTCAACATACATTATCGAAACAGGAAGTAAAAGAGGGGAAGAAGCTTTGTTTTTCTGGGAAGAAAAGTGAGGTTAAATAGTGCAGATTTGTTAGCCCTGTGAGTTGTTGATTTACGCAAAATAACTCTTGTTTTTTTGTGTGGAGCGGGTAGTACAACAAATGGTGAGCATGTGTACTTTAAGGTTTTTATTTAATGGTTCTGCAAGAGTGTTGATGTGTACTGAAATATAATTTTCAACATACTAATCAACAGTTTGGATTGTCATGAAACACAAGTATTTACTACCATCACTTGCTGCTCTAGCATTGTCAGCTTGTAGCGTAACCAACTACCAAGCAGCCGAACCAACAGCAGCACCTGATGATATTAAGGAAGCCAAAGTTAAGCTGAGTGGCATAGACAATATGAAGGTTACGGACGAAGGTTATATTACGTATTTTGAATCCGTACCTCATAGCTACATGTGGGACACACAGGTTATTAAACAGATGAGCCAAGAAGGAGCATGCGAAAATCTGTATGACTTCTTAGAGCTTGGCTTTGTGGTGAAAATTGGCTTTAAAGGTGAAGGCGGTCGAGAAGAGCATTTTGATCTGGCTCGCTGTAGTAACTATGAGACAAATTAGATCTTTTTAGCTCGATTTATTATGTTGTTAATACTATTAACATTAAATAATTGTGGGCTAAATCCTCTCTCTAACTTTAATTGTTAAATATAATGCGGAAGTTACATTATAAAATTTATGGAAAACTATGAAACTTCGAACATTGGTTGTGACACTAGGAATTTTACTTACAGCTGGTTGTGGCATTAAAAGTTATGAACCTACGGCTCCAACTGCTAGCGAAAATGATATCAAAATGGCTCGTGAATGGTTATCAGATGTTAGCAATCTTAAAATTAGTGATGATGGTTACATTAATTACGTAGAGGCTTTGCCTGGAAGTAGTAGCTACAAATGGAATACCACTAACATCAAGAGAATCAGCCAAGAGTGGTCTTGTGGAAACATGTACCCTTTACTTGAAAAAGGGTTTGTCATTCGACTCCTTTTCAAAGGAAAAGGGGGGAAAGAAGAACTCTACGACAAAGCACGTTGTGACGCGGAAGAAACAAACTGATTTCCTCCTGTGAATAAATTAAAAAAGGAAGCTATATAAGGCTAATGCCAGTCAGTTAAGCTGACTGGCACTCTTTTTATTGGGGTATTTTCTATTCCTAGGTTTCACGCTTCTCGGGTATATTCTATCTTCTCTTTTTAGTGGTAAAACATGATGCGGTGTTTCGTCTAAAAGATGATTAATACGTTTGGGAATAGTACCTGCCGCTTCTAGCCAAAACCCATATATCAAGTGGATTATTGCGGTTGCACTTGTAGTGAAACTCAGTTGGTTAGGATAAATCCCCAGTATCGTCTTTGCCATATTAACCATTTGATATCGGATAATATTGTAGCCAAGTAGCACTCCCCACAGCTCTTGTTCTATCATATCGGGAAGTTTGCTTCTTAACGTGAACTCATTGTTGAGTAAAGAAGATTTGATTTCTCGGTAACCCACTTCTATTTCCCATCGGTGGCTATATAAGTCGACGATTTCTTCTGATGGGAAGCGCATGG
>NZ_BFAQ01000006.1 GCF_002933855.1 Vibrio penaeicida
CATTAATAACGGAACATTATAATAACAATAAATTGACATTAAAAAATAAACCATTGATTTTAAATAATTTAATTTCTCACGCATTACAAATAATATTCTTCAAAAAATAATTATGCGCACATTTGCATATAGACCATATTTTGTAAAAGACATACCGTAATTATCAGCAACAACAAACATAATGTTGGTAAAACAAAAACATTAATAACTTGAATATTATTGAAGGTAGATTAAATGAAACCATCTATGAAAATAGTTAGTTTAGCTATATTAGCGGCGTGCAGTGCCACGGCACACAGTGCTCCAAAATGGACTCAAGCTGAACAAGTATTTAATACTTACGAAGACAACGCATCACTACTACCAGTAGCGGGATATGTTTCTAACTGGGGAGGGTATGAGCGTAGTTTTAATATCAATGACATTGAAGGAAAATACGACAAGTTAGTTTATTCTTTCATGGCGCTTTGTGGGACAGAAATAGGGGACCCAACGATTACTTCTGCGGTTAAATCCGCGAAGAAAATCTGTGCCGATGGTGGATACCCAGACTTCACAATTGTCTTTACCGACCTATACGCAGATCTTCAGAAAGATCTTGGTGCTGGTAGCGGTAATTGGCACAACGACCTCAACGGTCCTGCTACCTTTGAGTCCGGTCAGAAATACGCGGGCGGTCTAGTTGCAGTTTTACGTGAAATGAAGAAGCGCGATCCGGGCTTAGAGCTCGCATTTAGTGTAGGTGGCTGGTCGCTATCTGAACCTTTCTCTCGTATGGCAAGTACATTTGAATCTCGTAAAGTGTTTGTCGACAGTGCTGTGAAGTGGTTCACCTTATACCCTATGTTTGATCAGCTCGACATTGACTGGGAATACCCAGGTGGTGCGGGTGCGAGCGAAAACTCATGGTCACCAGACGATGGTAAGAACTACGCACTTCTTATCAAAGAGCTTCGTACTGCTCTAGATGCTGCTGGCATGCAAAACAAGAAAATTGCTATCGCTGCGGGCGCTCCTGCGACAAAACTGGACGCTTCAAACATCAAAGCTTTGATAGACAATGGTCTGGATTACGTCCACTTAATGACATACGACTTCATGGGTGAATGGCAAGATAAGCTTGCACATCACACAAACTTGTCGGGCGAGTTGTTAAAAACTGACGAAACTTTCCACTCCGCTGAAAAATCAATCGACTACATGATTGACGTGCTTGGCATTCCATCAACAGCGATTCAGATTGGTTACGCAAACTACAGCCGTAACGCAGGCCAAGTGAACCTTCAAAGCGTTTCTCCTCTGGTTGGCTCGTTTACACCGGGTAATTCAACAAACAAATCTTATGATACTGGCTCTTCAGAGCTTTTTGATTACGCGAATAAACTTGTGAGCTTTAAGAGCACGGGTGCCGCTGGCATGCAAGGCTATGAGATTTATACCGACATAGACGCAAATGCAGACTTCCTATTCAACAAGAGCACAAAACAGTACGTCAGTATCGATACACCTCGAACTGTTTACGCAAAAGCCGCGTACGCGAAAAAACGTAATCTGGGTGGTATCTTTAACTGGATGGTCGATCATGATCCTGGTTACCACATCAATGCGGCACGTGAAGGCTTAGGCTACAAAGTTACTCAGACGAAATTGGACATGACTAACGTAGTGAATACATGTGGGCTTATTGATGTAAACGGAAACAAACTGTCTGATGAAGACTGTAAAATATTAACTGGTGTTAAAGATGGTTCTATAGGTCCAATTGAACCGCCAACAAAGCCAACTGATCCACCGACAAAACCAACAGAGCCGCCTGCTGACCTATGGGATGCGACAAAAATTTACCAAACTGGCGATATAGTAACGTTCGAAAATGAAAAATGGAGAGCGCGATACTGGACTCAAGGCGGTGAAAACCCGAAAGCGTCATATCAAAAAGATAAGTGGGGTAACTGGGAACCAGTGAAATAATACCTCTACTTTTCAGTACTCTCTCATTCGACCCCTGCTCTGGCTAGCCCAGAACAGGGGTTTCCTTCTCACAGCTCTAGCCGTTGAGTGAATAAATACCGACTCAACCTAGTTGAATCTAGTGATGCTTTCTAAAGACCCAATCAATAATCAAAAAGCATTTTAAAAAACACGTCTCTTGAAGCTGGTGAGTTATCTCGGTGTGTGGCGTACTCTACGTGAGCCTCCACGGGCGCGGTGGGTGATAGTTTGATGCTCCAAAGAGCGTTAAGTTGGTTTGGTACCACGGAATACCGCACATCAATAATGCGCAGCTTGTCTATAGGGTCTTGAGCAATATACCCATTAGAAAACCAGTGAAAACGTTCGATGTCTTTGGCTTGCTGCGAATTGGGGTCGAGCCATGGAAAATCTCGGCTTATATTTAACTTTTTAGTGGATTCGCCGGGATAGGTTTTCACTGATGTACCTACTCTTATAGCATCCACGTAGAAATGGTCCTCGGTCTCATAGACCACTTTCCAAAGTAAAAGATTCGCGAAGCTCGGTTTGGCTTCCAGCTTAATCGGCGTGTGTTGTCTCTCTTTCGCCAATTGCCACCCTGCTTCTTCAGCTCTGTCTCTTTGAACCATTCCTAATGTGAGATAGATAAGCGCCCAAAGAAACGCGATACGAGCGAACAAAGGGGTCCGCTTCAGCGCGGCAAATACAAGTAACACCAATATTGGAAGAGTAAATGCAGGGTCGATTATGGATACCGTATTCCACGCAAAACGTGCATTGCTAAGCGGCCAAAACAGTTGTGTTCCATAACTGGTGCACGCATCCAGCAGCGCATGAGTGCCATAACCTAATGCGCAAAAAAGCCAACTTTGTTTAAATGAAAGCTCGCGCCTTTTTGCGATGAGCGGATGTAAAACCAAGGCACAGATTAAGCTTCCAATTGGGATAAACAGGAGAGAATGAGTAAACTGACGATGGAATTCCAAATACAACAGTGGGTCTGTTGATGAACGGATGAGCACATCCAAATCGGGAGCCATTCCTGCAAGCAACCCTAAAACCCCAGCGACAACCACATTTTGTTTTTTGCTCACCGACTGAGGCAAGGAAGCGCCTAGTAAGCCCTGTGTTAATGGATCCATATATGACTCTCGAATTGGATAGTTCTAAAACTTATAGCTCTGAAAATAATGATTCTGAGATTGAATGATGAAAGCTGGAGACTCATGGTGCACTGAACTAACAAAAAGAACGTTCATTTTAGTGTAAAAGGGAATAAATCAGTTAGCTAGTCAGGGAATAAATAGATGTGGGGTAAGGTAGTTTCTGGTATTTAGCATGCTCCAAGTTTCGTTGGGTTTCGCTGAGCATATATATTCGCGATTTTCTCATCAATAACTTGAAAGCACAGAATGGTTGCGACTTTGTCATCTTCGATAATTTTCAAACCGGTTTCTCCATTAACATGGCACTGTTCAATATGCCATAAGTTAGCGCTCTTCCCGATTATCACCTCAAGCTTGGCAAAAAAGTGACCGATGGATGAATCCCCTATCATTGTGCGATAGATTGCTTTTACGTGGCCTCCTGAGTCTGTATACATTCGTGCTTCTTCATTGAGCAACGAAATCAAGCCAGACAAATCCTGTTGTTCAATTGCTTGGTGGAACTGTTCAACAAGCTGATTGTGAATACTCTGGTCGATAGAATAAGGTGTTTGATCTTGATGCAATTTAACTCTAGCTCTAGTGGCGATTTTTCTAGTGTTATCGATACTTTTTCCTATCACATTTGCCACAAAATCAAATTTTTGCTCAAAGACATCGTGAAGAATAAAAGTAGCACGCTCTACTGGATTGAGTTTTTCCAACGCAAACATAAGTGCGATTGAAATACTGTCATTTTGTTCGTGGTTTTCGTCAGGTCCACGATAGCTATCAACCGCCATCGGTTCGGGTATCCAGGCTCCTACATATTCTACTTTAGCGTGATGAGAAGATTTGAGCTTGTTTAACGATAAACGACTCGTAACTTTCATTAACCAAGCCTGTGGATTCTCGATAACCGTTATATCCGTTGCTGTCCATTTGAGATACGTATCTTGAACAATGTCACTAGCATCCGCTGCAGACCCTAAAATCCGGTAAGACAGACCCAACAACTTGGGTCTAAGAAGTTCGAAGATCTCTATATGATTGTTTTTCAAACTCAATCCCTCTACATAGAAGAGTTCTGCAACGCCACTAGCCCCTAATAAGCTTCGGAGTTTCAGTTACTGTTTTGGTGTAAGCGATGCGAACAACATCAAAAATACCTATCGATCCAAATACAGCCTTAAGATATTCCGTGGAGTAATCAATTTTATACCCATCTTCGGGCTCGCATGAGCCTCTAGAAATACATAAAGTCAGCTTTTTCCCCTGTAGCCTTCCGACCATTGCACCATCAGCCCAATCAAATGTGGCCCCCGAGCGTACGATATGATCAATATAAGCCTTTAAAGTCGACGGAATACACATATTGTACAATGGCGCTCCGATTACAATTTCAGTTGCCAATAATAATTCTTGAATTAGTTGGTCTGAACGCGAGTTTGTTTCTCCAAGTTGAGTATAAAAGCGTTCATATTCAGGCTGGGTCAAATGCGGAATCGGATTCGTCGCCAAGCAGCGGTAAATCACTTTACCCTCTGGATTTCGGGTCAACCACTTATCTTGGTAATCTTGAGTAAGCTCACGTGAGTAAGAGCCATCCAATCTTAGGCTAGTATCAATTCGTAGTAGGGTTGTCATAATGTCTCCTCTTTGCGTTTATAACTAGACAATGCAAAGAGCCCAAAAGTGACAAACCAGATAAAATAAACAAAAAGCCCCGAAGACCTATTCGATCTTCGAGGCTTTTCAAATAAATGTGTCGCAATGGAATGGCGAATGTCTTAACCGCGTTGGGTTAGATCGCTTCTTCTTGAGCTTGCTTCACTAATGCCTGACGTTGAGCTTCTTTTTCGCATGACGCGTTATTATTGTTTTTGCTTTCATTTTCCAATTCACTTGGAACGAATACATAGTACTTATTGAACATCTTGAACCTCAAACTGCATGAATCATTACGCTCGATATCATTCACCTTACGTAATCAAGCCGCAGATATTAATGACTTCATGCTCAATATTCAATCAGATTTATGTAATATTTTGTCAGAAATCGCGTTCGAGAAGAGCTTCAGGAAGTAGATCCCAAAATGGGGGATATACCCAAGTGACCTCAAGGTACAGGATTCAGAGCCTCATATTCTGTTTCAATTCAAGGACAAGAACGCAGCGGAATGACGAGTCCTTTCCAAGTTCTTAGACGATGAAGTGGGGCAGAATATGGGCTCCCAAGGGCGAGTTTAACTGACTTTCATACTGCGTTATCGATTCTTGATTTAGAACCACTAGATCTACCAATCGATGCCTTTCCTGAAAGCCAGTTAACTCTCGCTGAACCTAGCATCTTGAGGTTACTTGGGTATATAGATAGTTTCAAACCCTAAACTGAATGCCACCGCAGCAAGTAACCATGCCAAGATTCGGTTGAAAACTGAAAACACGTTAGGGTTTTTGAGCTTGTGACCTAAAACTTCTCCGAGTATGGAGTAAGATGTTGGGGCTCCGAATGCCAAAACGGCAAGAATACCCGACCAAAGCACCGCATCCATGCCTACAATACCGTTCGCCGGAAATTGCACCGCCGCAACAGGTAAAACCACAGCTGGTGCCTTAGGGTTGAGCAGTTGAATGAATAACCCATCTTTAAAGCTCAGTATCTTCTCGGATTTATCGCCGACACTGAGTGAGCTCACGTCGCTGATATATAACTTCCATGCGATATACAAAATGTAGCTGCATCCTATCAAAGCAACATAGGGTAGCCATTGAGTAGAAATTAACGCTTTTCCAGCCCAACTGATTGATACAAATAAGATAAACATAGCCATACCGACTCCGGCAAAAAAACCAAGGTATCGTTTTGTATTGCTTTGCAGACCACCGTTTAAGCCCAGTAAGTTCACAGGTCCAGGCGTGTACATAACCCCTATGGCGTAGGCGAAGATTTCTAGCATCGATTTATACTCTTGAGTGCTTGTATTGATTAAAGCGAATGTATTTAATTAGGAGAGGCGCTGCTTTTGGTATTGTGCAGGGGTCATCCCATAGACTCGTTTAAACCTACGATTAAAATGACTGCTGTCGGAAAACCCAGCAATGTGGGCTATATCGGTCGCGGTTTGCCCTGATTCCAGCGATTTTCGAGCGAGATTCACGCGGCAACTTAAAACATATTGATGTGGTGTGATCCCGTATTGCGCTTTGAATGCTCGTATCAAATGATATTTAGACATACTGGCAGCAACGCTGATGTCATCAACAGAAATGTCTAACGCAGCATGTTCATGTATGAAGTCTTTTGCGCGCTTTACGAGCGACTCTTTTCGGTTGCCATCACTAGTCAGTATTGGAGAATTGCCACTCAAGCGAGCAATGGAATGTGCCATTTCCAATAGACCGGCATCATATTCGACTTTGGATACGGATTCTGAATGAATCCATTGTGACATTGTGATCACTTGCTGGCGAAATACACCGTCGTCCATGAGCGTTTTTTCGACTCTTACATTTGAAGGTTGACTCACCCCTACTGTTTGGAAATAGGGTTCCAATTGGCTCGGGTGAACATACAACATGATGTATTCGAGATCGTCCGAGCCGCCAGATCGCCCATCGTGTACGTCTTCTGGGTTGAATACAATCACTCCACCCGCAGGGCTTTGGTGGAATTGAGTTCGGCAAAAAAAGTCTTGTCGCCCTTTTAAGGTCACACCAAACGAGTATTCTTCGTGAGCATGTTTGTCGTAGGTAAAATCACTCATGTTTGCTGTGAGTAACAATAACCCCTCAATGCTCTGATTCCCTTGGTAATGGAATTGATTTTTGTCTTGCATGGTCAATTTCCGATTCGTCCTGAATGAGTTAAGAATAGGGCATCAAAGAGCACTGAGATTGAACAAAATTGCTCGTTTGCGTATTAGATAGTAACGATACTGTACTCCAATTTCTCTGGGTAACAAAAAAGGGTGCCAATTGGCACCCTTTGAATTTGGATTACGAGGTAATTACACGTCGTAAGTTGTAGAAGCAGTGTCGCCGCCTGTACCTGTCCAGTTCGTGTGGAAGAATTCACCACGCTCACGGTCGATACGCTCGTAAGTGTGAGCACCAAAGTAGTCACGCTGAGCTTGAAGCAGGTTAGCTGGTAGACGTGCAGTTGTGTAACCGTCTAGGAAAGATAGCGCAGAAATCGTACATGGCATTGGGATACCAGACTCTAGAGATTTCGCTGCTACTTTACGCCATGCTGCTAGGCTGTTTTGTAGGATGTTTTTGAAGTACTCGTCAGAACCTAGGAACGCGATGTCTGGGTTTGCTTCGTACGCATCACGGATGTTACCTAGAAATGCGCTGCGGATGATACAACCACCACGCCACATTAGTGCTACGTTACCGTAGTTTAGATCCCAACCGTTTTCGTTCGACGCTTCACGCATAAGCATGAAACCTTGAGCGTAAGAGATGATCTTTGAAGCCAGTAGAGCTTGACGAAGTGCGTCAACCCACTCTTTCTTGTCGCCTTCAACTGGAGCGATAGTCTTACCGAACAGTTTTTCAGCTTCAACACGTTGGTCTTTCAGTGCAGACAGGCAACGAGAGAATACAGACTCAGAGATAAGCGTTAGAGGAATACCTAAGTCTAGTGCGTTGATACCCGTCCACTTACCAGTACCTTTCTGACCGGCTGTGTCTAGGATCTTCTCAACAAGAGCTTCACCGTCTTCATCTTTGTAGCCAAGGATGTCAGCTGTGATTTCAACTAGGTAGCTGTCTAGCTCAGTCTTGTTCCAATCAGCAAATACAGCTTGCATTTCGTCAGCTGAAAGACCAAGACCGTCTTTCATGAACTGGTATGCTTCAGTGATAAGCTGCATGTCACCGTATTCGATACCGTTGTGTACCATCTTAACGAAGTGACCCGCACCATCGTTACCAACCCAGTCACAGCAAGGCTCACCAGCGTCAGTTTTTGCAGAGATACCTTGGAAGATTGGCTTAACCGCTTCCCAAGCTTCAGGCGCGCCGCCTGGCATGATTGAAGGACCAAAGCGAGCACCTTCTTCACCACCAGATACACCAGTACCGATGAAGTGGATACCTTTCTCGCGACAATGCGCTACACGACGGTTTGTATCTGGGTAGTTAGTATTACCACCATCGATGATGATGTCGCCTTCGTCTAGAAGTGGGATTAGGTTTTCGATGAACGTGTCTACAACGTCACCAGCACGAACCATAAGCATCACTTTACGCGGCGCTTCTAGCTTCTCTACTAGCTCTTCTAGAGAGTATGCACCAACAATGTTTGTGCCTTTCGCCGGGCCTTCTAGGAACTCGTCTACCTTCGCAGCAGTACGGTTGTGAGCAACCACTTTAAAACCGTGGTCGTTCATGTTTAGGATAAGGTTCTGGCCCATTACTGCTAGGCCAATAACACCGATATCACCTTTCATTATTCATCTCCATTAATCGATCAGGCAATTTTACTTGCTGCGTCTGAATCTAAGTACCACTCCGTTTCGCCCGCTTTGGACTGGATTTTCGCTGCCGGATAAGGCAGTGCATCCGCCGGAGTAGTGTGAATTTCGTGTACAATCTCGATCTTGCCAGCACCTAATACTAGGTAGCTAATGCGTTTTGCCGCTTCCAGCACTTTGGCTGTTTTCGACACGCGAATTTGACCAGACTCTGGATGAGAAGCCAAAACAGATAGATTCTCATCGTTGTAATTTGTTTGTTCTGGGAACAACGAAGCCGTATGACCATCAGCGCCCACACCAAGCAGGATCCAATCAAAAACTGGCGTGCCGTTTTCAGTTGGGATCACTTCTGCCATTTCATTGGCAAAGCGCTCAGCTTCTGCTTTTGGTTCGTTTTCACCGCGGATACGGTGGATGTTTTCTGCTGGAATTTCGATTTGGCTAAACAATAGTGTGTTCGCTTCACCGTAATTGCTTTCCGCATCTTCAGGGGCAACACAACGCTCATCGCCCCACCAGAAATGCAGGTTTTGCCATTGAATAGCCGTTGCGTAAACCTCTGTCGCCAAAAGCTTGAACAACATTTTTGGGGTGCTACCACCAGACAAAGAAATGTGAACAGGCTTGCCTTGCTCGCTGAATGTTTTCAGGTCGTTCGCGAGGCTTTCTACTACCTGATCCGCAGTTTGAAAGATCTTATGATTGATCATAGTTCGCAGTAATCCGTGTCAGTAAGGTTCTTACAAGGGAAACGCCATGCACGTCCGTCACGCTGAAGTAGCTTATCAGACTCAATAGGTCCCCATGTTCCACAGGCGTAACCAAACAGTGATTGAGGATCTTGCTTGAAGTCCAGAATCGGCTGTACATACTTCCAACACGCTTCTACTGCATCACTACGAGCAAATAGCGTTGCATCGCCATTTAGCGAGTCCAGAAGTAAACGTTCATAAGCTGTCAGCATCTGAGTTTCTTCAAGAGAGGCGTAGTGGAAGTTCATTTTCACTTCTTTCGCATGGAAGCCAGCGCCCGGCTCTTTCAGGCCGAAGCTCATTTGAATACCTTCGTCAGGCTGAATACGAATGATCAGCTTGTTTTCTGGGGCATCCAAACCAAACACTGGATGTGGTGTGCGTTTGAAGTGAATGACCACTTCGGTTACACGTGTTGGTAGGCGCTTACCTGTACGAACGTAAAACGGCACACCATTCCAACGCCAGTTGTTGATGTACGCTTTCAATCCTACGTAAGTTTCAGTACGCGAATCTTCTGCAACACCTGTCTCGTCTCGATACCCTGGAAGGAATTCACCACGCACATCAGAACCTGTGTACTGACCCAATACTAGATTGTTGCGAAGATCATTTTCTTCTAACGGCTTCAAGCACTGAAGAACTTTCACTACTTCATCGCGCATTGAGTCTGCATTGATTTGAGCAGGGGGCTCCATACCTACCATTGCCAATACTTGTAGCAAGTGGTTTTGGAACATATCGCGCACAGCACCCGATCCATCGTAGTAGCCGCCACGTTCTTCCACACCCAAAAACTCAGCGCCGGTGATTTCCACGTAATCAATAAAGTTACGGTTCCACAACGGCTCAAACATGGCGTTAGAAAAGCGGAATACTAACAAGTTTTGTACCGTTTCCTTACCTAAGTAGTGGTCGATACGGTAAATCTGATGTTCCTGAAAATGCTCATGGATTTCTTTATCTAGCTTCTGCGCAGATTCCAAATCATAACCAAACGGCTTTTCGATAATCAGACGCTTCCAACCTTCGCTTTCATCGTTCAAGCCATGCGCTGCGAGGCTGGCTGGAATCACGCTGTAAAGGCTTGGTGGTGTAGCTAAATAGAAGAGTGTATTGCTTTGTTCAAACTGATAGCTTTCAGAGAGTTCATCTAAGCGAGTAACCAGTTTGGCGTAATCGGCGGTGTCGGAAGTGTTTATCGCTTGGTAATGTAGGTAGTTAATAAACGCATCTAACGTTTCAGGTTCCGTTTTTTCCATTTCCTGAAGAGAGCGTTTCAACTTGTCGCGATAAGATTCATCACTGTATTCAGTGCGGCTGACGCCTAAAATCGCAAAGGATTCTGGAAGCTGTTTGCTTGCGTACAAATGGTATAACGCAGGGATCAGCTTGCGGTAAGTCAAATCGCCAGAGGCACCGAAGATAACGATGCAGCTGTTTTCAGGTATTACCATCATCTTTCCTTAAAGAGGGGTTTTCATAGAGACAACTAGAGTTAACAGACCCTATCAATGTCTCACGTAAATTAACAATAGGTGTTAACTATCAGTCCGAGAGGTAAGAGCTATGGGCTACTTAGTGTTCAACTGAGCTAAAACAGCGTGCTACTTTACATCAGCTAACTACGATGCGCATCCCAAAAACTTACCTATTTCAAATTTGTTGAGAAAAACTACAAAATTTCTGTAACGTTTACAACATCTCAAACAATAATAATTATCATTAACAACAAAAACAGAGGGATCGATTGGAAATAAGGTATTCCTTAATATTCGTTACTTCACAATGTATTCGAGCCCTTTTGTAGCACATGAAAGTGAATATTCATTGATCTTCCAGTGTTCTGGGCTCCAACCATAGAGAAACCTTAGAAAATCCGCCCAAGCCACATAATAAAAGGGTTCCCAGCTCTGAATAACCAATCTTGCATTTTGTTCTGGATGATAGAACGTCATGGCATCTTCAAATTGGGAAAAGTAGTAATCTAACAACAGCTTTTCAACATTTTTGGCTTCTTCAATGGGCACACAACTGCTAATGAAAAGCATGACATCTTTCATTGCGCACCCTTCCCCTACATATTGGAAATCCACTGCACCAACTGAATCCATTTTGGGTGAAAAACAGAAGTTTGCCAGCTTAGCATCGCCATGAACAAGCGTAGGAAATGGCGCTGACTTCAAGACCGAATCGATGAGTTTTGCGTGTTTCTTAAACTGGTTTGCCGCCATGGTTTGAAGTTCATCAGGGCGGGTATCCAAATGCCAGTAGGTTCCTTGCGCCCATAAGACTTCGTCTTGACCGGAATTGAGGTGACTCACGCCCAAATACTTAGCATGAAAATTCGCTAACCATTTGAGGCAAAGCTTCCAGTGTCTAACATCCGACTGTTTAACAACCTCAGTTAGGCCATAATCGTGCAAGTCGGACATCACAATCACGTATTGCGAAGGAGTAGGATTGACTTCCAACCCGATTGGCATAAGGGATCTCGGATCTTTTTGAGTGGAGAAATTCAAATACCAATTGGCTTCTACAATATAAGATTTGAGTTTTCTATCGGTGGATCGTTCGGTATTCCAGCCTTTTGGATGTGCGAGCGTTTCGGGTAACTCTATCCATTTAGCAATAACGCTTTTAGCATTTTCACTCTGTCCAACATCATCAGTGTTGCCAATTGAGCTCAAAAACCAGCGTTCGAGTCGTCCAAAATCACCCCAAAGTTTCTGAATGAGCTGTTTTTTAGAGGGCTCTTGTGCCAAATATCCTTTACTCATTTTCTTGTTCCCAACATTAAGTCCGCTCAATGCATGTCATGTTCTTAGTATTGTCTCCTAAATACGCTTAATTCGCCAATTGAGAAAGTCGTTACTAAACTAGAATCATATCCTATATTTTGTTTAATATAATTTATTGAGCCATACATCAATCTATGGTCCAATCACGCGAATATTTATTCGCACAGCTCACATTCGCAAACGTCGATTATAATCGATTTATAAAAGTTAATTTATAATGTCAAAGCGATAATCACGACTTTTAATGCATCAAAGCACATAAAAACTAAATAACAGTCGTGCGTATATATATCATCGTCTTACAATGACTTAGTGCGAGGCGAATAAAGGTCAAAAAGGACTACCATGGCGGACAATTCGGCGGCAGCAAACCTACAAGTTAATACCAATACGGATAACTTTAAAGGTGCTGAAACAACGCTTAAAAGCTCAGATGCTTTAGCAATGATTGAACACAGCAGTGATGTAACCATCAACATCTCTACTCCCGTAGGTATTAACTATAAAGGTATTACACCTTTCATAGGAACCATCGGAACAGATTACATACTGTTGGGTGCACCAGATATCTCAGACGAAGATTACGAATACTTTTTTCAGGAAGGTTTTTGGGTTAATGTTCGCGCTATTTCACCGCGTGGTGAAGGTGCCCTTATATATTTTCGTTGCCAAATCATGCATATCGTTAACGAACCCGTTCGCATGATCATGTTGTCCATCCCAGCAAATATGAAAGTGCTGCAGCTTCGCAAAGAACCCAGATACGACGTATCACTCGCCGCTGTAGTTTTTTATAACGGCCAGCGCTTGGAGTGTGAAGTAAGAGACATCTCTAAAGGGGGGTGCCGTATCATAACAAGCCCTTTGATACGCACATTCCAAATAGAAGAGCCCGTGCAAATCAGCATAGTGGAGCGAACGCGTGGGAAAGTAGACCTTCCTCAGCTTACCGGCAAGATTTGTAATATGCAGAAGTCCCATCATTACGCACGTTACGGGATGATGTTTGATGATAAAGGTAAGAAGAGTGTGCAGCTTTTACTAAGCCATTTGAAGTTTGATGGCTCAAAACTCGCTCTTAAAGCGTAGTGTTTTTTAGAATACGACGCATACGAGCGCTATGACAAAAGCAGTTGCAGGTTGGTTTCTTGATTCTCGGTTTTTAGCGTTCAATTCCTAGCTATCGGTTTCCAGTACTCAGATTCTGGAACCCAAGTTACTGACTAATATTCAACCAGTCACTTCCGATTTACAAAAACAGAAAAAGCTTAGGTTCTAGCTAGACCCTAAGCCTGTATTACGAACAATTCTACGAATTATTACTAGCGATAAAACGAATTCGCCCCGCTACCTCGGGTGAGAGAGCGGGGCGATGCATTCTATCAATCTAAACTCAATTAGATTTTTTCAACGTTTGCAGCTTGAGGACCTTTTTGGCCTTGCTCAACTTCAAACGATACTTTTTGGCCTTCAGCAAGTGTTTTGAATCCGTCACCAGTGATAGCACGGAAGTGAACAAATACGTCTGCACCACCGTCTTCTTGAGTAATAAAGCCAAAACCTTTTTCTTCGTTAAACCACTTAACTGTGCCAGTTGTCTTAGACATGGGTATTTCCTAAATTGTATCTTTGTATCTCACAGCGCGACCTTCGCGCCATAATTGTTAGTCAGCCAGATTAGAGTTACTTATAAGAGGTCTAAACATCTAAAAGAAAACACTTCAAGAACAGACTGTCAGACAGTAGGTTTAAGAAGACTTCTTGAGTCAGAAACAGCAAATAAATAGGTCTGCATACAGGCCAACTACCAAGTTACGCGAGTTTTTTGCTGGTGTATACGATTTTCTGCCGATAGCAGGAAAAAATCGCTTTGATTGTGATATCTGTAGGCAAAAATGACAACATTCACACATGATTCATGAAAACCTTGTTGCAGGATCTCATTTCTCATTCTACCGAACTGACTGTTTACTCAAATTTTTTTCTTATTTTTGGGAATATTTTTGGCAACAAACAGGTCTTATATCTAAACACCCTACTTAGCTTGTCGTCTTTTGTTGCTACAAAAAGCCGTCAATAGAATAGCTGCTGTAGGTTTCGAATCGACATTAAAGGTATCTCACTTAGTTTTTATTGAACCCAAGCTTATTCCATTCAGTTTTTCTGGAAGTTGAAGGAAGAAACTCATTTTAAGCCCGACCAAATCTCATAAAGGTTAGACGAGTTGGGTAAACTGGTGAAATCTGTTTATATTTTATTTACCCAAATGGTCCCAAGGTACTTGGTTCAGCGAGAGGTCAATTGGGTATAGAATCTACATTACTACGAGCCCAAAATAGGCATGCTTTGAAAATACTACCTATATTCCGATACGTTTTTGCTTTGGCTATTTGTATTGTGTCGATCTCTTCTCATGGCACAGCGTATACGACATCTTGGCTTCAAAGTGATAGGCACCCCCCTGTATCGGTAAAATTATCATTAACTGGCACGCAAGACGTTAAAACAAAGACAGTTCATGCATTGTTGGAAGTGAGGTTAGATGGCGGTTGGAAAACCTACTGGCGCACTCCTGGCGAAGGTGGTGTTTCTCCCTCACTCGATTACTCGACCGCTTCCAATATCGAAGACATCCAATGGCATTGGCCAATCCCAGATTACTACCAGCAGTTCGGTTTAACCGTTCTGGGCTATCAAAACTACGTGGCATTTCCTTTAGATATCGTTTTGAGTAACCCAAAAACAGCCACAGATATTAACGCTACGCTTACTTTACCCAGTTGCACCGACATTTGCGTTCTTACCGACTACCCTATCCAGTTGTCTTTTGATCCTAAGTCACTACAGCCAAACGGTGACACCATGATGCTTCACAATCGGGCCATGTCTTTAATTCCGTTAAGTTACGGCAGTGCGATGGTGTCACGCGTCATTTGGGATGAAGGTAATCAGCTACTCAAAGTCACTTTGGAAAACAAGAATGGATGGAATAATCCAAGTCTATTTATAGAAACATTGGAATCAGGAGATAACCATTTTCAAGCACCCACAATTTCAATCCGAGACCACCAGTTAACCGCCATTTCCCCTGTCTCGAACACGCTTGGGAAACCTGATTTAAACAATAAAGACCTGCGCATTACAGTAAGGGACGACTTACTCCTGCAAGAATTCATTGCGCCATATTCAATAGGAAAAGTTGAGTCCGAAAATCGAAATACAGCGCTAATGTTATGGTTCGCTTTCCTAGGGGGACTGATTTTAAATGTTATGCCGTGCGTACTCCCCGTCCTTGGAATCAAGGTCAATAGTGTGTTGCTTTCTGGCGACAAGCCTGCGTTGCACAGAGCACAATTTCTCGCCTCTGCTGCTGGCATCATTTCTTCATTTTGGGTTCTTGCCATTGCCCTTATAGCTCTTAAATGGACAGGTAATACCATTGGCTGGGGAATCCAATTCCAGCAGCCTTGGTTTTTGGTCTTTCTAGCGGTTGTCACCTTAGGCTTTAGCTTAAATTTATTCGGCGTTTTTGAGTTCAAACTCCCTAACTCTTGGTCAAATACTTTGGCTAGCGACAGGGGGAAAGGGCTGTCGAAGCCATTTTTCCAAGGTGCCTTTGCAACATTGCTTGCCACACCTTGCAGCGCTCCGTTTTTAGGTACCGCAGTCGCTTTCGCGTTAGGAAGCCATATTTTTGACATTCTGCTCATATTTACATTTTTGGGTATCGGCTTAGCCTTTCCTTGGTTTATGTTCGCTTTATTCCCAAAAACCATTGGGTTACTACCAAAACCTGGCGCTTGGATGAGTAGAGTTAGAGTCGTTTTTGCTTTAATGATGTCGTTAACATCCTTTTGGCTGATTTCGCTGCTTTCTACGCACCTAGGTCAATTTGCAACCATAATGGTCAGTGTCATTACATTTGTGTTTTTGCTGGCTGTATTGGTTTCAAAATATGGCACCAGAAGAGTCACGATTTATGGTAGCTCGGTATTACTGGTTGCTGGATTAGGCATGGCGATAGCTGGGTCACTTTCATCACATTGGGCAACACCGATTGTCGATGATTTGCAATGGCGAAAATTGGATACACAAGCCATCGCGCAACATGTAGCGGATGGCAAGCTAGTATTTGTAGATGTCACTGCTGATTGGTGTATTACCTGCAAAGCAAACAAGATTGGCACTATATTGCAATCCCCAGCGTATGATCTGATGCAAGCGTCTGACGTCATTTTAATGCGAGGAGATTGGACAACACCAAGTAATGCTATTACTGAATTTTTGATGAGTCACGGTAGATATGGTGTGCCACTTAATGTGGTATACGGTCCCAACGCACCTCTGGGGAATGCCCTTCCAGTGCTGCTCACTCAAGATTCCATTTCACAATCTCTCGATCTGGCAAGAGGAAAATAAACTGATGTTCAAAATAGTAAGAAACCTCACGGGCTACCTCTTGCTTATTATTCTAATTACTGGGCTACTCGATTGGTGGCGAACCAAGCATGTAGATTTTCACGATATGCCGATTACTCAAGGAAAGGCAATTGATGGTTCTTTCGTTAATGTTACTGAGTTAAGCCGCGATAAGCCTGTCTTGGTTTATTTCTGGGCGACCTGGTGTGGCGTATGCAGCCTAACAACACCGAGCATTGATGTTTTGTCCAATCACTACGAAGTGGTTTCGATCGCTTTGGCATCTGGAGAAGATGATCGCTTGCTCGAATACATGAAGAATAACGACTACAGCTTCACAGTAATTAATGATTTGGAGGGCAGTATTAATCAGTACTGGCGAGCCCAAGTCACTCCTACAATCGCCATCGTCAAAGATGGTGAAATTCAGTCTATGACCACAGGGTTTTCTACTCCTTGGGGGTTATGGCTACGTTTACTGCTGGCATAAGGATCCAGAAAATGACATACGTTACAAAATGGCTTGGTGGATTAGGGCTAGCGTTTGGCTTGGTGATGCCAAGCTATGCAGAAGAAGGCAAAGCGGCGGTTTCATTAACTCCAGAGCAAACAACTCAATTGGCGCAAATCAACGCCATATTGAAAGGGCACCCTCAAATCATTGGTGACTTAAGCAAAAGCTTAGACGCCTATGTCACTCAGTTAAAGCAAGTCGAAGTCGCACTAAAAGAGCAAAGAAGTTGGTTGACTCAAGCACCGGAACACAGCAAATCTGGCGCAGAAAACCCAGCTCTGACCATCATTAACTTTACCGACTATAACCGCCCATATTGTAAGCGCTTGGAAATTGGCTTGGCGAAGTTGCTCACGGAGATGGACAACGTAAAAGTTGTTAATATCTATGTGCCGCTACAACAACAGATTGCCAGTGGCACCAACACAAACTCTGCGTTTTATGCGTTAAAGGTTTGGGAGAAAGAACCTGAGAAGTTTGCAGAAGTTCATCGGCTATTGGTCGCGCATCCAACACGACACGATGCCGAATCTCTCAACCGTATTGCTAAAGAAACGAACACTGAAAAGTACCTAGAAACAGGTGAGCGAGAACAATCCATCGTATCTCGAAATATGCAAGCATTTGGTCAACTGGGTTTACGCGGAACCCCTGCACTGATCATTAACGATGAAATTATCCCAGGCTTCCTACCTTACGGTGAACTTAAAAAAGCCGTCCAAAAAGAATTGAACTAGGACTGAGAAGCCAAAATTCACTTCTTTTGCGGTTGTTTCTACATAACCTCAGCTTTGTGTAAATTCAGCTTTGTATAGATAGAGTGGGTAGCCTTGATTGGTAACCCACTCCTTTGAATTTGTATCTTCACATAAAGATACTTTACACTGAACTACAATTAGAGTACATTACCCACATTATCTTCACATAGACATAGTTAACATGAACATATTTCTTGCTATGATCCCTGCTTTTTTTTGGGGTACTACATACGCCGTAACACAGTTTACTCTGTCTGAATGGCCACCATTATTGCTGGGCTTTATTCGTGCTTTCCCTGCTGGTCTCCTTTTATTCGCACTTCGCCCCATCATGCCCAAAAGAAATCAGTGGCAGCCTTTAGTCATTCTTTCCTTAGTGAATATCAGCGCATTTTTCGCCATGATTTTCCTTATGGCTGCCACGTTACCAGCGGCGATATCTGGCGTAGGAATGGTCTCTGTTCCGATTTTCGCTATGATTTTTCAATGGTTGTGGTTTAAGAATAAACCTTCAGGCATTCAAATCGTTTCTGGGTTTGCTTTGGTGGGTTTCGCTTGGTTTCTTTTCGATCCAAGCCAAATTGAACTCGGTACAACCGGTTTAATTGCTATGTTTTGCGCGATTTGGTGCATTATTATTGGCAGTACACTTACTCAACAACTATCGAAAGATATGCACTGGTGGGGGGTTTTAAGTTGGCAGCTTATTATAGGTGGCGCGGCACTCGGCGTTGTAGCAAGTGCTCAGTGGTTGTTCGAACCTTCTGCTTTTCAAGCAGTAGCTAATCAAGACATCAGCGCAACCAATTGGTTTGGAATTGCTTGGATAATTATTCTGAATACGGCTGTTGCTTACGGAATGTATGTTTGGTTAATCCGAAAAATGACCATAGTCGAGTTCACATTCAGCGGTATCGCCAACCCTATTGCCGGGATTACTGGTGGTGTTTTATTGATGAATGAAACCTACAGCAATACGCAAATAGGTTTAATGCTAGGGATGATACTGGCTTCGCTTCTTCCGAATTTCCTGAATTTATGGCGAACAAAGAGACGCGTAAATAAGCTGGAAGCTAGAAAAGAGAATACTCAGGATAGTGTGCCTGTATCGGATTGAATAGGTAGCCTTGATAACCCCAAAAAGAAAAAGGTAGAAGATGATTGAGGGAGCTCTGATCTTCTACTCTTTCCACAATCCATTTCGCATCACTAGACGATTTTTGTTGAAGAATGATGTCTAGTTTTTCACAAGAATGACTCATACCCGATTTGAGATCAAAAAATGGATTGTCGACTTTTACGTAATCGTATAAACCGGCACTCAATTCTTCGTCTCTAAAATCTTCTCCAACTTGATAGTCATCTAAGGCGAGTTTCACCCCGACTTCTTTCAACTTGGTTACACCCTTGAGATAGTCTTTTCCTTCTATCGAATATTGGCGCTCGGTTGTTTCAACAACCAACGATTTTCCATAGCACTTTAGATGGGAGTGAACCGCAATTAGAAGGTTAATGGTTTTTCTATTACTTAAGGCGTGTCTTTCCACATTCAAGAACAAACACTCGAATGGAAAAGAGGCAGGGTTAACCGAAATCAGGAAATGAAGCTGTTGTTCAAGAATATCTTTAGCAAGACGTTTGCCTAACTCACCTTTCATGAATGTGGTGTGGATTGCGGCATCTTCCTGAGAAAGAAGCAATTCACTGGCCAGTAACTTCTTGCTTTCACTAACAATGATTTCGTTCTTAAATTGAAAACGAGGTGTGTCTGGTTCAACAAACTCTTGCGGTAACGGGGTCGCAGAACTTTTTCCGTTCTGGAAACGCATTTCAATAGCAGATTGTTTTACATCTATGCCCATTTAGCGACTACCCTATAGCTTGGACTACCACATCTTTAAAGAGCTACTGCTCTGATGAGTTCACTCTCGAACTCTTGCTTATTAACATAAGCAGTGTGGAGTCACGAATCAAACCGTTTTGACTCAAATCCAGTTTATATGCGGCCTAACAAACGTAATTCGCACTTTTGAGACGATAATAATTGTAAAAACATATATTTCCAACACCAACTCTGACGTTAACTTCACATTTCAATCTAATTCATATGGTATTTGGATGTGCTTTTACCATGTACATTAGCGTTTTCTGTTTTTCATCTTCAAAAATCACACTATCTAAGATCTCATTGCACTTTCATTCTTTAATCACGCAATCGATATGAAGAGACCCTTCAAAATATTCCAGATGCACCCTAGCAAACTGAAGCGCAGTGCGAATCTCGTGCGGACGGTGGCAACTTATAGGAAACTTCCTTTGACTGTTCACAAAGGAAAGTGAGCTTACCCATTACCTCTTATTAAAGAGATTAGAAGGACCAGGACATGAACAAAGCTATTCTAGCAACAGCAATTCTTTCGGCTATGAGTCTATCTACTGCTTCCGCAGTAACGATTTATGAAAAAGATGGGACATTATTAGATCTAGGTGGACGCGCTGAAGGACGTTTCAATGTTTCAGACGCAAATAAAACTGGCGATAAAGGCACGTTTAAAGACATTAGCCGAGCTCGGGTATCGCTATCCGGTGAATCTGCTGTTACCGACCAATTTTCAGGGTTTGGAAAATACGAAGCCGAACTCTCTGGAGAAGAAGACTTAACGAATCGCTACTACTTTGCTGGTGTGAAAGGCGATTTTGGTTCTGTGTCTTACGGAAAACAAGATTCCTCTCAAGTCATGCTAAGCAACTTCACCGATACCTTAGCCACATTTGGTGCAAAAGCAGCCGACATTGTGGATGGCAATAAAGACAAACGAGAAAATGCGCTGGTCTACAAAACTAAGTTCGATCAACTCACTGTATCTGGGGACTACATATTCGCAGATAAAGACAATACTGACAGCACGAGTAGTTACGGTATCTCTGGGATCTACAGTTTAGAACGCTTTCGAATCGGTGCCGGTTACGTGAATCAACAGCAAGGTGATGAAACCGAAAATCAATTCAACTTTGTTGGTGAGGTGCAGTTCGACAATCTTAGTTTTGCGGGTTTATACACCATGGGTAAAAGTGTTGTTGGTAGCCAACTTAATGACTTTGCTGGTTATGAACTGATGGCAAAGTACGAACTCGAAAAAGTGACCTTTGTAGGCGCGTACAATGCCAAGAAAAATGACACCTCGAAAACCGACACTGTAGATGAATTTGCTCTGGAAGCGGTTTATACCTTTAACAAACACTTAAGAACGTATGCAGGTTACCGTATCAACCAGATTAAGGATGCCGATAACGAGTATCAAATGGGTTTACGTTACGATTTCTAAAGAATATAAAGTCAGCCACTCATGGCTGACTCTATACCCAAGTGACACCGCACTTAACTGCTACCTTAACGGATAAAAAACTGGTTGCATATTTTAAATTCACACAATTATACGCCCCATTTTTCACGTGAATTTTTATGCACTCTATGCATTTTATTATTTATTTTCTTAAGAACGGTCAATTCTCCCTCACTCTAGGTTCATTAACCGAACCGACGGTCTTAAATTTTGAACCCAATAGTATTATTTGGTTTATCAGTGTCGTTCGTGAAATGACTCGAATTCTCACTGATATCTCCAATCAACCTTTGTTAAATGTTTGTTTTAGAAAACTCACCTTGATACTTATATCAACGATTATCTCATTGATAATTAAAAAATTAAATTGTAAACAAACTTTAACAAGGAATGAAAAGTGAATAAGAACACACCTTTTTTCAGCAACTTTATTGAATCTCAAATCGAAGAACTAAGCGCTCAAGAAACTAAGCAATGTGCTGGTGGCATCGTTGGCGATTTTGACGTCGTAACAATGAAAGCACCATCTGATGATGATGAAGGTCTAGAGTTCGTTCTGAAGCCAGGCGACCTAGTTACAATGAAGCACCCATCCGACAGTGATGAAGGCAACGACTTCCAATCGTTCTAATAAGCCAAAAGAAGAAAACGTGAGTAAGAATACTCTTTTTTTAATCATTTCATCGAGTCACAAATTGACGAGTTAAGCGACGCTGAAACGACTCAATACTCGGGTGGTTTTACAAGCATCAATGTTTCAATGAAGTCCCCTTCTGACAACGATGAAGGTATCGAAATCAAATTCGATCGTTAAATTAGAGCATTTTTATAATTAATATTCACCTTGCGTTATGTAAGGTGAATATTTTAGCAAACGGTAATTTACAATAAAACAGTGTATAAATAATAATCATACGGATTAAAAATAGATCTTAATTCAAATTAAACTCGTTTTTACACGAAATAAAATAAGTATTGGTACGGTCAAAATTCAGGGGTGGAATATAATTTAAATTTCAGTCAAATAAAATCTCAAATATGAGAAAATACTTTACTAATAAAAATATTATTATTTTCTAACTAATTGCTTTTATGTATGTTTTAAAAGGTGAACGGCAGGTAATGCCAATTCGTCGACGTATAGTGTTCACATAAAAAATGCCAATTAACGGCACTAAATCAAATTAAAAAGGAACATACAAATGAGTAAGAACACTCCATTTTTTAATAATTTTATCGAAGCAGACACACTAACTGAAGAAGAAGCGAACCAAATTTCTGGTGGTACTATTAACTTCGGTGGTATTTCAACAAGAAAAGCACCATCTGATGATGATGAAGGTTTTGCAATTGCAACTCGTAAAGCCCCTTCAGATGACGATGAAGGATTTGAAATCGCAACTCGTAAAGCGCCATCTGATGATGACGAAGGTACAGCGATTGTATTTCCGACTTGGTAAATACCAAATCGGGTTTAGGTAATACTCGATAGAATTTCTATCCAGTTCCTAGACATGACCTCTAAGCTCTCACCCCCAAAAATTTGGGGGTGATATTGAAAGAACGATTATGCAGAAAATAAACAAAAGTATCCTATGCATCACTCATTCTGAGGACACCTTTCCCGTAGATTGGGTAACAGAACACCTAATGACAGCGGGTGTAGAGGCTGTTCGCTTAAACAGCGATCAATTCCCCTTGAATATTCAAATTGGTGGGAGCTTACAAACCCTCCCTTTTGACCCTCCGAGTTCAGAAGAGCAGCATTTGGAAAAGGCACACGTTGATACACTGATTTCAACGGAAGGCTGGTCTATCAACGAGTCAAACATTGGCGCGATATGGCATAGAAAAAACAGAGTTAGCGATTTATCTTCCGCGCTAGAGGGAGACGTATTAGCCCAAGCAACACGTGAATCTGAGTGTATTAAACAGTCTTTACTTTACAGCTTTGAAGATGTTTTCTGGCTTGATCACCCAAACACACAACTGGCTGGAGAAAATAAATGGCTACAGCTTAGAATGGCAAAAAAAGCGGGGCTTGACGTTCCTGCAACGCTATTTACCAATATTCCAGACCAAGTAAAAGCCTTCTATAAAAAGTGCAATGGCGACATTGTCGCAAAAATGCACACGCCATTAACCGTTTCTATGGGGAAACCCCCTGCGTTTGTATACACATCGAAAGTGACCGAAGCTCACTTAGCGGATCTCGACTCGCTGCGATTTTCTCCCATGATTTTTCAGCAACAAGTGAAAAAACAAGCGGAATTACGCATAGCCTATGTCGATGGGCATTGCTTCCCAGCTAAAGTGAATTTGAGCAGTAATGATGAAAAAGAACTGCTCGACTGGCGAAAAGCGACGCCAACGCAATCCAATTGGCAACACACTGATATCCCTGAATCTCTCGTACAAAAGTTGCGCGTTTTCATGGGCTCTATGAACCTCAAATTTGGCGCTATTGACATCATATTAGATACGACTCGCAAATATCAGTTCTTAGAAGTGAACCCTGCGGGTGAATGGGGAATGTTAGAGGCAGAATTAGACCTGCCTATTTCTAAACAGATCGCCCAAACACTTATTAAATACAGTCAATAGCAAGGAACAGCTGGTACAAGTATGACTAAAAATAAAGTTCTCATCATTACGCATTCAAAAGACAATCAAAGTATTGAAACCGTTTCCGAACTGCTGAAACAAGCTGGCGTCGTACCAGTGCGTTTTAATACGGATCTCTTTCCAACTAAGGTGCAAATTGCCACCCATCAGAATAATAAAGGCAATGAGAGTACGCTCATTACGGAAAATGGCGATGTCGTCAAAGGTGACGAGATATTGGCCGTTTGGTATCGCCGATTCTATCCAGCAAAAGGCTTACCTGCCGACATGGACATGCAGCTCAAGCAGCCTTCAGCTGAAGAAAGCAAGCGGACCATTTTGGGTTACCTCGACAGTCTAGAGTGCTACAAACTTGATGATTACTGGGACATACGACACGCATCCAATAAAGAATACCAATTGATGCTGGCAAGAAAAGTGGGGTTGAACCTACCCAATACACTCACCAGTAACTCGCCAGAAGCAGTGCGCGATTTCTTTGCTGACAACAACGGTAAAATCATCACGAAGATGCAAACCGCCTTTTCGGTTTGGAATGATGATGTAGAGCAAGTGGTTTTTACCAATAAAGTAGAAGAAGAACACCTAGAAAAACTGGAAGAATTAAACCTGTGCCCAATGGTGTTCCAAGAACATGTCATTAAGGATGTTGAGTTGCGTGCGACCGTTGTTGGCAATCAGGTTTACTGCGCATCCATTGACCCAGATATTATGAAGGGAATGGAAACCGACTGGCGTAAGCGCGGTGTCTACACGCTCGATAAATGGCAGCCATTTGAGTTGCCGCAAGAAGAAGCCGATAAGCTGATCCGTCTCGCGACTGAGCTCAAGCTAAACTATGGCGCTGCAGATCTTATCTTAACGCCGGATGGTCAATACAAATTCCTAGAGATCAACCCATGCGGTGAATTCTACTGGATGGACATTTACCAAAAGCTAGGCATTTGTGAAGCCATTGCTCAAAACTTGGTATCTGGTGGTCGATAACCTTAATTTTGCCTTATTCTGCCCGAACATCACCATGCTCGGGCATTCTTAATACCGGAGAGATTTTTTGAGCCAGCTGTATCGTCAATCTGTCATTGACGCCCAAAAACAACGACTCCACGGCGATGTATTGCTCGCGCAGCCGTTGTCTATTTATCTCATTGTGACCATTCTTTTCGTTTCCGTCACCTTGCTAGGCTTATACCTAAATTACGCCGAATACAGTCGAAAAGAGACGGTTCAGGGCTATATCTTGCCAGATAAAGGCATTATCAAATCCTTTTCGCAACGTGAAGGCATCGTCGAAACGGTTCATATTCAAGAGGGTCAGCAAGTTGAGAAAGGCGAACCTCTGATCACCATTAGCTCCAAAAACAAACTGGCTAACGGGCTCGACCTTAACCAAACCGTTGTGCAAGAGTTTGAAAAGCAATATCAGTACATCAATCAAGAAATTCAGTATCAAAACAACCTTCATGCTCAACAAATCAATAAGCAGAAAGTGCTTGTTACGGACATAGACCGCCAACTTGCCACGATTGAAACCCAAAAAGCACTCATACGAGAGAAATACCAACTTCAAACTGAGCGTGAAAAGCAGCACCAAAAACTGTTCCGAGAAGGGCACCTTTCCGCTCTGGATCTTCAATCACAAAAAGAAGCGCTGATAGAGATCAAAGCCCAGCAAGAACGAGTGATCGCTAATGAACTGGATTTGCGAAAGACTCGAAATACCTTGCAGTCAGACTTAGCGATTCTGCCCAAACAGCACGAACTGAACGTATTGGATTTAGAGCAACAAAAATCCTCGATTAGGCAACAACTCAGCCAAGCCCAAGGCAACGCCATTCACGTATTGGCAGCCAATGAAAAAGGCAAAGCAACAGGCATAAACGTAGTAACGGGTGAAACCGTCCACGACAACCAATTAATGCTGAGCCTTATTCCTGAAAACGCGAAATTAGTCGCGGAGCTTTTTCTTCCCACGCGGTCGGCTGGCTTCGTCAAGAAAGGCGACGCGGTCAAACTGCGGTTAGACGCCTTCCCCTACCAACGATTTGGCTACCTTGGTGGCAAGGTTTCACATATAGACACGGTACTCTTGCAAAGCGGGGAAACCCCTTTACCTATCAGCGAGCCTGTTTACCGAATACGAGTCGCGCTTGAAAAAGAGCACGTCGATTTTGAAGGTACATCCATTCCACTCAAAAACGGGATGCTTTTGGAAGCGGATATTTTACTGGAAAGCCGCAGCATCATGGGCTGGATACTCGAACCTGTCTACGGATTATTAGGAAAGATTTAATATGGATCACGCCGAGAAAGAGCCTCATATTACTGAGCTACTGGAGTATTCCGGCAACCGTAAAGTCGCCATGATTTCGCAAACTGAAGCCGCGGAATGTGGCTTAGCTTGCCTAGCGATGGTCTCTTCCTATTATGGGTATAAACTTGATATGCCTGCCGCGCGCCGATTTTATTCGCCCGGAATGAAAGGGATCAACGTCCAACAGCTGATTCAAACTGCCGATAAAATGCAGTTAGCTGCCAGAGCACTAAAATGCCCATTGGAGCACGTTGGAAAACTGACTTTACCGTGCGTTGTGCACTGGGATCTCAACCACTTCGTAGTGGTCACGGGCGTTAAAAAGAACACGGTCACCATTAATGACCCCGCGTCGGGTACCCGTGTTTTATCTCTAACGGAATTCAGCGAACATTACACGGGCATCGCCATTGAGCTGATCCCAACAAAAGAGTTTGAGAAGAAAGACGCACGCCAAAAAATGGGCATCAGCCAATTATGGACGAGGGTTTCAGGGCTTGGAAAAGCACTGTCCACGCTGGTATTCCTATCGATTCTTCTTCAATTTTTAATGCTGCTTAGCCCCTATTACATTCAGCTCGTTGTGGACGAAGTGCTGGTCAGTTTCGATGATACACTGCTGATCGTTCTGGCGGCTGGGTTTAGCTTGCTCTTGCTGTTTAATATCATCACCAAAGCAATTCGAAGTTGGTTGATCCTTCGATTATCCAGCCAGTTAAACCTGCAAATGGGTGCCAATTTACTTCGTCATTTGTTGCGCTTACCCATGAGCTACTTTGAAACGCGCCACATTGGAGACTTGGTTTCTCGCTTCGGTTCCCTCAATCAAGTGCGTGAGAGGATGACAACTGGCTTAGTCGAAACCATTGTTGATGGCATCATGTCTATCGCTATTCTGGCAGTCATGCTCGCCTATAGCCCATTTCTGACCGCTGTTGTCTTGTGTGTGGTTCTTGCCTACCTCACGGTTCGCCTCGCGCTGTACAGTAAACTGCAACAGGCGACGGAAACGTCCATTGAAGCGAAAGCCAAAGAGCAAAGCCAATTTTTGGAAACAGCGCGCGGCATCCAAACCATTCGCCTTTTCAATGCCGAATCCATGCGCCAAAGTACTTGGCAAAATCGCTATAGCTCTGTCATCAATGCAGACATCAAACTGGGTAAGCTCAGTATTGGCTTTGAATCAGTAAACCAATTGCTGTTTGGTTTAGAAAATATCTTCATCATTTTCCTTGCGGCGATGGCGGTAATGAGTGGCGACATGACAATAGGTATGGTGTTTGCGTTCTTAGCGTACAAAGAGCAATTAACCAGCCGCATGTCGATGCTGATAGAACAAGTCATTCAATTTAAAATGCTTCGCTTGCACCTCGACCGTATTGCCGATATTGCTCTGCATGAACAAGAGCCTCACCGCGAGAAAGGGCGTAATCTAACTCAAATGCGTGGAAACGTTGAACTGGTCGATCTTTCGTTCAAATATTCTGAAAATGACGACTATATTTTCCAAAACCTCAATCTAACGATACCTGCCGGTGAATCCATCGCTTTGGTGGGCCCTTCTGGGTGCGGTAAATCAACATTAATGAAGTTAATGCTTGGATTGCTTCAGCCCACATCAGGGAAAATATTGGTTGATGGGGAAGATATCCGAGATTTAGGGCTTTCTAGCTACCGAGACAGGATTGCCTCGGTAATGCAAGACGACACACTGCTTACCGGATCGGTAGAGGAAAACATTACCTTTTTTACACCTGAACCCAACCACCAAATGATGATGCAATGCGCTCATATGGCTGGCATCCATGAAGACATCATCAAGCTGCCAATGAACTACCAAAGTTTAGTGTCGGATATGGGATCCAATTTTTCTGGCGGTCAAACTCAGCGGCTATTGCTGGCTAGGGCGCTTTACCATCGCCCATCGATTTTGTTTTTAGATGAAGCCACTAGCCATTTGGATGTTGAAAACGAAGGTCGAATCAATGAGCACATCAAAGGGCTGCCGTTTACTCGTGTGATGATCGCCCACCGCCCTGAAACCATCAAAAGTGCAGACAGAGTGGTCAACATCAGTGAGCTTTAGATCTATTAAACCTCTTTAGAGTTATCTAACCTCTTTGACGACGTAACAGGCTTTTCGGTGAGAAGCCTGTTACCAACATCGTGCCGCTGACCACCAGTATGGTGCCAATCACTGTATTAAAACCGATTGGCTCACCCAGTACTAAATATCCCCATAAGATACCGAAAAACGGAATCAAAAAAGTCACAGAAAGTGTAGAAGCGGCCCCAATATCCGTCACCAGACGAAAGTACAGCAGATAAGCCAACCCAGTACACAACACCCCCAGTACCGCGACCGATGACCATTCAAATACCGTAGGTGTCTCTGGCATCGGCAACCAGGGCAACAAAGGCAGCACTAAAATCACGGCACCCCACATGCTGCCGTGCGCATTATCGAACGATGATATCTTAGGCGCATTCTTGGCGTAGTTAGTCGCTACCCCATAGCAAGATGCGGCCATTACTCCAGCAATAATCGGCAACGTCGCTTCCTCACCAATATTGACGGCATCCCAACCTACCAATACGGCGACGCCCAACACACCTAAAACTAAGCCAAATCCCCCCTTGAGTGACAAAGGCGTTTTGTGCCAAAAATACGCAATCACCGCGCCCCAAATAACCGCTGTAGAATTTAAAATAGACAAGGTAGATGCATTCAATGTTTGGGCTGCATAGGCGAAAAGCATAAACGGCATAGCCGTATTAAAAGACGCAATGATCAGAAAGTGCTTGGGGTATTGAAACAGTATCAACCGACGTTTAAGAAAAACAGACACCAGCAGCAAGCTCATCGCGGCAAATAGCACTCTAAATTCGATTAAGTAAGCGGGGCCAAAGCTATTTGCGGCAATTCTCATGAAAAGAAAAGACGCCCCCCAAACTGCGGCAAGGCATAGTAATCGTAAAAAGCTGGCTGCTGTCATTTCTTTATCCTTATTGTAATAAGTTCTCACTGTGTATTAGGTTGATAAAAAACACAATTACAAATCAGATTACCGTTCCGATAATGGCGACCTATTTCTTATTCTCTTATTCTCCCTTAGATGATGAATGGCTCGTTATGTACTAAAAAACTGCGCAATAACAGATAGCGCATTAATACCCTTTCATCCGAGTTAAGGTAGTATCATCATTAAGTAAGCACAGAATTATCAGAGAGAGAAAATGGACTTTCTATTTATGGGTGTTATGCCAATAGAGAAATGGCTGGCGTTTTTATCGATTGCTTTTCTTGCGGCGGTCACTCCTGGCCCGGCAATTTTACTCATAATGACACACTCACTCAGCAAAGGATTTAAGCACGCTATACTTGCCCTTGCGGGAAACGTTAGCGGCTTGTTCATCATGTCTCTGTGCTCCGTGCTTGGATTAAGTGCATTAGTTCTCAGCTCGACCACCGCTTTCCTAACCATTAAATTCATCGGCGCGTTATACCTTATCTATATGGGTTGGAAAATGTGGAAGAAAGGTATTCAGTTCGAGTTTGAGCTGTCTGATAACCCTTCTGGTATTCGCAAAACCAATTTGTATTTTCAAGGTATTATGGTGGCGCTCACTAACCCTAAAGCCATCGTGTTTACGACCGCATTGTTCCCACAATTTATTGTCCCAAGTGAACCTCTTACCGCCCAGTTTTCACTTTTGGTCGGCACTCTGATTAGCTGCTCCATTGTGTGTTTGACCGTGTATGGCTATTGGGGCACCAAGTTACTTCGTCGTTCCACCAAAACCCTTCCCGCGCGAAGGCTTTCTCGCATATTTGGCACCACATTCATTGGTGCAGGTATCACACTGGCAGCTACTGCGAATCGTTAAACCGAATCATTGAACACAGCCACGCAACCGCAACGCCATTTACCCAATCTAATTGAGTGTTCAATTTAGATCTTTTTAGTTGTGACATTCGCTAAACAGGCATACTATCGGCGAATTGAATCAATAGAGTGATAATCATCAATGAGAACCTGGGCAATCTTGCTGTTTTCTCTGCTGGTTACTTTCAGCCATACCGTGTTTGCTCAAACGGAGAACGGTGGCTGGCTATCGCAAAACGCTGAATACGCAGCGCAATCCTCTGTTGAGACTCCACCTGACCTTTCTACTGATTTTCAAACCGAAGCCAACTTGCAAATCGAGTTAGAAAAAGGCACCGCTGATTCCCATACTCAGCATATTCCTGATGGGCTTTTAACATCGTCTCGATTTGTTTCGTGGAATCAAGAAAGAGTATTCCCAACTCCAGATTACGAACTTCTTGCTCAACTCGGTGGCGAAGATCTACCGCCAAGTTACCTGTATTTCTCTCCCTTAATTCCATCTGTACTCTGGTCGGAAAAAGCATCAGGCACGAGCCCGCACAGAATATCGGGCTGGAAAGATTCTAACCTACTGTATGTCCAGTTAAGCCGCGACAGCTAACCTCAATACTGTTCTCACAAAATCTCGACGTCTCTACGTCGCATACCGCCATTTTAGTTTTACGCCAACCATAGATTTTTAAATCTATTGGTGTCGCTGATCGATCTTTGCGTTCAGCATTCATACACCTGAACTCAGGTTATTGAGGAATCGCTATGCCATCTTCACGTACTCGCGCAAAAGCGCCAGAGCGTTTAAACCACTATTCCGTCTGGAAATACGTGGTGCTTTTCACTGCCATTGTCTTACTTGCGTTAAGCGCACTCCCATCATGGTACGGCGACAAGCCTGCTCTATTGATTGAGCAAACCCATAACGAGCTTTCTCTTGATATGGTTGCTCGGCAGCTTAAGCAACACAATATTAATGTAAGAGAAGTCACTCAACGTGACACTCAGTTAACTATTCTATTTGAAAACGAACATGACCAAACCCAAGCAAAAAACCTATTAAAGCCCTTACTGAGTAAAGAATCTCAACTCACATTGGCATACCAATCGGTTGCACCTGCTTGGCTTTCTGAACTTGGATTTGCTCCCGTCGACCTTGGATTAGATTTGCGAGGTGGTGTTCAATTCTTGCTGAAAGTGGATGTTGATACTGCCCTAGCTGAAAAGCAGCAAGCGCTGGTCGATGAAATAAAAACCACAGCAAGAAAGCTGCACATTCGAGGCATTCAAGTTCACGCGTCGAGTGAAAAAGGCGTCACATTCAAAACTCGCAACGATAACGCGACAACCCAGCTCAGTGAACAGCTTCGTGATGCTTTTCCTCAGTGGCAGCAAAACCACGACTTAAACAGTGTCACCTTATCTCTTCCGAAAAAAGAATGGCTCGATTTCAAAGAGATAACCCTAAAACAGAACTTAACGATTCTACGTTCTCGTATCGAGGAATTGGGTATAACGGAAGCGTCGATTCAACGCCAAGGGGATAATTATATTCGAATTGAACTGCCTGGAATTCAAGATCCTTCTCAAGCCAAAAGCGTGATTGGCGCAACGGCGAGTTTGGCATTCCACGAAGTGCAGTCCGAAACGTCCGTTGGAAGAATCATTAACGCTAAGGAAGAAAATGGGAACAACGTAAGGCTGGTCGCGAAGCCAGTAGTGCAAGGGGAACATATCACGGATGCGCGCGCAGGGCTCGATGAAATGGGCCGCTCAGTAGTGAACATTTCGCTCGATCTAGCTGGCGGGAGCCAAATCAGCGATTTTTCTGCCACTCACGTGGGTAAACCGATGGCAACGCTGTTTAGCGAATACATCACAGACAAACAAGGTAATTTAACTAAGAAAGATACCGTTATCAGCATCGCGACGATTCAAAGCCAACTTGGTACTCGTTTTCAAATAACCGGTGCGGGCACCACACAAGAGGCGCAGGAATTAGCCTTACTTTTGAGGGCAGGTTCTTTAACCGCGCCTGTCACTATTGTTGAAGAGCAAGCTATTGGCGCGACATTAGGCGCTGAAAATATCGAGAACGGATTTTCCGCTCTTGCACTGGGTATGAGTTTAACCTTGGCGTTCATGGCGTTCTGGTACCGGCGGCTTGGCTGGGTAGCCAACGTTGCGTTGCTCTGCAATATGGTGTGTTTACTTGGTCTGATTGCTCTGATTCCGGGTGCCGTTTTAACCTTACCGGGTATTGCTGGGCTAGTGTTAACGGTCGGTATGGCGGTAGATACAAACGTACTAATCTTCGAGCGTATCAAAGACAAACTCAGTGACGGTAGAAGCTTTGCTCAATCTATCCACCTTGGATTCAACAGTGCTGTTAGCACGATAATGGATGCCAACATTACCACGTTAATCACCGCTGTCGTTTTGTATTCCATAGGCAATGGTCCGGTTCAGGGCTTTGCGTTAACACTTGGCTTAGGCATTTTAACCAGTATGTTTACCGGCATCTTTTTGTCTCGATCCATCATCAATATGATTTGGGGGCAAGATGCCCGCCGAAACGTCAGAGTTTAGGAGCGCATCATGAATCTGAATAAAAACATGACAAACATTCGTCGCTGGACGGGGCTATTTTCATTGGTATTGGTCATTCTATCGGTGGGGCTCATTGCCGCTCGCGGTTTGAACTTAGGTTTGGATTTTACTGGCGGTATGGTAAGTGAATTTAGAGTATCCCCTACCCTTAGCCAACAAGACTTAAACAACGCACTTAGCCCTGTTGTGGGCGACACGCTCTCGATGGTCAAAAGTGGCGAAGAAGGTCGATGGACGTTGCGCTACTCGGCAGAGAGCCAAGCGTCTATTGAGCAAGTGAATCAATCGCTCGCTCAACTCGACAACCACGCCGAGATCATCAGCAGTAGCATGATAGGTGCGCAGGTCGGAGATGAATTGTTCGATCAAGGTGGCATGGCGATTTTCATCAGCATTCTGTGCATTATGGTGTATCTGTGTTTTCGATTTGAATGGCGTTTAGCCAGCGGGGCGCTCTTAGCTCTGTTTCACGATGTGATTGTGGTTTTAGGCTTCTTCGCCCTGACACAGCAGGAATTCAACCTCACGGTTTTCGCAGCAATTTTAGCGATTTTGGGGTATTCATTGAACGATTCGATCATCATTGCCGACCGCATTCGCGAACAAATACTCGTGAAAACTAATTGGTCCACCAGCGACGTCATCAATTCCGCCGTCGCGAGCACCTTCTCGCGTACTATAGTGACGTCTGGCACAACGCTTGTGACGGTGGGGTCACTTTGGCTGATGGGCGGTTCCCCACTTCAAGGGTTCGCCAGCGCCATGTTCATCGGTATTGTGTCGGGCACTTGGTCGTCCATTTCCATCGCCACTGTGTTTCCGGAAATGTGCGAGTTAAAAGCCAAGCATTACATTCCGGCAGAGATGGATACTAACCCTTAACTATCTGTTTTGTTTATTCTTTATGGTTAACGCCTTTTAATAAAAGGGGCCTAAGGAATAAAGGGGTCTAAGTAATAAAGGCTTTCTAACAAAAAATGCCCCGTGGCAAACGGGGCACTGAACAATTTTGAGGGAGGGGGGAGTGATTGGCTTAATTCACTCGATTGATTCGTTCAGCAATAAACTGGGCTTTTGCCCCAAATATAACTTGTACACCATTGGAGCCAACGTTAATTACACCCATCGCACCAATGTCTTCCAAGCCTTTGGCGTTCACAAGTTTGGTATCCACCACTTCAAGACGAAGACGGGTAATACACGCACTTACAGACGTCAGGTTTTCTTTGCCACCAAGGAAGTCCAATGTCAGCTTAGTCAGCTGTTCGTCGGTTAAATCTAATTCTTCTTTCGCCTCTTCACTTCTGCCCGGAGTTTGCAGATTGAATTTGCGAATAGTGAATCGGAAAACGACATAATAAAGCGCAGCCATCGGCACACCGACCAATACCGCCGCAAAGTAGTTCGTCTCGAACCCATTCATGGCAGGCATAATGCCAAGTGTAATGTAATCAATAAATCCAGCAGAGAAAGATTTGGCTAAGTGCGCATCCAGCAAGTACATAAACATGTATGCGAAGCCAGTACAAAGCGCATTGAATAAATACAGCAACGGCGAAATAAAGATAAACGCAAATTCAACAGGCTCTGTAATTCCTGTTAGGAAACATGTGAGCGCCGCTGAAAATAAGATGCCTGCAGCGTATTTTCTCTGGCTGGTTTTGGCTTCGTGGTACATAGCTAAACATGCAGCTGGCAATGCAAAGAGCATAAGTGGGAATTCACCCTGCATGAATTTGCCTGCGCCTTGATAGGTGGCAGAATCAAAATCCTTCACACCATCCGCCAGCATTTTAAACCAGATAGCCTGATCACCATTGACGATTTGCCCAGCTTCCGTTGTGAATTCACCAAACGTAAACCAGAAAGACGGATACCAAATGTGGTGTAAGCCCAATGGGATCAACGCACGCTCTGTAAATCCAAAAATGAAGGTAGAAAGCGCTTGGTTATCACCGTTAACAACACCCGACAAACCATCAATACCACTTTGAACATGCATCCACACGTTAGGCAGTAATAGCCCAAGTACAAACGCAGCCAAAGCCGTCACAATCGGAACAAATCGCTTACCAGAAAAGAAGCCTAAAAATGCGGGTAATTGAATTGCGTGGAATCGGTTATACATGGACGCGGCGAGAATACCCGCTATCAAACCGCCGAATACCCCCATTTGTAAGCTAGGGATGCCCAACACCAGAGCGTACGCTCCACCTTCGAGTGCCATTTCTTGGGTAACACCCGCACTCACACCAATAGTCATGTTCATCACCAGCATCGCGACAACTGCCGCCAGACCCGCAATACCCGATTCTTTCGAAAGCCCAACCGCGGCCCCAACAGCAAACAACAATGGCAAGTTGCTGAAGATGACATCTCCAGCGCCAACCATGAGTGGAATGCCAAGTTTGTCACCGAATGCAAGCAATAAACCTGCAGCTGGCAAAATAGAAATTGGGAGCATCAACGCGCGCCCAACAGTAGAAAGTTTTGATACACCCTTCATGAGATACGCAAAGGGGGATGAGCCTTTATTGGGCTTCATCGCAGCTTCAGTTGTCATGGTTGTTCCTTATAGTTCTAATCGATAAAACGGGTTATCGATAGATATTGGTTATTGGTTATTGGTTATTGGTTATTGGTTATTGGCAAAATGTTCACAACCTACTCTACGAATCTGAAGAATTATTGAAGTAGAGAATTGTTAGTGCTTTGTAAATAGACACTTACAAATAACGCTCACTAACCTTGCATCTCTGGGTCACTAGGGATATATCTTAAGGGCATTAATGGAGCAAAAAACGGGCAAGGAAAGCGTAATGAATTTCAAGCGTATTGAGACATTTGTGTTGGTGGCAACTCTCGGTAGCTTTCGTAAAGCAGCAGAGCAACAGTTCACCACCCAACCTGCGATTTCGACCCGAATTGCGGGATTGGAAGAGGAATTGGGCGTAAAGCTGTTCGACCGAGACGCTTCTCCAGTTGTTCTTACAGCCCAAGGTAAAGACCTATTACCTTATGCTGAAAAAATGCTGTATATGGCGGAACAAATGCACAAACGTGCCGACATCAGCCGATTACTTTCAGGAACCCTGCGTTTGGGTGTATCTGAAACCATTGCGCATACTTGGCTAACCGATTTTCTCAAAGTACTTCATCATGAGCTGCCGAACCTTGATGTGGATATGACGGTTGATGTCACGGGAAACTTGAAGAATAGCTTGCTAGATAGGTCACTGGATTTGGCTTTTTTAATGGGGCCGGTTCCCGAACCTGGGATCACTAATCACGACCTTTGCCAGTTTCCATTGGTATGGGTGGCCAGCACCGATCTGCCTTTGCCTGATAAAACCTTATCGCTGGAAGAAATGGTTCAGTACCCGATCATTACTTACGCTCGCAACACCCAACCCTTTTCCGAGATCAGTGAAAAATTCATGCAGATAGATGGGCTCCCCGCGCGTTTTTTCTCGTCCAGTTCACTGTCTGCCTGTCTTAAGCTCACCCAAGATCAAATTGGTATTTCTACCTTGCCACTGGCGACAGTCTCTTCCGATATTAAGCGAGGTGTACTTAGAAAATTGGACGCCCAGTGGGAACCCTCTGCGCTAGCTTTTACCGCTTCGTATCCTTCGGTTGCATTTAACAGTGCGGCTGAGCTTGCCGCAGAGATTGCGGTGAGAGTGGCAGAGAAATTTGAGCAGGGTGATAAATAAAATTTATACCAGTAAGTAAAAAACCATAATTGGACTTTATGCACTTACAAAGCAACACTTGCGTTACATTTCTTTAACAACGGACTGCTTTGCGAAATGCCAAACACACATTCTAAGCCTTCAGCCTATAAGACTCAGTTACTTACTCAAGCTTCTGAAGTCAGAAAGAAAATTCGACTAGGAAAATTCAACCAGCCAACCAGTGGTGTCGCCTCTGGGCTGGTTCAAGGCAATATCGTGATACTGCCGCAAGACTGGGCAAACGACTTTTTACGGTTTTGCCAGAACAATCCAGCCGCTTGCCCGTTAATTGCCGTTTCTCAACCAGGGCACCCTCTGCTGTCCGATCTTGGTGAAGACATCGACATCAGAACGGATGTGCCAGAATTCAAGGTGTTCCGACACGGGGAACACGCAGAAACCGTTACCGACATTAACAGCCTTTGGCAGTCAGATTTTGTCACGTTTGTACTCGGGTGCTCATTTTCATTCGAAGATGCGCTCGAACGCGCAGGGCTTACAGTGAGAAACATCGAATCCCAAACCAATGTTTCTATGTACAAAACCAATATTCAAACCACGCCAAGTGGTCGGTTTCACGGCAATATGGTGGTGTCCATGCGCCCATTTGTGGCATCAGATGCGATCCGCGCCATCCAAGTCACCTCTCGCTTGCCAAAAGCACACGGTGCCCCCGTCCACATTGGCGATCCTGCCCTGATAGGGATCGATGATCTATCACAGCCTGACTTTGGCGATGCCGTCGACGTGCACCAACACGAACTTCCTATTTTTTGGGCCTGTGGTGTCACCCCACAAGTGGCGATCGCCAATGCAAAACCCCCCATTGCGATCACCCATGTACCCGGAAAAATGCTCATCACAGATTGCCTAAACGATGAACTGGCAGTGCTGTAGCTGATCAGCTATTACTTAAGCTACTAATTAAGCGATATAAATGGAGATTAACATCATGAAATGGATAGCAAAAACCGCAGCCACATTACTTATCAGTGGATTAGCCGCTCACAATGCGATTGCCGCTAAGTGGCACATGCCAACACCTTACGGGGATGGTCACTTACCTACTCAAATCGCTTATCAGTTCGCGAAAGATATCAAAAGCTATACCGATGGTGACGTCGATATCACTGTATATTCTGGTGCCTCTTTGATGAAACACCCTGAGATTCCACGTGCAGTGCGCACTGGCCAAGTTCAGCTTGGGGAAGTGTTCATCGGAATCATGGGAAACACGCACCCCATCTTTAAACACGACAACATTCCTTTCCTTGCGACCAATTACGACCAAGCCAAGAAGCTATGGTTAGCCGCTAAACCAGAAGTTGAAAAGCAACTCAGCAAAGAAGGGTTGATGCTTCTGTACACAGTGCCGTGGCCAGCACAAAGCCTTTACACGAAGAAACCCGTCCAATCGTTAGCCGATCTACAAGGCAGTAAGATGCGCGCCTACAGCCCATCCACATCGCGCCTTGCAGATTTAATGAATACCACCCCGACTACTGTACAGTTGCCGGACATTCCGCAAGCATTCAGCACCGGTATTATTGATGCAATGATCACCTCTCCATCAACAGGCGCAAATGGGCAAGCATGGGATTACCTAAGCCACTTCACAGAAGTTAAAGCATGGATCCCTAAAAACTTCGTTGTTGTAAACAAGCGTGCGTTCAAACGCCTAGATAAAGACACCCAGAAGAGCATTCTAACGGCGGCTGAAAAAGCAGAAACATCAGCGTGGAATCTCGTTGTAGAGCGTGAAGCTCGTGATACTGCCATCCTTGCAGATAACGGCATCAAAGTAACGCAACCATCCGAGAAGCTGCTGTCGGAACTGAAAGAGATTGGCATCACCATGACGAAAGAATGGGAACAAGAAGCCCCTTCAGAAGTAAAAACGGTGCTAGACAGATATAACCAATAATACATTACCTTAAGGCTCTGTTTTCAGGGCCTTTCTTTGAACTAGGGTCTGTAGACCTAATACTTCGAAGTATTGCTGTGGGGTTTTTCAGTGAATACGTTTAAACACACTCTTTATATGCTGTCTGGCTACTCATCTGGGTTGTGCATCGTTCTGATGATGCTGATCATTTTGGCTCAGGTTGTGGGTCGCTTTTTTGGGTTTATTGTGCCGTCAGCCGAAGATTTTTCCGGCTACGCTTTGGCGGCATCCACTTTTTTTGGGCTTGCATACGCATTTCGGGAAGGTGGACACATTCGCGTTACGTTGGTGATTCAACGTCTACCTGAACGCGTTCAACACTATCAAGAAACGTTCATCCTTATTTTTGCTTTTCTCTTGGTGACTTTTATGAGCTTTTACTGCGCCCATATGGTGTGGGAATCCTACGATTTTGAAGAAGTCACCCATGGCTACATTCCGATTCCGTTGTGGATACCGCAAGTGCCTGTTGCACTTGGCATGTTTGGTCTTAATTTGGCTGTTCTCGATAACCTCATTTTGACATTGAAAGGGCAAGCGCCAACTTACAAAGCCCACGAAGGCGAGACGGAGTAAGGAAAAGCACTCATGGATATTTCTGTTATTTCTATTATCTTAGCGCTCACCATGATCCTAATGCTCGCGGCTGGGATATGGGTGTCGCTTGCCTTAATTGGCGTTGGTGTTCTCGGTTTGTACATGACGGGGAATGAACAAATCGGCTTGTTGTTCGCTACCTCAAGTTGGGGTGGAAGCACCAGTTGGTCACTCACGGCTTTGCCGATGTTTATTTGGATGGGAGAACTGCTGTTTAGAACTCGCCTGTCTGAAGATCTCTTTAAAGGGCTTGCCCCGTGGTTAAGTGGGTTTCCGGGTAAGCTCTTGCACGTTAACGTACTGAGCTGCGGTATTTTCGCTGCGGTGTCGGGCTCATCTGCTGCAACAGCAGCGACCATAGGGCGTATGACATTACCGGAACTCAAAGCCCAAGGTTACAGCGAAAAAATGGCCATAGGCACACTTGCAGGTTCTGGCACTTTGGGCTTACTGATCCCACCTTCTATCATTTTGATTGTTTATGGCGTGGCCGCAGAAGTGTCCATTGGTCGGCTTTTCATCGCTGGAGCCCTACCCGGACTTATGCTGGTGTTGATGTTTATGGGCTACACCGCAGTATGGGCGCTACTCAACAAAGACGGGCTTCCTGCACACAGTAAAGAGAGCGTGTCTTTCACCGTTAAGTTGGCGGCACTGAAAAAGCTCCTTCCTATCGTGAGCCTTATCTTATTCGTACTCGGCTCAATATACGGTGGACTAACGACACCAACCGAAGCGGCTGCGCTGGGTGTCTTTGGCGCACTCATTCTGGCGTGGACGACGGGTTCTTTATCGCTGAACAACTTTCTTGATAGCTTGCTCGGTGCGGTAAAAAGTTCCTGTATGATCGGGCTAATTCTAGTTGGCGCGCACTTTCTGACACTGGCAATGGGCTTTTTGGGTATTCCTCGCGCTTTGGCTGAATGGATAGCGACGTTTACTCTGTCTCCGTTTGAATTACTAATCTATCTAACGGTGCTGTTTGTTATTCTAGGGTGTTTTTTGGATGGCATCTCTGTTGTTGTGTTAACCGTCGCAGTTGTCATGCCAATGGTGCAACAAGCTGGCATCGACTTGTTGTGGTTTGGTATATTCATTGTATTGGTTGTCGAAATGTCACAAATTACCCCGCCAGTTGGGTTTAACTTATTTGTCATTCAGGCACTCACAGGTAAAGACATACTCTATGTGGCTCGCGCTGCGCTGCCCTTTTTCCTATTGATTTTAGTTGGTTTGGTAATGATCACCGTATTCCCAGAAATCGTGACTTACTTACCCACCACCATGACACAAAGATAATCGAATCTGCGTTTTTAAAAGACATCGTTTAAGAGACAAAACATGAAACTGAATTGCGATATGGGTGAGTCCTTTGGCGGTTGGGCCAAAGGACAGGATTCTCACGTCATGCCTTTTATCGACATGGCAAACATTGCGTGTGGTTTTCACGCTTCAGACCCACTGACCATGGACAAAACTGTTCGCATGGCCGTCGAGAACAACGTAAAAATTGGTGCGCACCCTGGCTACCCCGATCTGATTGGGTTTGGGCGTCGCAACATGGATATTGCCCCACAAGAGCTCGAAGCCATATTGATCTACCAAATTGGCGCTCTTGATGCGATTTGCCAAAAACACGGCACCGAAGTCAGCTACATCAAACCTCACGGTGCGATGTACAACCAGATGATGAAAGACAAAACCATTCTGTCGACAATCATGAAAGCGGTTCGTAAAGTTCGTCCGCTTTGCCCGCTAGTGGTGATGGCAACCCCAAATAACGACATTATTCGAGCCATGGCTCAAGAGCACGGTATTGAGGTGTGGTTTGAAGCGTTTTCTGATCGGGCATACGACGATCAAGGCTACCTCGTTTCGCGCAATGAAGTGGGCTCGGTTTACACCGATTTCACCAGTATCAAAAATCAAATCTGCCAAATCATTGAAGAAGGCTGCGTGACTACGATTACAGGTAAAAAGCTCTCTATAAACGTAGACACCATCTGCATTCACGGAGACGGCGAACACGCTGCCAGTGTGAGTGAAGCGGCGGCAGTAATGAGGAGAGCCAACTAATGCGCATAGAGCCGGTCAATGAAATGACCTGTATCGTGTATTTTGGCGACCAAATTAACGAACAAATCGCACAACAAATAAGCTGGGCGATCAACCGAATACAGGAAAGCCTTGGCGACATTGTGATCGACATTATTCCGTCTTACACCTCCATTTTAGTGTGTTATGACGTCAATAAAACCGATCGATTCAACATCATTGCCAATCTAAAAAGTGCGCTTCGTGGATCGGGTTCTGCCCATACAAAAACTCAGTCTTCACACGTTGTAGACCTGCCCGTTTACTATGGCGATGAGGTCGCTTTAGATTTACAAGATATTTGCGATCACCATAAGCTGAGTAAAAGTGAAGTCATCCAAATCCATAGCGATAAGATCTATCAAGTTTACGCCATTGGATTTAGCCCCGGCTTTGCCTATTTGGGAACAACAGATGAACGCATCACCATGCCACGCAAATCCACACCTCGTTTAAAAGTCCCCACGGGCAGCGTTGGCGTGGCGGATAACCAAACAGCGATTTACCCAAGCGCTACACCCGGTGGTTGGCAAATAGTGGGTCGAACGCCGCTCAAGATGATTGATTGGGAAAGCGACTCTTTGGCTCGTGTTGCAGTCGGCAATCAAGTGCGATTCCGCCCCATAACTCGCGAAGAATTTTTGGATTTGGGAGGGCAGTTCGATGAGCTTTGAAGTTATTAATCCGGGGCTGCTTGCATTGATTCAAGATCTCGGCCGTTTTGGGTACCAACACATGGGCATTACCACGGGCGGTCCTATGGATGAACATGCCTTTTGTTGGGCAAATCGAATACTTGATAACCCTCAAAATGTGCCGCAGCTTGAAATAACGTTTGGAAAGCTTACTTTAAAGGCACTCGCAGATACTTGTATTGCGATAACAGGCGCAGACTTAAACGCCAGAATCGGCGATAAAAAAATTCAGCCTTGGAATACGTATCGAATCCGAAAAGGCGATACCCTAAATTTTGACTCTCCTAAGAACGGCTTACGCGCTTATTTAGCGGTTAAGGGTGGCTTTACAATCGACCTGCAACTCGATAGCGCATCGACAGTATCACGAGAGAAAATCGGCGGTATTAAAAATGGACGCGCGTTAAAGCAAGGGGATGTTCTCCGGTTTACCCCATGTAAAGACGACATCAAAACTCGAACACCAAAATGGGCGATCCCTGACTACACAGCGCCACTGGAATTGGGCGTGATGCTCGGATACCAGTACAGTGATTTTCCCAATAACGACATCATGACTCTGTTTTCCAGCGCTTATGAAGTCTCATCCCACATTGATCGAATGGGCTACCGGCTGTCTGGTCAAGCCATTCGCTGCAATCGAGATGGCATTATTTCAGAAGGCATTGCCTACGGTGCAATACAGATTCCTAAAGATGGGCAACCCATCGTGCTCATGAGAGACAGGCAAACTATCGGGGGCTACCCCAAAATAGGGTGTTTAAGCGCGTTAGGGGCTGGCCAGCTCGCGCAGCGCGCCCCAGGTAGCCAAATTAGTTTTTACCAAATGGATGTGGGCGAAGCAGAAGCGCAGCGCGTCATCTTTAATCGAGTCATGCAAACTAAATAGCGGTCTGATAAAAGCCCCGAGCTCAGATTAAAACGAGAAAGGCGTCACCATCAATTCCTCGGTCTTTGATAGCGTTACCTCAAAGACCGCGGGTTGATCATATGGAGCGTGGTAGATTTCATCGCCCTCTTTTGAAATGACGATGCTTCCCCCCAACCCTGTTTCTTCCGGTACGTTTGTGCCATTTGCCCAATTACACTGTACTACCGCTGCACCTAACGTTCTCGCTAGTTCTTTCGCTTCATGGTAATAAGCGGCATCGGATCTGAGTTGTTCAGCTTCACCCAAGTTCCATCCAATATAACTGGGCCAAAGTATCAACTCGACACCCTTTCCTGAAAGCGATTCCGTGACTTCACGTGTATCCAGTACTTCTCGACACAATACGACCGACAACGTGACGCCTTCAATCTCGATCACAGGGCGACTGTCCCCATGGTGGAAAAAACGCTGCTCACTCTCCGTCAGCCCAATTTTATCCCACCAGCAAGCGATTTCACCGTCTGGTTTGAAACAATAAAAGCTGTTGAAAACCGACGATGCGTCGACCCTTGGCATACCCGCAAGCACATAAACTTGATACTGGTGAGCAAGTTCAGATAACACTTGAGACCAAGCAGAATGGTTTTCTTTAGTGGATGTATTAACAACCTCTCGACTGAAACCTGGCAAGGCAAGTTCTGGAAAAACAAAGATTCTCTGCCCCATTTCAACGCCTTTATTAATCACCTGCTGAATGGTCTGAATTTGATTTTCGACTCCAAACGCCATACTGATCTGCGCCATTAGAAATTTCATATTTTCACTCTCTATTCTTTTGGCGGCGCATAGTAACCGTGAAAAAACTTCATTGGCAGAATTGACTTCCTAGACCTGCAAGGCAACCCGCAAACATCAAAAATTTTGTCTGAATGTATTTCCATTTCCGTTTAAATTTGCGCGTGTAAATCAGGTTAAGTGATCTAAAATGCAGAGGTCTAAAACTGTATTAGTACACTTAAACAAGCGTTGAACCATTATGCCAAAATCTATCTTGCCTCTACTGCTCGTTCTCCCTTTTGCTACCACTACGCAAGCCACAGACCTTTGCCCTGAAAATCAACTGCTAATAGAAGGGTGCAGTTTTGGTAAGAAAAGTGTTTCGGTTTGTACCGCCAGTGAAAACACCATTTTGTATCGATATGGCACCGCTGAAAAAATTGAAATGGAAATTGAGTCGCCAGTGAAAATGGCTCGCTCAAGCTACAGTGGTGGTGGCTCAGGTTTTGTCCTATTTGAAAATGGGCGCTACAACTATATTGTTTTCAGTCGAATCATGCGTGGCGAACGCCAAGAAGACGGCAGCTTTGAGCACATCAGTGAAGCAGGGATCATCGTTGAAAAAGACGAGTCCGAAATCGCAACCCTCATGTGCAAAACCGACATGCAATGGGGCGAAGGGAACTTCCCTGAACACGAAGAACTCGTTGATTTTCCCTATTACTGAAGCGCTATGAAAACAGTAAACTATTTAGTTCGCGTTCACACGCTATCAGAAGACTTAAAAGAAGCTTCTAGGGATACAAACCACGATTTGTATAAAACATCAGTGATCTACACCAAGCTCATCAATACCGACCATTTATGGGAGGTTGATTCCATAGATGAATATGAGCAGGTTTAGGTTGCTGTAAATTTTATCAACGATGCTGGGCAAGCTGAATTCCACACGATCAAAATAGATTCAGGCACTTACGTACCCATCGAATACGACGACTATATTATTAACTAAGATGAACATGCTTACATTCTCATAGTCGATACGGTTATTTTTTGACCACCTTGCTACCGTGATATTTATAAAATATTAACTAATAATGTCAGGTATAAAGGTATGAGAGACCCAGTCTTTACCTTCTCGGCGCCGAGAACTGTTCAATCTATCAGCCATGAAGACGAACACGACTTTGCCATTCGTCTATCACAAAATGCACTAGCATCAACGCATTATTTATCTCAGCTCCCACAGCAACTCAGTGCGCGTCGAATGCGGGCAGCAGCAAGAACACTTTCTGAAACATTCCGAGGGCAACTGTCCATTAGCCAGTTGCAAAGCCAGCATGAGAGTTTGCTGCGTTTTCATCGTCATATTACCGGTGAAGAACATCGGAAAACGTTTGAAGGTATCAATGAATTTATCGAGAACTTCAGCCCAGCAATGCTCTCGCCAGACGATAGAACATCGCTTTGGGACAACCTGATTCATCACCTCTGGGTGGAATACAACCAAACAACCATTGAGCACATCGTTGAGATTCTAGTGACGGATCATTTCTTAAGGATCCACCGAGTCGTAGAAGCAGACGATGGACTTGCACAAGCCCAAAAAGACACCCGCCTTAAATTGGCATTACAGGCGCGAGTGGTTATTTCAGCCAGAGTGGATAACCGCACCGAACCTGAAACCACCTTTGGATTGACCGCCAGACAGCATCAGTTGCTCGAAAACATTCACCAAAGAAACATTCGAGCGCAAAAACTGAGCCGCGTTCGAGAATTAAAAGACAAAGTAAACAATGAAATTCGACGCTTGGAGCATCAAGCAATAACTAGCCCTTCTCAACCGACCGCAACCGCCGCTGCAACCACCTCTTTCACGACTGTAGCCATCACCCAGCGTATTGCATCCACCATTAGCTTGGATGCATTGAATCTCGATTTATCGGACGACGAAAGCCGCACTTTCGAACGCATGAGAAAAGGGGTATTCGACGCCCGAGAATTACTGAGTTTGGCGCAAGAAGAGTTTGAGAGTGCGGAGTTGGATCAAGACGACAGCTTCGATGACGATATCGAAGAAGAAAGTACATTACTGGTGATGGGCAGTGAGATTTCCGTGGAAGAGAAAATCCCTGGAATGTCCCTGTTAGCGGGGCTTAATGAAGAGGAAGAACAACAGTATGTGGATGTGACCTATTTCCGTGAACATGCCGAACCCATTCTCGCTGGCGCTGATGCCAGTATTAATGGCCGCCGAGTGTCTGGTGAATTACTTCCAGAACGAGTAAAAGGCTTTCAAACCTTCCGATTTCCACTGTCCGAACCCACTCAGAATCCCGTTAGCCTGCAACTTCACTTATCCATTAACGCCAATCAAGTCATAGAGCCTGAACCCATGGTGGTCACTCATCTTCAAACGGCAAGCGCTATTCTGCCGTGGCAACCGGAAGATTTAGATGAAATAGGCACCCCTCCACCGCCACTATTTGGCGTAAACAAAATCGGTATGGTCGATTTCTATCAGGTTGAACAGGAATTAGCCTGTTTCGAAGCGGGCGAACCTTCACGCACCGAAAACCTGCTTGCGCGCGAGTACAAAGAACGCACCACACGCAGGCTAGATGTGACCGAAAGTGAAACCGAACAGGTGAACGAGTCGGCGTTTGAGCAAAAATCAGATTTAGAAACCACCACGCGCAACGAAATCCAAGCAGCGGTTGAAGAAGTTCTACAACAAGATTCGTCGCGTAATATTAATGTGAATGCGGGGGTATCAGGTGGCCCTGATTTCATGAAGTTTTATGCCAACACGGCAATGACATTTTCAAATTCTCAATCACGCCAAGAAAGCCGATCTAACGCCATTCAATACGCAAAAAGCGTGACTGAAAAAGTACAGCGTAAAATCAGCAGTAAAACCAGTACCAAACGGCGAGAGCGCCATCAGCAAGAATACGAAGAAATCACCAAACACGGTTTGGACAACCGCGGCGGCGCTGAACATGTTTTCGGTATTTATCGATGGCTAGATAAAATCTACAACCATTATGTGGTACACATGGGGCAACGAACGTTACTCGAATTCAGTATCCCAGAACCGGCTAGGCGTTTCATTCAAGCGCAAGAGCTGGCCGTTCCCGAAGACGATTTTTCAAAAAGAGCCCCCAAAAAGCCTAAGCGATTTGGAGTCCATGTCCCCAATGATGTTACTCGTAATAATTACCGCAAGCTTGCCGCCAAATATGGCGTAACCATTGAAGCTCCACCAGCGCATAGGATTGTTTTGGTACGGGGGTATTCTGAAAGCAAACCACCATTGGCAGAACCTATCGACCTTAATGACATACCGCATGAAGATGTGCTGTCCAGTACTTACGATATAGAAATCCCCGAAAACTATACGGCGCATTTTGCCAAATTGTCTTGTCGTGCAGCGCCTAGCTACCATGACGCAATCCGGCATGAACCTTCGGATCAAGAAGCCATTCCTTTGCGACCCGGTTTTTACGCCATTTTAGGTACAGAAGCCATCCCAGACCACCAAGCGCCCTACAGCGAAATCCAAGTCGAGCGACATTTGAACCCCTCTGTCAGCACGGTTTTCCCAATTTCGATCATTGTACCTTGGTATCACCGCACCTTCAGTTGCCAAGTGGAAATTCGATGTCGTCTCCGAGCACGCATATTCCGAGAGTGGCAACTGCGCGCTTTTAATGATGTTATGGACGCCTACCGAGAGCAAAAAGCGCAGTACGATGAAGAAAAAGAGCGCCATCAATCTAAGCTTGCCAGCAGCGACTTAAATCCAAGATTCAAAAAAGACATTATTCAGCGAGAGCTTCGCCAACTCGCCTTATATATGATTCAAAAGCCTTTCAACATCAAGGTGGCAAAAAATCACTATCGCGAGAGAAACGACAAGCTTCCAAAACTCAAATTGACCGATAAACTGGATGAGCACAGCGACCAAGTGCGCTTCTTCGAGCAAGCGTTCGATTGGGATCTGATGGCTTACCACTTATACCCTTATTACTATGCGAAAAACCGAAGTTGGAGCGCCAAACTCAGCACGCAAGTCTCACGCAATCGCACCTTTGATGCTTTTATCAACTCAGGCATGGCAAGGTTGGTTGTTCCTATCCGTCTGGGGTTTGAAGACGCCGTAAGCTATTACCTACAAACCGGAAAAATATGGTTTGGTAAAGGGCTCGTCATGGATTCAGAGAACGACTTATATCTGTCGATAGCTCAGGAATCGATTCAAGAAGAAGGCACTGTCCTAAACGATACATGGCAAACGAAAGTACCCACCAATTTAACCATTGTGCAAGATCAAGCGGCTGCGCTTGTCGGGAATGGAATGCCATGTTTAGACAATGAAGGGGTAGGACAAGGTAACAGCCAGTTAACACCTTTACCACCTGAACCTGATACCCCAAACGGCGACTAACCGATGAGCCACCAACGCCTGCATAGATGGGCTGATGAAATTATGGCAGAGCAGCCCATCACTGGTCGCTGTGATTACCAAATCATCAGCCCCGGTCAAACCAATTTGCTAAAAATGGCGATCACCTGCGAATCGAGTGCAACTGATCTGCCCATCATTCCGGATGTGTTTGAAAGCCAAGAAGCGAAAACCAATGTATTCCACCTTTACATTGGTTTTAGCGCCGTTGAGTTGCTGAAGACCTACTACAAAAACGGGAATTCCGCACAAGATGGTACGTTGTACGTCGAAGTGAACGAGGGCGACCGGTTCTCCGACGCCCTATTCATTAGCGCCATATCGGGTAACAATCGCGCTCAACAATTGATCATGAGTTCTAAGCTCGCACACTTATTGCCTATTTTTGTCCGGATGTTTAACGGAAAGTCCGCTACCTCGTTGCTTTCCCTCATCGGTCAGCCCCCAGAACCAAAAGAAAACGAAGACAGTGACTTTTCCGATTTCATTGTTGAATCGATGGAAAGCCTTGTAAAAGCACTGGATAGTGTCAGCAAAGATCTCACTTCGGATTTGCATGCACCAAAAGAACTTTGGCATCCATCGGAGCGCCCTGCCGATTTCAATCAAACGGTAAAAAATGCTGGAGAATCCATCAACAATGGCATCACGCAGCTTATCGCTGAACTGCAACGCGTAATTATCGACGTAAACCAATCGGTCAGCTCGGCATTGGGTGAATTCGAAGTTTGGGCCAACGACGCAATAGACACCATTGCTGACTTATTCATTGGATTTTTCGACGCGGTTGATGAGCGTATTAAAGCGGCAAAAGCCCTTATGCACTCTCTAACCGAGCTGATCACCCGATTTCGCAACGGCATATCATCCTTTCTTGCGTTAGCATCCAGCGCGATCAATTGGCTAGATACCAATAGACCCGACTTCAGCGAAAGTATCGATACCTTGGTGGGGTACTTTAGTGGGCTTTGGGATGGCATTGTGGATGCCATTTTAGGATTTATAGATACGATATCCCTAGTCTTCCATATCATCATTGCACTGTTCAAACATGGTGGGAAATTACATGATGTGTTCGAATTAATGCTGGAGATCGTCGACGAGTTTCTCGCGGTACTGGAAAAAGTCCCTTGGGGCTCACTTTGGCAGATTATCACCGAGGATCTCTACCCTGAAGTTCGCGATTTTTTTATTGAATCGACCGATGAACTGATGTTCTCGATTGGCGACGCCATTTCCAGAACGCCAGCCGCCTCGGGGTATTATTTTGGTTACCTTGTGTACAACTTGGTGGAGATGTTTTTCCCACCAATGAAGTTTTCCAAAATTTCTGGTGTTGCCAACGACGCAGCCAGCCTCACCAGTAAGTTCTTTAAACGAATGGCGAATTAGATGGCGACTAAACTTTCTAAAAAGGTGGGAGCGCGTAAAGCGGCAAACGCCCTCGATTTAAGCCCTCCCCTTAAAATAACCAAAATCATTAGCACTGTAGATGTCCTCACCACATCGCTAAGAAAGCGCTTATTCAAGTCATCAAAAGGTTCCAAAAAAGGGTTGAGCGATACCGTTAAGGCGTACGCCAAGCAACTCCAAGCCGCCAAAAAGCGAGGGGCATATCTAAGAGCAAAGTCCATGTTAAACAGTGCGACTCGGCCAGTGAAAGCGATTTTAGACAAAAGCGATGTTGGCACACTTTTCAGCAAAGCCCCAAAAGGCTCTAAAATTTGGCTGCCGTTTAAACTGAATCAAAAAAAATGGCATCAGACTCGAAATACTGGGGCAATACAGGAGATGAGGGCGTTAATCTTTCCTGATAAACGCGTCCAGTTTGATATTGCAGGCGAAGTGAAACCCTCAATTTCCCCTTTGCGCTCCGACAAAGGAATGGATTTCAAAGATGACCTTCCTTCCCCTTCAACCAGACATTTTAACGGGCATTCACTAAAAGGATACGAACGAGCACACCTATGGGGGCATGGATTTGGCGATGAGGCCAGAATGGGGTTGATGTATGCCCCTAAAGCGCTCAATCAAGTGATACAGAATAACGGGTTTGAAAAGTTCATTCGAGATGTCCAAATACTGGCTCAACGCGAAGGAAAAAAGGTGCTGTGTAAGTGTAAAGCGGTCAGCCATCCACCAAAGGGGAACAGCAACCTTAGCCCCGGAAAAGGAGAGTTACTGCTTTCAGAGGTATTTTACGACGTGGCGTATCAAACGAAAGATGGAAAGACGCTATTGGCTCGTTTTGTTGCTACGGTATCTGAGCCACCAGAAAGTAAAGTGGTGATGAATAAGGCAGAATCGTTCATTACGGAATTTTAAAAGGCATGCCCTTGAGCATGCCTTTGATCGTTAATGTGTGTATTTGAGGAAACAACTACACTTTGAACTGGCTCAATAGCTGGTTTTGTTTTTCCACCACTTTTTGCTGTTCGCCAATCGACTCCGTTAGGTTGCCCATGAAGTCAGACACTTCTACGGAAATATCTTTGGTTGCCTGCGCATTGCGATTCACTTCTTCGCTCACGATGCTTTGTTGCTCCGCTGCTGACGCAATCTGGTGAATCATATCTGTAATTTGACCCATTGCATGGCGAATAGCTTGCAGTGCCGTGTCAGCCTCTTGCGAGTGATCCAACGTTTTGGTGACTTCTTTCTGGCTGGATTCCATCACTTCTAACGCTGACTTAGAACCCGTTTGTAGTTCATCAATCATGTTGCCAATTTCTTCTGTCGATGCTTGAGTTTTCTGAGCTAGCGTACGCACTTCATCCGCCACAACCGCAAAACCACGACCCGACTCACCTGCACGTGCTGCTTCGATAGCTGCATTCAATGCCAGCAAATTGGTTTGATCAGCGATGTCGTTAATTACCCCAAGGACCGACTCAATTCGGTTGGTTGCCTGATTGAGGTCGGAAACAACGGATACTGCCTCCATGACTTTTTTAGACAAAGCTTCCGTTGATTGAGCTGAGTCTTCCACCAGCACGGCACTTTTCTCGATATTGCCATTCGCGCTTTGCACCGCAGTAGACGCTTGCTGTGAGTGGTTTGCCACTTCTCTTGCGCTCACCGACATTTCATTAATAGCGGCTGCCAATTGATCAACTTCGCGCATTTGTTCTGAAATGTAGTTTTGTGCTTTCGCAGTACCTTCGGTAGAAGATTTCATGCTGACGGAGATATCGTCACCCAACGATTTGGTGTCTGAAATTAGGTTCTGCAGTTGGCTCATTAATGCATTGATGCTAAGCGCGACTTTACCTATTTCATCTTCATGGTGCACTGCGATGCTTTTGGTTAAATCGCCATCACCTTTTGTTAGGTCGTCTACTTTAGCTTGCAAACGCTGCATTGGCTTAAACAGAAGTTGAAGCGTGCCCATGAGTGTTAGGCTCGCCAGAATAATCAGACCAAACGCAATCCAAAACATGGTGCTAAACAGATCACTTAAGCTTTTGTAAGCACTCTTTTGATCAACACTCACAAGGTAATACCAAGAAGTATTTGCACCCAGTTTTACCTCGTTGTGGTAACCGATGCGTGTCAAGCCTGCGCTGTCGAAGGTAAACGAACCATACCCGGAGCTCAGAACCGTTGATTTGAACGGTGCTAAAGCTTGAATGTCGCCAAAGTTAGTTTCACCCGCGATACTTTTTGATGAGGACGACGCAATCACCGTTCCTTTTGCATCAAATAAACTCGCAATCGCGCCAGCGGGCAAGTTGTTGTTTATGTGTTCAGCGACAATTTCAAGGGTAAGATCGGCTAACAGTACGCCTTTCAATTGAGTTCCATCGTAAAAAGGTTCAGCAATACTCACCATCAACTTTTTGGTTGATGAGCCTCTATAAATACCTGTAATGATGGTCGACCTTTTCGCTTTTGCTTGCTTATACCAACCACGAGCACGAGGATCATATTTGTTTGAATCGTACTTTCCTGAGAGAGAACTGAATGCTCGCCCATCTTCAAAGCCAATCACAATGGCATAAACCTGCGACGCATTCGCCACCTGAGATATAAGCAACTCAGTGTCTTCTTCAGAGAAAGGCTGAGCAAATGTTGGCGCTGATTTTACGAGTGTTTGAGAAACACTGCGCACCCAAGTTTCAATGGAATCACTGACTGCATCTGTTTTTAGAGCCGCGCTATAGTCAATGCTGTTTTGCTTGTCTTGAGCTAGAAAATAATAGGAAATGTAAAGCGACACACTCAGTGAGATAACAAGCAGCAAGGCTGCAACCGTAATCACTCGTTGCTTAAATCCAAATTTAATCATTCTTTTACCTGTCTAATCATTCATCAACTCTTGGTGAGCCGATAGCTACAGGATAAGAAGTGTACTGACTTAACAGAAAAATGGGAGTGATATCACATAAACAGTCATCTATTCGGAATGATTTTTATTTTTTATCCTTATGTTTTATAAACAATAAAATACTATATTATTAATTGTGGCTATTTTGTATATAAATGTAAATATACTCAACAATACTCATAAAATCATTATTAATCAGGTTGCTAATAAACTCAGAAATGAGCTATAAAATAAATAATTAACCAAGCCAACCAACGAAATATGGAATGATTAAAGCGTTAGCTAAATCAATAAAAAACGCACAGACAAGCGGAACAATAATAAAGGCTTGATGGCTATTACCGTACTTCTGTGCCACCGCCGACATATTGGCCATCGCAGTTGGTGTTGACCCAAGGGAAATACCACCAAACCCAGCACACACAACAGCGGCATCGTACGTTTTTCCCATAAGCGGAAAAACAATAAAAATAGCGACACAAATCGCCACGATAAATTGCACGCCAAGAATAGCGAAAATAGGACCCGCCAGATCAACGAGCGCCCACAGTTGCATGCTCATTAGTGACATGGCAAGGAATGCGCCTAATGCAATATCGGCGATTAATGCAATGGCAGGTGTACGTTTTGGCCAACGCGTCCCCGTAAGGCGAGGGTATGAGTCGGGAATGAGGTTTGAAATGAGAATACCCGCGAATAGGCAGGTGACAAATAAGGGCAAATCAAGCCCAAATTCAGACACCGCCTCATTCAGGAAAGCACCCAGTATCACGCAGATATGGATAGCCAGCACGGCGTCTAAAAAGTCGTACGCATTGATGCTGGGTTTGGGGTTACTGGATGAAGTACCCACATCCATTTTTTCAACTTTCGCTGGGCTAAGGTTATGGCGGTTAATGAGAAACTTGGCAATCGGCCCTCCCATCACACTGGCTAAAATAAGCCCAAAGGTGGCACTGGCTATACCGATTTCCATTGCCGTTTCTAAACCGAAGCTCTCACCAATTTTTGGTGACCACGCAATAGCAGTGCCATGCCCGCCAATGAGTGATACGGTGCCACTAAGTAAACCGACAATCTCAGGTTCCCCAAGCAACGTTGCAATGCCAATACCCGTGATATTCTGTATGAACATGTAGGCGATTGTAATGGTTAAGAGCACAAGCAGAGGTTTGCCACCTTTGAAGAGGTCTTTTAGGCTAGCGTTGATACCGATAGTGGTAAAAAAGTACACCAGTAATAAATCGCGGGCAGCCAAATCAAATTCAACATCAATGCCGGATAGGTAGTGCAGAGCAGCAAATAGGATGGACACTAAAATCCCGCCGGATACGGGTTCTGGAATGCTGAACTCTCTCAGCCATTTACTCGCTTGTGTTAACCGGCGCCCCAGAAACAGCACAACGATACCAAGTGTGACCGCGAGAAAAGATTCGACGTGCAGTATTCCATCCAAGTAATTCATGGGCTCTCCATTGCCTAAAGTGACGAACACTCAACATGTTAGGTAAGGTGACACTTATAAGCAACTAAAGGAGTATTATAATTTCACTTACACCGCCGGTCGTAAAAACCACACTAAGATCCGCTACCTTTTCCCTGAACGTAAAGCGATTCCGGAGAGAAAGCGCCACAGAGAATACAAAAAGTCCGTGTCTTGTGGTGAGGCTTTGCGAAGTGTTATTTCCAAATCATTTTTCTCCTCACCTATTGTGATGTGCTCCAAGTGCGATGTGCGGCCAAGGTTTAGACCTAAGGCTTCATTGTCTCTGCAATCATAGATGCGCACTCTTGGGGGGATGTTGAAGTTGTGTCGATAACTAGATCGTAGTTAACTCCTCGATGAACTCGCGCCATCTGCTCTTGTGCAGACCCGACTTTTCGGTCGCCACGAGCCAATTCTCTCTGCACTAAAATCGCTTCACTGCATGTGACTCCGACATAAAAGCAGCGGTGTTTTTCCAATAAAGACCGCCATATTGCAATCTCTTGATTTCCATCCGCCACCTCATCGACAATCACCTTTAACCCACTATCCACTAGGTGCTTAACCGTTGTTCTGTACGCATCGTTCACCTGTGAGCCATATGCCCCTTTCCGGACTCGGTAAATTGGCTCGCCACTGGTCTTTTGCGTTTCCCAATAAAAACCTTCTGCGGTTTCGGTGGTATCACCGAGCTTATTGGTCTTTTCTGGCATCATAGAGATGAACGTGTCAATGCCCATGATTAGATATGGCGCATCTAACGTTTCTTGCAAAGCCTTTGCGACGGTGCTTTTTCCACAGCTACTAGGACCATTCAGTAAGATGACATCCATTCTCTAATCTCTTCAAATTTACAATGTAAATGATAAGAAACGGTTCAGTGCAAATCCGACCATTTCAGGGAATTCTTGGTGTGTTGCGTGGGCAGAAAAAGGCACATTCATAAATTCTGCGTCAGGCAATTGATTAACAGCTGCAAGTGCTTCGTTCACCGACAATAAGAAATCATTGTTACCTCGAATAACCAGTGATGGGCAATCAATGCGCTGAATTGACTCGCTTGGATACCCCGTCGGTGTTTTATCTAACCATACCGCTTTTACTTTTTCTATTAGTACGCCTAAATCTGGGCTTGGATTGATTTCTTCATATCTCGCGACATCTTTGGGAAATTGCTCTCGCCACATATTCTCCAAAACCGAGCCCAATATCTCTTCCGATGAATCGTTTTGTGGCAACCGCCAATGCGAGCCTAACGTTATTATTTGCTCTACCGATTCCGGGCGACTTGCTGCAAGGCGATACGCTACTGTTCCGCCGTCGCTGAATCCAAACACAGAATAGGTCGATATGTTCAACGACTCCAGTAAGGTCTCTATGTCTTGTTGGTAACGTTCATAACTTAAATTCGCTCCCCCTAATGTAGATTGGCCATGTCCACGGAAATCGACCAATATCACTTTGTAATCACTCGGAATGAAATCCAATAGAGGCACGAGGTCGTACATGCACCCTAATCCACCGTGAAGCATCAGTAGTGGTTTGCCATTGGGATCGCCGCTAACTTCATAATAGATATTTGCGTTATCTATCTCGATAACCCCTTCTTTCTGGTACATAAAAGCCTCTAATTCTATTGATATATCGATATCCTATTCCACTTCTGTGTCAGATTTTGTCAGCAAGTAATCATGTTTAGAGGCACCACGAAGAAAATTTGATTTTCGGGTTTATCTGAAGGTATCGTCATAAAATGCAATTAAACTCATAAAAAAGTAGCGCTAGGAATCATGTATGACAACGTCAGAAAGAGTTATAGATAAAAATACGTGGGGACGGGCCCCGCATTATGATCATTTCAGCCAAAGGGATTTTCCCTATGTTGGGTTTTGTGCAGAGGTAGAACTTACCAACTCATTTTACTATGCCAAAACGCACTCAATTTCGATCTTCAATTTGGTTTCTTACGCGGTATTGGCAGCGGCTAATGACATTAGGGAGTTCAGATTGAGAGTGCGTGGTGAAGAAATCGTAGAATACGAGTCTTTGCGGTTTGGATTTATCGCAATGACAAAAGAACCGCCGCTTTTTAGCTTTGGGGAGGTCGAAAAAGGCGAATCTTTTAACGAGTTTAATGATTTGATCGAATCCGAGAAATCTCGAATATCACAAGATATTGTGTTGGAAACCAAACTGGAAAGTGATGATGTTATCTACACATCGTGCTTGCCTTGGTTGCGGTTTACCTCCTTTGTTCACCCAGTCAATTTAAATATTCCTTCGAGCATTCCTCTGATTTCATGGGGGAAAATTATCGATAAGGATGGTTACGTCGATATGCCTGTGTCGGTGCAAGCGAACCACGCACTTATGGACGGTTGGCATATTTCCATGTACTACGACAAACTGCAGCAATACCTAGCCGAGCCAGAAAAACTGCTAGAAGAAATGCTTTAATCCTTTAGGTTACATCTAAAAATGGGAGCCTAGCGCTCCCATATGTATACCCAAAACAAAACTTACTCGTTCACGATTTCCCACTGGTACCATTTTTCGTCTGCAAGCGCGAGCATTGGCACCAAATCTTTAAGTACACATCGAGCGATGCCGAAACCATGACTATTTTGTCTCCTTGCGCTTGGTGCCAACGGAGTTTTTCTGCTGCTTCCGGTCGGATAATCGTGGTTAGGTATTCGTTCGCATACTGGTTGGCGATTAGCGTGACATCCTTTTCTTTTCGATGCCAAAAAGCCACCTTAGACAAAATAGGGCGCGTTTTAGAGGCTTGCAGCCATCCAAGCTTATAAAGAAAAATGATCGGCCATACCAGCAGTAAGCCGATCCCCATTCTGACCTTGGGCGTAGAATAAAAAATAAACTTAGTATACTCAAGCTACCTCAAGGTGCAGGATTCAGAGCTCTATCTTCTGTTTCAATTCAAGCCTCTCTATTTCAAAATCAGGAACGCAGTGGAATGACGAGTCCTTTCCAAGTTCTTTAACGATGAAATGGGACAGAAGATAAGCTCCCAAGGGCGAGTTTGCTTGGTTTTCATGCTGTGTTACCGATTCTTGATTTAGAACCACTAGATCTTCAAATCGCTGCCTTACCTGAAAATCAAGCAATTCTCGCTGAACCTAGCATCTTGAGGTAGCTTGAGTATATAGGTGTCTTCGCTGGTGATGGTGCCATCAAAATCAAACAGTGCTAGATTCATTCGCCGTTGTCCGGTTTAAGTCGCATTTCACAAGGCAGTGGCTCCACAGTGGAGAGATAGGTCATCAAGGTTGCAGCGATCATTTTTGTCTCTTTCGTGGCTGTCTCTTCTAGCCAAATGTAGTCTGCGTTGTTCAAACCGCCAGTCCAATGCCCTAAGGTGTATTCCGAGAATATTTTACTGTTCAATGATATCGCGCCTGATGAAATGCTAAATGTATTTCCAGAATCATCTGTCAGCTTCATGGCATTCAACATCCATTGTTTATTATTGAATGTTAATACGCCGATATTGGGATCGTGAGTGACCTTGATGCTTTGATATTCAGGTTTTTCATCGTAGGGCGGACGATACCCCTTCACAATACAGTATTGCTTGTACTCCAATGATGCCGATGTATTGTTTGGACCAAATTGCTTAATGCTGACCGTGCGAGAATCATCTTCTTCCAAATACGGGCCGCTAAAATACACGTCTCTCTGGCCCGTAATTTTGCCTTTACTGACGTCACTGGAGTATTCACCAAAATGAATGTTCTTTCCTGGCATCCACCCTTCTCGCCCCTTCACTTCAAAGCGTTGGCTGTTTTTCAGAAAGGTGGGCTCAGCCTCTGTTGGCGTCATAAATACACAGCCTGAAAGCAAACCTGCCGCTGCCAAAACAATGAAAAACTTTTGCACTATGTCACCTCGCCTAAATTTATACCCAAGTCACTTCTACCGATAGTGAATTCAAATGAAACATATCACATATTTAAATCCAAACGTCCTCAAGATGTAGAGTTCATTTGACTAAGTGCGACGAGCGTCGTGAACGCCATATTTTCAGGTGAAATCAGGTTTAAGCACAGTGCTCAATGCAGATCAAATTAATGTCCACTTTGCTTAATGGAGCCTGGGTAAGTCCACAGAGATGAGAGCCATCAGAAAGGGGGTGGTTATGGGTACAGCTAGCGCAAACGCCAAATGTGCGAAAGTGGTTCTGCTTTTGAATCGACGACAGGAGCAATTGCAGTTGCTCCTGTAAGAGGTCTGGGCGCAAATCTGAAACCGAATCGCCATCGGTCGCCAATGCACGCGTTAGGGCTTGGGAAGGAAAACAACCATCAACCAGATCTCGCCCTTTTTGGGATACCACTAAATGCGTAACTCTTTTGTCATCTGCGTCGGCCAGTTTCTCTATATAACCTTTGTTTTCCAATACTTTAAGGCTTTGAGATACGGTTCCTTTCGTCAAGCCTAAATACTCCGTCACCGCTTTGGGTGTATCGGAAAATCGATTACAAATAGTCAAATAGTGGAGCGCATCTAGCTGGACGGGCTGCAACCCATGCTCGGTTAAACCAGCACGGGTTTCATTTCTAACGAGGTTGCCGATTCGATCAAGCAACTGATGAACAAGATAAGTATTCATACCTAAATAGTATCGACTCAAAACCTTATTGACAAGTTTATTTATTTACTGTTAGATCTATTGGTATCGAGTCGATACCAATATAAAACCTAATAATCTATAACCCAAAAAACCTACGCCAAAGGTAGCTACACAAAGGAAACGTTATGAGCAAATTAAACTTAGCTAAAAAGACATCATCGCTATTGGTTGCATCCGCATTACTGGTCACCTCCGCCCATACGATTGCCCATTCAAAACATACGGGTGGGATCCAATCGGGTACCAGTGATTCCGTACTCTCTGCATTTGACATTATTCACACCAAAATCACGACCGAGGGCAACACGGCAACATTTCATATTGCCGTATCCGACAAAGCGGGGAGCGTTAAACCAACCCCAACAGGAAAGCTAGCAGGGAGCGACGTTTTTTCTTACGTTTGGCCGACCACCATGAACAGTGGGCAAATCGGGTTTGAAGATGATGCAGGAATTTTGGCTTTCGCGGTTACATCCCACCCCGATTTTGACGATACCCCGCTTTACGATGAAAACGGCGATGGCGACAAAGCAAACGACGGGGACGTTTGGCACAGTCACTGGGTGGTGTTGCAGCCTAATGAACAATGTGGACCTGGGGCTCTCGGAGTCGTTGATATTCCAGAGGGAAGTAAGCCCAAGGTACCAGACACATGGCCAGGCTTGCCGTTACTGATTGATAGCCCCGATTACACCCCTAACTTTGACGGTAATACGCTGAACGTGCAGGTTCAATTCGATGATATCGATGCCGTCAAATTGGCCAAATTTGATGGGGTTACTTCCGGCTTGCGAGTCAATGCAAGCGCGCATTCACCGCTTCTTTGCATTGTTGATGTGTTTGATGTCGCCTCTGGTGATTTAAGCCTGCCGGGCATCGTTATACCCAAGTAACCTAAATAAGGAAAAACAATGAAATCATTACCACTAGCACCTGAACTGAAAACCGCAGGCTGGCTTAATTCGGATATCCCGATTGAGTTAAGAGATTTACGAGGCAAAGTGGTTGTCCTGCATACATTCCAGATGCTTTGCCCTGGATGTGTCAGCCACGGCTTGCCTCAGGCTTCTAAAATCCATCAGTTTTTTAAAGATGATGATGTACAAGTGATTGGGTTACATACCGTATTTGAGCATCATCAAGGTATGCAGCTAGAGTCGCTAAAAGCTTTTGTCCACGAATATCGGTTAACGTTTCCGATCGGAATTGATGCGCCTTCTGGCGGTGATATCCCGATCACAATGGCAGAGTACGGATTACCCGGCACGCCGACATTGGTGTTGATCGATAAATCGGGTCAGATCCGATTTACGCATCATGGGATCATTGAAGATATGATGGTTGGGAAAATGATTACCTCATTACTGCATGAACAGTATTCAGAAGTTGGTCAATCATTGTCTGGAGATAAAAACAAAGACTTGAACTGCGACGAAGAAAAATGCTCTGCAAACTAGACGATATGATGCCGTAGTCCACATGAGTCATCCGATCCAAACCTTTAGGCGTGGTGCTTCCACTTTCCTTCCACGCCTCTTTTTATGTTGTGTCCTCAGTTCAATCATTTGAAAATGCGTTAGGTATACTCCCCTTGAGGTGTAACCTCATATCTGCGCAATCCTGATACACTTTCCCCATAGCAGGGAACACGATGTGTTCACTCAAAACACCTGATTTAACGAAGCCACATTTTTCTAAGACTCGGATACTCGCAACGTGATTTACATATGGGTGAGTTCGAATCTCGCTAATACCGCTTCCTTTTAGTATTTCGATTCCAACCAAGCATAATTGAGTCGCCAGACCTCTATTTTGATGATCAGGCGAAATACCAAAATGAATTTCAGCATGTGTACCGTTAAAGATAAAGACAAGCATACCTATCACTTCGGACGTTTGATTACATTCCGCAACAGATACTTTAATTTTTGAAGAGGTTTTCAGGTTGGATTGGGACCATTTTTTGATAGCCACTGACGCCTCATCTTCATTAGCAAACGCTTTTCGAGCAAGGTATTGGGTTGTTTCTTCCCTTCCCAAGTAATTTTTAAAAAGAGAAGTCGTATCTGACTCTCGAACAGACCTAACATTGATATCTGAGGCAGCTCTATGAACTTTCAAATCCGGACATTCTCCTCTAGAAGATTAGCCTTACTCTACCTTCAATTGTTTTCGTCTTCTTCTCGTTTTTTCAGCTCGTTTTGGTACCAAGTTTCATTGATAAACCAACTCAGAGCACCGAAAACAAAGCCGCCACCTAAGCCAATGCCAGCCGCTTGCGACAAACTCACTAAGGCCGAAACATCGTGCTTCGATAATGCTGGTATCGAGTACGCTGCCAGTAAGGCAATGAAACCTGAGAAAATGGTCCAATTGAAAATGTATCGGATTTTTCCGGCTTCTCGTTTTTGTTTCCAACGCTTAAATTTGTGCTCCAACGCATTCATCGCAATCTCTCGTTTTATTGATTATTATGAAAACATGATACCGCAAAATTAACTTCTTTGATAAAGCTGCTAGGTTCATTCATCCCTAAATAAACACGCTCGCCCGACTTCAGTTTAAATTCTACGTTAGGAACACCCATTACGTTATAAACCTTCACTTCTTTAGAGCGCTTTACAGCTTGGTTCCATACATTAACCTCACAGATGTCAGCGTATTGAATCGCTCTCGGATGCCATACTCCGTAGCGAATAAAAATCTGATTTTTGCCTAAAGAAATAGGGCGTATAGATAGTGCTTTGTATTCCGCAATGAAAAAGTGCATACCAAGCAATGTCAGTAAGGTCAAAGTATTAGCGGCAAAAGGAGATATCCAGAAGTGCACAAGAACGTGGGTAATCGGGACTTCAAATAAAATGATGAAAATAAACCCAAGAAGGTTACTTTTTGTACCATCTTTCAGGTGCCCATGAAAATGTGAATTACCTTGGAAATCCTCCGTTTTCATTTTGCTAGAGAATAATGCGTATGACCACACGCGAATTTCGAAACATACCCATTTACTGAATATGCCGTGCCCAAATACCCCCTCGACGGAGGTTGATATTGCTTCATCGGGGTCGGAATTCTTCATAAGTAACGATTTGATGGTAAGAATAACCATCAACATTGCGAAAACCTCTACCGCAAGCAGTAACGGAGCAATCAAGTAACGAGCAAATTCAAGGTGCGACCATAAAACTTTTGAGTCTTCGGGAATAATAAAGCTACCCAAAACAACGATTACGCCAACATACACAGCTGCTTTGATTCCCGCTTCTTTTTTATCTTTGATGCACATAAAACAGAGAATCGGCAACACGATAATGCCATCGAGCAACAAAAACCACTCCGGTTTGTTGCCAGCAATATTGAACAACTTATCTATCGATGAGTGGATCGCCGTAGATTGGTAAAACATCGCCCAAAATAGCGAAATAGTAAGAAAGTAGACAAAAGGAATATGATGGCGCTGAAAGGTAGACATATCGATTTACTCCCAAAGCAGCAAGGAAAGGGCAAGCAACTTGCTCGTATTCAACCATCGTGAGCGATAATAGGATATTAAAGATCGATACTCGGTCACCTAAAGCTTTTGGGGTTAGCAGACATCACTTAGTTTTCAGGCTAGGCAACGCTTGATATACGTTGCCAGATCTTTGGGATTTTCTAAAGGCAGCATATGCCCACTTCCTGAGATTCTGGTGACTGAAATACTCGACTCCAGAAACGTCGCTTCGTTATACCAGCTTAAGTCGACCAGTTTGTCTTTCTCGCTGCAAAAAATGAACGTATTGCAGGGCGCACAAGCAAGTTCTTGATACAAATCTTTCCGATGAGTCGTATGGTGGTATTGACTTAAAAAGGTGTCGATACCTGACTCGCGATCCATTTCCTGTATTTGCTCGATAAGCGAATCAGTCCGCTTACTTTCATCCAATAGAGCGGCGACTTTCGTGCGGCTAATACCTGAATACCCTTTTGCTTTAACGTACTGAAGTACATGGTTTCTTTGTTTTACCTCAGCGGATGGCAATTCGGTTAAACCGTTCGATATTACAATAAGGTTGGAAACGCGGTCTGGGTATTGATAGGTGAAATGCCCGGCACTGTAGCCACCCAATGAAAAACCGATGAGGTTAAGTTCGTCGCCTTTTAAGGTTTCACGATAATACTCGGCAATTTCATCGAAGCTTTTGCCATTGGGAATTGGCAAATGAACTAGGTCAAAGTCATCGACTAGGTAGCTCGATAACTCAGACCATAGTTTTTCATTGCACATCGTGCCGGGGATTAGATAGAGAGTTTTACGCATGAACTTAACGTATCAGGTCGCTGAGATAATGTCTCTTAACTTTTTAATATCTCTGAATTTTATACACTCAAAAAGTAACTGTAGTAGGCATTGTCTCGTTCATACCCTAAAGATTCATACAGCTTCTGCGCTGTGAGGTTATCATGTGCGGTTTCAAGGGCGAGACCTTTAGCATTGGTGTTGATTGCTAGCTCTTTCGCAGCATTCATGAGCGCTTTTCCTGCGCCTTGACCTCTCGCATCCCCTGTAACAAACAGATCATTTAAAATCCAAGAGCGCTGCGCAGAAACCGATGAAAAAGTCGGGTAAAGCTGGGTAAAACCGATACCTTCACCTTGCTCATTCAACGCAAGAAAGACCACGGATTCACTGTTTTCGAGCCTCTCTTGGATAAACGTTGTCGCAATACCGATATCACTTTCGTGACCATAGAAGACTCGATATTGGTTAAATAGGTCCGCTACCATAGCGACATTTTCTGCACTTGCTTTAATTATATCCATATAAAAATCCGTTCTTTAATTAAGCCAATTATTCCGACATTGTCGTGTTCAGAGTGTATGCAAACAACTCGTTGATTACAAAAACTTTATTGGTCTAACACTACAATCGTATTCGCTAATTTATCCCCTATTCTTTGCCTGCCCTTACCCAATATAAAGAGAGCATCGATAGTGCCAATAATTGGCGATAAAATATTGCGTAGAAATGCGCGCCACAAAGTACAGCTTTTACCCGTAGATTTGTTGATCGTCGACATACCCAATACCAGTTTCCCGATGCTTTTGCCCCGTGGCAGGGCGTCTGAGAACACAAAATAGGTAGCGGCAGCGGCAATAGAAGTCAGTACTTCAACGTCACTTCCGACCTGTAGGTAATCCATTAAGGCCATTCCTGTGAGAAAAATCGCCCAAGAAATCGCACCATCAATTATTTGCCCAACGTATCGCCTACCGGGACTCGCTAGAATGCGCGTTTCTTCCATATCCTTTCCCCGCTTTCCCTGTCGAATTTGTTCTGGATTGGCATCCGTCATTTCTACAGCCTCTATATCACCGACGGTTGGTTCGATTTTCATTTAACCGTGTCCATATACTCTATTAAAAACAAAACATGAACGAAAAAATCTAGACGTTTCCCTTTCAAAATGAAACTTCTACGCGAAGGTTCTATTAGATGTGCCCCGCAATTTCGTTCAATACTTCATTCATTATTCTCGATACGTTTGTCTTTCCACGCTAATCGAGGAAATACAGAATGGAGTCTTTAATCTTGTCTATGGTTGTCTTTGCGTTTGCTGGCGCGGCGACACCGGGTCCGGTGAATATTATTGCCGCGGCATCTGGCGCTCAATACGGCCTGCGCAAAGCTTCAGTTTATGTTGTTGGCGCATCTGTTTCTTACGCGATTGTTGTATTACTCAGTGGGCTAACGATTGGTTCATTGTTAATCACTCTGCCTGCATTTACTTTCTACCTTAAATTGGTCGGGTCGGCTTTCTTGATCTATTTAGCATATAAAATCGCTACCGCTTCCCCTGAACCACTGAAGGCAACGGATATTGGACAGCATGCGCCGGGGTTTGGTAAGGGTGCATTAACTCAAGTACTGAACCCTAAAGCATGGCTTTACGCCTCGTCTGGCGTGTCTTTGTTTGTTGCAGGTAGCAGTACCGAAGACTTGCATTTACAGCTATTCGTCACTATCTCTTTAGTAGTTTGCCTTTTTGGTGTCGGTATTTGGGCATGTTTTGGGCAAGCAATCGGTCAGTGGCTCAATAGCGCTCAGCGTCAAAGAGTATTCAATTGGACAATGGGTATGCTATTAACGGCAACGGTGATAGGGATGTGGTGGAGTTAAAACATGAAGCAAGATGATTCAGTATTTTTGACCCAATCTCAAAGCCTACCATTTGTCGAAATGCGCACAGCGTCTGATTCATTCGCATGCTATCAAGCTCACTCCCACGATGAGTTTTCTTTTGGTGTAATCGATGGTGGATGCGCAAGCTATCGCAACCTGAATCACACCCATCAGGTGCACCAAGGTCACACCGTTACCATTAACCCTGGAGACATGCATTCTTGCAACCCTGACAAAACGCAGTGGTCTTATCGAATGCTATTTGTCGATACCCAATGGATTGGCAAGCTACAGCAAGAGTGGACCAAAAAAAGCGGTGTGGATTACCAACCTTTCTTCCACCAATACGAACAACGCTCTGATTTGTATTGGCTATTTCATCAACTTTATCAATCCCTTTTGCTAGAGAAAAACGCATTGGTGACGGAAACACTGATGGTTGAATATTTGGCAAGTATCTTTGAGCATCCTGTTAGCCAAAGCCTGAATAAGCCCTTAAAAACAGAATCAAAATTGAATCGAGCAGCAGAGATGCTGAGCGATCAATTGGAAGTCAATGTCGCACTGGATAAGCTTGCAAACGAAGTGGACATGAGCCGCTATCAATTGATTAGAGCATTCAATCGGCGGTATGGCGTTTCTCCTCACGCGTACCAATTGGACCAACGGATCATCAAAGCAAAATCTTTACTTAAACGTGGGGTATCTTTAGCCGATACCGCCTCTGAAACCGGATTTTCTGATCAGGCGCATTTTCAACGTCATTTTAAAAAACGTTTGGCGATCACCCCTAAGCTTTATCAATCCTTTTTCATTACCTAGCTCGCACACCAGAATCATCAGGTTGCATATAAAGAGATTTTCAATATAGAGTCGAGCTTACTATCGATTTTATAGAACTTGAGAAGGAAAAGGTGATGCGAGCACTTCTTTTAAGCCTGATGATGTTTAATGTTCATGTTGTGGCTGACGAGCTGTCTATTCCCAGTGACGTATTGAATTGCGCAGGCAGCGAACCCGACTGGTATCTCGAAGTCACGCCGAAAAAAGCATCGTTCGAATTGCCCTCTACCGACGAATTCTCGGTCAACGTTACACAATCAATAGAGACCGAAAATCACACCAATAAATGGGTCATCACAGCAGAAGACAACCAGTTTCACCAACAGATTGTCATAGCGTTAGCCGAAACTCACACCTGCTCTGATGACATGAGCGATAAAGTATATCAATACGAAACCATACTCCTTGTACACGGTCAGGAAGCCTACAGCGGATGCTGCAATGTGATTAAAGGCTAGTGGGCTACTTAACCTCTTATCCCGAGTTCAGGTTACTTAGCAAAAATTAGCAGGGATTAATCAACACTTTGTGACTTTCAAAAGCAAGTCACCTGAATGTTCAAGTAAATCTAAGACATCATCTGAAGACGCACATAGCCACCGATCAACTTCATTAGGCGGAATGAGAAGCGGCATTCGATGGTGATAAGGTTCATAAGCTTTATCGGGTTTAGTCGTCAAAGTTACTACGCTATTCATAGACTCTAACCCAATCGCTGCCATATATAGTGGTTCATCTTTTGGTGGCTCGAAAAGGTATTTTTGTTTTGAGCCTTCACGTGATACCCATTCATACCAACCACTACACGGTACTACCACGCGTGACGATTCATAAGCACTCCGGAACGTTGGCTTGGAAGCGACCGTTTCTGCTTGTGCATTGATGATGACTTTTTTAGCCCAATGAGGCTTGATGCCCCAGCTAAGGTCGTACTGCTGCAAACCGATTGGGGCTGCGCCTACCGAAGCAAGCGTGTCTGTTGGTCTGACATCTGAGTTGGGTTGTGTCAAAAATCGAATACCAAGCTGCTCACACACTTGCTGAGCAAATGGATCGTCCATAACATTAAGCCGGCCGCACATCATGATTTCCACTGATTCCTACAGATTCAGTATAGCCTGCGGTTTTTACGTCATACCTATTTGTAAAAATAAAAAAAGCAGATCCGAAGATCTGCCAAACGAGTAGATTATTACGTGCTGCCATAGCAATAGGCACAATGACTATCGCTCACTCAGCACTACATCATACGATGCATTGAAAAGTCTCAGTTAAGATGCTTGCTTGCCTACGATCATTTGATAATCGGCATCTAACCTGCGCTTTTCTTCTTCGGGTAGAACGGTCCAATGTTGACCCGTTCTCGCCCCTTCAATTTCGTAAAGCAACTTAGGCGACACATCCAAATCAAGCCCGAGCTTTACGATTTTGCTCACGATATCTGCGGTAGAATCTTGTTGAAGTTCTGTCATAGAGCCAATTCCAATTCTGCGGAACAACTTAAGGTGCAGACGACGAACATTTGGTAACAACCGCAGAGGTTGGTTTGCTCGATGATCACGGTTGGCGGCTTCGATAGACAAATGGACCGCCTCGACGAATGTGAAGTCATCAAGTTCAGAAAATAATGAAAAATAGTGGGCGGCGATTTTAAAATCACCCTTCATTTGTGGCTCTGGTTGGCATTCGCCACAACCCATTTCAACCAATTGGTCTTTGAGTTGGTCTCCTGCCCTTAGAAAAACATGTTCATCACGGGCCACCGCGAAAATGACATCGTTACAAAAAATCCCTGTGCCTCCAAACATTGCACGAGAGCTTACGCGTCCAAATCGCTGCGCGATGAGTATGGTTGAATCAACGTTTACGTTCATACCCTTTCCCCCTTTATTACATCCTTGGCGTTATGCCTCAGGAAACGCCAGCACCCTCATACCGGCTTCACGAATACGTGATGTTTCCCTGCGTTTCAAGCCTATAGCTTGGATATCAGTGCCATCGTTTCAGATACGAACATGTGATGGTCACTGTCGACAATCAATTTGACTGTCATGAGTAATGTAACGGTGATAAAAACTGGACGAACCACTTTATCGCCGTTATGGATTACGATTTTGCTTCCGACGACTGAACCTAAAATTTGTCCAGCGCCCATGACAAGCCCCAGTGTGTAGTCCACGGAACCTAGCCCTATAAAAAACAACAAAGAGACCAAGTTACCCATGAGGTTCAGCGGTTTTGTAGCGATGGTTGCTTGCTTGATCGTGACACCTAAAAGGATCACGAAAGCCACCATCCAGATCGAACCAGTACCTGGACCAAAAAAACCGTTATAAAACCCAATCGCTAATCCACAAATCAACATGAATCGACGATTGGAAATCTTGGCTTCAGACGCTACGTTGTTTTTAATTCTTTTCGATAAAATCGAGTAAAATGTAATGCACACCATCAGAACTGGCAGAAGAAGTTGCAGTACTTCTTTTGAAAACAAACTCACCGAATAAGAGCCTAAAACCGCCCCTATTGCCGTGGTTAAAATGCCAAATCCAAATCCTTTAAGTTTTATCTCTTTATTCAGCCAATAGGTAATTAACGCTGTGGTTTCACCTATCACTGCCTGTAACCTATTTGTTCCTAATACAACCAGTGGTGGTATACCTGCTAGCATCATACTTGGCACTGTTATCAGCCCACCACCACCAGCAATCGCATCCACGATGCCAGCAATCAATGCGGCGCAAAACAGCCAAATTAAAACACTTTCAGATACACTAAAAAGCGACAGCTCCATTTGTCAAAACTCCGTACAGGGCAAAAAAAAGCCGAGCCCTGTACCATTGACCAAGGCTCGGTAAAACATGGATTTAGGACGTTCTGCGATTCACAATTACTCGGTGCATTACACGTAATGAGCCGTAGTAATCGTTTACCGCATGGTGTTGCACCGACCGGTTGTCCCACATAACAACCGTGCCATTTTCCCACTTAATGCGGGTGGTGAACTCGGGTCTTGCAACATATTCGTAGAGGTACTCTAGAATTGGGGTACTTTCTTCTACTGTCATGTTGGCAAATTTGTGTGTGTGCTCCTTATTAACGTATATAGAGGGATTGCCTGTATCTTCGTTAATTTTCGCTGCTGGGTGGGTTGCTTCAAACGATGCGTTCGCTGTTGCAATCTCACTAAAATTGGTTAGATGTGGTGTTTTTTGTTTTGCTGACTGGTGCTTATTCGAAATGTACACAGCATCATTGTTCAACAAAAACTCTTTCATACCACTCGACAATCGGCTGAAAGCCGTTTGACTGTCAGAGAAAACCGTATCGCCGCCCACATCAGGTGTGGCACGAGCTGTTAAAATGGTAAAATCGGGTGGGCTCTCCAAGTAAGTGGAATCCACATGCCACATCCCACTAAAGTTTTCTTGCTGATGAGGTTCTTTTCGTATTTCGACAATGTTTGGGTGCCCCTCAATTCCACTTGAGAATGGGTACTTCTGTACTTCACCTAACTTGTCTGAAAATGCCATCAAATCTTCAGCTGAAATAAATTGATCCCTAAAAACCAATAATTTGTTTTCTAGCATTAGCCTTTTAACAAAGATAAGCCCGTCTTCGTCTAGCTCTGCTAATTTCAGCCCTTCAACTTCTAAGCCCATATGAGGTGCCAATCGCCTGACACGCGTATCTATCTTAAATTGTGGTGTTGCAACCTTGTCCATGATCGTTAAGTCCGTCTTTTTGTTTAATTATGCGACGCCATTATTAGTATCAATTTTCAACATGTAGTTAAATTAATCATATCTAACTCCAATATTAAGGTTGAACTTAATGCTCACTTCACAGGACCTTGAATTTTTCGACACGATCGCCAACAGCCCTTCACTGGCTGCGGCTGCCAGAACGCTCAACGTTACCCCCCCTAGTATTTCGCAAAGGTTGCAGGCATTAGAAAAAAAATTAAATGTAAAATTAGTTGAAAGAAGCGTTCGTTCTACAACCCTTACTGAAGAGGGGGAAAAGCTGGCCAAACGGGGGCGCAAGCTACTTGTAGACATTGAATCATTACAGAATGAAATACTCGCTGATAAACAAGTCATTGAGGGAGAATTGAGGGTGCTATCCCCATTAGGATTTGGCATCGATTACATTGCTCCTCTTGTCACAGAGTTTCAAGAACGATACACAAATATAGATATCGACCTCACTCTTTCAGACATACCGCGCTGGACAGACCGGCAACATCCAGATGTAATGGTTTACATTGGTGAACTTAAGAACTCTTCACTCAAATGCATACATCTTGCAGAAAATCGACGCCTTTTGCTGGCATCTCCTCAATACTTGAGAAATTCGCCACCTTTGCTCTGTCCGCAAGATTTACACAAGCATCAATGTATCGCTTTAAGAGAAAATGATGAAGATGTGACCATGTGGAAATTTGAAGCCACCAGCAATCAGCCTCTCACAGGGGTAAGAATTCATCCCAAGCTATCCAGTAATGTGGGGCAAGTTATTAAAGATTGGGCAGTGGACGGGAAAGGGATCATTCAGCGTTCAGAGTGGGATGTTACCAAAGAACTCAAATCCGGTGAGCTGGTTTCATTGTTACCAGACTTCCCCATTCCAAGAGCCGATGTGGTGGCGCTAGTGTCTGATGACAGGCAACAACGTCCATTGAAAGTGAACTTATTCTTAGACTTTATTAAAGCGCGTCTTTCAAACCGACCTTGGTTTAATAAAGCATAAGTTTAACAAAGCATAAGTTCAACGACGCATTGGTCTAACAAAACTTGAGCTTAATACGTATGAAATAGAGCTACTCACACAAAAGCCACTCTTGCAAATAATCACTCAAGCAAGAAAACGATATGCCCCATAACCATGGTGAGCCAAATAGGCGTGTAAGGGATATCTTCAGGAGACATTTTCGTAATATCATCTCCTAGTATGACTAAATCAGCAGATTTACCTACTTCCAATGTCCCCGTTAAATGCTCTACCCCTAAACTTATCGCTGGGTTTTGAGTGTATGCCTTTATCGCAGCATCAATATCGGGAAGCCCTTGATTGCCCATCTTTAGGCTATTGGCAATACCCGCTAATGGACTGATTGGATGGACATTCCAATCACTGCTTAAGCTAACATTCGCCCCTGAACGATATAGCTTGTTCAAAGGCATCAGATCGTGGGTGCGTTTCATTCCAATAAATGGCTTCGCCCAATCATGGTTTTGCTGTGCAACGTAGTCAGACCCGACCTGCATGTCTGCCGTCACGCCCAACCTTGCAAATCTCGGTATGTCTTTTTTACTTATCATCTCGACATGCGTCAGCGTGTAGGAAGCGGTTTTTGCCTGATTATCTAGGCTTTCAATAGCATCTAGCGATGCTCGCACGGCTTTATCGCCAATCGCGTGGATGTGAGCACCATAACCAATGCCATTTAACAAATGTAGCCACTCTTCCATCTCGCCCGGTGGAATGTAATACAAACCATCTTTACTTTTCGGCATATAAGAAAACAGATACGGCGCCAAGGTTTTCGCCGTGCCATTAATCAATATTCCATCGCTGTACATTTTCACTTGATCAATACGCAACCAGCCTTGATCATCGTTCCGATAAATACGCTCTAAGTATTTCAATTGTTTAAGCATGTCATCTTGAGGATAAATCCATGGTCGGAGAGATACTCTAGCGGTTAGATCGCCATTGATTTCTGCCTGCTGCCAAACTTCTAGCCAGCCTCGCTTCCAATACATCCGGCCATCACCAATGGTGGTAATACCATGCTGCGCAGTCTCGTTTAACCCATTTATCAGCCCTTTATAACTAGCTGCAAAAAGGTTATCAGAGCTGTTCCAAGCAAGCTCCATGATCACGTCTCCAGCGTTATCCAATAAAATACCATTGAGCTTACCCGTGCGTTTATCTTTCAGAATTCGACCACCAGCAGGGTGAGGTGTTTTCGCGGTAAAATTGGCGGCCTTAAGGGCAGCAGAATTGACCCACATGGAGTGCGACGTTTGCTCCATAAGAACCACAGGTTTATCTGGGAACACACTATCAAGCACCTCCAACGGGGTACGCTTGTTTGATTTATGGAGAATATGATCGAGTTGAAAACCGTACCCAATGATCCACTTCTGCTTCTCGCCGTATTCTTTGCAGTAGCGTAAATAGGGGATTTGTTCTTCAAGCAAAACGTCTGGATCCACATAGCAGTCGCCTCCCACTTCGGAAGCCGACTCAAAAACGTGGTTATGATTATCTATAAACCCCGGAAGAACCAACGCACCATTCGCGTTGATGATCTTGGTTTCTACGTCAATGTAGTCTTCCAGCCCGGCTTCATCTCCCAGATAGTCAATTTTCCCTTCTCGAATCGCCATAGCAGAAACACGAAATCCCTTCCCTGTATAAATATTGGCGTTACGGATAACCGAGTCCGCTTTTATAACGGCAAAAGAAGGAAAACAAATAAAAAGTAATAAACACCAAACAGTTAGACGCGTCATTCCACCGCTCCAAGTGAGACCAGAATCTTTATAATAGGTCATTCTAAGATGGTTTCCGCTATGAGAAATAACTAAACGAAATAAGAATCAAATATAAGATTATTTTTTTTAAAGCTCAAAATAAAATCAAGGCGGGGATTTTATGAGCTACTGATCATATAAATTTACATTTGTAGAATTTTATTTTGTATTCCTCACAATTGATGTGATTATATTGGCCCCAACAAATCTCTCAGATGGAATAGAAATCACATGCCTCAAACCCTTTCAAAATCAGCTCAAGAAGTTCTAGTGGGTGAAAATGAACAACTTGTTTCTACAACCGACTTAAAGGGTGTTATCACGTATTGTAATCCTGCCTTTTGTAGAGTCGCTGGTTTTGAAGAGAACGAGCTTTTAGGGCAGAACCACAATCTTGTTCGCCACACCGATATGCCAAAGGCAGCGTTTGCTGATATGTGGTCACACCTTAAGAAGGGGAACGCATGGCGAGGGATTGTGAAAAACCGAACCAAGAATGGTGGTTTTTACTGGGTAGATGCTTATGTGACTCCTATTTACGAACAAGGCAGAATCGCGGGTTATCAATCGGTTCGAGTAAAACCAAAATCCAAATGGGTTGATGTGGCTTCGAAGGCCTACCAAAAGCTGCGTGAAGCTGAAAAGAACGGTCGCAGTTTTGCTTTTGGTTTACCTACTGCATTCAAATACTCCGCACTGGCTGCTGCGTGTGCAATCCCTGTCATTGCGAATATGATGGAGAGCGGTATTTCATGGCAACTAATGATGAGTGCTCTGCCTGCTGCTGTGCTTGCGGTTTTCTTCCGCCAAGAACTCATCGATACACCCGTGTTCCTGAAAAAGCTGCAATCCGAATACGACAGTGTGAGTCGTTTGGTTTACTCGGGTAGTCACATTGCGTCTTCTGCTGATTTCCATATCAAGTTGTTGCAAGCACGTATCCGCACAGTATTAGGGAGAATGACCGATTCAGCAGCGCCTCTTCACCAACTCTCGGACGATTTAAGCAATACCGCAATTCGAGCCATGGGTGCCATTCGACAACAAAACACTGACATCCACCATGTGGCAAGCGCAGTGAACGATATGGCTTCTTCTGCCAATCAAGTATTCGAACATGCATCTCAAACTCAAGTGCTGATCAACGACACTCAATCGCAATGCGACCAAACCCGAGCCAAGATTGATGCCACTGAAAATCAATTGAATCAACTTGCTGCTAACGCAGAAAAAGCGACACAAACCACCTATCAACTTAGCGACCAAGCACAAAAAGTCGGCTCAGTGATGTCTGAGATAAGTGGTATTGCAGAGCAAACGAACCTGTTGGCTCTGAACGCTGCAATAGAAGCGGCGCGGGCAGGAGAACAAGGCCGTGGATTCGCCGTCGTTGCCGATGAAGTTCGTGCGCTTTCATCACGTACTCAAAATGCAACCGAAACCATTCAAGCGAGCTTAGGCCAAATGTTGTCGACCATTTCGACATGGCAAAAAGAAATTGAACGCAGCCGAGATCAGACTGGCGATTGCGTTGTAATTGCGCAAGAAGGTGCGCAAAGCCTCCAGCAAATTGAGCAAATGATGACTGAAATTCATGGTTTGATCGACCAAGTATCCGACTCGGCTAACCAGCAAACTCAACTTTCTAGCCAAGTTAGTGATCGCGTGCATTCTATTGCTCAAACTTCCGAGAACAATTTGGCCGAAACAGATTTGGTCGAGAAAAACAGCCAAGTATTAAAACAAGGTGTCGATAAACTATTCCAATTGGCGAAACAGTTCGAGCAGAAATAAAGATGCTCTCATTCGCTCTCTAACAGGGCACTTTCGCTGACTCAGTAAAAAAAGGGGTGAGGCATTGAATAAATGCCTCACCCCTTTTAATTTTATTGGTAAAGTTAGATCTTAGGGCTGTTTAGATTTGAGCCATACTTCGTCATTTTTTATCTGAACTTGCCACGTTCTTAAACTCTGTTCTGGCATTTCCAAACACGCGCCTGTTTCTAAGCTAAAATGCTGCTTATACATTGGAGAGGCTACGCACAATTCCTCCCCCTGATTTCCAACAATTCCTCGGCTCATTACGTAAGCCCTTGCTATTGGATCCCAATTCCCTATAGCAAAAACACGAGGCGACTTATCCGAGTTACTTGTATCAAAACACGCTTCATCATCAGGCACCAAAAATAACGCGACCTGATGATCGTCAAACACACTGCCGACACCTTGATACGGCAAAAGCTGGTTTATGTTGCAAATCTTCTTCCACATCATTTCACCTCTGAATTTTGCGTCGAAATAGTGCTGGGTATACGTTGACCTCGAACTCTCTGGTAAGGCAGCGGAACACTATCTCCTTCGTGGTTAATGAATGGACGGAATCGGGCGCGTTTTTTATCCGACATCACCGCGGTTTTCCACTCACATTGATAAGAATCCACTACATGTTGCATTTGCGCTTCTAGCTGAGCATTGATCCCAAGCGAATCGTCTATCACGACACTTTTCAGATATTCCAACCCTCCGTCAAGGTTGTCCATCCATACCGATGTTCGCTGAAGCTTGTCTGCCGTTCGAACGTAGAACATCAGCACACGGTCAATCAAGGTGACCAGTTCGTCTTTCGACAAATCAGAAGCCAGCAAGTCCGCATGGCGAGGGCGCATCCCCCCATTGCCACAAACATACAAATTCCAGCCATTTTCAGTGGCGATCACACCTATATCTTTGCTCTGCGCTTCCGCACATTCTCGTGTGCATCCGGACACCGCCATTTTAAGCTTGTGGGGCGAACGTAAACCTTTGTAGCGGTTTTCAAGTTCAATCGCGAAGCCAACAGAATCATCGACCCCGTATCGACACCATGTTGACCCAACACACGACTTCACTGTACGCAGTGACTTGCCATAGGCATGACCAGTCTCAAAGCCCGCTTCGATGAGTTGTTCCCATATTTCAGGTAATTGCTCCATCTTGGCACCAAACAAGTCAACGCGTTGCCCACCAGTAATTTTGGTGTAGAGATCGTACTGCTTTGCAACCTGCCCTAAACGGATAAGCTTGTCTGGCGTGATCTCTCCACCCGGGACGCGAGGCACAACGGAATAGGAACCGTCTTTTTGCAGATTAGCCATAAAGGCGTCGTTCGAATCTTGCAGCGCTTGGTGTTGCGGTTCCAAAATGTGTTCATTCCATAACGATGCAAAAATCGACGCCGCTGTCGGCTTGCATAAATCGCACCCAACACCATTGCCGTATCGGGTGAGTAAGGTTTCAAAATCGTGGATCGCTTCTACTTGACAGATATGAAACAACTCCTGCCTTGAATACGCAAAATGCTCGCAAATGTGGTTGTTTACCTCCATCCCTAATGCAGCCAATTCTGCATCCAGCACGGTTTTTACCATGTTGCTGCACCCGCCACAGCCTGTGCCTGCTTTGGTTTCAGATTTCAAGGCATTAAGATCGTGCGCGCCAGCTTGAATAGCAACCACCAAGTCGCTTTTAGTAACATTGTGGCATGAGCAGATAAGCGTGTTATCGCCGATTTCACCCGACAGCGGTGAGGCATCAAGCAGCAACTGCGCTGGATACTCTGGTAACGGTGATTGATTGAGGTAACACTGGAGCAGAGCATCATAATCGGTATTGTCTCCTACCAATATCGCGCCCAACAATTGCGACCCAGACGCATCGGTGATCAGCTTCTTGTAAATGCCGGTATTCGCATCTTGAAGAATGAGTTCCTGAGCGCCTTCTGTCGTCTTCTGCGCATCGCCAATCGAGGCAACATCCACCCCGAGCAGTTTGAGCTTGGTGCTCATATCCGCGCCAGTAAAAGTGCTGTCTCCACCAGACAATTGCTCGGCTACTGTACGTGCCATTTGGTAGCCAGGAGCAACCAGCCCAAAGATTTTTTGTTGCCATAAAGCACATTCCCCAATGGCGTAGACATTCGGATCACTCGTAATACAGTGGTCATCAATCACAATGCCACCTCGCTCTCCCACCGTAATACCAGCCTGTCTCGCTAGCGCGTCTTGTGGACGGATCCCTGCGGAAAATACGATAACATCAACCTCTAGCGGGTCTTTATCTTTCAACTTCATGCGATGGAATGCGCTTTCTCCATCTATAATTTCTTCTGTCGCAGTACCTGTATGCACCTGCAAACCAATCGACTCTATTTTGCTTTTCAGCATGTTGCCAGCTCCGCTATCAAGCTGAACGGGCATCAATCTTGGTGCAAACTCAATCACGTGGGTGTCCAACCCGAGTAGCCTTAGTGCGTTAGCAGCTTCCAGCCCAAGTAGCCCACCACCGATCACTGCACCGGATTTCGCCCCTTCACAAGCTGCTTGGATTTCAGAGAGATCATCCAGCGTTCGATAGACAAAACAGTTTTTACGATTGTGTCCAGCAATGGGCGGAACAAACGGATAAGACCCCGTTGCAAGAACCAATTTGTCGTACTGTAGAATGACGTTGTCATCGATCACCACCTGCTGATTTTCAGTTTTGACCGATGTAACCTGACGACCAAGAATCAGCTCTACCCCATATTTTTTATACCAGCCCTCACTTCCAAGCTTTAAGTCTTCGTGGGACTTACCAGAAAAGAGGGCAGACAACTGTACTCTGTCGTACGCGATGCAAGTCTCTTCCCCAATTACTGTAATTTGATAGTGTAAATGAGCATGCTTTTCTACCAGTGAAGCCACCAATTGATGCCCCACCATTCCGTTCCCGACAATGACCAAACGTTCCATATTGCTCACCTTCCTTATGCGCTTTTGGGAGCTTCTGACGGCTCCTCTTGTTTTGGGGTTGCCAATACGGGTTGCGGCTTGGCTTGTTTTTCGTACAGAAAGCGTAAAACCGACTGGCGATATTTTTGATATTGGGCGTTATCTGCCAACTGGACGCGATTTCTCGGTCTGTCGAGCTCTACATGGAGTACTTCGCCAATTGTGGCCGCAGGTCCGTTGGTCATCATGACAATCCGATCCGACAACAGAACGGCTTCGTCTACATCGTGCGTTATCATGATCACGGTGGTGTTAAGTTCCGCGTGAATCGCCATGAGTGCGTCTTGCAAATGGGCTCTGGTTAACGCATCTAACGCACCAAAGGGTTCATCCATCAGCAGCACTTTAGGCTTTAAAGCGAGTGCTCGTGCAATCCCGACTCGCTGTTTCATGCCGCCTGAAATCTCATCGGGCTTTTTGTCGCTGGCATGAGTCATTTGCACTAATTCAAGGTAATGTTGAACCTGCTCTCGTACCCACGACCGCTTTTTCTTTCCCTCTGTGTTGGCTGAGGCTAAGTTCTTGGTGGCTAACTGCTTTACCGCCAGTTCCACGTTTTGGTAAACCGACAGCCAAGGCAGCAAAGAGTGGTTTTGAAACACGACTGCGCGCTCTGGTCCCGGTCCATCGACTTCTCGTCCTTGCAGTATCACACCGCCATCTGTTGGATCGTGTAGCCCAGCAACCAAGTTAAGTACCGTTGATTTTCCACAGCCAGAGTGACCAATCAATGAAATGAATTCGCCCTCTTGAATGCGTAAATCCACTTTTTTCAAAGCAACAAATTCGCCTTTTGGCGTGGGGAATCGCATACCTAACTGAGTCAGATTTAAAAATGAATTTGGCATAATATTCTCCTAACGCAGTATTTGCTGCTTATCCCAAGACACCGACTTTTGCAGCGTCAGCATTCCCCTATCGAGCAACAACCCGATAAACCCAATCGTGATCACAGCAACCATGATCCGACCGAGCGAGGCTGAGCTGCCGTTCTGGAATTCATCCCACACGAACTTTCCTAGCCCCGGGTTTTGCGCCAACATTTCTGCGGCAATCAGCACCATCCATGCAACGCCTAGTGAAAGGCGCAGACCGGTAAAAATCATGGGAATCGATGAAGGAAGAACAATCGTCCAGATGTGTTTCCACCATGATAGGCGTAACACTCGGCTTACGTTCACCAGATCTTTATCGACACTCGTTACCCCCACAGCGGTGTTGATTAGCGTGGGCCACAAACTGCACAGCGCCACGGTAAGCAAAGAGTTCACAAACGATTTCGCCACCAAAGGATCGGAGCTGACGTAAGTAGCACTCACCACCATGGTGACAATCGGTAACCATGCCAATGGTGAAACCGGCTTGAGTAACTGGATAACTGGGTTGAATGCTTGGTACAAGTTGTGATTTAACCCCAATACGATGCCCGCTGGAATGGCAATGAATGAGGCGAGAAAAAAGCCGCACGCAACGGTAATTAAGCTAGTCACTATCTGGTCGAAAAAGGTCGGCTTGCCGGTATAAGGACGAATTTTCACTTTGGCATCTGGGTCTTTCGCTAGCTTGGCTGCATTGCGTTTTTCTTGACGCTCAACAAACGCCACTTCTTTCTCTCTTTCTGCCCAGTGATCGGAGACCAAATTGCCAAACTGCTGCGCTGTTTGAACAGGGCCTGGCAACGTGCCTAAAGAGGTTTGTACTTGGCGAGCAGACAAATGCCATAACATCAAGAACAGCAATATCCCAAGTAGAGGGAGCAACAATGCCTTACTGTGGTTGGCGACCTGCGCTCTGTTTGGAAACAACGAAAATACGTTGTTTTCCGACATTTTCTTCTTAGGTGAGGGCTTCTTGGATAGCTGACTGTCCATTTTAGATTTCCTCTGAACCTTTCAGGCCAATATTGAATTTCTTCAAATAGGCATTCGGCTTTTTACCGTCATACACAATATTGTCGATAAAATGCGTTTGCGGCTGGCGGTAACCATCTTGTGAACTAAATTCTGGGAAATCTGCTTTGCTCAAAATCCCATCTTTGATGAGAGACTCCGCAGCCTGCTGGTAGATATCGGGGCGATACACTTGTTTCGCGATATTGGCGTACCAATCATCTGGCTTTTCTTCTGGAATCTGCCCCCAGCGACGCATTTGCGTTAAGTACCAAATGGCGTCGCTGTAATAGGGATAAGTCGCGTTGTAGCGGAAAAATACATTGAAGTCTGGCACTGAACGTTTGTCGCCTTTTTCATACTCAAACGTACCCGTCATACTGTTGGCGATCACATCCGCATCCGCACCAACGTATTGGCTTTTAGCCAGTAACTTCACCGCTTCTTCACGGTTGGCGTTGTTGTTATCATCTAACCAATGGGCGGCTCGAATTAACGCCTTAACGACGCGAATATGTGTATTCGGGTACTTTTCTGCCCATGCTTTAGATACACCAAACACTTTTTCAGGATTGTTTTTCCATATTTCGTAATCGGTTACTACTGGAACGCCTATTCCTTTGATAACCGCTTGCTGATTCCAAGGTTCGCCGACGCAGTATCCCATTATGGTTCCAGCTTCCATCGTGGCGGGCATTTGTGGTGGAGGGGTAACACTCAACAGCACATCAGCGTCTAACTGACCGCTGTTGTCTCCGGTTTTAGGGGCGTAATACCCTGGGTGAATCCCCCCAGCGGCTAGCCAGTAGCGCAACTCGTAATTGTGAGTAGAAACTGGAAACACCATACCCATGTTGAATGGTTTTCCTTTGTCGAGGTAGCTTTCAACTACGGGCTTTAAGGCATCAGCTTTGATGGGGTGGGCAGGTTTCCCATCCGCTTGTTTGTTTACATGGGGCTTCATTTGTTGCCATATGTCGTTAGAAACAGTAATGGCGTTGCCATTCAAATCCATACTAAACGCGGTGATCACTTCTGCTTTTGTGCCTATACCAATGGTTGCCCCAAGCGGTTGCCCCGACAACATATGTGCACCATCCAACTCTCCATCAATCACTCTATCGAGCAGTACTTTCCAGTTGGCTTGCGCTTCCAGCGTTACGTACAACCCTTCGTCCTCAAAAAAACCTTTTTCATACGCCACCGCAAGGGGAGCCATGTCGGTCAGCTTAATAAAGCCAAACTTCAAGTCCTCTAACTCGGGTTCACCTACCTGTGCATAAGCAGAATGCGCACCTATTGAGATCGCACCTAATGAAAGTGTTAAACCCACTGTTTTTAGTAACCAAGACCTTATTCTGTTTTTCCGACAACCCATTCGAACGCTCCTGTTCCAATTTCCAATAATAAAAACTTAAAAAAAAGGCGCGGCTGCACTCAAAGTGCAGTCACGCCATTGCTTAGCTATTAACCACCGCCGTTGATGGTCTATTGGAGCATTGCTCCGCTTATAGTTTTTATTATTTCAAGTTGCGTGCCAAACACAAATATTACTAAATATCAGTTAGTTAATGGCTTTCCGCATTATTAACTTAGTTCTTTTGCCGCTTTGTAGTGCATCACTGCACCAGATCGAGTGTTATTCCATTCCACTTCCTAGCTAATCGCATCAAACGTTAGCATTAGGTTCTTAGCCACAAGACCAATTGGCTGGCTGGATTTCATCGCGCTGGTTCGAAGTGCTTTATAGGCTTCTTCTTCGTCGATACTGTGCATTTTCATCAATGTGCCTTTGGCTTTCTCGATCCATTTTCTATCGTCGAGTTTTTGATTTAACAAGGCAATGTCTTGTTCCATTTTGTCCATATTTTCACGTAATCGAACGGCGTGTTGGAGCCACATGGACAGATCATGATCGGAGCGGTAGGGAAGGATGACGTATTGATTCGCGAAAGGAAGGCGAGCGATATTATCGGCCAGGAGTGTTCCTACAAGTATGACCAATGTGCACTTTTTGGCGACGGCATACTCAATAAGGAACTGCAATTCAGCAGTTGGTGCTGACCATGAAACCACCAAAGATTGACGAGTAATATCAAGCTCTGGCTCTGCCCTAGAATCCGATTTATTGAGCATCGCTTCTAAGTGTGCCAGCTGGCCTTGCACAACCTTCATTTGCTGCGTGGCCAGTTGTTCACTTAGTAGCGTTTGTTGTTCTGGGTTATCGCTGAAAACGAAAACCGTATGGTCCTTCATAACATGTCCTTTTTATCGCATTCCGACTTCTGTTATGAAGTGGGATAGGTTAGGAGGCTAAGGCTGCCTTCGCTAGATATTGGCCCCAATATTCGTTTGCCAATTTTTGTGCCTTTTCTTTGTCCCCATGAATCGCAAACAGCGCCGACACTAGCGTCGCTACAACGCTGTGCGACATCAATTCAAGCTCGGCAGGTGCCGTTCCTAGTACACAATTTTCCGCTACTTTTACGGGTTGAGAAGCGCTTTCTTCCCAATACATGGGAGCTACTTTTCCGTGGTCGCACACCCATACTGTTTGGCTGACTTTTGGGTTGAATTCGGTTTCACCCGATGTACCTTTAAACGACAATACGCGCCCTGATTCCGCGCAGACTTTTTGCTCTACTTTGGCATGCAGTTCCTGAAAACCCGGGTGGAAACTGCCTCTTAGACCATAAGGTAATTGACCAGGGTTAAGTGCTCTCACCACTGTATTGATTGGCGTCCTTACTCCGTATCGTGCATTCCAACTTAGTAATGTCACGATTTTGGGTTGGAAAGCTTCCAATGGTAGGTACGCAATACCCTCCGACTGAATCACCTTTTCTGCGTGCGCCAAACTGTCCGCATACACGATACCAAGCGCACCTAACGACTGCTCGGCATGATTTTTTGTTAAGTGTCTTTGCGCGTGACCGTGCAATAGAATCTTGTGGTCGTTATCGGCTAAAATTTTAGCGGCGACCAAATGCCAAGCTTTGTCGGTTGTTTTGTTCTCGTGAACGCGCTTTCCGGCATACAAAGGCCAATCCAAGTCCGCTTTGATAGGTTCAAAGCCTTCATGAAATGCGCGGACAAACCCCGCTATTTCTTCAGGAGTTTCGTTGTTTACCCGCATTAGTACTAATGCCATCGCCAGTTGGTCGTCGGCAACGTGCCCATCAAACCATCCTCTCAACAAATCGAACGATTCTTGTTCAGTGAGCGGTCTTCTTCCACGCTCGCCTTTCCCGAGAGCCCTAATACACTGAATAGCGATAGACATTTACTGCTTCCTTTTAATGCACCTTTTGAAGAAGTGATCACTATACAGAAAACTCTGCGCTCTGTGATATCAAAGCCGAAATATTTGCTCTTATTTCAACCACTTCGCCCAAAATCATCAGTGCAGGACTAACGCCCTTTAATTTCGCAGCCGCATCGCTGAGTCGGTTCAGCGTTAGAGTATGAATTTTTTCTTCATCGCTACATCCATTGGTCACAATGGCGACAGGTGTTCTCCCCTTTAGTCCATTCTTAATCAGCCCTTGCTGGATCTCATTTGCTTTCTCTAACCCCATGTAAAAAACCAGCGTTTGCCCGCTGTTCACCAAGCCACTCCAAGCAGGTAAAGCACCAGTAACAACGTTCCCTGTAACTAACGTGACGCTACGCGAAACTTCTCGGTGAGTCAGCGGAATCAATGAACTTGCAGCGCAGCCGATCGCGGCAGTAATACCAGGAATAACTTCAAATGGAATTTGGTACTTCGCCAATTCCAACGCTTCTTCCCCTCCGCGCCCAAATATAAAAGGGTCGCCGCCCTTTAGCCTTACGACCTGTTTGCCTTCCTTGGCTAACCGGACGAGTAACGCGTTTATCGCTTCTTGTTTCATACTGGGACGACCACAACGTTTACCAACGTAAATGGTTTCTACATTTGGGCTGGCGAGCGTTAAAATGTCTTGGTTGATCAAGCGGTCATACACAAGCACTTGGGCATCTTGAATGGCTTTAAACGCTTTGATGGTTAACAATTCGGGGTCGCTCGGTCCGCATCCTACCAATTTTACCGTTCCCCCATCCCTTCCGTTTTTCTTATGCGCTGTGGGTGTGTGCGCATCTAGGTTAACTTTCTTAAACAGCAGAGGTCTGAATGAAGTCGATCTACAATCCGTTTGCATTACTTTTGTCATTCCAGAGTATCCCCTACTTCATAAAAATTACGTTTTGTTCCAAAGCGTTATTGAGCTCGGGAATGCATGACCCGCAGTTGGTTCCGCACTTAAGTACCGCCTGCAACTCATGTAATGATTGAATGTTATGTTGCTCAATCGCTTGCTTAATTCTAATGTCTGACACCCTAAAACAGCTGCAAACCAGTGTGCCTTGCTCACCACCAGACAACCCTTTCGATACCTTTTGAATATCAAGTGGTTTTCCTAACATCTCTGCAATTTCATTAGCATTCACGGGTATAGGCTTGTGGCTGATCACCGTTATCGCGTCCGTCACAAAGCTTTTTTCTAACGGATCAAACCGCCCTGCTATTGCACACCAGCCTTGTGGTATGTCTAGAATCAGACATCCAGAAAGCGCCTGCATTAATAATGGTTTGGAATATGAAGTTGAAGTGCAATACCGCCAAACAACACCTGTATCAAGTGTTTGCATTGATGAATAGATAGTGTGACTACTCGCAATAACAGCAGGCTTAGCGCGGTCGCTGTGACGCTGAACATGGGTAATGTAACTGCCTACTTTTGCGGGCATCAATGACACGGGTTGCGATTTGAATGCAGGCTGTCCGGAAAGGGGATCAACAACGGATTCCAGAATTCTATTTATTTGGCTTGCCGACTCGTCATGACCACTGTAGCAACCAGCCCAATGCATGCTCATAAATACTTGCTTGGCATTCAGCCCTTTGTCCCATTTTGCTTTCGCGTAAACAATAGAACCTTCGGCAAGGGTTGGATGCTGAATTTTAACGAGTTCGCCTTCGCTAACGCCTAGCATTTCACCGCTCAGTGAGTTGAGATACAAGGTGGGTTCTGGGTCGAGTTCTGAAAGGTGCTCGATGTGCCCTGTTCGCGTCATCGTATGCCATTGGTCGCGATGGCGCCCTGTATTCAACCACCATGTTGGATCGGTTTGATCCGATTCATTTGGCTTGGCCACCAAGAAGTTGGCTCTGCTAGAAGGCGTGCTAAATCGACCATTACGATAAGGAGCGGCATCTTCATTTAGTGGCCATCGAGCTGGTGACCAGTTTAGATATTCATCATCTGAGATGTCTGCCAGCTCGGATATATCTAGAAGAAGCGGCGAGTCGTGATTTATGGATGTCATTCGCGCGTATTCTCGAAATACGTCGGCTTCAGACTCGAAATCAAACCCACTTTCCATCCCCATTTTTTCGCACAATGCCCGACCTACCGCGCTGATGGTTTCCCAATCGGTTTTTGCTTCACCCGGTGGTGTTATAAAACGGCGCTGACGCGACATACATCGCTCGGAGTTTGTTACCATACCTTGTTTTTCGCCCCATCCTGCGGCGGGAAGTAACACATTGGCGTATTTTGCTGTGTCGCTATCTGGCGTTATGTCGGAGACGATCACCATGTCACACTGAGCGAGCGCGCGGCGTACTTTGTCGGCATTCGGCATAGAAACCACTGGGTTGGTTGCCATAACCCAAATGACTTTCACTTCCCCTTTTTCCACCGCATCGAACAAATCCACGGCTTTCAAACCCGGCTTGGTTGCGATGTTGGGCGCTCCCCAAAACTGAGCCACTTTTTCAATCGAATCCTCATCAAAGCCGCGATGTACAGCTAACATATTCGCCAGACCGCCCACTTCTCTCCCGCCCATGGCGTTGGGTTGCCCAGTTATTGAAAAAGGTCCGCTGCCCGCTTTACCTATTTTTCCGGTAAGTAAATGGGCGTTTATAATACTATTGGCTTTATCTACTCCTTCACTCGACTGATTAATTCCTTGGCAAAATACGGTAATCGCGGTGGGGGATAGTGCGAACCATTGGTAGAAAGTACGTAATGGTCCTACATCCAACCCTAGTGTTTGCGCTACGTTGCGAAGCTCATATTCAGGCGTGGAGACAAGTTGAGACACAGACTCAAAACCGTTGGTATGATGGTCTATAAAACGCTCGTCCATGTGTCCATTTTCAATACAAAAACGGATCAAGCCGTTGTAAAGCACAATGTCGCCATCGTTTTCTAACGCTAAATGCAAATCGGCTTGTTCGGCAGTTACGGTTTTGCGAGGATCTAACACCACTAAGCGTAAGTGGGGGTTTTGTTCTCGTGCTTGCTGGATCTGGCGAAAAATCACAGGATGAGTCCATGCGGTATTCGCCCCTGTTATTACAATCAGATCAGTCTTAAGTAGGTCGTCGTAATTAACGGGCACAACATCTTCACCAAACGCGCGAATATGCGCAGCCACCGCCGACGACATACACAAGCGTGAGTTGGTATCAATATTGGCGCTCCCGACATACCCCTTCATCAATTTATTGGCGACGTAGTAATCTTCCGTGAGTATTTGCCCTGAGACATACATCGCCACAGAGTCTGGTCCGTACTTTTCTATTGTCTCTTTCAGCTTGTCTGAAACGGTGTCTATTGCCTGTTGCCAAGTCACCATTTCGCCCATAATACGGGGATAAAGCAACCGAGATGGCATATTCAGACTTTCTTTCAGAGCTGCGCCTTTTACGCACAACGCGCCTTTATTGGCTGGGTGACTCTCATCACCTTTGATTAGATCTTCAGCAATACTTACACCACACCCAACCCCACAGTAAGGACAGGTAGATTGTATTTCACATTTCGACATGCAGACTTTCCTTGGCAGATTATGCTCCGTACACTTTGTTAACCTCGTCTATCGAGGCTGCTTGAATACAAAAAAGGCACCCAACCAGCGAAAGCTGGAAAGGCGCCATTGCCTTTGACGTTGCGTTGAATTTTGAACCCAAGACACTCATATCACATCGCTTCCATGCGCCAATATGAGATGTAAAGAAAACAGCAAAGAATGAGCCAATAAATAATTACTATAAAATTCAATAGATTAATTATTCAGCCAGCGGTTGTAATGCACTATTTCTGAGCAAATCACCCCAATTTAGTGCGGATGCTTTTGCCTATGAATGAGGGATTCTAATGAACGAGCATTGTTAGAAGACAACAAAAAGCGCTACGAGTGGTAGCGCTTTCGAGAATCAATTCAGCAATTTTATTTTGGGAGAAATGCTCTATCGGTTGGTGGTGATTTAGCTGGCATTCGACGTAATCATTAACTTGATACCGAAGTAACCAAACAGCGAACCTGCTGCGCGTTTTGTCCAACGGATAATGGTTTCGCTTTGCTGTACTTTTTTGCTGACTTTGGCAGAGCTCCAAGAGAGGAACAGCAACCACATCATACCGTTAACGTTAAACACGACGCCAAGTATCAAAAAGGCTAGCGCTTTGCTGTCACTTTCCACAGAAATAAATTGAGGTACAAAAGCGAGGAAAAACAGCGCCACTTTAGGGTTAAGAACGTTAGTAAGAAATCCTTGTAGAAAAATATTCTTTAAAGGGGCTTTATTCAATTTTGCTGGCGCATCTTGGTTGTGATTAGAAGGCTTAGAAAACAGCAGCATTGCTGCCATATAAAGAAGATATAAACCACCTATAATTTTGACTACCGTAAACGCCATAGCCGAGGTGGCTAAAACAGCGGATAACCCAAATGCCGCAGCAAAAATGTGAAACAGAGTACCCGCCCCAATACCTGCCCCAGCCACTATACCCGCTTTCATTCCTTGAGTAGCGCTTCTGCCCATCACATACAAAGAGTCTGGACCAGGAATCAGATTAAGCGCTATTCCTGAAACAACAAACAGCCAAAAGTTTTCAATACCGAACATTCAAATTCCTTTTTCTGAGTGAGTAAGGATGGATTGTACTCTGGTCGTTCTATAAAGAAAACATAGAGTTATAAGTCAAAGAAAACATCCGAATTTAAGTTTACACTGCGTATTAAGTACTCATTGTTGTCGCTGGGAACAAGTACTAACGTCATCAAGCCCGGTCCCTTTTCGAATATCGCCTCAACAGAAAAGATAACATAAGTACCATTTTCACTCGTAGACGAATATGACCTTACAAGTTTAGGTTTAGCGAAGCTTTTCAACTTGCCAATTTTTGAAAAGTACCTGAATATCTTTTTTCCTTTTTCATTCTCAAAAGCATACAAAGCATCGGGTGAAATTAAGTGTTTAAACTGCTCTACATCCCACGTTGCAACGAGCGGAACGCTTTTCTCGACAGTCGGCGATACTGCTGCGGTAACCTCACTCGATTTCATACCGATCCACAAGAAAAATCCCCCTAGTACGACAACTAATACTAAAAGCCCACCCAAAAGATATTTCAAAAATTGTTTCATTCACTTGTCCATTTGATGTTCGAGTTTTTCGTAGATAACTGACATTTATGTAATTAACAATTAAATCATTTTCACTTAAGCACTCTATACATTCAATTAGAAAGTATTATCGATGGTGTAAACTTTGATGCAGTGATATACGCATCGTAAGTCAATAGATATGAAGAGAGGTTTGGACCTAACACATGAGCGTATATCAGCTAAAAGCCGATCATGAAAACTACTGTTTATTCGAATTAGATGTAATGCAGCTCGCTAACCAACTTGGGGATGAAAATCTTGTCGATTTTTTTCTGGATCTACCTGATACCCAAGAGAGCTTAAAGCCTATTTGGGATAATGTTAGTTCTGAGTTTGAAAGTAGTACATCTAGACCTTTTCCTGACATTACAACTTGGGACATCAATTTCTTACTGCTTAACGAAAAGGCTTATGAAGTTTCAAAGGAGTTACTCGAAAGTGTTGGTGAGTTTCTCCCTATACTTGTGAATGGGGCATCATATTTTGCTTTCCATTGTCAAAGCTTTGGACTAGTAGACCCAAGCAAGACTGAAATGAATTACGAGGAAGGCTACCCCACTGGTCTTAGATCTCTGGAATTCCATGAACCGGATATTAGATTTAAAGCTTTATTTAAATCTAAACTGCAGGGAGCAAGTAAACTTTTTGCCAATGAACGCTTAAAGCAACTCTGTGAAAAAAATGGGCTGAAAGGTCTTAGGTTTGATAGCGACCTTACCAATCCTTTTTAAAAAATACTTCAAGAACGAGTGATCTCACAGAGGTCACTCGTGTTCCTAATGCTCACCTCTAACTCCAGTTGATATTAGCCTATCAATCTGCAATTCAAAATGCAGAATAAAGAAGCACTTCCCAAAACATACGCACTCTAGACACCCAATCATATTTAAAATCAACATGTTAATGAGTGGCACAAATAGTGCTTTATTGGGTTCTCAGTGTTTAGAGTATTCAAAAGGAAAGCTTGATGGCTAAAGTATCGGTGATTATTCCCACTTATAACTGCATTGCTTATCTACCCAAAGCAATCAACAGCGTTTTGGACCAAACTTTTGACGACTATGAAGTGGTCGTCATCAATGACAACAGCACTGATGAAACCAGCGCCTATTTAAATCAAATCACTGATACAAGGTTAAAAGTTCTGACAACGCAAGGCGTTGGAGCGTCTGAGGCTCGGAATATAGGAATACGAGAAGCGAATGGGGAATTTGTCGCTTTTTTAGATGCCGATGATTTTTGGCACCCAGAAAAGCTAGAGAAACAGCTGAATCTTCACGCCAATCACCCAAACCTTGCCATGAGCTTTACGAACTATGATCACCTAGATGAACAATACCAACTCATTATCGACTGCTTTGGGTATTGGAATCAGTTTCAGGTGTCCGAGCAGGACCTTTGCCTGAGCAAACCGCTAGAGTGCGTAATCGAAAACAACATCGTCGGCACATCTACCGTTATGTTAAAGCGAGTGGTTCTGGAACAGTTAGGCATGTTTGATGCACAAACCACTTATGCTGAAGATTGGGAGCTTTGGCTACGAATATGTGACCAGCATGACGTGGGAGTCGTAAATTCCGTTTTAACGGGATACCTAATGCGCAATGGCTCAGCGACCCAAACAGATAACCGCCGATTAGATAACTTGAAAAGTGTCGAATCCATTATTAATAAATATCAAAGCACTCGCGATTTAGAACGCGTAGGCTATGCCTCTTTTAACAAAGCCAACGCAAGAGTTCTTGAAGGATACGCGGATTACTATCGGGGGCTAAAGCAATTTTCCACAGCCATCTTATTCGATCTGCGAGCACTGAAATTGGATCCTCAAATCAGAAGATTTCGAAGCTTGTTGGGGGATTGCAAGAAACTCACGCGCTTGATTATTCAGTAACACCTGATTTCAGTTTACATTGTAAATTTTTGGCTATGCGTCTCTCGGTGGTGCTTCCTCATACTGCGGTACGCCATCGGCAATCAATTCCCACGTCGCTTTGGAACCCACATAAATATGCCGACTGAGCGAAATTTCTGGGTCGCCATTGATGCAACCCAGCGTAACGCCATGAACTTCGCCGTTGAATACACCGGTCAGCGTCGAGCCGCATTTTGAACAAAACTGCAGCCCGAATCCGTGTTCGCCAACATAAGACGTCAATTTATCTTCACCAGACAACCATTCAAATTCGCCTTCTTTCACCAGTGCATACGCAGAAGCCTGAGCACTAAATGCTTTTCGGCATCGAGAACAATGACAAGATCGAGCATCATGAAGTGTTCCATTGATCTTGTATTTAATATCACCGCAAAAGCACTCACCTGTAATCGACATGACGTATCCTTATGTCTGTAGTTTGAAGACTAGATTACACCGAATAAAAGGTTCATTCCTCACTCTCTAACCAGTTCTGGGACTTTTTTGTACAGCAGATCCAATTGCGCAAGAAAGTGCTTGGTATTTTCATTTGCTATGACGTGGTTTCTTACTTCATATCAGTCTTTGTGAATTAACCCAAGCATAGTGAACGGTTCTAACGCCTTTTATCGTGCTGCCTTAAATCCGTGGCATAATCCGATGAAACTAAGGAATAGTGTCTTTTCCTTTGCAACGTTGCGTCTTACAGGAATCCAAAATGAAGCTTGTTCAGTTAAGTCAGATTCAGTTTGAACAAATCTTAGTTGGTGAACCGACTTTTTCTCACATGGACGATGCGATTCCGCCTAAACACGTGTTAATACGAGCATGGGAGCAATATCAAAATGCTGTAGATGTTATGTGGGCATTACCCTATTTCATTGAAGTCGAAGGGGAAGTAGTGGGCAGCTGCGGTTTTAAATACGCCCCGAAAGATGATGAAGTAGAAATTGGCTATAACGTTGCTCCTCGTGCTCAAGGGATGGGGATTGCGACTTCTGCTGTAAAAGCGCTCAATAAAATTGCCTTTCATTCCGGCATCATCAATCATACCAAGGCACTGATATCAAAAGATAATATGGCATCTTTAAACGTCATTAAAAAGAATGGCTTTGTTTACAAAGGGATAGTTGTGGACAGTGATGGTGAGCAATTGGAATATTGGGAATTAAGCCAGCCCCTGTACTCAGTGATAAAAATGATGACACTTAACGGAAAATCAGGAGTGATAATATGAAGATCATTTATTTTGCGGCGGGTATTGGTATTTCTTGGGTGGGGATCGAAATCATCTCATCAGGAAACTCCGTTATTACCGGTTGGATATTATTACTTATCGGTGTGCTAACCGTTGTTTTCTCCTTTTTTGCTTCTGGAAATCCTCCCACTAATCGAGGCAGAGGCGGCAGCGATGGCTCTGGTGTAGGTCCGCATTATTATGACAGTAGTAGTGATAGCGGCGGAGACGGTGGCGGTGGCGGTGACTAGCCACGTCAATATGGCTTTAGACAGTAAATAGTGTATAGGAGCATGTATGACAGATACTTCAAATCAGAAAAATCGAATATTCGCACTGGTGTTAGGAATGTTTCTCGGTGTTCTAGGGGCAGACCGGTTTTATCTTGGTAAAAAGAAATCAGCCATATTGAAAATGGTCACGTTTGGTGGGCTGGGTTTGTGGTGGTTTATTGATAATGCGATGTTAATGATTGATGCCTTTTTATATACCCTTGGTAAAGACACAGGAATGGTAAAGGATGCATCCGGAAACCATCTTAAATATGGTTTATCTCTCTATCGCTATAAAAATGGTCAGTTTGAGAGAGATTGGTGTTGATCCAATTCACCTTCATTCATCGTATTGGTACGCACACCGCCATTTAATGTGCCCTTGTTTTCCTTGGCCATTTACGATTTTTGATAATACTGACACACCCAACCGAGAACCTACATGCCGCCAAAAGAACGAAACTTGCCATCCCGACGCATTTCTAGGTTCGGCAAATTTGCATCACTCACAGCACGCGTTGCAGGTAACGTCTTAGCGGAAGGAACCAAACAACTGGCTAAAGGAAACAAGCCTAAAGCAAAAGACTTACTCCTAACTCCGCAAAATATTGGCAGATTAACCGATCAACTTGCACACCTGCGCGGTGCAGCGATGAAGTTAGGTCAAATGCTCTCTATGGATGCTGGCGATTTGTTGGAACCTGAATTGGCAAACATCTTAGCGCGGCTGCGCTCAAATGCCGATCCTTTGCCTTCCAAGCAGCTTAATCAAGTATTGGAAGAAAGCCTTGGAGAAAATTGGAAATCGCAATTTTTGGCGTTTAACTTCAAGCCTATTGCCAGTGCATCTATCGGACAAGTACACCAAGCCTACAGCGACGACGGTGAAAAGCTCGCGGTAAAAGTGCAATACCCTGGGGTTAGACGAAGCATAGACAGCGATGTCGATAATGTAGGAACTCTGCTCAAAGTCGTTGGGCTGGTGCCTGAAGCGGTCGATTACAAGGGCCTGCTAGAAGAAGCGAAATTGCAACTCCACGATGAAGCAAATTACACTCGTGAAGCAGAATTTGCGTCACGCTATTACGCAGCGCTAAAAGAACACCCTCATTTTGTTGTCCCCAAAATTCATTCCAACATGTCTTCCGATTCTGTTCTTACCATGGCGTTTTTAGAGGGCAATTCAATTGAACAGATAGAAGGTTTGAGGCAAAGCACGCGCAACCATGTTTTGCATCAGCTCATCGATTTGATGTTTAAAGAGCTGTTCGAACTGCGAATGGTTCAGACCGATCCGAACTTTGCCAATTACTTATACCTCGAAGACTCTGGGCAAATAGGGTTGCTGGATTTTGGCGCCACACGAGAATACAGCGAGCGATTCAGCAACGGCTACCGACAGGCTTTTATCTCTGTGCTGAATCAAGATGATCAAGGGCTAAATCAAGCGCTAGAACACATCGGATTTTTTAGTCAGTCCATTTTGCCCAACCAACGTCAATCAATCATTGAGTTGGTAAAAATGGCCTGTGAGCCCATGCTGATAGATAAAGAATACGATTTTAAAGCCAGTGGATTGGCACAAAGAATACGTGAAGCTGGCACGATTCTAAGTATGAAACAAGACTACTGGCACACGCCACCAGCGGATGCTCTTTTCCTGCATAGAAAAATTGGAGGAATATATTTGCTCGCAGCGCGACTCGACGCAAAAGTGAACATTCACCAACTGGTAAAGCCTTATCTGAAGGGATAATCGGCACTTGCCAGCCACTCCTTCAGTTGACAAGTGCGCGTGAGGGGCAGCTTAGAATAAATCTAAATGCAGTTTTTCCTCTGCAACTAGCTTGTTGTACAAATTAGCCTCAGAAGATGAACTCTCAGAAGTCTGTAATGCATTAAACATCGGTTCAATTTGACTGGCTAGGTTCTGCTTTCTCCCACATACATACACGTTCGCTCCCTGATAAATAAGATCCTGAACAAGCTCTCCTTGCTCTTTCACAGAATCTTGCACATAACGCTTACTTTCTTGATCGCGAGAAAACGCCAAAAAGCAGTTTTGCAGAACGCCTGTTTTCAACCAATGCGCAATTTCATCACGATAAACATAGTCTTCGCCTTCGTGCTTTTCGCCATAAAACAGGATGCAAGGTGCTAACGCTTTTTGCTGTGCTCTGGATTGCAGATACCCAATAAAGGGGGCGATACCAGCCCCCGTTGCAATAAGAATGCTAGGGGCATTGAAATCAAAATGAAAATGCGGGTTAGAACGTACAAAGATTGGAACACTATCCCCAACGTGTAGCGATTGCAGATACGCTGTCGAACACCCCGGTGTCGGCTCTGCATTTTCTGGGTCGCTCCACACTTCTCGCACGCATAATTCCAAAGCATCAGCATTGGCAAGTTGGCTAGATGCAATGGAGTAAGTGCGAGGCTCCACGCTGTTCAGAAGCTCGGAAAAGTCCATTATCGACATGGTTTGGGGAGGGTAAAAGTCCCGTAATAAATCGATAAATTGGTGCCTTTTCACGTATTCCATCAACGCGACTTTATTACGATTTTTCAGTAACGCTTTTAAGTCGCTATTTGGGAAACGCTGAGTAACTTTGCGAATAGCCGATTTACTGATCCGAGCAATTTCCTTGTCTTTCAAACATGTCTCTACCTCACTGACTGGCAGACCAAAGAAATCTGCATAAGGCGTAAGAAGCGATTGCACATTACTCAGCATCAAGTGAACAATATCGCCCGGTTGATAACGAATGCCGCTGTCTTTTATCGATAAATGAATTCGGTATAAGCTAGGAAAAGTACCCGAGATTTGGGATGCAGAAATCAGGCTGGCTGGATACGCGGCATGCTCACCATAAGACGTAACAGATATATCGAGATCTTTCCCTGCTTGTAAATCATTGTTCAACAGCACAGCTTTCAGTGTTGATTTCCACGTTTCAAACAGTGCTGGGTAATTGAGGTCGGAATCGACTCGGTTAATCAGTCGTTCTGCTCCGCGTGTTAAAAGTGCTTCATCCAAACTTTTACTGAACCCACAGAATTTGGAATACGCGGTATCCCCGAGCCCAAAGACACCATAAGAAAACGATAAGGGTACTGTGCTTTCTTGAAATACCTGCCAAAAACTTTCGGCGTTGCTCGGGGGTTCTCCGTCGCCAAAGGAGCTGGAGATAAAGGCGACAAAGGTATCGGCTGTAAGGTTGGATGATTCAAATTCATCCAGCTCTTCAAGGGTAATATTGAAGCGCTGCGTCAGTTCGCTATCGGAAAAGAGCTGGTCTGCCAGCTCTTTTGCATTTCCGGAAACAGAACCATACACAACATAAACGTTCTGAATGGCTGGCTGCATAAATTTATGCCTCGTCGTAGTATTCGTCGTAGACTTCCTTAGAAAACTCAACGGCATCAAAATCTGCCATTAGGTCGTTGATTACACGCCTAACACTGATGTATTCGGTGATTTCTCCTTTTTCATCAAATACTGGCTGAACCGAAGTATCCACCACATAAATACCGCCACCTTTGCCTTTGTTAGGCACAATACCTGTCCAGATTTTCCCTGATTTAATCGTATCCCACATATCTTTGTAGACCGCTTTTGGCACTTGCTCTACACGTACAATGCTGTGTGGTTGACCAACCAGTTCATGTTCTTCGTAGCCCGTTAACTCGCAAAAAAGAGAATTGACGTAAGTGATATTGCCTTCTAGATCCGTTTTGGAGATAACCAATGCGTTATGCACCGCGGTCATGATTTGGTCATTCAGAGTTGCTTGACTCATGTGTTAAACCTCTTTTTGATAATGGTTATCATTAAGACTAATATAAGTTGCATTTAAAATACAACTTATATTTTTGTGTTAAGTCAATCAGTATAACGTTCTGATTTTTATTACTTTAAAAATGAATTTATTGTTTTGAGATTACTTTTTACGCTCAAGGCTGGTCGTACCTAAGTAACCTAAAGATGCTTGGGTATTTTTTGCAAAACGACTTTTGACCAAATGACATCCGGCTTATTTTTCATTTTGCTTGGAAGGTTTTCCAAATGCAGTAAGGTTTGAAATCCAAGCTCTTGCGCATATTGGAATAACTCTTCAGTACTCGCTGGAAAGATGTGCTTGCCCAACCCCGCCGGTCCATTTCTTAGTGAAATGGCACAAATACCGTTGTAATTCAGTAAATCGAAAAAGCGCTGTAAGCTCGTTCTTCTTTCTGATGGGTTAAGGTGGTGCCATACACCATCTAACAGAATGAAATCAAACCCTCACTCCCAGCTTTTACTTTATCTAGGTTGGGCAAACTGTCATGAACCCATTGAATGCATAAGTTTTGATGGGTATTTTTGGCGATATCAAGAAACGCTTGTAAGGGTTCCACTGACACAACTTGATACCCAAGGCGAGACAGTGCTGCTGAATTTTGCCCTACTCCAGACCCAGCATCTAAGACTCGGCTTAATATCCGTGGTAAGAACGGTATAAATTCTTGGTTAATCTCTTCAAATTTGAGATTCAGGCTCGCCTGCGCAAACGCGTCGACGCCTTGTTCGTATCCTTGTGTACCTTTAACTGTATTCAAAAAATTCAACCTCATACCATTGCATCATTAGTGCCTTTTTCACCGTCCTAAAACTCTGGCTTAATTACTTTGCCGCACCGAATACCTGTGTCCAATAATAACGATATTCAGCGTCGCTGTTTTCAACCATGGCAGCACCTACTTCCTTAAACCCAGCTCGCATGATGTTTTCGCAGTGCCCTTTACTCGACATCCACCCTGCCATTACATCATGAATATTGGTTCGCCCTGCTGAAATATTTTCACCGACGTAATTTCCGGCATAGCCTGCATCTTTGGCTCGATCTGCTGGTTTTTTGCCATCCAATCCATCGTGGTCAAAAAAATTGTAATTTGCCATATTAGACGAGTGCACATGTGCCGCTTCGGTCAGTTGTGTGTTCCAAGTAAGAGGTGCTACGGCTGGCATGCTCCTGCCCCCGCATACCTGAGAAGAAGCCCGATACCCATTGATCACTTCAAGCATTTCTTTGGCAAAGGCTTCTTGCTCAATGGGTGGCTTTGTTGGTTTTGTTGTAGGCGGTTGAGTAGTGGGCGGTTTGCTCGTGGGAGGCTGAGTTGTTGGTGGCTGAGTTGTGGGTGGATTAGTCGTTTTCCCTCCCGTTGATGTGCTCGAACTGTTGTCACTACCACACCCCGCTAGAACGGATAAAGAAACCGCAAGTAAAGTACCTGTTTTTACACCATATAACATAAAATTCCTTAGCTTCTGGATTAGAGAGTCCCGACGCTAAACGGAAATTTATAAAAGTTAAACAGGCAAACAGCATTACTGATTAACTGTTTTCAGAGCACTGACATTACGCTGAAATTGTGAGAAGTAATCTGAGGAAATGGACTGTTTTTAACCAATAACATCGACGCTGTTTCTAACCACCAATGTTGGCTCTAACTGCACCACTTGAGGCTCTGTTGTCTCTTTCTCCAGTTTCTTGAGCAACGTCTCGACTGCCGCTTTCCCCAAGCTATGTTTGGGCTGGTGAATAGTAGTAAGTGGTGGCGTCATGAACTTTGCGATATGAATGTCATCGTAGCCAATCAGTGACACGTCTTCTGGGATTTGAATACCCATTTCATGTGCAGCGTTGATTGCGCCCATAGCCATCATATCGTTACAAACGAATATGGCACTCGGCAACGGTCCTTTTGCCTGCATTTTCTTGAAGGCTTCATAGCCCCCTTCACATTCAAAATCCGATTCAATGATCCAATCTGGATTGAGCGCTAACCCTTCCTCATTCATTGCGCGTTTATAGCCTTCGTACCGCATTTGCGCCTGATGTTTGGCTAACGGTCCGGTAATGCAGCCAATATTTTGGTGCCCCGATTCGATCAAGTGCTTCGCCGCCATGTAACCACCGCGTAGGGAATTATCTTGAATTTTATCACTAGCAAACAGCATAGGTCCCCAATCCATCACCACCACAGGAATATCAGGGTAGCGTTCAAAAACGTCGATCTTCTCCCCTTCAAGGGTGGAACACATCAACAATAAGCCATCGACACGCCTTTGCAGTAACGTATCGATAGAGGCTTTCATGCGTTCATTATCGCCTTCGGTATTACACAGAATGAGGTTGTAGCCCTTTTGATAACAACTGCGTTCGACCCCTTTAACGACTTCGCCAAAAAAAGGGTTGGTAGACGTTGTCACCAGCATACCGATGGTTTGAGTACGATTGATTTTGAGGCTACGCGCCAAAGCTGAGGGCGCGTAGTAATTGAGTTCTTTGGCGGCGTTGTTGACACGAAGCGATATTTCTTCGCTGACATAACGAGATTTATTTATGACATGGCTAACAGTCGATGTAGAAACCCCTGCGAGTTTTGCTATGTCTTTCATCGTTGCCATGCAGTTCTCCGTTTAATGGTCAGCAATAAATGCCTCGACTTCTTCACGAGTCGGAATTGATGTTTGCGCTCCGAAACGAGTAACGGAAATGGCTGCCGCAGCATGCGCAAACTGGATAGCTGATTCTAAAGGCATATCTTCTAATAAACCAGTGACCAATGCCCCATTAAACGTATCTCCTGCAGCCGTTGTATCCACTGCGTCCACACGGAATCCGGGGACTGATTCACCTCGCCCATTCTGGCTCAGCCATACGCCTTTCGCTCCCAGCGTAATCATAACGATTTCGATGCCCTTTTTGTGTAAGGCATCCGCTGCTCGCTGCGCAGATTCATCGTCGGTAACCGTGACTCCCGTTAACACTTCTGCCTCAGTTTCATTTGGAGTTATTACGTCGACACATTCAAGCAAACTGTCTGGTAATTCACGGGCGGGGGCAGGGTTTAAGATAACGTTGGTGCGGCTTTCTTTCGCGATTTGAGCGGCTTTTTCAACTCCATCTAATGGCGTTTCTAGCTGCATTAATAAGAAATTCGCACTGCGAATCTGCGCCAAATTCGGCTCCAATGCTTGTGCGGCTAATTTTGCGTTTGCCTCGGCAGACAAACAAATGGTGTTTTCACCACTATCTGAGACTTGAATCATGGCGATGCCCGTAGGGCAGTTGGGCTGTACTTGAACACCAGAAATGTTGATGCCATCCGATTGGAAGCTTTCACGTATATTGATGCCAAACGCATCATCCCCCACACACGCAATAAAACCGACGTCGGCTTTCAAACGCGCGGCAGCAACCGCTTGATTGGCACCTTTGCCACCGGGAATCACCTGATAATTCTCCCCGTGCAGTGTTTCTCCTGGTCTCGGAAAAGAAGGGACTTGAAGAACGTGGTCTGCATTAACACTACCTAAAACCACTAACTTATTCATACGGTTGTCCTTGATTCAATTTGAACGGTTTGAATGTCATTATGATACAAAAATGAAAAGACCTTAGGGTCTGTATTAGAAGATGCCCCCTCCTCCAATGACAGGAGATTTAAGAAGAAGAGGGCAACATATTTTCTATTTGAGCCTATTTTTTACGTTACTTCGCCACAACTTTTAGCGGTACAGGAATGTACGCTTTCACTTTCCCACCGTTTAGCACTTTAACGGCATTTTCTACACCGAGTGCGCCGATCATATCAGGTTGTTGGGCGATGGTTGCCGCAAGCTTGCCACGGTTAACCGCCGCGATACCATCATCTGTGCCGTCGAAACCGACGATCATCACATCTTTACCTGATGTCTGCACGGCACGTAGCGCACCCAGTGCCATCTCATCATTTTGTGCGAATACCGCTTGTACATTCGGATTGGCAGCAAGCAGGTTTTCCATAACATTCAGCCCTTTAGTTCGGTCAAAGTCCGCAGGCTGACTTGCTAGAAGTTCCATCTGGCTGCCCTCTACCGCTTTTTTGAAGCCTTCACCACGCTCACGCGCAGCCGACGTACCTGCAATGCCTTCAAGCTGAATCACTTTCGCTTTCTCGCCCACTTTTTCAACAATGTAGCGCCCAGCCATTTCACCACCTGCCACATTATCGGACGCGATATGGCTGACGACTTCACCACGGCTTGCGCCTCGGTCGAGAGTTAAAACTGGAATATTCGAACGGTTAGCAATGCGAATGGCGTTGGACACGGCATCAGAATCCGTTGGATTAATGAGGATGGCTTTCACTCCGCGAATGGTTAAGTCTTCGACGTTCGAAAGCTCTTTACTTGGATCGTTTTGAGAGTCCAATACGATCAGTTTGTAACCAAGCTCTTCCGCTTTGGCTTCCGCGCCATCTTTCATCGTTACGAAGAATGGGTTGTTCAGTGTTGAAAGTACAATCGCCAATGTATCTTGTGCCTGTGCCGATACCGACACAGTTGAAGAAAGCACAGCAGCAGAAATAAGGGTTGCAAGTTTTTTCATTGTTATCGTCCTTTTTGTAGGGTTGTCACCAAAACCGTGGGGGTTGTAAGTTCTCCCCAGTCACGATCTGTGTTGAGAAGAATTACTTGTTTTTGTTGTCTACCAGTACTGCCAGAAGGATCACCACAGCTTTTGCTATCATTTGGTAGTAAGAAGACACATCTAATAGGTTCAGAGCGTTGTTTAAGAAGCCGATAATCAGCGCACCAATTAACGTCCCCATGATGCGACCTTTACCGCCCATAAGGCTTGTGCCACCGAGCACAACAGCGGCAATCGCATCGAGCTCGTACCCCATTCCTGCGGTTGGTTGAGCAGAAGATAAACGTGATGTCACAATGATGCCGGCCAACGCCGCCAACAGACCACAAATCGCATACACGCCGATTTTTACGCGATCCACATTGATGCCAGAAAGACGCGTCGCGGATTCATTGCCACCCAAAGCGTAAACATAGCGGCCAAAACGCGTGTGATTGAGCAAATACCAAACCGCAGCAAACACACCCACCATCAACCAAACAGGAACAGGTATACCTAACGCGTACCCCGTACCAAACCATGCAAAGGCGTCCGCGGTGTCGGTAAACCCTGCAGAAATTGGGCGACCATCGGTGTAAACCATGGTCACACCGCGCAGTAATGTCATTGTTACCAGCGTCGCGATAAAGGCTTGAACTTTCCCTTTAGCGATAATGATGCCGCTAATGGCTCCCAGTGCAGCACCAGCAAACAAAGCGGTAGGTACTGCAATAAGTACGGGAACTTCAATCGCAATTAGGCTGGCTGCAAATGCGCCGCACAGCGCCAGCACGGAGCCGACACTCAGGTCGATGCCCGCCGTTAAAATAACCAGTGTCATCCCCACGGCAATAATGGCGTTAACCGATGTTTGGCGAAGGATGTTAAGAATGTTGTCTACAGTGAAAAAATTCGGATTTAAAAACGACACCACCACAATCAAAAGCAGCAATGCAATCAGGGATTTTTGGTCGATTAGCCATTCTTTACTAAACAGTTTCTTGCCACTTTCAGGAGTGGATTTATCTAAGGTTTTGGTGCTCATGCTGCTTCCTCATTGATTTTCTTGCCTACTGCACACGCCAGCAGCTTTTCTTGGTCGGCGTCTTTGGCATCAAACTCACCACTGATGCGCCCTTCATGCATCACTAAAATGCGATCGCTCATGCCCAGCACTTCTGGCATTTCTGAAGAAACCAAAATGATGCTCATGCCTTCGCTTTTGAATTTATTGATAAGTTGATAGATCTCTTTCTTGGCCCCCACATCGACACCACGGGTGGGTTCGTCGAGAATCAATACCTTGGGTTTGGTCATTAGCCCCTTGGCAATGGCGACTTTTTGCTGGTTACCACCCGATAAATTGCCAATAATTTGGTCGCGCGTTGGGGTTTTGATGTTGAACAGCTGAATGAAATCTTCCACCGCTATGACTTCGTCACTGTGTTGGATCTGCACGCCTTTGGTCAGTTGGTCCAACGCACACAGAGACATGTTCTCTTTTACCGACAACCCAAGCACTAAACCGTCGCCCTTTCTGTCTTCGGAAATGTACGCGATGCCATTTGCTAAGCCGTCTTGAGGGGTCACTGGGTTGATGGTTTTGCCATTTAAATTGATAACGCCGCGCTCACTAGGCAACGCACCGTAAATCACTTTCATTAATTCGGTGCGTCCTGCCCCCATTAGCCCAGAGACACCAAGAATCTCACCTCGATTGAGCGCAAAGTTGATATCGTGCACCCCCGCTCCCGTTAAGCCGCGAACCTCTAAACATACGTCTCCATGGTTAACGTCAACTCGTGGGTATTGTTCTTCCAATTTTCGGCCGACCATCATCTCGATGAGTCCGTCTTCATTGGTATCGCTGACTGCACATTCACCGATGAATTTGCCATCACGTAAAACAGTTATGTCGTCACAGATTTCAAAAATCTCTTTCAATCGATGAGAAATGTAAACAATGCCGCAGCCTTGATCTCGCAGTTCATTAATAACGCTAAACAGAGACTCGGTTTCCGTGTCGGTAAGCGCATCGGTCGGTTCATCCATGATGATGACTTTGGATTCAAACGACAGCGCCTTAGCAATTTCAACCATCTGTTGCTCGCCAAGGCTTAAGTCGCCCAGCAAGGTTTTTGAGCTGTGCTTTACATTTAAGCGAGCCAGTAAAGCGTCAGCCGCTTCGTACATTTTTCGCCATTGAATGCGCCCAAATTTATTGGTCTGCTCGCGCCCCAAAAAGATATTCTCAGCAATGGTCAGTTCAGGAATGAGGTTCAACTCTTGGTGAATGATGCTGATGCCCGCTTGCTGAGAATCTCGTGGCCCTTTAAAAGCCGCAGGCTTATCTTGATAGCGAATGGCACCTGAATCTTTGGAGTAAATACCTGTTAGCACTTTCATCAGCGTTGATTTACCAGCACCGTTTTCTCCCAGAAGCGCCATAACGCGCCCCGGATACACTTTTAAGCTCGCTTTATCCAATGCTTTAACGCCCGGAAACGCTTTTTCGATATCGCTGAGTTGTAAAATGGCTTGGGTCATAATCTGTCCTCAACATTGAGGGGTTAAAAACATTGGAGGGGCTAAAAAACCACACCTGCCTGAAAAATCACATTTGCGTAAGGTGTGCATTCGCCAGTGCGAATAACGGCTCGGCTTTGATGCGTACGCGTTTTAAATGCTTCATGGGAAACATAGTGGATAGCGATACTTTTGCCTGAGTTCTGTTCTTCTTTCTTCAATTCCGCCACCAACATGTTGTGATGTTTTGGGCTAATTTCTGCAAATTCATTGGCGATAATAACGCCCTCTACTTGGCACTCAGACAACACCGCTTTAACCGTTTCCAAAAACTGTGGTACGCCGTGCGTCAGTGCTAAATCGATTCGCTGAACCGCTTCTGGAATCGGCAAGCCAGCATCACAAATCGTGATTTCGTCGGTATGGCCTAACGTGGCAACCAGATACGACAATTCTGAGTTGATGAGGGTACTTTTCTTCATTTTCACACCTTAAATGGTTAGGTGAATTGCCCTAATTCGTAGCTAAAAATCATAGAAAAGATGCAAATAGCTCTAATCTTCTGGCAAATATCACCATCTACATATCTATAGCTACGAGCTATTTATGTTGGTTTTCTTTATTGTTAGAAAACTCATCGAAACGTTTCGATGACTGTATCGCTAAAATTTTTTTTTGCATCACAGCGGCAATTAATGTGTGATTTTGATCTTCCAAATAAGGAAATGAAGATGGGAAAAAGTGAGGGCGATCACTGAGGATTTAAACGAAACGCCCAAAGAGAATACATAAAATTAGCGAGTCACATAAAATGAACGGGGCAGATAAATTTTTTAAGCACCCATACCATTGGCTTAAAACGCTTAATCACGCGCTGCTAGTTCTCTTAACCCATGCCAGATATGCTCTCCCGCTTTGTGCAACCTCGCTTGATAACGGTAAGCATAGAAAGATATGGGGCAAATCAGATCGTCCGTCCCTATTACGGTAAGCTCGTTGTTTCTCAGTTCCTTTTGAATGGCGTAATCTGGCAGCCACGCAATACCCGCCCCGTTAAGCACTTGAGTTTTTAGCAAATCCGTCATGGACGACGTAAATACCACATCTAAAGTGGAGTGAGGGCGCACTTTTTCAACCTGTCTTCCCATGTACGAATTCATGCTGTATGCCAAACAGGGGATCGTTTCTTGGCTTTCCAACTGGTAAATCGCTTGCCCATTTTCGTTACAAGCACACACAGGCAACAACTTGGCATCGCCCACTTTCAAGGACATATAAGGCGGTAGCCTTAACCTTTCATCATCGAAAGCGAGCAAAATATCGCACTCTCCTTGTTGCAGCGCTTCAATTGCTCGATCCACATCGATCGCCTCTACGCTCAGCACTGGCTTGATGCTTTCACTGTTTCTCATTGTGTGTAGCTTAGGCACCAAACTGCTTGCCAGAGAATGCGCCGCCGCTATTTTGACAACATTGCCATCAAGCCGTGATATTCCCAGCAATTGATCGACGGAATCGGTAATTTGAATCAATAAATTTCGGGCTGACGTTCGGAATACTCGCCCGCTTGGGGTCAACTCAATGGGGACTTTACTTCTATCGATTAACTGTGCACCCAGTGTTTCTTCGAGCGATTGAATCCTTCGGCTAAATGCTGGCTGCGTCATGTTTCGAAGTTGAGCCGCTTTAGAAAAGCTTCGGCATTCGGCAAGCGCTTCAAAGTCTTCTAACCATTTACTTTCTATATTCATACGCTCCCCTACTTTATCTCGACCTGAACTTACATTATGCATAATTTGCATAATGCAAAGAAACTCGGCATTTATCAAACGATCTCTCGTGGCGTAGATTAGTTCCATGCTTACTAGTATGAATAATATCAGAATGGACAGAGTTATTGGTGTTCTTGGTGGTATGGGACCGCTTGCTACTGCCGAGTTTATGAAGAAGGTCATATTACACACACCCGCCAGTGTTGATCAGGAGCACATCCCTATGCTTATTCGGAATATCCCACAAGTCCCTGATCGTACAAATTTCCTGATGGGTTTTGGGACCGATCCTTTCGCCGCGCTTGAACATGGTTTTGGAGAGCTACTCAAGGCTGGGGCAACGTGCATTGTGATCCCTTGCAATACGGCTCATCACTGGTACGAGCGCCTCATTCATGACAGGCATGTTCACACCATTAGCATTATCGAAAGTGTTGTTGAACAAGCTATCTCTCGTGGTTTTCAACGCGTTGGCATACTGGCCACCGATGCCACTATTCAAACCAAGTTATACCAATCTTCATTAGGGCTGCATGGCATTGAAGCGCTAGTCCCTAACCACTGGCAGCAAACGGCAGTCATGGAGGGGATTAAAGCGGTGAAATCTGGGCATTTGAATGTGGCCACCAATATTATCGAGCCCATTTTTGACGAATTGGTAAAGCGCGGTGCTGACGCAGTGATCTTGGGGTGTACAGAGATCCCTGTTGCTCTAGAAAGAATCGAACAAGAAGTGCCTGAGAAATGCTTGGACTCTTTAGAAATTTTGGCCCAAAAGTGCGTACTTTGGGCTAAGTCATCGGCATAAACTAAATTGGAATTACTATGGATAGGTCAAATAAAATGGACGTTTCATCCCCTGAAAAAGGGATCACACTCTGGAAAAAAATCTTTATTGGTATGCTTTGCGGCATCGTTGTTGGCATTGTGGTGGGGTCTGATGCAGTACTACTAAAACCCATTGGCGACATTTTTCTGAATGCGATAAAAATGCTCATCATTCCTCTGATATTTTGCTCTCTCGTTGTGGGTGTTACCGCGATAAGCGACACTCAAAAAATGGGGAGAATTGCAGCAAAATCAATCGGTATATATCTTTTAACTACGGCTCTTGCGATCAGCCTTGGCTTGATCGCTTCTTCACTGATTTCACCAGGGGTGGGGTTAGAAATGAACCTTTCCTCCGCACAAGTCGCTTCCAAATCTGAGCCTTCGTTTTTGGACACCTTGATAAACTTGGTGCCTAAAAACCCCATTAGCGCTCTGGCCTCTGGTAACGTTTTGCAAACCATTGTTTTCGCCATTGGTCTTGGGATAGCACTGTCGTTGAGTGGTGAAAAGGCAAAGCCTGCGGTTCGAGTATTCGAAAGCTTGGCTGAAGCCATGTACAAACTCACCTCACTGGTTATGAAGTTTGCGCCCTACGGTATTTTTGCGCTTATTGCTGTGGTGGCTGGGCAATATGGATTGGATATTTTACTGCCGCTTATCAAAGTGATTATTCTGGTGTACTTATGCTGCATCATACAAGTATTAGTGGTGTATTCGGGCATTTTAAAGGTCGTAGCAAACCTAAGCCCTATTCACTATTTGCGAGCTTTAGCTAACCCTGCGGCCGTTGCGTTTACCACGACCAGCAGCTCAGGCACATTACCTGTAACCATCCGTACAGCCCATGAAGAGTTGGGCGTGTCCCGCGAAATTTCGAGCTTTGTATTACCCCTTGGCGCAACGATTAATATGGATGGTACAGCTATTTATCAAGGTGTGGCGGCCATATTCATTGCTCAAGTCTTTGGTGTTTCATTGGATGTGCAGGATTACCTCATGATCATTATGACCTCGACGTTAGCATCGATAGGTACGGCAGGCGTTCCTGGGGCTGGCTTGATCATGCTGTCTTTGGTTTTGTCCACGGTAGGGTTACCGCTGGAAGGGCTTGCGATTGTCGCTGGCATCGACCGAATCCTAGATATGGCGAGAACCAGCGTGAATGTGTGTGGCGATCTTATGATTTCGGTGTTAATCAGCAAAAGTGAGAAAGGATTGGATACTTCTGCCTATGAACGCTCTCGTTAGGCTATACCCCAATTAACCTCAAGCTAGATGATCCAGTGCTTCATCTTTGTAAGAGGTTAGTTGGGGTAAATTATATAGAAAAAGTAAAAACTTATTATGCTTTTCTATGCATTATCAATCTAAATAAGAAACTTATACTGATTGTGTTTTGAATTTTACTGCATAGAGGCAACCGATATGAAAGCAATGACCATTCGCGATTTTGGTGATGTAGACGTCTTTGAAGAATCCGAGCTAACTCAACCTAAAGCGACGCCAGGACATGTCCTCGTTCGTGTTGCTGCATCAAGTGTGAACCCTGTTGACATGATGATTCGTGAAATGGGTAAAGACCTGCCGTTTTCTCCTAAAACACCTGCTGTACTGGGAATGGATTTTGCGGGCACAGTCGAAGCCATTGGTGAAGGCGTCAGCGCTTTTAAGGTCGGTGATGAAGTATATGGCTGCGCTGGCGGTTTGGCCGATATTCAAGGTAGCCTAGCGGAATATATGGTGGCAGATGCACAATTGATTGCACACAAGCCTAAAAATTTATCAATGCGTCAAGCGGCTGCCTTGCCTCTTGTTGGTATCACAGCATATGAAGGATTAATGCGTGCAGGAATCAGCCAAGGACAAAAAGTTTTGGTCCATGGTGGAACGGGAGGCGTTGGTCATATCGCGCTTCAACTTGCGAACTACTTTGGCGCAGAAGTTTACGCCACAGGATCAAGTCGAAAAGCCGCATACATCGAAAAACTGGGTGCCACCTCCATTGATTTTAACGACGAGACTGTTGATGAATATGTGGAAAAATACACACAAGGCAAAGGCTTTGATCTCGTGTACGACTCTGTAGGCGGTCCTAACCTGAATAAATCTTTTGAAGCAGCTAAGCTCAATGGTCAGATAGCAACAACGTTTGCATTGGTTGAGCAGGATCTTAGCTTGGTTCACATGAAGGGCTTGTCTTTGCATGTAGTATTTATGCTGATTCCTATGATTTACAATCAAGATCGTTCATCACACGGTGACATTTTGGCGAAACTTGCATCCATTGCTGAAGCCGGAGCCTTAACGCCGACTTTGGATGAAAAAGTATTTACGATGGCACAAGTAGGTGACGCTCATACTCACCTAGCAAGTGGTCAAGCAATTGGCAAAGTTGTCGTTGATATCGAATAGCCATTAACAAGCTCATCTGCTCTTCACGCAATAAACTGGATTGCCGATAACCAAAACTTGAGGCAATCCATGCTCCATTTTGCTAGATTCGCGTATTGGTTCAACCCACATTAAGTTACGTATGTCTGGCTCAATATCCAGCGAGGACAGCTACGTATATAGGCAATTATGCATATGAGCAACAACACATGAACGCCATTATTGAACTCCTTAAACGCGATCCTATACGGCAGAAAGCATTAGAGACGGTTGCTGAACTTAAACTTCCTCAATGCTATTTGGCTGCTGGATTTGTTCGGAATTTAGTATGGGATCACCTGCACCAAAAATCGGTGCCCACGCCACTCAATGATGTGGATGTGATTTACTTTGATGCAAAAGAGCGTGATTCTGAGTTGTACTTAGAGTACGAAAATGTGCTCGAAGCCCGTATGCCCATGCTCAATTGGCAAGTGCGAAATCAAGCCACAATGCACACTCGCAATGGCGATTTACCTTATAAAAGTTCGGTGGACGCAATGAGCTACTGGCCCGAAAAAGAAACCGCAGTAGGGGTAGGGATTGGCGAAGAAGGGCAGTATGAACTTGTCTCGGCGTTTGGCTTCGACTCACTGTTTGATTTGAAAATCACCCATAATACGAAGCGCTCTTTTGCCATATTTGAACAACGTATCGCTAATAAAAACTGGCTTAAACAATGGCCCAAGTTAGAAGTTAATCGATAAGAATAACTCCCCAATATCAAGCAAAGGCTGCGTAAGAACGCAGCCTTTGTGCTTTTAGGCCAATCAACCGTTATCGCTGAATCTTCACCGCATCGTGGCTGAGCAAGTTAATCATTGGGTTGTCCGCCAGTACTCGCTCTTTCATCCAGTAAGCCACAAGCAAACCGGCGAAGAAGCCTCCCAAGTGTGCAGCATAATCCACACCCTGATTCGCCATGATCATTCCAAAGAGGTTAAACCCTAACCATATGACAAAGAAAATAATCGGCGAGATTTTCTTTTGGAAAACAACAATCATGAACGTCAAGCTTGCGTGTCGGAACCACAACAAATAAATACCAAAGAAGCCCGCTATCGCACCACTCGCGCCAACTGATGGGATCAAGCCATCCATATTGGATGCAAAACTTACCAATGAGGCAGCAATACCACAGAAGAAGTAGAGAGCAAGGTACTTCTTATGCCCTACGGCGTCTTCTATGTTGTCTCCAACCACATACAAAAAGTACATATTTCCAGCCAGGTGCATAAAGTCACCATGCAAGAATGTGGCAGTCACGAGTGTCCATAATTCTCTTCCCGCCAAGATATCCGCAGGCGTCATTGCAAGATGTTCAATAACCCAATCGGTAGTTTCGTAACTGAATGCATACAGAGAAAAAATGATGCAATTAAGGGCGATGATGATCCAGTTACACCAAGGTAATGTCTTGGGTTTTAGGTTGTATTCGACAGGCATTTGAGTCAAAAATTGAAACAGATACGTCTTCCAGCTGATTTTTTGGTTCAGTTCACCTAATACGTTACGGAGTTCAGGGCTACGCTCCACCGCTTCCAATTCATCTTTATCAATCCAACTTCCGTCACATGAACGGCAAATGTCGATTTCATGTTGATAGCTTTGCAATAAATGGTGGCGTTCCATTGGCTTGGCACAATCTGGACATAAGTATTCCGATTCACCCAATTCTTCACCAAAATGCTCGCTGTAACATTCACCTATTGGGCCATCATTGACTTCATCGATCAGTCGGTTCACTTCGTTTTTTTCAAACCAAAGCCCACCACACTCTAAACAAATATCAATTTCTTCACTCTCGTATTGTGTGGCTTTCAATTGGGAGTTATCACATTTTGGGCACTGCTTAGTCATAGCTATTGACCTCCTTTGATTGCGCCTATCACGACACCATTTTTAGCCAACTCCGTTTTAAGCTGATTGGCACTTTTTGCAATATTCGGTAACGTTTCATTTTTCATATCATCGACCAACAATTGCAGTTGATCGCCAGCGTATTTTGCGCCTAACCTGCGCGCCATTGCTCTATCTAAAATGTCTTCTGATTTGGCATAAAAGCGACGAGCAGCCGTTAGTACTTCATTTGGGGTTTCCAACGTGGTTGGGTTGTATTTCATCGTTTCCCAAATGTACTTACTCATATCTGGGCGATTGTCTTTCATTTCTTGTGCTGGCGGGTTTCGAGAAAGGTAATCATTGATATAAGCCTGCAAATCGTTGGTGTTGTCCGTAAGCTCATCATGCAGTGACATGCGAAGATAGTAGTTATCTTCCATTTTACTGTAGGTATCAAAGGTGAGCGCCTGCTGCAAACCACTCTGGGCCGCGAGGTAAACACCGACAATGGTCGACACAATCATAAACATTTGATTGAGCCAAAAGCCTGAGCTTCTTAGCTCTTTATTATCCAACTGCTCTTTAAGTTTCAAAACAACGTCCTTTACTTTTTTATTCGATATTCATTCTTACTTTGCTCAATACACGACTGAGCGCAACTGAGTGAATAAATACTAAATAAAACAAGATATTGTTAAATGACAAATGTAAGAAATGTTGAAATAAAGCAGGGGAATTTCAAAAGAAATGGAGGAAGCTCGCATAAGTGAAACGTTGGGAGGAGTGTCACCATGAAAATCACTTCAAGAAGCTGACTTGTGGCACGGACATCGTGCCACGTAAAGGGCGTCTACCGTCAGCGACTGTAGAGCCTGAACCAAGGTATTCGAATTTGTAAAACTTAGCCTTTCTCGGCTTCACGACGCACCGCTTTTAGCAATACCGATGTGTCCATTCTACCTTCACCGGATTCAGACAGAGCCTTATAAGCGTTATTGGTTTTCTCGGTCAATGGCAGTTGAAGCCCTTGCTTATTGGCTTCATCTAGACAGAAACCTAAGTCTTTGATCATCCAATCAATGGCGAAACCAAAATCGAATTTGTCTTGCGACATGGTTTCGGCTCGGTTCTCCATTTGCCAAGATCCCGCTGCGCCATTCTTCAAGCAATCAACCAAAGTAGGTATGTCTAGCCCCGACTTTTCAGCCAGAAGTAACCCTTCGGAAAGACCATTAAGCACACCAGCAATACAGATTTGATTGACCATTTTTGCGCGTTGCCCTTGCCCTACTCTTCCCATCAAAACGGAGGACTTGCCATAGGCATTAAATATTGGCTGTAGCGCATCAAACAAAGCTTGGTCGCCGCCACACATGATGGTCAGAACGCCATTTTCAGCCCCTGCCTGCCCGCCCGATACCGGAGCGTCCATAAATTGAATACCTGCGTTCTTCGAAGCCGTTTCCAGTTCTTCAGCCAATTGAGCAGACGTGGTGGTGTGGTCGACTAAAATCGCGCCTTGCTTCATGTTCACTAGTGCGCCAGATTCGCTGGTCGTCATACTACGAACATCGTCGTCGTTACCCACACAGGTTAAGACAACGTCGGCTTCTTTCACGCACTCGGCAACGGTTTCTGCAATGTTACCTTTGTACTTTTCCTGCCAAGCCTGCGCTTTAGCAAACGTTCGGTTGAATATGGTAACTTCAAAACCTGCACTCACTAAGTGTCCAGCCATGGGAAAGCCCATCACACCTAATCCGATAAAACTCACTTTCATTATAATTCTCCTTACTTCACTAAATTCTGGCTTTCTGGTCAGTCTATTTATCTCACTAAATATACCAAGTAACCTCAAAATGCTTGGTTCAGCAAGAGTTAACTGGTTTTCAGACAAGGCACCAATATGAAGATCTAGGGTCTGCTGACCTTTCGAGATGATTTTTGCAGCAATTTGTGGTTTTTTTATACAAGGCAGAGCTCATTCGGTGTAGTCGCTCTACATCAATGAGCGATAACGCAGTAGAAAAAAGCCACAAATGCTGCCCGAAGGGTTCGACTAGGCGTCCCCGTTCCCATGCCTTTTACTCTTTGTTGCAAGGTATTTGCTTAGAATTACTAGGCTACACACCTTGCGCCGCGATTAAAAGGAATAGAACTCGAACAAAATTTAACCACGAAAGGTCAACAGACCCTAGTCATTCTAAATCAAGAATCGGTAACGCAGTATGAAAGACAGTTAAACTCGCTCTTGGTCGAATGACCTGATCTTAGAACGCGTAATGCGCTCCCTACTTTACATTCTTATCCAGAACTCAAATTACTTATCCCTGTGATAAAGCGTGTTTAATATTAATATTACTTACTCCATAGATCAGTAACTTAATAATAAAATTGACATTTTTAATGTAAATATCAACTCGCACTCTATTGATGGTAATCATTACAATTAGACTTGAGTGTGGAAACAAAATCACAATAGACAGATAAAATCGGAAATAGAAAATAGTATTTTATAAATTGAAAGAAGATCAATTAATGGGATCATTCCCATTGAGTCATTTCAATAACCCTATACTCTCTCCAATGCATGTAACCTAAAAAATTAATCAAATATAACCAGATAGTTAATAACCGTTTGCCTACAAAAGCTGTCTGTCGTTTGTATTTTTAATCGAACTGAAATTGGTGATGAAAGTGTTCAAAACTTCTTCTATATACAAATCCATTGTTTACAGCCTAACTATCGCGCCTGTATTGATATCAACGCCATCAATCGCGACCTCTCTGACTGGGAATGAACTCAATTCCACGATTGTCGAAACCTCTATGCTGCAACGCCAAAATCAAGAATTAAGCGCGTTATGGAAATCGCACGCGTTGACGGACTACGCCGATTTACTGGCCGACATTCCTGACCCAGCGAATATTGCACGGAAAGTACTCAAGCAAAAATACCCAGAAATTGATCCGGACGGTACGTTCTACGTGTACTTCGGTGAAGAAGGGCGCTCTGCTCACAACTTCCTAGGCTGGGATCATTTCACCCCTATACACGCCATGACAATGACGCAAGCAGCCCTAATTGATACCTTCTCTTTAAGCTCGCCTGATGTATTAAATTCAGTAAGCGGATTTTATACCGTTGGCGCTGGCGCAAAAATCTACGACAGCACCAACCTAGTGAGAGTCTCCCCAAAAGACGTAGCCAAAACGGTTTGGGATGCCGATTTACAAACACAATTTGATGATGAAGTAGAAAAATTCTGGAACAATAACCTTGGAAAGTTTGTTTCAGCATCTAAAGACGCATTCAGAGTTTCAGGTTATAGCGCATTCCAGAAAAACCAAATCTCACACTCTGCACTGACGATGATTCAGGACGTTTTAAACCATAACGCTTCCGTCAATATCTATCATATGGATATTTATGGTTACTCTTCCCCTGACATTTTATGGATCGAGCCCTCCACTAACCAGGGGAGTAATCTCCTTTATATTCCTGGGGCTAAAGAACCCTTTATCGAAGTCTCCTCGCTAACAGAACTAAGAGGAAAACTGGTTACTGACCTTAAAAGTACAGCGAATCGAACCGCGTTAGCAGAGCACTTTAGTATCTACGATCGTCAGGATGGCACCTCATATTCAGGGGTCAATAGCGCCCTAAAAGGGATCGCGAATGGTCAATGGGCGTCTAGCTATATTATGACAAAGCATTCTCGTATTAACGAAGACACTTTCCAAAGCGTTGCGAAAGCGGTTATGGCTCGAAACATCAGCGACGGTGACATGCAGATTAAGTCCAACAGCGAAGTCACTCGTGATACCGCCCTAAGGACCATAGGCGCAATTATAAACTTACTCCCTGCCATGCAAATCGTCGAACCTGAAATCAGTATTCCGCTCGATCTGGTTATCTTAAATGCAACCAGTTTGGGGTTAAACATCAACAAAGCTGTTACAGGCGACACAGAAGCCGAACGAAAAAAAGGGGCACTTGGTGCCGGATTAGACAGCGGTTTCCTTGCCGCTAGCATCTTTCCCGCCGCCAAAAAACTGAGCCGATCAATAAAGACATCCGCATCTCAATTACACCCAACAGGCAATGTAGCAGACATCATTGAATCGAGTGTTCCAGCTGAGTACGATCGATTGAACGTTGGAGATAACCCCGTGGTGGTTACCCACCCTCAAACGCAACAAGAGCTGTACATTGTACGTTTGACGGACACCAAACGAGTTGTCGCTATGCGGCGTACACCTTCTGGAACGTTTATTGAAACTAACTTTGAATCCGGGCGGGATATTGCCAACAGCAGAATAGTAGAGACAACGGATCCCGTGACCAATCGTCGCCAATTCCTCGATAAGGGCGGCTTGTTAGGCGGTGGGAAACGAGGCTTTAAGTTAAAACTAAGTGCCATTGATCCTAATGTCATTCCAACAGCCAGTACAATTGAAGATGGTTACAGCATAGACAAGCGTAAACTCATTGCTGATTCCAATGGCGCTAACTACTTCCATGGTAGCCGATCGTCCAGTTTACTGACGTTCAAGCTAGGTTCGGAGACCAATGGCGCTATTGAGCCAATGGGCCAACTCATTGAAAAGCGCGTATTTCCATTTTCTGGCGAAGCAGGAAACTCGTTGGCGGAAAATGCCGCCAATAGAAACCTAGTTTCTGTCGTCACACTTGATGAAGCAGGCTCAGCCTACGACTATGCAACGAACACGAGCCGAGCAGCGAAGTTCAATATAGACGTCGCGACAAATGAAGCGATTGAGAACGAGTTAACGTTAAAGCAATACTCTGTATCCCCTAGCATTATTGACGATATTAAAGCGGGTAACGCGTACGCACCTCTGGATGGAATTCAGAGCGAAGTCGCGGATGTGGCTCGCGGAAAGCTCGCTTTAAATAACAACCGTGTTGTTCGATTCAACGGACTTGCGCCAGCGGAAAAACAACTTGTCCAGGAGGAGTTTCCCATTATGTATGGATTCGAACCTTCCGAGTTCAACATTAAGCCGATCCATTCTGACATAAAGGGAGAGTTTGGGGTTCAGGGAGGTGTACAGATGAACGAAATCAAAGTGATCTACACCATCGTAGACAAGGTTAGTGAAGTGTCAGCTTATCTAAATGACAATAACATCCACATCCCAACCAAAAGCTTTGAAGACATTCAGTTTAACGCAAATGAAGGAGCGGCAGGGCTGAGCAATAACCTTTTACGATAGCGGTGTTCGCAACCCGTACCTTCACACTATTTGAATTCGATGAAATGAACGTGACAATGACAAATTGGCGAACGAAAGACACATCGTTTGATTCGGTCAAAACACGACAGCATTGAAATCAAACCCAATCGTGCCCGGTAGGATCCTCTATCGGGTATTATTCGCATTAAGTAAAAGCACAGAAATCAGGTTAATGACTTTGAATCTGGACATTAAAATGAAGGCAAGTGAGAGAAGTTATGGACTAGGCTAAGGACTTGTTTAAGAAACATAAAAAATCCGAGTGTTAAAATAACACTCGGATTTTGGCATCTTTGGAGGATCGTTCAACCCATCATTTTTCTCTTAACTAATCGGCATTAAGCACTTAGGCTCGGTTTCTATCAATTAAGGCTGATATTACAGTTCAGCGTTATGGTAAACCTGCTGTACATCGTCACACTCGTCTAGCATGTCCAAGAATTTTTGGAACTTCTCTGCATCTTCACCTGCGACTGGCGTGTGCGTTTGTGGGACAAACGTAATTTCTTCTACATCCATGGTCAAATCAGGGTATGCGCCTGTTAGAGCTGTCTTCGTTTTAAAGAATTCAGTATGTGGCGCAAAGACTGTAATCACACCGTCTTCCAACTCAACATCGGTAACGTCTACATCGTCCATCATTAGTGTTTCTAAGATGATTTCGTCATCGTCGCCTTTAAACTGGAATACTGCTTGGTGATCGAACATGTGAGAAACAGAGCCTTCAACACCAATTTTCGCGCCGGTTTTCACAAAACACTGGCGAATATCTTGGAAGGTACGGTTACCGTTATCCGTTAGGCAATCTACGATCACGCTTGTACCGCCAGGTCCAAAACCTTCATAGCGCGCTGGTTGGTAATCTTCACCGCCACCACCGTTCGCTTTATCAAGGGCTTTATCGATTACGTGCGCTGGCACTTGGTCTCTTTTCGCTTTGGTAATCAGATGTTTAAGCGACAGATTCATGTCTGGGTCTGAACCACCGTTTTTCGCGCATACGTAAATTTCTTTACCGTATTTGGAATAGACTTTAATTTTTGCGCCTGCAGTTTTTGCCATAGAGGCTTTGCGCACTTCAAAACTTCTTCCCATCGGGATGTTCTCTCTGATTCAATTAATGCGAAAGATTGTATACCCAAACCAAGTCAAGATGCTAGATTCAGCAAGATTTGCTTGGCTTTGTTAGGTTATACAATGGGGCGACTAAGCCACACCCATAACTCTTTTATATTTTGCTACCGACTGTTCGAATAACTCGACTTCTGATTCCAGCCTCAGTTTCGATTTGTGCTCAACCAGTACTTCAGGACCCGCCTGAGCTTGCTTGATTTTCCACACCAAAAACGAAGCTTGCTTGTCGATTTCTATTTCATTTTTCTCTTCAGAAGGAAGGAGCGAAAGGTTAAACGACATAGTAAGACCTGCATCGATAGTTTTAAAGGGCAAGAATATATCACAGCCTAAGCCTTTAGGTAGAGAGTTACAGGGGAATTCAAAAAGAAAAGTGACTGGAATCAAGAATGGAGGCGCAATATTGAATTCGTAATATGGGTGGGTTCTCCAAACCCAGTGACTCCAATACATCTTGGTTTTTTAACAATGGTTGTAAATTAAAGGGGGTCACCTTTCTTGAGGCAAAACCACAGATACCAATATTATGCGAGACAGAGCCCAGATTATGCGAGATGGAATCCAGTGGTATGTATCCGATAAACAAATCAAGAAAGTGATCATTTTTAGTTGTCTAGGCTTGGGAAGGTGCCTGAACATGAATTTGGTATCGAGAAGGCAGACAATAAATTGTTCTAAGTGAAGTGCAAGAGACAATACAATTTCCTATATATGTTGCAAACATAAAATCAAAGTCTTTAGGACCGGTTTGAAACATGATCTGGGATTTTTCCTTTTAATTAAATAATAAATCTAATACTTTCCATTAAATTATGTAATGGTAATAATCCAATTGTTGAAATGTTATTACATACCATCCTAAAAATTATAGATAATAATATTAAATACATAGATTTAAATTCAATACTCACTCAATTTAAAATAAATTTAAAATCTCTCACCTGAATTACGATCACATTTCACCTAGTATTATTTATTGAAAATGACGATCTTTATTCACCTTTCTAAAAGAAAAGTCAGTTTTATTAACAATCAATAAGTTAGAGCATTAACTCTAATCTTAAGCTCATCGAAACATGTTAAATTATACCTAAAATACATATAGTTAGCTAAACATTCTCATCGCTATTAATATTGTCTCACATTCATTCCTTGCAACTCTTGTCATCTGGTAAGTCTACGCTAGTAACTTATTTATCAACAAAACTGAACTCCAATACTATCAAGTCCTGCCGAATAATATTGCTAAGAAAATTTTCTTGCACACATATTCTCATTCAAATTTCAAGTACCAGAATAACCTCCGACTAGAGACGTTTGTAATAAAACTCACGTTTTATAAAATAATAATCACTTGGTTAGCAAGCCAATAAAGAATAAGGCTTCAACGCCAAGTAATAAAAGAATAGTCACTTAGAAATTGAGTTGTATTCCTTACAGGCACACTCATAAATAATTAAAAGATTAGCAGTCCTACTTTCTCAAAATTTAGGACCCAAATAGCAATAAGGATAAAAGAATGAATACTAAAATTGGACTTATTCCCTTGCTGGTCGGTATGGCTTTACCAACGACTGCACTTGCACAAGTGGATATTAATAACATCACTGAATCTGGACGCCCTACGTTTGCAGTTGGTGCATTGGGTGCCGCACAACTTAATGCTGATGTGGAAACATTGAAGCACTACCTAGCAAATACCCCTTCCTACAAATCCACAGGTAACGAAGAATTTGTTGTAGAGCGCCAATGGGTCGACGAACTTGGCAAAAAGCACACCGTATTTAACCAAACCATTGATGGTATTAAGGTACACAACAGCCGAATTACGTTGCATACCGATGTCACACTTGGAAAAGGTTTTGCTCCTGCGAATGAATCTATCTACGCCGTGTCAGGAACGGTCGCGGTTCCGACAACTTCACCCGCAACATTTGCACCTATACGTATGAGCAATGATGGCGGTATACAAGCAAAATCGGTCGTTGAAAGCATTGGCGATGTCGTGACAGAGCCAGAGCTGGCTTACGTGTATCTTCGCGATATTGACGATACGAAATTAGCTTGGCGTATGGAAGTTAAATTCTTCCAAGGATCTGGGCATTCTTTCGGACACGATCTGGTGTACGTAGATGCGCTTACTCATGAAATATTGTCCCGTGAAACATTAATCCATCGAGCTAAGAACTGGAAAACACACACGTTAGATGGAGGAGACTATTTCAGCGGACCAGGCAGGCTACTTTGCGCTAACCAAGAAGACTGTGGCAATAATATATCGGCTCAACGAGCACATGATGGTGCGTCGACAGTATATGACTATTACAAAGAGAGACATAATCGAAAGGGTTTAGATGATCGCGATATGACGATGATTTCGAGTGTGGATCTGAATGAAGCGAATGCGGCTTGGTATTTAGGGCAAATGTTCTACGGTAAGTCCAGCACAGGCGCTGATTACACAACAGATTTCGATGTCATTGGTCACGAATTTACTCATGGCGTTATCGATTCTACTGCCGATTTGATTTATCAAAACGCATCAGGCGCGTTAAACGAAGCGTGGGCCGACATTCTAGGGATCTCCGCAGAAGCGTACAAAAATGGCAAAACAACCTCTACTTGGTTGCTAGGTAACGAACTGTATCAAACGCCTGGGCAAGCGTTGCGCTATATGAATAATCCAACTAAAGATGGGCGCTCTAAAGACTGGTATCCAGAGCGCAGACCTTTTGTAAAAAATCCAGATCAGAGGCTTAATGACAATGGTTGGGTTCACCTGAACTCAGGTATTGCAAACCTTGCCTATGTTTTGTTAGTTGATGGCGGCTCCCATCCACGTGGCAAGTCGGACGCGGTTGTTGATGGTATTGGTTTACTTCAAGCGGAAAAAGTATTTTACCGCGCTCTCAACACCTACATGGGTCCAAACACTAATTTCCCTGAAGCTCGTACGGCAACAGCTCAAGCGGCGGCTGACCTATATGGTCAACGTGCAAAGCACTCTGTTGAAACGGCGTGGTGTGCGGTTGGTGTAGGTGAGTGTCCAGCAGCAATACCAACATCGGAAAAGCCAGCATCACTTAGTGAAGCAGTAAGTGATATTTCCATTCCTTTGAACGAGTGGAAGCACTACACACAAGAATTGGGTGAAGGCTATTCAAAAATGACGATTAAGGCAGAAGGTGGCTTGGGTGATGTAGACCTATACGTAACCTATGAAAAGGAGTCGACAGCAACCGTATTCGATTGTGAGTCAAATGCCATATCCAACTCTGAAGAATGTGTCATTACAAATCCGAAAAAAGGGCTTTGGCATATTGATTTATACGGCTATGAAGCGAGTTCCGGTGTCACGCTGACACTGACCGCTGAATAACCCTATTCAAGAAAGGCAGTAATTGCTGTCTTTCTTTTCATCCTGTTAACCTCGCATGTTAGTTTTTAGGTATACCTAAATCATATAAATTGTTATTTAATAACATAACAATTTAAATGATTATATTTAGGGCAAACGTTTAAATGAAGAAACAACTATTTATCTCTTATTAATAATGAAGAGAAAATATAATAATCGCATGATCTTATTTGAAGTGTGATCACATTGAAAAATGCAAGTTTTCGATAAACCAAGATCCCTGCCATGTTTCTATTTATTAGTAGATAATTGGTAAAATTAAAGTATTTACTCTAAATTAAATTTAATCACC
>NZ_BFAQ01000007.1:0-42660 GCF_002933855.1 Vibrio penaeicida
TATATTGTTAAAGAGCTTTCTTCGTAAGTAGCTAAGCTTCCTTGTGAAGAGGCGGTCATTCTAGCGAGATAATTATCAGTGTCAAACACTTTTTCTTTTTAATTTTCCTTTTTTCAAAGGAGAAACAAATTATCTATTTTTGAGCTAGAAGCCTAACTAACATTTAACGCTGAAGCCTTGTGGCGTCTGCCGTGTCAGTGAGGCGGCATTATAGGGAGTAATTTGAAGTTGGCAATACTAAAAAGGTATTTTTTTGGAATTAAAGAGCCATGCGAGCAAGTTTTGTACGAATCTAATTTTACCCCCTTTGTTCACACAATTTACCCACATTTATCTGTGGATAAGTTAAAGGTTTCCATCTTCACTGATCATGTTTTTGACCCTATTGAGCACATCATTAGGTAAAGGTCCTATTCCATCAGAGAAAAGTACCTTCTTATACTTCGTTTCGAAGAACATCATATTGCGTAAATGTTGGGGTTCGGTTCTTCCATGTTCCATGTTTTCATTATGTGTTCGAAGAATCTCTTCATTTAACTTAGTTTCGATAGCTTCAAGCTGCTCATCTGATAAATACATTCGCCCACATATTACTTTCGCGGCATCTTTGGCTTCCAGTGCCTGTTGTTTTAAGCTTTTTAGATATTGTATTCCCAACTTAGAAGAGCTGGACATTTGATAATGATAAGGACCAATGAAAGAGAAGCGGTTGCTTTCACCTAGCTGAATAAGACCTAGGATTTCTAAAGCTCTCAAATAAAGATAAGTGCACGCATCATCTAGCCCATACTCTTCCTGCATAATGTGCAGCTCATTTTCTCTATGACGAAGCTCGCGGTAAAAGTCGTATAGCTGAGGAAATTCAAAAAATACGTCATCTTGAATCTCATTGAAGAAGTTCTCGTTCTTAAATTGCAACTTAAGCGCAACTTGGTGAAGTTCTGAAAGGTTGATTCCAGCACCTACGCAGTAGGTCAGTAACTTTTCTAGAGGAATGGAAGAATTATGAAGGTGTCTTTTTAAAGAAGAAAGTGGCACACCAAGCTGCTGTGCCAAAGTATTGTAGGTAATGCCTTCATCTTTTATTGTTTGTCGCAAAGCCATGAGCAAGTATTCTGGCTTTGCTGTTTGTGTCGTTGACTGCATAGTTACACTCCAATGTACAAAGGATTCCACAACGTCTCGTTGCTATGAATCCAAGCATCTATATAGATGGTTATAAAATCAGAGCATCTTTCGTTTGCCAAGTGTCTGCATTTAAAACTAAGGTTGAAGTCAAACACATGACAAACTAGTGACTACAATACATCCATTTTGTAGTCATTTTGAGAAGGCATCACGCATCATTCTCAAAGTAGTAAGATATCCGAGTCCTTGGATTTAAGTATTCCCTAACCTTGTCTGGAAGCTTGTGCGGCAATATCGCCGATACAATTTTCAGATCGCTATCTGCGAGATCAAGGATAGGAGCCTGATTTCGAGGTACGTTTGAATCATAAAGTAATACGTTTGGGTAGAGAATATTCTGGGCATTAACAGAAATGACCAACCCAACCATTTCATTAGACAACTGGACGACAGTTCCTGGTGGATACACTCCCATAAACTTGATGAGAATGTTCAGGTTTTCATTATTGTATAGGTGTTTGCATTTCTTATAGAGGTGAGAGAGCGCACTGAATGGAATCTTCTGCTCTGCCTCTATTCTTGGATGACATAAATTATCATAGGCATTAGCGAGCGCCACTATCTGCGCATAAGCATCGATTTGCTCACCCTTTAATCCCTCCGGATAACCACTGCCATCGACCCATTCATGGTGTTGAGTAATGATGCGCTTGGCACTCGAAGGGAAATCCTCAATTTTGTCCGCTATTTCTAAGCCATACTTAGTATGTAGCTTTAAATAGTTCACTTCTGGTGCCGACAATGTGGTTTTTTTATTAATTATTGCAGACGGAACCCGCACTTTACCCATATCGTGGAACAGAGCACCAAACGCAATTTCTTTGATTTGCTCGGCTTTGAATCCTTTGCTTTTGCTGATCATCATTGCAATAACCGCAACGTTCAATGAATGAAAGTAAATGTCTTGGAACTTACTTTTCCCATTCATTAAGTGCAGTGTTACGTTATTATCCGCCAGTAGTTTGTCGACAATTTCATCGACCATAATAGTGGCTTCATTAACGGCATCTGCTGGTCGATTGCGGATTTTACTCATCACCGAGCGAAGTTGTGATAGAGAACGTTCGAATTCTTTCTCACATTTACTTACACGCCGACGGTAAGCATTTAGCTTTTCAATTCGAGCTTGCTTCTCTTCCCACATTTTTTTCTTAGTTAGCTCAAGTTCACTTTCTTGTTCTAAGTTGTCTGAGCTTTCATTTGCAGGTAAAGGTTCTGAATCGCTTTGAAGTGGATTGATATAGACGTGCTTAATCCCCAAGTGACGAATTATGTCCACCTGATCTTGGGATTTGATCTTAAAGCTATTAAGGAGAAACGGGTGATCTTTCCAACTCACAGGTAATTTGACATGAAGACCTGGTTGTATGCGATCGACCGTTATTTTTATACTGGCCACACTGAGTCGATTTATTCCTAAGTTACGTATTTTCGCTATTAAGTTGAGCGGAATAGCAAATCTAACATCATTGTGAACAAAAGCTCTAACAGCGCTTTATATTAAGTTCACTTAGTTTGATTTTGGTAACATTATGAATATTTTTCAGTATGTTATTACCCGTTCAACACTCTTAAATTGGCTGAGGAGTTTACGAATCCTCTCCAATTGAGCATTGACATTATAAAGAAAAAAAGGGGTATCCAAACCCCTTTAATACATTTCGTTACACCATTTGAGCGGCGAGATCCCTTCCTTGCCCTCTAACATTTTCTAAAGTGGGCACAAAAGTGGTTGATAAGCCCAGTACTTTTGCGTCTTGGTTTGACTCAATATATTCGAGCCTTTCATCTTCCTCTTCAATATCATCCCAATCGAAATTTATTTGCCTAGCCAAATGCAAAGACCATGCAATTTTTGGCTCTTCTTCTGCTTTTTCTGGGTTAAGGCAGTGTGCGATTGAATCGACCAATTGAGGCGCAAACTTCCACGCTGTTGCTAGTTTAGCTCCTAGCTCACAGGCTGAAGTTCCAAGTACGTCACGTTGTACTGTTTCAGCATCTTCACCTTCACTCACTCGCTCTTGAATTTTTTTCGCTTCTTCAGGAGCTAGCGCGTGAATCATTAGCTCACCAATATTGTGAAGGATACCTGCGGTGAAAACTTGATTTGGCTCTAGACCAATTTCTTTCGCGATGTTACTCGCAATCGTGGCTACTTCAAATGTGTTGTTCCAATATTCGCTTACATCCATAGTTTCAAATTTAGGGAAAGCACTCGTCAATACTGACACCACAACCAACGTTCTGATCGGTTCTGTCCCTAAACGTATAACGGCTTCATCGATTGATGCTACCGTTCTGCTTCGTCCAAAGTGAACCGAGTTTGCTAACCTTAAAATACGTGCAGAGACTACCTGTTCCATAGCAATTTTTTGTGAAAGCTCCATCAGGTCAACTTCGTCTCGATTCACCATCTCGACAAGTTCCTGTAAGACTTTTCGAATTTTAGGCAATTCATTTATTCTTGATAGTAAGTTCGCTTGATCCATTGAATTCTCCCCAAATTAATGAATGTGCAGTTTTAACTATAGTCTAAGAATCGGATGTTATTGCTTTACCTACTTTTATAGTTTTTTCTAGAATCAGGAGTCTATTCACAGCCTTTATAATTAGAGGGGAAAAACACTTTTTCTACGGATCAATTCAGGCTCAAACTCTTGTGCAACGCTGATTTCTTGCTCCTGAATCTTAGCCGTTAGAATCTCTACGGCAGAGCGTGCCATTTTGCTAATGGGGAATTGGACAGATGAAACGGTTGGGTAAAAGCTTTCGCAAACATAAACGCTATCGAAGCTCACGATAGAAATATCCTGAGGTACTCGAATTTCATTTTCATGAAAATACTGCATAGCACCACTTGTCATTTCTTCGCTCGTGCAAAATACAGCCGTCAGCTCTGGGTTTTGGGATACCAGTTGTTTGGCTGCCAAATAACCGCTTTCACGCCCATAATTCCCTTCTGCTATCAAACTACTACCCCACGGAATAGTTCGAGAGTCCATCGCTTTTACAAAGCCAGACAATCGATTCTTAGCACTGACCCGTTCGCTGGGCCCTGCAATGCAACCAATGCAAGTGTGCCCATTTTCGATTAAATGTGAGGTAGCAATAAATGCCGCGTTTTCATGATCAAAGGTGATGCACCTGTCCTCTAGTCCTTCGACAAAACGGTCCAGTAAAACAAACGGGGTTGGTAAGGAAGCGAGTTCTCGCAACTCTTCGTCACTCATATAGCGACTATGAAGCACATATCCCTCACACCTTAAGTCATGAAAGCGTTGTATCGCTTCACGCTCGCCTTCCGCACTATGATGTCCTTGAGCTGTGATTAAAAACTTCTTGTGCTTATCAAGTTCATTTTGCACTTGATCCATCATCTCACCGAAGAATCCACCTGTATAAAATGTAACGAGAAGCCCCGTCATATTGCTGGAAGCGGTTGCCAAAGAACGTGCAATGGCGCTCGGTCTATAGTTAAGCTCCGCCATCGCTTGCTCTACTTTTCTTTTTGTTTCTTCTCTGAATTTCCCTTCACCGTTAATAATTCTAGAGACGGTAGAACGGTTCACGCCAGCCAACAAAGCAACGTCTTTGATTCTTGCCATGTTTTCTCGTTTTCCTTTTAAACTATTGGGACTCAATTTAACTGAGAAAAAAGCAAGCTGCCAGATTCAAACATTGGAATTAAGGTTTAGGGGGTTCCAAAGTGGCAGCTACTTTATTTTACTGGGTGAGCGCCTCCACCGACAATGTAACGGCAGAATAATCAGAAATCGTCACGCCCATATCTTTAAGAGAATTCGTTAGTTGGGGATCAGTCAAAACTGCTCGTTCTTTTTCGCGTGGAATCACATAGCTGGATATCTGTTCGAGATGCTCATCTATCCTTGCTGGGTGACACATCACTTCAAGCACATCACAACGATCTTTATAGGTGCTAATTAACGAAAGCAAAGCATCAATAGAGACGGTGTCGTCAAAAAACTTATCGGTAAATTGATATCGGCGTCCTTTGATAGATTGCTCTCTCAGCGGAACACCTCGCTCTGCAGCAATTCGTTCAACGATGGGGAGTATCTGTGGATGCCGATGGGCATGATGATGACTGTCAATATGACTCAACGTCAGACCTAGCTCATCAAAATATCGAAGCTGAGCCCGCACTTCCGATTCCACCGCGTCAGCGCAAAAATCTCTACGCTGCCAAAAGTCTGGTTGAATTGGAAAGTACTCGTCTACACCTTGTAGATTTGGTGAATTCGTTAGCGGTTTGCCGGCAGTAAAGCGCAGATGAATACCGACTTTTAAATTCGGTAACGCTTTTGCCATCTCTACCGCTTCTTTATCGGCACTCATCCCTACCATAAGTGTTGTAGAGTTCACGACACCATTTAAATGCGCGTCTTTGATTCCTTGGTTTACTCCATGAGTTAAACCAAAATCATCTGCATTGAATATTACTTGCATACTGTCCTCCTACTTCTGCCATCATACTGGCTAAAGTGCCCCCTTAAATTGAGGCAGATACGGTTTGTTAGTTTGTAATATTTCATCCAGTATCGCTTTTGCTTTCGCAATATCTGGAACCAGTGGGTTGTTTGCCAATGCCATTAGACTTTTCTCATAGCTACCTGATACTGCCGCTTCGACGGTAAGTTCTTCATACGCTTTTACTTGGTGTATCAAGCCGCGAATTTCAGCTGGAAACGGACCTACAGCAAGAGGTTTAGCACCAAAACTCCCCACAACAGCACTGCATTCAATCACCGCATCATCTGGCAATGTGTGAATCGTCCCATTGTTTCGAACATTAACGACATGAACTGCGTTCAGATTATTGTAAATCGCATCAACAAGATTGAGAGAAGCATCAGAATAATACGCACCACCTCTTTGCTCCAATTGCTCTGGCTTGTGAGCGAGATTGACATCACGATAAAGTTCAAACAGTTCTTTTTCCGTTTGCATGACTTGTTCTGCACGGGTGCCAATTTCTTGAGCAGACTGCTTTTCTTCTTCTAACATCGCCTCTGTTTGGTAAAAGTAACGATGATACGGACAAGGGATCACACCTAAGGCATATAAGAAATCTGGATCCCACGGTTCTTCAAAAATGTTTTTCATACTGAAGTTAGCGCCATCCCCTACTTTCTCCAATACGGTTTCGGTAATGTCCTCACCATGTAGCCAAACTTGGTGAACCCAAACAAGGTGATTTAACCCTGCGAATTCCAATTGGAGGTCTTCTGGCTGACAATCCATCATTTCTGCGACCATCATTTTCATGGAGACAGGCACATTACACAGACCAATGCTCTTTACGTTGGTATGTCGCTGCACAGCTTCAGTGACTAAGCCTGCAGGGTTTGTAAAATTCAGCATCCAAGCGTTAGGGGCTAGCTCTTCAATGTCTCGGCATATATCTAAGATCACCGGGATGGTTCTCAACGCTTTAGCAAAACCTCCTGGACCTGTGGTCTCTTGCCCTATCACATCGTATTTCAGTGGAATTCTTTCGTCATTCGCTCGAGCTTGAAGCCCACCCACTCGGAATTGGGTCATGACAAAGTCGGCATCTTTGATCGCGCTTCTTCGATCTAACGATGCTTTTATCTCAATGTCTGCACCTACTTTTTCAACCATACGCTTTGAAAGTGCCGCGATGATTTCCAGTTTTTCTTGCCCCTCTTCAACATCGACAAAATGGATTTCTTTTACAGGCAAACGATCGATACGCGTGAGTACACCTTCAACCAGTTCAGGGGTATAGCTGCTCCCGCCGCCAATAATCGCAAGTTTTAGAGCTTTTCTAGCCATTATCATTTCCTACCTTTTTGCCAACTGTTCGTGAAGTGCAACCATTTCTGTTGCCATTTCATGCGCCAATATTGTTGTCATTAAATGGTCTTGCGCGTGCACCATGACCAATGTCATCGGCACTTTTCCCTCACCTTGATCCGCCTCGATAAGCTGAGTTTGGGTAAGGTGTGCTTGGTTCAAGCATTCTTTTGCCTGATTAAGAGAAGATTTCGCGTGGCTCAAATCGCCCGCTCGGGCTTTTGCTAGCGCTTCAAAACACAAACTTCTGGCTTCACCTGCATTGCAGATAATGTCCATTACAACTGCTTCTTGTTCCATTTTTCTCTCCAGATTCTAGAGCCTGACGAACCGTCGCCAGACTCAAAATGCGATTAGTTAAGCGGTGACACCTTCTCCACGTGCCGGTGCTGACGATTCTTCTGTGTTATCAGATTGCTTTTCCTGAGCAAGAAGCTCGCGTTCGAATATTTTGAAGAACGGGTAGTAGAGAACGATATCGATAACAAACAGCACCGCGACAAGGAGCACTGGCGTTAATGTCCAGCCCGCCCCCCAAGACGCACCAATAATCGCTGGAGTCGTCCACGGCATAGTCGCAACCCCCATCCCAACAAAACCGGTGTGGACCGCAATATACGCAATCGTTGCATTAATGATCGGCACGACAACAAACGGTAAGAACAGTGTTGGGTTCATAACAATTGGGCTACCAAAAATAACCGGCTCGTTGATTTGGAATAAGCCCGGAACCGCACTCATTCTTCCCAAACTTTTCAGGTGAGCGGAACGGCTGAATGACATCAACGCAACTAACGCCAACGTTGCGCCAGAGCCGCCAATAAAGATGTAGAAATCCCAGAATGGCTGAGTAAAGACGTTAGGTACTTCTTCGCCTGCAACAAATGCTTCAATGTTAACGGTAAGGTTTGTGAGGAAAATAGGACCAAGTAAACCAACTACTATGGCCGCACCGTGAATACCAGCAAACCACAATAGCTGGCACAACAGCAAAGCGCCGATAATGGCTGGTAGCGTATTTGAGGCACTCACCAATGGTTTGAACGCTTCCATAATCGCTTGAGGAAGCAACATATCGTGTTGTGTTTGCAACCAAATACTCAATGGGTACAACGTTAGGAATACAACCAATACTGGGAGTAGTACTTCAAAAGATCGTTGAATCGCAGGCGGAACCTGTTCTGGCATTCGGATCGTAATGTTGTATTTCTTCATGACGCGATAAAGCTCTACAGCAAAGAACCCAGAAAGCACAGCGGTAAATACACCAGTACCACCAAGGTATTGCATAGACAACATGCCTTCTTTTGCAGGAGCTGCTACCAGTAAAAAACTCATTAATGCGAGAGCCGCACTGGTAATGCCATCCATTCCGTACGATTTCGCTAAGCTGTAAGCTACCCCCATCGATACAAATAACCCCATCAGAGCCATAGACATAAAGTGAGGCATCATAATGGTGTCGAAATGCGTCGAAGCAAAATTAAGCCAAGCACGCCCAAAACCATTCGTGGTGTCTTGATCAAATGGTGGAAACGCAAAAATTAAAATAAAACTTCCGACAATAATAAAGGGCATCGCGATAATAAAACCGTCTCTCATTGCCCTAACATGCCGTTGTGCTCCAACTTTTGCAGCCAAGGGCGCAATATGTTGTTCTACAACTTTCATCATTGCTTCATAAATTTTCATAATCTAAACCCATATTTTGGATATAAGAGCCCCTTCCCGATTATTTAATATAATCAGGTTATATAAGGCTCAAATTAATTTCGTTTTACTTGATAAGAGAGAGTGCTTGTTTTAAAACTTCATCACCTTTCATCATGCCGTAGGTTTGAGGTGGTATCGCCGCGATGTTAATACCATGCTGATCGGTAACTTTCTTCATTTCTTCCAGCTGGAAACGGACTTGAGGACCAAGGAGACAAACGTCGTAGTTTTGAATTTCACCTTCAAACGCACTGACAGACAACGCATCTATCTTGCATTCAATTCCCTGTTCCGTTGCGGCTGCTTCCATTTTCTTAACTAGCATACTCGTAGACATACCTGCGCTGCAGCAAAGCAATATCCTTTTCATAATTCACTCCAGTTGATCAATTAATGAACTATAAAAACTCTATCAAAAATTGGATTAACAAAAAAGCGCAACCGGTTGCATTTTGCGTGAAGAATATCCCAATTTAATAAATATTGGCGAATAAAGATCTGATAATTATTTATTTTGTTACCTAAAATAAATAAAGTTAGATAAAAGGTTTCAGATAATAATCTACAAAAGAAAAGTAATAAGCGAACAGCTAGTTATTCACGGGTTTTATGAAAAAAAATTAATTTTTATCGTAAAATTCTATGTTTATTCTATTTTAAGAAAAATGTGATTATGTCCCCATGTAATTCGTAAAAAGAGAATAAATAGTGATGCATATCCCAATATTTGTGACTACTGGAAAAAATATAAATATAAATTGGAAAGCAATATTTATAACTTGCTTAAAAATACACTTACTATAACAAGTAGATATATTGACACTATTCGTAACAATAGAGATTTCTTCGACCACGAGGCACAATAAAGGTGTGTTGCCATAGGCAACTTATTCTCTATACTCCATGCCCTTACCAACTGATTCTAAAGGATTATTATTGTGTCATGGACATTAGACGGACTGCAGAAACTAATCGACACGAGAAGAGGATGGGAGGTTGATTCCATTGATTCAGGAACGCTAATCATCAACAACAAAGAAGATAGTTTAATTGCTTACTTAAGTATTTCTGAACATCAGATCGTCATCGAAAGTATTTTGTTCCCCGAACGTAACGTAAAAGATGTTCACGCCCTCAATAAGGAAATCCTACAAACTCATAAACTGATTCCATTAACCAATGTCGGCATAAACAATGTAGACGAAGTGAGCTACTACACCGCATTTGGCTCGCTGTCTTCTCAAGCTAAAGAAGAAAGTGTCATCATTGAAGTGGCAACGCTTTTCACAAACGCCGAAGCCTTTATCGACATGTACAACCATCATCTAGAGTATTGATCTACTCACCTGCTTTAACAAACGCCGCTATTTCTCGGTTTGAGTTTGTTGCAACTAGTTCCTCGATAGGCAGCACAGCGCGAATTTCACCCTGAGACATATACGCAAATTGAGAGGCAATGGACTTCGCATCGCTGACGTGGTGCGTCACCATCACTATGGCTATGTTTCTCTCTTTGGCTAATGTTTGTACCAACGAGAGCATTTCTTCGCGAATAACGGGGTCAAGCGCAGAGAAAGGTTCATCTAAAAGCCAAATGGAATGAGGTTGAACAAAACATCGTGCCAATGCCACACGTTGTTTCTGCCCACCAGAAAGCTGCTCTGGAAGTCGATCCAAAAAGTCACCGATACCGACCATTGCCGCAGCTTCTTCTACCTGCCCTTTCTGTTCAGAAGAAAGCCTTAAACTAGGTTCTATGCCCAATCCTATGTTTTCACGCACGGTTAAGTGAGCAAATAGATTGTTTTCTTGGAATAACATAGACAAAGGAATCTGGTGTGGCGGTAACCCTAAAACCGATTGCCCCGCGACAAAGATCTGCCCTGACTGTGGCTGAATAAAACCTGCCACCAGCGACAATAACGTAGATTTTCCTGCGCCACTTGGCCCCATCAATGAAACGATATCGCCTTCACTCACATCTAAGTTAAACCTAAACAGCTCATCGTTATAGCGGTAATGCACATCTTGTAAACTAAGAATGGTCATGGGGAACTCTCTGTTTAAATAGGGATTCAACAAGTGAAAAGCTCAACACACTCAGAAGTAAAAGGCACAAAGAAACCACTGCTGCCGCTTCCATTTGGTAACTTCCAAGTAATTGAAATAAATACAAAGGCAGAGTCCTAAACTCTTGGCTACCAAACAGAGCAATCGCGCTAAGATCGCCCATAGATAGCATAAAGCTTATAGCGAAAGCATGGGCAAAGGGTTTTCGCAGTGCTCGCCACTCCATTAAGCGAAAATGATTCCACCCTCGAACACCTAAGCTTGCTGTTAGATATTGATACTGTTGAACCAATTGATACATAGAGAGCGACAATGTTTTGATAACGTAAGGCAATGCCATTAAACAGTTCACTGCAACGACAACCCAAAATGCTAGGCTAAATACGTCAGCTATTTCCCTGATCAATAAAAACAACCCGGTACTGATCACCAAGCCCGGTGTGACGAGGATAATGGTGCCCGCTAATTCTATTTTATCGGCACGAAAATGTTGTTTTTTGAGTCGCCATACTCGGCTAGTCGACAAAATCGCTGCGCCCAGTAGCAATGCAGAAATACTGGCTAATAAGGCAACCTGAAGAGAGGAAAGCACAGCGTTCCAAAAACGACCATCCGACAATACGATAAATACTTTGCTGTTAAGACCGCTCAGCACAACCATCAGTAATGGTGGTAAAACCAACGCCATCACTAAACCAATCCAAAAAGTGTCCCAAGCTTTGGCTTTGCGGCTATCAGAATACATAGGCAGTGATTTCAAGCTTCCCGAAGTGACAGATAAAGGCTTTGATAGCTTTTGAACACTGATGGCGAGCACGCCACACAACAGCATTTGCCACATAGCCAGTAATGCACCCGTTTGAAGATCAAAATCGAATTTTATCGCTTGATAGATAGCTAATTCGATCGTCGTTGATTTCGGCCCCCCACCTAGTGCCATAACGGTAGCAAAACTGGTGAAGCAAAGCATGAAGACCAATCCGCACACCTGAGGGAGCTGTGTTGCCAATCGAGGCCACTCTACCCAACGAAATTTATTCAAGCGAGACATCCCTAAATGGGCACATAATTTGTGTTGCTCTGGCGGGATACTCTCTAACGCTTGAAGCAGTAGCCGCGTTGCATACGGCAGGTTAAAAAACACATGGGCGAGCAAAATGCCGTTCAAACCATAAATTGAAAAAGGCAAAGACATCCCATTGTCTTTCAGCCAATCGGCAATCAAACCACTGTTGCCATATATGGCTAATATTCCGAATACCCCAACTAAGACTGGTAACACCAACGTGCTCGCAAACAGCTTAAGCAGTAAGCTTCTACCGGGAAATTGTCGGTAGGAAAGTGCGTGCGCAACAGGAACGGCAAACCCAACACTGAGTAATGTAGACAGAAAAGCTTGATAAAAGCTGAACTGGGTAACATGGCGATAATAAGGATCAGACCATATTTGAAGAGGATTCAGTGAAGGCGCGTTTGCCAATAGTGCCCACAAAGCTGAAACAACAAAAATTAGGATAACCGTCGCGACGACTATCCCGACTTTAGGTACATTTCGAATCACAACAGAATGAGCCTATGCATATACAAGCAAGCCATGCATTATGCATGGCTTGTCGATAATGTAAAACTTAGAAAGTCAGAGCGTTTTGCCATTCCTTAATCCACGTTTTTCTGCTCTCAGCAACGTCATCTGAAGAGAAGGACAAGGCTTTAGCTGGAACGGTTAACGTGTTGTAGCCTTCAGGAAGTTCAACACCAGTTACTGGGTACATCCAGTTGCCTGTTGGCATCGCAGATTGGAACTCATCGCTTAGAATGAACGCCATAAATTCGTCGGCTAATTTTTGATTCTCACTCACCTTCACTTTTGCCGCGACTTCAATCTGAGTGTAATGACCTTCAGCAAAATTCGCAGCTGCATATTTCGCGTCTTTTTCTGCAATTAAGTGATACGCCGGAGACGTTGTGTATGAAAGTACAAGATCGGACTCGCCTTCCAAGAACATTGAGTACGCTTCAGACCAACCTTTCGTTACAGTGACGGTTTTCTTGGCCAGTTGTTTCCACGCATCCGTCGTATTGTCGCCATACACCGACTTCATCCACAGCATTAAACCTTGACCAGGCGTCGAGGTGCGTGGATCTTGGTAAATCACTTTAAGATCATCACGCTTTTCAACCAATTCCTTTAGGCTCTTGGGTGGGTTGGTGAGTTTTTCTTTGTTGTAAACAAACGCAAAGTAGCCGTAATCGTAAGGAACAAAGGTGCTGTCTGTCCAACCACCTGGAATCGTCACGTTAGCCGTGTCTACACTGTGCTCGGCAAGCAAACCGCTTTTCTTTGCCTCAGCCATTAAATTGTTATCAAGACCAAGCACGATATCCGCTTTGCTGTTTTTACCTTCAAGGCGTAAGCGATTGAGAATGGTCACGCCATCGTCAAGTGCAACAAACTCTAGATTACAGCCGCATTGAGCTTCAAACGCTTTTTCGACCGTTGGACCCGGTCCCCAATCCGCAGCAAAAGAATCGTACGTGTAAACCGTTAGCGTGTTTTCTGCGGCGAATGCCGATGTGGCAGCAAGTGTAGCAAGTGCTACGGTAGTCAGTGCGTATTTCACTGGTCGCTCCTATCCATTGTTGAGCGGCACAGGTGTTGAGAGGGGTAAATTTCCGCGCTCAATTCCTACGCCAGTATTATCTGGTTCAGGTGTACGGGTTCAAACCAAAGGTTTATCTCAGCCATAAGAAAAGCGATGCAAACATCGCCTATTCATTTAGCACCCCGATGAGAGTGGTTCTATTTTATCGACTTCTATGAACTTAGCCATATGCAATTACTTCAATCGTTTCTAATTGCGCTGATCATATCCCCAACGAGGGACTAATCCTTGCTCAACACCTAAATGGTCAAGAATGCGTGCAACCATAAAGTCGACTAAGTCATCAATGCTGGTTGGTTGGTGATAAAACCCCGGTGCGGCAGGCATGATGGTGACACCCATTTGCGAGAGCTTATGCATATTTTCCAAATGAAGAGTAGAAAAAGGCGTTTCACGAACAACCAAAAGTAATTGCCCACGCTCTTTCATGACCACATCGGCAGCACGCTCTATAAGATTATCCGACATGCCGTGGGCGATGGCAGCCACACTGCCTGCGCTGCAAGGGCAAACCACCATTTGTTTCGGTGCTGCCGAACCTGAAGCTACGGGTGAAAACCAATCTTCTTTACCGCAAACGATGAGCTTATTCGCATCGCATTGAAGGTGTTCAACCAGCTTTTCTTTCGCGCCATCTGGAGAACCCGGTAGTTTCAGCCCGTGCTCCGTTGCCATCACCACTCGCGCGGCGGAAGATATCAACAAATAGACGGTGTAATCTGCGGCGAGTAGGCATTCCAGTAGCCGGAGCCCATAAGGTGCTCCGGATGCCCCTGTAAATGCCAACGTAATGGCTTTATTTTTTTGAGTCATTCTTACTTCTTGCGTTGAAAAATCAATCCACTCTTAGGTTAGCGTATCAGCTGCGAGTACATTGAGTAATTTATCATGAATCCCACCAAATCCCCCATTGCTCATCACCAATATCTGATCGCCTGGTTTAGCTTCTTCGACGATACGTGTAACCAGCGTATCTATGTCATCGCTGGTCTGTACCGGCTGGTGACATTGACTCGCAACATCGTCGACTGACCATTGGATATTATCTGGCTGGAACAAATAGACGGAATCGGCAGTACTTAGTGCATTGGCGAGTGTTTCTTTATGGACGCCCATTTTCATCGTGCTGGAGCGAGGTTCTAGCACTGCTAGAATTTTTCCTTCACCAACCTTATTACGTAATCCTTGTAACGTTAGTTCAATGGCGGTTGGGTGATGAGCAAAATCATCGTAAACCGTAATGCCATTCACTTCGCCTTTCAGCTCTAAACGTCTTTTTGTATTCACGAATAACGTCAGAGCTTCACATGCTAAGTCAGGCGTAACACCCACGTGCCTAGCCGCCGCAATCGCCATTAGTGCATTATCGACGTTGTGGTCACCAATGAGGTTCCAAGAAACCTTGCCAACATGCTTGCCTTGGAAGAGAACGTTAAATTCACTGCCGTCTGATTTGACTTTTTCAGCTCTCCAGTCGCCATTGAAGCCTGTCTTTTCTTGTTCGCTCCAGCAGCCCTGTTCAAGCACGCTTTCAAGCGCTTCGTCATTAATTGGGGAAAATATACGTCCATTTTCAGGCACGGTACGGATCAAATGATGGAACTGTCGCTTAATATCATCCAAGTCATCGAAGATATCTGCATGATCAAACTCAAGATTATTCATCACCAACGTTCGCGGGTGATAATGAACAAACTTAGAACGTTTATCAAAAAAAGCGCTGTCATACTCATCCGCTTCGACAACGAAAAACATACTTTCACCAAGACGAGACGAAACACCAAAATTGCCTAAAACGCCCCCTACTAAAAATCCGGGCTGGTAACCGCAGTGCTCAAGGATCCAAGTTAGCATGCTCGAAGTGGTCGTTTTGCCATGTGTTCCGGATACCGCCAATACCCAACGTTCGTGCAGCAAAAATTCTTGCAGCCATTGAGGACCTGATGTGTATTTAAGATTGCGATTCAATACATATTCTACACAAGGGTTTCCGCGACTCATTGCATTACCAATCACCACCAAGTCTGGCTTCGGCTCCAATTGCGATGGGTCAAACCCCTCGATAATTTCGATACCCTGAGATTCCAATAGCGTGCTCATTGGGGGGTAAACATTGGCATCGGAGCCTGTGACTTTATGCCCCATTTGACGAGCCAATACCGCGGCTCCGCCCATAAATGTCCCGCAAACCCCCAAAATATGAATATGCATAAATTACGATTCCTAGTCTGTTTTGACGTCTTTACTGGCTTCTTATCATGCCTGATATTTGTCAGCGAAATGTGAGTATAAAAGTGTGATGTCCAACTAAATTTATTCAAGGATCAGCAAGTTACTTCATTACCATTAAAAAGATTCAACTTATACAATAATAAATGAAACCCAGATGCCCCTACATTTATCGGGTAGGCAACCCAACTTAGATTGGGACTTTATTGTATCTGAGCTCGACCACACGACCTAGTTTCTTAACCGTGAACCCTTGAGAAACTTGACCTTCCCCAGTCAGCGTCGTCGGTAGCTTAGATCTCAGCCCAGGAAACTGAACAAAGGAACAAACATGTCTGAGATACGCACTCTAGGCGAGTTTATTGTTGAAAAGCAAAATGACTTCGCTCACGCCAGTGGCGATCTATCCTCTCTTCTCGGTTCAATTAAGCTTGCTGCCAAAATTGTAAACCGAGAAATCAACAAAGCGGGTCTTGTCGATATAACGGGTGCCGTCGGCACTGAAAACGTCCAGGGCGAAGCTCAGCAAAAGCTAGATGTCTACGCCAACGAAAAGTTCAAAGCCGCACTTGAAGCTCGCGATCAGGTTTGTGGTGTCGCCAGTGAAGAAGAAGATGAAGCGGTCGCATTCAATAAAGAACTCAATCAAAATGCGAAGTACGTTGTTTTAATGGATCCACTGGATGGTTCTTCAAACATTGACGTAAACGTTTCCGTCGGCACTATTTTCTCTATTTACAAACGCGTTTCACCTATTGGAACACCAGCAACAGAAGAAGATTTTTTCCAGCCCGGAGACAAGCAAGTCGCGGCAGGTTATATCATTTATGGTTCTTCAACCATGCTGGTGTACACCACAGGTAAAGGGGTTCATGGCTTTACTTATGACCCTTCTCTAGGCGTTTTTTGTTTGTCTCATGAAAATATGATGATTCCTGAAGACGGCCTAATTTACTCCATTAACGAGGGTAACTACATCCGTTTCCCAACGGGTGTGAAAAAATACATAAAGTACTGTCAGGAAAATTCGCCTGAAGAAGGTCGCCCTTATACGTCCCGTTACATTGGTTCGCTAGTTGCAGATTTCCACCGTAACTTGCTTAAAGGCGGCATCTACCTTTACCCAAGCACCCAAAGCCACCCGAATGGTAAATTGCGTTTGTTGTACGAGTGCAACCCTATGGCATTTTTGATAGAGCAAGCAGGTGGTTTGGCTTCCGATGGTGTTAACCGCATCATGGACATCAAACCAACCGAGCTGCACCAGCGTGTGCCTTTCTTTGTTGGTTCTAAGAATATGGTTCGCAAGGTTGAAGAATTTCTTGAACTGAATCAAGACTGAATCCGCCAAATATAAATACGAATAATCCCCGCCAGCTTTATTTAGTTAGGTGGGGATTTCTTGTTTTAGTCACTAAGCTAATTCTCCAAAACCGATTGGCTTCCGCTCTAATTTGGGCTCTGAGCCAGTCTAAAGTGGACTGTGTTTTAGTCTAAAGTGGATCGTGTTTTGGTCTAAAGTGGAATAGCAGGATACGGTAAATTCGCTTAAGCTATGTACAGTGAAATTCATTAGAAAAGGAAAGCACAATGAGTTTAAACAATGTACCAGCGGGTAAATCATTGCCTGATGACATCTATGTCGTAATCGAAATTCCAGCAAACGCAGATCCGATCAAATATGAAGTAGATAAAGATTCTGGCGCAGTTTTTGTGGACCGTTTTATGTCTGCGCCCATGTTCTACCCATGTAACTATGGTTATGTAAACCACACCTTATCCCTAGACGGTGATCCAGTGGATGTTCTTGTTCCGACACCGCACCCTCTGATTCCTGGCTCTGTTATCCGCTGTCGTCCGGTGGGGGTTTTGAAAATGACTGACGAGTCTGGGGAAGATGCCAAGATTGTGGCCGTACCTCACAGCAAACTATCGAAAGAGTATGAACACATCCAAGATGTGAATGACATCCCCGAATTGCTAAAAGCGCAGATCACGCACTTTTTTGATCGCTACAAAGAGCTTGAATCGGGTAAATGGGTAAAAGTCGATGGCTGGGCAGACGCTGCCGCCGCACGAGAAGAAATTCAGACCTCTTATGATCGAGCACAGAATAAATAACCTGAACTTGGAACTACTAACCTAAGCTTGGGAAAACATACTCTGCTTTGGATAACATTCCGCAAATAAAAAAACAGCCTAGTATCGACTGGGCTGTTTTACTTGAAATACATTAACGGATTCTGGATAGCCAAAGAACTCATTCACCGCCAATACAGTTCTACAGAACTAAAAGCGCTGGCACCAATCGCTCGAGTCGATTGGCTCCGATAACTGGCTGCCATCTTGATAGAGATAGACCCATGCCTCCCCAAATGGAGTCGACATTTTCTCACGGCGGTATTCGTATGGCACATCTTCAAGGTGGTCTAACTTTGCCAATATTTGCGCATTGATCCGGTAAATTTCACCGAAGATCTCTTGCTGACCTTGCACCATTCCTGGGTAATGACCTAAATCGTACAAAGCAAATGCAGGCCCTGTCCGAAACTGGGCGACCAACTCGCACCCTTCCAAGAAGTGGTGATTGTCTTCGCCTTGTCGCAACATCCCATACACAAACACCAGCTGTTCCATCGCACTCTCCATCAGGCTCACGCCTTAATCAAATTCGAACTGGTAAATCAAATCCACGGCACTATCAAGACCAGAAACCGCTTCAACATACAAATCCTGCATCAAGCGATAGCGCACGGTGAATTCACCAAGTGAGTTAAAAATACCCACTCCGTAAGTGACTTTCAAGCCGGGTAATATGTACCCGCTCACAGTTACTTGAGAGTCATCACCCGAACCCGCTGTATCCAATTGCAAATCCTGCACACCAAATGCTTGACCAATCTCTCCGATCACTTTTCCGCTTTTCGCTAAGCTCAATCCAATCAACGTGGTGGTCATTAAGTTTCCACCCGCTTCAGCATCTATGTCTCTACCTCGCAATAGGTAAGACAGCGCATTAGCTTGCGGCATGGCTGGATCTGAGAATATCGACACCTGCGGATTATCCGCTGGTCCATCGACACGAATACCCGCAGTTACATCATCTTGGATATTGTCTGGATTCCGAATGGCAGTGATCACAACATAAGGCTGATCCACAGGGCCATTCATTAATATCTTACCTGTTTGAATCAGCAGATCTTGACCGAACGAACGATAAGAACCATCAAGTATGTTGACCTCTCCGACGACAAAGGGTCCTTTGTCACGTTGAGAGACTTTTAAATCCCCTTTTAGATTGCCCAATAGACCAAAAGCACTTAACCGGAAATCATCACCAATTTTCACATTAACGTTGGTTTGAATGTTCATAGGCAATGGCTGCTTTTCTTCCACTGGTTTGAAGTTTTCATCCAGCAAGACTTCATCACTGGAGACGCCAACCGCACTTGGCGGTAGCTCTTCCACTTCAATACGCCCCCATGGTAAATGAATGTCGCCCTCAATTTTAGCGAGCTCAGGCGTCGCTGAAATTTTAAGGTCTGGTTTCACTTTAATGTGAACCATTGGCGGCAGCTTCACGTTCAACTCTTCAGCAAAAACCGCTAAATTACCACGCCACGCCTTTAAGTCCGCCCAATTACCATCACCATCTAAATTGAGCGTGCCATCAGGTGTGTGAATTTGCGCATCCAATACAGCGTCGTATCCATTAAAAGCAACGGATATTTGACCTTCATTGACGTCAACAGGAGTAATGTCGCCTTTGGCAATCAGCTTCTCGATAACGAAATCACCCTGCAATTTAGGATGAAGCAAGGGACCACTGAAAGTAAGATCGGAATGAATATTGGCATCCGCTTTACTGAATTCGCCCAACAAAGGCTTGAGCATACCGAGGTGGATCTCACGAATCCCCAATTTGCCGTCAATGGTTTGATTGTTGGATTGCACATTTGCAATATTCGCCTGACCATCAATCACACCGTTGTCAGCCAGATCCAACGACCAACGACTTCTTAGTCTATCGTTCTCTAACTCGGCATCCAACGTCACGCTGTTCCATCCTAGCGTGACTGGCGCATCTAAAGATTGTGTAACCTGCCCTTCAGGTAAAGAAACAGACACTTTTAGCTCAGGCTTGGCATTTGGTGCCCAGCTCGCCCACGCTGTCGCATTAACTTCACCTTGAAGGTCGGTTTCCTGTGGGACGAAGCGCTTAATCTGTTCAAAGTTAAACTGCTTGATAGCAATATTCGCCTCACCACTTTCTCCAGCAGATAGGTCCTTGGTCAAGCACAATGACGCACCTTGTTGATTCCAACAATGCGCTTGAACGCTTGCCAGATTAGTTGCCATGTTAAAACCTAATGCAGCCTTATCTTCTAACGTCCACGTACCTTGCTCGGATGTGATTTCTGCGCGCTGTAATTCACCTTGCCATACCATCTCGGGTTTCTCAGTTAGCCCACCGACTACCTTCAAACTTGTAGAAATCAAATCGGATAGCACATCTAACGTAAGCTGATGTGCTTCCTGTGTACCTGAAAATTCCAGATCCACATTATCAATGTATTGGTCTTGCGCTTTCACGTTTTTAACGACCAATGACAAATCGCCTTTCGGAGCAGGGAGAGGAGATATATCGCCAGATAGAGCAACGGATTCCACCGTCACTTCTTGCTTCCAATCGACTTCGTTAACACTCAATTCCACCTTGATTTGTGGCTCTTCAAACTCACCACGCAAGTTGACTTTGCCGTACATGTGCCCACGAAGTTCAGGAATCGACTTAACAAACTCAGGGAAGTTTAGCTCTACATCCAGCCCCCATTGTTTATCCAATGAGCCCGACACAAATAGGTTATTAGGACCATGAGATAGCTCCAGCCCTTCAGTATGAATGCTAGGTTCACCGCTTTTATTGATGTCTGCCGCATCCAATTGACCATTGATGTACAACGGGTAGTCGCGGATTAAACCTTGGATAGCCAATAGTGGAACACCCACTTTCCAACCACCATTTTCGGTTAAGGAACCATTGGTCGTAATGCTGCCACTGATATTGCCCTCGGCTTCTGGCCATTGTAACCCTGGCTGTATGCTGTCTAAACCGAGCGTAGTGTTCCATTTCACTAACTTGGACCAATCGGCTTCAACCTGACCAGAGACTCGACCACCTAACGTATTGAGAACTAAGCTGTGTACATCGATACTTTCTAATGTGCCGCTTGCTGACGTATCGAGGTCTAAATCCGGAATATCTTTGCCCTGCGCTTTTAACGCAAGGGAGATCTGATACGCATCCAGATTACCTTTAATATCAATGCTTTCAATGTCTGAACGATAATCGTATTTGCCAGTAAGAGGCCATTGCACTTCCCCTTGTGACAAAGACAGGTCGAAAGGCAACACAGCCTGTAGCGGCTTTAGGTTTCCTTCAAGGTGCGCTTTTATGACGCCCCCAAAATCAGCGTTGAGGTTGAGTTCCGCCACACTACCGTCTGCCTTTAGCGCCAAGGTTTGCCCTTTTAACTCTGTCTGATTGAGTTTGGCATTAAGGGTTAATTTCGGGAGGGAGTAATCTCCCTTCAGTTCGATTTCAGTGCTAGCGTCCGCGGTAACTTCTGGCATATCCAATACTAGCTTTTCAATGCTGACCACATGATCGCTCGCTTTCGCCTTCAATCCCAAGTGATGCACTTTTACTGGCGATTCACCGTGTAAAGTAAAATCACGAATATCAAAGCCTTCCACCACAACATCCAGCGGAATCAATACTTCTGGAAGTTCAATGTCTGCGGTTTTGTCCGTCGCAGCTTTGTCCGTCGATGCTTTTTCGACCGAAGCGTTGGTGTCGGTTGGAGCAAGTGTAATATCGATGTCATCCCACTTTGTTGGGTGCAACGTCAGCACTCGACCTTCCATTGTCGCCGCAGTAGAAAACGACTTCCACTTGATCTCTGTACCCAACACATCAAGCGCAATATCATTCAACTGAACACGGTTAACTGAGACAGGAACAGGTAACGTGATCTCGGTGAGTGGCTCTGAAGGTGTTGGTTCTTCCTGAGTAGGCGCTGTGCCTGTAAGAGCAAAGGATAACGATTCTAGAGCTAGATTATCGATACACACTCGGGGTTCAAATAAACATTCTGCATCCAGTTCGAGTTGCACTTGTTTAGCTTGTAGATCGATAAATAAATCGGGATCATTAAAATTGACTTGGTGAAGCGTTATACCCGTGAGTATCGCCCCTTCAGCTTCGTCTACTGTTAGTTGGGGCAATGCTTTTTGCGCCCCCCACATGGCAAGGTTCAGCCCCGCTTGTGTAAACAGTAAGCCACCCAATAGAAGTAACAGAACAAGAACAAAACACGGAATAAAAAGGGCAAAGCGCACTAGCCATTTAGCAACAGTACGGGTCATAGTTCAGGTCCCAACGTAAAGTGAATGGCAAATCTTTCGTCAGGTTTTTTATCCAATCCCCAAGCAAAATCTAACCGAATTGGACCCACAGGCGAAGCCCATCGAATACCCACGCCGACACCTTTTTTCCACTCGGGTGTATCTGTCCATGCATCACCGTAATCAACGAATGTTGCTGCCCACCAATTGCCATAAACGCGATATTGATACTCTAAGCTACTCACGGCTAAGTATTTACCACCACTGAACTTATCTTCTGGTTGAGTAGTAGGAATATCTTCATACCCATAACCACGGATACTGTTATCACCACCAGCAAAGAAGCGTAAGGAACGAGGGACTTTGTCAAATTCACCTGCAAATACACCGCCCGCATCGAAACGGGCTAATCCACGGTGATTTTCACCCACACTGCGTACAATGGCGGTTCGACCTTGTACTCTTAAAATACCAGTATCAGAAAGCAGGCTTTCATTTCCGGCTTCAACGGTGAGCAGGTGCTTGTCTCCCCACATGGGCATGGCGCCACCACGAACGCGTGCACGACTGAAGCTGAACCCCGGCAACACGAATTTAGAAATACGAGATTGACCACGCTCTTCTGAGTCGTCGTATAAAAATCTTACGGAAGCCGTTCTTTGCCACCCCGAATCTAATTTCCAGTGTCGTTTCACCGCTAAGTTATGCTCTAGGCTCTTGGTTTCATCTTTGTCGGTACGCTTCATTCCGTACTGGATTTCATAATATTCACGTAATACGTCTTCTAGCGGAATTTTGTAGCTCGCCGTAATGGCTTGTTCTGGCACAGAAAGGGACATGCTGCTGTTTAAGCTGTGCCCACGATCATTGAGCCACGGTTTTTTCCAGCTGACTTTCCCCCGAATGCCAATGTCTGTTGAGTAACCTAAGCCTGTTTCTATCTGATTTTCAGACTGTGGAGCAAGATTGATGTTCATGGGTAATTCGCGCTGTTTACCGATGTAACTAAGATCGGGCTCAACGTGCACAGAAGAAAACCATTCCGTATTAGATAAGCTTTGATTCAGCTCACCGATATTGGATGCCAGATAAGGATCGCCTGCTTCAAAGGGCACCAGAGATCGCACTCGGCTTTCGCGGATTTGGCTGCCAAAAACCCGAGTTTCACCAAAGTAATAGCGCTGACCACTGGTAAATTCTATGGTGATAAAGGCTTGTTTATGCTCGGGAGAGACTTCTAAACGAGTTTGACCAAACTCACCATCAAAATAACCTTTTCTTAATGCTAAATTTCGTAAGTTTGATTTGTAAGATTCATAGGCGCTGTGGTTCAACGGTTCACCAACCCCCAGTTTGGCATCGCTGCGAAGCTGAATGAAATCAGGATCCGTTGCTGCTTCCCCTGAAATGATCAAATCGCTGGTGCGAATCACCACCACAGGTCCTGGGTCAACCAATGCCGTAAGGGATTGAGAATCTTCCCCAACTTGAAAAGCAATCTCAGGCTGGTAATGACCTAGTGCCTTTAATGCCTTCTGAATATTGTCTTCCACTCGGGATTGAAACCGAAGTGACGTTGAGTATTCGCTGGGATCAATAGCAGACAGATAAGCAGACACGTTGGTGTCCAGCTCTCCTTCTAGTCCTTCTACTTCAAAATCGAAAGCGAATACGGGGAATCCAATAGTAAGTAAACCACACCCTAACAGGCGCGAAATTTGTTTCTTATTCATATCTGACAGCGCAATGTACAACCTTTTCCTCAAGACCGCTCAAAGCTATCAGAAATTACGTGCGCCACATAGTGTTAAACAGTGGAAACTGATATTGGCTCTAATTACAGAGAAAAGTATGGTGAGTATGATGTAAGTAGTAAGTAAACGATGAGCAGTTAAAAAGGCGAACCCTTCGGTTCACCTTTAGCTTGGTAAGTTCTATGGGTTGATTTGGTACATAGCTTGATCGGTAGAGACGAGCGCTTGCAGTCCTTTCTCGGGGTGAGTTCGAATCTTAATACCGTGACTACTTGGCTCTCCGATTAAAGGAGGGCTTTTCCAAATCGTATTGCCTTTGTTATCGGTTTTTCGAACATGGTATCTATCCGTTCCCCTAGGTGAAACATTCATGTCTTCTTCAGTTGTAAGGAGAAAGCCTTGCTCATCAGCTTTAGAGAGGTTAACTGCTATGCCTTTCGTATGAAATTTTAAAGAATACTGCTCTTTGAATATTAGAGTATTTCCTTCAACCTCAAACACTACAAGCTGATTACCCTTGCCAGTTGTCTGATCAGAAAAACACGCTATTTCCTTGCTACTGTCTGAGTCGTGGTTAAATACTAAAATATTTCGGCAACCGAAATTAGAGAGATTGTAAGTGGACTTTTTGATCATTGAACTACCAGTTACTTTAAGAAGAGATAACTTGTGTCCATGTGAGACAATAATAGACCCAGAAATTGCATCGTACACTTCAAATTCACGAATTTGCTCACCACTCTGTGAATGCTGATAAGATGCAATGGTTCTATCGTTCGTTACATCGTATATCGTCATCGCAGTACCATGAGCTAATACAACTTCCTTCTTTCCATCCTGGTTAAAATCGGAAGCTTTCACAATAATATCACCGTTATCTCCTGCTATATCAGGAGAATTCTTAACCAGCTCACCATCTAGTTGGATTAGCTCTATCTTTGAGACTCCATAATTAAATTTAGGTATAACGATTTCAGAATAGCCATCGCTATCAAAGTCGGTGTGCACTGTATTGAGTAATGAATAATTAGTGTAGCTTGTTCCAGAGCTAAAGTTGACCTTGCCTTCAGAGCTTACTGTCGTAAATTTATCTCTAACATCACTATTGCCGTACTTACCAACCAAAAACAGCGCTTTTTCTTTAACGGGTGTAATGTTTGCCCACCCTACTGTTCTAAATGCTGTCGAAGGCTTGACAATACTTGTATGTTTCAGCGTAACACTGTTGCCAGAAATATCCGCACTAGCAAAACCTCTGAGTGAATAACTATGGCTAGTCCCCCATAATAGCTCTAGATTGCTGTCGTTATCAAAATCGCCAATAGTTAGGGAACTTACGTCATATGAGCTAGAAGTAGGCAATTGCCACACCTGAGAAAGAGTCCCACCTTCTAATTTGAATGCTTTTACGCCATCATGTGAACAATTCATAACCAACAATTCGCTCACTCCGATCGTTGAATAAGATGTCTCTAAATCACATGGAGACAAGCTTTGAGTAGACGAGAGACTGATTAAAGTATTCGTTACGGCAGAGTAACTAGAAAAGTTACTGAAATTGTCTCTTCCAACGATTTCATTCACACCGTCTTGGTTGAAATCTTCAATGATCATTCTGTCTACAGAAAATCGTCCATTGTAATTCCATTGAATCGCCCATGTAGAGGTGTCGATAACTAAACCGCTATTTAATATAAGTTCAGGTGACTGATCATTATCAACATTCGAATACACAAGCTGAGTGGTTCCTGTTACATCAATCTCCGCTATTAAAGGGTTAGAAAAGTCATTCCAACTAAAAGCAGAAAGCTTGGGTTTATAATCCTCCCAATCATAATGCAAAACTGCCACTTCTAGCGTGCCATCATTATTGGTGTCTGCAAATGCTGCCCTCAAAATATTCTGAGAAGCTTCGAAAACCACTTTAGGCTTACTCGTTAGATCTTCTAGGGTAAGGATATTCTTTGAGGTAACTATAACGATTTCTTTTTTAAGATCATTATCGATATCTAAATAGTGCACCTGCTGTATTAAACCATTGCTTGGTAGCTGGTATGGATACATCCATTTTTGTTTGTATTGACCACTTTCAAAGTAGTAAAGGGATAGACCACTGCCATTGTCTGTCGTCAGGAATTCATTTAAGCCGTCACCATCAAAGTCATCGATAACAATGGAATCCTCTTTGAACGGACTGTACTCACCAGAACGAGCAATAGGCTCTGCTTTGCTGTCGCTTACTTCAACTTTCAATACGTATTCTTCATGGTCGTCATTGACCGATTTAAAAGTAAATTCAAAAGCTTGAGTTGGAAATAAGAAATCGGAAGGTGCCGTCCAAGAAATAACGCCATCACTGCTGATTGTTGCACCGTCGGGTCCAGATTCCATACGGATTCTTTCTGAATCATTGGTATCTAAATCAAACAACGATACGCCAAATTGTAATTCATCCCCTGAAAAAACTTGTGCGGGTAAGTTGTCCGTTTTGATTACTGGCTTAGTGTCATTAAGGAAAATATATGCCCATTCACTGGTTATTGAACTCGTTCCATCAAAAATGACTGCTTGAACTTTAACTTCATCACCATAAGCCGCCGTATAGGCAGGAAGGGTATTGGTTATTTCTCCCTCAACCAATTCATTATTGATATACCATCGATAGCTCAGTTGTACATTTTCCGCTGGTGTATCAGGGTCTGAAAATTCCGAGCTTTCAACAACAATGGTGTTAGCTGTACTCACATTATATGACAGCAGTGAGGGCATACCCGTAAATGCGGGTGGCTGTGTCAACGAATCCAATGGATAAAGCTCCATGGGTTGAGTTAACACAAACTGAAACCCACTCACTTTAGATAAGTGTGTACCTACATCGAAAGAACCATCACGTTCTATATCTTTCTTGTAGGTAAAGAACTTATCCGAAAATAATAGTTGCACTTCACTATCTGCATTAAAACTCATTGAACCTTCAAAAAAGTTAATGCCTCTACGTGCTTTTAGTCCTTGAGAAGAAACACTAACCTTCCCAGATTCACCTAGCCACACAGTTCCATCCACATTTACATTTATTTCTTCATAGTAGTCTGGAGTACGCATAGAATCGGTCTGGCTAACTTTGATTTTTCTTCCATTGTCGTAAGAATATAGAAGGCGACTTTCTTCAGTTCTCTCAAAACCACGCTCATCAAATTCAGAATAATGTACCTGGGTGTATCCGGTAACCTTCAATCCTTCGATATCTAAATTGTCAAAATAATAAGTTTTTTCATTTTTATCATTAAAGGATACTGCCAACATTCCAGAGAGAGATGTCTTATAGTCCTGGGTAATACAGTCATTAAAGTCTAGAGATACCGTCCCCAAGCTCTGTCCGTCTACCGTTGAGCTAATGTCAACAAAACCAGACTCCCCACAGGTAAACAACTTTCCATCGACATTCTCAATGGCGATGAAGTTATCAATTTGATCATCAAGAAAAATTAATCCATATTCACGGTTCAATATAGTGCTCGAAGCTTGCTTTACAATAGATGCATCGAGCAATGCAGCCTGTGATTCCCCAGAATAGCCCAGCTCAACAAGGTTTTTCGCCGCTACTTTCAATTCTGATTCTGAATGCTGAGTTGCATTTTTCAGTATCTTAGAATTACTGTTAATCTGTTCTGTCTTTGGCGCTGCATCACCGTTCTCAGAAGTAGAATCTCCACCACCTCCCCCACAGGCAGAAAGTAGAATAGCCATCCCTAGCGCTGACGACGCTTGTAGTTTACAAAGCATATGTTTCCTTTGATTGTATTTATAAGGGTTAAACCTATTAATTTTGAAGGAAATTTATCATATTCACTTGATGATGTTATTAGTAGAATCTTGCTCTACGTCGTATTTACAACACAAAGCTATTCACAGGTTTGATATTTGGTAACAAAAAGTACACCTAAAGACTCAACATGATTTCGCCTGCGTTTTTCACCAATACCTGAAACAGAAAACATGGCTCGGCTTTCGTAACTCTCCCTGTTTAATTAATAGTCCTCACCAATTACCTACACGGCTAGTTCGTTACATTAAGGGAAACGATCACACCCAACTAGGAGCCAACTATGAAAGACATCCCATTGACTTCCTCTGTCGGAAGCCATGCTGAAAACCAAAAAGAAGACGTACTGGCGATTCAAAAAGCGTTAAATGAAGCGGCAAAAGCCATCGGGCTGGATGGACCATTAGAAGAAGATGGCGTTATTGAAGGTGACGTAGAGCACTCCAAAACATGCCAAGCGATCTGCAAGATGCAGGCAACATTATTGGGATTCAAGAACCCTGACGGTCGTATCGACTGCAATGGCAAAAGCCACAAAGCATTGGCAGAAGCCGCTTCCGATGAACTGGGTTTTGCGCCAAGCCTATTTTTGCCTCGAATCGAGCCGGAAGAGGGCTTATCGGATGAAGATTTTGAAAAAGCCGCCGAGTCACTGGGTTGTGAAGTTGCCGCAGTAAAAGCCGTGTCTGAAGTGGAGTCGGCAGGCAGTGGATTTTTTGCCAGTGGGCCTCCTTGCATTCTGTTTGAAGCGCATATTTTCTCTAAATACAGCGGTCGAAAATTTGATGAGTCTCATCCAGAAATTTCTTCACGTAAATGGGACCGTTCGCTCTATGTTGGCGGCGAGAAAGAATATGAGCGCTTGCAAGAAGCAATGACGCTAGACCGAAGAGCTGCTTTAAAATCGGCGTCTTGGGGTCGCTATCAAATCATGGGATTTAACCACGCTGCAGCGGGTTATGACGATGTAGAAACCTTTGTCCGTGACATGTTTTTTGCTGAACATTTTCACCTATTTGCGTTTGTCAGTTTTATTAAATCAAATCCGAAATTGCACAATGCGATTCAAGAACTAGATTGGGCAACGTTCGCACGTTACTACAACGGTCCTGCTTACGCTGAAAATCGATACGATGAAAAACTGCTTTCGGCTTATCAAAAATACGCGGGATAATGGCGTTACTGACGTCAAAATATATCACTAGCTGCATTTCGCACACTAAGGAGAACAACGTGGCACTTACACTGCAAACTATCCAAAGCACATTAAAAAACTTAACGGATGAGATGCTTACCAAGCCCGCATCTTATAAGGATCTCGATAACTACTGGGAGAAGCTTAATCAGCTTCAGTGTCTATGCCAAGTTGAGATTGGTGAGTTGGATTTCAAAGGGCTTACCGACCACTTTGATGAGTCCATTACGCTGAATAACCTCGGCGGTCTTACCATTGATTTGTGCAATTGGACAATTCAGGCAGGCTCCCCGGATCAAGAGTTTACCTTTCCTAAAGGGTCGGTTTTGGCACCGCATGGAGAGCTTAAGGTAGCAACTGCTGGTGATAGTAAGTTCAGCTTCCAATCCAAAAAGCCGATTTGGAACAACCACGGCGATACAGCAACACTATTGACCCCAAATGGGCAAGTTGCCTCTAGATTGGTTTATGGCGGCGATGCCTACGCCGACGTGCTGATCAGTAATTTGCATTTTGATGGTGAAGAAAAATACACCGAAGCTGATGAGTTTGTCGAAATATCCAATATTTCAGATAACACTGTGGATATAAGCCTTTGGCGACTGGAATCCATTCGTAGCCAAACTGTATTTACCTTCCCTGAAGGTTCACGCATGCTCGCTCAATCATCCGTAAAAGTGTTTACAAACAAAACGAACCTTGGCGACAACGAGTTCAGCTTTAATAGCCCACGCGCGATTTGGAACAATGAAAGCGGTTGTTGCAAGTTATTTGATTACCTCGACCATGAAGTGGCGAGCTATCAGTATTAATCCTAGTAAAGGGTTTTTCCTTAGCATTTAGGTTTCCCAAACAATTAGGTTTTCCCCGTGTCGAATAAACCAGTGAAGACATTAGCGAATGACTCCCGCCCCCAATCAAGCAAGGATTTACAACGCCTTGCCAATGATGGGTGTCTTCTACTGCACTATGTGGCGCGGCACGGGGACCTTTCTATTGATGCCGATATCGCCATGGGCATCGCTCGTGCGAACGAGAAAATGGGCACAAAATACTGGAATACGGAAAACGAAATTCAATTACTGCACTGTTTTGATAGGCTCGCCAAACAAGTGTATCCCGTCACGGTTGAAAGTATAAAAGCTGTAGTTCCTAATGTGACCGATGGAAAAGCCTCTTTTAATGGGGCTGCACGTGTGATCACATGGTATCGACGCTACACCGTGCTCACACTGATTTGTTTGCTTGCCATTCAAATGTTCTACCTATTTGGTCACTCTCTTACTCAAACATTGGCCGACGCTCTGCCACAAGCCGAATTTCCACTTAGCCAAGATTTAGAAGCCAATTATCAGCTCCTAAAGAAATGGAACGGTATATGGATGTTTGGGCAAGGATTTCAATTCGATACCCAGTACAACATCGCCCCTCAGACCCACCCCGAGCTTGAATACCAAGCCAACCTGATTGCTGCGCAGTCTGTTCTTCAAATGCTGCAGAATTACGTTTTACCTTTGACGTACGGGCTTCTTGGCGCCTTTATTTTTGTGCTACGAAGTTTACTTCAGCAAGTTAGAAACCTCACCTACACCGCCAGCCGCGAAGTGGGATATCGGCTCAGGCTAACGTTAGGTTGCCTTGCCGGAATGATTACAGGCTGGTTATTAAAACCAGAAATGGGGGATATGACCCTTTCCCCTATGGCGTTGGCTTTTTTGGCGGGTTACAGCATTGAGGTTATGTTCACGCTACTGGACCGGTTGATTGATGGTATTAGAAAAAATACCGAAGTGGTGAGCGCTTCAACTGGGGGGAGGAAATCTTAGGTTGGGCTGGATACGTGTAACGCCTCAACAAATTGTGGACTTGCTGACTTGATAATTCAGGACTGGACATTTTTGAGCTAGCGTTTTTGCTAAATTGGTAGGATACGGATTAGGAGAGGTATTCATTTATTTGATGTCACTCTCTGATCATCTTAGTGGTACGCAATACAATGCATTGCAATAATGCTTATAAATTATTGGAAGTCAAATGGCTAAAGTCGAAATGCAGTTATTGCTGTACCAGTTCTTGCAGAAGCATCAAACAGAGAGTTCAACTTTCACCAAAGAAGAGCTTATCGAGCATGTAGGCTGGAAGCTAAGTACATTCAAATCTTACTATGGGAAGGGTCAAATAACTCAATTCTTAACAGAGATTGAAGTTAATACATACGAAGCAATAAATGTACTAGATGTAAGTTTTATCGAGTTTAAAAAGCGTTTATCTCAGAGTAAGCACTATCAAGAGCTAGGTCATAAATGTAAATCTAACTTAGCTAAAGCCCTGCTCAAAAAGTCCAAAGATAATATGATGCTTGCATTAGAGCTTTACAACAGACCATCACTTGAAAACAAATTAGATGGATTTGTAATGATGTACTCAACAGCTTGGGAGCAGCTTCTTAAGGCAATTATCATTGAGCGAGATGGTGAAGAAGCGGTATTCGAAAAAGCGAATAAGCAAGGCGTAAAGAAAACAATATCTTTAAGGCAATGTCTGGATAAGTTGTTCAAAGAAAATGACAATGTAAGAAAAAATATATCTCGTATAGCTGATTGGCGTGATGGTGCTGTTCATCTACTTATGCCTGAGCTTCAAGGGTTGGCTTCTCGTATATTCCAATCTGGCGTGCTTAATTATTCATCTAAGTTTCAAGCGTTTGCAGAGGTACCATTTATGCAATCTCAGCATGCTGGAATGATATCGCTAGTTGGTGATTTTAAGATGCCACCCGAGCCAGTGTTGCGTTCATTGTATGGTAAGGCTGCGGAAGATATGCTCGAACTAGCTCAAACGGTGCAAGATGAAATCGAGAAAGAAGATGATATTGAGTTCGCCATACCGATTAATGTATCACTTGTGTATGCTCGTGATGAGAAAGACAGTCAGATAATACTTGCTGCTGCTAACGGTAAAGCTCAGGACTTGGAGCAGTTGAAAAAGGCTCTTGTAGTTGAAAAGCAAGTAGACCCAGAGAAAACTCATACTTTCACTCAAAAGACTGCTATTGATGCTATCAATAAGAACCTTCAAGCTAACTACGATATGGCAAAACTAGAAAAGTGCTTAGTAGCTCGAGACAAAAAGGGAAAACCAACAATAAATAGTCACTGTTTCCAAGCGGCAGTATCAAAGCTGAACTGGAAAGCAACTTGTAACAAGCACCACCACTATCAAAAGATATCTAACACACATATTTATTCTCAAGATGCGGTTGATGAGCTCGTTAGGCAAATTACGGTGAAGGATAATTTTATCAAGCAAGCAAAGACTCAAGCTAAGAAGAAGAGAAGTAAACAGACTACTCTCACTTAAGTATTTGCGATATGGCTCCTTTTGATATTAGCTAGGAGCCAGTTATTGATCTCCCTCTAATTTTTAAACAGATTACTTGCATTAGAAAAAGTAAGTCGACTAACCGTCGTGTAAGGTGACAATGGCGTCAGTCTTAACACCGAATAGGACATGAACAAGCTGTCACAACTATCTTTACCTAGAAGGTAGGCAGACTCAGTCGCTCCCTCCCTCAGACTCACCAACCTCCCCCACCTTTGCCTTCTCTGCTGCTTCTTCAATAATAAGTCTCTACCAACTTTAATTACCGAGCTTTCGAAGGTATTCGACGAATTCACTAACATCACCACCATCTGCTTTTCTCAACCCTGAAATATATGCAGAACGCTCTGCTGTCATATCTTCTAGCTTTGCCTCTGCCCACTTCATAGGTCTTTCTTTCAACAGATAAACCCGAACGATATCAGTAAAGATTCGAGAATGTCGTCCGTTCCCGTTTACAAACGGATGAATCTGAACCAAGCGGTGTTGAATTCTGGCTGACAACTCTAGGGGCTCGAAATGATTGAACTCTATCCAGCACTTTGCGTCTTCAAGGAAATTATGCAACTCTACTAGGATATTGCGAGGTTCCACTCCGATATTAAGCTCTCTAATTCTGAATTGACCCGCCCAATCCCATACATCACCAAAAAGCTCCATATGAAGATGGGTGACAAAATCACGATCAAAAATCGTTTCTAAAGTTGGAGCTTTAAGTTTACTTGCCCAAATCTGCCCTTGGAGTATGTTAGCCGCCTCTAACTCATTGAGTTGCTCGCGAGTTTCGATATGCTTATGTTTCAAACCAAGCATGTCGTCAGGTGATAATGGCGTTGCACCCTCTGGGTCATTGATAAATTCTGTCAAAAGTTACGCCTTAATATTTTTGCCATATAACACGACCACCTGACGCAATAAGGTCTTCTTTAATTTGTTTGAGCAAGCGGGCTTGTGCTTCTTCATCGATAGACTGTGCTTCTAAAAACATGTTTTGAGCGTTGGAATCTAGACTTTGAGTCGCGATCTCTAAAGCTTTGTCTTCAATGATTTTTTCTACTGGCTTTCGAGGAACCAAGGCATACGTTAGGTCACAGTTGAGCTTTTCTGCAAGTACTCTTAATTGGTTAAGCGTAATCTCGCCTTCCGCTTCTTTTCGTTCCAGTACAGAGACTCTGTTTCTGCTAAAACCTAATCTCTCTGCGAGCTGGGCACCCGACATGCCAAGAGCTTTACGAACCGTTCGCACCCAGCCTTCTTTTGGTGTGTTGGGTAGCTTGCACCCAATAGATGAGTTGGCAATGGTTCTATATTGCTGAATCACTGTTTGCTTAACGGTATTTTTAGTATTTATCGATTTGAACATAGGCATGATATCGCCCTTTTTCTGAGTAACCACTTAAGTAAATGTAACCTTATTATAAGACATATATGACTTTACTGTAATCGTATATGATTACAGTAAAATTTAACTGTAATCGTATATGATTACAATAAAACTTAACTGTAATCATATAAGAGTACATACCTGACATTTTCAACACCTTACGTATACACTCACATATAACCAATATGATCAATATGATCAACAAGTTATATTAAGTTGCTTTACATTCCCCACCTTTGCCTTCTCTGCCGCTTCCTCAACAAATGTCTTTGCCAGCTTTATCAGCATTTCTTTGTTTTTGTCTGACAGGTCGTTGACGGTCTGTTTGCCCATTAAGATCTTTTCCATCTCTTTCTTTACTTTGGCGAGCTGTAGGAACTGTTCGGGGGTGAGTTTGGGCTTTTGTGGTCTCTTTTTCAGGGCTTTTTGGGCTATCTCCAACCCTTTGAGTAACTCTTCCATATCGTTACCTCCTTCCTCAAAGGCTACTCCATTACCTCTGTAAAAACTTGGCAAAAACAACGAAATAATTCGTCCATTACCCTGAGCTTTTCTCCCCTTATTGCGCCAAGATAAAAGCACTTTTCACCACTCTGGATTTGGTCATGAAAAACAAACTGCTCATTCTAAGCTGGTTCACACTTATGCTCGCACTGTCTGGCTGTGCGCTTCAATTTATCGCCAGTTACGACAACGAAACGCTAAAGCAAATCGAGGTGATCGATCGTGAAGTCGACAGGCTGTATATGGATTTATCTTTTACCCCCGTAGAAGAAAGACACTACCGTTTATTTGCCAAACGTTACCAAGAGGTTTTACTGCAAATTCGAAGTTTAGAAAGAAGACAAAAACGAAGAGAGAAAAACACAGAATCGCTCAAACAAACTCAAACTCTTTTAGGTTTCTGGATACAAGACGAAGCCACTCACAAGAAAAACAACACCCTCTCCGATTTTATTATCAGCCGCCGCACCAGCCAATACCGAAGGCTTTTTGATGCCTTGATCGAAGGCGAATTAGCCAAGAAATAACAAAAGGATATTGTCATGCAGGAAAGTATTAACTCAGTGATCGACACCATCACTTCTCAGCTAGAAACATCACCAATGAAAGATTTGCTCAGCAGCGCATTAAAGTCGTGCATTGATGAGCAAATGAATGAACTAGAAATGCTCCTTATGGCGAGAAAACAGGGGCAGATAAATGAAGAAGATTTCCAAATCGAATTGGAAAGAGAAATGCGAATCGTGGAAGCGGAAATGCTGACGTGGCAAATCGCCGCAAAAGCTGATGTTCAAAAAGTGGTGAACAAAACATTTCACGCACTGGTCAAAAGCATTCTTTAGTAGCGTCGGTAACCTATATTCCCATTACAAATCCCCGAGAGTGAGAGGCATCATGAAGCATCGAACACGTATAATTTGGGTTCCGTATGGTTATCGGCTGAAACCACGAGCCAAACTGAAAAAAGCGACCATCCGTCAGCGTGTTCCTGCTGCACCCATTAAAACGTCATCTCGCCACTCTCAAGGTCATCAACAACATCAAGCTCATAAAGAGCAAAAGAAAGATGAAATAGTCGCAGTGACACAAAGTGGCACCGTGAATAACCGTACAAATGAAGATTTAGCGGTTAGCCAACCTCACACAACAAAAAACCGAACTGACCATTCGTCCGAGGATAACATTGCAACTAAAAGCAACGGCTCAACCAAGAGCAACAGCGTCACCAAGAGCTACAACGTGACCAAGAGCAACAGCGCGACCAAGAACAGCGGTGCAAACACAGATACAAAATCAGCCATAGAAAAGCCGACGGAATCCGCTGAAGAAAGCCAAGTCGCCACCTTTGATGATGCGTTTAACCCTTACAAGAATTACCTGCAAGACATGTCGCTCTCACTGTCTGGTATGCCTGACGAAGCGTTTACTCGCAATGAAAATCAGAGGGAAAACTTTACCGAGCAAAGCATACTTTCAAAGGAGCCAGCCGAAGTAAGCGTAAGCACAAACGTGCCAGAGCTCATTTATCCAGAACAAGTTAACTCAAAGCAAGTCAACTCTGAGCAAGTCACCCCAAACTCAGCCAACCTAAAGGCGTGTAGAACGGAGCAAAATTCACTTAAAGACCACCCTCATATATCCAATTTTCCGGATGTTGAATTAGAAACCGCACGACAAGAACACACCTTTCTCCCTACGCCACCTGTTATAAAGTACGAAGAGCCTGAAGAAAGTGAAACATTCGAAGAAAAAAGAAAACACGTTGGTCCTCACCTTAGAAAATTGCCAGGTGTTGCGCCAAGCCTAATGTCTGAAAAATACCCATAACCCTTATCTTTTCGTCCATTACGCCAAGAACCCATTCCTAGGTTTCATTATTCTGTAGAGGTTATACCTCAACAGGAGATCACCATGAGACAACTACTTTTTCGCTTATGTGAAGCGTCTGACGGACGCCAATTCGCTTTTTTAACTGACCAACCTGACGTTGAAGACATGTTCGACAGTGGTTACAAAGTCGCCTACAAATTCAGAGATAACGGTAACGGGCAAGAATTACTCGCCAAATGGCGCGCTTCTTACTCGGTCACTTCACAAGAATTTGAACAGCTCCCCGACGACGATGAACTGCCAGAAGGTTTGCAATCGGCTTTTGACACCATGATTTCAAGCTTAATTCCGGGTGTAGACGTGTTCTTCTGCGACTACAACCTTGCCATAGAGGCCGACCTACCGATTTGCAATGACATGATGGAACGCTACCGCTCTACAGATTTCGTTCTCTTTTCTTGCGAAGATCTTATCGGTAACGATCCTAGCACTCAGCCTTATATGGTCTCTTACGCCTCTGCGCGTTACCCTGAAAGTGGCAACACAGGCAGCCAGCATCGTATTTATTGCAAAACCGATTCGTTTGCGTTTTGCCAAGCAGTACACGCGATTGTGATTCAAAGAGAAAAAGACGCCCTGACAGGTGGGCACATCCGCACAGAAGTGGATACTTACATCAATGAAAAACCCATAGAAGCCGCCACAGCGGAACAGGTCATCAATCGTTTTGTCGAAGCGTTGCCTCAATTTAACAGCAGTATCAAAGCGTTAAATGCGCCGGACTCTATCTCCAACAGGGAGTAATGCCATGAGTTCAGACGAAATGTACTATGCGGCGTTCAGCGCCGCATTAATGGCAGGGGCGGAGCCCGGAATTGCGCAGCAGTTGGCTTATCAGTTGGCGTACATCAACCTTTCGAGCCCACATTCAGATCCAAATTCTGTGCCCAATATAAAGCCCACTGCCATTGAACCTGAATCCGAGCCAATAAAATCGCATAGCGTGCATTCATGCGCAATTGTTGAACCTGAACCGCTTGCGACCAATGCGTTCGTTCGCCCGATTAACCCACTCAATCACGTAGACTGGTTGAGTGGAGGCACCCTAAACGAAAGAGGTTTGCGGCTTGGTTTGCGTCGGTCATCTTCGTTTTCGACCAAATCTGCTCGCAACACATCATCATTCACAACGAAGCAACCATTTACAACAAAGCCATCGTTCACAAAAAAGGCATCGAGCGATAAAAGTACATTGAAAGTGGCTAAAGCAATTCCACGCCCACATAAAATCAACCAAGCCATTATGTTGGCTATGATGGACACCGACAGCCAAGCGCAAAGCAAATTCATTGCTGCGCTCTATTTCTATTGGAAAAGCCACCAAAAACACAGCGGTGGAAACACCAAATCGACCTACTGGTTATTGATGCATGCCATTCGCTGTTATTTATTTGGCACCACTTTTCAATGGAAGGAAAGCTTTGCAAAAAGCATAGAGGACAGGCAGCAAAACAAACCGATGTACCCAACAGTGAAGGAACTATTAGAACATCTCAATTTCAATAGAGAGGAGTCGCACCATCTCCATTCTTTGAACGATCAGATCAGTTACTACCCATGTAATCAGCAAATTCAATGCATTGAGCTGGGCTTGGCATTTCGTCCCGAGATCATTTCCGATTTTGAATTAGCTAACGCAACACACCAACAAGCCCTCAATCTCCACAAAATGGAAGATGCTGCCCTATGGGCTATGGCGTCTTAAATCGGTTCGCTTCATAACCAGACCTGTCGGTATCAAAAGTACCGGCAGCCAATCTCTAACTCAATCTGATGCCAGAAGATCCCCCGAGAGATTCACAGTTATAACAGTTCCTTTTTAAACCCCGAGTTAAACGCAACATTGCCCACGTTTGAATCAATAAGCCTCGTTAAATTAACGAGACATTCGTTCAAATATTCTGAGGCACTTATGAGCTTTCCTCACTATTTATCCATCTGTGAAAATGGAATACCCGCATCTGAAAAAGCCAATATTTTAGGAAACTACTTGGATGAAATGCGCCTAAAAAAAACACACTTTTTAGGCTATCAAACGAACCAAGAGGTGATTTTCCCACCTGAAATACGCCCCTTTTTATCACTTAATTTACTCAACTTAGGCGATGGGTATGAAGAGGGTTCTTATCAAATCAATGCCAAGCAATTTGAGCGTGCTGTTCTCGATTATTACGCCCGATTGTGGGGTATGACCATGCCTAACTCGCAGCGAAACTATTGGGGTTACGTCACCGCAATGGGCTCCACAGAAGGCAACTTATATGCCCTATGGAATGCCAGAGACTACTTAAGCGGAAGCGCCGTCGAAGGGTATGAGAAATCGGTGCATGTACCGAACCCGCCAGTGTTAATTAGCTCCGCCTGTACGCATTACTCTATTTACAAAGCTTGCCAAATGTTAGGGATCCCCACCTTCAACCAAGTGGGTGAAAAACTCGGCGCTTGCCCTATCAACCAAGGGGATTGGCAGAAAAGCCTCGCAGTGGATGAATACGGGTCGGTTGTCGAGCAAGACTTATATCGTCTCACCGAATTTTTTGTAGAACGGCAGCATCCGGTTATTTTATTTTTGAATCACGGCACCACCTTCAGCGGTGGCAGTGACGCCATTTTTCAAATACTGACCACATTAAAGCCCCTATTAGGTGTCAACACAGAGCAGAATAGGCGCTATTGGGTTCATGTGGATGGCGCGCTCTCGGCCAATTTCTCGCCGTTTCTGCAATCGGATCCTTTTTCTGTCTCTTCTGAACCTTATGAATTTCGCCACCGAGAAGTGATGTCGATGTGTACCAGCCCTTATAAATGGCTAGGCGCACCTTGGAGCTGCGGTATTTACCTTATGCAGGAAAGGTACAAAGTCGGCTCGTCAAACCGCCCGACCTACATAGCCGGGCGCGACTCCACCATTGCCGGCTCTCGGCAAGGACTTTACTCCCTTTACCTCTGGGAACGGCTCACCTCTCTTGGTACTCAAGGGCTAAAACAGATCGCTCAGCAAAATGAAAACAACGCTGAATACTTGCAAGCCGCACTGCAACAGCTCTCCAATTCAAAACGACTGCAGCAACAAAAGTTCACCGTATTACCCCGAATGCCGGGTGCCAACATTGTTCGGTTCTCGTCGCCATGCGCTCACATCAATAAGAAATATTCCCTCGCGCAAGAAAATATATCGATAAATGGCAAGGCACAACGTTTCAGCCACGCCGTGTTACTGAGCCACGTTCAGCGCCCCTTAATTGATCAATTTTTGGCTGAGCTCTCCGCCTCTAATGCGTTTGACGCCCATACATTGCCGACACTCAACCCATTGGTCAGCCAGCCCAATTTTTATACACCTCAATCTCGCGTGGTTCACCTTCAATCCAACCTTGTTCACCCAAACACCAACCTTGTTCACCCAAACACCAACCTTGCTCATCCAAACACCCTAAAGGAGAGCCAATGAAATCCCTATTTTTTGCGCTGTGTGTACTGATTTTTTTATCTTTTTCAGCAAATGCACAGCACGTTATTCACACCTCGTTTTCGATCAATAAGATTTACGGTGTCAACACCATTGATCAAACCTACAAAATCGATGGTTACCTCGTAGCAACTTGGCAAGACGTTAAGCACCCTCTTAAGCCAAAATCAGGGGTTCGATTGATAGAAAACCAACACCTCGACAAGCTGCTTGAAGAAGGATCGTGGGTGCCAGCATTTGAATTCATCAACATCATAGGGCAGCGCCTCACCCCAAATAAACGCTTGGTGATCGCGAGCAATGGCGACATTACCTACAACGAACGATTTCAAGGCACCTTCACCACAGAGATGGATTTTCGCCGCTTCCCGTTTGATCGCCAATCTTTTGAAATCATCATGGAACCCTTTTCGTTCGATCAAGAACGCTTAAAGTTTGGTGACGCCAGCGTGTATGTGGAGGAGTTAACCAACAAAATCATCAGCGAATGGGATATGGAAAGCACCCCCACCGCGAAAGTGAGCCAACACAGCTACCACCATTTGGATGACGCCGAAAGCACCTACTACTCCCGCTTAACCGTAACCATCGATGCCAACAGAAAGCCGAACTATTACCTTTGGCAGTTTATTCTTCCGCTGTCGTTAATATTGGTCGCGAGCTGGGCGGTATTTTGGATTGAAGGGTTTTCTGAACGCCTGATGACGTCGTTTACCATGATGCTGACGGTCGTGGCGTATACCTTCTACACCAGTAGCCTGCTGCCACGGCTGCCCTACACCACATTTATTGAACGCATGATCATCATGGGGTACGTCAGTATTTTCGCCGCCATTTTGATCATCGTGTTCGTCAAAATCCGCGAAGAAAAAGGCAAAGCCGCCCACGCTCTGATTCCGTACTGCCGAACCGCGTTCCCTACCTTTTTTCTTGCCGCGATAGCCATCTTGATCGGAGTAAACAGCCAACTATGAGACCATCCAAATCTTTACAGACCATCATTGAAGCGGTGATCTGTTCATCCATCTTCATTTTACTGCTCGGGGTCACCACCTACTTGCTCTATTCCAAATCGCTCAATGCGTTGGAAGACCAAATCAAAATAGGGCTGATTTCGACAGTAAAAACCTCGGCTTCAACGCTCGATGGCGCAATGCACCTTACCTTTGATGAAAGCACCAAAGCGTCCGATGCAAGCTATCAAGCCATGGCCGAAAAAATGGAGAAGATCCGCCGTTCCGCTGCGGATGTTCGTTACATTTACACCAGCGTGCTCAAAGACGGCAACGTCTACTTTATGGTGAACCCGAGCCCACAGAACGATGCCGATGGCGATGGTTTGCCCGATCCTCCCCCCGCCCTGATGACCTTGTATGACGATGCTCCGATCGAGTTAAAACGATCGCTCGAACGATACAGTATTGAGATCAGCACCTACAGCGATCAATGGGGCAGTTTCATCAGTGCGTATGCACCCTTTTATAGCGACCAAGGAGACTTTGCCGGCATATTGGCAATGGATTTGGAAATCAGCGCTTTTCAGGAAAGGCTAGAAAGTATTGAGCGCGTGTTCGATAAAGCCAAGATCATCATTCTGTTTTTGGGGATGATTGTGGGTATGATCATCTGGTGGATACGCCGTTCGCAAGTCAATCACCTCAACACCATTCGCCATCGAGAAGCCAACGCCAAAGAAAAGCTTTCTCGTGCACATCATTTAAATGTACTGCTTTCTGGATTAACGACATATTTTTACAAGCGCATTCCAAGGGATCTGGTGAAGCACACACCACGCGTTCGAGCGCTTTATCATTACTCGCAAAGCTTGAGACCCTTAGCCTTTCAATCAGACAAGCAATCGGTTCAGGATTGGTTCCACTCATTGGATCAGCACACCTACAAACGTTGCAAAGGTTTTCATGACTGGCACATTCCAATGCAAACAGAAGCGGTGTTCACCAGCGATAAAATCACGGAAGAATTAACACAGCTGCACGCTCAACTGGCAAGAGCACAATCAGAACAGCTCAGAGCGGAGACCAGCTTATTAAAAGAACACCTCGATTGCTGGGCATTTTCTACTCATTTTTACTTGGATACGTCTTCTAAACTCATCGCCCTTCATTCGTTGATAGCCAACGAGTTTGAGCACATTACTGGCAGCGCCTATATGGCACAGCAAACCCCAGACGAGCTAGGCATCATGAGCACCATCAACCGCTTAAGACAAATGGGCTTCGACTTAGTCTCGGGTGAAAAAAACCGAATCGAGCTGATTTGGAAAGTGTATAAGGAGAATACAGAATGACGAAAATCGCCCCTTTTTTACTGATCATCGCGACCTTGTTTGTTCAGCTTTCCTCTGGCATTAACTACGTCACCATACCGCTCACTATGAGTGAGCAGGGCTATGGCAACACCTTAATCGGATTTGCCATGAGTTTTGAGATCATCGGTATCCTTTTACTTTATCGCCCCCTTTCTCGTTGTGTGGAAAAATGGGGGTTGTCTCCCTCCATTCTTCTGATGTCGGTACTTCGAGCTTCCAGCCTTATTTTACTCTCTCACAGCCAACATTATCCGTTATGGTTGATGGGTATTTTTTGCTACGGCGCATCCACGGGGATGATGCTGGTGATCATCCAAACCTCATTAAACACCTGTATTCAAGGCAAGCTAAAAGGTTTAGTTATGGGGTTATTTTCGGCGGCACTTTCAGGCGGGCTCGCACTGGGACCATTGCTGCTTCAACTGCCGTATATCGACCCCGAATGGCAACTGGAAACCAGTGCCATCATCACCAGCTTACCCTTTGTGCTTCTGCTGTTTGCTGGGCAAAAAGCGCAGTCTTCCGACAATGCAGGAACCGTTCGGGTAAGGTTTGCGCTGCGCCACGCCAAAGTCATTCTAGTCTCAGCGTTTGTTGGCGGCATCAGCTTCTTTGGTTTGCCCTCTTTTCTCACTTTATACGGAATGGAAAACGCGCTTACCGAATCACAGTCGCAACTTCTGCTGACCATGTTTATGTTTGGTAGCGTAACCCTTGGCATATTTGTTAGTACTGGGGCGTCTTTTCTCAACCGCAGCATTGTGGTGCTGGGTTGCATTTTTACTTCAGTGGTGTGCGCGGTGTACCTTTCACTGGCGGTTT
>NZ_BFAQ01000007.1:42698-55731 GCF_002933855.1 Vibrio penaeicida
ATTTACGCTATTGGCTTAACGGCGGTAGGCGAGCGCTTCTGCCAGCAAGATCAGATGAGCGCCAATATGAGCTACACCATTATGGATTCGTTAGGCGGCATGACGGGCTTACTGGTGATCGGCTTTATGCTCGACTGGATGGGATCGGAAGGAATGACTACTGTGCTGATCACCTTTGGTTGTGCGCTGTTGGTGTTCTTTGTGTATGAGCTGTTAGCCCCAAGGCAGACGTTTGAGTAGCGGAAAGGCACTTCTCTTATTCTTTGCGAGTTTATCGCAAAATACTTCCCGTATTTTTGTCGGGTGGTGAGTATCACAGGCGTTTGATTTCGCCTGTTTTTTTGTATTTACTTTTTGCACAGAGTGAAGGTAGTTGCACATAAGCATTTCTTTTCTTCACATTGTACATTTTAAAAAGCTCAACTAATTTTCTAATATGACTCAAAATATTGGTTACTCCTGAGATGAATCGCTCCATCAAACGTTGTTTGAATGCCATTCTTAGCGTTCAGTACATCCTGTTAATGGCTTTTATTATTCCTACGAATACGGCTCATTCCGAATCGCTAACCCTTAGAAAGGATGTCTCTCAGGAGCAAGTTACCGGTAAGTTTAAGCCGGGTTCACATGTGATCGCTTACCTGCCGAACCTTCCTTATATCTCGACCTCGCACTCCATTAATGCTGGTTTGACCAAGCCTTCGTACGACGGAAAGGGCTGGGAATACGATTTGGCGGTTTCTCATAAAATCATCGACAGAAAAACCTACGAGTTTGAGTTAAGAAAAGGCGTCCGCTTTCAGGACGGTACGCCTTTCGACGCCGATTCGGTCGTCATGAACATGGCGTATTTTAAGAAGGAGCCTTACACCTTCTCTAAAATGGACACCATTTTTGATCGGGTGGAAAAGCTGTCGTCGCATCGGGTTCGATTCCACTTAAAAGAAGATTACGGCTTCTTTATGCACGACACCATCTGGCTGCTTTTTTATTCGGAAAAATACCTGAAAAAGCACGGGTGGAACGGCAAACCTTTTTGCCCGAATCTGGCAGAAGCTGGTCCGTATGGGTTAGGACCTTACATTCTCAATAAGGGTTACATTGAAGCCGACCGCCACACCCCAACCGCAGAACTGATTGCAAACCCATACTACTGGGGAGAAGATGCCCCAAAAGTAGAAAAAATCACCGTCATCATAGACATAGAATCTCAAGAAGCGCTGGATTTGATTCAGAATACCGAAGGCAAGCTCGACTTAATGCCGATTCCGTTTTCTGATGAGCTGCCCACCATTTTATCGCAGCACGCGAAACTGGTTCGCTCTCCCTCTAACAACAATTACGTCGCAAAATTCAACCTCATTAGCGGGCACCCTCTGCTTCAGGTTCGGGAAGTGCGAGAAGCGTTAAACCGCGCCATTGATCAGCAGGCGCTGATTAACCTTTCAATGAATGGCGAGGGCGTACTCACCCCAATATCACTGGGAGAACGTTTCTACGGGGTAAAAGAGGCATCCAGAAACATCGCCACATTTTCTGAACTCAACAGCCCTCTGGATGAAGATGTACGGCAGGAACTGATTCAAATCATCAAAAAACATCAGAGACGCCTGGGGTACGATCCAAACGAAAAACTGCCCATCACCATACTGGCTCCCAAAAGCACACAGTTTATGTTCCGCGACGTGAAGTACCTGCTCGATCAGATCCACATTGACGTGAATTTGCACATTGTTGAGAAAGAGGCAGACGTGTTTGCCAATGTTGTTACCACCAACGCCCGAAAAAACGACATCTATTACGACATCATCGCCTGGGCAAATTTTGACTGGATCATGAACCCCTGGGATTTGTTCTTTGTGATGCGTCCGGGCAACATTTGGACATCGTTCACTGACGACCCGAAAATAGAAAGCCTGCTCGATGAGTTTCTCGCCACGCCATCGGAAGACACCAGCTACATCCCCGTGATGACGGAGTTGATCGAGTACGTGTATTACCAGGGTTACACGTTATTCTTGCCCAGCCCAAACCACGTTATGGCGGTGAACAAAGAAGTCTTTTTTGTTCCCAGCCCGACGGCTATTTACCCGCTCTGGGATATTGAAGTGACCGACATGCACTGGTCGTTGAGAGAGGGGGAATACCCCGAACACCTCAAAGTTCCCGTTGAAATTACCACATACCATCAGTAGGAATGCCCCATGTCCGATAAAGTTGAAAAGGTTGATGAGGCAGATAAATCGCTGTCCAACCGCATTTTGATACTCTTCATCGCCACTACCACGGTGCTTATTTTTCAGGGTATCTACAACATCTACAGTTTGGAAGGCGTGAAAACCTCCATCACGCAAGTGCACGATTCTGCCTTCCAGATCAGTTTGACTGGTACAGACATTGCCCAGCCCGCCTCGGAACTGCGCCAGATGACGATGGGGTTGGTGATGGCACCCAATGAGCAGGTGAAAGAAGAGATCAAATCGCAAATCAGCGAAACCAGAGACAAGATAAACAAAGCGTTAAACGGCGATACGTTTAATCAGTTTTCTGACGAAGGTTCAACAGGCTTGCTGGACGATATTTCGAAAAAATGGAAAAACTACGAGAAAGAAGTTGATAAAACCATTGAGTATTCCAATCAAGGCGTCCGGATTGCCGAGTTTCTTCATGTCACCACCAATGAAAAAGCGTCTTACGACCAATTGACGGAATCCATCCAGAACTTCAACGACTACCAGTTAGGCATCACCGAAGCGATTTACACCGAAGCGCAGCATACTTCTTCCATCGCATTCTGGTCGGTATTGCTCACGACCATCGTGGAAACCATTATCCTCAAGGTCATCCTTGCCTATGTGTTAAGCCTAGTGAAACGTTACGTAGACAACAAAAAGCAGCACGCAGAAGAACTGCAGGAAAAGAACGAAGCGCTGGAAACCTCTATTGACGATCTCAAACGGGTTCAGAAACAGCTTATCGAATCGGAAAAAATGGCATCACTTAACCAGCTTGTGACTGGCGTTGCCCATGAAATTAACACACCAATTGGCATCGGGATTACCGCATCCTCTTACTTCAACGAGCAAATCGAGAAGATTGACCAGTCCCTACAAGACAAAACCCTTCGCCCAGATGAATTGAAAGCCTTCCTCGATTCTGGCAAAGACAGCAACGAAGTTCTCCTTTCTAACCTAGAAAAAGCGGCAGAGCTGGTTCAACGGTTTAAGAATTTGTCTGCAGAAAACATTCGCAGTGAAACCGCCCGCTTTGATGTAGGAACCAAAGTTTCCGAAACGATCAGAACCATGAGCCCCAGCTTGAAAGGTGTGGTGGTTAACGTGGAATACGACCAGTCCATCGAGATCGAATCGGATCCGTCAGCCATTTACCACAGTATTTCCAACTTAGTGATGAACTCGCTCAATCACGCTTTTCAGGAAGAGGGAGACCACCAAATCAACATACGAGTTGAATCCCCTGAAACTGAACTGGTCACCATAGTGTATTCAGACAACGGCAGCGGCATTTCAGAAGACAAGATCAAAAACATCTTCGATCCTTTCTACACCACCAACCGCAACAAGGGCGGAACAGGTCTCGGATTAGCCATTGTGTTCAACGCGTTAAGCCAGATTGGCGGCGACATAACGTGCAACAGTGAAGTCGGCGTAGGCACCACATTCACTATGAATATTAAAACCCCAGTAACGATAAGAGAGAGTGCGGCGTAATTGGGATGGTAGGTAGTATTTGTATGCCCCCCAAAAAACCATTTACTCATCATTGGATGAGTAAATGGACAACTGGTACATCAAGACAAGAGATTGGATAAATTACGGCTGATATCAATATAGTCGCTGTTCTCGACCTTCTCCTGCGCACCGTTCACGTGAATGATCGCCGTTCGCACGCTTTTGTTGTCTGGGCATTCGAAACGTTCTACCTTTGTTTTCATGCTCCGTACCACATCCATATTCAGAGGTTTTAATTGGAACTTCATTTCAACGATGTAGAAGTAGCGACGCGTCTCAATCAATAAGTCAATCTGTAGTCCCTTGGTTTGGTAAGGCGATGCTTTTAATACATCTTCACTATTGATGGAAAGCGCCTGATAAACCAGAGATAAGTTCTCTCGCATTACATACTCAAACTGAAAACCAAGCAAAGAGTCTAGGTTGTCGGGCAACTTCGCGTTCCCGAGTTTCACTGCCTGAATATGTGGCAAAATCCCTTTGTAATAAAAACGTAAATACGGGTCAGAGATATAATACTGGGCGTCTTTGTCTTCAAAGGTACCCGTGGTTAAATTCCATGGTCTCACCGAACGGATGAATGCACTTTTTTCCATCATGTCCAGATCGGCGTAGAGGTGACCATTGGGTTTATCCAGTTTCAATTTTTTGGCTATTGAAACCGCAGTCTGCTTCCCTTCCGATAAAATATTTAAAATGCTTTTTGCACGATCACCTTTGGTTCTGAACAAGTCTTTCATCAAGGTATCGAACTCTCGAAACAGATAGCCACTTTCTGAATAGGCTTCTCGAAGTAAGTTATCTTCCAGGCTTTGTGAGAAATTAAAGACCTCCAGATAGCGTGGGATCCCTCCAGACACCATTAAGTAGCGAAGCTGCTCACTCACACTCAGACGTTTTCGAATATCGACGGGAATAATATCTAAAGAATCAACTAACGGTATGGGCTGTAAATTTTTCTCCCAAGACAACCGACCATACCAACCTTGTGATTCTGTAATATGTTTCTGGATCCAGCTTGCAAGCGAGCCAGTAAGAATAAGGGTAAAACCCTTTATGTGCTTGAGTTTGCTTTCCCATAGAGTAAATAAACCATTACTGATATTGTCATAGGTTTTGCCAAACCAGTTGATTTCATCAATCATCAGAATGCAATTACCCTGCTCGACGTACTTGGCTATCGCCCAAAGGGCGTCGTCCCAATCGGCTAAACGTGGTTTGGGCACATCAAACGTATGCTGAATTTGTGTCGCAAGGTTATTGAGTTCTGTCGTGGTGCGGTTTGTTTTTTGTGGTGGCATCCCCACCAGCTTGTAAAAAGGCAGTGAGCTGTGGTTCTGACCATAGTGCTCGATTAGGGTACTTTTCCCCACACGTCTACGACCTGTAAGCACAATCACTTTGGCTAGTTCATCTTTCTTCGCTAACGCTTGTTTTAGCTCTTCTTTTTCTTGAACTCTACCAATAAACATAAATACACCTGCTACTTAAACATACCCAACCCACACAAAAAGGGCGACAAAATCACTTTATAAGTGTAGTCGTCGCCCATTTTGTGTCAACATATTTACGGCGACAGGTGGAATTAAAACCAGTTCTGTCGCCCGTTTTGTGTTTTTCTTTACATTAACAACGCAATGCAAGTCACCTATTTTCCTGTAATTTCGTTATTTGAACTGGGTTATTGATGGCATCTATGGAGAGAAAGTTACCCACTAGTACTACATTAACTCTCACCTAAGACTTCGTGATTAGCTTGGTGCTTTTCAGCACTTTCAAACTCTTATTTATGCAGGCTAGCCCTTTAAAACAATTCAACAATCACACCGTTAAAAAGCAAACCGCCAAGACGGATGTGATTCCACAACTAAATACGATTCAGCTGGCACCCATTCATCTTAAGCATGCCCCGATCATCCTAAAGCGCATAAGCAAAGACATTTGCCAAGCGTTGAATTGTTTACCGGTAAACTCCATTGAAAGTGCACAGAATTACATCTTAGAAAACAGTGGCAAGCCACATACTCGGCGAGGGGTATTTCATCACGAGTTTGGCCTCATCGGCTGTGTGGGTTACTACCTACACACTGACCAGCGACAACCTCATGCCTTTATCTATTACTGGATATCCGCTCCCTACCAACGTAAAGGCTTTGCTTCATTAGCCATCGAACAGCTGATCCACCAACTCAAGCAGCAAGGCATAACCCTGCTGTATGCCGATGTATTCGACAACAACCATCCTTCTCAAAACTTATTGCATAGCTTTGGTTTTAGGCGGCAAGAAAAGCCGGTTCGCCTTGAACCTAGAATGATTTTTCGGTTTGAGCGGAGAACGTGAAGCCAACAAAAGTTGATTAGAGAGACTGGAAAGGGGGAATATGATTGGTAAAAAAGAGTCGGTAAAGCGTGCTTTACCGACACTCAAAAACATGAATAACAGGGAGGGAATAACAGGGACACTCACTCTAAGAAAACATGAATCCTATCATTTTCACGAGGTCGCGCCTTAAGCCACAAAGGTAATCTTTGCTTATTTTTAGCTCTAAGGGTTTCGGGTATGGTGTGCTTCATTCTTTCTAAAAGAGAGTCTTGTTAATCATGACCAAAGCCCGCGCTCAGCTAATCAGCTTAGAAGCGACGCCTTATTATCACTGTGTATCTCGCTGCGTTCGGCGCTCATTTTTATGTGGTTACGATTCAGAGCGAAACCAATGCTTTGAACACCGCCGCGGTTGGATTGAAGAGCGATTGCTCAATCTTAGCCAAGTGTTTTGTATTGATGTCTGTGCTTACGCCATCATGAGTAACCACTACCACGTGGTGCTGCATATCAATCAAGAAGAAATGCAATCCCTGTCTGACCAAGACGTTTGTGAAAGATGGTTGAGCTTTCACACCCCACCATTGCTGATTCAAAAGTGGTTAAAGCAAGAAGCCCTCACGGAAGCCGAAGCGCTGAAAATTCACGATATGATTAACACTTGGCGAGAAAGATTAGCCAGCATCAGTTGGTTTATGCGCATGCTGAACCAATACATCGCCACCCTAGCCAACAAAGAAGACGGTTGTACTGGGCACTTTTGGGAAGGGAGGTTTAAAAGCCAAGCACTGCTCGACGAGCAAGCCCTTGCCGCCGCGATGACTTATGTGGACTTAAATCCAATTCGAGCGAACATGGCAGACAGCCCCGAAACATCGGAATACACTTCAGTTAAAGCCAGAATGGACACACTCAGAGAGAGCAAAGCCACAGCGCCTTGTCTGCATCCCTTCGTCGGTTATCCTAGAACAAACCAGCCAACCGGAATCCCGCTCAGGCTGATGGATTACTTAGAATTAGTTGACTGGACTGGCAGACATATTCGTGATGATAAACGAGGGCACATCAATCATATTCTCCCCCCTATCCTGAGTCGGTTAGGTATTAGCAAAGAAACCTGGCTTCACGCCTGTACAGAACTGGAAAGAGGGAATGTAGTTGGTAAAGAAGAGTCGGTAAAGCGTGCTCTACCGACTCTCAAAAGAAAGCGAGTCTCAGGACTTCGGCTTCCAGATAGCTAAACCTCTGACCCCACTTCCCTCTCAAAGCACGCTTTGCTGATGTCACTCGCCTTAAAAAGCGTCAAACTGCTTTAAATCACGCCTAAATACCGAGAATTTACCTAATAACTTACCGGATTCCAAACTGTCATCGACATGACGGTGGGGTCTTAAGGATCGTCTCAGTCGCCTTTTTTAGACTGCCTGTCCCCGTTTATTCACTATCCTGAGTCGGTTAGGCATTAGCAAAGAAACTTGGCTTCACGCCTGTACAGAGCTGGAAAGAGGAAATGTAATTGGTAAAGAAGAGTCGGTAAAGCGCGCGCTACCGACACTCAAAAGAAAGCGAGTCTCCGGATTTCGGCTTCCTGACAGCTAACCAGCGACCTCTGCCGCAACGTTACTTCCCTCTCAACCTCTCTCAAAGCACGCTTTGCTGATGTCACTCGCCTTAAAAAGCGTAAAGCTGCTTAAAATCACGCCTACACACCGAGAATTTTCCTGATAACTCACTGGCTTTGATACAGATGTCGACAGAAAGGTGCATTGCTAAAGATTGTCTTGGTTGCCTTTTTATAAGTGCCTGTCCCTTTTAACTTATCGTCAGGTACGGAACTCATTAGAGGCCGAGGCAACAAAACTGCCTCATAACGAGCCTGTATATATGTCAGTACTGATTTTCCTTAAGGGGGATGAAAACCTATGCCTCTCACTGAATTGTCGTGGGAACAAAGTAATGGTATGCCACCTCCCCATTCGACACGACAGAACCTTTCCTTTGTGTCGTCAGGGAGGTCCTACTAATTTCTTTTTTTTTAAGTGCTATTCCCATCCAAGTATAGTTGCAACATTATGCTGTCGATAGGAACCCTTCCTATGAAAAATACTGGTCTCGGGCCCACTGGCTCTCTCCGGGTGGTTCTGCCTATTAGCTGCTGTTCTTGCACACGTCTTATTATAACGGTCCTATAGTACTCTCGATCTAGTAACGTAATTAGAGATATTTGCCCACTTAGCACCATGCCCATTTCCTGTCGATAGTTCTCCTCGCCAACTAGTACTTTCCACAGCACCTTAACTAGCACCAAGCATCGCTTGAAAAACTCTGGTTGGCTGATCCCATTGAGAATGTCGTACGCTACACCGCGTGTCCCTCCTTTACTTCCGTCTTCCAAGTGCGCGATCGCTTCAGTTAGGATAGTTCTCGTTTTCTTGGCCACATCGTCCTCCTTGGTAATCAGTTTCTCATCTAACGCAACCTTATACATCGTGGTTATGAGAGCTAAAGTCAGCCCCTGCAAAAGCCGGGTAAATATCCTTTTTTTACCATCTCCACTTTTGAATGTTAGTTGTTTAAGTTCTTCAGAAGTCAAAGGAGGAGACGTCAAATCTCCGTCCGACCAAAGTCCCATCTCCCCTTTAAGAACTTCCGTTAGCACATACTCCACCGCTCCTAAAACGTCCGTAATAGTGACGCATCCGTCCTCATACTGTACCCAGTTCGGTTCGTACCACTCTCGTCTTTCCTCACCCTTCATCTCCGGTATCTTGATCCAACTATATCCAGCTTCCCTGAGCCAGTATCTTATAGCGTGGAAGCGATAGGTCGTTTGTAGTTGCGTGTTGTCCCATTCAGTAACCGGCCGTGCCATCCCGTTAGAGCCTAGTATTCTTTCATATAATTTGTTTATTTCAGGTTCATAGCTCTTTACGTTTGCATTGAGTGTGTTTTGCACTACGCTTTCAGCAAATTCCTTTAGTTTCTTAGCCTCTCCCCCATCAAGATCAGTTATAGAAAAGCCTTTCAGATGTTTAAATGCGCTATTGAATTCTAAAGTGTACTTTATGATCTTTTGCATGGTAATTATCTCCATCATCATTAAAAATTAAATTGGACTTCCATCAGGAGCCTATGCAACTAAGCGTGTAATATTGCCGAGTTATTGAAAAACAAATAGTCGTAAAAATACAAGAGACACCGATTTCACCCACAGGCATCTCCCCCAAACCCTCAGCCCCTATAAAACCCCTGAAGGCCAAATTGAGTGTCTAAGCTTTTTCCTAGCGCGCTGTTAAATACCTGCGTGACCACTTGCTCTAATGCTATGGTGACGCCGCTTTTTACCCACCTAAGCCACCGTGTTACATAACCCGCAATGCACTCAGGTGAGGCACCTTGCTCGTAAAGCCGCTGGATTTTTGTAAGATGGTTAGCAATGGTTTTCCACGCTAGGTTTAATGTGTTTTTGGGTCTATCTTTTGCTTTGCCACCGATGCAATAGCCGAGAAAATCAATCCCATTTTCTGGCACTTTGCCTTGGTAGGTTTTACAAGGGTGAATAGTTTGCTTTACCTCGTCTAAACAGCGATACATCTGCTTTTTTAGTTTTTTTAATTGGTAGCGGGTACGGCATAAAATTAACCATTCATCGACAAAGCGAAATTTTTCAAACCACGTATTTTTTACAAAAGCAGGCAAACCCTAACTGCGTTATCTATAGGGTTACCTTAGTGACCTGTCAGCATGATTAATTGGGTTGTTTTGTGAGAAATCTGGGGGAAGTAATGTTTAGGATAAAATCATTTATTGTTGGAGAATGAAGTGGCTGTAAATAAGTACTCCATTTGGAGCCTATTACTTAACGATTTAGTGGCTTACAAAAAAAGTGGAATGATGCCGAATCAACACCTAAATCGTACAACTTGGTTGTCATCTGTCGCTTTTCAGAACCGACCACTATGACAACCACCAAATACAGATAAATCATGGAGTACTTAACCAAATAAATGGTGGTGTTGAAGAGACAGTCTCCATGATATTGGCTACTCGATATTATCGTTCCTGCCGCTCACTCCAGTCTTTAATAATATGGTGAAGTTGTTTTACCCCATCCGTCAGCGCGGCTGGTCCGGGTTGCAAGATTTCACTTGAGTTGATTTCATACACTTCATCATTTTGAATGGCGGGAATGTTCTGCCAGCCTTCTCGCTGAGTCAGTTTGTCTTTTTGGAAACGACGACCACACCAGGAAGCGATGATAATGTCGGGCTGTTTTTCTATCACCTGTTCAGGGTGTTCGATAATTCTGTTTTTGGCTAACGACTCGTTGGCAAACTCCTGATAACAGTCGATGCCACCAGCGAGCTCCACTAACTCACTCACCCAGGTGATTCCGGTAATTAATGGATCGAACCACTCTTCAAAATACACTCTCGGTTTGTGGGTGAGCGAATCGGCACTTGCCTTAATTTCAGCCAGCCCTTGAGTAAGTTCCTGTACTAACTTTTCGCCTTTTTGAGGCTCACCGATAAGCGCACTAAGTGTTCGTATCATTTGCAGCGTGTCACTTAAAGTTCGGTGATTAAAGCAGTGCACATCGACGCCCTGCTTGACCAGGTCGCGAACAATGTCTGCCTGCATGTCTGAAAATGCCAGAACCAAATCCGGTTTGAGATCCATGATTTTCTCGATACGTGCATTCACAAATGCCGAGACTTTGGGCTTTTCACGTTTGGCTCTCTCGGGGCGTACCGTGTAGGCAGAAACACCGACAATTCTGTCTTCTTCTCCCATCAAGTAAAGCGCTTCGGTGGTTTCTTCTGTCAGGCATATGATTCGTTGTGGCCATTGCGGCGCTGGGATTGGCATCGGACCCGCCCATTCATTAAAGATTAGATGATTGAATTATAGAGATATTTCAAACTGAATAAACCTCATAAACCTCATAAACCTCAAGGTGTAGGCTTATTCCTAGGGTTAGGCAGGAGAAGTTCCATCTTCCCCTACCGTTATCTTTATCGACCCACTTGTGTCTTCCCTAGGGCATCAAATTCAACGATGTAGTAGCGATCGCCACTTTCATCTTTGTTCTGATTTAGCACCGGTGATTTGTGAAGCTTATTGACCGTAGCCAGAATCTTCCCATTGGCTTTTGTTGCAAAGCCATCGCTCCAGCTCAGTAATTCAGAATCGGAATGTAACACTCGATACTGGCGATCTTGGCCAATGTACCCAACCGCATCGTTGGTGATATCGGTGATGTAGACATTGTCGTCCAGATCAATGGCGATACCGTCGCTGATCGGCTTGTTGGCGTATGTTTCTACCCGCTGTTCTAATTGCTTCGCCGACAGTGTTGGATTACGCAAATCAGATGTATTAACTCGATACAGTTTAGTACCGCTCATTGCGCCAAAATAGAGCCATTCATTTTTTGTATCCAGTGTAATGGGGTTTGCGCCAATGCGTGCTGGCGACCCACCAAGCGTGACGACTTTATCGTCAATCACCATATCAATGTCTTCTGGCTGCGTAAAAGGAGAACCGTCTAGCACGCGTCGAGTCACGCCGGTCTTCAAATCAATCACGATTAATGCGGAATTACGCCCAGCAGCAGTATCGGTGATGTACACCACTTCATTGTCTCTATCGACGGCCAGATCGTTTAGAAAGGAGTCTTGTGGAATCGTAGGCGCTGCGATGTAAACCACTTTGTGCAGTGCGTTTTTTTCTGTATCCCAACCAACAAGACGCCCGACACGCGTGTCAGAATCTGCCGTTTCTAGCATCCATAGCACGTTTTTCTTATCCAAAATCACTCCCAAAACAGGGTTAAGACTTTGGCTAAATGCTTCATTTGGGTAAGCGACGGCTTTGCCTTCAGCGGTGATTTCGACAATCTTGTTTTTCGCACCGTAGAAGTGATGATTGCTCATGAATATCCGGCCTGACGACGAAGCGGCAATATTCCCCGGAGGCGCTTTATGATCGAGTTGATGAACAACATTCAGGTCGCTCGATAAGGCGTTGAATGAAACCATTATGGCGAGTGTGCTAAGCGAAGTTAAAAGTAATTTTTTCATGAATTATCCTTTTCAAAACATTTTGAACGCTCATTCAAAATATATACCCAAAGTTTGCCTGTCAAATACTTTTTGAGTGTTCATTCAAAACTGCTATTATGTCCTCAGCAGTAGGAGATTAAGATCGCATGGCAAAAAAGAAGTATTCAATCGAAGAGGTTATTTCACAGGCAACGGACTTGTTCTGGAGCCAAGGGTACTCTGCGACAAGTATTCAACATATCTCGAAAAAAACAGGTCTTAAGCCCGGTAGTTTGTACAACGAGTTTGGCAGTAAGGAAGGGGTGTTTCGCATGGCATTAGAAAGCTATGCCAATCATTCTGTTGAAGAAATTCATACCGCCGTCCAAAAAACGGGGAGTGCCATCAAAGGAATACAACACATTCTCACAGAACTTATTGAGCAAACGGAAGAATCCCCCTACTGCGGCTGTTTTTTGGTTAAATCGCAACTAGAGTTGTCCGCTTTGGATGATGATTTACAGTTCTTAGCCACAGATAAACTGCAAGTGATAGAGCAGACATACTGCCACCATCTAGAAAGCACATTTTCAACGTTGGAGGCACAAAATTACGCGCATCAACTCATGATGGTGATTTTTGGTATTCGAGTATATGGGTATCAGAAAAATGCGAGTGAAGTACTGACCGATAGCATTCAACGTTTTTTACCTTGGCTAACGGAAGCTAAGAGTGGAATGTAATAATACTTCTTATAGTCCACGATAGTATTTAACCGGTATAGTTTTATTTGGTTTTAATAAAAGTCCAGATTAGATTATTTTTGACTTTTTTATTTATAATTAACTTTAATATATTTAAGTTATTAAAATCTAAAAAAAATAAAAAAATAATTTAATACACCTGTAGAACAT
>NZ_BFAQ01000008.1:0-1003 GCF_002933855.1 Vibrio penaeicida
ACTAAAAACAATATTAATTTATATGTAACTCGCCTAGATAACTGAAAAAATGTAATCGATCGTATTATCAGCTCAAAGATATCGTGAACTTACTCTGATTCAAAAGAATGATGTTTGACCCAAAAAAATAGCAAGCAATTAATCTAGCAATAGACATTCTTAGCTATCACTCGCAAATATTCTATAAATCACATTTACCTGTAGAAAATTGTTCTACTTCGCACAGTAATACTAGTTGCATTAACTATAGTTTTTGCGATTAGAATTCTTTGAACAGCTTTATCTGCTATTAAGCAGGTTGTCTTAGATTTCTTTTCATTTTCATTTCATCACCACGGGTTGGAGTGGTTTTGGATGACTTTATAAATGGATGTTGAACTTTGAAGCATCTGAAAATACAAGAACAAGGAATTGACGAAAATGTTGAAGAGAACGCTGATATCGACGTTGATTGGCTGCACTATGGCGAGTAGTGCATTTGCTATGAACGTACAACCCGATCCACAAAACCCGACAGGGTACATTGTATCAAAAGTTGATCTGCAAGCTGCTGAAACGGCAAAGACAGCCGATCCTATGTACGCTATATGGGCTAAGGCGTTGGAAACACGTCCGAATTCAATCGTAGAAGCGATTGATGCTGGGTTAGCAACAAACCCAGATAACGTGAAACGAGTGGAAAGAGTTTTTCCTCGCAGCGAGTGGGACTTTCTCACGCAGATGGCTGCACCGGAATACAGCTATACAAAATTCTTGAGAGCGATTGGTAAGTTCCCTGCATTCTGTGGCGACTATACAGATGGTCGCGATGCCGATGCAATTTGTAAGAAATCCATAGTGACAGCTTTTGCTCATTTTGCTCAAGAAACGGGTGGTCACATCGCAAAAGATAACGTGTGGGACAACCCATTAGCGTTGGAAGAGTGGCAACAAGCGTTAGTGCATGTTCGCGAAATGGGATGGTCTGAAGGTCAGCCGGGTTATACAACAGGGTGTGGTCAAA
>NZ_BFAQ01000008.1:1057-235743 GCF_002933855.1 Vibrio penaeicida
CGTGGTGCTAAACAGCTTTCTTACCACTTCAACTACGGACCGTTTTCTGAGGTAATGTACGATGGCGATGCAACAGTATTGCTGAACAACCCAGCGCTAGTTGCGGATACGTGGTTAAACCTTGCGTCAGCAATTTGGTTCTACCTAACGCCTCAAGCGCCAAAACCTGCCATGTTGCACGTTATCGACCGCACGTGGAAGCCTTCTCAACGAGAAATTGATGCTGGTATCGGTTATGGGTTTGGTACAACCATCAATATCATCAACGGTGGTATTGAATGTGGTGAACAAAACAAAAACAAAGGTCAGCCAGTTAACCGAATCCGATACTGGGAAGGGCTAGCAGCACACTACAACATCCCAATCGAAGCGGATGAGTCAAACACATGCTGGCAGCAAACACCTTATGGAAGTTTGAACCTGAATGGTGCGACAGACGTGCTTTACACTAACTGGGAAGCGGACTTTTCTTATCATGCTGATCGCCCAGAAGGTATCTCTTATGAGTGTAAACTTGTTGGTTACCAAACCGCCTATTCCGCACTTGTCCCAGGTGACTATGAAAAATGTGTGACTAATTTCTATCTGTCGCATCAAAGTTGGCCAGAAGTGCGTGTAGTGGATAAGTTAGATCCTGTGCCTACTCCAGGACCAGGTCCGGGTCCAAACCCAGATCCAAATGGATTTATTGTTTGGGAAGCAGGAAAAACGGATGTAGGCGCTGGAGCGAAAGTGACGCATAACGGTAAATGCTTTGTTGCTAAAAATGATCCCGGTGTTTGGGAAACACCTACTCAGAACAACTGGTTCTGGGAAGAAGTGACTTGCCCAGTTAAGTAAAAACATCAGAAAAAGCAAAACCCCAGCTGTTGGTAGCAGCTGGGGTTTTTAATTTTTTAGACTTTTCGGGTGGTAAATCCGAGAATCTTTATATGCAAAAGGCTGGATTTATCCGGCTAATTCCTTGGTGAGGAATTAGATGCGGATGAAGTCCATGTGCTCAACTTTTGGCTTGAACGCGTGACGTTGAACGTCTTGCGGCTTAACCTTAACTTCTGCACCGTCAATCACAAGAGTGATTGCTTCGTAGAATTCAGGCTTATCCATTTGGTTGATTAGCTCGTCGTGGTTTAGAGCGATAGAAACAGGCGCTGCTTCACCACCGTAAACGATTGCTGGGAATTGACCAGCGTGACGTAGGCGGCGGCTCGCACCCTTACCTTGTTCAGTACGTACTACTGCTTCGAATTTCATAAGATTTACTCTCAAATAGTAAAATTTAAAGTTCACCATCAACATAGCGACCTAGTCGATGATGCTAGCGCTGGATTAGCTTATACAAGTCAATCAACAGCGAGCGCGGATACTACCATTCTGGCTTTCTTGGAGCAAGCAAATTCATGCTCAATTAAGTAAGAACACTATTTTTACAGTACGATGAATGGAAAGTGAATCTTAGCCTCACCGCGAGTTAATCCTCAGCTTGATAGTTTAAGCGTGACGAACAAGCAGAAGAGAGAGTGAACTTATGGAACCTATCAGCATAATCGTGATCACATTAAATGAAGAAGCCCGAATAGCTAATCTGCTAAAAGATTTAAGCCAGCAGAGCTATCGAAACTTTGAAGTGATTGTGGTGGATTCTAACAGTGATGATGAAACAATCAACGTAGCGTCTTCGTTTGGTGACGACTTACCAGCCCTCACGGTATACAACATGGGGGAAAGAGGTGTCAGCTTGGGCAGGAATACTGGTGCTTCAAAAGCTAAACATAATCGACTGCTATTTTTGGATGCGGATGTTCGGCTAAGACCATCATTCCTACAAAATGCAATAGAAAAACTATCAGAAACGAAGCTAGAAGTTGCTGGCATCTACATGGGATCAAAAGATCTTCCCTTAGCGCATAAGGCGGGATACGGGCTGTTCAATATAGGATTATTTGCTACTCAGTTTGTGTTTCCAACAGCAGTGGGAGCTTGTATCTTTTCGACCAAAAGAGCTCATGCCGATCTAGATGGGTTTGATGAGCAAATTACGTTGTGTGAAGACTGTGACTATGTGAAACGTGCAAGCCAAACATGGCGTTTTCGTTTCCTGCCTATGACGTTTGAATTCGACCCTCGACGCTTAGATCAAGACGGCTTTGCCGCAACAGGATGGGTGTATCTGAAAGCGAATGTTAGGCGATTTTTCTTTGGTGAGATGCGTAATCAAGAAATGGAGTATAAATTCGGGCATTACACTCGCTAATGGAAATGCTTACGTTATTCCTTGGTGCATTATTGGATGGGTTAATAGGTCCGAATTTAATTGTGATGGGGGAGCCATTCCTGCTGAGTGCAGGCTACTTGCTTCAGCAGGGAAGTCCTGCTGGGGTACTAGCCGTGCTTTTAGGGGCATTGGTTGGTGATCAATGCAGTTACTTCATTGGTTGGAACTTCGGTTATCGCATTCAGCGTAAACTAATTCACACAAAACCAAGTTTACGTAGGGTATTTGCACGAGCTCGGCTTTTGATGCATCGAAAAGGTGCTTGGGTGATTACTTTCGCTCGTCTACTTGGTCCTGTTGCCTGGGTTGTCCCATTTATTGCTGGAGGAAGCAGGGTAAGTTGGCGCCGTTTTACTCTTTATGATTCCATCGGCGTTTTCATAGGAGTGGGTCAATTTGTATTCTGGGGTTATCTTATTTCTTATGGACTGGAATCTTTTGAACTACTCACCCAAATTCAAGTTTTTGTAAAAGAACATATAGCGCTAATTTCCCTATTATCTGTTGTTTTTGTATTCAGCGTCTATTGGATCCGAAAGTTTGGAGTTAGAAAATCAGTATCCAGAGTGTTAGTTTTTGGAGCGATAGGATTATTGGGTCTGAATTATTATCACTTTTTTATTCAAAGTTACCCTGCAAATAAACCTATACCATCAAATCATCGCAGTCTTGCAAGGACTGACTTTAATGTGTATCCGGGAAGAGCCGATGTGTACGACGCACAAGCGATAAATCTTGTCTTTATCGGTGAGTCCCCCCACATTTTGATGAACAAGATGGGGTGGATAAAGAACCGTACATTTAGCCGAAATCAATTCAAAGTAAAAGACTATTTGTCGATGCTGGATAAAAGGGTTCCTCCTGTATCTGATCTGTATTGGAAAGGTGAACCTCAATGGCTTGCGTATCAGCTACCAGGTGACTTACTGAACAGAAGCCATGTGCGTTGGTGGAATATTGGTGTTAACTCAGATATAAACCAACCCGTGTGGTTGGGAGCAATAAGCTATGACGCAGGGCTTAAAATTTCTCATTATAATGGCATCGTAACGCTACTTCACAAAATCGACCCAAATGTTGATCAAGAACGTGATCGCTTTGCGGAGGAAGTCGAACTGAAAACGAAGCATTGGGAATCGGTTCCTTTAAAAGTAACGTCTCCTAGCGTAATTAATGAATCACAAGATTATTACTCCGACGGGTTTGTTTCGGTTATTCAGCCGAAATCTTTGAACTTGGCAACTGCTCATATACTGCTACCTAATGCGGATTGATCTGAATTGGAATGATAAAGCCCTTGAGAATTCTCAAGGGCTTTTGCTGACTAGATTCTATTTTTTCGACGTGTTAGAGCAAGTAAGAACAATCCAAACAAAGCGAGCATTGAAGTAGAGCCTCCACTGGAACCACCTGTTTCAACTTGTTTTTGGGTTGGAGCCGAATCACTTCCGTCTGGCATGCCGTCGTTGTCAGTATCAGGGTCCATTGGGTTGGTTTTCGCGATGTATTCGCCCAAATTTGTTAGTGAATCTCCGTCAGCATCCCCAGCAGCATCAGCCGCATCAGTTGGATCGAGATTATTATCGTGCTCCCATTTATCTGGCATGCTATCACCATCAGAATCAGACTTGTTAGGGTTGGATTTTATCTCAAATTCCTGCAATGCATTTAACCCGTCATTGTCTTCATCGGAAGTGGCATCGGATTCTAAAAGAGGGTTTAGGTTGTGCTCCATTTCCCAGCCATCTGGAAGGTGGTCAGAGTCAGTGTCGGAGTTCAGTGGATCTGAACCAACAGTATTAATCTCTTCACCGTCACTGAGTAAATCACTATCGCTGTCGGAATTTTGTGGGTTTGTTTGGTGAACGTATTCATCATAGTTTGATAGCGTGTCAGAATCGGCATCAGAATCTCGATCGGATGGATCGTTTGGATTTAAACCATTTTCATATTCCCAACCATCTGGAATGTCGTCGTTATCGGTATCATGAATTGTTGGATTACTATGGGAATCATTGATTTCTATATAATCTGAAAGACCGTCATTGTCGCTATCCGATAAATTCGGATTTGTGCCAACATTATGTTCTTCTAGGTTGGTTAAATTATCATTGTCACCATCTAAGCTAGCATCGCCTGCGTTTTGCGGGTCATAACCATATTTGTTTTCCCATGAATCACTCATCCCATCAGAGTCTGAGTCGGTCGCAACAAATTTAACGTTATCAATCCATGCAGAATCAAACCCAGAAGACAGGGAGTAGTCTTTAGAGAATTTGAAGTGAAGAGTGTTGAATCCTTCCTGAACGGCAATAGTTACACTCTCTGAGTGATAACCCGATGTCTTAATCACCAAACTATCGTTTAAGTACATTTCAAAGTAGTCGAAATATTTTTCAGATTCGACTTTATAATCAAATGTTAATATGCCCGAAGCAAAGATATTTGAAAATGTAACCTGCGATGATTGGTTATCTTCAATGTCAGCAGAGACAAAACTTGCCACTCCATGAGTGTTGTTGGAATTTGAAATAATCCAGCCTTTGGTTGCCTCGGTTGGTGTGCTCCAACCAATTGGTGAACCATTTTCAAAAGATTCATGGAGGGTTGATAGTAAAGGTGGGTAAGAGTAGGCATCGTTTGCTCTAGTACCCATTTGATATTCTTGGCTATTTGTAAAGCCATCGGAATCTAAATCTAAAATTGCATCGGCAGAGTCTAATGGATCCAGACCGATATTTTTTTCCCAGCCGTCAGGTAAACCATCGGAGTCAGAATCGACATCGGTTGGTTTTGTTCCAATTCTGACCTCTTCACCATCATTGATACCGTCACCGTCAGTGTCTGGAACTAGTGGGTTAGTTTTATATGAAAACTCTTGCAAGTTTGTTAAGGCATCACTGTCACCATCCAGTTCAGCATCACTTGCACTCGTTTCATCCAACCCATAAGTGATTTCCCATGTGTTAGGCATACCATCGCCGTCTGTATCAATTGGTATATCGTCGCAAACGACACCTACCTGTTGAAATGATTCAAAGGCTTTTTGCCAGTCATACCCTTTGTCTCGTGCTGCTAAAATCACTCCGCATGCGCCTTCGACATATGTGGTACTGGGGGTCCAATAAAATCGATTGGCATCCACATAGGCAGTGAATGCTTTTTGAATATTCCATCCAGTCGAGTTTGTGAGTAAGTAAAAAGCCCGGTTGAATACCCCACTGCTGTAGTGAACATCAAGACCGTCGTAATAGTTATCGGCATGACCTATAGAGCTGCCATCTCTGGTAGGATCTTCTAAATATCGAAGTGCCTGACCCGTCGCTTTGAATATCGTTTCTCCGACCAGCCAATCATTGCTGCCCGTCATAAAGTACTCTGCGGCTTCGCCTGCGACATCTGAAAACGATTCGTTGATGCCTCCAGATTGGTTTGAGTAGATAAGACCGCTGTTTTGCTCGGTAAAACCGTGGGAGACTTCATGTGCGACGACATCTAGGCTTACTAGTGGGTAAAAGCGGCTGGCACCATCCCCAAAGGTCATTCTTTGACCATCCCAGAACGCGTTCTCGTAGCTGTTGCCGTAATGGACTCGCATCTCTAACTTTTGGCTTAATGGAGAAAGTTGGAACCAATCGTTATAGAGGTCAAATACAACCCCACCAAAATAGTGAGCATCGTTTAATGGTGAATACGCGCCATTAATTTCTTTATCATTGTTTGTTGAACAAGTAAAAGAATGAACCGAGCCTCCATATTTAGAGTGGTTCATGTTAAGAGTTCTAACCCGATCGTTTTCTAGTAAGCACTCAGTTCCATTTTGAGTCACTTCTAGGTGGTTGTATTCTGTCCCGTAATTGTATCGCCCCGTTTTTAGATTCCCGCCAGGACCACTTGCTTGGGCATGTGTCATGGAATTCCACGCTTCGATAACCTTTCCTTGTTTATTTACAAACGCGTTGAAACGAATAGGGTTTGCTACGTGACCATAAGGTGTCGCGATGAACGTAACATGTTTAACCTCGAATGCTTGTTGTTCTTTTAATGCAATGGTGGCGAGGCTATTCTCGCGCTCAAAAGTCCATAACTTTCCTTTCGCAAAATTGGCATCAAAATACGCTTTTGCTAAGTTCTTTGCTTCTAAATCAGTCAGAGTACGAAGAAGTGCGCCTGATTGAACATCTTGATTTGCCCCGACTAATACTTGCCCACCTAACCAGTAGACACCTTGGTCATCAACATGGATTGATACCTGTTTGCCATATACAGGCACACCGTTAATCGTTTGAACGTACCTTTGATGAAGCTGTCCGGAAGATGAATGTACACTTTTTAATAGTTGGAACTCTTCATTATCCGAAAGTGCGTAAACCTTTTTGAGTTCAGATAAAACAGCGTTACTACTCGACGTGACATTGACCGTCTGTTGAACTCCTTGAGTACTTGATAAAGCATTCTGTTTCTGTAAATGATTTAAGCTCAGAGACACAGAGTTTGCAGCGATTGCGTTAGGGAAGTAGGAAGCGGGTAAAATTGAAGCACAAAGGGCGATAACAATTTTATTAGGGCGCAAATTTAACTTTTTTGTAGGCGAGATTTGCCCAGCATACTTAAACACGGTGAAATATCCTTTTCCTGCATTTTGAAAATGCAGTTTTAACTAGCCAATATATAGTTTGTCTTCCTGACGGGCAGAACACGAAGAATGTGTTTCTAGATGCAATTTACATTAAATATATGTGTATGGATCTTTGTTAATCGAATAACTTATTGTTTTTGTAGTAATGTTTTCGAATTTGTTTTTATAAGTGAATTATTTAATGACATTGCATTTATCAAAGCAATGAGTTTATTGGCGACTCGTGATCTCAGCAGGCAAGTATTGGATATTGGAACTAAAACCAATAAGTACTTAAGTGTTTTTTGGTACTTATTGGCTTGATTTAAGCTAGAGCAAACCCTATTCAGAGTACTGATTGAAACTAGGTGTACTCATTGAAAATTTCTGGTGGACTTCCATGTACGTACTGAGATAAATCTCATCGATTTTTTCAGCACTTGGGAATTGGGTTGAAAAATCTGAGTGTGCCAAGTCTATCGATAGTTTTGCTGCATTTACGATATGAGCAAGGAACATTCTTGGATCTTCTAAGCCGACCGAAATACGCATGGTGGTGGGGGTTATGCCTGCGTCCTCTTGAGCTTTTTCTGAGAGCTCTGAATGCGTAGTCATGGCGGGGCAGAGCGCCACCGTATTCGTCTGCCCAAGGCTGACTTGCATCCCTATCGCGGGTTCTAACATATCGAAAAACTGCTTATAGACGTCTTGGTTTATAGCTTCCCGACCTCCGCTTCCTTCCATATCGATAGTAAATAAGGAGGCGGGTAACGATAAATGCATATTCTCCTTAAGGACAGGGTAATTAGGGCTGCTTTCTAGCCCAGGACATGACACATTAATATCAGGGTGAGCATCAAATACTCGTGCTAATGCCAGTGTATTCACCGATTTTTGAATCACTCGCAGCTCAAATGTCTTCATACCGTTCAAGACTTCAAATGCTTTATCAGCATCGAGAAAAGCGCCTTTTACATAGTAAACATTCCAAAAAAGGGTTTCATCCCAGTTGCGTTGGCGAATTTTACCATTGGCCGCCTTGTAGCTAACAGAATCGCCTTTGGGAATGAACATTTCTTCATTACGACCAATGACCACACCAGCCGTTGTTGTTCCTGAGCCTGCGAGTTCTTTCGTGTAGGAATGGATAACAAAATCCGGTCGCTCTATGGGATCATCTTTCTTTAAAACGGGGTGTAAAAAAGGTGTTCCAACAGTGGTATCGACCATCACCATCCAGTTACGTTGGTGAGCGGCTTTGGATATACCAGCAACATCAAGCACGTAGCCGTGGGGATTACATGGACTTTCTAAGTAAATATAAATTTGCTTACCAGTTTGGATTCTGTCTGAATATTTTTCTGCCACCGTATCCATGGCTGCGGAAAAGTCGCTAGCTTCATAGCCATCTACCCACTCAATAGCGACATCCAGATTAGAAGATTTTCGGTACCAATCGTGTAATAACTGGTATGAGCCGCCATATATATTTCGGGAAGCGATAACGATGTCTTCTCGACCGAGAGTATGGCTAAGTAGTCCATCAATCGCAGCCATTCCGGAGTTAAAATTCCAAGCTAGATATTGATCTGCATTTGTTCCGGTTTCGATATCTACGATGTGATTCGCCAAGCTGATAGAGGTTGGATTGAGTAGGCGAGAGTAAATTTCATGTAATGGCTCTCTACCATTGAACGCATCTTCGACCCATTCGGTACAGGCAAATAGATAAGTTGCCGTTCGAGTAATAACGGGGCTTGCTGAAAATATGGCGGCAACATTGTCAAAGATTGGGTATGCCCCTTTAGGGGAAAAATGGCCTTTATTGGTTGCAATGGATTGATAAGTGGCACGCATCGGGTTTTGAAGGTTATCTAGGATTTTCGCTAACTGAAATGAGAGAAACCTTTTAGCGTTAAACCATGCAATTCGGTCGCTTTTGTCCAATTCGGTTAACCCATCCATGGTAATAGCCCATAAGTCGTGGGTTTTGCTGTTTGCGTTATATAAGGTTGTAGCAAGTTCTACTAATGTACGACCGTAATCTGTTTCGACATCAATACCAAAGTGCTCGGCTTGTTCTATGGCAAGCGCAAATGCACTGTCTTCGGACGTGGAGTTTCTTAGAGGACTAAGTTGTTTTTCAGGTTTCATAAAGCATCCTTGCACGGTTTGGTTAAGATATTGTTAATTTTAAGTGCAAGCTCAGGGTGAATGATTGCAATATATGCTCTAAATTAATCATTATTTAGCAGAATTTTTTAATTCAGAATGATATTGAGCAACTTATGGATAACATTGATAAAAAGATATTGAATGAACTGCAAAGAGATGGTCGGCTAACAAATCAAGAACTGGCAGATAGGGTATCGTTATCGCCTTCCCCATGTTTAAGAAGGGTAAGAGCACTTGAAAAAGAAGGGTTACTACAGGGGTATCATGCTCATGTAGACCAAGAAAAGTGTGGGTTACCAATCAATGTTTTTGTGTTGGTAAAGCTAGAAAAACCGACGGAAGATAATATTCATCAGTTCGAGGTAATGGTGCAAGATATGGAGGAAGTAATGGAGTGTTTCTTAATGACAGGTAGCCACGATTATCTCCTTAGAGTGGTCAGCCACTCTTTACAGACTTACGAAAGGTTTATCCGTAAAGAGTTGACTTGCTTACCGCATATTGAGTCGATAGAGTCTAGCTTTGCGTTTGGACAGGTTAAAAAGCAATTTGCCCTGCCTATTCGCTAGCGCTTTTTCTGATTTGTACACAAGTTAATGATCAGTTTGGCTTTGGTGCCGCCTGAATCGCTGTCTTCCAAAATAAGCTGTCCTCGATAGCTGTGCGCCATTTCTTGAACAATGTTTAAACCCAGTCCTGAACCTGGTGTTTCTTCATCGAGGCGAACTCCTCGTTTCATTACGAGATCTTTCTTTTCATCCGGAATGCCCGGACCATTATCTTCAACAACCAATGCTACTTGAGTTTCGGAAACGGGCTCTGAGTAGACGCGGATCTGAGATTTCGCCCATTTGTAACCATTTTCGAGTAAGTTACCCAGCATTTCATCCATATCTGTCGCTTCAACCGCGACTTTCAAATCCGAGTCTAGCTCGTTGATGAGTAGGATTTCTCTGTCTGCGAATACCTTATCAAACGCGATGGAAATCGCATCAACTTGATCGCTCGGTTGGCAACTGACAGCCAAAATATGCATTGATCCCGCCATTCGAGCGCGTCCTAAATGGTAATCAATTTGCTGCTGTAAGTTGATGAGGGAAGGTTCAAGTTTTCCTTTGGTATCCACATCGAGTTGGGATACTTCGTTTTTAAGAACGGAAATGGGTGTTTTTAAAGCGTGAGATAAATTGCCTGCGTGATTTCGAGCGCGCTGCAATAATTCCTGATAATGGAAAAGCAAGGCATTCAAATCCGAAGTCAGAGGCTGAACCTCTTTAGGGTAGTTGTTTTCTAGGGCGCTTTGCTCTCCTGATCGCAGCTTATGTAACTCTTTCTGCATTTTCCCGAGAGGTCGAAGCGACCAAGAAACTTGAAGCCCAATTAGGATTAGGATGCCGACAAAAAGCAACATAAGCACCAGAGATATCTGACCCATTAAAGCGTGGAGTGTATCTTCCAAAGGTTGTTCATCTAACCCCACAGTAATAGTTATAGGTTCAGAAAAATCGGGCAAGTAGATATTTCTTTGAATATAAACGAGCTTTTCACCATTCGCGCCTCTAGCTCCTTTGAAGCGCTTAAAGGTGATTAACTGGTCCCATAGCGAACGTGATCGCATGACTTGGTTTTCGGTGACTGCCATCCAATATAGCCCGCTGTAGGGGCGGTTGAACCGAGGGTCGGATAACCTAAAAGGCATGACCATTCTACCTTGACCATCTACATCAATGTTGGCTGTGAGCTCGTCCAAAGACAGGCTGAGTTGCTGCCGAATGTCTTCTTCTAGATAATCTTTGATTAAATTTGGGATAAGAAGACCAGCCGAGAATACCATTAACCCTAACCAAATAACCGCCCCAGCAAGAAGGCGGTTTCTTAGGCTTAAGTGCCGTACAAAAGCGGGTTTAATTAGCATTCAGTTGATATCCAAGTCCGCGCACTGTTTTAATCACATCTGGCGCGATTTTTTTGCGAATTCGTCCAATAAACACTTCGATGGTATTAGAATCCCGATCGAAATCTTGTTTGTATATATGCTCTACCAGTTCTGTTCTGGAAATTACTTTTTCCGCATTGTGCATAAAGTAGGCAACTACTTTGTATTCGAGCGCGGTAAGGCTAATTGCTTGTCCTTGCCATAATACTTTGGAGGTGCGCGTGTCTAAGCTTAAATCACCGACCTGCATAATAGGCGATGCATTGCCAGAAGCACGGCGCAGTTGGGCGCGTATACGTGCAATCAATTCAACCATTTCAAAAGGTTTCGTTAAGTAATCGTCTGCGCCAGCATTCAAGCCTTCAACACGCTGAGATAGGGTATCGCGAGCACTAAGAATAATGACAGGGGTATTTATATTCTCATCTCGTATCCCTTTAAGTACTGTTAAACCGTCCAATTTTGGTAGCCCAAGATCCAGTACGATCATGTCCCACTCTTCGGACGTGGCTCTATACAAGGCATCAATCCCATCTTCTGATAATTCGGGAACCCAGCCAGCCTGCTCAAGAGTTTCAATAATTTGCTCGCCTAAACGAGGCTCATCTTCTACTACGAGTACTTTCATTTTGTTTACTTCTTATTTTGTTTTATGACTTGATTAAGGTTTCTGCCCTTGATCTGCATGAGTTCAAGTGTGCTGGCGTCGTATTCGACTTTGATGACATTGTTGTCGTGTACTAGCCTGAGCTCATATATCCATTGGTCATCATCTTCATCTAGCTCGACTTTAATTACCCGACCATTTAGTTGATTTTCAACCGCCTGATACAAAGCGGAAAATGGCTGAATACGTCCTGCTTGAACAGCTTCATAGACATCATCCTGATCTTCATCGATTTCAATTCGAGTCCCATCGTGCGGAACGTCGATCACAATTGAATTTGGAGATTCATCTTGAAAAGCATAGGCCTGACTTACCCCAAGTGGGAGCAGAAGCAGAGCGATAGCTGCAATAGGATGTCGAAACATAGACTTACCTTAAAAGCGATAACTGTAAAGGAGTATAAACAAGTAAAAATGAATAGAAAGTGAACTTAGGCATGACAACAACAATCTGCCAAACTTGAGAATAAATGACGAGTTTTGAAGAGAAGCGCGAAGCAAGAAAGGGTTGAGGTAATGGGCTGATTTTAATTGATTGATGTTAATTGACTCTTAGGGACAAGGCTAGCGAGCTTTTTTAGCTTGGTACACTCGTTTACGTTTATAAGCGATAACCGCAAAAATGATGAGAGCATTAAGCGCGAGCATTTCCTGCTCTTCTGGTATCTTTCCGTATACAAAAGCAAATGCAATTGCGACTGCAATAAAAGCAGCCAGCTTTCTGAAAAGATTAATAAATTGGCTCAAAGCACCCTCTTTTGAAAACAGATTACAAAAAAGCCCGCGAATGGCGGGCAAAAAAAGATACTTCAATCATAATCGCAGGACGCCTATGAAAAGCGTGCCTAGCGGTATATTGCTTAGTTTCTTTTTACCATTCAATCAATCCGATTAAACAAGAAGGGCAATCAATTCAGATTGACTACTCGGATGATGGAAGTGTGGTCATTTTACATGCAGGAGACTATTGAGTCCTTACTCATCGGCTCAATTGTTTATGAATCTTACACTTTCTTACAGACGTAATTTTTATCATACTTATCTCTCATATGCAACGAGGTTTCTATGGCGTTCATTGCTACGGAAACACTAATGGGAACTGCGGATTTAAAGGGATGGAGTACGAAAACTGGAGTCGGGGCCAAATGATAATTTTCTATCACTGGGACGAGTTCATCTTTAGCATCTATGAGAATGTCGGGAATCAAACCAATGCCCATTCCTTTCGATATCAGCGATTTTGTTTGATAAACAGTATTGGTGCGATGTGTAGGTGTAAACGCCATCTCCTTGGATACACCAGTTTGGTTGTGAGCCATTTGATGAACAATTTTTTGCCCCTGCCAATGGTTGGCTATGTAAGGGGGCTTGTGCGATTGAGTTATCGTTTTCTTAGATCTGCATAAGATGTCAGTAAATTCCCCGATTCTTTTTTGTTTGTAATTACTGTCTTTAGAAAAGCCGACTCGAACTGCCAGATCAATATCATGTTCCATTAGGTCGAGTTGTTGATCACTGCAAATCAAATCTAATGAGACGTTCTTATAGCTGGTAAATACATCGACTAATGCAGGCACGACAACGCTTTCCATGAGTGCGTTGGGGGCTGTTAGGGTAAGTTTTCCACTAGGTTCTGTTTGCTGTTCTTGTACCTCTTCCCACGCCAAGTTAGCAATGGAATGCATTTCACGGCAGTGATCATAGAATTTTTGTCCTGCAACGGTGAGAACTTGCTTTCGCGTCGTGCGTTTGAGGAGTGTTGTCTTAAGGTCGGATTCAAGTTGTTTCAAGTGCTGACTTAACACCGACTTGGATAAGTCCAAGCGGTTTGCTGCCTTGGTAATTGACCCTTCTTCGACGATGTTCATAAACAGCGTCATTTGACGAAATCTATCCATAATTGTTCTGTCTGATTAAACAGTCATTTCTAATTGATTTGTTTTTCTTTACTAATCATAACGGTAAATTTCTTGTTGTTCACCCATACAACATAGGAAATACGAAAATGTCGCAAGAAACTCTTAACGCTTGTAAGGCTGGGATTGAGGCTTGGAAAAATGCGTTCAATCAAGGAGATGCAGAAGGTTGCGCATCTCAATACGCCGAGAACACAGAAATGGTGGCTAAGCCATTTGGCACATTTAAAGGAAGAGAAGAGATAGAAACGTTTTGGGCAAATCTCATTGGCCAAGGTTTTACTGAGGTCGAATATTCCAATATAGATTGGCAACCAGAAGGCGAAGGTGGTTACATTTTGAGTGCCCAATGGCAGATGAACAAAGCCTATGGTGTGGTTCATCGTGAGCATTGGCAGCTTCAAGCCGACGGAAAAGCAAGATTGGTTTACGATGAATTTGAAGTGCTCGGTGAACGCTAAATCTGAATGGTAAGCTCAGAGCTCATCGCATAGATCTTAAAGCTTTATTGCGTGAGTTCATCTGCAAAAATCTTGTCGCGCATTGTCCAGAATCGCCCAGATTTTCTTGCAATGACAAACTGAGGCAAGCGGAATCGGTGCTGGTGGTTGACCACCTTTGTGGGTGAGCTCTCTTCGAATGGGCGATGGCGGTCCGCTAGATGAGGGCGAACAAACATTTTTTGAAATGTCTCTTTCTGTTTTTTAGTCGTCAGCGACCAAAACTGATGGACCTGAGCATTGTTATCACCGTAATAAGTGACTTTAAGCTGCGGTTTGCCTTTCTCGTTTTTATGAACAGAGAGCTGCATATCCGTGCATTCAAAAACTAACGCATCTTTCAGGTTCAACGCTTCTTTCAGCTTTTTGTCGGGGTCTACTAATGTGGCGTCGCACTCATGGCAGATACGAGCGGCGATGTCATTATCAGCGCCGCAGTCAGGGCAGTATTTCGCGCGAAAGCGGTAGTCGCAGTGCTCTCGCGTGCCATCTTCTTCTTCGAAGTAGCCTTGGCATTTCCTGCCATAGTGTTCGATTAAGAAGCCGGCTGCGTCAAGTTTGCCCCAAAAGCTGTTGTTAAAGCCGCAAGATGGGCAAGGTATGGTTATGATTTCGCTATCAGAGTCTGGTTTTGGGTTACCTATTTCAGGTTGATAAAGGTCGTAACTATTTCCGGCGTAATCGAGCACCAAACATTCTGTTTTTCCGTTCGAAAGACGAAGCCCTCGCCCAACGATTTGCTGGTACAAACTCACAGATTCGGTAGGGCGTAAAATTGCAATTAAATCGACGTGAGGTGCATCAAAACCAGTGGTCAAAACTGATACATTAACAAGGAATTTGATCTCGCGATTTTTAAAAGATTGGATAATACGGTCACGTTCTTTAGTTTCTGTATCACCGATGACGAGAGAGCATTCATTTTCTGGCAAGATGGAAAGGATTTCTTGGGCATGTCTGACTGTTGCGGCAAAAATCATAACGCCGTGTCGGTCTAGAGCTTGAGCAATAATTTGTTGGACAATTTGAGGTGTCGCTCGTTTTGACTGCTCTATCACCAAGTCCATCTCGGACTCTTTATATCGTCCGGTGGAAGCGGGCTTGAGCTGAGAAAAGTCGTAACTCAATACTGGTGCATCGATAAGCTTTGCCGGTGTTAGAAAGCCTTCGTCGAGTAGGTAGCGAATCGGAAGTTCGAAAATACAGTCGCGGAAGAAACGAGGTTCTTCACTGCGGACCAACCCTCGAGTGTGGTACTGGTAAATCCAACCCATTCCTAAGCGGTAAGGTGTGGCGGTTAAACCAAGTACTTTAATTCCAGGGTTAATGGATTGAACATGGCTGATGACTTTGCGATAGCTGCTGCTGGTATTGTCGGGAACACGATGACACTCGTCGATAACCAGTAACGAAAATTGGTTTGCAAAGGCGTCAAGGTTTCGGACGACAGATTGGACAGAGGCAAACACAACTTGCTGATCCGTCTCTTTGCGCCCTAAACCTGCCGAGTAAATGGAACCTTGCAAATCATACCCTTCGTACTTGGCATGATTTTGCTCAACAAGTTCTTTTACGTGAGCAAGGACTAACACTCTTCCTTTTGCTAGGCGAGCCAATTCAGCAATTACGAGGCTTTTGCCTGCACCGGTTGGGAGCACTATTACCGCAGGTGAGTTATTTTTACGAAAATAATGCACAACCGCTTTAACGGAATCGGCTTGGTAGGGGCGAAGGGTGTACATACAGTAATGAAAATCGTCATTTATTTTTATTTGCTGGGTATAATACCCGACTTAGTAGTTATGAGGTATCCATGCGTTTAGACAAATTTCTCTGTGATGCTCTAGGAGCAACACGTAAAGAAGCCACAAAGATCATTAAAAGTGGCGATGTAACCGTCAATGACACCATGCAAAAAAGCGGTGCCTTCAAAGTAACCGAGGCATGCGACGTTGAATGGCAAGGGCGAACTATCACCATGCAAGGTCCGCGATACATTATGTTATTCAAGCCTGATGGTTTTGTATGTTCCCATGAAGATGGGTTCAACCACACCGCATTTGTTTTACTAGATGAAGTGAAAATGGAAAATTTGCACTTCGCGGGTAGGCTGGATGTGGATACAACAGGGTTAGTTCTCATTACCGATGACGGTAAATGGTCGCACCGTATTACTTCACCAAAACATAAGTGCGAAAAAACCTATCGTGTGTGGCTTGCTGATCCTGTGCAACAAGAGTATGTTGACCGATTCACACAGGGAATTGAGCTCAGAAATGAAAAAGAGCCAACTTTGCCAGCTCAGCTCGAAATTATTGATGAAAAAGAAGTACTGCTGACGATTCATGAAGGTAAGTACCATCAAGTTAAGCGAATGTTTGCGGCACTTGGCAATAAAGTAGAAGGGCTCCACCGAGAGCGCATCGGTGACATCTATTTGGATGAAGACCTAGAACCTGGTGAATACCGTTATCTAACCCAAGAAGAAATTGATTCTGTCTATTCTTGATTAAGCCTAAGGGACGCAAAGCCAGTAACCTTTAGGCATTTTCGTGTCTATAGGTTGGAATTGATATATCTATTACTGACAGTTTTTTCTCATCTTTTCTCTAGGAGAGTTATGTCTTCTCAAAAGACACCTCAACTCAGCTTATTGCTGTTCATTATTTTAGGAGCCATCGGGGCTCTTACACCGCTCGCGATCGATATGTATTTGCCTGCAATGCCTGCGATAGCAAAAGATCTAGGAGTAACCGCGGGTGAAGTGCAAATTACATTAACCGCGTATACGTTAGGGTTTGCATTTGGGCAGCTGCTGCATGGTCCATTGGCAGACAGTTATGGCAGGAGACCAGTGCTGCTTATAGGTGTCGTATTATTTGCGCTTGCCTCAATAGTGTCGGCCACCACAACGGGTATTGATGCATTAATGTCTGTGCGTGTCGCGCAAGGGTTTGCCGGAGCTGCGGCAGCGGTTGTTATACAGGCTGTGGTCAGGGATATGTTCGATAGAGAAGACTTTTCTCGAACGATGTCCTTTATTACATTAGTGGTTACGCTTGCTCCGCTGGTTGCACCAATGATCGGTGGTCACCTCGCCGTCTGGTTTGGTTGGCGTTCGATCTTTTGGACATTGGCCATCTTTTCTGCTGTCGTTATCGCTGCTGTTTTATGGAAAATCCCAGAGACACTGGCACCAGAGAACCGTCAGCCATTAAATTTCAGAACAAGTTTGAGGAACTACGCTAAATTGTGTACCAATCCACTGGCGTTAGGTCTCATTCTTTCAAGTGCGTTTTCATTTTCTGGCATGTTTGTCTTTTTAACTGCTGGCTCTTTTGTTTATATCGATCTTTATCATGTCACTCCTGATCAATTTGGTTATCTATTTGGATTGAATATTATCTGCATGATCCTGATGACGATTCTCAACGGTCGGATTGTAAAAAAAGTGGGCTCACACTGGATGCTAAGACTTGGGTTAACGCTTAAATTGATTGCAGGAGTTGGGCTTTTTCTCGGCTGGCTATTTGATTTAGGGTTATGGGGTATTGTTCCCTTTGTTATGCTGTTTGTCGGTACTATTGCGACAATCGGCAGTAACAGCATGGCGCTACTGCTTAGCGGTTACCCTAAGATGGCAGGTACAGCCTCTTCTTTAGCGGGCACGCTGAGGTTTGGGATCGGATCTCTTATGGGGGCTCTGGTTGCCTTTATGCCGTCGAATACACAAGTACCAATGATTATGATGATGACGCTCTGTGCGGTATTATCCGCACTATTTTACTGGACGTTAGGAAGAAAGGCGTAATGTCTAAATACCATATTGAGATTCAAAACCTTGTTAATACTGCTTTAGATGAAATGGCAGAAGAGCACAATAAAGGGCGTTTAGCTGATACACCGGTGAGCAATACACACTTTATTCTTCGCTGGATTACACGTGCGATTAAAGGTCAGCGTTTTCATCGTGTTGTCAGTGGAGATTTAATTCGCTGGCAAAAATCAGGTCGAAGCAAAGGTACGCAACTCGATCTGCTTTTGTTGTTTCGTCAAATTTCTCAGTTATACGCTGAATTTACGCCAGTAGATAAAGACGCGACTCCTGTTTTAGATAGCGAAATTGAAGGTTTTATCGATTTCATGGAAGCTAAGGGTTGGGCTGTGTGTACTGAATATGATGCCCGAGAGAAGATTCAAGTCTTTACAGAAGGTGACAGTTCATTTTTGCTCTGTTCACATCAATGCGATGATTGTTTTGAAGGCGCTGATTTAATCAAGCCAATGAGCTGGTATGTGCGTGGCAACCACGCGGAATTTATTCGCTTGGCGACGGAGCAAGGATTTTTGGTTCATAAAGTTACCGATTATAAATCGAAGGTGAAATACCATGGTGAGTATTTGGTGTACCCAAATAACCAGGGGCCGCAGTTAGCCGAAATTCCACTTGGCTATGGTATGGATAAATAGACCTAGATAACCTGAACTCGGGATAACAGATTGCTTTCTAATGGCTCTTTTTACTTATTACTTCGTTGAACCCCCTCCCAATAACCCGTTATTGGTTCGTGGCTTCGCCTTGTCTTAAGCAAAAATGGCTCATTAGAATTCATATGTTGGAAATCTACCTGTATTTGAATAGATTAGCTAACCCCTTATCCCGAGTTCAGGTTAGATAGAAAATAGATCCAGATAGGTATAGTAGGGAGCCAAGTGGCTTCCTATTTTTTTGCCTTATTCTCAAGCTTTGCTTGTTGAACAATGGCTTTGATCATTCCTTGAAAAACAAATAGGTGTGCAGGCATCATTGCAAACCAATAGAGCAATCCTAAAAAGCCTTTAGGGTGCCACCAAGCGGTGACGTTCAACTCTCGGTAGTTTCCGTGGTCTTTTAGGGAGAATTCTAACCGCCCTAGTCCAGGACCTTTCATTCCAAACAACAAAGAAATAAAGGCGTTTTCTTCGTGTTTAATGACTTTCCAAGAATCGATATAGTCGCCTTCTTTTAATACAGAATCGCTGGGCTTTTGCCTTACTGGAAGCGATCCGCCAACTAACACATCCATCCACTCTCGAAGTCGCCACATCCATGTAGCAAAGAAGTATCCTTTGTCATGGCTCCCAATTTCTTTAACCACTTTCCAGAGGCTTTGCGCATCCATTTCGGTTTGTATGCTAGCACCCGTCTTTTTTGGGTAGTAGCCAAAGCCTGGCTGCCATCTCTTAAGCGCTGAAGGATCGAAACCCCATACGTTGGATTTCAAATAAGCACCTTCACTTGAAATAGCGGATGCAACGGCTTTTTTGAACGGTATTAAAGGTTGAGGGAATTTACGTTCTAGTGCTTGGCTGTCGGCTATAAAATCGTGTGTGAGCCCTGCTAATAATGCCTTCCCAATACTGGAAGGAACAGAAGTTACCATACCTAACCAATAGCTCGCCATCTTGGGTGTAAGTAATCGAGTAGATAAAATCGGGCGTTTTCTCGACGTTACATTGCAAAGGATCTGAAACTGTTCTCGATAGCTTAAAATATCAGGGCCGCCTGCTTCGAATACTTGGTTTTCACTCGGAGTATCTTTTGCGAGTGCTAACAGGTAATGATTTAAATTATCCAGTGCGATTGGGTTAGCTTTGGAGCCTACCCACTTCGGTGTAATTAAGATAGGGAGGTTATAGACGAAGTCTCGCATGATCTCGAACGCAGCGCTGCCCGCACCAATAATGACACCAGCACGAACTTCGGTAACAGGAACATGAGATTGCCTTAGTACGTTACCTGTTTCTCGCCTTGCTTGTAAGTGCTTAGAGTCGCCAGTCTGAGGTTGAAGTGAGCTCAGGTAAACAACGTGCTGGATTTGGCTTTTATCCAAGGCTTGGCGAAAATTTTCTGCCAGTGACAGCTCATAATCAATGAAGTCATACCCATGTGCCATGCCATGTACGAGAAAGAACGCGAGTTCAAAGTGATTAACAAAATTTAACGTAGATTCACGATCGGCTAAATCAAGGTATTGTATTGTTAAGTTTGGATGCTCTAGCACACGACGTTTTAAGTGTTCAAATTGGCGAGCGACCGCCGTTACGGCGTATCCCTCTTTTAATAGAAGAGGAATCAACTGTGAGCCGACATAGCCGGATGCCCCAAGTACCAATACTCGTTTTAAAGCCATAAAACCTCTAATACCTATCCCGAAAGGTCAACAGCCCCTATTCATTTAGAAACCCTAACATATTGAGTATATTTATTTTTATTATTCATATAGATTAGTATACCTAAGCATCATTAGGTCACTTAGGTACAAAAAATGGCTCGGGTATAGAGCTAAGGAAACGTGTTTCTATACTTTTTCTACCCAATTTTTTCTCCCAATACTTTTACTTCAAAAGTCTTACTCCAATATAAACCGATGGCAAGAGGGTCGTATGACATCAGCAATGCATCTTGTATTTCACCATACTCGAGGGGATTTTATTCGGAAGCTGTTTGCAATTGCTTTGCCTATTGCGTTGCAAAGTGTGATGTTTTCGAGCCGTGGGTTGGTTGATGTATTAATGCTAGGTCAACTCGGAGAAGCAGACATTGCGGCAGTAGGCATCGCGTCACGTGCCATGTTTGTCACCACGATCATGCTGGTGGGCATTACAACTGGTGGTTCCATGCTCATTGCACAGTATTGGGGAGCTGGCAATCACAAAGGTGTGAAGGAAAGTACGGCGCTTACGTGGATGATAGCGAGCCTTATTGCTGCAGTAACCGTTGTTGGTTTCTCACTATTTCCAACTCAAGTGATGAGCCTCGCAACCGACTCACCCGAAGTGATTGCTTTAGGAACTGATTATATTGTGCTTACTGCTTTTAGCATGTTTGGTGTGGCGTGTGTAGCGAGTATGGCAGTGGGTCTACGTTCAATTCAAAAGCCCGGTCTGAGTACTTTCTTTAGTGGTATTGGTATTGTTTCTAATGTGTTTCTGAACTGGGTTTTCATCTTCGGAAATTTAGGCGCACCTGCAATGGGAATAAAAGGCGCGGCCATTGCCACCTTGATAAGCAGCGCCATTGAAGTGTGCTGTCTTTACGGTTATCTGTACTCCAAAAAACATTTATTGTCTTTTGGCTTCCATGAAATGGTAACCGTTTGGAATCGAGAAACCGTCATTCGTTTCTTGAAACTTTCGATGCCAACAACATTTAACTTTCTTGCTTGGGCTGGAGGCTTATTCGTATATCACGCAATCATGGGGCAAACAGGTGTTCAGGGTCTTGCTGCACTCTCTGTGATGACTCCCGTGGAATCCATTTCCCTTTGCGTCATGATTGGTATCTCTACTGCCTCAGCCGCTCTCATCGGTAATCAATTAGGGGCAAAGGATTTAGAGTCAGTTTATTATCGCGCTATCGGCTTAGTGGTGGTGAACATAGGAGTGGGGATTGTTACAGCGACACTTCTTTATTTGTGTCAGATATACATCTTGGACGCATTTACTGCATTGTCTGATGAAACACGAGAACTCAGCCAGAAATTCATGTTGGTATTAAGTGTTGGGATCGTTCTCCGCTCTTTACCTATGATGGCGATTGTTGGTGTACTGAGAGCGGGGGGGGATGTAAATTTTTGCCTCTATCAAGACCTGGTTGCTCAGTGGGTAATTGGCATTCCGGTTACAGCGTTTTGTGCCATTGTTCTTGGGTGGAAACCTGAATATATTTATGCACTATTTTTGCTTGAAGAGCTCATTAAGTGGTTTGGATCAACGTACCGTATAAAAAGCAAGAAGTGGATTAGAAATTTGGTTGAAAATTGAACATAAGTCTCTCTTGTCATGTAACGGTGTGCATATATTGTGATCTCTGCGTCAAAATACTTCCTAGGCTTCCTGTTTTAGTGTAGATTCTCATACCTAATTTCTAACTAAGCCAGTTGAGTAAGTGAATGTTAAATCTTTCAGACCTATGTAAAGGGTACGTGGATGGTGGAGAGTTTCACCCCGTACTACAAGGGGCTGAATTGACATTGAAGCAAGGTGAGCAGCTTGCCCTAATGGGGGAAAGCGGATCAGGAAAAAGCACTTTACTCAATTTGATTGCAGGCATCGATCAAGTCGATTCCGGCGAAATTTGGTTTTCAAAATTTTCTATGCATGCGCAACCTGAATATAAGCGTACAGCGTATCGCAGAAATAACATTGGTCACATCTTCCAACAGTTCAATTTGCTTCCCACTCTAAATATTGCAGACAATATACGTTTTTGTAGGCAGCTCAAAGGGCTTCCAGAAGACCGAGGCTTATGGCGTCAAATACTCTCGGCGCTTGATCTCATGCCTTTACTTGGTCGATACCCTGAAGAAGTGTCTGGTGGGCAGCAGCAGCGAGCTGCGATTGCACGTTCTCTGTATATGGAACCAAAACTTCTTTTGGCGGACGAGCCAACAGGAAGTCTAGATGAAAGAAATGCAGAAGCCGTCATGCGACTTCTTACTAGCTTAACAAAACAGCTCGACTGTACGTTATTGCTCGTGACACACAGTGAAAAAGTGGCGCAACACATGGAAGGTTGCATTCGCCTGCAAGGAGGGCAACTGCATGTTATGGCCCGTAGTTAAGGCACTACTTGGTCACTATAAGCGCCACCCCTTGCAGATTGTTCTCGTCTGGCTAGGATTGACTTTAGGCGTCTCCCTTCTTGTTGGTGTACTTGCCATCAATCACCATGCAAAACAAAGCTACAGTGCTGGCGAAAAACTTTTTTCTAACCCTCTGCCTTACCGTATTCGTCCTGTCCACAGCGCTAATAAGATCCCTCAAGGGTTCTATATCCAGTTAAGAAGAGAAGGTTTTCATCAATGTATGCCTTTTGATGCGCACCGAATCTCAACTCAAAGCGGCCTGGAACTTACTATTACGGGGCTTGATCCCGTCGCCATGCTTGAATTACAGCAAGGTGCATCACTTCGAGACATCAATACCCTTAAGTTAAAAGAACCACCTTATCCGATTATGGTGAGTTCGGATCTTGCTGGCCATTTGAGTTGGCATGATGGGGATTACGTTACCCTTGAGGATGGCTCGTTACTTGGTCCTCTATTGGTAGATGAGCAAAATTTGCTTTCGGGCACACGGGTAATAGCGGACATTGCGCTAATTCGGATGCTAAGCCAGCGAACGGGGTTTGATCTTATTGCCTGCGGAAAGATGCCTCCAGAAAAAGTGGAAACACTAAAAGAGCTTTTACCTAATGGTATGAAATTTTCGCAAAATACTCGGGCTGAACTTGATTCGCTAACGTTGGCTTTTCATACCAATTTGACCGCACTTGGCATGCTTTCTTTCTTTGTTGGTCTGTTTATTTTCTACCAAGCGATGACGCTCTCCTTTGTGCAACGTCAGCCATTGGTTGGCGTGTTGCGTCAAACGGGTGTATCCATGTGGCAGCTCACCTTAGCACTCGTTTATGAGCTGATTTTTTGGATCGTGATTGCTTGGCTTTGCGGCAATGTTTTTGGGCTGTTTTTAGCGAATCAATTGATGCCTAGTGTATCTGCGAGCTTAGAAGATTTGTATAAAGCCAATGTTGGGTTGGATATTCAATGGAGCTGGGACTGGAGTAAGAAGAGCTTACTGGTTTCAATTTTGGGGACGCTGCTCGCTTGTAGCTTTCCGTTGTTCCGACTGCTTAGAACTCAACCAGTCCGATTAAGCGCAAAGCTGTCTATTGTGCGCTTTGCGGGTAAGGAATTTACCTTTCAGGCTATGCTGGCATGTGTATTCGTGGTGGCAGCTGTTGCGGTTCATCAAGCGAATCAAACTCAAGAGTCCGGTTTTGCTTTGATCGCGCTATTGTTGATAAGCGTCGGGCTCTTTATGCCCTTTATTGTATGGAAAATCTTTAATGGTTTGTCGTTCTCGCTGAAATGGGTGAAAGCTCGATGGTTTTTCGCCGACTGTGCTGCCAGCATGAGCTATCGTGGAGTGGCTGCAATGGCCTTTATGCTTGCACTTGCAACCAACATTGGTGTTGAAACCATGGTGGGAAGCTTCCGTGAAACAACGGATAAATGGTTAACTCAGCGTTTAGCGGCAGACGTATATGTGATGCCGACCAATAATATTTCAAAGAGAATGAGTACCTGGCTATCTGATCAAGATGAAGTGAAAGAAGTATGGTGGCGTTGGGAAAAGGAAATAAGCAGTATTTCAGGGACAATGCAAGCAGTCAGTACTGGTAATACAGCAGGTGAAAAAGAAGCGCTTACCCTTAAAGTTGCCATTCCCAATTATTGGTTCCATTTACAACATTCCCAAGGGGTGATGGTCAGTGAATCTATGGCAATAAAAGCGGGAATCCGAGCGGGTGATTACATTGCGTTACCAGCCCCCTTAGATGGCAATTGGCAAGTTGTTGGCGTTTATTACGATTACGGTAACCCCTATAACCAAGTGATGTTGTCACATAGAAACTGGCTGACACATTTTGCTAATCAAGGTGAAGCCGGATTGGGTATTATTCTGAAAGATGGTTTCGCCTCTAGCCAGTTGCTTCGAAAACTTAATCAAGAATTTAAGCTCTCACCTGAGCGGATCTACGATAACAATAAAGTGCATGATCAAGCGTTGAAAGTGTTTGACCGTACCTTTGGCATCGCAGGAACCTTAGGCAATATTACGCTCGTTATCGCTGTATTCGGATTGTTCTTCTCTACGCTAGCCGGTGAAACTTCTCGTCAGCGGCACTTTGCATTGCTCAGGTGTTTTGGCTTATCCGCTAAGGAACTCGTTCTATTGGGTGGCTTACAGCTTCTGGTGATAGGTATTTTCTCAGCGATGATCGCCATTCCATTAGGGTTAGTACTGGCTGATCTCATGATCGATGTTGTCCTTAAACAATCTTTCGGATGGACCATGCAGCTGGAAGTGATCCCTTGGGAGTATGGAACAACGTTCGCTTGGTCATTTGGTGCGCTCATTATTGCCGGCGCTTGGCCCGTCTTTAATATGGTTCGGAAAACCCCAATGAAGTCACTGCGGGACGCGTTATAGTATGAGTCGTCCATCCAAATCTAAGATATTTCCAGTTCTATTCTCTATTGTTGCTCTGAGCGGCATATCGTGGATTTTCTATGACTCTTTTTATGGCTCTGTAACAGGGGAGCATGAAAATGAAGTCAATACGGTGTTGATTGGTAGCAAAGACGCGGTATTTGAACCAGTGTTGCCAGATGACCCAGTGGCAATACCTGAAGATTTCAAGGAACACCCTGATTTTCAGCATGAGTGGTGGCACTTTTTTGCTAATGTCCAAGATGAGAATGATGAACACTATGGTATTCAGTGGAGCTTTTTCCGAATAGCTAGCGATGAGCGTGAAATAGGCGGCTGGCAAAGCCCACAGACGTACTTGTCGCATGTTGTTATTACATCTAACCAAACAAGCATTAAAGAGCAGAGGGTCGCTCGTGGCGGGATCGGGCAAGCAGGTGTGCAAGACGCGCCATTTGGCTTATGGATCGATAACTGGCGTTGGAGCACAACCAGCAATGCGCCTTTTCCTAGTACTCTGAACATAGAAACCGATGAGTTTAAGGTTAACCTCCATAGTTCTACCATTGGTCCATATGTGGTGAATGGCGATTTCGGTTATCAGATTAAGCATGATCTTCTTCCTGTCGCTTCATTCAGCGTAGCTGCACCGTTTATTCGCACCAAAGGTGAACTTGTTCTAGGTGGTAAAACTTACCGTGTACAAGGGGAAGCGTGGTTTAACAAAGAGTGGGGCAGTGGTTTACTTGCTGAAGGGCAACAAGGCTGGGACCAATTCTCACTGCGTCTGACAGATGGACGAACATTAATGGTTAATCAATATCGACACGTAAGGCAACCCTCTTATACTTTCGGAACCATTGCAGACAGAAAGGGAGATGTTGTCATTCTAAAGGGCGAAGATGTCGAGATCGTTCCGATTGGCACAGCTAAATTGAGGAATGGACGTAAATTGCCTTTGCAATGGGTTATCAACGTACCAAAGTACAACATTAACCTGACTACTCGAGTAATGAAATCCGAACAATGGTTGCCATTCGCTATTCCTTATTGGGAAGGTCCTATTGTGGCTACGGGCAGCCACGAAGCAGTAGGTTTAATGCAATTGACAGGGTATTGATGACTTAAGTTTAGAAATTAGTAATCACTCTCATTATGAAATATTTAAAAAACCGTGTTCTTGTAGCGCGGTTTTTTTGTGGGTATAAATACTAAATTAGTTGCAACGTTTAGCGTTATAAACTGTGAACGGCTATACAATAAGGGAAGTCATAATAAACTTAGTCTAAATAACAGTAAGGAATACTCTGATTAAAACTTGATAAGTTTCGGAAAAACCGATGTTTGAGCTCCAAACAAGCGATTTTTCCCAAGCGACATCACACTATAAACTTTGAATTATTGTTTGTTAGCATTCTATTAACAAAGTAGATGAAAGGGCGATATCATGAATGATGTCATTAAACACTTTTTTAAAATGGAATCCGCGGGTGGTATCATCCTAGTAATTGCGGCTGCAATTGCTATGTTCGTCGCGAACTCCCCACTCAATGAAATGTACCAAGCAGGGTTACACACCTATGTATTGGGCATGTCCATTTCTCACTGGATCAATGATGGCTTGATGGCTGTCTTCTTCCTTCTCATTGGTCTAGAAGTTAAGCGTGAACTACTAGAAGGCGCTTTAAAATCCAAAGAAACCGCAATCTTCCCAGCTATTGCAGCTGTTGGCGGAATGCTTGCACCTGCACTTGTCTATATCGCATTCAATAGCGGTGACCCAACAGCAATGCAAGGATGGGCGATCCCTGCGGCAACCGACATCGCATTTGCCTTAGGTATTATGGCGCTTCTTGGAAAGCGCGTACCGGTAAGCCTAAAAGTATTCCTACTTGCGTTAGCTATTATCGATGACTTAGGTGTCGTTGTAATTATCGCGCTGTTTTATACTGGCGATCTTTCGACCACTGCGCTTTTGATAGGCTTTGTTGCCACTGCCGTCTTGTTCTTTATGAACAGTCGACACGTCAGTAAGATTCGATGGTACCTCATAGTCGGCTTTATTCTGTGGGTAGCGGTATTGAAATCTGGTGTGCACGCAACGTTGGCTGGTGTAGTAATAGGCTTCGCTATTCCGCTTAACGGCAACAAAGGGGAGCGGTCGCCTCTCAAGCACGTTGAACATGCACTGCACTCTTATGTCGCGTTCTTTATTTTGCCAGTCTTTGCTTTTGCAAATGCAGGTATCTCGTTGGCAGGCGTATCCATGTCAGGCTTAACCTCAATGCTACCGCTGGGTATTGCGATGGGGCTATTGGTCGGTAAACCTCTTGGTATCTTCAGCTTCAGCTGGGTTGCCGTGAAGATGGGCGTGGCTAAGTTACCAGAAGGTATCAACATGAAACACATATTTGCAGTTTCGGTACTGTGTGGTATTGGTTTTACCATGTCGATATTCATATCTGGATTGGCGTTTGTTAATGTTAGCGCAGAATTTGATACGTATTCTCGCTTGGGTATCCTGATGGGGTCGACGACTTCAGCAATACTAGGCTACTTGCTGCTTCACTTCTCGTTACCTAAAGAGCCTGTACCTGTAGAAGAAGTACAGCACTAATTAAAACCGTTTCAATCAAATAAAAACCCCGCTAGAGATAGCGGGGTTTTTTAGTGTCTATCGATTCAAATTTTTATTTGAAAACAGACCAAATAGGCGCGTGATCAGATGGTTTTTCAATTCCACGCAACTCGTAATCAATATCGGCTTCAACGCACTTTTTCGCTAGGCTAGGAGTAGCTAATACCACGTCAATCCTCAGACCTCGGTTATCATCAAACCCGCGAGAGCGGTAGTCAAACCAAGAGTACTTATCCTCGACATCAGGGTGCAAGTTACGGAATGTGTCTTCAAAGCCCCAATCTAATAACGTTTGTAGCCACTCACGTTCGATAGGTTGGAAAGAACATTTTCCCGTTTTTAGCCATCGCTTACGATTCGGTTCACCGATGCCGATATCCAAATCAATAGGGCTAATGTTGATGTCGCCCATAACAATGACCTGTTCTTCATTTGTATGGTGATCATTAAGATAGGTCATCAAGTCTTTGTAGAATTGTTCTTTATACGGGAATTTTGTTTCGTGTTCGACATTATCACCTTGTGGGAAGTAGCCATTGAGCACTGTGACTTTTTCACCATTTTCATCTTTAAAGGTTGCCATGATCATGCGCTTTTGATGATCGTCATTATCCGTTGGGAAGCCCTTTCTGACTTCAAGTGGCTCTTGTTTGCACAGCATAGCGACACCGTAATGCGCTTTTTGACCATGGTAGTAAACTTTGTATCCCATCGCTTCCACGTCTTCCAAAGGAAACGCATCATCATGAACTTTGATTTCCTGAAGACCGATGACATCTGGCTGATGCTTGTCTATTAATGCTTGCAGTTGGTGAAGGCGAGCTCGAAGACCATTTATGTTGAAGCTGATCACTTTCATTATTTTTCTATCCTCTAGTGAGACCTTGTGCGACATAAGGTATCTATTTTCATAGGCTTCGCTACAACGAACCCTCATTTCTACGCTAATTTAAACATGTTTATTTCGGCATCTCTACCTCGACACTCTCACCTGAATTCAAATGTCCTAAATTTAGACGTTTTCTCCAATACAGCTTTAACTCTACTGGAGCTCATTTCGTCTGCGTTTGTTCATAAAATCTAATTGATTGTATGAAAATCATACAGAACTCCGTAATGTTAAACGATGTGATCTGTCAACGTTTTAGTTTTGTATCTTTGATATCATGCTGCATAAATGCTTAGATTTTTGACAATGTACGGTAATGTCGATTTTATATGGAATTAAGTGCTATCAAAGGGGTTGAGTGACGATGTTTTGTCTAATAGTATCTGCCTTGCCGTACACACCTGCAGGGGTGTATAAGCAACCTTAATTTGTGGTACATTTTTCACCTACATAGCGATATGTAGGTGATTTTTTTATGAATACTCATCTCCACACTCTAACCTACTCAAAGTTACAAGCCATGATCCCAGAAATTGAAACCGATAGGTTGCTTTTAGTCGGACCAGATGAAAGCTGCTTTGAAGCCTATGAGGCATTTTATACCGATCGCGTCGCGTCAGAGGCGTATGGAGGACCTATTTCACGTTCAATGGCATGGGTTCGCCTTAAAAGCGATATTGGTGGTTGGTACGTGGATGGTTTTGGCGTTTGGGCTATCAAAGAAAAAGGTTCAGGGAAAATCGTTGGAGTTTGTGGATTTTGGCAAGGGTTGGGTTGGCCTAGAGAGCTAACTTGGTGGTTGTTGCCAAGTTCAAGAGGACAAGGTTACGCGGTAGAAGCGTCTCTTGCCGTTATCTCGTATGCCTACCGCGAGTTTGGCTGGCAAGAAGTCGAGACCTATATGAATGATGCCAACAAGCCCGCGAAATCCTTAGTTAAGCGGTTAGGTGGCGTAAAATCTAGGAGAGAGAAATTCCCTGATGATTTAAGCCGCGATATTTATGTTTTCCCCGATATCGATAGCTAAGATCAACAACTTCTATAGTTATTGTCCTTCCACGTACCTCTTCTTTGTCTCCATTTTGTGCACTTAACCGTGTTTATTTTTACCTTTTGTATACCACTATCTCTATCTCCTTACAGAGGGAACTTTGTCTTTTCTGTACTTTGAAAGTGTTCACACCGTGAATAAACAGCGAAAATCACCAGTGGAATACTGTTTGTATATACAGTATATTTCTCATTAATAATATGGGATTTGATGCGTTAAATAGTTGAATTAATCGAATGGGCTTTATGCATGATGATGTTTTAATATATTGATTTTATTATGATTTGATGATTGTCGCTGTTCTCCTTTCCTAGTTTGATGAAAAATAAATACGTATCAGGGTTTTTATCTCAAAACCAGTTGCAATGGAGTTGTTGTGGGCAAGGAAGCTGAATGCTCGGAATGGTTCAGGTGGCGTTATGGCGAAGAATTTAAATGAAGGTCAAATGGCAACATTGATCAAATGGCGGGCTAGGTGCAAAAGGGCTCAACTGGCTCATAGCTACACGGCAATTTCCTATGGGCGCTATCATTTGCTGCTCGGTGTTGTATTGATTGTATTAACGACGGCATCTTCTGTTTTGATTTTCGCCAGTGATGTCCAGCCCATTTGGTTATCACCAGTCGTTGGGACGTCGGCCGCTTTGTTTGCTTATTTACAAACCTTTTTAAGGCTTTCAGAAAAAGCAGACACCCATCGGCAAGTTGCAAGACGCTATGGTGCGTTAAAAAAACGGATTGAGTACGTGGTTGATTTTCGTGCGCCTATGAAAGACTTAGGTACGCATATTGATGCCATTCGGCAGAAAGAAGATGAGATAGCATCAGATGCCCCCCATGCTCTTAGCCATCGCTGGAGTAAAGCCAAAAAAGAAACGCATACAGAAAACGAGGCAGCAAGATTAATGACGCGCTTATAACTAACCTCAGCTTTGGATAACAGAACATCTTTCTAGTCGCTGTTTGTGCTGCTAACTGCGTTGAATTCACTTGCAATAGGCTCGCTATTGACGCGTTAATTCGCCTTGTTACCAACAAAAACCTCTAACTAGAAAGGACATAAAGTACAACTTTCAGTTAATTCGATGGGTTATGCTGTTTCTTGTCCAAAGCTGAGGTCAACTAACGTGCAAGCTATTGACATGTATATCTATAATTGTGTTATGTTATAACATATCTTTAAATTATGGTTTCACAATGTCCACACAGTCTACGCTCATCCTCGATGTAGAAAAGTTATGTGCCAAAAGCTCGTTAGGGTGGAAGGTGTTAACACAAGCCACTTTTACCGTCTCTCAGGGTGAGTGTGTGGCTATTATTGGTCCAAATGGCTGCGGTAAGTCGAGCTTGCTGAAAGCAATATCAGGGGAATATGAACCCTTAGAAGGTCGCCTGTTTGTAGAGGGCGTCCCTGTTAGTGAGATGTCACCGCAACAAAAAGCCAAATCCATTGCTGTTGTTGCGCAAAACGATCATGTTGATCCAAGACTTACGGTCCGAGAATATGTTTGGCTGGGTCGGGTTCCCCATACCTTTTGCTGTTCTAAAAGTACCCATGAGAGAGCTGTGGAAAATGCCATTCAAGACGTCAATCTCAGCGACAAAGCCGACCGCCCGATGGGCGCGTTGTCAGGTGGAGAACAGCAGCGAGCAAACATAGCGAGAGCATTTGCTCAAGAACCCAAGTTAATGCTGCTTGACGAGCCAACCAATCATCTCGATCCTCTAGCCCGATTAGAACTACTGGAATTGATAAAAAACAGAAACATGGCATCAATCGCTGTATTGCATGATTTGCCATTGGTCGCCCCTTTTGCCGATAAAGTGATTTTGATGTCAGAGCAAAAAATAGTGAAGTGCGATACCGCTGAAGAAATCTTACAAGACAAGCACATTACCCCTGTTTTTGGGCTGCGTGTTTTAACTTTTAACCACCCGCATTTGACCAATGTCGTTCACCACTTTGAAGCGGCTGGCTCACGTGTACAATCATCTTTAGGAGTTGCTTAATGAAATGGTCTGTCATTCTGACGGTTCTTTTACCTGTTTGGGCGCAAGCTGCAAATACTCAATACCCAGTTACCGTTGATAACTGTGGAACCCCGCTCGTGATTAAAGAACGCCCTAGTCGAGCTGTATTTCACGATATCAATATGACGGAGATGGCGTTTTCTCTGGGATTACAAGAGAGTATGGCTGGTGTAACGGGTATCTCAGGGTGGTACAAGATGTCCCCGAGCTTTGAAGAAAAGCTGGGAAGTATTAAAGAACTGGCGCCCAAATACCCTTCATTAGAAACTCTAATTACCTCCAAAGCGGATTTCTTCTTTGCGGGTTGGAATTACGGCATGAAAGTTGGTGGGGAGGTGACGCCGAAGACTTTAACGCCTTATGGCACTAACACCTTAATCCTGTCTGAGAGTTGTATCCATACCAATAAGTTAGAGCAGAGCGCGAACATGAACTTATTGTATGATGATGTCATGAAGTTGGGAGTGATATTTGATCGACAAGAAAAGGCCAAATCGTTAGTCAGTGAATGGCAAAAGAGAATAGCGGCTGTATCAAAAAATCAGAACCCTAATGCAGCTAAACCTAAAGTGTTTTTGTATGACTCTGGTGAAGATAAACCCTTTACCGCCGGAAAATATGCCATGCCAAATGCACTTATTCGGGTTGCCGGAGGAAATAACGTCACAGACAATATGGAAACCAGCTGGTCAACGACGTCGTGGGAACATGTTGCTAAAGAAAACCCTGACGTGATCATTCTTTTGGATTACCAAAGCGCGAGCGGTGCGGATGCTTTGAAAAATTTCTTAGAGCAACATCCACTCATGCAGCACACAAAAGCGGTTAAAGACAAGCGGTATGTAAAGCTTCGCTATGAACAGCTTACCCCAGGTCCTGCCAATATAGATGCCATTGAAAAACTGTCACGTGCGTTGTTTCCAAATAACTAGCGCTAAATGAAGGTGTATTCTTACTCAGTTATGTGGCTGCTCGGTGGAGCAGCTCTTCTGGTGGTATTTACATTAAGTCTCGTGCTCGGTTCCACAACGCTTTCTATGGACGAGTTGTTTATTGGATTACGTTCGTTTGGCGACGATGACATATCCATGACCAGCCGGATACTGATGGATTTACGATTACCAAGAGCGCTGCTTGCCGTAATTGGTGGAGCGGGGTTAGCGTTGGTAGGTGCATTGTTGCAAACTGCCACAAGAAATGACTTAGCAGACCCATTTTTATTTGGTTTGTCTTCAGGTGCTTCTGCCGGGGCAGTATTAGTGATAACCCGTCTTGGCGATGCACTAGGGACTTGGTCTTTGCCTATAGCAGCGTTTGCCGGAGGCATTGTATCGGCATCGGCGGTGATCATTCTGTTCTCCATTCAAAAGAAGCGCGGAAATGACAACTTAGTTCTTTGTGGTCTCGCCATTTCATTTCTATTTGGTGCGGTGACAAGCTTTCTCATCTACTCAGGGGATCAAAGAGCAGCCAGTTCGATTCTTTTTTGGACCATGGGCGGGCTAGGATTAGCGCGCTGGGACAACTTATTCTTTGCACTCGTTGGCGTACTTGGCGTGACAGCGTTGATTCTTAAACGCTACCGAGATTTAGATACGCTGCTAGTGGGCGATCAAACAACCCACTCGCTAGGCATTAATGTTCACAGGTTAAGAAGTGAAATTTTTATATGCAGTGCCTTTTGCACGGCATCCATTGTTGCACTTACAGGGGTCGTAGGTTTTATTGGCTTGATGGTGCCACACTTGGTACGGCCTTTTTCCGGCATGACCCACCGTAGATTATTGCCATTGGTAGCGCTATGGGGAGCAGTGATGCTGACCACTGGTGATGTTGTAAGCCGAACCATTTTAGCGCCACAAGAACTGCCCGTTGGTATTATTACCGCCGCGCTTGGTGGGGTATTTGTGTTGTATCTCGTGTGGAAGAAAACTGTGTAACAGGCTGGGTACCCTATTTTTTGGGGTACCTTAGGTTTGAGGTGCCTTAGGTTTGAGGTGCCTTTTTTTGAAGGGCTAAGCTTCTATTTGTGTTCCCTTTCCATCATGCATCACTCTTCTTCTTCGTCGGCGCAGCACTCGTCGAGCAAGAAGCTGATCACACCTCGAAGCTTTTCATATTCAGCGACACAAAAAAGCGTTCTCCCTTCTCGGCGCTGTGTCAGTAAACCTGCTGAAACCAACCCCGATATATGATGTGATAGTGTCGATCCTGGAATAGCGAGGCTTTCTTGCAGCCCTCCAACAGCGATACCTCTAAATCCGGCTTTCACAACACTTTTGTAAATAGTCAGCCTTGTTGGGTGACCTAACTCTTTCAGAGACTTCGCGACGATTTCGATGTCCATTTAGTTTCCTCTCTAATTTTATATTTCGATATTACTAGAAATATCTTGATCATTCTATTGGTAAAGAATATATTTCGAATATTCTAGAAATATAGAGATTTTTATTATGTTCGATACAAATACACTCGCTCTGCAAGACACGTTATCCATGTTCGCTTTTCTAGCGGTTGAGCTAACCATACTGTTTCTAGCCATTAGCTATGTGGTGGGTGTTATTCAACTGTATATTCCGCCAAAAAAAATCCAGAGCATATTGAGTAGCAAAAATGGCAAAGGTTATGTGGTAGCCGCGTTTCTAGGCGCAGTCACTCCTTTCTGCTCTTGCTCAACGATCCCATTCTTGAAGGGGCTATTAAGAGCAAGAGCAGGCTTTGGAACCATGATGGTATTTCTATTTGCTAGCCCGTTATTGAACCCCATCATTATTGGATTGTTTGCGATCACATTTGGTTATCAAGTCACAATATTGTATTTCTCAGTAGCCATGGGGGTATCTGTGTTAGCGGGGTATTCCCTCGAAAAACTTGGATTTGAAAAGTACATCAAGCCTGAAGTTTATGATGCACCAATTGCAAAAGGGTGTGGAGCAACGTGCAGTGAGGGCAAGAAACCAGAAAGCAAATGGGTTAAGGTTTGGCATAGTACTTGGAACGATTTTAAAAAGGTTTTACCCTTCTTGATTGGTGGTATTGCCATTGGTTCGATTATCTACGGCTTTATGCCAACAGAATTCATCGCGAGTGTTGCGAGTAAGGATAACCCTTTGGCTATTCCCGTTGCGGCTGTCATTGGCATTCCGCTCTACATCCGTGCTGAAGCGGTGATTCCACTCAGTGCCGCACTTGCTGCCAAAGGCATGGGGCTTGGCGCGGTAATGGCGTTAATAATCGGGAGTGCAGGTGCCAGCCTAACGGAAGTCATTTTGTTAAAATCGATGTTTAAAAATACTCTGGTTGTCTCTTTTATCGCTGTAATTTTGTCTATGGCTATCGGTGCAGGGCTGCTCCACAATGTTCTGTTTTAGCTATCAGTGGACTTTTAGTTTCAGAACATCCTGAGAAAGGCGAACTGTGTACAATCAAGTGTTTAAACGGATGGAAGCATAATGAATACTGGAACACCAGAAAGACTTCGCTTCAAACATGTCGCTCCGGACGATCGCGATTTTCTATTTTTAGTGAAGGAACTAAACAAGAGCCTAACTTCTATTACGAGTGATAGCGGTGAGAGTTCGTTCAAAGCAGAAGCGTTTAACTCGGAAAAAGATGGGTATCTGGTGGGTTATTTAAATGGTGAACCCACAGTATGCGGCGGATTTCGTTATCATTCAGAATCCGCCTGCGAAATAAAACGTATGTACTCCGCGAAACCAGGGCTAGGGTCATTGCTGCTGAGTGAACTGGAGTCATACGCACTCAGCAAAGGGTATCGTTCGGCTTTGCTGTCTACGAGGCGAGTAAATACAAGAGCGGTTTCTTTCTACAAAAAACACGGATACCACGATATTCCAGCTTACGGGAAATACGTTGGAAGGGCGGTTTCCGTGTGCTTAGGAAAAAAGCTACAGTAGTTCCTACCCAATCCATTTATTGCGCTGTCCACCCTAAATCGATGGATAAACTTGATCCTGTTATGGATCTGCCTGCATCACTGACCAAATACTTCACCATGGCACCGACCTCCTCGGGCTCTATCATTCTTTTAATGGCGGCGTTTTTCAGCATGATCTCTTGTACTACGGAGTCGTAATCCAAATTATGGTTAGCAGCTTGGTCTGCAATTTGTTTTTCAACTAGAGGTGTTTTGACATACGCGGGGCAAATAGCGTTCGCGGTAATGCCACATTCGCCGCCTTCTAGTGCGGAAGATTTAGTCAGCCCAACCAACCCGTGTTTTGCGGTCACGTAGGCGGCTTTATACGGCGAAGCAACTTGACCATGAATAGAGGCAATATTGATAATTCTTCCCCAATGATTAGCTTTCATTGGTGCCCAGCAGTACTTAGTGAGCAGAAAAGGGGAGGTGAGCATTACAGAAAGCATTTTAGATAACACGTTTTCAGGGAAAGTCTCTATTGGGCTGACATGCTGAAACCCTGTGTTGTTCACTAAAATGTCGATTCTACCAAGCTTGGAAAGGACTTGTTCGACAAGCGCTTTGTTGTTCGACTCCTGAGAGAGATCGGCACAGAAAAACTCGCACCCAAGTTCAGAAGCCGCTTGTTTGCCTTCGCTCTCATTCAAATCAGCGATAGCCACTCGGATGCCCTCGGAAGCTAAAGATTTCGCAATGGCGTATCCTATGCCGCTTGCTCCACCTGTCACGATTGCCACTTTATCCATTCAGTTTCTCCTTTTCTGTTGTTGAATAACCCGGCCGTAGATTAATTTGATACGTTTGTAGAACAAAAACTAACCGAAATTACAGTGTAATTGAAATTGGTACGTGAGACTTTGCTGTCGATACAGGTTCAGAATTTTGGGACTTTATCATCATTGCATGGAATGAAGTTCGCAGAACCCAATTTGGTGCGCGGAAACCTTTTCAGTGATCAGTATGATGTATAGAAATTAAGCGAATTGAAGGGGAACACAATGATAAGGCATCTACTGCTTGTAGAGTTTAAAGAATCAGCACAACAGGACCAGATCCAATCATTGCTTGGGTTATTTTTGGAGATACCCAATGCAGTGAAAGGTGTCGCGTCTGTTGAGTGGGGTAAAAATGATAGCCCAGAAGGAAAAAACAAAAATTATACGCACTGTATTTTTATGACGTTTGCAGATGAAGAGGGGCGTCAGAACTATTTAAAACACCCAGAGCATGAATCTTTAAAGGCTCAATTTCACCCAATCTTAGAAGACATTATTGTGCTTGATTACATTCCACAATGTTAAACCATTGACCCTTCCTGTATGAGTAAAGAGGTGGAGCTTGGTATTGTTACATTACCAGCTCAGCCCTCAAAAAAGTTCCTTTATGGGCGCAAGAATTTTCAGGGAAACTTTCATTTTTGAACCGCGAAGACAGTAACGTTAAAAAACATTGACCAAAACGTGGTTGTTTATAAAATGCATTCCCTACGTTGTATTGATAATTTTAATTAATCGAATGAATCGAAATCTTTTTGCTGCCTTACTGCTGGTGCTCAGCAGTCAAATACCTTCACTTGTTCACGCTAATTCCATTCTCTATGATTCTTGTGACCGAAATTCGCATGCTTTTTCCAGTGCCAACTGCAATGAAGATGCGAAGAAAGAAAGTGGCTTTGAATACGAAGATTCCATATGGAAAAGTGATGAAACTGACGAGCCGCTTATCACCTTTACTGACCGAGGACGTTCTCCAGCTGACAATGATTGGGAAGCGATGGATATTGAAGATAAGGTACTGAATGAAAAAAGAAACGATTGTGCCCGCCGCGAGGCCAATGATTGCATCATATACGAGAATGATTAAGAAAGGGTGTTCGTCCTCAATCTGTATTGTGCCTACCGATTTTGCTTGGTAAATATAGTCGGCCGCCTAAATCGTTAAGAATCTCCGCGAAACCATCCAAGAGTTTGGGTACACTTTGTTTTTTCTCAAGGTGTACTCACAAGAATGACGATTCATCACGCAACAATCCGTTGGCAAAAACTGGAAAGTCAAACGTTTACTGATAGCCAATTTTGCCGCACACATTCTTGGGAATTCGATGGTGGAATATCCCTACAAGCGTCTTCTTCTCCCTTAGTTATTCCTCCTCCATTGTCAGATGAATCGGCTGTTGATCCAGAAGAGGCGTACGTCGCGACGCTTTCGAGCTGCCATATGATGGCATTTTTAGCGATTGCCGCTAAGCGGAGGTATGTAGTGGAGCATTACGAAGACAAAGCGTTCGGGACATTGTCGGAAGGTGAAGACGGAAAGCGGTGGATCAGTAACGTGTCATTAAACCCAATTGTGGCTTTTTCCGGCGATAAAATCCCAACTCCAGAACAACTTCAAAAGCTGCACGCCATGGCTCACAAAAACTGCTTTATTGCGAATTCAGTGAAATCCAAAATCGAAATCCATTCGTAAAAACTAAGGCTATTTTTATATGTAGCCTCAGCCTTGAGGTTATTTATTTTCCAATACAGTGTCGGGGAATCAATGAAAATTATCGGAATGGCTTTATCCATATTATTTTTGAGTGGCTGTTTAGGTATGCCAGACAAAGTACAACCAGTGCAAGAATTTGCTGGAGAGCGATATTTAGGGAAATGGTATGAAATCGCGAGATTGGATCATTCGTTTGAGCGTGGATTAGAGCAGGTAACGGCGGAATATTCTTGGCGCGACGATGGCGGTATTCGCGTTATCAATCGTGGTTATTCTCTTGAAGACAACGAGTGGAGCCAAGCGGAAGGTAAGGCGTACTTTGTAGAAGGCGATGATCAAGGTTACTTGAAGGTCTCATTCTTTGGTCCGTTTTACGGTTCTTACGTGGTATTTGAACTGGAAAAAGAAGGCTACGACTACGCTTTCGTTTCAGGACCAGATAACTCCTACCTTTGGTTGCTGTCTCGTACACCTGAAGTCAGCCAAGAGATTAAGGACAAGTTTGTAGAGATCTCTAAAGCAAAAGGTTTTAACACCAATGAGCTGATATTCGTGAATCAGCAACCTTTCAAATAGACCTATCTAATGCAGTCTCAAAGCATTTATACCTTGGGTCTGTTGATTTGGGTATAAATGCGAGATGGCTCGGATGTTCTATTCAAGCCGCTCAATAAGCTCATAAAATCGAAACACAAGTCAAACTACACATATTGAATTTGTGGCATATTTTTGTTCAAACCAGAATATGTATAGGCGAAAAATGGCTAAGTTATGGGTCAGTGCGTTAGGAGCAGCACTATTGCTGAGTGGGTGCTCCGATGCCAGCAAAATAAATCAGTGCCTCGGTTTCGATTCGCAAGACACAGTTTTTGTGATTAACGCTGACGACATTGGGATGCATCCCGATATGGATAAGGCTGTGTTTGAAATGTATGAGCAAGACATTGTTCAAACCTTTTCTTTAATGGTTCCAACACCAAATTTCAATTTCTCTGCACGTTATGCTATCAGCAATAAAGTACCAGTTGGGTTGCACCTAACACTGACCAACGAGTGGCAAGAAGCCAATAGTTGGACGCCATTACTCAGTCAAGAAGAGGTCCCTTCGCTATACAACAAAAAAGGTTTCATGTGGCCAACGGGAGATGAGCTCGCAGAGTACGCCAACATCAAAGAAGTGCGTAAGGAATTAGAAGCGCAAATCGACCTTGCACTCGCAATGGGGCTCAATGTAACTCACCTAGACTTTCACATGCTGTATTGGGCATATCGAGAAGATTTCTGGGATGTCACCCTTAGCATCGCTAAGCACTACAAACTGCCTATTATTGTTCAGCACCACTGGATGAGTCAGCGTGAACAACGGAGCCGCACGGCGACTCTGCAATGGAAAGGATATTTCTCTCCAGATGTTTTTTGGATGTATTACAACCCAACAGATAGGTTAATGGATGAAGGGTTAAGCCAAGCCCAATATCAAGAGATGTTTGAAGATGCCAAGCCAGCCCTTCATCACGTCGCGATTCATCCTGCACTTCGAACCGACAGTGCCAAGCAGCAATTCAGAGACGCTGAATTTCGGTTTGATGAATATCGCGTTTGGACCGATGGTTCGCTTAATAAAGCAATAAAAGAGAACAACATTAAATTTACGGATTATCGAGAGTTAAAACGATTGATGACGGAAGAGAGTGACTGCTTAAAGTAGCCTTTTCATTGATAAGTGAACAGAACCTTATATGCAATACGCCCATTGAATTGAATCAATGGGCGTATTGTTTTTTACCGATAACTTGAGAGCTTGTAATTACTGAGTTGCTGCTTTAGCAAAATTGCTTAGTGCTTGTTTTACTTTGCCGATAACTTTTGCGCATTTGTTCTCTGAATTCATGTCCAAGCCATGGCGAGTGTTGAGGTAATCGGGGCTATTGTATGCCAACCAGTTGTCTCCTGCTTCGTCTTGCCAAATGAGCATTTTTTGTGGCAAATCGATAGCAACAGTTTGGTTGCACTTCATAAGTGGTGTACCAACTTTTGGATTACCAAAAATAACTAGTCGAGTGGGCCTGAGTTCTATTCCTACTTTCTTTGCACCTTCATCATGTTTGATTTGGGTGAAAACGGTCATGCCTTTTTTCTCTAAAATAGCAACAAGATTTTGAGTCGTTTGATCGACATTGTGATTGCTTTTGATGGTTACAAGACCATTGTCAGCAATGGCTGAGTAGGACAAAAGGTAAGAGAACACGCCCATAGCGATGGTTTTTTTCATTGTGATTCCTCTGGAAGTCAGGTCAATATTTTGAGTGAATTGACGTTCCTCCAATTCCCCATTCAGAGAGAACAATCATTTAGAAGAGTAAGGCAGAGCTTACGCTCTGCCAAGGTTCAACCTATTGAATTCGCTTAATTCTTACTTTGGCGACAGCGCCTTGCCAATCATAGGCAGATTGTGCCAGGTCGGCTTCTCCATGAATGCCTGGACTCGGGTAAACATAGCCTTCATCACTGTCAGCTGCAGCAGAGAATGGCGACCCACCACATTGAGGGCCAGGAATATTAGCGCATAACTCATCGTTGGCTTCGGTGCCAGCGTCGTATGCGTGCATTTGGTAGGTCACCGACTTACCAATGTATCTAGGCAGTCGCTTTCCGCGAAGTGATACCATGGTGTCGTTGGTAGGGAGCAGCATGGAAATAAGGCTTAATCGGCTATGTGGTCGAGTTGAAGTTAATTCAAACGACACACTTTGACCGTTGTTGAGCAAGCCCTCAGAAGAAGAGGTAGAGGAGACATAGTTAGAGTCATCAAGTTGAGCTTGCAATGGTGCGATATCACCGCCTTCAGCTACGCGTTCAACGTTATCAGAGACCGGTTCCCCAAGTTTAAAAAGCTGGTGTCTTGGTAAATGGGTCGCACCAAGGAAAGGTGTAAATGAAATGCCTTTGGTCAGGTTAGTTACGGTGACTTCGTAAACTCTTTCTTGATGGTAGTAATAAGAGTTGGCCAGCAATGAAGGAGAAAGGCTAAACAGTGCTAAAGAGATGAGTGTTTTGGTTGTGTTTTTCATGCGAAAACCTCGCGTGTCGTTATTAAAGTCATAACGACTATACGCTCAGCCTTTGCTCGAATAACTCACAGAAAGCTCACAAATGCATCACAAAAGATGCTCGCGCTATCATTCTTAAGCGCGAGCACGTTTAATCGCAAGTACACCCAACTGCAATCACAGAGCACTCAAAGCAAAACGCTAGTTCGATTTTTTGGTTTCCCAGTGCGTGATAAATGCGACTGCACCAATAATTATAGCCGCGCCAAGCCATAGCCGACCTGGAGGAACCCAGCCAAATACCATCCAGCCTGCCAACACATTTAAAGGCAGTTTGGCGTGATCAAATGGTTGTACAAACGAGGCATCAGCGACTGCGTAAGCTTTAACAATCGCCCATTGAGCTAGCGCTGTCATCGCTCCTGCGGCAATTAACACTGCCCATAAATTCCATGTGCTCGGCATTGAAAAGTCGGGTAGCGCCAACAACAGGTTAAAAGGCGTGATCAGCAGAAGAAGGTACACCACCATGGTGGACGGTGGATCGTTCACCGACAGCTTTTTCACCATAATGGAATAGCATGCCCAAAAGAATGCAGCGCCTACCGGTAATAAGGTTGCCCAGCTAAAGTCGTCTGCCCACGGTTCTAAAATTATCATTGCACCGGCAAAACCGGCTAATGTCGCAAACCAGCGAGCAGCACCTACTTTCTCTTTTAGGAACAAGCCCGATCCTACAGTAGCGAAAAGTGGTGATGTCATAAGCAGAGCGATACCCTGCCAAATAGGAACGGGGTAGGCCAGTGCCCACAACCAAAGTTGGATACCAATAACCGATAGGAAAACACGCATCGCATGCCACCCAAAATGTTGAGTTTTGAGTGATTGGCGTATACCTAGTGTTCTTAGGTAAGGAAGAATCACCAGTAGCGCAATTCCGTATTGGAGCAGAGCAACGGTGGTGGAAGGAACGCCAAAGTTAATGCTTGCGACTTGCGCAAGGCTATTCACAATAGCGAAAGCCATTCCGGCGGTAAGCATCCAAGACGCACCGCGTAAAGGGTTATGTTGTTGAGTTTGCATAAAAGTGGTGAATAAAAATTGTGTTTGTAAATCATACGTTTTATTCATCATTAAGCCAACGCTTGTAACACGACAAACTTATTCAAAAAAACTGAATGAATTTTATGAAGGCTGAATTTAAAGCTAACGCCAAATCAAGCGCTTTTGGTGTCGTTGCTTATCACCTCTCGGGTTCTGCTTTGCGCCTTTCTAATTGAGCCGTCAATGCGTCGTAGTACTCTTGCTTTGAGCCTCTAGAATCTAATATCGATTTGAGCAACTGCTTCATCGTTTGTGGAGCCAATTCGCCGATTGGAGCGTCCGTGTCTAAATTGGTGGGAAAAGAGTATCCATCCGAAGATGCAGTAAGAATGGCGTCTCTTTCTATTTCGGTCAGTGTTCCTGATTGCCAATGTGCACTGAGGTAATCGTAGAGTGTTGACGATACCTTTGCTAAATCTACCGTTTCCATCGGTTTTGCAAACGCAGAAGAAATTTGAAGTAAGTTAGCGCAGCGTTGGATATCTTGCGTGTCGTTTTGTCCTGCTGCATGCACGACGGCAGGATTAAAAAAGAGGGCATCGCCTTTGGATAACGGCAATTGCACGCAGTGATCTTCAAAGTATTGTTGAAACACTGGTTCTCTGCACGAGATATACCCTAATGGGTAATGTTGGGAGTAAGGTAAAAGTTTGGTCGGACCGCTTTCTAGTGGCATATCACTGTGCGCAATAGCACCTTGTAGAGTCAGCAAAGCCGACATTTGCTGGGCATGAACGGGATACTGGCTTAATGTGTCTGCGTGTTGAAAACCAAGATGGTAATCACGGTGAGATTGTTGTGCGCGGCCGCCTGGACGAACAATATTTACCTGTGCGGTGACTTGATAGTTTTCACCAAGCCACGATTCAGAAACCAACTTGAGTAACGGGTTTTTGTAGTAATTGATGAATACGTCTGGGTTCGCCAAAGCACTTTTTTGAAACACATTCCAGATACGCCCGTTGGCTGTCGCTCCTGCTTGGGCGAAATGATCGCCTTCACCAAATCCTAGCTCCGATGCCAAAATGTCATTAAAAACATGGCTCATTGTATCGACGATTTGGGTATCTGAGAAAAAGTTCTTAATGACCGCGATACCGCCTCCCATCAGAAATACACTTGCTAACTCATCTTTAATCGTTTCCCAGTTTTCAGAATCAATTTGATGGGCATCGTAAATGACAATGCCTTGATGCACTTCAGATGGCCATTTCAGTGCAAATTCTGAAGAGGGAACACGACTGGCAACAAAGTCTTCTAAACTGATGTTGTCTTTGTTCGCAAACATTGGAAATTTAGAGTTCGAGTACATTGGGTTCTCCTTTTCCCTAAGTAGTGTCTTACCGTTGTTTTGATGTGTCCGATGGGTATCTGCAACCCATTGATTTTCGATTTTTCGCCAGATGTTATTCCGCGTTCTTATGCAAATGTGCGGTTAAATTCTAGCCAATCATCACACTTTTGGAAACCACTTTTTGAATTAACTGTTTCATTTGTTCTTTGTGTGAAATATTTATTTCCAACAAGATCAACCCAGCACATAACCATCAAGTTGTGCAGCAATGTGGAGAACAAATGGATGTCTGATTTACTTTCTAAACGGAAAATTCGGGACGAACAGAATCGTATCCAGCACATTACGCCTAAATCGGCAGGTTGGACTTACATTGGGTTTGAAGTTGTTCAGCTCACTACTGGTCAAGCTCAAAGCTTTGAAGCCGCGGAAGGGCAGGAAGTTTGTATTGTACTGGTTTCCGGCAAGGCAAAGGCGACATTAGCTGGAGAAAGCTTAGGAGAGATTGGCGAGAGAATGTCGCCATTCGACAAGATAAAACCTTATGCGGTTTACGTTTCCACTGGAGAGGCGTGTTCGTTCGAAGCCCAAAGCGATTTGGAATTGGCTATATGCCGCGCACCCAGTAAAAGGACGTATCCATCCCGGTTGATTTCCCCAAACGACATCGATGCGGAGCATCGAGGCAATGGGCGAAACCAAAGGTTTGTGCATAACATTTTACCAGACGATAAGCCAGCAGATAGCCTGTTGGTCGTTGAAGTGTATACCGAAGAAGGGTGCACCAGTTCCTATCCTAGTCATAAGCACGATCAAGATAATCCACCGAATGAAACTTTGCTGGAAGAAACGTATTACCACCGGTTAAATCCGGAGCAAGGGTTTTGTTTTCAGCGAGTGTACACCGATGACCGTACCTTAGATGAATCTATGGCGGTGTATGACCGCGATGTCGTTCAGGTACCCAAAGGTTATCACCCTGTCGCGACCGTAGCCGGTTACGACAGCTACTATTTAAACGTGATGGCTGGCCCAGTAAGACAGTGGTTGTTTACATGGGAAAAAGACCATCAGTGGGTCAATACTGACGAATATAAAAAGATGGACTAAAACATGTTTAATATTGCTCTATTTGGTGCTGGACGCATTGGTCAGGTGCATGCTGCCAACATTTCTTCACACCCAAAAACTAACTTTACGGCGATTATCGATCCTTATGAAAAGGGCGCTCGTATGTTGGCAGAGAAATACGACGCGCAAGTTATGTCGATACAGGATGCGATGGAAAATCCGAGTATTCACGCGGTTTGTATTGGCTCGGCAACGGATACCCATGCTGATTTGATTGAACTTGCAGCGAAATCGAACAAAGCTATTTTTTGTGAAAAGCCAATTGATTTAAGCCTAGCGCGAGTACGTCAATGTCTTGCGACTGTTTCTACCCATCAAGTACCGATATTGGTGGGGTTCAATCGCCGCTACGATCCTCATTTTTCTGCACTCCAGCAACAGTATGCTAAGGGGGCGATAGGTAAAGCTGAGTCGTTAGTGATTACGTCTCGCGATCCCGCTCCACCGCCAGTTGAGTATGTCAAAGTCTCTGGCGGTTTGTTTCGAGACATGGCAATTCACGATTTTGATATGGCGCGATTCATACTGGGAGAGGATCCCATTTCTGTGATGGCCCATGGCAGTTGTATGGTGGATGAAGAGATCGGAAAAGCAGGTGATATCGACACGGCGGTAACGGTTCTCTCTTTCCCTTCAGGTGCTACTGCAACAATCATCAACAGCCGTCGGTCGGGTTACAGCTACGATCAACGAGTAGAATTACACGGAAGCGAAGGCGTATTAAACGTTGTAAATTTGCCGGAAAATTTAGTTCAGCAGTGGGATGAGTCTGGCGTGCAATCAGCGAAGCCTCAGCCCTTTTTTCTAGAAAGATATGAAAAAGCCTATCAAATTGAATGGCAGCACTTTGTGGATGTACTCGAAAGAAAGACAGCGCCTTTATGCAGTGGATACGACGGTGAGATTGCCTTAGTGATTGCTGAAGCTGCCACCGAATCCATGCGGTCAGGGCAGCCTGTTTCGCTATAAGAGAGTCGTTAAGGTAAATACTACGAAGCCAATGAAACGGCAATGGTTTGTGCTAAACACAGTGTTGCAGACTGAGCTCTAAATCCGTCTACATTGGCTTCGTTTACTACGAAGCTGACATCGGAAATCTCTGCAATGGGGCTGACTTGGCTATCTGTAATGGTGACCTGTTTTGCTCCTTTCTGTTTGGCAGAGCTTACCCAATCATGTGTTTCCTGAGCGTAAGGGGTAAAGCTTATCGATATAACGGCATCCTTTTCTGTCACCATGGCAAGCTGTTCGTTATACATCCCACCTAATCCATCAATCAATATGACACGCTTACCTAAATGGCGAAGGGCGTACACAAAGTACGATGCCACGCTAAACGAGCGGCGCATTCCTACAACATAAACGCACTCTGCTTTGTCCAGCAGTTTGACTGCCTGATTCAAATCCTCTTCTTCGATCTTGTTCGCCAGCTGCTCCAGTGCGTGAGCATTAGCGTGCGCGAAGGAATGCAAACGGGAAATCGGTGTGCTTGGCTTAGCTTCGTCGGGAGACATGGCTTTTACAAGCTTAACTCTATCGGAATAATTGCTGGTTTCTTCCACCATATTTTGGCGATACAACTGCTTTATTTCATTGAAACCATTGAAGCCCAATGCGCTCGCAAATCGAATGAGTGTTGAAGGGGGAACATCTGCATTGTTAGCGATAACGGCAACCGTATCAAATGCCACATTATCAGGGTTATCCAGTAGATACTGACCCACTTGTTGAAGACGTTTGCTTAAACTGCCGTATTCTTTTCGGATACGATCTTGCAACTCATTTAGTGTTGTTACGGGTTTCATGTAGCGTCCAGATAAGTGAAAATGAGAAGGAAAACGCCCTTCTTTATTTCGAGATTACTTCATTTGGAATAAACATTTCAATATTACGTGTCAGATTCGTGAGAGCTGCCTCTATACCCAAATATCTTTATACCTAAATGATCACAAGGTGCTGGGTTCAGCGAGAATTAACCGGCTTTCAAACAAGGCATCAATACAAACGTAAAATTTAACCGCGAGTCGGTAGCTCGACTTAAATTTGTGACTTTGAACCAACAATGACAAATCTATCCGGTCATTTTTTTTGGGGAAGATAAGCTAATTGATGAATAAATCAAAAAGCGACAACTGCTTAATTCCTCACTTTTAATAGGATTATTTACGAGTTTGCTTTTTCATGCTTCTTTTTAGTAGCTGTAGACGATAGGAGCCTTCACAAAAAGTATAACATTCTTAGGGTGGTCACTTTATGGGCTTAGAGAATGAAATTCTTGCTACTTTGCAAATGTACACTAAGGCATTATCGGTCTCCCTCAAATACCGTGACTTTTCGACATATCTGCATTCAGGTCGCGTTCAAAAATTGTCTTCAGAGCTTGGGCGTCAGTATGGTCTGAGTGGCAAAGAGCTCAATGCTTTGTGCATCGCTGCGGCGTTCCATGATATTGGAAAGATAGGCATTCCTGATGACGTGCTAATGAAACCGGGAAAATTCAAAAAAGAAGAGTGGGAGATCATGAAAACGCACTCTGAAATTGGCGAGAAAATACTGGCTTCCACCGAGCTAAAAGGAGCTGAGTATGTCGCCAAACTTATCCGTCACCATCATGAACATTATAATGGAAATGGCTATCCCGATGGTTTGGCTGGGGATGATATTCCTATTTCATCTCGAATTATCAGTATAGCGGATAGCTATGAGGCGATGTCGATCACTCGGGTTTACCATTTCGCCCGAACTCATGATGAAATTATGGAAATATTACGTCAAGAAACGGGCTTAAAGTATGACCCCGATGTCTTTAATATATTCAGTGTAATAATAGAGAATAGCGAGTTTAAAACGGACAAATAGTTTCCGTGGTTATTTATTAGCTGAATTTCAGATTTTATCATCACATTTCCATGTTCGGTTGAGCAGTTACATGGCATACCTGCATTGCTGTAGCTCTATAAATGCTATAGCTCTAGAGACCTTTGGGCATAATGAGAATACGAGTATAAAGGGGGAGAGCTCATGCCGGATCGAGCTATCCCTACTTAATTTGTCTTAAAGAATGATTGTTTTGTCTTTGAAGACGAGTTTTTCTACATGACTTAAGTAATTTGTACCATCTCGGCGTTGTTGCTTGTCTTTAACGATAATGGATCCGTCGCTATGCTTTTCGATTGTGTAAGCTGAAGCGTGTCCTGAAAAGAACACTTTGTTTGTTGCTTCGTTTCCAGTGATGTCATTGTCCATAGAATTGACGATAACATTCGAAGGGTTCGACCCCGTTAATGTAATGCTTTTAAGGTATTGAGAATGGTGAGTATAGGGAACGGATTCGTTAAAACGTAAACTAAAATCTCCTGCAAAACTTTCATCAATTCGAGCATTGTATGTGAGATAAGAGTGGAAGAATTTATTGTTCATTAATTCAGCACCAAGGGTGTCTTCCAGAGCAATTTCTTTACGACTTTTGGCGGTATAAATCCCCCACATTCCATGCGTATTGCTTTTCGACCAAGCCCCCCATAAGCCGTAGTAAGAATCGATAACTGAAGCGAGATATTCTTGCGACAAGCTATTTTCTTCCGTGAGCTCTTTTATCCAGCGTCTATATTCCGCTCCGCCACCCCATAATTGATGGGCTAACGCATGGGATTGTGCTTGTCGGACTTTCGCTTGAAACTCTGGCAGTGACCCCATGAAAACCTCAACTTGATCCACGCCAATTCCGTAGTCGTGTACCAAGTGCAGAATTTCTTCAAATGTCGCGTCGCGGTGATCGTAATTTTGATTGATATACCATTTGTGTCCTTCAACTTGGATTTCATTTTGGTACAAGGGTTGACCATCGAGTTCTGTAGCAGGGTTAGAGCCATCGTCCTCGCCATTGAGGAGCAAAAGTATGGCGTTGTTATCTGCCATTTTGTTGGCGACTTGGGTTTTGTCTGATCCGAACTGTGAATTGGGAAGAGGGGTTAAGTAATGTTCTAACACTGATCGCGCACGAACAATTTGATTGTCCGATAGTTTGTCTTGCGCGATCAGGTGTATTGCCTTTCCATTTGGCGCAAGTACTTTTGTATAACGATTGAATTTCATTTCAACGCTGTAGGTCTTTGAAAGTGTGTCGGGTACATCTTCAATTCCTAAGCTTTTTGTTTCTTCAGAAAGAGGAACGAAATCGGCTGAGGTATTACTTGTGCTATTACAGGCAGTTAAATTAAACGTGATAGACGTTGCAAGCACAGCAGTGAAAACGAAACGTTTCATTTTTGTATCCCGTAGTGTACTTCGTTAGACGCGAAGTTTTGGCTAAGTGGTTATTTATATCAGCAGACCTTAGCATTTCATGAATTGATCGAATGTTGGGTAAGCGAATGTAAGGACGGGGATTCTAATTCTCTTTCCTGTATTTATCATTCTTAAAGAATATTAAATTATCGTTTTACGATAATTTAATATTGATCTTCGGTTTTCTACAATTTAGTATGCACTTATCCAATCAGATGAGAGTGACCTAATGTCTAAGATCCAAAATCAAAGCCGCCGCGTGCGAATTCTATTTCAATGTTTGTTTGCACTTACACCTGTTTTGGTGTGTTACTACTGGCTAACGGTGGATACGACGTATGATTTTTTAACCTCAATGGGCATCATTGAAATGAGTTTCAAAGCTAACGACTTCACCTCTCTGCCTTTGTCGCTTAGCACTCGGCTGTTCGCAATGGTTGCGAGTTTATTGTTGTGCAGCATTATTATGTATGCGCTGACGCTGTTAATTCGGCTGTTCAAGAACTACGAGCGTGATGAAATTTTTTCGTTGGAAAATGCCAATTATTACCAAAAGCTAGGCTACAGTCTGTTTTACTGGGTAGGTGGCTCGGTCATCTATGGCGCAGTAACGTCAGTGATTCTGTCATTTAACAATCCTCCCGGTGAACGGATGCTTTCTGTTACTTTCCAAGGTATAGATTTGCTGACGCTTATGTTTGGCTTTATCGTAGTGATCATTTCTTGGGTAATGAAAGAAGGTCATGTACTTGCAGACGAAAACCGCCACACCATTTAAGGGCTTATCATGACGATTTGTATTAATTTAGATGTAATGATGGCCAAAAGGAAAATGCGCTTAAAAACGCTGGCTCAAGAAGTTGGGATTACCGAAGCCAATTTGTCGGTCTTAAAGAATGGCAAAGCAAAAGCCGTACGTTTTTCAACGTTAGAAAAGTTGTGTGAAGTACTCGAATGCCAACCGGGTGATATCTTGGAGTATCAAGCAGAACAATCAGAGTGATTTTCTAAGGTCGCAGGAAGGTGGGACAAGAATAAAGGCGTGAAGGGATATTCACGCCTTTAGTGTCTGAATGGGTATACGCCATTCAGCGCGACAAACATCTTAGGAGGTTAGCGCAACCCATTGGCTGTCTGAATCTCTTGAGTTTAATGCCGCAAACACAAAAGCCATACCTTCAGCACCTTCTTCCACACGAGGATATTCAAGGCACAGCGGGTTAGGTTCCTCTCCTGATTCCAGTGCCACAATGTGATTCGCCAAATCAAAATACAAATTAGCAAATGCTTCTCGGTAGCCCTCAGGGTGCCCGATAGCAACATGAGATACCCTTTCTGCTTCAGGTAGTAGCCCCTTTCCACCTTTGGTTAATACATATGCAGGTGCATCTAACGGTCTAACAAGTAACTCATTGGGCTGTTCTTGATTCCACTCTATGCCCCCTTTTGTACCATAGATCTTGAAACTCAAACCATGCACGCCACCTGCGGCAGCTTGGGTGACAAATAGCTGACCTCGCGCACGATTTGAATATCGCAATTGCACTCCACAATAATCGTCTGCTTGACGCCCATCCACCAAAGCGGTGACGTCAGCACTGATTTTTTCGGGGATCATTCCTGACACATAATTAAGCAAGTGATAGCTGTGGGTGGCAATATCGCCCAGTATCAATGAAGGACCTGCTAACTCAGGTTTCATGTGCCAATTAGACCCATCAAGCTCGCTGGGCGTTAGCTCAGCCAAATGCCCTTGAATATAGTTGCTTTGAAGCATTTTTATGTCGCCAATGACACCATTCTTTATCATGGCGCGTGCCTGACGCACCAAAGCATAGCCCGTGTAGCCGTAAGCAACGCAATAACACTTCTTACTTTGCTTGGCTTTTGCAACAAGATGGTTCGCTTCTTCTTCGTTCATTGTGAGTGGTTTCTCACACATTACATGAAAACCCATTTCTAGAGCTTGAATAGACAAGGCGTAATGGGTGTTGTTGGGCGTCATGATTGCAATTACATCTGCGCCATCTGTTCTATTTTTTTCCTGAGAAAATAACGCATCAGGTGACGCGTATCCTCGAACGCCCAAAGATTCCGCTGCTTTTACAGAACGGTCTGGATTCGAAGAAAAAACGCCGGCTACCACGTCAAATTCTTCGTGCATTGTGGCGGCGCTTCGGTGAATAGACCCGATAAACGAATCAGGACCTCCGCCGATTACAGCAAGTCTTAACCTTCGCCCAAGTTTTTGTATCGAGAGGCTCATGTTCTTTCCTTTTATTTGATAGGAGAAAGGCCTGTGCACCCCAGTCTCGTACAAAAGAGATTAGTCTGGTGCAAAATGAGTTTAGTCTGGTGCAAAAGAGTTTAATCTAGTGCAAGAAGAAATTAATCTGGAGCAAGAAGTGACAAAACACGCACGACCTCTTCTTGAAGTGTAGGCATTGCAGCCAGAGCAAATCGGCTTCTATCGAAATTTGAATTTCCTTCCATCAAAGCACGAACTTTGTTCCCCATTGCCATCCTAAGCGTGGTTCCTACATTAAATTTGGCCACTCGGGTCCTTTTGAGCTTTTGTAGGTCGTCAGAGTGAATTCCCGATGTACCGTGGATCACTAAAGGAATTGGCATGTCTTCTTCAATTTCTTGCAAACGCTCAAAATCAATAGGGCTGTCCGCTCGTGTTTTACGGTGTACGTTTCCAACGGATACCGCTAACGCGTCGACGCCACTTTCTTTGGCGTATTGCCAAGCTTCTTTCGCCGAGGTGAGAATTGATTGAATATGGTCTCGACCTTCTTCGTAAGGTACGGATCCCAGCTCTCCTTCTAAAGATACACCCAGTGACTTAGCCACTTGCGCTACTTGACGAGTGCGCACCAGATTCTCTGAAAAAGGCAATTGAGAGCCATCAAACATAACGGAGCTGAATCCTGCATACATCGCTTGATACACGATCGACTCTTCGTAGCAATGATCAAGATGAACAACGACGGGAACTTGGCTTTTCTTGGCGATAGGAACCAGCATTCCTGCCATCACTTCGACACCAGCAAGATCCACCATGTCTTTATTAACGGCGAGGATAACGGGGCGGTTTATAGCCTCCGCCCCCTGAACAATCGCCATAGCTTCTTCGATTCCGAAAACATTACAGCAGGCGATAGCGCCTGAACTGTCGGCCGCATGAGGAAGTATCTCATTGAGTGATACGAGCATTTTATTTTCTCTCCCTTTTATTTGAACTTCGCGACCATGTCTTTAATACCTGGAATGGTTTCCACTTGGTATTCGTGGTTAGGGTCGAAAAATTGAATCAAAGATTTGCTGGTTTCGCCCACGATAATAGTGAAGTAATACATTTCGTAACCCGGAGCTGCCACACTTGGGTGATAGCCTTTATCAATCGCGATAACACTGCCTGTTTTAACATGATAAACAGGTCCCTGATCGTCGTGGTGCTCATATAAAAATTGCGCACCAAAGCCATGCCCAGGGTTGAAGCGGAATTGATAAACTTCTTCATAACGGCTTTCAGTTGGCAGTCTATCTTCATCGTGTTTGTGTGGCGGAAACCCTGACCAGCCACCAGCACCGACGGTGAAGAGTTCGCTTACGAGCAATCGTCCTCGATTATCGGCGTTTTTTTGTCCAAGAATGTGTTTTATTTTTCGGTGAGTTTTTGTGTCGTCGCTGCCATATTGCACTTTGTCTACGTCGTCAGGCGTGACAGCAAAAGGCGCGAGTTCTGGGCGATCTTCATCACCGTAATATCCACCAGCAATCAATACATCAGCAGAGTCGGAAACACAGGTAATGTTGGCTGTTGAACCTACGGGTACATAGACTGCGGAAGGGTCGCCTTCCCAAACCGAATTTCGCTTTCCTATACCCGGAAACGGCTTCTCGTTTACCGAGATGTCGCAGGTTCCTCCCGCTAACACCACCACACTTTCATAGTTATCTAAGCTGTATTGGTAGGATTCGCCTTGTTTTAGCGAAACAGGGTTGAAGTAACACAACGGGGTTGTGTCATCATTAATATCAATAATTGGTTCGTTTTTGTTATCAAACGGTGGAATATGCTTACCCATGACACGACTCCTTGTTGGTTAGCAGTGAAAATTGAGGGGAAAATGGGTGATCTTGTGATTGCATGAATTCAAGCAGTTTAGGCAACGTCGACATCGCGTCAGAACAGGTATTCCCAGTTACATTAATGGCGGCGTTTGCACTGCCCATGGCGATGCAGTCTTGCAGTGGTTGCCCATGCAATAGCCCAAATATCAATGCGCCAGCAAAAGCGTCTCCCGCTCCATAAGGCTTTTTCGCAATAACGTTAAATATGCCTTGGGCCGCGCTAGTGAGATTCTGGCTGTTATCTGTACCAAAAAACTTGCATCCATTTTCACCTGCTTTCGCAACCACTAATTCAGCTTGTTTGCATAAAATCTGGGCTGCAATAAGTGCCATCTCTTCGCTGTCTTTATGATGAAGGGCACTGCCTTGCATGACTTGATATTCTTCTTCGTTCCCGATAACGAGATCGCTCATTGCCGAGGCTTTTTGATAACAATCGGCGGCTTCCTCTGCGCTTTGCCACGAATAAGCTCGATAATCTAAATCAAGCACGACTTTGCAACCATGGGCGCTGGCTAATTTCATCGCTCGTAAAGTCGATTCACGGGAAGGGGATTGGGATAGCGCCGTGCCAGATACAACCAAAGTTCGAATGGCTGAGAAATCAACGGCATCGACGTGATCAAAATTCAGGGCGAGGTCTGCAGCTAAGTTTCGGTATATAACCACTTCAGGTTTAGGATCAAACTCTGCCAACGCAAGACTGGTTCGATATTCTCCCTGAACGGTAAACAGATACGTTGTGCCGATGGCGTGTGCATTTAGCGCGTCTTTTACGTAATGCCCAACACCATCTTCTGAGACGCAACTTAAAACCGAAGAATGCGCCCCAAGTTTAGATAGTGAAAAAGCAATATTCGCAGGGGATCCGCCTACAGCTTTATGGAAGGTTGATGTGCTTCCTAAAGTTGCTCCGAAGTCATTGGCATAGAGATCCATTCCAGCTCGACCAAGGCAGAGTGCGTCGATAGGGCGATCATAATGCTCGCCCCAATCACTTAACTGTATTTCAGTCTGGGTGTTGGTATTATTTGTCATCATAATTCACCCATATTGCGCCTTTGTCGGCAGACTCTACGCAGGATTCGACAAACTTGACGCCACTGATCCCCGCCTCAATATCTGGGTACCAATGGGTGGAAAGGAAGTCGGTATCTTTACGTTCAAAAGCATCTATAGCTACAGCATAACGGTGGTAAAGGTTAGCCCACGATTCAAAGAACCCTTCACCATGCCCGCCGCCAATGCGCGAACTGTTCACGCCAGCGGCGTCATTGTGAAGGTAGGGCATTCCACGCTCCATGACTTGTGAAGGTTGCCCTTGAATCTCATAGCGCAGTTGGTTCGGGTATTCATCCCACCATTCGATACTGGCTTTTTCACCAACAATGCGGATTTTTTGCTGATGCATCGAGCCGGCGTTAATTGCACTTGCCCACATAGTGCCTGTCGCACCATTGTCGAAATTCATGATGACGTGCGCGTTATCTTCGAGCGGCGAGCGCGATTCAATAAATGATTGCCTAGCGCATAAAAGAGACGTCACCTTCAATCCAGTGATCAGCTCTGCTAGGTAAAAAACATGAGTGCCGCAATCTCCAATGATAAAGCTTGGTCCTGAAACTTCAGGGTTCATGCGCCACTTCGCTCCGGGGGAATTCTTTTCTACTTCTACGTTGTGATACCCATGAGCAAACTGCATTTGAATAACACGAACCGCACCGATATCACCTCTTTGCACCATCTCACGCGCTTGCTGAACCATCACGTGGCCGGTATAGCCATACATGACTGCCAACATGCGATGATTTTGATGGGCTATCGCCTTGAGCTCTTCCGCTTCAGTGGCATGAAAAGTCACCGGTTTTTCACAAATTACGTGCAACCCAGCTTCTAATGCGGCTTTGGCTATTTCGTAATGCGTTGCGTTTGGTGTCGCAATGGAGACGGCTTGAATACCATTTTCTTTTTTGGCTTCTTCCTCGAACATCACCTTATAGTTGGCGTAGCATCGGTCTTTTGCTAAGCCCAGGTTGGTACCAAAGTCTATGCAGCGCTGGTGGTCGATATCTAATGCACCGGCGACAAATTGAAACAGACGATCCCGAGCGGCTGCTGCACGATGCGAATGACCAATTTCACTGCCTCGCCCACCCCCAATGAGCCCCCAACGAATGGGGGTATCAAAGTGTTTTTCTTCATTAAACATCTGGCTACTCCTAAATGCCTCGACGTTGGTGACGTCGACCTTCATCCCAAGTTTCTTTTGCTTTAACAACTTCTTCTCGATCGGTTACTTCTGGCAGTCCGACTTCCCACCACGCATCAACCGACGACCAGAGGGTTGGGTCGATATCAACCACAAGAACGTAAGTTTGGCTTGCTTCTTTTGCACGATTAAACGCGTCTTCAAAGTGCGTGAGGTTATCGACCTTTTCCGCAATTGCTCCTAACCCCTGTGCATGCTTTACAAAGTCCACTCTAGGAAGCTCTGACTCTTCTCTGATCGAAGTGCAGTCTTTCAATAGATTGTTGAAGCTTTCGTTACCTGTGTTGTTTTGAAGCTTATTGATGACCGCAAACCCTCCGTTATCACAGACAATCACAATCATTTTGTGACCAGTTAAAACCGAGCTGTAGATGTCTGAATTGAGCATTAGGTAAGAACCATCACCGACTAAAACAATGGCATCACTGTTACCTAGCGCCATTTTGGCACCCCAACCGGCCGCCACTTCGTACCCCATACAAGAGAAACCAAACTCGATATCCAATTGACCTGGCTGGCTCGCTTGCCAGTTCATATTGAGTTCTGCAGGTAAACCACCTGCTGCGGTTATGACCCTATCGTCAGGCGAAGCCAGCTGATTCACTTTACCGATAACCTGCGCATAGGATGGTGTTGCTGTTTCTGAAGGTCGGGTACGTTCTGCCACAATATCCAACCATTTCTGTCTCTCTTGACGAGTGAAGAGAGACCATGTTTTATCTACTTTCCAATGAGTTAACATGGGGTTTAGTTGTTCTAGTGCCGCTTTGGCATCGGCTTGAATCGGGCATGAAAGGTGCTTAATGACATCGAAACGGCACGTGTTAACACTGATCAGTTTCATGCTCTCACCGCGAAAAACGGTCCAAGATCCTGTAGTGAAATCTTGTAATCGTGTGCCAATGGCTAAAACTAAATCTGCTTGTTCTGCGATGTTATTTGCACTGTCGGAGCCTGTTGCACCAATTGGTCCACAATTTAAGGGGTGCGAGGCAGGTAAAAGTGTTCGACCCGCGATGGTTTCAATTACGGGGATATCGTACTTTTCTGCAAACTCTTGAAGCTCTTGTTGGGCTTCGCTGTAAAAAACGCCGCCTCCTGCCACTATTACAGGTTGTTTGCTTTGTTTAATAAGGGTTGCTGCAGCTTCCAAGTCTTCAAACTCAGGTTGAGGACGTCGAATTCGATGTACTTTCTTTTCGAAAAAGACCGATGGGAAATCCCACGCATCTCCTTGAACGTCTTGTGGTAGAGCCAAAAATACGGGGCCACAATCACTAGGATCCAGCAAAGTTGCCATCGCCTGTGGAAGAGAAGCGACTAATTGTGCGGGGCTCGTAATGCGATCCCAGTAACGAGTCACAGGTTTGAATGCGTCGTTAACCGTGAGGGTCGGGTTGTTAAAATGCTCCGTTTGTTGCAGTACCGGGTCTGGTAAGCGCGAGTTAAAGGTGTCGCCTGATAGAAGCAATAGTGGGAGTCGGTTGGTGTGAGCAACGCCAGCGGCGGTAATCATGTTCGTGGCACCCGGTCCGACCGACGATGTAGCAATACCAATGCGTTTTCTCTTGTTAGCACGTGCATAGGCTATCGCCGCCAGCGCCATCGACTGTTCATTCTGTCCGCGCCAAGTGGGAAACACATTTTGATTCTCTAAGAGTTGTTGCCCCAAACAGGTCACGTTCCCATGGCCGAAAATAGCGAACGCGCACCCAAATAAGGATTCTTCTTTACCATCAACTTCTATGTATTGCGCTGCTAAGTAGCGAACGAGCGCTTGAGCTGTTGTGAGTCTTACCGTTGTCATTTGTACACTCCTTGTCTACTCACTATTCGTATTGACCAAATAATAACCTCGCCCTGAAAATGTTTTCAATACATTTGTTGATTCTTTGATCGAAATGAGCTCAATTTATGCGTATTTGAGATCTAAGCAAACAAATATGATTAATATTTGCTCTGTCTGTATTGACATAATGAAAACATTTCCATTATTGTGACTCAATTGTTAATCGAATGTGAATTTTGTATAGAGAGTGACATTGTGGAATTGAAACTTGCAAATGCCCCGTGTTCATGGGGAATAGAATTTCCAGATAATCCTGATAACCCGTCTTGGCAAACGGTCTTAAATGAGATTAGTACTTCGGGGTACAAAGCAACAGAACTGGGACCTTTAGGTTATTTGCCGCAAGAAAAAGAAATACTGGGAAAGGAGCTGTCAGACCGAGGTTTAGAACTTATAGCCGGTACGCTGTTTGTTCATCTCCATAGAATGGATACCCGACAAGCTATATTGGATCAAACCAAGACAGTGTGTCAGATACTGCAACAGCAAAACGCTAAATATTTGGTCATTATTGATCACGTTTCGTCCCCCCGTACTGACCAAGCAGGTCAATTAGACACAGCGACACGTCTCTCTGACGAAAGCTGGAATTACATGATGGAAACGCTGAAAGAGGTAGGACGTATTTGTGCCGACTTTGGCATTGTTCCTACCTTACATGCTCACGCGGGAACCTTTATTGAGTATCGAGATGAGTTAGATCGGGCGATGGGCGATTTGCCACCAGATTTGATGTCTCTTTGCGTCGATACAGGTCACTGCATCTACGCAGGGATGGACCCGTGCGATGTGCTTAATTCCTATCGAGATCGAGTGAAATACCTGCACTTTAAAGACATAAATCCAGATGTTCACAAAGTCTCTGTTGCAAATGGCGTCGATTTTTATAAAGCCATTGGCAACAATATTTTCTGTCCATTGGGAGAAGGGTGTGTTGATTTTGAAAAGGTAAAACAGACTCTTATTGAAATTGATTTCAAAGGATGGGTAACCGTTGAGCAAGATACTGATCCGAGTGCAAAGAGTGATGCAAAAACCGATGCGGAAAGAAGTCGGGTGTTCATTGAACAAACAATTTTATCCTGAAGCTTCCTACACTGAATAGGCGGCACAACAGGTAAATGCGCGAAAAAAATGTGGAGAAATTTTATGACAGGGAAAGTATCTGCCGAAGCAACTCAAGCTGCTTCGAGTAACGATGAACGGGTTCGCAAGGTCTCTGTGCTGAACCGATTACTATCACGACCAGAGTTGGGCTCAGTATCTGGGACAATTTTGGTATTTTTATTTTTTGCCATAGTGGCGTGGGACTCTGGCATGTTTAATGCCGATGGCATCATGAACTGGACAACGGTGTCTGCCCAACTTGGCATTATTGCTGTTGGTGCTTGTTTGTTGATGATCGCTGGCGAGTTTGATTTATCCATCGGCTCGATGATTGGCTTTGCTGGAATGATGATAGCCATACCCTCTGTTTATTGGGGATGGCCGGTATGGCTCGCCATTATATTTGCCTTCATTGGTGCCATGGCGATTGGTTTTATTAACGGGTATATCGTTGTAAAAACAGGGTTGCCTTCTTTCATTGTTTCGCTGGCTTTCCTTTTCATCCTGCGTGGGTTAACCATAGCGTTATCCATCATGTTAACCAATAAAACCATCCTTTCTGGCGTGTCTGAAGTTGCAGAGGGAGACATCCTTGCCGCCGCCTTTGGAGGGGAAATAGGCATGGGATTTTTCCAATGGCTTGCGGATATCGGATTACTTGAGGCCTATAGCGACGGCTCACCTATCGTGAGTGGCATACCTATGGTCGTGATCTGGTGGTTCATCATTACGATCATTTCTTCTTTTGTACTGTTAAGAACCAAATTTGGTAACTGGATATTTGCTTCCGGTGGCGATGCCAATGCAGCGAAAAATGTGGGTGTACCAACTGAAAAGGTAAAGATTTCTCTATTTATGTTTACTGCGTTCTGCGCAACGGTTTTTGCTGCATGTCAGGTACTGGAATTTGGCTCTGCCGCTGCTGACCGCGGGTTGCTAAAAGAGTTCGAAGCCATTATTGCCGCTGTTATTGGCGGGGCATTACTCACGGGTGGCTATGGATCAGTGATTGGTGCATTTTTTGGAGCATTGATATTTGGTGTGGTGCAAATGGGGATCTTCTTCACAGGCGTCGATTCTGATTGGTTCCGAGTATTTCTGGGTGTGATGTTACTGATTGCCGTTCTTTTCAATAATTTTATTCGCAAGAAAGTGACCAGCGCACGTTAATACGTTTTCAAGGAGCAATTTATGGATAAGTACATTCTCGAGCTTAAAAACGTCAGTCGCTACTTTGGTTCTGTGATTGCGTTAAAAGATATCGATATGAAAGTAAAAATGGGGGAAGTGCACTGTTTGTTAGGGGATAACGGAGCGGGTAAATCTACCCTGATTAAAACTTTAGCAGGCGTTCACAAACCTTCAGAAGGCGAGTTTTTAATGAACGGTTCGCCAGTGAGATTCGAATCACCACGTGATGCACTGGATGCAGGTATCGCAACGGTATACCAAGATTTGGCACTGGTGCCTTTGATGAGTGTGACTCGAAATTTCTTTATGGGTCGAGAGTTGACGAAGAAATGGGGACCGTTCGAAATATTTGATACCAAGCAAGCGAATGACATTGCTCGTGATGGATTGGCCGATATGGGGATAGATGTACGAGACCCTGAACACCCTATTGGCACTATGTCTGGTGGTGAAAGGCAGTGTTTGGCCATTGCTCGCGCGATTCACTTTGGTGCAAAAGTATTGATTTTGGATGAGCCAACCGCAGCGTTGGGGGTTAAGCAATCTGCGAACGTTCTTAAAGTAGTTGCAAGGGCACGGGGTAAAGGATTAGCGGTGATTTTAATTACCCATAATGTTCACCACGCTTACCCAGTCGCGGACCGATTTACGCTGCTAAATCGAGGAAAAAGCTTAGGTTCATGGAAAAAAGATGAAGTCTCTCGTGAGGAGATTCTGGAAATGATGTCAGGTGGCGAAGAGTTAGAAACGTTGGAAGCGGAATTGGCCGAGTTTGCACGCGCAGATGCCGTGTCGAGCGTGGGCTAGGCAACATATTCTGTCTACAAGAAAACAACAGAAGTGGAAGAACTGGATGACTTTCACTTCATTCACAACACATGGAGATATCCGGATGAACAACCTATTGAGCAACATAGCGAAAAAGGCATCGGTATTGGCGTTAGCCATTTGCGGAAGTGCGGTAGCATTCATGCCTTTAACCGCTTCAGCGGAAGAGCGTTTTGTTTTAGTTAGCCACGCGCCCGATGCTGACTCGTGGTGGAATACAATCAAGACCGCTATCAGAGAAGCGGGGCAAAACATGGATGTGTCGGTTGAATACCGTAACCCGCCAACAGGTGACCTAGCCGACATGGCTCGAATCATTGAACAAGCTGTTGCGTCAAACCCACAAGGGATCATCACAACACTTGCCGACTACGACGTATTGAAAGGCCCGCTAGAGAAAGCAAAGAAAAAGGGCATACCAGTAGTGACTATTAACTCTGGTACAAAAGAACAGAGTGAAAGTGTTGGCGCATTGTTGCACGTTGGTCAGCCAGAATACGATGCAGGGTTTGGTGCTGGTAAGCGTGCGAAAGCCGACGGCATTAAATCGTTCTTATGTGTAAATCATTACATTACCAACCCAGCTTCCGTTGAGCGTTGCCAAGGTTTTGCTGATGCGCTGGGTGTAGATTTAGATGGTCAGATGATTGATTCAGGACAGGATCCGACAGGCATCGAAAAGAAAGTCATGGCGTACATGCGTAAAAACCCAAACATAGAAGCCATTCTGACTTTGGGTCCAACATCTGCTCACCCAACACTTCGTGCTTTAGAGAAAAATCGCCAATTGGGTAAGATTTACTTCGGTTCTTTTGACTTAAGTAACGAAATTGCTCAAGGCATTAAAGAAGGCAATATTAAGTGGGCAATCGACCAACAGCCATACCTTCAAGGGTACTTGCCTGTCATGGTGCTGACTCTATTCAATCGCTATGGTGTTTTACCTTCAAACCACATCAACTCAGGACCAGGTTTCGTCACTAAAGATAACTTGGCACTTGTTGAAAAGCTGGCAGGTGAATACCGATAACAAAATCGCCACTTCTTTTGGTTATAGCCAACAAGCAGCCAAGAGTAGTGGCAGGTTAAATATCAAGACTAAGGTTTAGGCTCACAGGGTGTCTGTTCGGTAGGGAGCAGGGTTCGCTGGTGTGACTGTTTTAGGGAGCAGTTGCATGTGTCGGAATGAATGGCGGATCGTTACATCCGGTTTGTGAGCCGTTTTAAATAAAGTAGTAAAGAAAAATACGAGCAAAGATTTTGAAAACATTTTCAGTTAGACTCCAATGTCACGGTGTCACAAGGTAACAGTTAACCTGGGTCACATATAACCTTAGTCACATGCTGTTTCTGTAATGTCGCCATGAAATGGAGCGAAATTTAACCACGAAAGATCAACAGACCCAATACACGCATCGGAAAATATGGAAGTTTGAATGGACGATAGTGAGAACAGCAAGAAGGTTGAGGCAAAAGTACGTAAAGTCACGGTGGTACATGTAGCCGAACGTGCTGGCGTTTCTTTGTCTGCCGTTTCAAGAGCCTTTAACCCTGAAGCCAGTATTTCTTCAAAGCTGAGGAATAAAGTCATGGCGGCAGCAGAAGAGTTGAATTACAAACCAAACCGACTTGCAAGAGGCATTAAATCTCGCTCCAGCCTGATCGGCATTCTTGTTACCGATTTCAACAACCCATTCTATTTACCCGTCCTTTCCCAATTCACAGAAGAGATTCAAAAAAGAAACTGCCATAGCCTTTTGATCAAAGTGACCGATGAAATGGACATCAAAGAAGCGGTTGAACTGGTGATGGAATACAACGTTGATGGGTTAATTATTACTTCCGCTTCATTACCCGAAGCATTGTCTGATGCTTGTAAGGCTCAAAATACGCCAGTCGTCATTTTCGGGCGAAACTCTGATGAGAACAGCGTTACTGTCGTGAGCTGTGACAACTTAGAAGCGGGCGGTATGGCAGCGGATATGATTTTAGATGCTGGATACAATCGACCAGCGTTTGTCACTGGACCGGTAGGCACGTCGGCAACGGTCGAGCGTCAGCGAGGATTTCTAAGTAAGCTAATATTGCGAGGTTGCGACAAATGGCAAATCGTTGAAGGTGGGGAATTCAGTTACGACGCCGGTTATGATGCGACCGTTCGTATATTTAATTCCAGCGAAAAACCCGATGCGTTGTTCTATGCTGACGACATAATGGCGTGTGGCGGTATGGATGCTATTCGATACGAATTTGGATTAAGAGTACCTGAGGATGTAGGCATAGTTGGTGTGGATGACATTAGGCTCGCGAAAAGTCGTGCCTACAATTTAGCGACGATTAGGCAACCATACGAAGAAATGATTCAACAAACTATAGGCACATTATTCGATCATATCTCAGATTCTGAGTTACCACCGCAATCTATTACGTTACCTTGCGAACCCGTTATTCGTGGGTCGATTAAAAAATAACAAACTCAGCAATTTATGAATGCTGCATCTTGAATTCAGGCGTGTATAAAGATGGGATGAAATTAGTGGAGAAGAGCAGAGAGCTCTGCGCCGCAATCACGGGGGAGAAAGCAACGCAGAGCGTATTTTTAGTCCATCGTAGGCATTATGAAATCGCTTTTGTGTTTCTCAAGTCGAACGCTGGTTGGCCAGCGAGTGGTGACGGTTTTCATTCTTGTATAGAAACGCACCCCATCATTACCGTGAACGTTCAAAGGTCCAAATATTGAGCGTTTCCATCCACCAAAGCTATGGAACGCCATTGGAACAGGAATAGGGACATTGACACCGACCATGCCTGCCAAAACATCTTCACTGAACTGTCGCGCAGTTTCACCATCACGGGTAAAAATAGCGGTTCCGTTACCGTATTCATGGGAATTGATAAGTTGAAGTGCCGTTTGATAATCAGGTACGCGAACAACAGATAAAACCGGACCGAATATTTCTTCCTGATATATAGTCATGTCTGGCTTAACATGGTCGAACAGGGTCGGGCCTACGAAAAATCCACTCTCATGTCCTGCGACTTGGCAATCTCTTCCATCTATCGTGAGTTCTGCTCCTTGATCTTCACCTGAATTGATATAGCCAATGATTTTTTGGCGATGCTCAGCAGAGATGACTGGCCCCATGTCGTTCTCCGGACCGTCGACCAGCCCGGGACCAACGCGCATAGCCGCTATTTTTTCTTTTAATCCTTCAATCAGTGTGTTTGCTGTCTCATCACCTACAGCAACAACTACTGAGAGCGCCATGCAACGTTCACCTGCTGCCCCAAACCCAGCGCCGAGAATAGCACCCGTTGCCATATCCATGTCGGCATCTGGCATCAGAATACAGTGGTTTTTTGCTCCGCCAAGTGCTTGGCATCGTTTACCATGAGCCGATGCGGTCGAGTAAATGTATTCAGCAATAGGTGTTGAACCTACGAAACTAACGGCTTGTACCGAAGGGTGAGTGAGCAAAACATCTACGGCTTCTTTGTCACCATTAACTACGTTGAAGACACCGTCTGGAAGCCCTGCCTGTTTCAGTAACTCTGCCAGCATCAATGCAAGCGAAGGGTCTTTTTCTGAAGGCTTTAACACGAAGGTATTACCTGTCGCGATGGCAATGGGAAACATCCACATCGGAACCATTGCGGGAAAGTTAAAAGGTGTGATGCCTGCACAAACCCCCAATGGCTGCGTGATCGAGTGGCTGTCTACACCACTGCCAACATTTGCAGAGCTTTCACCTTTTTGAAGGTGCGGGATGCCACATGCAAACTCGACGACTTCTAAACCTCGTGTTAACTCGCCCATGGCATCGGAAAACACTTTTCCGTGCTCATTGGATATCAGTTTTGCAAGCGCTTTGCTGTTTTCTTCAAGCAAGGCTTTGAACTTAAACATGACGCGAGCTCGGCGAAGCGACGGGGTTTTTGACCATGTTGGAAAGGCATTAGCGGCGGCTTCAATGGCTTCTTCGACTTCGGATACTAGGCTAAGAGCGACCTGTTTGGTTTGCTGCCCAGTGGCGGGGTTGAACACTTTGCCAAAGCGATCTGATTGGCTTTCTACACGCTGACCGTTGACAAAATTGGTAATGGTTTCCATTTTTTTCTCCTGATAAGTTAGCGCTTAGGAATGTCGCTGTTGCCAAACTGAAATAAGTTGGTGGTAGTTACTTTTCACTTTTGAAATAAAGGTTTCATCGTCAATTTCCTGCTTCAGCCATTGTTTCGTTGGTGTTCCAAAAATAGAGCGACCGACAGCAAACCCTTGTACATTCTTGCTTTGTGTCGCATCTTCGAACCCTTTTTTAAGCTGGTCGAGTGGTGCATCTAATCCGAGTAACACAATGCCACGGCAATAGGGATCATGTTGCTCTATCAGTTCATCAATCTGAATCCAGCCTTGTTTCTCCATTGATGGCAGTTTCCACCAATCGGGCTTTATTCCTAAGTCATAAAGCTGTGAAAGCGCTGAGGTATATAGCTGACCTTCTTCCTCGGGTGAGCATGGCGCTGAGTCTTTAGGCAAAATGATTTCCAACAGCAATTCATGCCCACTTTGGCAGCAAGCTTCGTAGATTTCTTGCAGATCTTTTTGCTGCTGAAGCTTGAGTGTTTGTTCGTCGTTTGGATGGTAGAAGACCAAGCATTTAACGATATGTTCTTGTGGCCAATTAACCAGTTGGCTACCGATATTGCCATGCTCTAGCATGAGAGGTCGCGACGAGGGCAGTTCGATTGGACGACCTATCCAAACCATAGGATCATTCTTTTCTTTTATCCCTGTTGCCTGATTCAGTACATGCTGTCCAAAGGTGCCGTCACAGAGAATACCGGACTTTCCCTGTAACCCAGCTTCTTTCGAAACCTGACGGTAAGCTTCCCAAATCAATGACTTAATGTATGGAATAACATCGAGTTCCCGATTTGCCTCCCAAACCATATCGGCAAACTGGGCACGGTGATCAAATGCGAGAATACAAATATCCTGCCATTCTCTTGCTCGCTTAGTTACGCGGTGAAGGTGATTTAGCTCATGGCTAACATCTGGGCGAGGAATATCTTTGGCGTGCGCAATGTAATAGTCGAGCTCGGCTTTTGTTGGCATAGCTGGAGCACAACCATGGCGAGACACAACCAAAGCGCCACACGCGTTCGCATAAGCACAGCTTTGCTCCCATGATTCGCCACTTAAGTAGCCGCGAAGCAACCCAGACATAAATGCGTCGCCCGCGCCAAGTACGTTAAGCACATCCACTCTTACCCCTTTGATGGTAATGCCTTCATCTAAAGTGTCTGGAATGTCTGTCGTAAATACACTGCACCCCATAGGGCCACGCTTGCAGACCAACTCTGCTTTAGAGTGGTTTCGAATCTTTTTTAATGCTTCTACAGTATCAATGGATCCGCCAGCGATATGGAATTCTTCTTCTGTTCCGACAATCAAATCAAAGTAATGTAATACATCCTGAAGTGACTGGGTCACGCTATCTGATTCGATGAATCGAGTTTCACCGTCACCTAAAGAAGTCAGCCCCCAAAGCACAGGGCGATAGTCGATATCCAGTGCGGTTTTGACACCATGTTTTCGAGCGTACGTTAAAGCGGTAAGAACGGCTTCACGTGAATTGGGGTTTGAAAGGTGTGTACCCGTAATGGCTAAACAACGCGACGAGGCGATGTAGCGTTCCGACACATCTTCCGGTGTAATTGCCATGTCGGCGCAGTTATCGCGATAAAAGATAAGTGGAAAGGTGTCTTCGTCTTTGATGCCGAGTAAAACAAGCGCGGTTAGCCTATCTTTGTCGGTGATTAAGTGCGAAACGTCGACACCAGCACGGGTCAATTCTTCTCTTACAAATCGTCCCATGTGCTCATCACCGACTCGCGCCAGCATTCCGGATTTTAGCCCTTGTATAGCAGTACCATAGGCGACATTTCCTGAGGACCCGCCTAAATATTTGGCGAAAGTGGTCATGTCTTCCAAGCGAGACCCTATTTGTTCACCGTACAAATCGACAGCCACTCTGCCCATGCAGATAACATCGAGCTTTTTATCCACTTCTTTCATTCCCTGCTCCTGATACCTCGAACTCACTCATTTTGAGTACTCATTTATTTTGCGTACTCACTTACATCCATTGATGTCGTTCCTTTGCCATGCAGCGAAGTAATACATTGAATCAATTTATGAATGAAAGTGACATATCGTTAATATAAAATTGAAATAAACGTTTCATTTAATCTACATCTGAAATTTTTAAATCGCAAGAGGTTTGTTGTTTTTTTGAACACTCAAGATGATTTTTGATGAGGTTAACGACTGAATTGAACTCGAGAGAAACGAATTGAGCTTGAGAGAAACGGAAAATTGGCGTTTTACCAGAGATTAAAGATTTGGCTAAAGATGAATCTCAAGTGTCCGATAAATAAGAAATTAGTAAATAATCTGATCGAGTCAAAATATTGACAATGGTATGTAAGTCATACCTGTTGGTGTGTCGGATAAAATTCGCCATTAGATTGACGAATCAGCATGAAAAACTTGGCCCTTAGTCGCTAGTAATTTACTAATCCTGTTGATAGATTGTGCCTGTAAAATATTTGTTAACACCAACTTTGGGTTGTTACAAATACGAGTTTGCAAAAGGAGGTTGGGAAAATGCGAACGCTATCTGTTCATTTGAAAATTACACTGCTGGCTGGTCTCTGCCTGCTCTTTACATCGGTGAGCTTGATAGGTTTTTCAATCTACAATGCAACGGGTAATCAGAAGATTGTCATTGACCATAGTTCCCAATCCGTTATCGATAAATCCCAGCAGATTTTAGCTGGCATGGCCAAACTTAATGCTGCAGAAGTACAAACTTATCTAGATGAAGCGACTTACCGCGCTGAGATGCTGGGGGAGAGTGCGCTATTTTTGCAGCGTAATGCATTAGAAAACTTTACTCCAAGTGAAGAGCTGAGAACCGCACTCAATGAAATGGTGAATAACACGGTGGAGCGTTTTCCAACCGTGCGCGGGGCATATCTTGTTTTTAACGAAGATGCACTTGATGGAGAAGACAGCAACTATCATGGTGCCGACTATGTGGGCTCCAACGAAAAGGGGCGGTTTGCGAGTTATTGGTCGATTTCTCCTGAAGATGAAACGCTTGTTTTTGGTGAGCCGCTAGAAGAAAGCACATTAATGGATCCGTCTCAGGCTGAGCGCTTTCTGTGCCCCATAAATTCCGGTCAAGCTTGTGTTACCTCACCACGTATTACTAAAAGCCAAAATGGTGATGTGCTGCAAACGTCGCTGACCGTTCCACTTGTATCGGAAGAAGAAGTGGTTGGTTTCCTCGGCGTCGAATTGTCTCTTAATGCTCTGATTGATACGGTAATGCAGTCGGATCAAGCCCTATTTGCAGGTAAAGGACACATTACGATTTTGAGTTTAGATGGCACCTTGATCGCAACCGATGATTCCAGCGCCAAACTGGGTGAAAAATATCAGAGCGATAGAGTCAGTACTTCTATGTTAGAGGGTTTCCTATTTTCGAGCGAAGTTCAAACCCAATGGAGTGCAGATAAACAGTGGCTAACGGTGTTTTCTCCTGTGTCTGTGGCAAACCAAACTTGGGGCGTCATGTTGGAAGTGCCACGCGAGAGCGTGCTGGCCGACGCGACGCGACTTGATTCGGTTATAACGGAATTGGTTAACGGCTCTATTTCGAACGAATTGATGGTCGGCGTCGTGCTGGTTCTATTTGGGTTAGTGTTGATCGCAGGTCTTGCTACCCGCTTAGTGAAACCCATTAAGGAAGTAGTGACTAGGTTGGACGATATTGCTTCTGGAGAAGGGGACTTAACACAGAGGTTGGATGTTCAAACCCAAGATGAAATAGGTCAATTAGCGGCGGGCTTCAACAAGTTCTTAGATAAGTTACAAGTGATCATCAAAGAGGTGGTTGCAACGACACATGACATTTCCTCTACATCAGAACAATCAGGGCAAGCGGCATCGGTGACTCGCCAAAGCAGTGATGCGCAATTTAAAGAAGTCGACTTGGTGGCTACTGCATCCGAAGAAATGACGCAGACGGCGGGGTTGGTGGTGCAAAATGCGGAGATCGCAGTGCAAGCGGCTAACGAAGCCAATATGTCTGTTTCCCAAGGTAAAGAAGTAATTGGTGACTCTTCGGATGAAATGACGAAGTTGGTTGAGAAAATGACCCGTGCAGTACCCGTGGTCGAAGATTTGGCGAAGAATAACGCGGCAATTACCGAAATCCTTTCCGTTATTGAAGGCATTTCTGAGCAAACGAACTTGCTAGCATTAAATGCTGCGATAGAAGCTGCACGCGCAGGTGAGCAAGGGCGCGGCTTTGCGGTGGTCGCCGATGAAGTTCGAAATTTGGCAAGCCGAACGCAAGATTCAGTAGGTGAAATCCGTGAAGTGATTGAAAAAGTACAAGTCGGCACCAAGAATGTCGTGAGCGCAATTCAAGAAGGAAATGAACTGGCGGCACACACACATGATCAGGTTGATAAAGCGGTAAAAGAGCTTAATACCATCGATGAGTCCATAGTGGCAATCGTAGACATGAACTCTCAGATTGTGAAAGCGGCGGAAGAGCAACAGTCGGTGTCTGGAGAAGTGAATCTCAACGTGTCTAATATCCGTGAGTTAAGCGCGCAGATTCTTGAAAAGGCGGAATCATCAGAAAGAATCAGTAAAGAAATTTCCTCAATATCTTCACGACAAAAAGACTTGGTTAACCAGTTTAAAGTGTAGGTTAGTCACACGGTCAAAAATGACAAAAGGGAGCATCATGCTCCCTTTTCCTATTGAACTTGTTGCGATTTTACTCGTGAGTAAACCAGTATCCGCGGTTTACGAAATCGCAAAGGATGTCGAGCGCCGTGCCCGCATCACCAGAATTATCAATATCGTCCCAAATGATAACGCTTTGGTCACACAGTGTAAGTATGAGCTCTTGTTGAGATTCATCTACCGTGACTACATCACCGTTTACATAAGCGGTGAGCGGGTTGTTTTCATGATAATACGCTCGAAGACCAGAAACGCGCTCAATAGCCCCACCTTCTTGTAGGTAACCCTGTAGCTCCTCTGATGTCCATTTCTCCTCAGCAGAGACAATATCCAATTGATGGCGAGATTGGCTGACTAAACAGCCTATGAACTTGTCGAGTGTCGCTTCATCGCTCAATGAATTTTTCAACATGGCTTTTAACTGGCTTAGGTCTTTATCTTGAATGACCCCTTTTGTTTCTTGCGTTTCTTGAGCTGGGTTATGCAGATGGTGATCGCCCATATCATGAGCCAATACGTAATCTGCGAAATTGGAGAGAAGTTCCTGTTGCTTAGGAGAACGGTAACCGACGGAGTAACTCATCGAAGGTTCAAGTGCGTAACCATCGTGTGGAAAACCGGGTGGGATATAAAGAATGTCACCGGGTTCGAGCACGTCGTCGATAATGGGTTCAAACCCTTCAATTTGCCTAAGTACAGAGTGACGGCAGGTCTCTTTGTATTGTCCTTCATCAAGTGCACCTACACGCCAATGACGCTTACCCAGACCTTGAACAATGAATACATCGTATTGGTCTATATGGGGGCCAACACCGCCACCTTGAACGGAGTAACTTATCATCAAGTCGTCAAACAACCAATTTGGCATAGCGTCGAATGCTTTAACAAGTTCCGCGGCTTCTGGGTGCCAATGATTAGCTGCTTGGACGATAAATGACCAGTTGGTTTCGGCCAGCTCCGAGAATTTTTCTTCAGGAAAAGGACCGTGTTCAGCTACCCAGTTATCTTCTAAGTTGGAAACAAAACGTGAATCAATTTCCTCTTCCATAGTTAAACCGGCTAATTCTTCCGGAGACAGAGGATCGGAAAAATGAGAAAACCCGCCTTTAATAATGGTTGGTTTTTTTTGCCAGTAATGAGTAAGGAATTCTTCTAATGAAAAGGAGAGCTGGTACATGTAGATTCGCATCTATAAAATTTGCCGACATTCTATACCGAAGTAACCTCATTAACTATACCCAAGTGTCGTCAAGACGGAGGAACACGAGCTCTCAAGTATGTGTATTCTATATTTGTCTTTTAGAGCGGAATCGGGTTGGAACGGAAAAAGATGAAGAGCGGTAAGACGTGCCAATCTTACCGCCAAAGGGATTTAGGGTCTGTTGATCTTTTGAGATGATTTATTGGGTTGCTTTGAAGAGGAAAAGTCGACGCTTTTCAAGTTGCTTGTTTTTTGCTTTTGTTCTTTAGACGATTCTCGTTTTTTTAGCAGGTACCTTGGCCGCTGTTTGGTCTCAATGTATAACCGACCAACATATTCACCTATGATTCCTATCCCAATCAATTGGATACCACCTAGGAATACAATTGCGACAATCAAAGTAGGGAAACCAGGGACAGGGTTCTCATTGATGAATTTATCTAAAATAATCCAACTGCCGTAACACAGCGACATAAAAGAAATAACGAATCCGATGTAGCTCCATACTCTAAGCGGTAAAGTAGAGAAACTGGTTATCCCTTCTATTGCAAAATTCCAAAGTTTCCACCCGTTAAATTTGGATATACCAGCCGCTCGCTCATTTCGGGTGTATTCAACAATTTCAACTTTCCCACCAACCCATGAAAGAATGCCTTTCATAAATAGGTTTCGTTCAGGGAGTTGTTTTATATGTTCAACGGTGTCGCGAGAAAGTAGACGAAAATCACCAACGTTCTCTTGAATTTTTAAATCGCTTATCTGGTTGTGTATTTTATAAAATAATTCGGCGGTGTTTCTTTTTAATACGCTGTCGCTGGTTCTATCGACTCGCTTAGCGAGCACGACATCCGCTCCGGCTTGCCACTTGTCCACCATTTCTGGAATCACGTCGATAGGGTCTTGGAGATCAACATCGATAGGAATAACTGCGTCACCAGTAGCGTGCTCTAATCCTGCCATTAATGCGGGTTCCTTGCCGAAATTTCGAGTAAAGCTCAAAGATACGACATTTTTATCGCAAATCGACAAGGCATCAATAATGCTTTCGGTGAGATCCGTACTCCCATCATTAATAAATAATATTTCTATCTCGTAGCGGCTAAGATCGCTATTTTCTTTTACCGTTTTATAGAAAAGAGGAATAGCCTCTTCTTCATTATAAACAGGAACTATCAAGGATATTTTAATGGTATCTCTCATCGACGAACCAGAATGTTAATAATCAGAACCAAAACTAAGGCTTAGTATAATGAGACCTGATACTACCTAAGTACATCTAAATTATGTAAGTAAAATTATTAAGTTGAACAATGTCTCATTTATATGTTCATTAGCTGAATCTTTCTCTATTTATTATAAAGTAAGATCATTGTATTAATAATATTCCATTTAATTATATTCACTGAGTTGATAATGGGTTTCATATCACCAGCAATGATTTCTCGGGAATTATTTATTTTAATATTAATGCTATTTTGGCAGTTGAATTGTTATTTTTTATAAATAAATCATATCTATATAGCTAAAAAAGCTGCCTGTAAGGCAGCTTTAGATTTATATTAATTAGCTCAGTGAGTTGATGAGCCTTACTGTTACCAAACGTAGCGGCGAGGGTTAGAGTTACCCCAAATGGTGTAGATTTCAGGGAAAATCATATCAGTGTGCGTTTCTATCTCGCCAATGGTTATGCTGCTTTCACCTTGTGCACCAAACAGAACCACTTCTGAATTCTGGCGAATACCGTGCACATCAGTTACGTCAACCATTGTTGTATTCATCGAAATCTTGCCCACTACAGGAACACGTTGACCGTTTATGATGACTTCCGCTTTGTTACCAAGGCTGCGGTTATAACCATCTGAATAACCAAGTGGTAGGTTGGCTAAAATGCTTTTACGTTCAGTAACGAATGAGCTGTCATACCCAACAGTACTGCCTGCAGGAAGTTTGTGCAAAGACGCTACTTTTGTTTTGTAAGAAACGATAGAAGGGTATTCAGCGTGTCCTGGAAGGTCACCATATAGAACACCTCCTGGACGTACCATATCAAACTGCGCTTCTGGAACGTTAAGAGAGGTAAAAGAGTTGGCAGCGTGTAGAGTTACGTCCTCACGGTCCAAATCTGAGTTCTCGATGATCCAAAGCGCGCTTTGCTCAAACTCTGCGGCTTTCTCTTTGATGTAATCCACTTCGTAGTTAGGGAAGTGAGTCATGATTCCTACAATTTCAACATTGTCAAAATCTGTCATTTTTAATGCGTCATTTTGTCCGCGTTTTGTCGACATATCTAAGCCGTTACGACCCATTCCGCCTGAGTTAAGCGCAAGGTGAACATTGATTTCAGTATCAAAACGCTCAGCGATTCGCTCGATCTGGCGAGCTTTAGATAACGAACCCACTAGCTCTTCAACATCGTATTGAACCGCATTAGCAATTTCTTTATTGCTCGCCGCGCGCACACGAATTAATTGACCGTTAAAACCAGATTCACGAACAATGCGTGCTTCTTCATTACTTGCAATAGCAACGCATGGGATGCCTTGAGCAAGAACAGTCGGCATTAGCCCCTGAATACCATTTCCATAAGCATCAGCCTTCATTACTGCACAAATGCTTGTACCCGAACGAACAAAAGTTCGGAATTGATTAATGTTATCGTTGAACTGAGACAGGTTTACTTCAAGCCATGCATTGCTTGTTTTGTATTCGTTACTGTATTCGCCTTCAATACCTGAAAGCAGTGGTGCACTTAGGGCTGGTGTTGAAATAGTGGTCGCAGCAGCAAAAGATAATGCTAAAAGGGTTAATTTAGTTTTCATATTTTCTCCAAAGCAGCCCCCTCCCGAGTAAACAGGTGAATATAGGAGAGGGAAATTAAGTTGTATGCTGGGCGAATGGATCGCCCAGTTTTAATCGAGTTACGCTGGGTCAATAAACCCATGTAAGGAAAGAGTTACACCAATCGGAATTTTGCCATTGACTGCTGTAATGATTGAGACAGTTGCTCTAATTCAGCACATGATTGCGCGGTTTGAAGGGAACCTTGCGCAACTTGCTCAGACGAGCTCTGCATGTTTTCAACGCGAACCGAAAGATCACCAACAACAGCGGATTGCTGGCTACAAGCACTGGCTATTTGAACACCCATATCGGAAATTTGAGTCACAGCATTCTGGATGTCACCCATAATGTCCTGAACTTGATCGCCTAGCCCTAAACACCTTGACGTGCTTTCTTGGCTACCATTAGAAACCGTTTTAACTTTCTGCGTGCTGGCTTTAAACTCTTCAATGATGGTACTGATTTCGCCAGTTGAATCTTGTGTACGACCAGCGAGTGAACGCACTTCTGAAGCAACAACAGCAAACCCGCGGCCACTTTCTCCAGCACGTGCCGCTTCGATTGCTGCATTCAGTGCAAGAAGATTAGTTTGCTCTGCGATATCTTGAATGACGTCGACAAAAATATGGATTTGTTGTGAGCGCTTTTCTAATTCAGCTACTGTTTCACTTGAAAGACGAATAGAGTCCGCGACTTCCATCATGGCATCGATCATTAGTTTGACTTGATTGTTGCCATCTTTAGTCAGGTTCATAGCATCTTGTGTTTCTTGAGCAGATGTTTCTGTGTTTTTCGAAATATCATGAATGACAGATTCCATCTCTGTCATTGCAGATGATACTTGGTTGGTTTCTTTTTGTTGGTGTTGCATGCCTTCTGCCGATTGGCTTGAAATCATGTTCACTTCACCAGCTGAGTGATTAACTTGAGAAACCGCTGAAGCAACTTGCTCAATAAGCGATTTAAGGTTGTTTTGCATGGACTCAACGGACGTAGCTAGTTGACCTAACTCGTCTTTTCCAATGGCGTTGTGGTCCAGTTTCTGCGAAAGGTCACCGTCTGCAATGTCGTTAGCCAAGGTCGCGACAGCGGTAAGTGGACCACATATCACCTTAGTAAGAACAATTGTAACGATAAGCATGACAATAAGTGCTAGAGCGTTACTTGCTAAATTCTTTATTTCTAAACCATCGATTTCAGAGAGAATCGTTGCTCTGTTACTCAACATTGCATCGTTCAGAATGCGTTTCAATGTAGTGAAAGAGCGAGACATTGACTCTGCTGTCGTTTGGTTATTGAGAACCAATTTTTGAGCTTGAAGGTTGTTAGCATCAGCCAGCAATTTGTGGAATTGGTTGCTTTGCAAGATGTATTGACTCCAGTCACTCATTAGTTGGTCAAACGTGTTCTGCTCTTCACCTGGCCATACTGTTTTTCCGTAGGTTTCTAGGTTTTCAGTCAGCTCTTTTTTTAACAACTCATTGCTTTGAATATCATTGAGTAGATCATTGTGATTGTTATGAACCTTTAGCAGTTTGTACTGAGAAAGGCGCAGTTCTAAGAAGTCTTGTTGCAGTGACTCAACGGTCATTACCGCTGGAAGCGTGTCATCAGCGTAGTTGAGCAGTTCGTTTTGAATGTGTTTTAAACCATTCAGGAAAAAGACAGCAAAAATAATGTTAATAACCGCAATCAAAGAAAATGACAAAGCAAGTTTTCTACTGATTGCAAGATTTTTAAGAAACATAAATTCCTCTTTGTTATATGGCTCAGTTTTGTGTTGTGTATTTCTTGTATTTTTTAAACCGTCCCTGATTTGGCGTGATTTATATCACAATATTAAATGTTTTGAACTAGATTTATATATTTAGTTACATTATCGAATATGAGAATCTATATATAACAATAGCTTAATGAAATATGTGATTAGTGCCGTATGAAAAAAGAGCCGATTGAGCAAATGTTGAGCTTTAAAGGGAAGTGATTTAAATTTATTACTTAATTGGCTCAATTGTGAGATTGGGATGAACTTGTCGAGGGGAGTTAATTCTGATTTTTAATCAGGAAATGGATGGAAATGCTTAGTCGTTTTTGAGGCGAAAAAAAAACCAGCGGAGTTAATCTCAGCTGGTTTCGATGTTTGGGTTTTAGCGCTGTTATAGCTTGTCTGTTAACTCAATCGCTTGACCAATGTAGTTGGCTGGTGTCATTTCTTTCAAGCGTGCTTTTTCGCTTTCGGGAAGTTCTAAGCCATCGATAAAGTTACGCATTGCTTCGCCGTCGATACGCTTACCACGAGTGAGTTCTTTTAACTTCTCGTAAGGCTTTTCGATGCCGTAGCGGCGCATTACCGTTTGTACTGGCTCAGCTAAAACTTCCCAGTTTTGGTCAAGCTCTGCCAGTAATGCTTCACGGTTTACTTCTAACTTGCTAATGCCTTTTAGAGTAGACGTATAAGCAATGATTGCGTAGCCCACGCCAACACCTAAGTTACGAAGTACAGTCGAATCCGTGAGATCACGTTGCCAACGAGAGATAGGCAGTTTCTGAGCGAGGTGATTGAATACTGCGTTAGCTAAGCCTAAGTTGCCTTCGGAGTTTTCGAAGTCGATTGGGTTAACTTTGTGAGGCATCGTTGAAGATCCAATCTCACCAGCAATAGTTTTCTGCTTGAAATGACCCAGTGCAATGTAACCCCATACATCGCGATCGAAATCGATCAGGATGGTGTTGAAGCGAGCGATCGCGTCAAAAAGCTCTGCGATGTAATCGTGCGGCTCGATTTGCGTAGTGTATGGGTTCCAAGTTACTTCAAGAGACTCGGTGATGAACTCTTCGCTGAACTTGTGCCAATCTAATTCTGGGTAAGCAGAAAGGTGTGCGTTGTAGTTACCTACTGCGCCGTTGATTTTAGCCAAGATCTCGATATCAGCGATTTGCTTGTATTGACGTTCCATGCGGTAAGCAACGTTCGCCATTTCTTTACCCATCGTTGATGGAGATGCTGGCTGACCGTGCGTACGAGAAAGAAGAGGAATGTCGCGGTACTCTTCAGCAAGCGCTTTAATTGCATCAATGATGTTTTTAATTTCAGGAAGAATAACGGTTTCACGCGCTTCTTTAAGCATTAGGGCATGAGACGTGTTGTTAATGTCTTCTGAAGTACACGCGAAATGAATGAACTCGTTTACTGCGTGAAGCTCTGGTACACCTGCAACTTTTTCTTTCAGGAAGTATTCAACGGCTTTAACGTCGTGGTTAGTCGTGCGCTCAATTTCCTTGATGCGTGCTGCGTCTTCTTCGCTGAAGTTTTCTGCTAGCTCGTCCAAGAATTTATTTGCTTCAGCGCTGAATGCAGGGACTTCTGCAATAGCATCTGTTGCTGCAAGCTTCTGTAACCAACGGATTTCAACGATTGAACGATACTTTAGGAGGCCATACTCACTAAAGATACTGCGTAACGCAATCGTTTTACTTCCGTAGCGGCCGTCTACCGGTGAAACAGCAGTCAATGCTGACAGTTCCATATTATTCTCCTGAATATCTGAGTGATTTGTTAAGTTAGATTCGTGCCAGCAAAATTTGGGCTTGCTCGAGCATGCTCTTGCGACCAAAAATTAAGTGGCGACGCTTACCGCCCGTTTGACGCCAAAGTACGGCGCATCGAATGCCTGAAAGCAACAGAGCACGGACTTTGTGTTGGTTGGCGGTTTGCTGTAATACTGAAGGGGTGCCAGTAACTTGGATACGAGGACCAATCGGGCTGACTACATCCAAGTAAATGCTGGCGAGGTTGCTGATCATGTTGTCATCGAACAGATCAAAATGTTCGGTTTGGCGTTGAGCCATTTGAATGCGATCGCCCAATTGAGACAAAGCGTCACGGCGGGCACTGAGCTTACGCTCTAATGCCATCAAAGAGATCAGATAGCGAGTGACTTCGCTGCCAGCAGGTGTGCTGTCGATGCCTTTTTCTAGGCATTCTAACCCGATCTTTAGGTTTGATTCGTCCCCAAATACTTCAATAGTGTTGTTGGGTGTGGTGTTCAAAATAGCTTTAATAGAAGTTTCAAACGCGTCTTTATCACAGTGACCTTCTTTCGCGATATCTTGCATCAGCGCTACTGCTTGGCACATGCCAGCAAAAGCGATGGTACGGTCATAAAGTGTATTAGCCACGTAAGTGCTCCTTAATTATCAAATACGTTTTTCTATGATGCCGCCACCTAAGCAGACTTCGTCTAAATAAAAGACTGCAGATTGTCCAGGTGTTACAGCAACTTGCGGTTCATCAAAAATGACTTTTATGGTTTCGTCATTAACCGGGATGATAGTACAAGGAATATCTTGTTGGCGATAGCGCGTTTTCACCGTACAGGACATTGGTTGTTTGATCACTTCGCGATCGACCCAATGAAGCTGCGATGCTATTAATCCAGTGGATTTAAGAAGAGGGTGATCAGCACCTTGAACCGCGATGAGTACATTACGTTTTAGATCTTTCTCTGCAACGTACCAAGGGTCTTCGTTTCCGCCACCGCCTTTTTGCCCACCAATATGCAAGCCTTTACGCTGACCTAAAGTATGATACATCAAGCCTTGGTGTTCTCCGATAACTCGCCCTTCAGGCGTTTCAATCTTTCCAGGCTGAGCAGGTAAGTATCGAGAGAGGAAGTCGGTGAATTTACGTTCGCCTATAAAACAAATACCGGTAGAGTCTTTTTTCTTAGCGGTGATCAAGTCTTGTTCTTCGGCAATACGTCGCACTTCAGGCTTCTCAAGTTCGCCTACAGGAAATAGGCTACGAGCAATTTGTTCTGAGCTTAGGGTATAAAGGAAGTAACTTTGGTCTTTATTGCCATCTAATCCACGCAACATTTTTGGCTGTTCGCCGTCAATGCTAGGGAAAGTTCGTCTTACATAGTGTCCCATGGCAATGTAATCCGCCTCCAAAACTTCATCAGCAAATTCTAGAAAAGCTTTGAACTTGATTTCTTTATTGCAAAGGATATCTGGATTAGGAGTGCGTCCGGCTTTGTATTCTGCTAAGAAGTACTCGAAGACGTTGTCCCAGTACTCTGCAGCAAAGTTGATAGTGTGTAAGTGGATACCCAGTTTGTCACAAACAGCTTGTGCGTCTGCCAAGTCTTCCGCTGCGGTGCAATATTCCTCATTGTCGTCTTCTTCCCAGTTCTTCATAAACAGGCCTTCGACTTGGTAGCCTTGTTGCTTCAGAAGGTAGGCGGAAACAGAGGAGTCAACACCGCCGGACATACCGACGATCACTTTCTTTTGGCTGTTATCTGACATTGGTTTTACCACATAAATTACTTGGGGGCAGATTCTAACAGAAAGAATTTGCTGGATACAGATCCGAGAGTTAAATCACAAAAAGCAATCGGTGTACTTGCTGAAAACTTAATCAACATTCTGAATTGACGACCTATACAGTGACGTATTTCCATTCACCTGGTTGTAAATTGCCTACGTTCCAATCTCCCATGGAGTAACGGATCAAGCGAAGAGTAGGGAAGCCTATATTGGCTGTCATGCGGCGTACTTGTCGATTTCGACCTTCTACGATAGTAATAGCAAGCCAAGTTGTAGGAATGGCAGCTCGGAATCGAACCGGTGGGTGGCGTTCCCATACACTTGGCTCTGGCATGAGTTCTACCTGTGCGGGCAATGTCATGCCATCTTTCAATTCGACACCTGTTCTTAGCTTTTTGAGATCTTCCTCTGTTGGCGCTCCCTCAACTTGAACCCAATAGGTTTTAGGGGATTTTGATTTTGGCTGTGTCAACCTAGCCTGCAAGATTCCGTCGTTAGTAAGCACCATGAGACCTTCACTGTCTCTGTCTAGCCGACCTGCTGCATACACTTCCTTTACTGATATATAGTCCGCTAGCGTTTTTCTTCCTTCTCCATCTGTAAATTGGCTGAGCGTGTCAAACGGTTTATTAAACAGAAGCACCTTACGTTCTTCTGCAGACACACTGTTGGTTTTATGGGGCGTTTTATGCGATTTTTTTGACCGAACTTTGGCATTCGTTTTAAAAGATGAAGTACGTGAAGCGCCAGAACTCTTTGATTTTACGCTGCGAGAGCGAAAAGACATGTTAACTACCTTGCAAAAATGTAAACGAACTGTGGGTGAAAGTTTAACTTCATTTGTGATTAGGCTATGATTTGCGCGCCAAAAAACAGGAATCACGAACTGAATGATAGACTAAACAATCAGAGTTGTTTAGTTTTACGTGAGTACGGTATCCGCTATAGGATACAGACGCTACACCCTTTCCATTATTACGATAAATGAGGATGTGTACGTGATACCAAACCAGTGTTTTCTGTTTGGACAGAATTACCGGTACAGGTAATCGGTTGAACTAGAATAGAAACACTATAGAGTCAATGACTCTTAAAGGAGTTTGGGAAAACAATCGCGGTCAGCCATAGGAGGATGTAGTACGGACTGACTTGCGATACATTCATGCAGACCTATTTCTCATCCAATAGAGACTGTCAGATATATAGGGAAATTTCATGCCAACAACTAAGCCTACTATAATTTATACAATCACTGATGAAGCGCCCGCTTTGGCAACTTATTCGCTACTGCCTATTATCCGCGCGTTTACTTCATCATCTGATATCAACGTCGAAACAAGAGATATCTCACTAGCAGGGCGCATTATTGCTAACTTCCCTGATTACTTAACGGAAGAGCAACGTATCGGCGATGCTCTAACTGAGCTAGGTGAGCTGGCAAAAACGCCTGAAGCGAACATCATTAAACTGCCTAACATTTCCGCATCTGTACCTCAGTTACAAGCTGCGGTTAAAGAGCTTCAAAGCAAAGGCTACGCACTTCCAAATTATCCGGAAGAGCCAAAAACAGACGAAGAAACAGCCGTTAAAGCGGTCTATGACAAAATCAAAGGCAGCGCAGTAAACCCAGTTTTACGTGAAGGTAACTCAGATCGTCGTGCGCCTGCTTCTGTTAAAAATTACGCAAAGAAAAATCCTCACTCAATGGGGGCTTGGAGCGCAGACTCTCAATCTCACGTTGCTAGCATGAGCGACAGTGACTTCTTTGGTAGCGAAAAATCAGTCACAATCGATGGTGCAACAAGTGTCCGTATCGAATTCGTTGGTGCTAACGGCGACGTCGAAGTACTTAAAAACGAGTTTCCTTTGCAAGACAAGGAAATCATCGATGCTTCTGTTATGAACAAAGCAGCATTGGTTTCGTTCTTCGAGAAAGAAATTGAAGAAGCAAAAGAGCAAGGCGTTCTGCTTTCTCTTCATATGAAAGCAACCATGATGAAGGTTTCGGACCCTATCATCTTTGGTCACGCTGTTCGCGTTTACTACAAAGACGTTTTCGAAAAATACCAAGAAGTGTTTGAACAAATTGGTGTTGATGTAAACAACGGTATTGGCGATGTATACGCGAAAATCACGTCACTACCAGAAGCGCAGCAAGAAGAAATTAAAGCAGCACTGCAAGCGGTGTATGCGACTCGCCCAGCCCTTGCAATGGTTGATTCTGACCGAGGTATTACCAACCTTCATGTACCAAGTGACGTGATTGTTGATGCTTCCATGCCTGCAATGCTTCGTTCTTCTGGTCAAATGTGGGGACCAGATGGCAAGCTGAAAGACACGAAAGCGATGATCCCAGATCGCAGTTATGCAAGTGTTTACCAAGCCGTTATCGATTTTTGTAAAGAAAATGGTGCTTTCGATCCAACTACAATGGGCAGCGTGCCAAATGTTGGTTTGATGGCACAAAAAGCGGAAGAGTATGGTTCGCACGACAAAACATTCGTTCAGAAAGCGTCGGGTCAAGTACGTGTTGTCGATACGGCTGGTAACGTGCTGATTGAACAGGATGTTGAAGAAGGCGACATCTTCCGCATGTGTCAGGTGAAAGATGCACCGATTCAAGACTGGGTGAAACTAGCGGTTAACCGTGCTCGTGCTACTGGTGTTCCTGCTGTTTTCTGGCTTGATGAAAACCGTGCTCACGATGCGCAGCTAATCAAGAAAGTGAATACTTATCTTCCTGAACACGATACCTCTGGTCTAGAAATTAAGATCCTAGCGCCACTTGAAGCGACTCAATTCTCTTTGGTGCGTATTAAAGATGGTCTAGATACTATTTCTGTAACGGGTAACGTACTTCGTGATTACCTAACTGACTTGTTCCCAATTTTAGAGCTGGGTACTTCTGCAAAAATGTTGTCTATTGTTCCGTTGATGAACGGCGGTGGTCTATTTGAAACAGGCGCTGGTGGTTCTGCACCTAAGCACGTTCAGCAAGTAGAAAAAGAAAACCACTTGCGTTGGGACTCTTTGGGTGAATTCCTTGCACTGGCTGCGTCTCTTGAGCACTTGAGCACGGTAGCGGACAACAAGAAAGCACAAGTTCTAGCTGATGCACTGGATAAAGCGACAGGTGAATTCCTTGATAAGAATAAGTCACCTTCACGTAAAGTAGGTGAGCTAGATAATCGTGGTAGCCATTTCTACCTAGCATCATACTGGGCGAAAGCATTGGCTGAACAGTCAGACGATGTTGAGTTGTCTGCGCAATTTGGTCCTATTGCGAAGCAAATGGCTGAAGGCGAAGATACGATTGTTAAGCAACTTAACGATGCCCAAGGCGTTGCTGGTGAGCTTGGTGGATATTTCGCACCTGTAGATGCGAAAGCATCTGTACTAATGCGCCCAAGCGACTTATTGAACAGTATCGTTGACGCAGTATAAAACGAAGAGATAAAAAGGCTGCAATCCGATGTGTTGCAGCCATTTATTTAAAGCTTTTACCCAAACTTTGTTTAACATTGCTTGGGTATAAAAACAAAGAAACCCGCGTAAGCGGGTTTCTTATACTCCGAATTTCGATTATTTGGCTGGTTCGCCTTCAATTGGAATTACAGAGCTCGCATGGAAGCCTTTTGGACCCTGCTCAACTTCGTAGTTGACTGGTTGTCCAGCTTTAAGAGTACGGTATCCGTCCATTTTTATTGTTGAGTAGTGTGCGAAAATATCGCCCTCTTCTCCTTCCGGACAGATAAACCCAAATCCTTTGGCGTTATTAAACCACTTCACTGTACCTGTAGCCATGCTATACATCCCTCATGCATTTTTTAGTAACTGATGTTGTTTACGTCGACGCAGCTGTATCTATCAATAATGTTGCATCATACTGCTATGGCTATCAATTCAGCAATTGCTAAATTTTTAGCCACCAAGAACACAATTTAGTCAATGAATGAGCTCAGTCAATAGTTTGCAGTAATAAAATCTAACAATTTGACAAAGATTTCATTTTTGAGATTAACAAAATTATAACTAGAGTGCATATTGACAATAATGTTGTTGTGGATATTTAAAGTGATATTTTCCTCAATAAAAAATCTCACTAAAGTTTGAGTAACTCCAATAGCAATGTTTTATTTGCAGGGATACAATTGGTGCATTAGTCTTAAGTAGAGGGTGAAATTTGAGTAACATCCTTGAGTCTCAATCCTCCTAAAAACCGACAAAAAAATGAGCAAGCAATATCAATGGGTCACTCCAGACTCGGATTTACTGGAGAAAGAAAAAACACAAGTAAAACCACCGGCTATGTACAACGTTATTCTCAACAATGACGATTACACGCCAATGGATTTTGTGATTGAAATACTCGAACGTTTCTTTTCAATGGATATAGAAAAAGCAACACAAGTGATGCTCAAAGTGCATTACGATGGGAAAGCAATTTGTGGCACTTACACTGCCGAAGTTGCGGAGACAAAGGTGGCGCAAGTCACTGTGCACTCGAAAGAGAATGAGCATCCGCTGTTATGTACAATGGAGCAGGCATAAAGCTTGCTTGAGCAACATAGGTTGTTCTTTTGGGGAGGTACTTATGCTAAATAAAGAACTAGAGTCGAGCCTTAATAGTGCTTTTGCTCGTGCGAGAGACAAACGCCATGAATTCATGACCGTTGAACATCTGCTCCTCGCGCTACTCGACAACGACGCTGCAAAAGAAGCACTAAAAGCATGCCAAGCTGATCTGGACGTTCTTCGCCAGGAGCTTGATACATTTATCGATCAAACAACGCCTCTCATTCCAGAAAACGATGAGACAAGAGAAACCCAACCTACTCTAAGCTTTCAACGCGTATTGCAACGTGCTGTTTTCCACGTCCAATCTTCAGGGCGTAGTGAAGTAACGGGTGCGAATGTATTGGTTGCTATCTTTAGCGAGCAAGAGTCTCACGCGGCTTATCTACTCAAGAAAAACGACATTAGCCGCTTAGATATCGTTAATTACATTTCGCATGGAATCAGTAAATCGCCGCAAAATAACAGTGAAGAAGATTCGTCTTCCAATGTATTTGGCGAAGAGTCTTCATCGGAAGACGGCAACTCAGAAGAACGATTAGAAAACTTTGCAACTAATCTAAATCAGATTGCGAAACAAGGGCACATCGATCCGCTTATTGGTCGAGATAAAGAACTTGAGCGTACGATACAAGTACTTTGCCGACGCCGTAAAAATAACCCACTGCTGGTTGGTGAAGCGGGCGTAGGTAAAACGGCAATTGCTGAAGGGCTGGCTTGGAGAATTGTAGAAGGCCAAGTACCGGAAGTGATCAAAGACAGCGTTATTTATTCTTTGGATATCGGTTCTTTACTTGCTGGTACTAAGTACCGTGGAGACTTTGAAAAACGCTTCAAAGCAATACTTAAGCAGCTAGAAAAAGAAGAAGACGCGATTCTGTTTATCGATGAAATTCACACTATCATCGGGGCAGGTGCCGCATCTGGTGGGCAAGTTGATGCCGCTAATTTGATCAAACCACTCCTTAGCAGTGGCAAGCTTCGTTGCATCGGTTCCACAACGTATCAAGAATACAGCAATATTTTTGAAAAGGAGCGAGCGCTTTCACGCCGATTCCAGAAGATCGATATTGTTGAGCCTTCGTTGGACGATACGACTAAGATTTTGATTGGTCTTAAGCCTAAATACGAAGCTCACCATGAAGTTCGCTACACCAAGCAGGCTTTACGTGCTGCGGTAGAACTTTCAGCGAAATACATCAATGAGCGCCATTTGCCCGATAAAGCAATAGACGTAATTGATGAGGCAGGTGCACGTAGCCGATTGGCGCCTGCAAGCCGTCGAAAGAAAACGGTTGGTGTTTCCGATATTGAGAATATGGTTGCCAAAATGGCTCGCATTCCGGAAAAATCCGTATCTTCTTCAGACAAAGATATCTTGCTGAATCTTGATGAAAAAATGAAGATGTTGGTGTTTGGTCAAGACCCAGCAATCGAAGTATTGAGTGAAGCAATCAAGCTTACTCGAGCAGGATTAGGAGCGGATAACAAACCTGTTGGTTCATTCTTGTTTGCTGGTCCTACTGGTGTTGGTAAAACTGAAGTAACGGTTCAGCTTTCCAAACTATTGGGTGTCGAGTTGTTGCGCTTTGATATGTCGGAGTACGGTGAACGCCATTCGGTGAGCCGATTGATTGGTGCACCTCCTGGTTACGTCGGTTATGACCAAGGCGGCTTGTTGACTGATGCTGTGATTAAACACCCTCATTCGGTTGTATTACTCGATGAGATTGAAAAAGCACACCCAGATATCTTTAACCTGCTGCTGCAAGTGATGGATAACGGTACGCTGACAGATAACAATGGACGCAAAGCGGATTTCCGTAATGTGATTCTGGTTATGACAACTAACGCTGGCGTTGCCGAGACGGTTAAGAAGTCTATTGGTCTGATTCAACAAGATCATAGCCATGATGCAATGGGTGAAATTAAGAAAGTATTCACTCCTGAGTTCCGTAACCGTTTGGATAACATCATTTGGTTTAATAGCCTAGATGAAAGCGTGATTCACCAAGTCGTCGATAAGTTTATCGTTGAGCTTCAAGCGCAGCTTGATTCACGTGGTGTCTCTATGGAAGTGTCAGAAGATGCTCGCCATTGGTTAGCGCATAAAGGCTACGACAAGACCATGGGTGCGAGACCAATGGCTAGGGTGATTCAAGAGAACCTTAAGAAGCCGCTTGCCAATGAGTTGCTGTTTGGCTCGTTAGTCGATGGGGGAACCGTTAAGGTGACTCTAAAAGATGATGAGTTGGTGTTCCATTATGAGAACAAGAAAGAAGCAGTTCCACATTAATTGAACGAAAAATTGTTAACTCTAAATGCGCTCTTACGGGCGCATTTTTTATTCCCTAATCCTCTCTGCTTTTCATTGCTCCTCATTGTTTTTCAAACCTTCTCCCATTGTTTTAAAGCTTCATTCGGTTTTAATCCAATCTTTATGTTTTTTATGTAACGCTGAAGGTAACGATAAGAAAAATAAGGAATTCCCTATGCGATGGCTTTGTATATGTATGATGGGTTTTGTTCTTTCCGCTTGCGGAGGAAATAAAACGCATGTGGTCTTAGCACCCGAACATTTCTCAGAGATTATTGAGAGAATCGAAAATAACCAAGCAAACAACATCCATGCATTGGTGGTATGGCAAGACAATAAAAAGCTCGTCGAAGTCTTTCGTGAAGGGGGAGGGCGACATGGGCATATTCAGACTTCAAAAGTACCTATCGGGCGTGATGCGCTCCACAATGTTCATTCGGTTACTAAATCTTTTGTCGCGACGCTTGTTTTTATCGCCATTGATGAAGGCCGATTAACCAACCTCGATGTCCCTGTTTTCAGCTTATTCCCTGAATATCAAAACCAAGACACTCAAGACAAAATGGCGATAACGGTGAGGCATGTACTGAATATGTCTACTGGTTACGCACTCAATGAACACGCGATGCCTTACGGTATTGGAAACCCATTTCAGCGACACTATGCCGCAAAAGATTTAGAGGAAATGTTTCTGAATACGACGTTACGGTTTGAGCCGGGTAGCAAGTTTTGCTATAGCGGTTTGTCTACTATTGGGCTTTCAAAAGTGATAGAGCGTATCTACGATAAGCCATTTGCGACGGTTATGCGTGAGAAACTGTTTGAGCCACTTGGTATTAGCAATTATCGATGGGTCAATCAATTGGGGTCTGGTGAGCCAGGCGCTGATTGGGGGCTAATGATCGATAGCGAATCCATGGGTAAATTTGGTCTGATGTTGCTGAACAACGGCCAATGGGAAGGGAAGCAAGTTATCGATTCTGAATGGGTTCAGTTGATCAAAAATAGTGAGTTCAATCGAGGCGTTCTAGGGTATGGAATGCACTTTTGGCAATTACCGCAACTTTCGTCTGCTTATGCTGCGATGGGCTACGGAGAGCAATACATTATTGTCATTCCCAGCAAACAAGCCGTTATTGTTACTACTGGGGGGAATTACAACCGAAGTCATCAAATTCTCAATTTAGCGCAGCAGGTCTCCCAATTGTTGTGACTCGGGTTTCCCGCTGGCAAACGCAAAAAACGGAGCATAGAGCTCCGTTTTTTGTGTGTCTCGAAAATTAACGAGCGCGGAAGACGATACGGCCTTTAGACAAGTCGTATGGAGTCATCTCAACAGTTACTTTGTCACCTGTAAGAATACGGATGTAGTTCTTACGCATTTTACCGGAGATGTGTGCAGTTACTACGTGACCGTTTTCAAGCTCAACACGGAACATAGTGTTAGGAAGAGTGTCAAGAACCGTGCCTTGCATCTCAATTACGTCTTCTTTGGCCATTTAATCCTCTTTAGAAATTTGGCTGAAATTTTCAACGAACGAATTTTGCCGTTAAAACAATAAAAAGTAAAGTTGCGGCGTATTCTACCCCTGCCACCGATGATTTACTAGCCTTTGATGAGGATGAAAGCGTACTTTGTAGTTCATGGCCTGACATTCGTCGATTTGATAGCCTAAATACAGCCATTGCTTGCCGCTTTTTTGGCAGTACTCCAACTGAAGGAGCACGCATAATGTACCAAGAGACAGTTCAGAATGAGGGTTATAAAAGGTGTAAAAAGCGGAAGCACAGTTAGACATGACATCAGTCACAGCGACCCCAATCAATTTGCCCTCTTCATAGACATGTAAAAATTGTGTATTGAGCCACTCATTTTGTGCGAAATCGGAGAAGTCTTGTTTTTTTGGAGGGTACATGCTTCCCTCGCGATGACGCTCAATAATGTACTGTTCGTATACATCAAACCATTCCTCATCGAGCGAATTCTTCATCTTCCATTCGACGTTTTTCGCCTTGTTCAACAGCCGTTTCTGGCTTTTTGATGGTTTGAAATCTGAGACTGTAACTCTGAGCGATTGGCAGGCATTACATTGATCGCACTGAGGTTTATAGATGGCATTCCCACTTCGACGAAACCCATTGGCCATAAGAAGCTCATAACCTGAGCAAGTGTGCAAAACATCATCTAAAACTACGGCAACGCGTTCCTGATGCTCGTCTAAATAGCTGCAATCATGGGATTCTGTCATCCCAATGCGGATTAGAGTTTGATCTTTCTGATTCACGACAACTCCCCTGAAATCGGACTTTCAAGTATTTGGGGGTGGTAGCATTGCTTAGATACGTTTTTTGTTTTTAGAATTTCCAACATATCAATAAAATCAGCTCGGCTACATTCAGCAGCCCCCAAAGATTGCAAATGGGCATTCATTAACTGGCAATCAATCAACGCTCCTCCATTACGTTGAAAATGTTGGCAAAAATGCCAGAGAGCCACTTTTGATGCATTTGGCTGTATGCTAAACATAGACTCTCCGCAAAAGACTTGTCCAATTTCCACCCCATATAATCCACCTACAATCTGACCTTTGAGCCAAACTTCCACGGAATGAACATGGCCCAGTGACGCCAGACGTTTATAGGCATCTCTCATTTCTTCAACCAGCCAAGTCTCTTCAGGTGACCTTGTTTCTGCGCACAAAGTAATAACCTCTTTGGTCGCTTTGTTAATGGACACTTCATAACCCGATTTGCGAAAATATTTTTTGAGACTTTTCGCGGGTTTGAATGTCTTAGGATCGAAGGTTGCACGAATGCTAGGACTCCACCACAAAATAGGTTCATTGTGGCTATACCAAGGAAAAATGCCTTGCTGGTATGCTGAAAGTAGTCGGTCGGGATGAAGGTCTCCACCCATTGCCATCAAGCCATCAGGGTTGTCCAATGCTTCTTTGGTTGAGGGAAAGCTTTGTCGATCGGTGCTAAGTTCAGGTAGAAAAATCTTCATATCAACTATTTTGGCAGAATTTGGAGGAATTATAATGAGAAAAATATTGCTAATGTTATTAATTATTCCTGTTTTTGTGCAGGCTGAATACCAAAGAAATCAGGCAAGAACCGTAAATGAAGTGGTTTATGGCAAAGTGGACAGTATTCGTTATATTACCGAGCAGCAGATTGTAGAGTCAAAATCCAATGGTTGGCAAACATTGGCTGGCGCAACAATAGGTGGGTTGATTGGACACCAATTTGGCGGTGGGACGGGTAAGCAAGTTGCCACTGTAGTGGGTGCGGTTGCAGGCGCTGGTATCGCGCATGACAAGTCTAATCAGATTTACAGGATAGATCATAAATTAGTTGAAATTCTGATAGATACAGATAAAGGGGAGCTCGTCAATGTGATACAAGATGTTGACTCCAATATGCTATTTCAACGCGGAGACTCGGTTAGAATTTTGTACTTTGATAACGGCGTTCGGGTAGACATTGCTTACTAAGGTGTTTCCCTATTAAGTTCGCTGAAATTAAAAGCATGTTTGTAAGGCTAACAGGTGCTAGCAAAGCACTCTGTTTTTGGTTAGTCTGCAAGTACGAAAAATAAAAACTCGCACTCGGATGTGTGAGACTATGCAGGAATAATCAACATCAATGGAAAGCCTTACGTTACAACCCATTTCTCTCGTTTCTGGTGAGGTTAACTTACCTGGTTCAAAAAGTGTTTCAAACCGTGCCCTTCTATTAGCCGCTTTGGCTTCTGGTAAAACTCGACTAACCAATTTGTTGGACAGTGATGACATTCGCCATATGCTGAATGCATTGACGAAGCTAGGTGTGAGTTATCAGCTTTCAGACAACAACACCGTCTGTGAAGTGGAAGGGCTAGGCAGCAGTTTTACTGTTGAAAATGCTCAGGAACTATTTTTAGGAAACGCGGGAACTGCAATGCGCCCACTGGCGGCAGCGTTGTGTTTGGGGAGCGGAGAGTATGTACTTACTGGCGAACCAAGAATGAAAGAGCGACCAATTGGTCATTTAGTCGATGCGCTTAAGACTGCCGGTGCAGATATTGAATACCTTGAGAATGAAAACTACCCACCTTTGAAAATTAAAGGTACTGGGCTAAAAGGTGGCACTGTAAAAATAGATGGGTCGATTTCAAGCCAGTTTTTAACCGCGTTTCTAATGTCAGCACCTCTTGCAGAAGGTGACATTAAAATTGATATTATTGGTGAGCTTGTTTCCAAGCCGTATATCGATATCACACTGCATATTATGAAGCAGTTTGGTGTGGGTGTTGTCAATAATAATTACCAATCCTTTGTTGTTCCAGCAGGACAGTCTTATAAGGCACCAGGCGACTTCTTAGTGGAAGGCGATGCGTCTTCTGCCTCTTACTTCCTTGCCGCAGCAGCGATAAAAGGTGGTGAGATTAAGGTAACTGGTATTGGTAGAAACAGCATTCAAGGCGACATTCAGTTTGCTGACGCGCTTGAAAAAATGGGTGCTGAAATAGAGTGGGGCGATGATTATGTCGTGTCTCGCCGAGGTGAGTTGAAAGCTGTGGACTTAGATTTTAACCACATACCTGATGCCGCTATGACTATCGCAACGGCAGCGCTATTTGCGGAAGGTACAACGGCTATTCGCAATGTCTATAACTGGCGCGTGAAGGAAACGGATCGATTGTCTGCGATGGCAACAGAGCTGCGTAAAGTAGGGGCGGAAGTGGAAGAAGGTGAAGATTACATCACCATTACACCAACGCCTAATCTTAAGCATGCAGCCATTGATACATACGATGATCATCGTATGGCTATGTGCTTCTCTTTGGTTGCGCTAAGCGATACGCCAGTGACGATTAACGACCCTAAATGCACATCAAAAACCTTCCCAGATTACTTTGAGAAATTGGCTGGTTTAAGTCAATAACTTGAGTGTATTTGATATAGCCTCAGCAATGTTGCTGAGGCTTTTTTTATTCTAACGTAAATTCTTTGGATAACTGATGGGCAAGCAACTTAAACATATTGAAGACGGCGGGCGTTCGCTCACTTGGGAGCCCTTGTTCATCTAAAAAGTATTCACCTTTGAATATCAACACATCATCTTTTTCTATAACGGAATCTGCGCGCATCCCTTCTACATATTCTTCGTGTTCTTGGATAATGCTGTTGGCGATGAGAAGTAAGTCAAACTCTGAAATACTTTTTTTGGAACTCATAGAGACCTCTAATATAGGTTACTTGGGTATATCGATATGGCATAAATTAGCCTGAATTTTGGAAAGGTTAACTTGTTTTGGCTCAAATGAGGTGAACAATTTTCTTTTTTCTACCGTATTTCGATGTTGTTGCAGAGATACAGCAATGTGAAATCGTCTCTTTTTTGTGAGCCATTACAGAAATCCACCATTTTCTCTAGTCTACGACTAATCTCATGATTACTATGTGCGCATTTTTCACGGGGCACATATGCGTTTAAAACGTTTGAGACCCTTTGCGAGACCAGTTTTTTGATTGACCATATGTCGACCACTCAGAATTGAAATGTAAAAAACTGGTTGACCTTCTTATAAACTCGCACAATAGTAAAAAAAGAAGCAATGAGCCAGTATGGCGTGCGCTAATTGATGCGCAATCGAATTTGAGGACGTTTGAGTCAGTTATGGGTAAATCTCTCGTTATAGTGGAGTCACCTGCCAAGGCAAAGACTATTAATAAGTACCTTGGTAAAGACTATATAGTTAAGTCGAGCGTAGGACACGTACGTGATCTTCCTACTGCTGGACAAAGTACTGGCACAAAGAAAGCGGCAGCTGTGTCGACAAAAGGTATGAGCGCTGAAGAAAAAGCGCGCATCAAGAAAGAAAAAGATCGTAAAGCTCTGATCAAAAAAATGGGTATCAACCCATATAAAGAGTGGGAAGCGAATTACCAAATTCTGCCAGGCAAAGAAAAAGTTGTATCCGAATTGCAGAAACTGGCAAAAGACGCTGAACACGTTTATCTCGCAACCGATTTGGACCGTGAAGGAGAAGCTATTGCGTGGCACCTTCGCGAGATCATCGGCGGCGATGAAGAACGTTACAAGCGAGTTGTATTTAATGAAATTACTAAGAATGCGATTCAGCAAGCATTTGAAACTCCTGGTGAGCTAAACCAGGATGGGGTAAATGCACAACAAGCACGTCGTTTCATGGACAGGGTTGTGGGCTTTATGGTCTCACCTCTGCTTTGGAAAAAAGTGGCACGTGGTTTGTCTGCTGGTCGAGTTCAGTCTGTTGCAGTTAAGCTTCTGGTTGAGCGTGAGCGTGAAATCAACGCCTTCATTCCTGAAGAGTTTTGGGATATCCATGCTGATACCAAGACAGCAGATAAAACAGATTTTCGTCTGCAAGTGGCACAGAAAAATGGCGAGGCATTCAAGCCTGTCAATGAAACACAAGCCAGTGCAGCGGTTTCTGATTTAGAAAACGCAAAATATGAAGTATGTAAGCGCGAAGACCGTCCTACGAAAAGTAAACCTTCTGCTCCGTACATTACCTCGACACTGCAACAAGCTGCGAGTACTCGGTTAGGTTACGGTGTTAAGAAAACCATGATGTTAGCTCAGCGTCTCTACGAAGCTGGTTACATCACCTACATGCGTACAGATTCGACCAACTTAAGCTCTGAAGCCGTCGATAACTTACGTGGTTTTATTGGCTCTGAATATGGCGATAAATACCTTCCAGCGAAGCCAGTTGTTTATGGCAGCAAAGAAGGTGCTCAAGAGGCTCATGAAGCCATTCGCCCTTCTAGTGTAGAAGTTAAAGAGCAAGACCTCCAAAGCATGGATAAAGACGCTCACAAGCTTTATCAGTTGATTTGGAATCAATTTGTAGCGTGTCAAATGACACCTGCTCAATATGACTCGACCACATTGAGCGTAAAAGCTGCAGAATATACGTTGAAAGCAAAAGGGCGAATCCTTAAGTTTGATGGTTGGACCCGTGTTCAGCGACCAATGGGTAAGAACGAAGACCAGATACTGCCAGCCGTTCAAATTGGTGATGTTCTTGATCTTGTCGCGTTGGATCCTAAGCAACACTTTACTAAGCCACCTGCTCGTTTCACTGAAGCTGCATTGGTTAAAGAACTCGAAAAACGTGGTATTGGTCGTCCTTCGACTTACGCTTCTATCATTTCTACGATTCAGGATCGTGGTTATGTCAAAGTGGATCAGCGACGTTTCTATGCGGAAAAAATGGGCGAAATCGTCACTGATCGTCTAGACGGTAGCTTTAACGATCTGATGAACTATGACTTCACTGCTCGCATGGAAGAAAAGCTCGACCAAATTGCAGAAGGTGATGCTAACTGGAAAGCGGTTCTTGATAACTTTTTCACCGACTTCACAGGTGATCTTGAGAAGGCAGAACTGGAAGAAGACCTAGGGGGCATGCGTCCTAACAGTATCGTGTTAACGGACATAGAATGTCCGACGTGTTCCCGCCCTATGGGGATTCGTACCGCGTCTACGGGTGTTTTCTTGGGTTGTTCTGGTTATGCATTACCACCAAAAGAGCGCTGTAAAACCACCATTAACTTAGGTGACGAAGAGGGCATCATCAATGTTCTAGAAGAGGACGTTGAAACCGCCGCACTACGCGCTAAAAAGCGTTGTCCTAAGTGTGAAACTGCGATGGATGCGTACCTCATTGACGACAAACGTAAAATGCACGTTTGTGGTAACAATCCAAATTGTGATGGTTACTTAGTCGAGCACGGTGAGTTTAAAGTGAAAGGCTACGATGGACCGCTTGTTGAATGTGACAAATGTGGTTCAGACATGGTTCTCAAGAATGGTCGCTTTGGCAAATATATGGACTGTACGAGTGAAGACTGTAAGAACACTCGTAAGATTTTGAAAAATGGTGAAGTTGCACCACCGAAAGAAGATCCAGTGCATTTCCCTGAACTGCCGTGTGAAAACTCAGATGCGTACTTTGTCTTACGTGATGGGGCTTCAGGCTTGTTTATGGCCGCGAGCAATTTCCCTAAATCGCGCGAAACACGTGCACCTCTAGTTGAAGAGTTAGTTCGATTTGAGGATCGCTTATCGCCAAAGTTTAAATACTTGACGACGGCACCTACTCACGATCCAGATGGACGCCCAACCGTTGTGCGCTTTAGTCGAAAGTCGAAAGAGAACTACGTGCGCTCTGAAGTGGATGGAAAACCATCAGGTTGGACTGGTTTATACATTGATGGTAAATGGGAAATTACCGACAAGCGTAAAAAGCCAAAATCCTAATTAGTTAAAAAATAGAATATTACGGCAGCCTATCGGCTGCCTTTTTCGTTTCTTATTTGACGAAAGTATGATTATTGCTAACACTTAAAACTTGATGGTTATATGCAACCGATACTTCAAATTAAAATAAAATCAAGCTCGAGAGAAAGTAAATGACCAGTTAGTTTTTACTGTTGGGTGGGAGAAGATATTGAGGCTTAAAGCACGATTGTTGTTAATTACAGCAATTGGACTGATTCCTGCTATTGTACTTATGGCAGCAAACTCTTGGTGGCAATTTATTCAAGAAAAGTCGACAGTGGAACGCTGGGCTTCAGGTGCTGCTGAGCAATTAGTCAGAGAGCAAGCTTTAACTCTGTCAGAATCAGAGCGCTTCTTAAATACCATCAGTTACTCTTATGAAACACTTATCGATAACAAGGTGCAATGCCAAGATGTGCTTCGCCATTGGCTAAAACTGAGTCCATATTTTTCTAACCTCATTATTTCTTCACCAAATGCTGCTCAAAGTTGTCAGACTACAAACATACGCAATGACATCGATGTCGTAGTGAATCAAATTTATGTTCAGCAAGCCATATTGAATCAAAAGTTATCAATTGGTGAAGTCTTGTCTGGCACTCTAGTAGATAAACCCTTTTTACAAGTTGCCTACCCTTTAGGGGTGTTTAATGAAGGTAGCCGAGCGGCAATTGTTGGCGAGCTTTCATTTGATTGGTGGCAAAATAAATTGTTGCAAATGGATATTCCTTATAGTGCATCCATTAATTTGGTAGATATCCACCAAAACGTATTGGCAACAAATGGGCTAAAGCCAGAAAATGTCATATCCGAAGAGCGCCTAAAAATTGAAATAAAGCGAGCATTGTTTCCTAATATTCCTTCCTCCCCAAAGATCGTGATATCCCTTTCTTCTAGGGGCTTCTCTCAAGTTGTTTTTGAAAACTTAGTTGGAAACATTCTGTTTTTAGTATTTGGTTATTTGATGGCTATCGCCATAATTTGGTGGGGCTTTTCGAGTACCGTTTTAAAACCTGTTTTTGAGCTATTAAGAAGAAGTAAACAATATGTCGATGATTTTTCTTCAGGAGCGCCCGCAAAGCTCGATGAGTTAGAAGGTTTTTGTGAGCAATTTGATCGTGTTCTAAGAGAGCAGGACGACTTAAAACACCAACTTATTGAGCAAGGTGCCCATCTTAATCAAGCATACAATCGTTTAAATAGCTTATTGGATAATTCACCGTTTGGGGTGGTTGAATGGGACACAAACCTCAGAATTCAAAGGTGGTCGACACTATGTGAAACCATATTCCAGCTAGAGCTAGATGAAGTGGAAGGTAGAAAAATTAGCCAACTGCCTGTTCTTCTAAAACGGCATATGTGGTCCATTGAGCCGTTTTTGAAGCTCTATCAACACGGTAAAGACAGCAGTAAACGCATCGAGGTTGGTTATCGTGATGATCTTGGGGGTGAAAAAATCCTTAAGTGGTGTTTTTCCGCAATCTATGACGATGCTGGCGATCTGTCGAGCATATTAGGGCTTTTTGAAAATGTAACGCAACATGCTGAGTATCAACGAGAACTTGAGTATCACGCACGTTACGACAGCCTGACTGGGCTACCTAACCGCTATTCTGCCTTACAGCTTATCTCTGACCGCCTTACGAAGGAGGTAGAGTTCTCAGTCGCGTTGCTAGACATAAAAGGGTTTAAACTGGTTAATGACCATTATGGACATGAATTTGGCGATATGCTTTTGGTCGAGTTATCTGAGCGTATTAGTGAAAAATTACAAAGAGACGAAGGGTTTGCGAGATGGGGAGGGAACGAGTTTATCTATGTTCTTCCGTTTGTAGGCGAAGCGCGAGTGAATACGCGGCTGGAGGAGTTGATAAGCGAAATTGCACGCCCAATCGAACTCGGAACTAGCACTTATTCGACTCAAATAAATTGTGGGGTAACGTTATCCGACAAACCTGTAGAATCCCCCTCTGAACTGATTCGCCTTGCGGATTTGGCCATATTTTTTGGTAAAAAGGAGAAAAACAAAGCGATTAACTTCTATCAACCCTCAATGTCTGAGATTGGAAGCGCTCAGTTTGAAACAGAAAGCGAGTTAAGGCGCGCAATTACCAATAATGAGTTCAAGCTGGTGTATCAACCAATCCTTAATAATCAGTCACATTTGATCGAGTCAGCCGAGGCTTTAGTCCGATGGAACCACCCGGAAAAAGGGCTGATCCCACCTTCCCATTTTATACCTGTGGCCGAGGATTCAGGTCTGATTATAGAAATAGGAAACTGGGTTTTAGAGCAAGCCATATCTCAATTGAAAGTTTGGCTAGATGAAGGGTTAGGGATTAAAGACATTGCTGTTAACTTATCCGCTCTTCAAATTAATGACGCAGGCTTTGTATCAAATATCGAAGAAATACTAGAACGCTACAAACTCCCTCCACAACACCTCACACTGGAAGTCACCGAAACGTCATTATTAGCAAGTTATACTGATGTCATTACGAAAATAGGACAACTAAAAGATTTAGGAATAAAAATTGCACTGGATGATTTTGGAACGGGTTATTCAAGCCTAAGTTATTTGAATGAATTACCACTGACAAAATTAAAAATTGACCGCTCATTTGTGGCAAGAATCGATGAACCTCAAGAGCCAACTGTATTGTTAGATGCGATTATTTCTATCGCACATAACATGGGTTTAAGTATCGTGGCGGAGGGAATCGAAACACTATCTCAATACGAGTATTTGGAAGCAAAACAGTGTGAATTTAGCCAAGGCTATTACTTTAGTCCACCTATTGATGCTAATTCGTTTCAAGCATTACTTGCACAAAAACTGTGCACCAATGCACCAGTAAAAAACAATTAGTTAACGAATATCTCACAGAAAGCAAACGTTTGCTTGTGGCTGCACAAATGTTGGCATAGATCGCAAAATAATGATTGTAATTGCATATGCATTAAGTTAAAAATAAGCTCATAAATCGCACTTCGTAAAGTATAAAAATAAAAGTGCAAGATAATAAATATGAACAATATCAGTATTTTTCGCTTGATTTGCCTGATGGAATGATAAAGTTATCACTAGCTTCCATTTCTTAAGACTTACGAATCAGGCTCACTATGTGAGTGGCAGTAATCTCTTCAAGAGATTTTGATTAGGTTGCGCGTGCGTTACACAAAGTGCGATGCGTGCAATGTTGTGGTTCACTTCGGAGCAGAACACTGTCTCTGCACATGGACGTATGACCAAATAATCGAAACACACGTATTTCGTTAGCGAGGTCGTAAACTATAAGATATGGAGATATATAATGGCTGGTGTATTAGGAATGATTCTTGCGGGTGGGGAAGGTTCTAGACTAAGACCCCTTACAGGATCACGCAGTAAACCCTCGGTGCCTTTCGGAGGAAGCTATCGTCTGATCGACTTTGCTCTGAATAATTTTGTAAACGCTGACTTAATGAGAATTTATGTTCTCACACAGTTCAAATCTCAATCCCTTTATTTGCATATGAAGAAAGGTTGGAATCTGTCGGGTATCACCGATAGGTTCATAGACCCTATTCCTGCTCAGATGCGCGATGGCAAACGTTGGTACGAAGGGACGGCAGATGCAATTTACCAAAACATTCGATTTATCGAATTAGCGCAACCTGATCAAGTTTGCATTTTTGGTTCAGATCATATCTATAAAATGGATATTAGGCAAATGCTTGATTTTCATAAGAGAATGGAAGCTAAGCTCACTGTTTCCGCTTTGCGAATGCCGCTTAAAGAGGCTTCGCAATTCGGTGTGATTGAAGTAGATAAAAATGGGAAAATGATTGGTTTTGAAGAAAAACCAGAAAATCCTAAGTCGATTCCAGGTAGCCCGGAGGAAGCGTTAGTTTCAATGGGCAACTACATTTTTGACGCAGATTCATTGTGCAAAGAGTTGCGCGAAGATGCGGACAGCGAAACATCCAGCCATGACTTCGGTAAAGACATTATTCCAAAGATGTTTCCTTCCGGAGAAGTGTATGTTTACGATTTCTCTACCAATAAAATAAATGGTGAAAAGGGTTCTACTTACTGGAGAGATGTCGGCACAATAGATTCTTATTGGGCGGCGCATATGGATCTACTTGATAAAGATCCTGAATTTTCTCTTTATAACCGAAGTTGGCCATTGCATACCTATTACCCACCATTACCGCCAGCGACGTTTGTTGATACCAATGAAGATTGCCGAGTACGTGTCAATGACAGCTTAGTGTCTGGTGGCAGCTATATTCAAGGGTCATCTATTCATAAATCCGTTCTAGGGTATCGCAGTAACATTGCGAGTGGTTCGATTATTAGTGAATCTATCCTTTTAGGTGATGTAAAAATTGGTGCAGGTTGTAAAATACGTCGAACCATTATTGATAAAGATGTCGAAATTGCTCCGGGAACGATTATTGGTGAAGATCTAGAGCTTGATGCTCAGCGCTTCCACGTTTCCCCTGAGGGTGTAGTCGTCATCAAGAAAGGAACGAAAGTTGGGTTCTAGTATGGATCGAATGAATATCTGGTTTACAGTTTCTGAAGCCGAAGGCTTGGTGAAAAGTGGTGGCTTGGCCGATGTTGCCAAAGCCCTACCTAAGGCCCTTCAAGTTCTAGGGCATGATGTATCAATAGTTATCCCAGGTTATCGAACCTTACCTGGATTAGAAAGTGCCGAAGTTGTACTTAACACAGAGTTAGATTTCTGGCCTCATGTTCGCTATCAAGTAAAGAAGTTATCGCTAGATGGTGTTCCTGTCTATGCCGTTGAATGTCACAAGTATTTTGACCGTAGTGAATTGTATGCAGAGTCTAATCAAGCGTATCCAGATAATGGAGAGCGTTTCGGCTTTTTTGCCTCTGCTTGCCTCGATATCCTACCTAAACTTGGAATAAAACCAGATATTATCCATGCCAATGATTGGCATACGGGTTTAGTTCCGTTTTTATTAAAAACTCGCTATGAACATGATGAGCGCTTTCTCTCCATTAGAAGTGTTCTAACCGTTCACAACGCGATTTTTAAGGGCGTCTATACCTACCATGACTTAGAGATCATTCCTGAGCTGAATTTGTCAGGTTTAGAGCAACTGCAATACGGTCAAGATCGCATCAGTATGTTACGCGCAGGTGTTGCATACGCAGACAAAGTGAATGCTGTAAGCCCCAATTATGCAGCTGAGTTAATGACCGCACTGGGTTCGCACGGGATGGTGGATGACTTTGTTCATCGCAGTGCAGACCTATACGGCATTCTCAATGGTTGTGATTATAGCGAATGGGATCCGAAGACGGACAAATACCTAGATCACCATTATGAGGCTGAAGCTTCGAGTATGGTGAAAGGTAAACAACTCAATAAATGTCAGTTACAGGAAGAGGTTGGGTTGCCAACAGAAGAGTTACCTGTATTTGGGATGGTTTGTCGTTTAACACACCAGAAGGGATTCCACTACCTTTTGCCTATAATAGAGCAGTTTTTGCGAAACGACGTTCAGCTGGTCATCGTAGGCACGGGTGAGCCTCAAGTGGCAGCAAAACTCCATGAAGTCGCGAGCCGATATCCGAACAAATTTGCGTTCATTGAAGCATACAATAATCGCCTAGCACATTTGGTTGAAGCCGGATCGGATTTCTTCCTAATGCCTTCAGAGTTTGAAGCATGTGGATTGAACCAGATTTATAGTATGGCTTACGGAACGCTACCGATTGTACGCGAAGTGGGTGGATTAAAAGATACCGTTGTTGATTATGATAAGGATGAAAAGCTTGCCACCGGCTTGAGCTTCTTAGAGCCTACACCAGAAGCGTTGTTGATCGCAATGCAACGCGCTTTGATTCTATACCTGCAGCAACCAAGTGAAGTTCAACGCGTTCGTTTGAATGCAATGAGCACGGAGTTTAGTTGGGAAGCATCGGCTAACGAGTATGTGAATATGTATCAAGCTGCGCTGCTGTAAGATAAGAACGGGTGTAAGCGTAGCCTTTTTAAGCAGTAGGTAAAAACTCTGATGACTATAGCCTCTCAATGAAAATTGAGGGGCTTTTCTATGGTAGGAGGAGCTTGGTCACCCAATTTACTCATATTGTGGTAAGCTTTTACCTAATAGAACGAGAAAGATTCATAATATTTGTTAAGCGATGTCGAACCCTTTGTTATTTCACAAGACTTACAACCACCCCACCAGTAATGAGTGGGTGGTCTTTGTTCATGGTGCTGGTGGCAGCTCTTCCATTTGGTTTAAGCAGATTAAAGCCTACAAGCAGCATTTTAATTTATTGCTTATTGATCTTAGAGGTCATGGGCGGTCGAACAATGTTATTCAAGATCTCCTTAAAAAAGGCTATACGTTCAAAGATATCTGCCAAGATATCTTGCAAGTATTGGATCACTTAAAAATTCAGTCTGCCCATTTTGTTGGTATGTCTTTAGGGACCATCATTGTACGAAACCTTGCCGAGATAGCTTCAGAGCGAGTGTCTACCATGGTTTTAGGTGGGGCGGTAACTCGATTTGATATTCGCTCACAAGTGCTGGTTAAAGTTGGAGATTGGAGCAAGCACTTCATTCCTTACATGTGGCTATACAGCTTGTTTGCTTACATAGTCATGCCACAAAAAAATCAAAAAGAATCCCGACATTTGTTCGTTAGAGAAGCTAAAAAACTGTGCCAAAAAGAATTTAAACGTTGGTATACCTTGGCAGCGGATGTTAATCCTTTGATGAAATACTTCCGTGAAAAAGAAATTCCGATTCCAACGTTGTATCTGATGGGGGACAGGGATTATATGTTTCTTCGCCCAGTTAAAGAAATGGTTAGAATACATAAGCGCAGTGCGTTGATTGAAATTCCTGATTGCGGTCATGTGTGTAATGTGGAAAAGCCGGACATTTTTAACGAAAAATCGATAGGGTTTATTCGTCAGCATGCTCGCTGACGTGATGCCCACAATTCCAACATGCGCCAAATTGAGCTTCTATCCATTCATCGCATTTCGGACAACACCAGTTTGGCTTTGAGTGATTAGCGGTTTGATCTGTATATGACTCTACGATCTTCTTGGCTTTATCGAACTGAAACTCGTTGTTTAACCAAATATAAGGTTCGGTGTCTGGACCAAATGGAAGCTCACCTTGTAAGCCAAACAACCCTTCACCACGAACTTCAACATCGATTCCCTGTGCCTTTAGCAGCTCACATACTATATGAGCTTCTGTAGGGAGCGCAGTAGAGTAAACCTTCATAGTTCGTCCAATATAGAGTAAGTAAGTATTAATTATGACAGCAAGTCGCCTATATGGGTCTGTGTAGGGTAGATAAATTGTGAAATTCAGCAATAAAAAAGCCTCCAAAGGAGGCTTTTTTAGCATGAAGGTTTAACTAACTTAAGCGTTTCATTAATTCATCACGTCTATCTTGAGGAATCACGGACCAGTGAGTGCCATTAATTGCACCCTCTAGAGCCCATAGTAACTCTAAGCCAACATCGCTTGAATGAGTCTGCTTGATGGCTTTGAAGGCTTCTACAGAACCGAAGTTTTGCAACTCCTGAACGGAAGAGATCCCTGCTTTTTTGAGCATTCTTTCAGTACCCAAACGTAAATTAGGCAAGTCTTTCAAACGCGTTGGTTTGGTCTCGGCCTGCTTTTGTTTCTCTGTTCTTGCAACTTTCAGCGCTAGAGAAGCTTTCTCTATGATGTCATTGGTATTATCCCAACTGGTTTCTGGGAGAGCAAAATACTTGGTGACAACCGGAAACCCGCGCTTCTTGTACACATAAGGTTTTAAACCTTGTTGTTCGAACTTTTGAGCACTTTTTGAGTCAGCTCTGATGTGTAAAGTGTTTTGAACGACTAAGGCGAACATAGTGTCATCGGCGAAAACGCCAAAACCACCAAACATTGAACGTGATTTTATCGTCCCTAATGGTTCAAATAGCTTCAATGAGTTTTTAAGTATTGGTTTATCCATGCTGTACTGTCTCGGCTAAAGAAGTTATGCCACTACTAAGTTCAGGTCCGAGAAAAAATAGCAAAGTGATGCAGTCAGATGTCAGAGTTTGGTTAACTCTGGAAAAGAAGTATGCATATTTGCCATCGGCAACCCCGCTACCATATTGATTTCAAATAAATCCATTTAGGCCGGAAGCTTTGCGTCCCACTTTTTCAAATGGTTTGCCCTGTGCGTGACAGTAAAATCATAGAGAAAAACCGGAACAAGCATCACATCAAAATGCCTTATGTGTGATCCGCATTCAAAAAATAAATGTACAGATATAAATATTGTTTCTTATTTGGGCAATAACGCAAAAAGCCTGACATATAGCCAGGCTTTATTAGAATTAACTAATTTAATTTAACTTTTTAACAGAACTTCTTTCTACGATTTCAGGGTGCATCTCGAAGATACGCTTATCGTGCTCTTTGTCCTTGATTCTTTGGAGAAGAATTTCAAACGCTGTTTTACCAACACGACGTTTAGGTTGGTGAACGGTCGTCAGAGGAGGAGAAAAGTATCCTGATAGTTCAATATTGTCATACCCAATAATTGAAATATCATCTGGAACACGGACGCCATTTTCCTGAAGGCGACTAATGACTCCGAGTGCCATGAGATCATTAAAGCAGAAAACGGCAGTCGGTCTGTTTTCCATAGCAAGAATCTTATCTGCTGCAAGGACTGCAGTGTCGCACTCGAAGTTGCCGACAAGTATACGTTCTTGCTTGAATTCAATATCGTATTCTCTCAGCGCTCGTTTGTAGCCAATAACGCGCTCAATACAAGCCACTTTGTCTTCGTGACCAGTGAGGCACGCAATATCCGTATGACCGTTGTCTAAAAGATATTTTGTCGCTAAATAGCCACCTTCTTCCGAGTTATCAATGATTTTATCGGCTTGAGAGCTTTCTGGTCCCCAATCCATGATCACTTTTGGAATGGATGAATGAGAATCGAGCATTTCGCGAAGATCTTCGGTTAAATCGGAGCACATAACCAAGATGCCATCAACGCGCTTTTCTGCAAGCATGCGAATGTAATCTCGTTGCTTCTCGTAGATCCCACCAGTGTTACATAAAATCAGCGTGTAGCCCTGACGGTAACAGTAGCTTTCTACACCGTCGACGACTTCTGCGAAGAACGGATTGGTAGACTGTGTAACTAACATTCCTATTGTGCGAGTCGTGTTACATTTCAAACTGCGCGCAACAGCACTCGGTGCATAGTTCAGTTCTTGGACAGCCTTTTTTACTTTTTCTTGTGTAGTTTCAGCAACAAAGCGTGTTTTATTTATAACATGTGAAACCGTAGTAGTTGATACTCCGGCAAGTCGTGCGACATCTTTAATAGTGGCCATAAAACAAATATCCTATAGAGCCGAGCTGAGGGGTAAGGCACCAAATTTCAAGTAGCTAATATTCTCAGCATGGCGGATTTTCATTGTGTTATTAAAATCGACTAAAAACACAAAAACCGCTATTAATACAGCGGCTTAGTTAATATTTTTCAGCGTTTCATATTTTATCGTTTGCGATCACGATCTTAGTCTTTAATTTCGTAAGTGACAATGGAGTGAATCGTAAAAATGTATACCAAGTGTCACATTTATGAGGAATCCTAATATTTATTAAGGGTAATGTTTCATATCTAAAACAAATCGACTAAATACCTAAGCCAAGCCTTCGAGCTCAATACAATCAAGATATCTCCATCATGTTGACCTACTCGCCAGAAATATATTGGCGGTCTAACTCTACAAAGCTTACGAGTAATTGTGATACAGAAGCGTAGAACCCAAAGCTATCATAATCTTTGCAGTTCTTATTAAATAATGGAAGCCAAGTCATGAGATGCGTATTTATAAACCATAGCTGCTCTCGCAGTGCATCTTCAAATTGCTCGTTGGTTTTTAATTCATTTGAGCGAATGATGAGGTTACCCAAAAAATCCAATTGGATGGCGAGGTGATCTGCTGGCTCGTTAAACCCTTCCAGCATAGAGACACCTTTTTCTCTTAACAACGATTCCATTTGTCTCGTTGGTTCATCATTAAGCAGACCTGATTTGTAAATAGAAGCATAGGGCAGGGCGGCTTTTTTATCTGTAGTCAGAAATAGACCACAAAAGTCTGCAGCGAGTTCTAACTGAGCATCTTCTCTGTCTTGGAGCTTATTCAGGGATTCGATAAGTTGTTGAGCTGCCGGTTTTAAGTTTTCGTTCTCTGCAAGACCGCTAATGAAGCTCCTGATTTCAGCTGTGTGGTAACTCTCCAATTCCTCTTGTTTCAGTTCTTGAGCAAAAAGGCTAGAAAGCCACCAGTAAATCTCTGCGCGCTTTTCGTTAAATGCTTTTGTTTCTTGCATAGCGTTACCGCTCCGTATGAGGTTATTAGCGCAATTCTAACGAATTAAGATGAACAGAACTAATCTAAAGTATGGCAAGAAATGAAAATAAAAAGCAGGTTATGAATAGGACACGAATTGGTTGCTTTGAATCAATAAAAGTTAGGAAATTACCTTCTTTTTAACGAATTCGCTAGAAATGTAACTTTTTGTGAATAGAATATAAAGAGTCGCAAATAGACTGTGGCAAGTTTGTCTTTTTATTTAGATTAAAGTCGAACAAATAACCAATATATCCTTATAAATACAAAAGAAAGTGGTGTAGATGAGCTATCACGTATTAGTCGTAGAAGACGATGTGGTTACCCGTAGCAAGCTGGTGGGCTATTTCCAGAACGAAGGCTATCACGTTAGCGAAGCTGAAAGTGGCGAGCAAATGCGCGCAATTTTAGCAGAGCAATCTGTTGATTTAGTCATGCTGGATATTAACTTACCAGGTGAAGACGGGCTAATGCTGACTCGAGAACTACGCAGTCAATCTGATATAGGGATCATCCTCGTCACAGGACGCACGGACAGCATTGATAAAATTGTCGGCCTTGAAATGGGTGCAGATGATTACGTGACAAAACCTTTTGAGCTTAGAGAGCTGCTGGTCAGAGTAAAAAATTTGCTGTGGAGAATTTCTGCGGCCCGTCTTGCTCCAGCGAAAGAAGACAAAAAAGAAGAATCAGGGCAACTCATTCGTTTTGGAGAGTGGACATTTGATATCCAACGTCGAGCACTGAGCCGAAATGGTGAACCCGTTAAACTGACCAAAGCCGAGTACGAATTGCTTGTGGCTTTGTCTTCACACCCAAACAAAGTACTTAGCCGAGAACGGATATTAAACATGATTAGCCATCGTGTTGATGCACCTAACGATAGAACCATTGATGTTTTGATTCGACGAATGAGAGCTAAGATGGAGTTCGATCCGAAAAATCCACAGATTTTTGTAACGGTGCATGGTGAAGGTTACATGTTTGCTGGAGACTGATAGTGATTTTTATCAGCAGTAATTGATAATTAGGATAGAAAAAAACCGAGGGTAGCATCCTCGGTTTTTTTGTTGGTAATTTGATACCTCAAGCTAAATCAATTTAAGAAGCTTCATTTAGCTGTGCGTTGGAGTTAGTCGCAAAATCTCGAAGGGTTTGCCACCAAAGCCCTAAACGTTCATGCCAATACGTTTCCGTCCACTCCAAGTATTTAGCTTGAGGGCGGTATTTGTTCCATGGCTGCATAGTGCCATTGGAAGCCAGAAAGTTTGTAGGTGCTGGAACGGGATCAATACCCGCATCATTGAATTCACGCAAAGCACGTGTCATGTGACTTGCAGAAGTGACTAGTACCAGCTCTTTGTTATTAACAAATACGGAAGCTTGTCTTGCTTCTTCCCACGTGTCTTTTGCAGTCTCCAAAAGAATGATATCGGGTTTTGCTACGCCTAATGCGAGCGCTACTTTTGCCATCATTCGAGCATTACTGATCTCAGATCCACCAGCGTAGCCAGATAAGATCAATTTTGCTCCTGGATACATCCTAAGAATACGAATACCTTCGGACAGTCGCATTAATGCGGTTCTACTTAATTCCGATGTAGGTGGAATATCATCATCAACAACGTGACCGCTTCCCAAAACCATCACATAGTCAACGGTGCCTTCTACAGGTAGAAAACCTTTATGTTGACGCTCCATTGGCATCAGTAGTCCACTAGCAACAGGTTGGAAAGAAGAAAGAAAAATGCCAGTGAAAGACACGAAAATCAAAAAACAGCCAGTACCTCTTTTTAAGGTGAACATGACCAACAGTAACCCCACCACCCCTATTATTAAAAAGCCCGGGAGCGGCATCAGCAGCGCAGAAAACACTTTTTTCAGCTCAAACATACTTAAATAGTCCGAAAAATCATCACTTGATTATGAAAAAGGCTAACAAGCCTTTATTACTTCTTATCCTGTGACAGAATAAGCGGCACGAATAGATATAATAACCTAAGCCACAGTGACAGAAGATCGTAATTTCGACGATATTGCCCACAAATTCGCAAAAAATATTTACGGATCTGAGAAAGGTGATATACGTCAAACCATTGTTTGGGAAGATTTAATTGTAGCATTAAGTGAGCTAAACGATGAATGTTGCCGTTTAAATATCTTGGATGCAGGTGGCGGGCTTGGGCAAATGTCGCAAAAAATTGCCCAACGCGGACACAATGTCACACTCTGTGATCTATCTTCTGAAATGCTAAAACTGGCAAAAGCAGACATTGAAAAACACGGTTTGCTTTCCCAATATCAGCTAGTTCACTCTCCAGTTCAAGAAATTGAACAGCACCTCAATGAGAAAGTTGATATGGTGCTTTTCCACGCGGTGATGGAGTGGTTAGCAGACCCGAAATCGGCGTTAGAAAAGGTTCTGAAGCAAGTAAAGCCGGGTGGTATTGGCTCAATCATGTTTTATAACCATCATGGCTTGGTATTGAAAAACGTGATATGCGGCAATATTCCACACATTTTAGAAGGAATGCCGCATAGAAAACGCTTTAAACTCCAGCCCCAAAAAGGTTTGAAGCCGGAAGAAGTCTATCAATGGATAGAGGATGCAGGGTTTGAAATCTGTGGTAAATCGGGTATTCGATCCTTCCACGACTACATAGGCAATATGGAGTACATGGGCGATTATCAATTTGAAGATGTATTGGCACTTGAAAGACAACTGTGTCGTCAGGAGCCTTACCTTTCTTTAGGTCGCTACATTCATGTTTGGGCGAAAAGAAAGGAATAATAAACAGGATGAACAATGAGTGATGTAACTCAAGATGTTGTAGAGCAACCAATCGATGAATTGGTTAGCTGGGTAAAACAACACGATTTCTCATTGAACTTGTCTACTGAACGTCTGGCTTTTCTGATTGCGTTAGCCGTTTTAAGTAACGAGAGATTTGATGAAGAGTTGGGTGAAGGAGAGTTGCACGATGCGTTCTCTATCGTCACCCGCTTGTTTGAAGAAACGGGGGAAGCTTCTGCATTTCGGGCGAATAACGCCATCAATGAAATGGTTAAACAGAAGCTATTGAGCCGATTTACCAGTGAAATTACCGAAGGTGCAAGCATTTATCGATTGTCGCCTTTAGCGGTCGGCATTACCGATTACTATGTACGCCACCGAGAGTTTTCAAAGTTGCGACTGTCCATTCAGCTGTCCATGGTGGCAGGTGAAATGGAGAAAGCGATCGCAGCTGCAAAAGAAGGCGGTACACCAGGGCATTGGCAGAAAAATGTATATGGCGTTTTAAAATACTCAGTGGGTGAGATTTTCGATCAAATCGATCTTAACCAGCGAGTAATGGACGAGCAGCAACAATTGGTAAAAGACCAAATCGCAGAGTTGTTGAACCAAGATTGGCGCGAAGCCATCAATAGCTGTGAAGCTTTGCTCAGCGAGACATCTGATACCCTAAAAGAGCTGCAAGACACACTGCAAGCCGCTGGCGATGAAATGCAAACTCAGATCCTTGATATTCAAGGGCTCGTTTACGGGCAGGATGAATTGCAATTCGTCGAAGAAGCGCTTTACGGGCTGCAAATGAAGCTAGACCGTATTGTAAGCTGGGGTCAGCAGACCATCGATCTATGGATCGGTTACGACCGACATGTTCACAAGTTTATCCGTACCGCTATCGATATGGACAAAAACCGCGCTTTCAGCCAGCGATTGCGACAGTCTGTAAAAGACTATCTCGACGCTCCATGGCTGTTGACATATGCCGACGCCGAAAGGCTACGGGATATGCGTGATGAAGCTTTGGTCCTGCGTGATGATGAAGTCATGGGGCAGGTACCAATGGATGTCGAATACGAAGAGTTTGAGCAAGTGAATGATGAGTTGTCAGAACGAATAAACGATATGCTCAAGGCTCATAAAGAACGAGGTGCTTCCATCGATTTGGGAGTGGTTCTACGTGACTATCTTTCGACACATCCACAAACGCATCATTTTGATTTGGCTAGAATTGTTGTCGACCAAGCCGTGCGCTTAGGTTACTCAGAATCTGATTATCAGGCGATTCAACCTGATTGGCAGGCAATCAACGATTTTGGCGCTAAGGTACAAGCAAATGTCATTGACAAATACTGAAGAATATATGCCAGAGAAACTGGCAAAAGCGATTTCCAACCCGCTGTTTCCCGCACTTGATAGTGTACTTCGAGCAGGGCGCCACATCTCCTCTGAAGACATGGACAACCACGCATTGCTGAGTGATTTCGAGACCGAACTTGCCCTATTTTACCAACGCTATAACACTGAATTAGTGAAAGCACCTGAAGGTTTTTTCTATCTCCGTCCACGCTCTACCTCTTTAATTGGTCGAAGCGTTCTTTCAGAGCTTGATATGCTGGTCGGTAAGGTACTTTGTTTCCTATATCTGAGCCCCGAAAGGCTGGCTCATGAAGGTATTTTTACCAATCAAGAGTTATACGACGAAATGATATCGCTAGCGGATGAGAAAAAGCTCATGAAGTTAGTGACCAATCGGGCGACGGGTTCTGATCTCGATCGTGAAAAACTGTTCGATAAAGTCCGCACGTCGTTAAGACGCTTACGCCGATTAGGCATGATTATTTCTATTGGCGAAAACGGAAAGTTCCGTATCAGTGAAGCCGTATTTCGATTCGGTGCTGATGTGCGTGTGGGTGATGACGTGCGTGAAGCGCAATTACGCTTAATCCGCGATGGTGAAGCCGTTGTTCACCAACAAGAACCTAGCCAAGTCAGCTTGCTAGAAGAGCCTGAAGAAGAACAAGAAATAGAGGGTGAAGCATGATTGAAAGAGGTAAATATCAATCACTAACCATGATCAACTGGAACGGTTTTTTCGCACGTACTTTTGATATCGATGGGTTGGTTACAACACTTTCTGGTGGTAACGGTGCGGGTAAATCGACCACGATGGCGGCGTTTATTACCGCATTAATTCCCGACCAAAGCTTGCTGCATTTCCGAAACACCACAGAAGCCGGTAGCTCTCAAGCCTCGCGCGATAAAGGGTTGTACGGCAAGTTACAACCGGGTGCCTGTTATGCGGTTCTTGATGTGGTTAACTCACGCAACCAGCGATTATTGTTTGCGGTAAAATTACAGCAAGTGGCTGGGCGAGACAAAAAAGTCGACATTAAGCCGTTTGTTATTCAAGGCTTACCAAGTCACATCAAACCGACCGATGTGCTTATTGAAAGCGTATCGGAGAAACACGCTCGTGTTCGCCAAATAAACGAAGTGAAAGAAACCGTTCTTCAACATGAAGGAGTGCATTTCAAAGCATTCTCTTCCGTTGTTGAATACCACTCGCAAATGTTCGAATTTGGCGTGTTGCCGAAGAAACTTCGCAACAGCAGCGACCGTTCTAAGTTCTATCGATTGATTGAAGCGTCTCTGTACGGCGGTATTTCTAGTGCTATCACGCGTTCATTACGCGATTATTTATTGCCTCAAAATGGTGGAGTAAAAAAAGCATTCCAAGACATGGAATCGGCGTTGCGTGAAAACCGCATGACGTTGGAAGCCATTAAAACCACCCAATCTGATAGGGATTTGTTTAAGCATCTAATCACGGAGTCGACGAATTACGTCGCGGCCGATTACATGCGCCATGCGAATGATCGCCGTAACAAGCTTGAATCAACGATGTCTTTGCGTTCGGAGTTGTTTGGATCGCGTTCTCAGTTAATCGAACAGAATAACTTACTCAACCGCGTACAAGAAGAGCTCGAACTGCTGGTTGAGCAAGAAGGTGGGTTGGAGCAAGACCATCAAGCCGCGTCCGACCACCTTCAGCTAGTCCAAAATGCCCTTCGACAACAAGAAAAAATCGAACGTTACCAAGAAGATCTAGAAGAGCTGAGCGAGCGCCTTGAAGAACAGAGCATGGTGGTTGAAGAAGCTCAAGAACGTTTGCTTGAAGCAGAAGAGCAGGCTCATATTTCAGAAGAAGAAGTAGACAGCTTGAAAACGCAGCTTGCGGATTACCAGCAAGCGCTGGATGTTCAGCAGACTCGTGCATTGCAGTATCAGCAAGCTGTTAAGGCACTGGAAAAAGCGAAAGAACTGGCAGGATTCGATGGTCTCACCTCTGACAATGCCACTACGTTATTGAGCGAGTTAAAGCAATCAGAGCAAGACAAAACAACCGCGTTGTTGTCCATCAAACACAAATTGGACATGTCTTCTGCTGCCGCAGAGCAGTTTGAGCAAGCGTATACGTTGATTAAAAGTATTGCGGGAGAAGTAGAACGCAGTCACGCTTCTATTGCTGCCAAAGCAAGCCTGCAAAAAGCCCGTGAGAATCAGCAACTGCTGCAAAATGAATCCCAATGGCAAGCGCAGTATCGTGATTTAGAGAGAAGCCTTAATCAGCAGCGTGTCGCGCAGCAAAGTGTTGAGGAATATCAGAAGCAGCACAGTGTTGACTTGATAGATGAGTTAACGCTAGAGCAAGAACACGAACGCCACAGCGCGACAATTGAATCTGTTGAACATGATAAAGAAGTATTGCGTGAGCAGCGCAGCGAACTTCGACGTCACCAGCAAGATGCAGACGCTGAAATCAAAAAGTTTGAAGCCATTGCGCCAACTTGGATTGCCGCGAACGATGCACTTGAAAAGCTGAAAGAGCAGTCCGAATCGGAGTTATACGACAGTCAGGCAGTGATGTCTGAGATGCAGCAAGTCCTTGAGCGAGAGAAGTCTCAATCGATGGCTAAAGACAAGCTGGGTGAACGACGTACTCAGCTGGATCATGAAATTGAACGTTTGGCATCACCAGGTGGTTCTAACGATCCACGCCTTAAAGGGTTAGCTGATACGTTAGGTGGTGTACTGCTTTCTGAAATCTATGACGACATCACGATTGATGATGCGCCGTATTTTAGTGCGATGTACGGTCCAGCACGTCATGCTATTGTGGTATCTGACCTTTCGGGCATCAAAGAAAAGCTCATAGAGCTAGACGATTGCCCTGAAGATTTGTACATCATCGAAGGTGACGTGGATGCCTTTGACGACAGCTCATTCAACGCGGATGAACTTGAAGGTGCGGTGTGTGTTCAGCTAAACGAACGCCAAATGCGTTACTCTCGTTTCCCCGAAATTCCATTGTTTGGACGCGCTGCGCGTGAGCAACGCTTGTCGCTGCTAAGAGCAGAGCGAGACGAAGTTGTGGAGAACCACGCGAAAGCGTCATTTGATTCACAAAAACTTCAACGCCTATACCAAGCGTTCAACGAGTTTGTGGCGAAGCATATAGGTGTCGCTTTTGAAGCAGACCCAGAGCAAGCCCTTCAGGTTGCGCGAGATAAACGCAACCAATTAGCTCGTCAGCTTTCTGACTTGGAAAACCGTGAACAGCAACAACGCAGCCAGCTCGCAGCATCTAAACAGGCACTGTCTCTTCTTGATAAGTTAGCGCCAATGATGGGCGTGATAGAAGATGAAACCTTAGCCGAGCGCCATCAAGAACTGGAAGTAAAACTTTCCAGTTTAAGTGACGCGAAGCACTTCCAGAGCCTACATGGGAAATCGATTGTTCAACTGGAAAAAATCGCCTCTGCTCTAGAAGCGGATCCAGAGCAATTTGATGCGCTACAAGCAGAGCACGAAGCCGCAGACATTGAACTTCAAGGTTTGAAAACAACCCTCTTTGCTTTGGCAGATTTGGTGGAACGTCGCCATCACTTTAGCTATTCCGACTCGGTTGAATTACTGAATAAAAGCAGTGAATTGAGCGAGCAGTTGAAATCAAAGCTAGTGGAAGCGGAGCGAGCGCGTACGCGCCACCGTGAAGTATCAAAGCAGTCTCAGCAACAGCTTAGCCAGTATAATCAAGTGCTTGCATCACTTAAAAGTTCACACCAAGCGAAAGCGGAGACGATGCAAGAATTCCGTGCAGAATTGCAAGAATTTGGTGTTAACGCGGATGCTGGGGCAGAAGAGCGTGCGCGTAATCGTCGCGATGAGTTGCAAGAACGCTTACACGCTTCCCGTAACCGTAAGAGTGAATTCGAGCGCACAATCACATCAACTGAGCTGGAAATGAAAGCTTTGGCGAAGCGTTTGAAGAAAGTTCAGAAAGAATACATTGAACTTCGTACCTTTGTGGTAGCCGCAAAAGCAGGATGGTGTTCTGTTCTTCGCCTTGCAAGAGAAAATGATGTAGAACGCCGTTTACATCGCCGTGAACTGGCTTACATGTCGGCAGATGAATTGCGCTCCATGTCCGATAAGTCACTCGGCGCGTTGCGCTTGGCTGTTGCGGATAATGAAGACCTACGCGATGCATTACGATCGTCCGAAGATAATTCTCGACCGGAGAAAAAGGTGCTCTTTTACATTGCGGTGTATCAGCATCTTCGTGAGCGTATTCGTCAAGATATCATTCGTACAGACGATCCCGTTGAAGCTATTGAAGAAATGGAAGTGGAGCTGGCTCGTCTTACCGAAGAATTGACTCAACGTGAAAACCGTTTGGCAATCAGTTCTGAATCGGTAGCCGCGATCATTAAGAAGACGATTCAACGAGAGCAAAACCGAATTCGCATGCTTAACCAAGGGTTGTCGAACATCTACTTTGGTCAGGTAAAAGGTGTTCGCTTGAACGTGAATATTCGTGAAAGCCACGAAATTCTTCTCAATGGTTTAGCAACACAGCAAGAACAACATAAAGACCTGTTCGAAAGTACACGCTTTACCTTCTCGGAAGCGATGGCCAAATTGTTCCAGCGTGTTAACCCACATATTGATATGGGGCAGCGCTCACCGCAAGTGTTGGGCGAGGAGCTGTTAGATTACCGAAACTACCTAGAATTGAGTGTTGAAGTTAACCGTGGCTCAGATGGCTGGCTGCAAGCAGAGTCGGGCGCACTGTCTACCGGTGAAGCCATTGGTACCGGTCAATCCATTCTGTTGATGGTGGTGCAAAGTTGGGAAGAGGAATCTCGACGTTTACGCAGTAAAGATATCGTTCCTTGTCGTCTTCTTTTCTTAGATGAAGCAGCCCGTCTTGATGCGAAATCAATCTCAACACTGTTTGAACTGTGTGATCGTTTGGGTATGCAGTTGCTTATCGCGGCGCCAGAAAACATCAGCCCAGAAAAAGGGACCACCTACAAACTGGTTCGTAAGGTATTTAAAGATCACGAGCACGTGCATGTCGTGGGGCTCAGAGGGTTTGGTGATACGCCTAAGGTGAGTGATGCCGCCCAAGAAGCATTGGAAGAAGCGGATTTAGTCGATTAACTTCCAAATCTTCACAGCGCTTAGCAAATAGAGTTCGCTAAACTGAATAACGCCTCCTTTTCTGGGGGCGTTTTTTATTCCATATTTTCTTTGTGAACGCACACTGTACTCAAACAAACTCAGGATGTAGGATTCAAAACTCTACCTTCAATTTAATTGGGTATAGCAAAAGCGCATCTCAATATCGGACAGTTTTTATGAAAAGGAAATCGCTAACGGGTCAACTCAGTGATATCGATCTACGCCTACTGCGTATTTTTCGTTGTGTGGTGGAATCGGGAGGGTTTTCGGCGGCAGAGGTCGCATTAAACATCAGCCGTGCGGCGATCAGTGCAGCAATGGCAGACTTAGAGATCCGATTAGGGTTTAAGCTTTGCCATCGTGGGAGATCGGGGTTTTCGATGACCGATGAAGGGCAGCAGGTTTACCAGTACACCCTTCAATTACTGGCGTCGTTGGAGGAGTTCAAAACTCAGATTAATACGTTGCATTCGAGCCTCATCGGTGAATTAAACATTGGTATTACGGATAACATGGTATCGATGACGGAAATGCGCATTACTAATGCTCTTGCGGAGCTAAAGAAAGCCGGACCAGATGTTACTATTAACATTCGAATGATCCCACCGAATGATGTCGAGAAAGGTGTTCTCGATGGCACTTTGCACGTTGGAATGATTCCACATATCCGCACGTTATCTGGGCTTCAATATGAGCCTTTGTATAACGAGACGTCATTGCTTTATTGCGGTTCAGGGCACCCGTTATTTGCCGAGACTGTTCAATCGGTTGATCTCACCGAATGGGATGCGATTGTGCCTGCTTATGCGCAAACGCCAAAAATTCAGTCGTTGTACAACACAATGAAAAGTGCAGCCACGGCGACAGACAGGGAAGGCATCGCGTTTCTTTTACTCACAGGGCAATACTTGGGTTATCTGCCTGATCATTTTGCTCAAAGGTGGGTTGATGATGGTGTGATGAAAGCCATTCTGCCTCAGCAATATGGTTACTCTCAGCCTTTCGCCTCCATTACACGTAAAGAGCGCAGAGCAAACTTGGTGTTAGAAACGTTTTTGTCTGCGCTTAACTAAGCGCCACAGTTTACGCCGTGATTAAATGGCATTAAGCATAAACGAAATTTAACTGCAAAAGGTCAACAGACCTTGGCCAATTTTTCGAAGTGGTCAATTTGGTTAACGCTTTCCATTTATATGATGGTTTGCTTGTGTTAGAAATAAAGGCTGTTTGAGCAATAATAGAATTTCATGGTTTCAGGTACGATTTCGAGAATTTTTTCCGATCAGGTTTTGGCTTATCTCCGCACGCTAGATGAAGAGGTGTCTGACGATCTATTGCCAGAGCCAGGAGAAGCTGTTCAATATTTGGAAGACGGGAACTACCTTTATCTGAGCGACTTCTATCAGTTTCTGAATCGGGTGGAAACTTTGACGGGAAATCCTGATTTTGGCTGGGATATCTATCAAGATTTTGATTTCCGTAACATGGGCATCATGGGGTATGCGATTGTCAATTCGACTCATCTCAAAGATGCCATTTCGGTCACCTGTGATTATGTTCAATTGGTGCAAAGCCACACAGAAGTGTTTCTGAGACCTAGCCTTCACCACCCCGATTGCATGGATTTGTGTTACCGCGTGAACTCTGAAGGCTTAGCGTCGGCGCATGATACCCATATGTCACTAGGCTTTTTTATCCGCCTTATACAGTATTTATGCAATCCAGATTGGAGCCCAGTGCTCATAGGTTTAACGCACAGTGAGCGAAAACAAAACATCAGTGAGAAGACGCGGTCTTTGCTTCTCGCAGAGCAGCCATTCAATTTTGTCACGATAGAAAACCATGTTTTGGAAGCGCAGATTGCCGCATCGGATCAGCGTTTGTATGACATTATGTGTAGCAATTTGACCGAAAAAATCGACCAACAATCTGAAACGCTGTCTTTTTTCCAAGAGTTGGAAGATGTCATCTTTCAACTCTTGTCTGATGAAGAATGCGGAATTGATAAAGCCGCCGAGCACATGTGCATGAGCCGTCGTACGCTTCAGCGCAGGTTAGCGGATCACGATGTAAGCTTTTCCTATTTAGTGGACAACGTTCGCCGTCATTTTGCGTGTCAGTTGTTACATGAAGCCACCATCTCAATGATCGATATCGCTTTAACCTTAGGTTATTCAGAGCTTGCAGCGTTCGACAGAGCTTTCAAGCGCTGGCATGGAATTACCCCTACACAATATCGCGAGTTATTTTTTCCGGAGTAGCGGCTTTTCTTGAGTTGTTTCCGCCTTCATAGCCTTTTGCCTCATATATAGAGTGTTTAATTATGAATCGCCGTATATTGCTTACGTGCCACTAAGTTGTCACTTCAAGTCAATACAGCGGCTCCTTACCCCTTTATCTTAATTTGGTTGTTAACAAGTTGTGAATTTCACAATTGTTCTTGGATATTCAAATTAAGAGAAGGTTTCATGGCAGTAACTCGTTCCAATTCCAAAACATCCCACCACTCTTTTACCCCTCGCGCTCGTGACTTGGGTATACCATTAGAAGGTGAAACCGCCACCTTTAATGCCATCACGGATGTAAAAGGGGTGGAAGTTGGATACACCACTTTGATTGATCCGTTGAAAAAAATGTGTACAGGGGTGACCGCCATTCTTCCTAGAGGGAAAAGAAAATCCCCAAGCCCTGTCTGGGCCGGGCAGTACGATCTGAATGGGAATGGAGAAATGACGGGTACCCACTGGATCAATGAAGCAGGGTATTTCCTCGGCCCTGTCTGTATTACGAATACGCACTCTGTCGGTATGGTGCACCATGGCGCAACTCGGTGGATGATGGATACTTACGATACGCACTTCAAAGATGGTCACGCTTGGGCAATGCCCGTTGTGGCAGAGACTTACGATGGTTTTATGAATGACATTACGGCTCAGTTTGTCACTGAATCGGATGTACTCGAAGCAATCAACCGAGCACAGTCTGGTTCAATAGAAGAAGGCAACGTTGGCGGTGGAACGGGTATGCAAACTTATGAATTTAAGGGCGGGTCGGGAACCTCATCGCGCTTGGTTCGTATTCCCGGACATGAATTTGTCGTAGGTGTTTTCGTTCAGTCCAATTTTGGGTTGAGGCATGAGTTTAACGTGGCTGGTGTGCCTGTCGGTCAATACTTAAATGAAAATTGCCCAATCCTTCAAGCGATGGATAGCGACGCAAGAGACACAGGGTCCATCGTTGTAACCATAGCAACGGACGCCCCGTTACTGCCATTGCAACTTCAAAGCCTAGCGAAGCGAGCAGCGATAGGGCTAGGCAGAACAGGGACATCTGGTGGTCACTATTCTGGCGATATCTTTCTCGCATTTTCAACCGCAAACGACAATGGCATGTCGTTCAGTTGTGGCACGGTTTTGGACGCAGTTCTGCCCTTAAAGCATGTGAATGAACATTACTTGGATGAGTTTTACATGGCGACGGTTCAAGCCGTTGAAGAAGCGATTTTGAATGCCATGGTGGCAGCAAAAACGACGTTAAGCGTGAAGCCCAAAGGATTGGTATTTGATGAAATTGATCATCAAAAGTTGCGTTCGCTGCTAAAGAAGCATAACCGTTTAGTTGATGGGCACTAGGGTCAATAGACCCTAAAACCAATACACATTTATCTGTCAAAGGAATGAAGAGAGAAGTGCAATGAATAATTCGATACAACATCCCAATTTACTGTCCATCATGATGCTTGCGTGTGCGGGAGTATTACCTGCTTTCGTGTTTCTCGTCGCCCCTGTCTTCGTCGGTGGGTTGGTTGAAACGGGAATGGCGGTTGATCAAGCTGGTTTCTTACTGTCGGCAGAGCTAGGAGGCTTTGCTGTTGGTGGGCTAATAGCAACACTGTGTTTAAAAAACACCCAATGGACAAGAATCGTATTCGTTGCGTTATGGATGATGATTTCTGGGAATCTTGCCAGTGCTTATATTTCCAGCAGTCACGAAAGCAGTTATGAGGTGCTGATGTGGGTGCGAGTGATGTGTGGATTAGGGAGCGGAAGTTTGGCTGCCATCATTAACATTGCGCTAAGCAAAGCACAAAATAGCGATCGAGCGTTTGCGTATTTGTTGTTTGCTCAACTCTCTTTCAGTGCGCTAGGCATATACTTTTTCCCGAATGTCATTGCATCTGTTGGTAGCGTCAATGTCATATTTTATGTGCTCGCAGGGTTGTGCGTATTGGTACTTGCAGCGGCACCTATATGGGCTCGAAAACTGTCTATTTCGATTTCACCCGCCACATCACCTTCTGATACGTCGTCGACGCGTAATATCGTGATTCTGCTCTCTGTTTGTACAATGTTCTTTTTCTACGCTGGCGAGAATGCGGTGTGGGCGTTTTTAGAGATCATTGCTGAAGAAGGGGGAATTGCAAACAGTGAGATTGGGGCATTACTTGGGACAATAGGCTTAGCTGGTCTTGCGGGGGCTGCGTGCGCCGTGGTTCAAGCTGAAAAACTAGGTCGATTATTTCCCATTCTGTTGACCATCGGCATTCAAGTTGTTGTTGTCATACTTTTACAAGGCAATTTGGAGACCATGCCGTTCTTGTACCTCGCTTCAATATTTAACTTTCTTTGGAATTACTGTGCTCCATATTTGTTTGCGGTCGTGGCGGATTCAGATTCATCAGGTCGAGCAGTGGCACTTAGCATCCCTGCATTAGGTGCGGGGCTAACAGCCGGTCCTTTAGTTGTGGGGGTATTGCTACCAAACTTTGGTTTGCCAGTTGTCAATACAATAGCAATTGTCGCTCTTGCATTGAGTGCAATTGCTGTGCTGCCATTGTTACGCAAGTCTTGGGCTTTTAAAGCAGAAACCGTGAGCTAAGAGACCTAAACATCATAGGGGTAGCCCCTCTACAGCTCAGACAATGAAACAAAACTGGTTTAATGAAAACCACAGCACCCTAACGTCCTATTCAAAAGACGTTAGGGTGTTTTTTTATCGGACTAAGGAGATTATTTGCGTAATTAATGGGTTAACTTAACGTAACTAACTCTGTATTTAAGTTGCCTAAATTGAACATTACATTGGGATAAGTATGTAACCAATAAGGCGATCAGAATATGGAAGTTCAATCTTCTCACCACAGTTCCTTAATCTCTAACAGCAGTACGTTAACCAAGAAACAATTGGATGCGCACTGGATGGCGTTTACAGGGAACCGAGAATTCAAACGTGCGCCCAGAGTCATTCAGTCTGCAAACGGTCGATTTTATACCGATGACAAAGGACGCAAGATCTTTGATGGTCTATCGGGTTTGTGGACCTGCGGATTGGGGCATTGTCATCCACGCATTACAGAAGCGATATCAAAGCAAGCCGCCATGCTGGATTATTCTCCGGCCTTCCAATTTGGTCATCCAAAAGCCTTTGAGCTCGCAGAACGCATAGCTTCGCTGATGCCCCAGGATTTAAACCGAGTTTTCTTTACAGGATCTGGATCTGAATCGGTTGATACTGCGCTGAAGATAGCGCGAGCGTATTGGAAGAAACGCGGTAAAGCCAGTAAGACAAAGTTGATTGGACGTGCCAAGGGTTACCACGGCGTGAATTATGGTGGAATCAGTGTTGGTGGTATTGGTGCGAACCGAAGCCTCTATGGTGAAGGGCTGGCGAGTGATCACCTTTCTCATACCTTGTTGGAAGAGAATCGCTTTTCCAAAGGGCTTCCAGCAACTGGGACTGCATTGGCGAATGAACTTGAAGAAAAAGTGCTGTTGCATGGCGCAGATAACATAGCTGCTGTGATAGTAGAGCCCATTGCTGGGAGTGCTGGCGTGCTACCGCCCCCGAAAGGGTATTTGTCCCGCTTAAGAGATTTATGCACCAAGCACGACATCTTACTGATTTTTGATGAAGTAATTACCGGTTTTGGGCGCATGGGAGCAAACAGCGCTGCGGAACTCTTCGGAGTGACACCCGATTTAATGACGATCGCCAAACAGCTCACTAACGGTGCTATTCCAATGGGAGCGGTGGTGGCATCTCAACCTATTTACGACACATTTATGGAAACGGGTGGCTCGGAGTATTTGCTGGAATTACCCCATGGCTACACCTACTCAGCGCACCCTATTGCGTGTGCCGCCGCTTTGGCAACATTAGACCTGATTGAGCAAGAGGGTGTGATATCTCAAGTGCGTGATCTATCGCCACTCTTCGAGCAGAAAGTCCATAGCCTTCAGTCTCATGACTCCGTACTCGATATTCGAAATTTTGGCTTGGCAGCAGGTCTCACGTTCTTAGCCAAAGAAGGACAACCACTGCTACGCCCATACCAGATAGCCATGTCCTGTTGGCAAAAGGGTTTTTACGTACGTTATGGCGGCGACACAATTCAGCTTGGTGTGCCATTTCAAACAACTGAAAAAGAACTCGACACATTAATTAATGCGTTGGGCGAAGCGATAGAAGAAACGAAGGATTAAAACATGGAAACGATAGGGCATTGGATAAATGGAAGATATGTACAATCACAGGGGCGAGAGCAGGGGGTATACAACCCTGCCTACGGAGAAATACGACGAAATGTTCAGTTGGCAGAACGAGGCACGGTCGAAGACGCGATTCTCGCGGCACAAGCGGCGTTCCAAAGCTGGCGAGACACCCCAGCAACCAAAAGAGCAAGAGTCATGTTCCGCTTTAAGCAGCTGGTGGAAGAAAATCTGGAGCGATTGGCTGCTCTAATTGGAGAGGAGCATGGTAAAACCGTCAGTGATGCGATGGGAGAACTTCAGCGCGGGTTGGAAAATATTGAATTTGCCTGCGGCATTGCAGATGCGTTGAAAGGTGAGCACAGTAAAAACGTAGGAACTGGCATCGATTCCTGGAGTGAGTTTCAACCGCTAGGCGTCGTTGCGGGAATCACACCGTTCAACTTCCCTGTAATGGTGCCAATGTGGATGTTCCCATTGGCGATTGCATGTGGTAATACCTTCGTCTTGAAGCCATCTGAACGCGTACCAAGTTCCACTTTATTCTTAGGAGAATTGCTGTCACAAGCGGGACTGCCAGATGGTGTATTCAATATAGTTAATGGCGACAAAGAAGCGGTGGACGTCTTACTTTCAGATGACAGAATCAAAGCCGTCAGTTTCGTTGGTTCAACAACCATTGCTGAAACGATTTATAAGAAAGCGTCGGAAAATGGCAAGCGTTGCCAAGCATTGGGAGGCGCGAAAAATCACGCCATAGTGATGCCTGATGCCGATATTGATAGTACGGTAAATCAGCTACTCGGCGCAGCATTTGGATCATCCGGTGAGCGATGTATGGCGTTATCTGTTGTCGTCGCGGTCGGTGATGCGATTGCAGACCAATTGGTTGAAAAGCTACAACAAGAAATGAGTAAGCTGCAAGTGGGAAGCTGCGAGCAACGCGATAGTGATTTCGGCCCGTTAATTACACTTCAACATAAACAAAAAGTGTCTAGTTATATTGATAGCGCACAAGAGCAAGGCGCAGATATCTTGGTAGATGGTCGAGATATAGAAGTGGCTGGTTATGAATCAGGCTACTTTATTGGCGGGACACTCATCGATAATGTCACTGTGGAGATGACCAGTTACCAAGAGGAAATTTTTGGTCCGGTACTTCAGGTGATGCGTGTAGAGTCAATGACAGACGCCATGTCACTGATCAATGATCATGAGTATGGAAATGGCACCTGTATTTTCACGCGCGATGGTGAAGCCGCAAGGTATTTCTCTGACAGAATTGAAGTGGGAATGGTCGGAATTAATGTTCCTTTGCCTGTTCCTGTTTCCTACCACAGTTTTGGTGGATGGAAGCGCTCACTATTTGGTGATTTATCGGCATATGGCCCTGATGGCATTCGTTTTTACACCAAGAGAAAAACCATTACTCAAAGATGGCTTTCAGCGGATTTACGCGAAAGTATTCAGTTTGCTTTTCCGAGTTAAAAGCACTTTCATCATTATGACAAAAAGCCCTCAGTTGGGCTTTTTGTCATTTATGCGGTTTATGTCATTAAATCGACAAACATTATGTTGTCGAGCTTGTGTAAAATCCTTGAATTATACAAAAAACCTGACGTTAGAATAAAAAACTATGCGCGTTTCGAAAGACTGAAATGGCGCTTGTCACTGTATGGCTAAGGATACAAAAAAATGAAGTGCACAAGTTGTAATACAGGCGTTTTAGAACCCAAATTTATCGATGGTATGTTTCCTGCTCACATCTGCAATGAATGTGAGGGAAATTGGATACTGGTTGAAGATTATGTTGCTTGGAAGGAAGATAACCCAGCGTACCCGATTTCAAATTCCGTAACATGCGAGATAAGTGACACAGAAACTGCGCTTCTATGCCCACAAACGGGTACGATCATGCGTAAGCTTCGTATCTCCAGCAATATTTCACATCGTTTAGATTACAGCGTGGCGGTAGGCGGTATTTGGTTGGATAAAGGGGAGTGGAGCATTATTCGCGAAGGTGGATTGGCGAACTCTCTGAATGCAGTTGTTACCACTCAATGGCAGAAGAACATACGTACCAACAACTCAACTGAGAACTTTGTTTCGCTCTACAATGATAAATTCGGCGAAGAAACTTACGAGAAACTCAAAGACATTCGCAGTTGGATTAATGCTCACCCAAATAAACATGATCTACAGGCGTATCTATCGGCAGAAGACCCGTATTCAGCTGAGCGGTAATCGCCTTCCTTGTGGCAATCTAGAATGGGTTTAGGTTGCCATTTAAATTAATGGAATGACGTTCTATTAGTTTAAATATTCTATGGTAAGCTATTCGGAATTGTTACTTTTGGTCTGGGTTTACCATGTTTGATGCTATCAAAGACTTTATTAACCCGGGGAAAAACCCCGATCTTTCCTCGGCTTTTGACTATCAAGAGTCCCACTTGCCTACATTGTGGCTACTTGGAAAAACCGGTGCAGGAAAATCCTCATTGATCCAAGCATTAACAGGGTTGACCTCTGTAGAAGTCGGTAATGGCTTTGCACCATGTACTATGACTTCGTCTTCCTATGACTTTCCTCAAGATAAACCCGTACTGCGATTTTTGGATACTCGCGGACTTGGCGAGGCTGAATACGATCCAGCAGACGATATCAGAATATGTGCCGAGAAAGGTCATGCTTTGTTGGTTGTGGCGAAAGTTGATGAGCCTGAACAAAGCTCAGTATTGGAAGCACTAAAGCAGATTCGTAAACAGTCTGATATCAAGCACGTTCTCGTTATTCATACCGCTGTAAATCAAGTTGATAAAGAAGATAGGGGGCGAATGATGTCTCATAATCAGGCTCAGTTTGAAAAAGCATGGGGTAAAAAGCTGCCTTCCATAGATGTGGACTTTGAATGTGACTCTGAGCATTACTTCCATCTTGATGAAATGATAAATGCATTGTCTGAAATGTTACCTATTGTAGGGTTAATGGTGAGAGACAAAGAGTTCTCCTCTTTTGAAGAAGAGAATTTCGATAAGTTAGAAAATGAAGTGCTTTGGTATTCTGGCAGTGCAAGCGCTTCAGACTTAGTTCCAGCCGTTGGGTTGGTATCTGTTCCTGCTATTCAGGCAAAGATGCTGCATAGTTTGGCAAATCAATATGGCGTGGAATGGAACAAAAGAACGTTTAGTGAATTGATTGGAACATTGGGCACAAGTTTTGGGGTTCAATATGGCGTGAAACTTGGAGCAAGGCAGCTGGTTAAGTTGATCCCTGGTTTTGGGCAAACCGTGGGGGCAGTCGCCGCCGCAGCCATTAGTTTTGCAACCACTTATGGTCTTGGGCGTGCAGCATGTTATTACTTTTACCACAAAAGCAAAGGAGAAACGGTCAGTAGCGAAACAATGCAACAATTGTACAAAGACGCATTCAAAAAAGGCAAAAAGGTCGCAAGTGATGACGAGAGTTAAGAAAGGGTTAAAGAGCTTAAATCGGTATACTGGTGGGCTGATTGCGGTCTCTTTGATAGGCATAATTTTCCCTGCTCTCATATTGAGTGGGTTCGGTCTTTATGCTGTTATTGAGCACGGATATGTAGTGCCGTTCGCTATCGCCTTGTTAGTCTCGGCATTGATGATTTTTATTCCTCGCTTTATTTGGAAAAAAGCCAAAGAAAACAAACCACAAGAAGATCAAGAGGATTTTGTTGAACCGTCGAATGATTGGTCTGATTCTGAACAAGAAATATGGTCTAGCAGCAATCAGGCTATCGAGAGATTGCTTGATCAAAACGATGACTGGGGTGTGTTAAAAGCACACGGCTTTAATATCGCAGAACTGGTCGCTCAGTCGTTTGGAAAAAAAGAGCTGGATTTCACTGTGCCTGAAGGGTTACAGCTGATGGAAGAGATCAGCAGACGCTATCGGCGGGTACTCAATGATCATGTTCCTGCAGTTGATATGGTGAAAGTATCTCAGATTAAATGGCTTTACGAGACGGGTGATAGGTATGGTGAAACAGCCCTAAAAGTGGGTAAACGTGGTATGCTAGCCTGGAGAATACTACGCGCAGCTAACCCAGCCGCTGCGGTTGCCAATGAAGTGAGGAGCAAAATGCTGGGTTCGATTACAGACCAGATATCCGATAACCTTCAGAGAAACGCCAAACGAGCGTTACTTCAGGAAGTGGCAAAAGTGTGTATTGACCTATACAGCGGTCGCTACACGATAGAAGACGATCAAATATCGACGAGCAAAATCAATAAAGAAGATGAAAAACATAAAGCACTGCCGCTCGAACCGGTTCGAATTACTTTGGTTGGGCAGCTAAGCGCCGGTAAATCTTCTTTAGTGAACGCGCTAACAAATGAAATGAATGCAGAAGTCGACATGCTCCCTACGACGGATGACATTGCAGTGTATCAGTGCAACATCGACGGTGATGAAACGCTAAAACTAGTGGATATGCCAGGTTTGGATGGGGACGAGAAAAGCACTCAACATATGCTGAAACAAATGACTCAGTCAGATCTTGTTCTTTGGGTACTTAAGGCAAATCAATCTTCTCGTCAATTAGATGTGGCGTTAGCAAAAGAGTTTGAAGCCTTCTATCAATGTCCTAAAAATATTTCTCTCAAAAAGCCAAAATTGATTGGCGTGGTAAATCAGGTAGACAAACTTAAACCCATATCAGAATGGTATCCACCTTATGATCTCAATGACACTGAGAATTCAAAATCAATGACCATTCAAGCGGCAATGAAGTTTAATCAAGACCTTCTACCATTTGATCAAGTGCTTCCTCTAGCCATTCCGGAAGACAAACCTATGTTTGGGTTGTTAGAGCTGGAAGAGGAAATTCAGCACAAATGTGATGAAGCTAAAAATGTTCAGCTAAACCGACAAAGAAATGAGGCAAAAGGATCAGCCGGCATACTTAAACAGGGCAAGCGTTTGTTCAAAGCGAGTGGCAAGGTGGTCAAAAATATTTTTTAGCCGTGTAAATTTTTAATCCATGCAAAAATGTTCAACCATGTAATTCTTTCAACTAGGTGTCATACCTTTTATCGCCATTAAAACGCCTATACCCAAGCACCTTGAGGATACTTGGGTATAGGGTTTGAATAAAATTCTACCAAAAAAGACCAACTGGTCTTAGCTACCGTGTTTGAAATGCGTTGAATAGTTAATCATATATACTTGTCTTCCCTGCAAAGCTGAGCAATAGTAACCGTTTTGTTTTTCTTATATTTAGGTAAGTAAATGATTATTAACCATGTTTCTGTGGGGGCGAGCAACGTTGAAAAAGCGGCGGCTTTTTACGACAAAGTACTGGCAACGTTGGAGATATCTCGTTCTCACACCATAGAGGGTGAAGCAATAAGTTACGGAACGAATTTCGAGTTCTGGGTAGGCTGCATTTGCGGAAAGCATTCTATTTCGGGAACAGGGACGCACATTGCATTTAACGCCCCGACCGAAGAATCAGTAAAGGCTTTCCATGCCGTTGCCATTGAAAATGGTGGTTTGTGCGCTGGGGAGCCAGGCCCAAGGCCTGAGTACGGTGATGCCTACTATGCTGCATATGTTCATGATTTAGATGGCAATAAAATTGAAGCGGTTTGTACTTAACCTGAAATTTGGTTGCTTGGATATTGCCCACTTAAAATGCCATTGCGAACAAGGTGATTTAATGTGAAACTTTGCCACGTAACTTTTTGGTTTGCCCGCGTTGTGTTTTTTTATCCATGCGCTTCATTTTGGAAGAGAACGTGGGTTTAGTATCTCGCCTTTTCTTTTCGATGACTGTAGCAGAGCGGACCAATTCGGCAAGTCGGTTATAGGCATCTTCTCTATTTTGCTCTTGAGTTCGGAACTGCTGCGCTTTGATAACGATAATGCCGTCTTTAGTGATTCGGCTGTCTTTTAAACGTAAAAGGCGCTCTTTATAGAAGTCGGGAAGGGCAGATTTGTTGATATCGAATCGTAAGTGAATGGCACTGGAGACCTTGTTAACATTTTGCCCACCAGCACCTTGGGCTCTGATGGCTTCTGTGTGTATTTCCCATGATGAAATCACTACGGAATTTGATATTTTGATCAAACCTTTACTCTCAGCTATTGCTAATAGAACACTATAACTTAAGGTCTGTTAACTTTAAGTTTTAGAGATCATACGGAATTAGATTGAGATAAGGGTATCATGTTTTTCTCATAGCATCTCGGTGTTACATATACTCAAAGCTCTTGAGGTCACTTGGGTATAGACGTCGAATCTTGACTGGAATGCTCTGCCAAATGTTGTTTCAATAGGATTGAAGTTTGATCGGTGTTGATTTTGAGTAAGTTAATCAACTCTTGTAACGCTGAAAGATCGGGAGCGTGTCCTTGGCTCGCCATTTGAAAGACTTGCTCCGACTTATTGAACATTTTGTTGGCATTGAGGCTGCTGGCGATGCCTTTCATCGTGTGGGTGTGAATCTTGATTGAATCGATGTCTTTCGTCTCTGCGGCTTCAACCAGAGCATCAATACTCTCATTCATGGATTCTTTAAGTGTTGCAATTATCTCGACAAGTTGAGCATTATCACCCGCGCACACATCATTAATATAAAAACTCAAATCGACCTCAGATTCGGAAGTTGAAACCGTTTCATTCGATAACGTAAACGGTTCCAGCTCCACCACCTTACCTTCTAAAGCTCTCCTTTGCTCTATCATTGTTTTGTGTTCAGCTAACGCATCGTTAAAGCTGTTTTTTTGTAAAGGTTTAGTGAGAACATAGTTTGCCCCAGCATCAATAAAGCGGTCATGTGCCTCTTGGAATACATCAGCCGTACATCCAAATATAATGGTGTTTAGTTTTAATTCATTTCTTATGTATTGTGTTGCTTCAATGCCGTCCAACCTTGGCATGTGGTTATCCATTATGATTATGTCGTACGTACTTTCCTGAAGTAGTTCTATCGCCTCTAATCCATCTTTTGCAATAGCTACTTTATGATCCAGCGAATAGCAGAATTTCTTAGTAACCATCGCATTCACAGGGTTGTCTTCAACGATAAGGATATCTAAACCAACAGGAAGTGATTTGAAAGGTTTAATTTCGAGTTGATTTTGAATAGGGCGATCTTGTGTTTGTTCAGCACTAATTTGAAAGGTAAAACAGGTTCCGACACCTTGATTGCTTGATACGCTAATTGTTCCACCCATTAGTTCAACTAATTGCTTCACAATAGCGAGCCCTAGTCCGGTTCCTCCAAAATTTCGAGTTGTAGAGGATTCCGCCTGAATGAATGGATCAAAAATGTGTGCCAACCTGTCCTGAGCGATTCCTATTCCTGAATCTTGAATTTCGACAGTTAAACCATATGTATTGTACGCTCCTGATTTACAGGAGCAGCGAAGCTGAATACTGCCGCTTGCAGTGAACTTTACGGCGTTACTCATTAGGTTAAAGATTATCTGTCGGATCCGAGAAATATCAGCTAGAAAAACTAGATGGTCAGGAATCTGGTTATCTATTTCCAGTTCTATACCTTTTTCATCGCAGAGTAACTGATACGTAGAGGTGATAGGGGTCAGTATTTGCTTAAAATGGAAAGGAACGGCATCAAGCTCTAATTTATTTTGTTCTATTTTTGAGAAGTCGAGAATATCATCAAGCAAAGAAGTTAGGTGGTCACCAGACTCCAAAAGAACTTCCAATTGTTCTTTATGCTCGCTGTTAGTGGTTTCACCACGTATGATTTGAGCCATACCTAAAATACCGTTGAGTGGTGTTCTTAGTTCGTGGCTCATGGTCGCTAGAAAGGTAGATTTTGCCTCGTTTGCTACATTGGCGCGTTCAACAGACTGTTCCAATTTTCTCTCAAGTTGTATTTTCTTTGTTATATCGCGCTCTACTGCGATATAGCAATTCAAATTATCATCTTCATCCTTGATAGGAGTAATGATCATATCAATCCAATAAGGTGTCCCATTCTTATGGTAATTGAGTAAGTTCGACTCAATGCTATTGTGGCTTTTTATCGCATTGGAAATACGTTGAACGGAATAAGGACAGGTATCTTCACCTTGTAAAACGCTGCCCGGTGTCTTTCCTATCATTTCATGTAAGCTGTAACCCGAGAGTCTCTCGAACCCTTTATTCACCCACGTTACTAAGCCCCCGGGATCAGTCACTATGATAGCGTCTTTAGCATGCTCTGCGATGAGTGCGTGACTGGCACGCTGTTTTTCTGCCTCAATGACTGTCTGTTTCATTTTAAGCAATTCAACAAAAGTCAGTTTTTGGCGATGTAGAGCGTAAATACAGACTAAGATAATCATGGAAAAAATGAGTAATGCAATATTCTCGATAGAGCGACTAACTTGATTAGCCCAATAGGAATCCACTTTTTTGAGGTGCTCAGATACCCCCAAACCGATTAAAGCAACCTGTTTTCTTTCAACTTGATGTTTTACTCTGTCTTGAAGCTGAACGTAGCTAAGTAGCGATAGGTAAGCTGTGTTCTGAGATAAGGAGGAATTTTCGAGATATAGGCTATCGGAAAAGCCGCCTTGGGTCGCCGTTGATATCACCAACTTTTCTTCCACAGAAGAGTATCGATTAAATAATTCTTCTTGTAATAAGTTAATGGTTTTACCGGCGTAGTTTAGCGAAACATTCGCGCTAAGAAGCGATTCTTTTTCCCTTACAAATGCCTTAATTTTCAGTTCTGTTGCTTTCGCTTTTTCCAAAGCACTGGCATCAAAAGGCTGGAAAATAAAAGGAGTTTCCGAAAAATGCTTGTGAATAGAGCTATTCAATTCTTCAGCAAAAAGTTCTGTCTGCACCAACATTTCAGACAGTTCATCGTAGCGATTGAAACTGCGAAACTGAAAACTAAATAAACTCTCTTGGAGTGCAATAACATTCTGATGTAAAGAGTTGTAGCTGCTTTGAAGTTGAGTATGAACATAGTGTTTGTAGAGATTAAAACTTAAAGACACAATAATCACGGTCAGTAAGCTGACCAATACCAGTTCCTTAATCTTACTACTGATTTTCATTAAGCAACTCCAGAAGAAGCGGTGGCTTGGGTGCGGTAAGGCTGTTGAGAAATGCACTGAGTTCTATCGTGGTAACCGCATCCAGCTCCATTCCTAGCTGAACCTTGGCCATGGTTAAAATCGCTTCTTCTAACGTATTGGCTCTTCCATCATGAAAGTAAGGGGGGGTAGTGGCTACGTTGCGAAGCCCCGGAACCCTGAATACATATTTATCTTCATTGTTTCCAGTTAAGTTATAGCGCCCAAGATCCGAGACCTTTTGGTCCGGTGTGATATTTTGAATATTGCCAAAGCGTTGGAAAAGATTGCCACCTAAGTTTTGACCTTGATGACACGCGACACAACCTAGCTTTTGAAAGTTGAGCCACCCCTTTTTTTCTACCGTTGATAGTGCACTTTCATTGCCCTCAAGAAACTGATCAAAAGGGGAATTCGGTGTGTTTAAAGACTTCATGAATATGACAAGCGCATCCTTAATGGTGTCTTTCGAAATTTCGTTTTTATATGCTGAGGAAAATAGCGATTGATACGTCTTATCTGCTTTGATTCGTTCAGTGATGGACGCCCAACTTGAATTCATTTCTAAAGGGTTATGAATGGGACCATCCAGCTGATGCTCTAAGCTGGATGCACGACCATCCCAAAAAAAACGCGTATTTAAATTCGCGTTGAATACCGTAGGAGAGTTACGGTCTCCAAACCCTTTTACACCATGAGATACCCGTGTCTTTTCTGCGCCATTGGATTCTAAATGATGACAACTGGCACAACTGATTTGGTTATTTGATGACAGGTTTGTGTCTTTGAACAGTCGGAACCCAAGTTCAACTTTACTTCGGTTAAATTGAGTTGATGGGGGAACAGGTTTTACAACATCAGTGTTGTACACTTTCTTTTCAGGAGGGCGCAAAAAATCCCCAGACCATTGACTTGCCTGGTGAAATAAATACGCAGAAAAAACAAGCGATACAGTTAAGCAAGCCCACCATATTCTAGATATTCTTATCATTGTCTAACTTATCCTGACATTATGTTTAGAGTATGGTTGTTGTTTGAACATTTTCAACTTAGCTCAAAGCTTTTCCTTATTGGAAGCAAACTACGCCGTGAAGTGGGAGAGCCCTGCAACTCTAGGCGACTTTGGTATATAGTGAAGCCTCACTTAAGTCGCTGAATTACTTCTGGAGCAGTAGATGACGTTAGATTTAGAGCAATACCATGGGTTGATATTCGATATGGATGGCACGTTGATTGACTCTATGCCTGCTCACTTAGACGCTTGGGAGCGAGCGGCGAAAGATTTTGCCATTCCATTTGACCGAGACTGGATTGCTTCCATGGGAGGAATGCCAAGTGCCAAGATTACGCTAGAGGTGAATAAGCGGTACGGGCTTGAATTGGACCCGTTAAAAGTGGCCAAGGCGAAAATGGATCATTTTGAATCCACGACAGATTTTGGTGACCTCATAGATGATACATGCGATATCGTTAAGCGTTATTTAGGTCGTAAGAAAATGGCAGTAGGGACTGGGAGCGTAAGGGAAAATGCGTCTCGCATGCTTGATGAAAAGGCACTTACACCGTATTTCGATGCAATTGTAACGGCTTCTGATGTGACAAATCATAAACCCAACCCAGATACATTTTTACTTGCTGCAAAAGAGATCGGTGTGGCACCTGAACTTTGTGTTGTGTTTGAGGATACAGCACTTGGTAAGCAAGCTGCCCATGCTGCAGGAATGGATTGCGTGATGGTAGTCGAAGGTGGTTTGGAATTTTGTCCTAAACCAAATTTGCCGTAAACCTAAGTGTCTTAAGCCATAGACTAACTACCTAAAGGTATAAGAATGCAAAAGCCACCTGGCTGTTTGTCAGGTGGCTTTCTCAATTCCGTTGATTTTGCAGTGCGGCTTACAGCGCGCCAGCCCAAAATAGGGCGTTAGATAATGTAATTCCAAACATTACTGCCATCATTAGCAGGAAACCTGCCGCAAAACGTAGTTTTGATAACATTTTCGTAACTCATTTTCAGATATTATTAAAATCGGCGCAATAATGCCTAAAAAATGTGCACTGTGCAACGTTTTGTTGTTTTTAAATTACATATAGGTGTAAGGTCAATAACTTAGGCACAAATGATATTGGTGAGATTATCTACCCATTATTTTTACGTCCGAAGAATAGCAATTAGCTATTGAGCTGTGAGGAAAATATCATTTTCTTCTTCTGGAAATATTCGTTAGAATTGCGCGTTCATTTGGCAAAGTGCATCTGTATTTGTATTTTGCTGGATGACGATTTTTGTTTGATAGACAAACATACACACTTACATTTCACATCGACAGATGTTCCAAACATTTGAGCGAGTGAACTAAACATGTGTTGCTTGGTATGCAACACCACTGTAAAGGAATAAACATGCCTATTATTACTCTTCCTGACGGCAGTCAGCGCGAATTCGACAACCCTGTTTCTACTCTAGACGTCGCTCAATCAATCGGTCCTGGTCTTGCGAAAGCCACCATTGCGGGTCGTGTCGATGGCAACCGTGTAGACGCATGCGATCTTATCGAAGACGATGCGAGCCTTGAAATCATCACAGCAAAAGACGAAAAAGACGGTCTTGAGATCGTTCGTCACTCATGTGCTCACCTTCTTGGTCATGCTCTTAAGCAACTTTATCCGCAAGCTAAAATGGCGATTGGTCCAACCATCGACAACGGTTTCTACTACGACATCGATCTAGAGGAATCACTCACGCAAGACGATCTTGAAAAGATCGAAAAGCGCATGAAAGAGCTGGCGAAAACCAAATATCAGGTTATCAAGAAAAAAGTAAGCTGGCAGGAAGCTCGCGACGCGTTTGAATCGCGTGGCGAACCATACAAAGTTGAAATCTTAGACGAAAACGTTGCGCGTGACGACCGTCCTGGTTTGTACCATCACGAAGAATACATTGATATGTGTCGTGGCCCTCACGTACCGCACATGGGCTTTTGTCAGCACTTTACGTTGCTGAATATCGCTGGTGCATACTGGCGTGGTAACAGCGACAACAAGATGCTTCAACGTATCTACGGCACAGCATTTCACGACAAAAAAGCATTAAAAGCTCACCTTACTCGCTTGGAAGAAGCGGCGAAGCGAGACCACCGTAAAATTGGTAAGCATTTGGACTTGTTCCACATGCAGCAAGAAGCACCGGGCATGGTGTTCTGGCATCACAATGGTTGGTCTATTTTCCGCGATTTGGAAGTGTTTGTTCGTGAAAAACTGACAGAATACGGTTATCAAGAAGTAAAAGGTCCACTTATCATGGACCGAGTGCTATGGGAACGTTCAGGTCACTGGGATAAATACGCAGAAGCAATGTTTACAACGGCTTCAGAGAACCGTGAATACGCCCTAAAACCGATGAACTGCCCAGGTCATGTTCAAATCTTCAACCAAGGTCTGAAATCGTACCGCGATTTACCATTGCGTATGGCTGAGTTTGGTTCTTGCCACCGTAATGAACCTTCAGGCGCATTACATGGCATCATGCGTGTACGTGGCTTTACTCAGGATGATGCACATATCTTCTGTACAGAAAGTCAGATTCAAGATGAAGTAACTAGCTGTATCAAGATGGTTTACGATACGTATCAAACATTTGGCTTTGATAACATCGTAGTGAAGCTGTCTACTCGCCCGGAAAAACGTGTGGGAAGTGACGAAATTTGGGATCAGTCTGAAGAAGCTCTAAAGCAATCTCTTGAAAATATGGCGATTCCATATGAAATTCAGGAAGGCGAAGGCGCGTTCTATGGACCTAAAATCGAATTTACATTGCATGATTGTCTCGACCGAGCATGGCAATGTGGTACAGTTCAACTAGATTTCAATCTACCAAGTCGTTTGGGCGCTACTTATGTTGGCGAAAATAACGAACGTCTTGTACCAGTAATGATTCACCGTGCAATTCTTGGCTCATTGGAGCGCTTCATCGGTATTCTTATTGAAGAATATGCTGGTTTCTTCCCAACTTGGTTGGCACCAGAGCAAGCGGTTATCATGAATATCACGGATAAACAGTCCGATTATGTTCAAGAAGTTGCACAAAAACTGCAAAAAAGTGGAATTAGAGCTAAAGCGGACTTGAGAAATGAGAAGATAGGCTTTAAAATCCGCGAACATACATTGAAGCGTGTTCCTTACATGCTAGTCTGCGGCGACCAAGAAATGGAAGCCGGAGAAATCGCAGTTCGAACACGTAAAGGCAAAGATCTCGGTAAATTTAAAGTGGATGATTTTATTTCGTACATCCAAGCCGAAGTATCTAGCCGTAAGCTCAATCTGGAGGAATAAACTATTAAAGGCGGAAGACGTGGCCAACAGCCGGCCAAACAAAACCAGCACCGTTTAAACGGTGAAATTCGCGGCGTTCGTGAAGTTCGTCTTACAGGCGCCGACGGTGAACCCGTTGGTATCGTTTCTATTAATGAAGCGCTTGAAACAGCTGTTGAAGCTGGTATGGATCTTGTAGAGATCAGCCCTAACGCCGAGCCACCAGTTTGTCGTGTGATGGACTATGGCAAGTTCCTCTTCGAGAAGAGCAAAGCTGCGAAAGAGCAGAAGAAAAAGCAAAAACAGATTCAGATTAAGGAAGTAAAATTCCGTCCTGGAACTGATATCGGAGACTATCAGGTAAAACTACGCAACCTGACGCGTTTCCTTGAAGACGGCAACAAAGTGAAGGTAACAATTCGCTTCCGTGGTCGTGAAATGGCTCACCAAGAAATCGGTGTTGACGTTTTGAATCGATTGAAAGAAGACACAGTAGAACTAGCTGTTGTGGAGTCTTTCCCTACTCGAATCGAAGGTCGCCAGATGATCATGGTTCTAGCCCCTAAGAAGAAGTAATTAACGGCTTACAAGTAATTAAATCCTGTCGTGTTCCCTTTGAAAAAAGGTATAAACGGCAGGTTTTTATTCGCCCTAATTACTATTGTTTAATAACTCAACAATGCGGAGTTCTTCATCATGCCTAAGATGAAAACCAACAAAGGTGCTGCTAAGCGTTTCAAGAAAACTGCTGGTGGTATTAAGTACAAGCACGCTACAAAACGTCACATCCTGACCAAGCGTACTACTAAGAACAAGCGTCAGCTTCGTCCAAATGCAATCCTTCCTAAGTGTGAAGTGGCTGCAGTTGTTCGTATGATGCCATACGCTTAATTCTTTTTAGTTATCAATCGTTTAGTTTAGGAGAAGCATAATGCCTCGCGTAAAACGTGGTGTACAAGCTCGTGCACGTCATAAGAAAGTTCTAAAACAAGCTAAAGGTTACTACGGTGCTCGCTCTCGCGTATACCGCGTAGCTTTCCAAGCAGTTACTAAAGCTGGTCAATACGCTTACCGTGACCGTCGCAACAAGAAACGTCAATTCCGTCAACTTTGGATTGCACGTATCAATGCGGCATCTCGTCAGAATGGTCTATCTTACAGCCGTTTCATTAACGGTCTTAAGAAAGCATCTATCGAGATCGATCGTAAGATCCTTGCTGATATCGCGGTATTCGACAAGTCTGCATTTGCAGTTCTAGTTGAAAAAGCGAAAGCTGCTCTTTAAGTAGCAGTGTAAGGTTTAATAGAAGGAGAGCATTTGCTCTCCTTTTTTCATTTCTGGCATCTAATCATAGATTGTTTGCTCAATCCTATCGTAGCAATAATAAACTTGCTGCTTTCAGCGTTCATAGCCTTGATAAAGGGCTTATGACACCGTTTGCCCCTCTGTCTAATACATGCGTATAGATTTGTGTTGTTTTGACATCTGTATGCCCTAGTTGCTCTTGAACCGTTCTTATATCAGCTCCACTTTCTAACAAATGTGTTGCAAAAGAATGCCGTAAGGTGTGGCAGGTGACATTCTTATCTATACTGGCACTTTTAGCTGCTTTTCTGACGGTTTTTTGGATAGTCGATTCGCTCATATGTTGTCTTCTTAACATACCGGATTCTGGATCTACAGATAGCTTTCCAGATGGAAACAAGTAATGCCAGTTCACTTCAAATGGTGCATTTTGGTATTTCTTGTACAGTGCTTCTGGAAGCCACACTCCGCCATAGCCTGGTGTTTCCATATCCCTTTGAAAGAACTGATGAACATTTTGTTCTTGTGATTTTAAAAACGGTTCCAATTCCTTAGCCATAGTGACCGTTCTATTTTTTCCTCCTTTTCCGTTCCAGATCCTGACCGCGCCATAGTCGTAATCGATATCATGTACCCTTAGCCTCATGCACTCCATTAACCTCAAACCAGAGCCGTATAAAAGTTGCGCTTGCAGTTGATATGGTGGATCTATATGAAGAAGAAGCCTTCTGACTTCATCTCTTGTGAGGACAACAGGCAGCTTTCTTTTAATCGCAGAACGCTTGAATTTTATGTCGATAGATAGTGGGGATTTTAGAACTTCTTTGTATAAAAACACCAACGCATTTAGCGCGATCGATTGTGAACTTGCTGCTAGTTTTTGATCGCATGCCAGGTGAGTCAAAAATGCTTCTACGTCTTTATCTGATAGTTTCGCTGGGTGGGCCATATCGTGAAAATGAATATACCTACAAATCCACGTTGTATACGCATCTATTGTTCTTATGGCATAACGCCTAAGGTGCATAAATTCCTTTATGTAGCTTATAAATGCTGATTTCATTTGTGAATACCTTACTGTTTTTATATACAGTTATGATAAAAGCATATTAATTCCAACACAGCTTGTCTTGAATTCGTTTTCCTGACAAAGAGCACATGGAAAGAAATGACAGGTCACTGAATTACATGACTAATGTATGGTCAGAAAAATTTGATATGTGAGATTTAAAAACAATTTCTAGATTCCACTCGCTATAGATAAAAAGAGTGATTAACATATTCGCGATGTTAAGTTTTATAAGAGTTGAAGTATGTCCTTTCCTCCTTGTCAAAATTGCCAGTCTGAGTTTGTATACCAAGATCAGAATCATTTAATTTGCCCAGAGTGTGCACATGAGTGGAATCCTTCAGAAGCATTTAGTGAAGAAGGTGCGTTCACCGTTAAAGACGCAAATGGAACACAACTACAAGAAGGAGATAAGGTAACCCTAGCGAAAGATTTAAAAGTAAAAGGCAGTTCTTTGGTACTTAAAATAGGAACCAAAGCGGTCATTAGGAGAATCGTTGAAGGTAAAGATCATCAATTGGACTGCAAGGTTGATGGTGCTGGAGAAATGATGGTTACCGCTAAGTTTGTTAAAAGAGCCTGAGTTGAAGTTAGACAAAATATGCGGCTCTGGTTCCTACACCTTGAGGTCACTTGGGTATACATTTAGAACATCAACACTTTGTTACGTTACTTCGGTTTTCTAGAGTGAGTTGTTCGCATTATTATGAGAGGGAATAAGTATCCGCTTTTTAAGAGGTAATATGAAAAAGTCCCTGACAGCATTGGTTATAACACTTGCCCTAGTAGGGTGTGAAGACGCAGCCAATGCCATCGACCAAGCACAAGAAGCTGCAAACAGCGCTGTAGATAATTTCCAAGAAGAGCTGGATTTTTCGAATTTTGCTGACTTAGATTTGGAGCAATTCGGTAGTGCAACAGAGTCGGTTCAAGCACTTACATCGGCGATTGAACAAATTACGAATATGGATTTCAATGATTCTGAGGCGCTGACTCAAGCCACTGAGCACGTTTCTAATGCGTATAGCTGCCTAGTTGACGCATCATCAGAGTCAACCGCCGAAAAGTTGATTGAAAAAATTATGGGCTCTATAGCAAACCAAGATGCGCTAACCCTTATTGAAGAGGGTGTGGAAAAAGCGAAAGCGGCGCAAGAATGTGTCATTTAAATTGGTTTGTTGTTATTCCTAATAGAGAAAAACGACAGCTTGAAGATATAGAAGGCTCAAAGAAATTTGAGCCTTTATCGAATAAAGTCATATTTACACAATAACACACATATAAAACTGAGTAGGCTAAACAATCACTTCATGGTATTTAGGGTCGTCTCTGTCGAGCAATATCTTAGAACCATCCTTAAACGTATACATTTTTTTTGTGGAACTGATGAACTCAGATTGATTTGGCTTAAGGGCGATTTTCAATACTAAGGTCAAACCGTCAGTAAAGTCATATACAAGCTCTTCTGCGATGGTTTTTGTCATAAAATTTCTGTAACCCTTTGAACTAGCTAATGTTGAAATGCCTTTAATCCTACCGTTATTTTCTTCTAAAACCAAACCATACAAAGGGTTTTATCAGTCCCAGAAGTTGTGAGTTTGACTTAGTTGTATCAAAAGTAAGATATGTGTCTAGGTCTGTTGGCGAATTCGTATAATGTGGCTTAAAGTTATTTATGGAACAGTTTATCTTTGATTTTTGAGGAGGTGAACATGGCCGTATCTCGCAAACAGGGTGACACTGGTAAACATTATAATCCTGAACAGGATTTCAATAATGATCAAAGACATAGATTTACTGAAATCGCTAATCAGGCAGCAGAAAGGCGCGCTCAAAAAGCCGCGTTGCGTGGGCGTTCGGAAGCTCATGAGAAAGCGCATACACCGACAGCACCAAAACGGAAGAAAAGCCGTTACGGCGGTTTAATTCGAGTAGTGATTTGGTCATTGGTACTTGGGCTTACTTGGCTATGGGTGATCTTCATGACAAGTACATGAGCGAAATACAAAGAAAACCTGCCTAATCTAGCCACTCGAAACTTAATAAACCTATCAGTGTTCTATACTGCTATTAGACGTGAACATAGTAGGTAAAAAAGATGGCGCTCCCAAAAGAAATATCTGAAGAAGAAATCCAATACGAATCGCTCGGAGACTTCTTTCAAGATTTTCGAGAAGCTCATGAAAAATGTGAAGTTATTTTAATTGATCTTGAACATCGACCAGACGATGTGGATTTGCTAAATGGGCTTTTTCGGGTAGTGCACACAATTAAAGGAAACTTAGTCTACGTTGGCTTAGTGTCCATCACGCCGCTTATGCAAAGCCTTGAAGATTTGCTGGATTACATTCGAAAAGGGCATTTGAAATACGACAGTATTCTGTGTGACGTTATTCTTCTCTCTTTAGACAAAACAAAACAAATGGTAGAGGCTAGGTTAGACGAGAAAGAAAGCCCTCTAGCAGAAAATATACTGGATAAAATTTGTGAAGACATAAGTTTGGTCGCCGATGTTTCCCCAGAAAGACAGGTAGCGCTCATTAACGATGTGTTACTTCTGCTCGATCCTACAACTAAGTTAACTGAGCAGCATACCGATGCTCCAATACTAAAAGAAATAGGGAAGGGGTCTGATGGTGAAAGCTACCAAAATGAGCTTTTAGCTATGTTGTCTAGTTATGGTATCGAAACCGATGATGACATCCGTTTTTACTCAAGCTTGGTTCAACCTCTGGAAGACCGAAGTAAGTATTGGCACGGGCGAACCCTAAGGCAGCTATTCTTAAGCTTAGAAATGAACAAATCAGCAGGCAGCCCGGTAGAGGCTTCTCAACTGGCAGTTGCTGTTATGCTACATGATATTGGCATGTCGTTTATGCCGCTAGAAATGTTGAATAAAAAGGGCACAATTACTACTGCAGAAAGAGAAATACTGCACCACCATCCTTATTCGGGATATTTGTTATTGAATGAATCTATCCGGTGGCACGATGCTGCGGTCATGATTTTTCAGCATCATGAGCAAATGGATGGAACGGGTTACCCGAATCACTTAAATCAAGATCAAATCTCTGACGGTGCAAAAATACTGAGCATTGTCGATACCTTCGATGCGCGTACTCACGAGCGAGCACATCATACCTTACTTAAACGACCACTGGTCCGCTGTATTGTAGAAATCAACAACTACAAAGGAACCCAGTTTGATGACAAGTGGGTTAATGTATTTAATCAAGTTGCCAAACAACATTTCAAGTCGGAATAAATATGGCTTGAAATATCGCGGTGCGGCTTGTTAACAAACGTTAACTTCTTTACATATGGATTGCTGTACATTCATAGGATTGAGTACGCAGGATATATAAACAGTGAACATTTCGTTGATGTCTCGACAGGATTTTGGTGAATTTTGGGATACGTTTCAATCTGTTATTCAAGCGCAAGAAACCTACGCGTTTGATCCAGATATGTCATTTGATGAAGCTTATGCCTTATGGGTTGAATTACCTGAGGCTTGCTTTGTTTTTAAAGAAAATAACCAAATTTTAGGAAGCTATTACATAAAGAGAAACGCGAGCGGTCCAAGTCGTCATATATGCAATTGTGGTTATATGGTTACTCCATTTGCGAGAGGTAAAGGAGTAGCAACTGCTATGTGTATTCATTCACAAGAGCAAGCAATAAGCATGGGGTTTAGAGCGATGCAATTTAATTCCGTTGTTGCCTCTAACGATATAGCCGTTAAGCTGTGGCAGAAATTAGGGTTTAAGATCTTGGGTATTATTCCCGATGCATATCAACACAAAAAGTTGGGTTTTGTAGACAGTTACATCATGCATAAGAAGCTTATTTAACCTTACATATAACGGAATTAGATATAAGTTAATATACTGAAATATAATGATTTTATTGTGTTTCACTTAAGAGGGCTATTAGCAATATATATAATTGTTAATAGCCAAATGTAAAAACCGTTGCGCTCCCTAATAATCTAAGATATTCTCCGCGCTAATCTCGAAGAGCGTTTTGGGGGATACGCACAATGACCATTCAAGCTGATTGTGACATTGTGTAGGGTAGGTACTAATCGGTGCTTCGATTAGTAGATGGGAAGAAGAATGCCACAGGACTGGTATTATTATAGGAAGCCCAACATGACTAATTTGACTTCATTTTTTAAAATCAGCTTCGTACTTCCGAATTGCGGTATTATCACCGAGCCTTGATCCGTCTTGACATTTCTTAAATAGCATTCTCTGCTAGTTTCTTTCCTTGTTTGTTTAGCAAACACAGGTCGCTTTTATTTGCTTTCTCGTTAGCGCGAGGAAGGCATAAATATCGCTATTCAAAGATCATTTTCTTGAAATGGCACTATTTAAAGGTTTTTTGCGATGAGCACAGCTTTTGAAATGGACGCGTCACGCTCCGAATCCCCATTTTCATCTCTTGTTCCGGGCATTGAAGGGGTTTATGACCTCACTCCCGATCAAGTTTTACTCGATCAAGAACAACACGAATCTGAAGTACGTTCTTATCCACGTCGTTTACCTATTGCAATCAAAAGAGCATACGGCGCTTTAGTAGAAGATACTCGCGGTCAGATTTTTCTAGACTGTTTGGCCGGCGCAGGCACGCTGGCAATGGGTTATAACCATCCAGAAATTAACCAAGCTCTAAAAGAGCAGTTAGATTCTGGTTTGCCTTATCAAACATTAGATATCACCACCAAAGCTAAAGACACTTTCATTAAACGCGTAAAAGCGTTTCTACCGGAAGACTTTGCTAAAAACTCTGCGATTCAGTTTTGTGGTCCTTCTGGTGCCGATGCGGTTGAAGCCGCAATCAAACTTGCGAAACAAACCACGGGTCGTAATACCATGTTCGCATTCCGCGGTGCTTACCACGGTATGACAAACGGCACCATGGGCATGATGGGTAACCTTGGCACCAAGGCTCGCCGTACAGGATTGATGTCCGACGTTCACTTCATGCCGTTCCCATATAACTTACGTTGCCCGTTTGGTTTGGGTGGTAATGAAGGCGCAAAAGCCAGTATTCGCTATATGGAAAGACTGCTCAATGATGACGAAGCAGGCATCATGAAGCCAGCTGCCATCATTGTTGAACCCGTGCAAGGTGAGGGGGGGGTGATTCCCGCGCCTGCATTTTGGTTACGCGAGCTCCGCCGACTCTGTGATGAGCACGGTATTCTTTTAATATTCGATGAAATCCAGTGTGGCGTCGGTAAATCAGGTTACCGCTTTGCGTTTGAAGAGTCGGGTATATCGCCTGATATTTTGTGTTTGTCTAAAGCCATTGGTGGTGGCCTACCGATGTCTCTATTGGTATTTAGCAAAGAGATCGACACTTGGAAGGCGGGTGAGCACACTGGTACATTCCGCGGTAACCAACTTGCGATGGTATCGGGAGCGAAGGCGTTAGAGATTATCGAGAGAGATAATCTTGTTGAACATGCCAATATTGCTGGTCAGTACTTAAGATTGGGTTTCGAGAAAATCCAAAAGCGCGTGAATTGTATTGCTGAAGTTCGCGGCAGAGGCTTAATGCTGGGTTTGGAAATTCAAAAACCAAACGGTGAGAAAAACAAATTTGGTGAACCAGCTTCCGATGGTGAGCTAACTCTTGCCATTCAAAGAGCCGCACTAGAGCGTGGATTGATGGTTGAAAAAGGCGGGCGCGACGGATCGGTTATTCGATTCCTACCCCCTTTAATCATTTCATTCGAGCAAATCGATTTTGCTTTGAAAGTGCTTGAAGAAGCGATCGTTGTCGCTGGCGGTGGCATTAAAGAATCGCTACCAGAATCAGACGTGTGGAAAAAACATTTCATTCACACGGGCGAAGCGGGTGCCAATGAATTTGCTTCTGTAATGAACCACACTACTGCTGCAATGAAACAGCTTTTTGAACAGATCGATAAGCCTTATTCAGGGATGGATCCTAAACTGCTTGAATCTCAGATCAATGCTGTCAACCTGAATTCGTCTAATGAAAGCCTTACCGACGTGATCAGCAATGCAACAGACTTGGTTGCTAAAAACGCTATCTTTACGCAACATCCTAACTGCATTGCTCATTTGCATACCCCCCCATTAATGTCCGCTATTGCGGCAGAAGCCATGATTGCGGCATTGAACCAATCTATGGATTCTTGGGACCAAGCGTCTTCTGCAACTTATGTCGAACAGAAAGTCGTGGATTGGTTATGTGAGCGATACGACCTAGGCAATAAAGCGGACGGAATCTTTACCAGTGGTGGTACACAAAGCAACCAAATGGGCTTGATGCTGGCGCGCGATTGGATTGCCGACAAACTCAGCGGTCACTCCATTCAAAAGCTGGGCTTACCGGATTATGCCGATAAGCTGCGTATCGTTTGTTCAGAAAAAGCACACTTTACAGTGCAAAAATCCGCATCTTGGATGGGATTGGGCGAGCAAGCCATTCTCACTGTAGATGCATTGCCGAATGGTACCATGGACGCGTCTAAGCTGGATGAAACTGTCGCTAAAGCGAAATCCGAAGGTTTAATACCTTTTGCAATTGTTGGTACAGCTGGCACTACCGACCATGGTGCGATCGACGATATGAATACCATCGCCAATGTTGCTGAAAAACATGAACTTTGGATGCACGTTGATGGCGCTTACGGTGGCGCTCTGATTTTAAGTAGCCATAAAGCGCGGTTATCTGGTATTGAAAAAGCCGATTCGTTGAGTGTGGATTTTCATAAATTGTTCTACCAAACAATCAGCTGCGGATCATTACTCGTAAAAGACAAAGCGAACTTTAAATACTTGCTTCATCATGCCGATTACCTAAATCGTGAACACGATGAGTTGCCGAATTTGGTCGACAAATCCATCGCGACCACCAAACGTTTTGACGCTCTGAAAGTGTTTATGACAATGCAAAATGTAGGACCGCAAGCGTTGGGCGATATGTATGATCACTTGCTTGAGCAAACTTTGCAGGTGGCAGACCTCGTGCATCAACGCAAAGGTTTTGAATTGCTGACTGAGCCAGCGTTATCAACGGTATTGTTCCGAGTGGCCAATTCACAAGTAATAGACCTGTGCAAACTAAACCAAAAAGTGCGCATAGAAGCACTGGTTCGCGGTATTGCCGTCTTAGGTGAAACATCGGTTAATGGACAGTCTGCACTTAAATTTACCATCTTAAATCCATGTCTGGCTTTGTCAGATTTTGAACAACTATTAAATGATATCGACCAGTTAGCGGTTGAACTAGCGAAATAAGGGAACAAGAATAATGGCAATTCTTCAAATTGGTGCAGGCGGCGTAGGTTGGGTAGTCGCGCATAAAGCAGCGCAAAATAACGACGCACTGGGTGATATCACAATTGCATCACGTACGGTCAGTAAGTGTGAAAAAATCATCGAATCTATTCAGAAGAAAAATAACCTGAAAGATCCATCTAAGAAGCTGGAAGCTCGCGCTGTAGACGCTGATGATGTGGAAGCGTTAGTTGCGCTAATCAAAGACGTTCAACCGGATCTCGTCATTAACGCTGGTCCTCCATGGGTAAACATGACCATCATGGAAGCGTGTTATCAAGCAAAAGTATCGTACCTAGACACGTCAGTCGCCGTCGATCTGTGCTCTGAAGGTCAGCAAGTACCGCAAGCCTACGATTGGCAGTGGGGTTACCGCGAGAAGTTTAAAGAAGCGGGTATCACGGGTATTCTGGGTGCTGGTTTTGACCCGGGTGTGGTATCGATATTTGCTGCTTACGCAGTGAAACACTTGTTCGATGAAATCGACACCATCGATGTTATGGATGTGAATGCGGGTGACCACGGTAAGAAGTTCGCAACCAACTTTGACCCAGAAACCAACATGCTGGAAATTCAAGGCGATTCTTTCTATTGGGAAAACGAAGAGTGGAAACAAGTACCATGTCATTCTCGTATGCTAGAGTTTGATTTCCCGAACTGTGGGACACACAAAGTGTACTCAATGGCGCATGATGAAGTGCGTTCAATGAAAGAATTCATTCCTGCTAAGCGTATCGAGTTCTGGATGGGGTTCGGTGACAAGTACCTAAACTACTTCAACTGTATGCGTGATATCGGCTTGCTAAGCCCAGATCCGCTGACTTTACATGATGGAACAGTAGTTCAGCCTCTGCATGTTCTTAAAGCACTGTTGCCAGATCCAACTTCTTTGGCACCAGGCTACACTGGCTTAACGTGTATCGGAACGTGGGTTCAAGGTAAGAAAGACGGCAAAGAGCGCAGTGTGTTCATTTACAACAATGCCGATCACGAAGTGGCGTACGAAGACGTTGAGCATCAAGCCATCTCTTACACGACGGGTGTTCCTGCCATTACCGCAGCACTTCAGTTCTTCCGCGGTGAGTGGGCAGATAAAGGTGTGTTCAACATGGAGCAACTAGATCCAGATCCGTTCCTAGAAACCATGCCTTCTATTGGTCTGGATTGGCATGTTCAAGAGTTGGAAGTTGGTCAAGGGCTACCGGTTATCCATACTTTGAAGTAATTCTTGTTATTTGCTGCTGTAGCGTTGTCCATCGTGTTCACTTACATTCGTAAACAACGCTCGGTCTCATAGCTACAAAAGCAAATCTCAACGAATTCCAAACAAAATAAATATAAGCCGATGCTCCTGCGTCGGCTTTGTACGATTTGGCAGCGCTTTCTAGCGAAGGCTCTCAAGGTACTAACAATGCAAAAAAGCGAACTTAAAACACCTTACTTCATGATTAATGAAGATAAGTTGATAGCAAATTTAGAGAAAGCAAAACAACTGAAAGAGATTTCGGGTGTGAAGTTGGTGTTGGCGCTCAAGTGTTTCTCCACTTGGGGTGTGTTTGACATCATCAAACCCTATCTAGATGGAACAACAAGCTCCGGTCCATACGAAGTTAAACTCGGACATGAAACCTTTGGCGGCGAGACTCACGCATACAGCGTTGGCTACAGCGAAGAAGACGTTCGCGAAGTCGCTGAAATTTGCGACAAGATGATCTTTAATTCCCAAAATCAATTGGCTGCCTATCGCCATATGGTTGAAGGCAAAGCTTCGATTGGTTTACGTCTAAACCCTGGTGTAAGTTATGCGGGGCAAGACTTAGCAAATCCTGCCCGAAAATTTTCTCGCTTGGGCGTTCAAGCCGATCATATTAACCCAGACGTATTCGATTCAATTGACGGTGTAATGTTCCACATGAACTGTGAGAACAAAGACGTGGACGCATTCATCGGTTTGCTGGACTCCATATCAGAGCAGTTTGGTGAATACCTAAATAAACTGGATTGGGTCAGCATGGGCGGCGGTGTATTTTTTACTTGGCCGGGTTACGACATAGAAAAACTGGGGCTGGCGCTGAAAGCGTTCTCGGAGAAGCATGGCGTACAAATGTATCTTGAGCCAGGCGAAGCCATCATCACCAAAACGACAGATTTAGTAGTGACTGTCGTCGATGTGGTTGAAAATGAAATGAAAACAGCCATCGTTGACTCAGCAACGGAAGCGCATCGACTGGATACGCTTATCTACGATGAGCCCGCATCCATCCTTGAAGCGAGTGAACGTGGCGAGCACCAATACGTAATTGGCTCATGCTCCTGTTTGGCTGGCGACCAATTCTGCGTAGCGAACTTTGATGCACCGTTAGAAATTGGACAGAAGCTACACATCTTAGACAGCGCTGGCTACACCATGGTTAAGCTGAATTGGTTTAACGGGCTTAAAATGCCATCCATTTACTGTGAACGCTCCGACGGGGAAATTCAAAAGCTGAATGAATTTGATTACTCCGATTTCAAACGTTCACTGTCTCAGTGGTCGGTTTCGTAACATTCGAAAGAGAATCAATAAAGCGATATAACGGGCGAATACGTGGTGTGTTCGCCCTTTTCATATCTTATCTATTGACTCGTGTAGAGAATACTGAAAAATTCGTAGGAGTTAGGGGAAATCAACCCTAGAGAGCCCATTCACAGAAAGGAAACCTATGTCCAGTAAGCCGTCCAATACCGTTACTATGTCTGATGTTGCCAAATTAGCGGGTGTTTCTCGGGCGTCGGCTTCTAAGTATTTCAATGGTGATATGTCCCTTAAACAAGCCACCATTGCGCGTATTCAAGCGGCGTGTGAAGCCTTGCAATATGTGCCGAATCAACACGCTGTGAATTTAGTGAAAGGGCAGAGCTCATTAATTGCCGCAGTCGTCCCTTCTACGACCGACAGTTTTTACTCCGGTACGCTCAAATACATCGAAGATTTTGCCAATGAAAAAGGTCTCAATCTCATTGTACAAAGTACCCATGGCGATCCAGAACGCGAGCGCAAAATCATTCAATCGCTTCGAAGTTTAAAGCCGAGATCTCTAATTCTCGTTCCAACCTCAAGTGACGAAGCATCCGTTCAGTTTTTTGAAGCGCTTAGACACGATATCCATATCGTTTGGTTGGATAACTGCTTACTCGAAAACGCCAGTTATGTGGTTAATGATAACCGTCATAGTTTGGAGATTATAACGGACTACTTTCTCGAAAAAGAGATTCACCCATACTATTTGGATGTACCCAAAATTCTGGAAAAGCCGTCTATTACGGCTAGACGGAAGAGCTATCAAGATTGCCTTAAAAGAGCAGGGCTAGAGCCCCGATTTATCGTGGATGAACAGTCGGATATTACATGGCCAGATGCCACCTATGGCTACGAAATGATTCACCAATGGTTAAACGAGACCAATTGGAAAGCGCAGCCCTGCGGTATTATTTGTATGAACGACAACATTGCGGTGGGGGCTTTGAGTGCACTGAATAATGCAGGTGTGAAAATCGGTAAACAGGTTTTACTCGCGGGTCATGATGATATTGAATTGGCGCCGTACTTGCACCCGCCATTGACCACGGTGAAACAAAGCTGTAATCAGATGGCAAGAGCCGTTGTTGATGCTGTGTTGGAGCCGGCTATTATTCGCGAAGTAACGATTCATTCAAGATTGGTGAAAAGACTTTCAGCGTAATCCTTACTCAAAAAATGAGTCTTTCGAGCCTGTCTTTTGACTGAATTTCATACATGATCATTTTCGGTGCGGAATTTATACCTACATAACTAACTGTATTTTAAAGAGCCCACCTTTCCGCTTGTTTCCAAACTGTTCACTAAATCACCTTTCTCATTTTTGATTATATACACGTGTCAAATTATAACATAAGGTTAACTTTAACGGTTCGGTTTGAAAATCGGGTAAGGGCAAATCGGACGAATTGCCTACCTCTAGTGAGAGTTTTTATTGCTAGAAATACCCATATCATCCCATCTGAAACAAGGAAGGAAAACGATGAAACATACCGTAAAAGTTGCCACCATGACGGCAATCATTGGTTTGTCTGCGATGTTTAGCCACATGACCAATGCCGCCGAAAAGTTGAAACTCGCCCTTATCCCGGGTGTGGTTGACCCGTTTTATTTCACCATGCATCGCGGTGCCCAACATGCTGCTGATGCCATTGGCGCGGATTTGGCTTTCCAAGTTCCAAGAGAATGGAATACCACCGCTCAAGTGCCAATACTGAATGCGATCATTGCAAAAAAACCTGATGCGATCCTGATTTCCCCCGTGGATAAGCAACAACTCATCGCCCCACTTAAACAGGCTGTAGATGCGGGCATTCGCGTCATTACTGTCGATACTTTCATTGACGATGGTAACTACCAAGATGGGGCGGGACCGGGTGATTTCGTTGATAGCTATATCGCTTCAGACAATGTTTTAGGCGGTCGAATTGCAGCGCGCGCACTTGCTGAATCCATTGGACACAAGGGAAAAGTGTACGTTGCCAGCGTGAAACCAGGTATCTCTACCACAGACCAGCGTGCTGAAGGCTTTATGGATGAAATGAAACGCTGGCCTGATGTCGAAGTTTTGAAAATTCAATACAACGAAGATGATTCCAATAAATCCGCATCTCAACTTCAAGCCGTTTATGCACGTAACCCAGACTTAGCCGGTGTGTTTGGGGCAAATACTTTCTCTGCATTGGGCGCTGCCGAAGGCGTTAAAAAACTGGGTAAAGTTGGAAAAATCAAAGTTGTTGCATTTGATGCACTACCAAGAATTGTGCAAGACATCAAATCTGGTTTGGTCGATATCGCCGTGGCTCAGCAGCCTGCCACAATGGGGTATTACGGTGTGATGACGGCTCACGCACTTCTTACTGGGCAAGCAGTGCCTAACCAGATTGGTACAGGGTTTGTGGTGATGGATAAATCGAATATCGATTCTCCAGACATCCTGAAGTACGTGTACTCAGATTAAACCCCAAAATGATGCCTCATAAATAGATGTGTCACAGAGCAGTGGTTCATCGAGTTATGAGTCATAGAATTCAGTAAGGGTCATCAACCCTAAGCATTCGCTTGAAACTAAGGGGCAGAAGGACTCTGCCCCAGAAACTCCAAAAAATAGGTGTTATTTATGTCTAGTGTTCCAACTACCACAAAGGCAGGGGACAGCGCATCTCAAGATACGGGATTTTCTTGGCTGGAATGGTTGAGTAAAGCGTGGCCTTGGTTGTTTTTGAGTTTGTTGCTGATCTTTTTCGAAGTGTGGTCTCAAATTATGTTTGAAACGACCTTTCTGGGTAACAGCTTTACCTTACAAAGCATCGCGTTGTTTGCTGCCGCACCACTTTTGCTTGGGATTGGGCAAACTTTTGTCATCATTGCGGCGGGTATCGATTTGTCGTTAGGTTTCATTATGGGCTTTGCGTCCGTGATCATGGCCACCACTATGAACTTGATGCCCGCGGATACCTTCATTGCCATTGTGGTTGGGTTTGCTGCTGCGCTATTTGCTTCCTTTATACCCGGGGTTATTAATGGAACCCTGATTGCACGGCTCGCTATTCCTCCTTTTATCGGAACCCTAGGCATGTATGGCGTTGCGCGAGGGATGGGCTTTATCTTTGCCGATGGCACCACAGTACCCGTCAACAATACCTATTTATATGCCTTTGGTAATGGCAAGTTACTTGGAATCCCTTATCCCGTTCTTCTCGCCCTCGCGGTTTTGATTGTTGCGCATTATATCCTTTCTCAAACTCGCTTTGGTCAATACACCTACGCAATAGGTGGTAACAGGCATGCGGCTATCCGCTCAGGAATCAAAGTAAAACGACAGCTGACTTGGGTATATATCCTCGCGGCGTTGTGTGCAGGGTTGGCAGGGGCAACGTATACGGCAAGGTTTTCTGCGGGTGCAGCTCAAGCGGGTGAACCGATGCTTTTAGACTCCATTGCAGCAGTTGTTATTGGCGGTGCAAGTCTATTTGGTGGCTATGGCACTGTGGTTGGTACATTAATAGGGGCGTTGATAATCGCGGTGATCCAGTTTGGTCTCGTATTCATAGACGTGGAGCCATTTTGGCAGTTTGTCGCCGTCGGGGTTGTGATCATTGTCTCTGTGTTTATTGACCAATCTAAATCTAAGCTGACAGGAGGCTCTGGTGACTAGTACTTCTGAAATGAAACCGATTCTTTCCGCTTCAAAGATTTGCAAAACATTTGGTGGTGTTGAAGCTCTTAAAGATGTGTCGTTTGAAGTTAAGCCAGGCGAAGTGATGGCGCTGGTGGGGGACAATGGAGCAGGAAAATCCACCCTAATTAAAACACTGTCTGGAGTATATATCCCCGACAGTGGAACCATGACGTACCAAGCGGAACAAATTGCGTTTGAAGACCCGTCGCAAGCTCGAAGTTCAGGTATCGAAACCATCTATCAGGACTTGGCGCTCGCCGATAATTTGGACGTGGGCAGCAATATTTTTCTTGGTCGAGAACCTAAAACCAAACGCCTCGGTATTTTCCCTGTTCTCGACAGAACGTACATGACCAAAGTGGCGGAAGAAGTGATTAAGCCACTCGACATCATCATCCCTAAAGCATCGTTGAAAAAGCCCGTATTGAGTTTGTCTGGTGGTCAGAGGCAGGCCATAGCCATCGGTCGCGCGGTGTATTGGCAAGCAAAGGTGCTGATTATGGATGAGCCGACAGCCGCGCTCGGGGTGCCAGAACAAAGAAAAGTGATGGAGTTGATCTTAAAGCTCAAAGAACAAGGCGTTGCGATCATTCTCATTTCTCACAACATGAATGACGTGTTTGCCGTATCCGACAGAATTACGGTCCTTCGTCGTGGTCAAGTGGTTGGAGTGCGTGAGGCTTCAGAAACCAACAGCGAAGAACTTGTCCATTTAATGGTTGCAGGCTAAGGAAAATATCATGTTATCAGCAAGAATGAACCGATTGTTTGGGGAGTCAGGTCACTGTTTTGATGTGGCCATAGATCACGGCATGTTTAATCAGGGTGCGTTTCTACAAGGCATTGAGAATATGGAACAAGCCATCTCTGCCATTGTGAAAGCAGACCCGGATGCCATCCAACTTCCGCCGGGGAGTGCACGTTTACTGCAAGGCATGAATAGGCCTAAGAAGCCAGCATTGGTATTGCGGACAGACATTGCGAACTGTTATGGCACAGAGTTAGTGCCGCCCATTTTCTCTGAAATGATCGAAAATCCAGTCGAAAGAGCCCTTAGGTTGGATGCGGCATGTGTGGTGGTGAATCTACTGCAATTGCCGAATGAAACCGATTTGTATCGCCAGTGCTTAAAGCGAATCAACGTGCTGCGCAAAGAATGTGAGATTTACGATATGCCCTTAATGGTCGAGCCTTTGGTAATGCAGCCCAATAGCAGCGCTGGCGGCTATATGGTCGATGGTGACATCAGAAAAATTGTTCCTTTGGTTCGTCAAGCGAGTGAGCTGGGGGCGGATATCATTAAAGCAGATCCTTGCGACGACGTGAGTCAATACCACAAAGTGATCGAAACTGCGCAGCAAGTGCCTGTTTTGGTCAGAGGGGGCGGTCGGGTGAGTGATGAAGAGATTCTAAAAAGAACCGCAGAGCTTATGGAACAGGGCGCGAAGGGTATTGTGTATGGTCGCAATGTGATTCAACACCACGATCCAGAAGGAATTACGCGCGCCCTAATGAAAATTGTCCATGAAGGCGTAACGCTGCAAGAGGCAAAATTGCTGATTGGGGACGCATCATGAAAACCATCCGATTTGGGATTATTGGAGGCGGAATGATGGGCAAAGAATTTGCCTCGGCAGCCGCGCGTTGGTGTCATTTAACGAACGTTGCAGCCAAGCCTGAAATTGTTGCGCTGTGTGATACCAACTCATCAATACATGGTTGGTATCGAGACAATTTTACATCCATTAGAACCTATACCGAAAATTACCAAGCGCTACTTAGCGATGAGTCCATCGATGCGATTTATTGCGCGGTGCCGCACCATCTACATGACAAACTCTACATAGACATCATCAAAGCAGGGAAGCACCTGCTCGCTGAGAAACCCTTTGGTATCGATAAATCAGCGTCTGAAAAGATCTTAGCGTGTATTGAAGATCACCCAGAGGTGTTTGTGCGATGCACTTCAGAATTTCCATTTTACCCAGCGATGCAAGCCATGATTCGGGATATGGAAAACAGCGGCGAGAATACCTTTCTACACGCTGATATTGGATTCCTTCACTCCAGCGATATCAATCCGGATAAGCCAATTAACTGGAAACGGCAAAAGCAATTTTGTGGTGAATACGGGTGTATGGGCGACTTGGGAATGCACATTCTGCATGTGCCTTTAAAGCTGGGTTGGGCATTTGAAAGTGTTTATGCCCAATTAAGCGACGTGGTGAAAAAAAGAAAGGACACACAAGGGGAGTGGACAGACTGCGATACCTTTGAAAATGCCGACTTACATTGTATGACGAGTTGGCAAGGTCAGACATTTCCAGCGCGTTTAAAAACGTACCGAATAGCGCCGGGCCACAATAACTCTTGGTATTTTGAGCTGCATGGAATCAACAGCAGTTTTCGATTTTCTACGGCAAGCCCCAACCAGTACGAAAAAATGGAATATCAGGCTGGTGGCACACAAATATGGCAAACCATACCAGTAGGGTATTTGCCCGCCTATCCAACTATTTCAGGTGGGATCATGGAGTTTGGTTTTACCGATGCCGTACTACAAATGTGGGCATCGTTTGTCGACGAGCTGGCGACTGGGCGTGTGTCAGGCTTTCAATGTGTTACACCTCAAGAAGCCATGATCCAGCATCAAATTTTCACGGCAGCCTTGCTGTCTCATCAAAATAAATCTGTGGAGAAAATACAATGAAACGATCTCAAGTCAATCAAGCCATACGCGACGCTGAAGAATTGATGGAAGCATTTCATTTTAAACTTCCGCGTTGGGGTAATTGGAATAATGAGGTATGGCAAGGTAATGGTGATCTAGCGGCTTACAATCATAAATACCAGCTAGGGTGGGATGTGACCGATTTCAACGAAGACCGATTCGATCAACGAGGGTTGGTTTTGTTTTGCATTCGCAATGGCGATCAGTCGGATAAAAATAGCGTGCCTTACGCCGAAAAAATCATGATGGTAAAAGAAGATCAGGAAACCCCCCTTCATTATCACAAGAAAAAAGTCGAAGACATCATCAACCGCGGTGGCGGTAACTTAGTGGTGGAATGTGTGAAAGTGAATGGTAAAGGCGAGCACTTAGACAAAGACATCGAAGTAACGGTGGATGGGGAAGTTGTAAGGGCGAAACCGTTCGAGAAAATCATTCTTGCACCAGGGCAAAGCATTCGAATCCCCACAGGGTTAATGCATCGCTTTTACGGTGAAAAAGGCAAAGGTCCGGTGCTGACTGGCGAAGTATCGATGGCGAACGACGATAATGGTGACAATTATTTTGATCAGCCACTTGGTCGCTTTTCAGATATTGTTGAAGACGAACCCGCGATTTACCCTCTTTGGAATGAACTTAAGTAGGTAAGCATGGCAGATAGAAAAGGCATTCTGTGCATAGGGAATTGGATCGTCGACTTGGTGCATTTTGTCTCCCCTTGGCCTGAAAAGTCTGGTCTAGGGCTGATTGAGCGACAAGTGAAAGGCCCCGGTGGTTGTGCATTTAATGTGGCGATTGGTTTAAGCGTTCTAGACGAAACCTTACCCGTTTATGGCTGTGGTGTGGTGGGCGACGACGAATACGGTCAGTTTGCTTTGGATATCTGCCATCAGTATGGGTTCGATTATTCGTGGATTAAGTCGGTTCCTGGTATTACAGCGCACACTCACGTTATGACGGATGCCGGCACAGGCGAACGAACTTTTTTCTATCAGGACGGAGTATCGGCGGAGTTTTCCCCAGCCGATATTCCCTATACCGCCATTGGTATGCGAAACATAAAAATTGCACACTTTGGGTATTTATTACTGCTCAAAACCATGGATACCTTAGACAGAAACGGTTTACCTTACGCTGCCAAAGCACTAAAACAGTTAAAGTTTTTGGGTTTAGAAACCAGTTTAGACATGGTTTCGACGGAAATTGAAAACGTTGAAAAACAGGTTACCCCTTGCCTGAAATACGTCGACCACTTGATCATAAACGAACTCGAAGCAGGGTACTGTTTACAAAAAAAGCTGCGAAAAAACGGAACAATAGACTCTGAAGATATCTTGGAAGCCGCGAAGGCACTGCTTGAGAAAGGGGTAAATAAAAACGTCATCATCCACATGCCAGAAGGTGCCGCGTGGGTCTCTAAATTTGGTGATTCTATTTGGGTTGAAAGCCTACAACTCAGCCCCGACGATATTATTTCTAGCGTAGGGGCGGGCGACGCGTTTTGCAGCGCTTGCCTTTGGGGAATTTACAATGAAGTCAGCCCAGTAAAAACACTTCATTTGGCTAACGCAAATGCTGCCGAGTGTCTGAAAGGGTACACCACGGTTGATTCGCTAGGGTCCATACGTGATATTTGGAACAAATACGACCTTTAGCCATTAGCCTTTAGTAAAGTGAAGGTGAATTGTCTCGCTAACTTCAATATCGTACATTGTGTTAAGTACAAACATGAGATTTTGGCTATACGAAAAAGCCCAAACAATGTGGTCTGCTTGGGCTCGAAGTTTAAATTGTAGAAGAGTTTAATCCTCCAACACGACACGAGTATCTTCGCTCAGTGATTCCAGCTCGTTAATGATGTCGTTGATGTTGGATTCTTTAGGTATTTTTAATGCCATGGTCGAGCTGAAGAGGCTGGAGCTTACACCTCCTCCGCCAGCAATAAATACGCGTTGGCAGTCCATGTCTAGTATGCTGACTCCCTCTCCATCCAGCACATGGCTGATTTCATTCACGATGCCGGCCCTATCATTAGAGTCCAATCTAATTTGGTGGATGGTATCGGTTTCGTAACTCAGATCGCTCGCTTGGCTGAATTGTACGATGAGGTCGGGGGTATTTAAGAATGCATCTTTAACGGTATCTTCATTCTCAGATGGCAACTCAATTTTTATAACGGCTGCAACTTGGTGTTCAATGAAATTCACTTTGCTAAGAAGCCACTTTCCACCATTATCATGTGTCGTTGACGCTAATTTCTTGATAGTGGTAGGGGTTGCAGTGCCGACAAAATTTACAATAAAAGTCGTGTACATATTACATCCTCCTGATCGCAGGGTGGCTATTAACTATACCCAAGTAACCTCAAGATGCTGGGTCCAGCGAGAATTAACTGGCTTTCAGACAAGACACCGATTTGAAGATTTGGTGGTTCTAAATCAAGAATCGGTAACGCAGTATGAAAGCCAGTTAAACTCGCCCTTGGGAGCCCATATTCTGTTCCATTTCATCGTCAAAGAACTTGGAAAGGACCTGTCATTCCGCTGCGTTCTCTTCCTTGAACTGGAACAGAATATGAGGCTCTGAACTCTGCACCTTGAGGTCGCTTGGGTATAAGTGAGTATAGGAAATTACCTGAAAGGAAATATGATAAGAATCAAGTTTATTAAAACCGCATTCGGTGTAGCTTTAAAAAACAGGCATAGCTCTAAAAATTGAAAAAGCGCCACGAAGGGCGCTTTGAACAAGGTAAAGAACAACGTTAAAACGTTAGCGTCAGTTCCATCCCGTAGAACTGTTTGTCTAATGGACCTTGAGGGTTTACTGCCATATCGACTTCGGTTTGGTAACCTGTCCAAGGTTGAGTTCGGAAGTTAAACTTCGCATCACCACCCCACGCATCGGTTACCCAGTAATGAATGTGACCTACCGGGTTTAGGAAAAACAGCGAGACATCACCGAGGGTTTCAGACCCTAATACTTCACCACCATTGTGGACAATTTTTTGTTCGCCTTCGAACATCAGTTCACCGACAACAGCGCCAAAGAAAGGTGTGATGAAAATATCTTGCCAAGAGGGGATCTCAGCAAACGCTTCTACGCCAAATTCCCAGAATAAAGTCGACATCGTCATCGAGTAGAGATAAGACTCAAATTCATTAAATCCTGCATGGCGAGAAGCCGTGTAATAAACACCACCAAAATAAGGGTGCATTATGTAGTTGAGGAAGTGCTCGTCTCTGTCCCAGACAGGACCCTGACTGACATTCTCAGACCATTTTTCCCCGAGTTTACTCATATCGCGGGCTTCGGCATCCCATTTGGTAATACTCTCGGGCAGAAGTGTCATTAAGCCTACTGTAGCAACGCTGAGCCCCAAAATCGTATAGGTTTGTTCTTTCAGGTAATTCCAGTCTTTTTCAGGCTGCACTTGAAGATACAAAGGAAGAGGCGCTTCGAGTTTTGGTTCCGTCTCAATATTGTCATTTAAAGAGAGATAGAATGGATTTACATTTGTTTCAATGTTAAGACTGTAGCTTTGTTGATCATCGCCGTTATATAAGTCATAAGAGAAGTTGTTGATATCAAAATCAGCAGCTTGGGTTGACGTAGCAAATGCAAGCAATGCGGTAGACAGTGACTTCAGTCGCACAGAGATCTCCATTGAGAAAAACCAAAAATAGTGAGCTGAGCATTATTCTCTTTACGAATGAGAGATGCAATCCTTTTAATCGTTAAAAAATTGAAAAATATCAGCTTGTAAGGCGGTCTAATTAGAATAGTTGAGCTGAATGTAGTTGACTATGAATTACTATTTTGCATCGAACAATTGTGATATCAAAAGAAAAAGCAAAGGTTAAGTTTATGTTGAAAGTGGCAATGTTGAGTACAGGCGAAGAGGTGCTTCACGGAGATATCGTGGATACCAATGCTTCATGGCTAGGTGAAATCCTGTATCAAAGTGGATTTCAGCTTTCGGCACGTTCTACAGTTGGCGACCAGCTTGATGTGTTGAAAGAAGAGATTTTGCGTCTTAGCGAATCTTTCGACATTGTTATTGTGAATGGTGGGCTTGGCCCAACAACCGATGATCTAACGGCGTCGGCCGCCGCGAAAGCGTCTGGACAAAAACTCAGTTTGTTCCAAGATTGGTTAACTGTTCTGGAAGAAAAATTTACTCGTCGTGGGCTTACTATGCCAGACAGTAATCTCAAGCAGGCGATGCTCCCAGAAAAAGCCGCCATTATCGATAACCCAATCGGGACGGCTTGCGGGTTTTCGATGACGCTCAATAAAGCCAAACTATATTTTACGCCGGGTGTGCCGAGCGAATTTAAGCGCATGGTAGAGGAGCAAATTATTCCGATACTAAGCGAGACATACCGCGATATCCTCCCGTCGGAATGCAGCAGACTCTATACTATTGGGCTCTCTGAGTCAGGTATATCAGACAAATTAGATCTGATTAAACTGCCCGATCAGTATGAACTGGGATACCGCTCTTATTTACCTTTCATTGAAGTGAAGATATTTGGTCCTGCAGCAGACATGGAAAGGCGTTTGAAGCTTCTTCAAATTGTATACGGTCACCTGAAAGACAATGTCGTGAGTGTGGATGAACCCATGGTTGATAATGTGGCTGCTCTTTTGGTTGAGGGGGGAACAACGCTGTCTCTTGCGGAGCAGGCTAGCGGTGGTTTTCTGACGAGTTGGTTGCACGAGAATGAGCTTATGGCAAAACTGCTTAAGCAAAGCTGGGTGATGAACACCGAAATGGATAAAAATTTGGTTGAGCAAGATCCACTGGCTGCATCTTTGGCCTTGGCTGCTGCAACCCGAGAAAACGGAAAGGCTACGTTCGGATTGTCCTGTGGCAAATTGAAGGACAATGTGTTTGCGGTTGCCTTATCCACCGGAAATGGTGAGTGGGGGCAAGTGCTAGAGTTTGCACGAAATTATGGAAAGCAGGATAAACGTAGCTTAATTGCAGCTGTTATGTTGGACATGTTAAGGCGTCATTTGGAGGAAAAAGCTGTCTTTGGACATTACAGCTCTCTGGTTAGAAAAAAAGAGCTTTATGTGCCAAATTCTGCGGTGTAAAAGTTATAAGAGAATTCGTTGACTTTTAATTTGTCGTTATCTCTCAAAGGTTAAAGTCGAGTAAAAAAACACCAAATATGTTTCGGTTTTTATGCAAGATATTTTTTGACCATTTTCTTTAATTTGAGGCTTGGGATCGGCTGAGAATTAGCTAATATAAGAAGGGTCAGAACAATTAAATGACACACTGTTATCATCATTTGCGATCTGGAGGGACCCATGATTACACAAACAATGATCAAAGTTTGGTACCGAGTATCCGGTGAAAAAGTGTTGTTAGGAGAAGCACATAGCGAACATGTCAGCGATTTAGTATCGACTTGGTTAGCAGCACCTATAGCGGATAACGATACCCCAAATGGTGGTTATCGAATGTCATTGTTTGACGACGATGGCAAATCCATAGGTGAGAAGGATATTTCGTTCAAGACGGCTGAATATTTACTCGGAAAATATGCAGATTTAAGCAGATCTGAATGTGTTTAAGATGCAAGAAATTGGCGTGTAACAAGGATGATATTGCGAGATATCAAGCGCTTTTGACCTTGAGCTGATAGTTTACTTTTTCTAATTCGACATCGGTTTTTGCCCTGCATATGCAGGGCAAAATTTCTTTTGGCTGTGTAAATGCCATCGCAAAACCAACGTATTCGACCTCTCCCGACTTCAATTCACAGCGGCACGCGCCACAATGACCATCTCGACAGTTGTACTCAGGTTCAAATCCCGCGCTCTCCATTTCCTCCAGCAGTGTCTTTTCGCTGCTGGCGACAATAGGGCTTAGTTCGTTGATTTTGATTTTTTGCATTACAGCTCAAAATCTCCGAAATCTTCAGCGTCGACTTCGTTATCGATCTGACCAACAAGGTAAGAACTTATTTCCGCTTCTTGAGGGGCTACTTGTACGTTATCCGAAGATAACCAAGCATTGATCCATGGAATCGGGTTAGACGTTGCGTCTGGGTATGCGACACCCAAACCAACAGACTGCATGCGAATGTTCGTGATGTACTCAACGTATTGACACAGAATGTCTTTGTTCAAACCGATCATAGAGCCGTCTTTGAATAGGTACTCTGCCCACTCTTTTTCTTGCTCTGCTGCTTCTTTAAATAGGTCGAAACATTCTTGTTTACACTCTTCAGCGATTTGTAAGAACTCTAAATCATCTTGACCGTTACGAAGTAAGTTCAGCATGTGCTGAGTACCCGTTAAGTGCAGTGCCTCATCACGAGCGATAAGCTTGATGATTTTAGCGTTGCCTTCCATCAGTTCACGTTCTGCAAAAGCGAAGGAACATGCAAAGCTTACGTAAAATCGAATGGCTTCTAGTGCATTAACAGACATCAGACAAACGTACAGCTTTTTCTTAAGCTTGGTTAGGCTGATATCTACGGTTTCTCCGTTGATGACATGTTTACCTTCACCATAACGGTGGTAATCGTTCGTCAGTTCGATGAGATCATCATAGTAATGAGCAATGTCTTTCGCGCGCTTTAAGATATGCTCGTTTTCAACGATGTCATCAAACACCAAGCCTGGATCGTTCACAATGTTACGAATGATGTGAGTGTATGAGCGCGAGTGAATGGTCTCAGAGAAAGACCAAGTCTCGATCCACGTTTCTACTTCAGGTAGAGATACAAGCGGAAGTAACGCAACGTTTGGACTACGGCCTTGGATAGAGTCAAGAAGTGTTTGGTACTTCAGGTTACTGATGAAAATATGCTTTTCATGATCGGGTAGTTTGTTGTAGTCGATACGGTCGCTTGATACATCCACTTCTTCTGGACGCCAGAAAAAAGAAAGCTGTTTTTCAATCAGCTTTTCAAATATTTCAAACTTTTGTTGATCGTAACGTGCTACGTTCACTGACTGACCAAAAAACATCGGTTCTTTTAGTTGGTCGTTTTTCTTCTGAGAGAAAGTACTGTAAGCCATAAATGCCTCAAATCCATTAAAGCCTCTTTGAAATCAAAGAGGCTGTTTTAACTTTTACTCTGAGTCGATGCCCAAAGCTTTAAATCTTACAAGCGCCGCCTGCACAATCATCTTCTTGAGCCTTAGCGGCTTCTGATTGCTCATCACTCGCACCATCACGAGTGTTGTGGTAGTAAAGCGTCTTAAGACCGTACTTGTATGCGGTTAGCAAGTCTTGCATCAGAAGCTTCATCGGAACTTTACCGTTTGGCTGAACACTTGGGTCATAGTTAGTGTTCGCAGAAATAGCTTGGTCCACAAACTTCTGCATAACGCCCACAAGCTGCAAATAGCCATTGTTTGACGGAATAGTCCAAAGCAACTCGTAGTTTTCTTTCAAATTGACGTAATCAGGTACAACTTGCTTCAAAATACCGTCTTTCGATGCTTTCACAGAAACGAAACCACGTGGTGGTTCAATACCGTTAGTCGCGTTAGAAATTTGCGAAGATGTTTCAGATGGCATTAGTGCCGATAGCGTCGAGTTGCGTAGACCGTGTTCCACAATTTCTTTACGTAACGAATCCCAATCGTAATGCAGCGGCTCGTCACATACTTTATCTAGATCTTTCTTGTATGTGTCGATAGGCAGTAAGCCTTTTGCGTAGTTGGTTTCGTTGAACAGAGGACACGCGCCTTGCTCTTTTGCTAGGTTCATTGAGGCCTTCAGTAGGTAGTACTGAATTGCTTCAAACGTACGGTGTGTCAGACCATTTGCACTACCGTCTGAATACTTCACGCCATTTTTAGCGAGGTAGTAAGCGTAGTTAATCACACCTACACCTAACGTGCGGCGATTCATGGTTGACTTACGAGCAGCCGGAAGTGGGTAGTCTTGATAATCTAGTAATGCATCAAGAGCACGAACAACCAAGTCAGATAATTCCTCAAAATCATCAAGGCTTTCTATCGCGCCTAGGTTGAACGCAGAAAGCGTACAAAGTGCAATTTCACCTTGGTCGTCTTCAACATTGTTCAAAGGTTTAGTAGGAAGCGCGATTTCCAAACAAAGGTTAGATTGGCGAACGGGTGCTACAGCCGGATCAAACGGGCTGTGCGTATTACAATGGTCTACGTTTTGAATGTAGATACGACCAGTAGAAGCACGCTCTTGCAGAAGAAGAGAGAACAAATCAACTGCTTTCACCGTTTCGCGCTTAATGGATTCGTCGGCTTCGTATTTTTCGTATAGACGATCAAATTCATCTTGGTCTTCAAAGAACGCATCGTACAAGCCTGGAACGTCTGAAGGAGAGAACAGAGAAAGATTTCCACCTTTGATCAAACGTGAGTACATCATCTTGTTGATCTGCACGCCGTAATCCATATGGCGTACACGGTTTTCTTCTACACCACGGTTGTTCTTCAAGACCAGCAAAGATTGAACTTCGCGGTGCCAAAGCGGGTAGAATACTGTTGCCGCACCGCCACGAACACCACCTTGAGAGCAGCATTTAACCGCAGTTTGGAAGTATTTGTAGAACGGAATACAACCTGTGTGAAAAGCTTCACCGTTGCGTATTTCAGAGCCCAGCGCACGGATACGACCAGCGTTAATACCAATACCTGCACGCTGAGAAACGTAACGCACGATGGCGCTAGAAGTCGCATTGATAGAATCGAGGCTGTCATCACACTCAATCAAAACACAAGAGCTGAACTGACGAGTAGGAGTACGTACACCAGACATAATTGGTGTAGGTAGGGAAATCTTAAATGTCGATGCCGCATCGTAGAAGCGTTTGATGTAATCAAGACGCGTATCTTTCGGATACTTAGCAAACAAGCATGCTGCAACAAGTATGTAAAGGAACTGTGCGCTCTCGTAGATCTCTTTGGTCACGCGGTTCTGAACGAAGTACTTACCTTCAAGTTGCTTCACAGCAGCGTATGAGAAGTTCATATCGCGGTTGTGATCAATGAAGCTGTTCAATTCTTCAAACTCAGACTGCGTGTAATCTTCGATTAGGTGTTTATCGTACTTGCCAGCATCAACCAACTCGGAAACGTGTTTATAAAGTGTTGGTGGCTCAAACTGTCCGTACGCTTTTTTACGCAAATGGAATACAGCGAGTCGAGCGGCAAGATACTGATAATCTGGAGACTCTTCAGAGATTAAGTCAGCAGCAGATTTGATAATGGTTTCATGAATGTCCGACGTTGTAATACCGTCGTAAAATTGAATGTGTGACTTTAATTCAACTTGAGAAACGGAAACATTGTCTAGTCCTTCTGCAGCCCATGCGATAACGCGATGGATCTTCTCCAAATCAATGTTTTCTTTGCGACCGTCCCTTTTTGTCACAGTTAGTTGTTGGTTCATTCTGGTAGATTTCCCTGACGAAACTGCTAAAAGCCGTATTTCTTTGGTAGTTCTTGTAAAAATGTAGTCGGCTTTGTGATCTATATCCACTACATATAGTGCGTCAAAACACTATATGTGGTGTTGTTCGGTTGAACGAGTTACAAGATAGTGCGCGGTGGGCTATTTTTCAAGTTGGATAAGTTGGAAGACTTGTGGATAAGTTGGGGGAATAAAAAAAATCGTAAGTAGGCACTAACCTATCATTTTAGGTAGAGATTACCTGCAAAAAATATCCCATTCCAGAGTGTTTTAATTATGAGCAGAAGAAAAAATATTTTTCTTGATCTTTAGGAAAAAATCGAGCCTAAAATTAAGCTGTACAAAGGTCACACAAGTCGTTGTCATATTGTGCGAAAAGGCGATGAATCTCTACTTTTTACAAAATTATAACTTTCTTGATTGGTGTCTCATTTTTTCAGAAATCCAGCAATAAATTATATAGGGAAATCGATTTTATATCGCGCAGTGAGATACGTTGCTTATAAGCGAAGTAAGATAATTTGGCTGGGCGAAAATCCTTGGCTGAAAAATCATTCCCATTTGAGTTTTTTGGTGCTGTCTAGTGGTGTGTTATTACATGCAGCCAAGACCTTTATTCGACATTAATTTAACACGTTTGAATGCTTTATTGAGTATCTAGCGATAATAGAGGATTTGATTAATCTAAAGGTCTGAGATAGTGATTTTTATCGTCAAGATAAATGTTAAAAAGGAGGCTGTAAAAGCAAAAATAGAAGAAGTAAGAGGTATAGAAGGCGAGTAGGAAAAAACAGTGGCAAAAATGTCTGCCTGTACCTAAAGAAACAGGCAGTATTGATATTAACTTAGGCGTGTTGTGTGAACGATATAATTTACGTCGACATTGTTGCCAAGAGAGTAAGTATCGGTCAGCGGGTTGTAATGTAACCCGGTGATGGATTTTTCAATTAAGTCCGTTTTATCAACCATTTTTAGAAGTTCTGCTGGGCGGATAAATTTCTCGTGGTCGTGCGTTCCTTTTGGTACTAGTTTCAAAAGGTGTTCAGCGCCAACAATTGCAAATAAGTAAGATTTGAAATTGCGATTTAAAGTAGAGAAAAAGACTTTACCACCAGGCTTAACCAGTTTGGCACAAGATTGAATAACAGATAGTGGGTTGGGTACGTGTTCCAACATTTCCATACAAGTTACGATATCGTAACTTTCTGGGTTCTCTGCAGCATGATCTTCTACAGTGCTTTGGACATAGTCCAATTTTGTTCCTGTTTCCAATGCATGAAGGCGAGCTACTTCAAGAGGTTCTTTTCCCATATCCAACCCTGTTACTTCAGCACCTTCTTTAGCCATACTTTCTGCGAGTATGCCGCCGCCGCAACCTACATCGAGCACTTTTTTCCCGAATAGACCTTGGCAATTGTCCAGCACGTAATTCAGTCTTAATGGGTTTATCTGGTGTAACGGTTTAAATTCGCCTTCTAAATCCCACCATCTGGAAGCCATATCTTCAAACTTTTTGATTTCCGCAGGATCGACATTTTGTTGTTTGGTCATAACAATCATACTCAGGATTAGGATTGAAGCATTATAGCGACTGAAAAGCAGGAGAACACCTGAATTCCAATTTTGTGAAATTAGGCGTCACAATATGGCTATAATTCATACAGATAAAGTTTTTCTGTACGATTTCTCAACGATTGAATCACAACCAAGGTCACAACCTGATAAAACGAAGGGGAAAGAGATGCCGAACGGGGTATTTGTGTGTTATATTTTTGAACCTTGTACGTATCTAACATACGATCAAACTATAGAGGGATAATGGCTCTATGAGCGATCTAGCTAAAGAGATCACGCCCGTAAACATTGAAGATGAGCTCAGAGGTTCATACCTAGACTACGCGATGTCAGTTATCGTGGGTCGTGCTCTTCCAGATGTGCGTGATGGCCTAAAACCAGTACACCGCCGCGTTTTATTCGCGATGAATGTACTAGGCAATGATTGGAATAAACCATATAAAAAATCTGCCCGTGTGGTAGGTGATGTCATCGGTAAATATCACCCTCATGGTGATAGTGCAGTTTACGATACGATTGTGCGTATGGCACAGCCGTTTTCACTTCGCTATATGCTCGTCGATGGTCAAGGTAACTTTGGCTCGATAGATGGCGACTCTGCAGCGGCAATGCGTTATACCGAAGTTCGTATGGCGAAAATTGCCCATGAACTGCTTGCTGACCTCGACAAAGAGACAGTGGATTACGTACCGAACTACGATGGTACGGAGCAGATCCCTGCAGTACTTCCTACAAAGATTCCTAACCTGTTGGTAAACGGTGCCTCTGGTATCGCAGTAGGTATGGCAACGAATATTCCTCCTCACAACTTAACCGAAGTGATCGATGGGTGCTTGGCATTCATTAACAATGAAGAAATCACAATCGATGAGTTGATGGATTACATTCCAGGACCAGATTTCCCTACGGCGGCATTGATTAGCGGTCGTAAAGGTATTGTTGACGCTTATAAGACTGGTCGTGGCAAGATCTACATGCGATCAAAAGCTGAGGTCGAAGCAGACAAAAATGGTAAAGAGACCATTATTGTCACAGAAATTCCATATCAGGTGAACAAAGCGCGTCTTATCGAAAAGATCGCTGAGTTAGTGAAAGATAAGAAAGTTGAAGGCATCAGTGCACTACGAGATGAGTCGGATAAAGACGGCATGCGTATTGTTATTGAATGTAAGCGTGACGCAGTAGGCGAAGTGGTTCTTAACAACCTTTACGCCCAAACTCAGTTGCAAACAACTTTCGGTATCAACATGGTTGCGCTGAACAACGGTCAGCCACAGTTGTTCAACCTGAAAGACATGCTTAAGTGCTTTGTCGATCACCGCCGTGAGGTTGTGACTCGTCGTACTATTTTTGAATTACGTAAAGCTCGCGATCGCGCGCACATCCTTGAAGCACTTGCTCTAGCATTGGCTAATATCGATGAAATCATCGAACTTATCCGAAACGCAGCGACACCTGCTGAAGCGAAAGCCGGTCTTGTTGCTCGTGGTTGGGATCTGGGTAATGTTGCTGCCATGCTTGAAAGTGCGGGTAACGATGCGGCTCGTCCAGATTGGCTTGAGCCTGAATACGGTATTCGTGATGGTCAGTACTTCTTAACTGAAACTCAAGCGCAAGCGATTCTAGATCTTCGTCTACATAAGTTGACTGGTCTCGAGCACGAGAAGATTTTAGACGAATACAAAGAACTTCTAGAAGAAATCGCGGAATTGATGCACATCCTTGCAAGCACAGAGCGCTTGATGGAAGTGATCCGCGAAGAGCTTGAAGCAGTACGTGAAAGCTTTGGTGATCAGCGTCGTACAGAAATTACTGCGGCTGTTCATGATATCGACATGGAAGAACTCATTGCCCAAGAAGACGTGGTGGTTACTCTGTCTCACGAAGGTTATGTTAAGTACCAAATTCTAAGCGATTACGAAGCTCAACGTCGTGGTGGTAAGGGTAAGAGCGCAACTAAGATGAAAGATGAAGATTACATCGAACGTCTATTGGTTGCGAACACGCACGATAACATTTTGTGCTTCTCTACCCGCGGTAAGACATATCGCCTGAAAGTTTATCAATTGCCTCAAGCGAGCCGAAATGCGCGTGGTAAACCAATTGTAAACATTCTTCCTCTTGAGGAAGGTGAGCGTATTACAGCGATCTTACCAGTATCTGAATACTCTGCAGACAAGTACATCTTTATGGCGACGGGTGACGGAACGGTTAAAAAGACGTCTCTGGATCAGTTTGCCAATGTACGTTCAAACGGTCTAATTGCTGTTAACCTACGTGACGATGATTCTTTGATTGGTGTAGACATTACTGACGGCGAAAGCGACATTATGTTGTTCTCCCAACAAGGTAAAGTTGTACGCTTTGAAGAAGGTAAAGTACGTGCAATGGGTCGTACGGCTGCCGGTGTTCGTGGTATGAAGCTGGCAGAAGGCGACCAAGTGGTATCGCTGATTGTTCCTTCAAATGAAGGTGACATTCTAACCGTAACGCAAAACGGTTACGGTAAACGTACACCGCTTGCCGAGTACCCTACGAAAGGTCGTGCAACTCAAGGTGTTGTTTCTATAAAAGTTTCTGACCGTAACGGCTGTGTAGTCGGTGCTGTTCAAACTGAAGAAAACGACGAGTTCATGATGATCACCGATGCTGGTACTCTTGTTCGCACACGCGTATCTGAAGTAAGCCAGGTAGGTCGTAATACTCAGGGTGTTACTCTGATTAGAACGGCTGAAGACGAAAACGTTGTTGGTTTGCAGCGCATCGAAGAAATCGAAGAGTCTGAATTGCCTGAAGGTGAAGAAGTAGAAGCAACAGCTGAAAATAGTGCTGAGCAATCTGAATCTGCTCCAGAGCAGGATGCACCAGAACAAAGTGATTCTGAAGAGTAATCTCAGTATTCAATAAATTAAAAGCCATCAGCATACGCTGATGGCTTTTTAGTATACACCCAAGTATCTTTAGGATAATTGGATATAAAAATGCCTAAGTGAACTAACATCTGATGTTACTTTCACTTAGGCATTTTTTGTTTGCTGCACATTACTTTAATTTATATTATTTTTGTGTCTAATATTGCAGTCAATTTCTTCGATGCTTTTTAATGCCAGAAGGCATACCAATAGCTTATGTTGATAGCTCTTACTGAAGCTTAGTTAACATATCGCAGGAGCTGAAAATTTCAGGTCTTCCAAAATACGAGTATAGTCCGAGATATTAAACTTTCTGCAATCTTCGTTGTTATCGATATTTAAATATGGCTGCGTACTCAGAGAAGATACCAACATATAGTAATAGTCGATGTTCATTTCATTGCAACCTGGCACCTTCTTAAGGGCAGAATACAAAGTTTGCTTGGTGACATGATTAAAACGAGATTCCTCTAGTTTTTTCCTAGATTCAAAATCTTGGCTCAGTCCACCGCGAGTTAGAAGAATTGGAATGTTAGGGTGGTTTTGCCAAAATTGAACGTATTTCACAATAATTTCTGATAGTTGAACTTGGCTCCTTGATTTGAAAGAGGAAAATTCTTTTGCAAGCCTAGGAGTATGCTCTTCAATTAATTGATCAAATAATTGTTCTTTATTCTTAAAATAATAAACAACTAGGGCAGGGCTAACACCTGCTTTTTGAGCTATTAATCTAAATGTCACTCTTTTAAATGCATGGGTGAAAAATAACTCTTCAGCTGCTTTTAATATCGCTTCTCTATTTTCATTCATTGGCATAAATAATACCGCTCCCCCTTATTGATATGATTGATTCTATTGAGGATACCGGTGATGTCAATTTACCCTATGTACTTGAGTACCTATAAAATACATATTGAAATATATATGTATGGAAATATAACTATTTGTCACTAGTTATTAACAGAAAATATTATGCAAATTCAGTGAGATAAAGTAGGAAGGAATTATTTGTAAGTTTTGTAAGAAGGTTAATGATATTTGTAATGGTATGTAGAATGAAGGGCAATTTGGAGAAATCCTACAAATTACCCAACAAATCACTAAGGTTTTAGTAATACTTTCACACTGTCATCAACTTGGCTTTCATCAATGTAGCCGATAATGTTATTACCTGTTTGAACCGTATTTTTTACCAGATCTGCGCTAGGCAGAGCTTTTGGTGGTTGCCCTTTACCTGTAAACACACGTTTTGCCCAATAAGCTTGCAATTGTGCCTCAGTTTTCCCGGTGACTTTTTGGTGGAATTCGTCTTTGAGCGCGTCACCATCGGCGAGATCCACAACGTCAATATTGAGAGATTTCGCTTTGCCAAGGTAGAGTTTCTTAACAGTTGCAGCACTAAGCGCGTCCATTGAAGGGCTACCAATTACAACTACCGTAGCATTTACGTTTGTACTCAGAGCTAATGCAGCTACAGCGATTAACTTGTTCAACATATTTCTTCCTTAAAATACAACGTCAACTTTTAGCGTATAGAGTAGGTTAGTTTTATCTTGGCTTTCCGAGCTTAGCCCGCCAGATGTATCACCAAAATCAGTCATGTAGCTGATGTCGCCCTTAAGCGCCACGTTTGTCATTACGTCCCAGCGAGCACCAATGCTGTAGGTGGTGCGTTGGATGTTTTGAGCCACTTGGATTGCTTTAGCAGAACCTTCAACACTGCCAGCGGCTTTTGCTGCTGCCGCTTTTTGTTGCGCTTGAACCATAAGGATTGTTGCCATACTAGGATTGGTTGCCATCATTGCTTTGGCTCTCGTGAATAGCGTTTCAGCTTGAGCAGCAAGCTTAGTTGTGCTTCCTTTTACCGACGCGTAATGCTTGTTTCTTACATCGTTGTCTTTCGTACGCATATGCGAAACAGTGAAGTATGGTGTCACGTCGTTAAGGCGGTATGCAGCGGTTAGGTAGGCAGAATCTACATCCGCATAAAAACCCTCCACTTCTGTGCGGGTCAGTTCAGAAGACAGCATTAGGCTGCCGTTGTCGTATCGGCCACCAACGCCGTAAAATTTGGCTGCGTCGTTATCAAAGGTGGTGTTTGCGATAACGCCACCGAGTGGTTTCAAGGCGGTACTAGTGCTGTTCCAATTAACGTCAGAAGACACTTTTGCTTGGCCATATACAGCACGTAACGTCCATGTATCATCAGTCCAGTTAACCACACCACCCAAGATTTCATTGAATTCCGTTGGCGCATTATAAGAGTGCTTATTTGCAGTTAGCTTTTGTGAACCAGCAAAGCCTTGGAACGAAAGGGTACTATCCTCTAACTCGATATCGTAAATGAAGTCTCCACCTGTCAGTGACGTGACAACGACAGGACCGTAAACTTCGGTTGGGACACGAACGCCGACTTGCGCATAACCCACTTCAAGATAGTCAGAGTACATAAAGAGAGGCAGGCGAAGTTTACCGCCTCGTACTTTCAGGTTTGGCGTAAATTGATGGCTAACAAACGCCCACTCAATATCAGGGCTCCAACTCTCTTTCTTGGTTCCACGAGCAACCAACTGAACTGTCGCTGATGTTGAGTCATTGATTGCAAACTTACTCTGAAGACCGATTAGGGAGCCTTCGTCAAACTTGATTTTGTCTGTCGAGTAGGCGAAGCCATGATTGTTGTTTGCAACCTGCATATTGACTGAAGCGAAGCCATTGAAGCTGATTTTGTCAGCCAGTGAAGACGACTTTTGTGCTTCCAAAAGTTTAACTTGGTGCTCTAGTGCTTCAATACGTTTTTCTGAATTAGCGTTCGCAGCTTGAGCTGAAAACGCAGCAGCGCAAATCGCCGCTAATGGTAGCAGGCGAAAAGTTTTGTTCGTCATTTTTATTCTCCGAAAAGGGTTAGACTTTGAATTGGGAGGTGGATTGGCTCAGTTGAGCGACAATGTTGCTTAGCTCGTGACTGAGAGATTCAAGTTCGCTAGTGGAATGCGAGACTTGTTGAGAACAATCAGTAAAGTCATCCAGACGTTGCTGGATCTGATTGGAAGTTTGATGTTGCAATTCAGTTGCGTGAGCAATTTGCTTATTGACCTGAGTGATGCTTGCAACTTGTGTTGTGATTTCTGACAAACTTTGCCCTGCTTCTCGTGCGTTGTGTACGCCGAGTGATGAGCTCTCTAAACCTTGCGACATGGCTTCAACTGCGTCATGGGCTTCGTTTTGCAGCTCTACAAGGAGGGCATTTATTTCCGTAGCTGAGCTTTGTGTATTGCTGGCAAGAACCCTTACCTCATCGGCAACAACGGCAAATCCACGTCCGTGCTCACCCGCACGGGCGGCTTCGATAGCGGCATTGAGTGCCAGTAGATTTGTTTGTTCAGCAACGTTTTGAATGGTGCTCAAAATAGATCCCACGTTATTTGTATTCGACTCCAGTTGTGAGAGCTTGGTTGCCGTGGCTCGAATTTTCTCTGCGAGTAACTCTATTTGGTTCGAAGTCTTGGTTACGACTTCGGCCCCTTGCTCCGCTTTTTGATTAGCCGATTGAGCTTGAAGATCAGCTTGCGAAGCGTAATCGACCACGTGCTCAATAGAGCCCAGCATGTCGCTAATTGAGCGAGTAACATCTTCAATTTGTGTTTGTTGTTGGTTATTTAATGCCAGCGTATTCTGAGCACTGTATTCCATACGAGTAGAGACTTTTTCAAGCATCTCGCTGCTGTCCAGTGTGCTTTTTATGATGATTTGTAACTTCTCAATGAACTGATTGACTCGGCTAACCAGCAGCGAAATTTCATCTTTACCGTTGTATTCGATCCGCGCCGTTAGATCGCCATCTCCACTGGCAATCTCTTTCATCTTTTGCGTCACTAAGGTAATCGATTTTGTTATGGAATGTTGAATCGCAAATGAGGTGATGCCAAGGGAAACAATCAGAATACCGCCTAATATGATGGAAACAGACGAAGCTTGATTAGCTTCAACTTCAGACGTTTGAATGGTCTCTACAACTTGCTTACGTATGCTTTCTCGAAGTTGATCTGAGGTAGAATGCAATGCTTTAAGTTGTTGGTCGATGGCTTTTGCACGACGACTCAACTCATCAAATGTGCCGTTCAACTCGATAAAATCAAGGCTGAGTTGTTTTGCTTGCTGCGAGTATGTTTGTAGTGAAGAGGCGAAGGTCTCAAAATTTTGGGCATACTCAGGCAGTACACGTGCCCCTTTTTGTGCATCGTCAAGTAGCGATTGGGTGAGTTCATCTGCCGTAATCAGCGCGGATTCATCTTCCATGACAACAGCGGCATCAAATTGCTGTTTTAAGCTCGGAAGTAAAGAGTTCAGTTTTACGGCGCGCTCAAGTGCAGGGTAGTATCGACTTTCTAATGCAGTAAGGCGCTTGCTGCTTTCTTTATGGATACTGACATTCATGAAAATGATGGTCAGTAAACTTGCAGATACAATAAGCAGCAACAAAATAAATTGAAAGCGGATTGAAATGTAGCGGGACAGTAGCATGACTTCGACTTATATTCGCTGATCACATCGGACCATGTATTAGTTCCGACCATTTTATCGCGCTGGGTGAGTTCTACTGAGTTGTTACATTAAACAATCATCTGCCGTTGTTTAGATTTTGAATATTATTGTCTTAAACTACAATAATTCCTCGCTGATAATTCTTTTTTTCCAGCTTTTATGCCATTCATCGAGCTGAGATACGGGCATTGGCCTGGCAATAAAGTACCCCTGTGCCAACCCCTTTTCCCCTGACAGGTCTTGTAAACATGACCAAAGTGATTTGTCTTCGATTCCTTCAGCAACCGTATTGAAATTAAGCCGATCAGCAAGAAAGAGGCTGGCTTCTACAATCGCCCTCGAAACGTGGCTGTTATTCACATTCTTAACGAAATCGACATCGAGTTTCAGCTCCGAAAAGGGCAGCTCTTCTAATAGCTTGAGAGAAGAATACCCTGTACCAAAATCATCAACAGCAAGGGCTACCCCCTTCATGCAGATTCGAGTGGCGGAGGCGAGTGCTTTACCGAGGTTTTGTATAATATCGGACTCGGTAAGTTCAAGGCGAATGGAAGAGGCAGACAAAGTTCTGTCGTCAATCAGTGTGAACAAACGATGGGTAAAGTCATCACTCATCAATTCATTGGCGGTTATATTAAATGCAAATCGGCGAAATTCAGTTTTAGGCAAGTCCTGAATGGCTTGGTTTAAGGTTTGTAACGCGATGAGTTGCAACAACCCCAGTTCTTGTACTTTATCCAAGAAGTAGTAGGGAGTGAGTACCCCAAATTCTGGGTGGTTCCATCGGATAAGCGTTTCACTTTCTAGCCATTCTCCGTTTTTGAAGCTTACTAACGGTTGGTAGTAAAGCTCGAACTCATCATTTTCGATGCCATTAATAATCGACTGTTTTGTAACAGAAATAGATTCGGGAGCGGCTTTTGAGGTGCTTTGAACCGAAGTATTGAGCAGTAAAGAGAGCTTTTCAGATGTTACGGGTTTTTCCATCAAACCAATCAGATTTAATCCGTATTGATGGCACATCTTATCGGCGGAATTGACCACCATTTCATCTTGAGCACTTGAAATGATGATATCGCCTTGATAATTCTCCTCACCGAGCTCTTGAAGTAACTCAATGCCATCCATTGTTGGCATGTTCAAATCGCAAATCAGCAGATCTGGTTTGTGCTTTGCGATATAAACGAGAGCGTCTGTGCCGCAAGATACTGAAGAGATTTGGTTCAACCCGACTTTTTCCAACTGTAAATGCAGAAATCTTCGTTGGAAATCGTGGTCTTCAATAATTAAAACGTGTCTATTCATTGCGACTCCGGAAGTTATGCAAGTTGAATACTTTGCTGTGTTTTAGATTGCTTCGCTGTAGCGCGCGTAACGACTGACCTTTTAAGAAAACATAAGATTTTCTCTCCGATATGGTTAATTCGGTCGTAAACCTTATTGAGTTCTGTGTCGTTTACGGATTGTTCCAACACATCAAGAAGAAACAAGTTTGCCAATGACGAATGTTCAAATAACGGTGAGCTAATTAAAGTATTTATCGGATGACTGATATTGTTGCCCAACTTGCATTCACACCATGCGGTGAAAAGCATTTCGTAGGTATTGGAAAAGCGATTGTTTGTTGGCAAGGGAATTGAATTCCACGTTGCTTTAGGATTGCTGCAACCGTTTTTTGCTAATTGAGCGCAAAGCAAAAGCTTGTGCTCATCATCGATCCACAGATTTTTACTCAAATGTTGTCTTAGTCGGTGCAGTAGGTCGCTGCAAAGAAGATCCGGAACAATGAATGATGTCCATAAAAGGCTGGATATCGCGGACGGATCGTCGTTCCTTTCACTCAATATAGAATTGGTCAGTTCTTTACTTGCGCTTAGATCCCCCTTTGCAGTCAACAACGCTAACTTCAAAGGGTAGTAGTCAACGGGTCTACAATCCGTTCGTTGAACCAGAGTGTGTAATATCGATTCAGACTGAGAAATCTTTCCATTTTGCAATAGCAAAAAAGCGTATATGAGTCCGAGCTTGGTTGTTGGATGTGATTTGAAGAATGCCTGAAGAACAATTAGGCGATGCTCTTGTGGAGCTTGGTTAAAGTGAGCAAACTGCTCAATGACATACATTGCCTTTTTAGGGGATGACGTGGATTTTAGCGCGGTCATAAACCCATTAAGCCCAGCCTCTTGATAGGCATGAATAGCGTTTTTACTCAACTTTTGAAGGTTCAGATTGGATTGGATGCTCGACGAGAGTGTATCCATTCTTAAAGGTTTTATGATGTAGGCATTGGGGTTGTATGAAGAGAACCCTTGCACAACATTCATTGAGTTATCTGCGGTCGCAACAATCACAATGGTATCGTGAGCTCGAAGCTCTTGCAGATGTAGAGCTTGCAAAAGCTCTAACCCACTAGCGCCGTTGCCTAGGTTCTGGTCAATAATAATGACATCGAAAATATGAGCTTTACATAAAGAGAGTGCACGATTCGCACTGGAACACATGAAAATGTTTTCTGCCAAAAAGCCGATATTTAGAATCATAATTCGCGACGTATTTCGAATTAGCTCGCAATCGTCGACTAAGAGAATCTTTTTATTTTGAATGGTATTCATGGGAGCTTTTATGAGTACTCAAATTGGTTAAGAGCGTTTGTAATGGCGATAACCTCTGTCTGCAGCATGTTGTATTTTTGGCTATCTTCGTGTGTGGCGGCATGTTCGAAATCGGCTAGCACATTAGATAGTGCATGACACTCCAGCATTCTTGCTGCGCCTTTCATTCTATGAGTCACTTGCTTTATTTCGTTGTGATTGTGGTTTTCCATTGCGGAGCTGAGCTCTAACAAATCCTTGTTTTGGCTATCGATGAACTCTTTAACGATTTGCTTGGCAATACCCATGTCACCAAATATGTCGCAAACTTTCGTAATATCGATAAGAGGCGCTGTGAGTTGAGTTTTTGGTTCGGATGTTTCTGTGCTCGGAAATGCGTCACTTGAGATTGCTTCTTCATCAGAGAAATCTAAGAATCCAAAGTCCAATTCTGCGTTCTCTGACTCCTCCTGTGGTGATTCTTTAAGAGGTAATTCAGCAGGCAGCAAGCGAGCAATAGCTTCATCCATGATGGGCATTTTGGTCGGCTTAGAGAGGAAATCGTCCATTCCAAGGTCAAGACACTTTTCTCGCTCTCCCTGAATCGCGTTAGCTGTGAGAGCGATAATAGGTGTACGTTTTTGCTGGCTATGAGATTCCAATTGTCTAATGGCATTGGTGAGGGCGTATCCGTCCATTTCAGGCATGTGACAATCTGTGATGATAAGACCGTAGTTGTTTTGCTGGAATGCACTAAGCGCTTCTTTACCATCAACAAAAATATCCGCGTGATACCCTAACTGCTTTAGCTGGCTAGCAATAACTTGACGATTTATTGGGTGATCTTCGGCTACGAGTATCAACCGGTTTGAATCAATAGCCTCTTCTCGTGTTTGCTTGGAGGTGCACCTAAGAGCATCGTGAACCACTTCATTAACTTCGTTGCGAATAGGCTGAGAGTTGATGCAATATTTGAGCTGAGAAGGGATGATTGGGTTTGAAGACAACAGCCAATGATCGTCTTTTGGGGTCGGTGAAAGCATGCCTTTCTCAGACAGGACCAAGCATTGAACAGAGCCGTGGTTCACCTTCCACCAATCAGCAGTCAGATCCAGGCGAGCATAATCCATTTCCGAAATGAACAGGAATTCGCACTGATGTTTACTGATTAAAAAATCTAATTTTTCTTTGCTTTCCGTTTCTCCAAAATCGGTTGATATCCCCCAATCTTGCAAGTATGCGCAAAGCACCTTTGATTGAAAGAAATCATTAATAATGAGCCCTTGTAGCGGCGCTTTATCCAAGTGCTCGGCTGTTTGAATGACTTCCACGGGCAGAATGATTTTGAATTGAGAGCCGTTGCTAACTTTACTACTTACTGCAATGTCGCCGCCCATTTGATTGATAAGCTGCTTACTGATGGTTAAACCAAGACCGGAGCCTCCAAATTTCCGTGTTGTACCTTCATCAGCTTGGACAAATGGTTGAAACAAGCCTTTGAGGTTTTCTTTTTCAATGCCTATTCCGCTGTCCGTCACTTTTATCATGAACGATTGCTGATGAGCGGTTTCTTCGATCAGGCTAACGGATAAGTTAATCGTTCCGTGTTCGGTGAATTTTACAGCGTTATTGAGTAAGTTATTGAGCACCTGCCCTAAGCGAACTTCATCAATATTAACGGTGTGAGCAAGTTCTGGATCCAGCCACAAACCAAACTTGAGTCCTTTGGCGTGAGCATGTCTCGCTTGAAGTTGAGTAATCCGAATTATTAATGTTTCGAATACGCAGGGTTGAGGGCTTAACGTCAGCTTGCCCGCCTCAATTTTGGAGAAATCCAAAATGTCGTTCACGATGTGCAATAAGTTATTGGCTGATTGCGAAAGGCTACCGTGAATTTTTTCTACTTCTTCGGCAACAGGGTATTGTTCGCAAAGCTCCAATAGGCTCACAATTCCACCAATTGGGGTGCGGATTTCATGGCTCATGTTCGCTAAGAAGCGGGATTTGGCTTCGGTGGCTGAAATGGCTTTTTGCCTTGCTTCTCGTAATTCTTTTTGTTGTTGTTTGAGTTCGGTTATATCGGTTAGAACCGTATTCCAAATGTAGCTTTCATCAGTTTCAGTAATCTTGCTTTGGATGTGGAGCCATTTCTCTTTGTTATCGATAAGTAATCCGACATCCTGCGACATATAGCCTTCATCAATGGCTTGGCGTACCTTGTGAATCAATTCCCTTTTGTCCTTTTGCCTCATTGGACTAAAGAAGGTTCGAGGGGAGTTCATAAGCTGGTCAGGCTCAATACCAATCAATTCGCAAATACCAGCACTCACAAATGTAAAGTGGATAGCATGAAGGTAATTCTTACTTTGTGTGTGTTGCAGTACGGCACCAATCACGTTGTCTGCAAGCTTTTGAACCCTTTGTTCGGCATCACGCGCCCGCTTTCTTGTTAGGTGCAGTTCGGTAATGTCATCGAGTATGGTTACAGTGCCATCAATCTGATGATCTGGGGTGACATAGGGGCATTTCCAGTAGGCGTAGTATTTTTCGACACCATCAATAACCACTTCATTTTCTAGCCGAGGCAGAGAATAGCCACTCAAAATTAAGTTATCTTCGTCTTTATTGTTCACAAGAGACTCGGTTAAATAATTGAGGTACTTAAGATCGCTCGCGGACTTATTGGTGCTTTGGATAATGCCATTTGCGTCGCGAACAACGATAGGGAAGGGAATAGCATCTAATAATGAGCGCTCGTAGTTGACGCGTTTTTGCAGTTCTTCCTCTGCTCTCTTTCTGTGGAAGACTTCTTTCTTTAGTTTCCAATTCCAGGCGATAAATAGCAAAATAATAAAGCCAGCAATACCAGCAACGGTGAGAAATCCATAAACGACATCTTTACTGTTGATTCCAGTTTCGTAGTTCGCATTACGCCACTTTTTATGGATGTCTTGAATTCGCTGTGGAGGAATGGCGTTCAACGCTTTGTTGATAATGTTAATTAAGAGCTGCTGGTTTTTTTCAACTGAAAATGAAATGGGTACTTCAGCGTTTTTGTTCATCAGGCTAACGACTCGTAGCTGACCAGCATACTTGGATTGAAGTTTTGGGGAGGCAATGAAGAGAGACATCATTGCTTTATCGACCTCTTTATTATCAAGAGCTTCGAGAAGTTGATCGCTGTTGTCGTAAAGAGCGACTTTGCATGCGGCGCAATAATCTCGGATTTTGTCTATCCCCACAGTGTCTTTTACAGTACCGATAGTTGCGTTATCTAAGTCTGAAAAAATCAGGTCACTTCTGTAGTTTTCACTTCGACCAATGAGCACCCATGGCTCGCGCATATAGGGGGGTGAAAATAAATGATCGGCGTATTTGGCTTGTTCTGAAGAACTGGCAGCGTGGATAAGGGGCAACGTGTTGGAATGATGATAATCGTTTGAGTCGTTTTTGACGGATTCGAGACTTAAGTATTCTAATTTTAACCCTGTGAGTCGCGATATTTCTTGCAAGATCTCCGCTGAGATACCTTGATGACCATCGTTTGAATTAAAGAAATCGACAGGAGGCGTATTGCCTTTTGTGATGACTAATAATTGTGGGTTGTTACTTAACCATTTTTGCTCCGCTTCCGTGAGTGCGAGTGTGTCATTTTTCACCAGTAAGAAACGTTCTTGTGTTTCATCTAGCCAATCTTTTAGAACACTGGAATAGCGTGCACTTCGTTTGAAGTTTGCAATGGCATTATTGAAATTATCAATCAGCTGGCTGTTGCCATTTCTCGCCGCCAGATAATGACTTTGAACTGGGAGATCGTCGAACAAGGAAATCGACAAAAAGTCAGCGTAGGGACTCGATTGGAGTTGTTGGTACAGCATAAGACCATCACCTACCGTCGCGTAGGACACTTCCATTGCCACATTAAAAATGGCATCAGATACAGTTTCGGATCTTATAAATTTCGCATTTGGGTATAACCCCTTAAGAAAGGCTTCCTCGTTAATATAAGATAAAGTGTGTGTATTTAACTCATGATGATACCCAATTTGTTCACGTGCTAACCCAATTTGTCTAGAAGATACTATGGGGTTTGAATACGAAAGCGACGTATCCTTGTAGTTTGTCCCCTGAGTTGTTATTGCATCGATGTGTTTGTTAACAAGCGCTTGTTGGAGTGCTTCCGAGGATTCGTATGCTATGAATTCTACGTTTCCAAGCATGTAGTCTTGGAATTCATGGATGATACTTGGCAAAAGACCTGTGATATTGCCATTTTGAACCAGCGAATAAGGAGAAAGATCATCACTGAGAAAACCAATATGAACGGTTTTTGTGTTTTTGTCTTCACCTGTTAGCTCTGCTTGTATGGTAAAGCTTACTGCAAACAAACAAATCATCGAGAGAACTTGGGTAATTGCTTTCATTTTAAAACTCAGTCATCGCAAGTTGTCAGATTTTAAGAAAAATGAAACAAGTTCGATATTTACCATGTTAAACAATGGAGTAGCTTTGTTTAATGCTGGGAGGAAATAATGGGAAATGCCGTGATAGTTGGCGAGCTGTTTAATGAGATAAGATCTAGATTTGATTTTTTAACTAAAAGCTCATTAAGGGGAGATGCATCTGGCGATGTTTTAAGGCGTTATCTTTGTTTGACTCTTTATGTTAATTAAAGAGCTCATAAAGTTTTGAGTTGTCTCAATTTTTAGTAAATGGCTCACAGTATCAAAATGGTTTTGTGACATTAAGCCAGAAAAACTTCTAAACGTTCCTTGTACTGTATAGCAAATGTTACTATTATTCTTATAAATTATTGTAGTTATATAGAAAAACGTTTCGCAATAAAGGTGATGTTTCGTGGAACCAACTATCTCCAATTTACGGCAAATTTTTCAAAATAAGGTCCATTCCGCTTCTGGCGTGCAATCTTCCGTTTCCGGTTCTGCGTCTACCTTATCTGTTCTAACAAAAGAAGAGCTTTCAGAGCTTGAAAACCTCTGGGTCCAGCTTATTCTTTGGCAGAAAAAACAACATTAGATGGCTTAATCTCGATCTAATGCAATTTCACCCACCCATCGCTGGTGGTTTTTTGTGAAGAACATAAATTCATTCTCTTCTAAGCCCGCAACTGTTGCGGGCTTTTTCATTTTATTCGTGTTTCATTCGAAGGAGGTTTTGTGATTATTGGTAATTGTTATAATATAACAATTCATAATCGGGGAGATAGGGAGTGATCGGTTGATTATCATATCTCGTATCCCCATCTAGTAGTCAGAATGCCTCTGTCATACAATATAGAGAGCGAATATAAGAATGTGCAGAGCACATTCATCATAAATGGGAAGAGTTATGGCGGAAGTACGAGCCAGAGTAGAGTTAAAAGTTGGTTCTAAAAGTCACATTGATGCAGAATTATTGTCTTTTCACGGATTAGAAACAGATAAAGAACATGTCGCGATTGTTTTTAAATCAGCAGATCAGGATAGCAAAGCACCACTGGTTAGGATGCACTCTGAGTGTCTAACTGGAGATGTTTTTCACTCGTCACGTTGTGACTGTGGAGAACAGCTAGATGAAACCATTGAAAAAATGGGTGAGCTAGGCGGCATCATTCTTTATTTGCGTCAAGAGGGGCGTGGCATTGGCTTGTACAACAAAATTGATGCTTATCGTTTACAAAGTGAAGGTATGAACACGTATGAAGCAAACAATCATTTAGGTTTTGGTGATGATCTTCGAGATTTCACAGAAGCCGCTCAAATGCTTGATGCATTAGACGTTAAAAAGATTCGCCTGATCACCAATAATCCTAAGAAGATAAAAGAGCTGCAAGATCATGATATCGAGATAGAGGAAGTGGTAAACACTCATGCTCATATCAAACATGGAAACGAGAGCTATTTGAAAGCAAAAGTCTCGCATGGTAAGCACTTACTTGATTTGTGATAGATCTATTATTTGTTTGAAATAAACCCCACAGATGTGGGGTTTTTTCGTTTTTGTCGCTTGAAATTAAAGTGTAAGTTTGTATGATCGAAATCTAGGTGCAAATGATAATAATTAGCACTACAAATTACATATAACAATTTTGCTCAACAAGGACGATTTCCATGATTTCAAAACGACTCATTGCTCGTGCCATTACTGCTTCACTTCTTGTGACCAGTGGTGCGTCAATTGCGGCTGTAACTAAAGGCCAAGTAGTAGAGCATTACGCAGACCTCGCTCACGCTGTATTTTCTGATGCGACCATCACTGCAAAGAACCTCGATCAATCCATTGACCAATTCCTAGCAAACCCTTCTAAAACCTCTTTGGAATCTGTACGTCAAGCTTGGGTAAATTCTCGTGTACCTTATCAACAAACAGAAGTTTTCCGATTCGGAAATGCTGTCGTTGATGACTGGGAAGGTCAGTTGAATGCATGGCCATTAGATGAAGGTTTGATCGACTACGTTACAAGTGATTACCAATATGAATTAGGTAACGAAGGTGCGCAGGCTAACATCGTTGCCAACACTAAAATTCAAGTGGGTTCTCAGGTCGTCGATGCAAGCGAGATTACGCCTCAACTGATTGCCGATCTTAATGAGATTGGTGGATCTGAAGCGAACGTTGCATCTGGATATCACGCGATTGAGTTTTTGCTTTGGGGTCAGGATCTAAACGGTACTAACTCTGGTGCTGGTGAACGCTCATACACAGATTTTGTTGACGGTTCCGGCTGTACTAATGGTAACTGTGATCGCCGCCGCGACTACTTGAAAGCTGCTTCTCAGCTTCTTATCCAAGATCTTGAGTGGATGGAAAAGCAGTGGGCTCCAAATCAATCAGACAACTACCGCAAAGAACTGCTAGCAGGTTCAGCAGACAACGGTTTGCGCAAAATGCTATTCGGCATGGGTTCACTTTCTCTTGGTGAGCTTGCAGGTGAGCGTATGAAAGTCGCACTGGAAGCAAACTCGACAGAAGACGAGCACGATTGTTTCTCTGATAACACTCATAACTCTCACTACTACAACGAACAAGGTATCTACAACGTTTTCACTGGCTTGTACAAGCGTGAAAATGGTCAGCTTGTTTCGGGTCCTAGTATTTATGACTTAGTTGCTCAAAAAGACAAACAAGCAGCGAAAGAGATCCAGAAGCAATTTGATATGGCGCGTGCACAAGTCGGTCAACTGGTGGTTTCTGCAGAGAAGAACAACCAACACTTTGATCAGCTGATTGCGTCTAATAACGCAAAAGGTAACGCGTTGGTTAACGACACCATCATGTCTCTAGTGACGCAGACAGGTTCTATTGAGCGTGCTGCTAACATTATTGGCATTGATAGCCTTAACCCAGATACTGCTGACCACGAGTTTTAATCGCATAAAAATATATACCCAAGTAACCGCAAGATACTTGGTTCAGCGAGAATGAATTGGTTTTCAGGCAAGACACCGATATGAAGATTTAGTCACTCTAAATCAAAAATCGGTAACGTAGCATGAAAGCCAATTCAACTCGCCCTTGGGAGCCCATATTCTGCTCCATTTCTTCGTCAAAGAACTTGGAAAGGACGGGTCATTCCACTGCGTCCTTTTCCTTAAACTGAAACAGAATATGAGGCTCTGAACACTGTATCTTGAGGACACTTGGGTATAATAATATCCAAGGGCTCTTTATGAGCCCTTTTTACACTTGAGAAGCCAAGAATGAAGCAGTTTCTAATTCCTACCATTGTTTCAAGCCTAATCGCAACGAGCGTCTATGCATACGATACCAAGTCGGGTGGTAACACCAGTGTGAAGAAAGATGGCTCGAATGCCTTTTCTTTACCTGCCAACAACCTACCCATGACATCGCGTCTAGATTTCAGTGTCGGTAACAGCTTTTTCCGTAACCCATGGGTTCAAGCGCCAGCTTCAACAGATGCTAGAGATGGTTTAGGACCCTTATTTAATACCAATGGCTGTCAAAACTGCCACATTAAAGATGGACGTGGCCACCCGCCAGAGCCTGGGGAAGCCAATGCTGTTTCCATGTTAGTTCGGCTAAGTATTCCGGCGATGACTCCAGAACAAAAACAACAGTTCATACGCGATGGTATTGTTCCCGAACCCACATACGGCGGGCAGTTACAAGATTTTGGTCTTCCTGACGCCAAGCCAGAAGGGAAAATCAAACTTACCTACAGTGATGTAGAAGTGGCGTTTTCCGATGGTGAAAAAGTGGTATTAAGAAAACCCAATCTAAGTATCACAAATCTGAATTATGGCCCAATGCACCCAGATACACAGCTTTCTGCCCGAATTGCGCCTCCAATGATTGGTCTAGGGCTTTTAGAGGCGATTCCGGAAGAGACTATCCAAGCGATGGCTGATCCTGAAGACAAAAACAAAGATGGAATTTCAGGGAAAGCAAACCGCGTATGGGACGTCGCGGCAAACGATTATGCATTGGGTCGATTTGGCTGGAAAGCGGGTCAACCTAATCTTATGCAGCAGAATGCGGCCGCTTTTAACGGCGACTTAGGTTTAACGAGCGCGCTATTCCCAAATGAAAATTGCACCAGTGCACAGTCTATTTGTGCTGACTTACCTCATGGTGGAAAACCAGAAGTGAGTGAGAAGATCCTTAACTTCGTCGAATTTTATTCTCAACACTTAGCTGTACCGATTCGCAGAAATGTAAAAGACCCCCAAGTCGTATTAGGTCAGGCAAAATTCGTTGAAGCGGGATGCCAATCTTGCCATGCTGTAAACATTAAAACGGCTAAAAATGATCGCCTGCCTGCATTATCAGAACAGACCATTCATCCTTATACTGATATGTTATTGCATGACATGGGCGAAGGGCTTGCAGATAACAGACCAGAGTATCTTGCAAATGGTCGAGAATGGAAAACACCGCCACTTTGGGGTATTGGCTATACACAAGAAGTGAATAAGCATACGAATTTCTTACATGATGGTCGCGCCAGAAATGTTATGGAGGCCGTGCTTTGGCATGGTGGAGAAGCAAAACCAGCGCAAGAGAAAGTACTAAACATGTCGAAAAAAGAGCGTGAAGCTTTGGTCGCGTTCCTTAACTCACTGTAATTGAGGCGAAACATGAAAAAAACATTGAGTTTATGTCTACTCGCTTTGGCGGGGTGTCAGTCCAATGATGCTGAGAGCCCTCAAGCGGTTATGGTTCAGAGCGGTGATAACGGCTCTGTCGTTGCGTATGACCCAGCAACAAAAGATTACGCGGGTAGCCATGCTAGTGAAGCCGTTTATGAAGTTGAAAAAGAAGCAGCGTTTTTACTGCTTGCTGAAAGTAAACTTCAAGCACTCAGTTGGCAACAATACTGTCTTTCTCAGGATTTGAGCGAGGACGCGCTTAAGTATGTTTGGCATAGCACCATGATCAGCTGGATGGCATTGCAAGGACAAGAACGAGGCCCTGAAGATGCATTAAATGAAAGTTGGAATATGCAGTTTTGGCCAGATAAAAAGAACACGACGGGCAGAAAAATGTCTGCAATAGTGAAGTCAAACCAAGTCTGGACCGCTGAAGAAATCTCTACAAAAAGCGTGACTGTTCAAGGTTTAGGAGCCATTGAGTGGTTGCTATATGATTCGGCATCACCAATTTCAACGGATAAATCTAAGACTTGTCAGAGTGGTTTGGCGATCAGTGAAAACATTGCTAACCGAGCCCAAGTGATTGCGCAGGCATGGGAAGAAAACCCGTGGCGATCATTGGATAGCAACAAGTGGAACTCTGAATACCTCAGCCTACTGTCGAACCAGTTGGAATATAGCTTGAAAAAAATGAGCAGACCGCTTGCTAAGATTGGCAATCCTCGGCCGTACTTTTCGGAATCTTGGCGCTCACAAACGTCGCTTTCAAACCTAAAAGCAAACGTAAAGGCTCTACAGTCTCTGTACTTGGCACATGGGTATGGTCTCGACAAACAACTGAGACAACGTGGAAGAGAGGCACTGGCAAATGCCATTGTTGAGCAGTTTGAACTCACTCTTGATACATGGCCGGAGGATGCAAGCCTATTTGCACAACTAAAGTCGAAAGAAGGCTATCAAAGCACGTTGGCGCAATACAATAAATTGGATCATTTGAAATATCTGATCCATGAAGAGGTCGCGATTGAATTGGGTGTAGTAGTAGGGTTTAACGCAACTGATGGTGACTGATCACACACGTAGAAGGCTGCTCAAAGCAGCCTTATTTGGTGCTTCTGCACCATTTTTAACGGTCGCTTGCTCATCAAGAGGGCAAACGCACTACTCTTCATCTGCCCTGAATTCGCCTGCATTGATAGGGTGCTCCATTCTAAACCGCGACAAATACTTTGCTACGGTTGCAGATATAGAAGGTAGCCCAATCCATCAAATTCCTCTTCCAGCAAGAGGTCATGGTGTGGCAATCCACAAAAATGGATCACTGGCAGTGGTCTTTGGTCGAAGGCCGGGCGCTTTCTTCCAGCCTTTTGATTTTCGCACCGGTGACATGCTGCCGATTGTAGCAGCGAAACCTGAGCGTCATTTTTATGGGCACGGCGTGTTTTCTCCTGATGGGCAATTACTGTATGCCACGGAAGGGGAAAAAGGCTCAAGTCGAGGGATCATTGGCGTTTATGACGTTGCTAGAAATTTCGAAAAAGTTTCAGAATTTACTGGGTTCGGGTTAGGGCCTCACGAAATCATCATGTTACCTAGCGGCAATTTAGCGGTAGGAGTCGGTGGGGTTCACACCAACGGGCGAACACCGTTAAATCTCGAAACAATGTTGCCATCTCTCACCTATATAAGCGCTGAAGGCAAAATAGTAGAGCAAGTGTCGCTTCCAGATAACAAGTTGAGTATTCGCCATTTGGCTTATGGAATTGACGATTCCACTCATACTCAAGGTCTCGTATTTTGTGGGCAACAGTATCGTGGCTCACCAGATGATTATCCAGCTCTGCTCGCTGCACACCGATTAGGGCAACCTATGGTTCAATTTAACGCAGAACCTGAGCAGTGGGCGCGCTTTAATCACTATATCGCAAGCATCGCAGTTGCGGGTGACTGGGTACTAGCCACGTCTCCAAGAGGGAATTGCTATGGAATATGGCGCATATCAACTGGAGAATTATTGGAAATTGAATCACTTCCTGATGCTTCGGGGGTTGTTGTTAATAACAATTCTTTCAAAATAAGCTCAGGTGCAGGAAAGGTGATTTCGCGACCAGTTCAAGGTGATGAAAAAAAATATTCATCCGGTATTCATTGGGATAACCACTGGTCGGCGATAATCTAAAAACTGATACAAGTTTTTACAGTATTTTTTGCCATACTTTAGGAACACATATATTAGAAACTAAAGTAAGTGAGGCTGGCTATGGGATTGAAGAAGTGCTTTTTTTTCATGCTTATAGCTATGTTTCCGTACTTTTCGTCAGCGAACAATTACTACGCTGCAACATGGGTAAACAGCTCAACCCCAATAGGGGTGGCTTTGTCGCATCAAGATGCCATCACTTCGCTTTACCACGAATATCAATACCAACCTATTTGGTTTCAATACGATGCGATTGTTGCATTTGAATCTCAGCTAGAAAACCTAGCACTGTCGGACGTAAGTGAGCTTTTTTATAAAAGGTTGATGGCACTTAAAGAAGCTCGTTATCACAATCGCTGGCAAGAGTTTGATGTTCTGGCGACAGACACTCTTTTGAATTACATCAGCTATACAGAGCTGGCTCAATCTATGGGGAAGGGGTGGTTTTTTGGAGGAAGAGTGCCTGCAACCCTGCCTCCTCCTTCTGAAATCAGCTTGAATGCGTTTCGTGTGGCGTTATCTCAGGATAAGTTGGTTGAGTTTATTTCAGCTCTGGCACCGCAATCCCCCCTATATTCCAACTATCAGTTTGCGATTCGTGAGCTCAAGCCATGGCTTAACACCTATTTGAGCGATTACACCCAAAAGAGACGATATGCTCGTCTTGGCGATAAGCTTTCACATAAACGTGTATTGCTTAATCGCCTTGAGGTGTTGAGGTACGACGTATCATCAGTAGATCTTTCAACCCAAAACAACGCAGATAAACGATACGATGCCAACCTTGAAGTGTTGATCAAACAGTTTCAAATGCAGCATGGTCTGGAGCCTGATGGCATTATTGGTCCTAAAACGATCAAATGGATTAACGTGTCAATTGAGGAGCGCCTTCGACTCATCGCGTTGAATGCGCAGCGGTTGCGTATCTGGCCTCTTCAAAGAGATCGCATTGTGCTAGTTAACGTTCCTCAATACTCCATGTCGTACTGGTTAGATGGGAAAGAAACCTTTTCTTCCGATGTGATCGTCGGTCGGCCTTCTAGGAAGACGCCTTTAATCGACACCAGAATGGATTCAGTGATTGTGAATCCGAGTTGGAATGTGCCTCGTAAAATCATGGAGAAAGACATATTACCCAAGGTCATCAAAGAGGAATCGTATTTGACCAGCCATAATTACGAGATTGTAGAAAGCTGGCACAATCGGACGTTGATCGACCCAAAAGAGATTGATTGGGCGAGCATAGACCCTAAGCGTTTCCCCCATCGTATGCGTCAAACCTCTGGACCATTTAATGCGCTAGGGAAATACAAATTCAACACGCCAAATAAGAACGCGATCTTCTTGCATGATACACCGGCTAAGTCACTGTTTGCTCAATCTCGGAGGGCATTCAGTTCCGGATGTATTCGTATCGAGTCTGCAGAGGGTTTTGCGCATCTTTTGTTAAACACCCATTCTAAAATGCGCCCCAGTCATCATGAAAGAATAAGCCGAGAAGAAACGGTTGCAGTTGCATTAAAAGAGAGGATTCCCGTGTCCATCATCTACCAAACAGTCTGGACAGAAAACGGGCAAGTACAATACCGCAGTGACGTTTACAAATACGATCAATTGAGTCGCAGTTCAAACTTTGACGCGAAACTTACAAATTTGATCAATTTAAATAAAAATCTTTTTGCTCAATAACTAACCACTACTATTAGGCCAAGCCGTCAATAATTTGAGCTGCTGGCTAATTGACGGTTATATCAATTGTGGTTACTGTCGCGACTTTGCAAACCGCGCTAGACCATTGAGATGACAACACGAGAACTCACTCGCAGAGATTTTTTACGCAGTACCGTTTTAGTTGGTGCTATGGCGACTCTTCCTTTTACTCCTTCAGCACTTGCTACATATGCAAATCAGCCGCGAACATTGTTGCTTAATAATCTACACACGGGTGAATTGCTTGAATCTTGTTATTTTGATGGCAAACAGTATGTGTCTGATGAGATGGCCCTTATAAACCGTTTGTGCCGTGATCATCGTCGAAATGAAGTACATGCAATGGATAGAGCTTTATTCGATCAGATAAATGCTATTCAAAGCATCATTGGCAGCGAAGCGGAAGTTCAAATCATTTCTGGTTATCGATCGCCAACAACGAATGAAGCGTTACGTAAGAAGTCCAAAGCGGTGGCTAAAAAAAGTTATCACATGCAAGGAAGAGCGATCGATTTTAGATTAGATGGCGTTCGGCTGTCCGAAGTTAAAAAAGCGGCACTTTCCTTAAAAGCAGGTGGAGTGGGGTATTACCCTAAAAGTAATTTTATCCATATTGATACTGGTCCCGTTCGGGCTTGGTAGCCTTCTTTTCAGCCCGTCTCTTTGCTTGTAAAAATTTAAGGTAAATGTCATAGTTCTTGGCAGTTTAAGTCTATACAAGGTAAGGAAAATGAGCCTTCAATATAGAGTGGTGCCTGTCACTTCTTTCCAACAAAATTGTTCCATTGTCTGGTGCGATGTAACCATGGAAGCCATTGTGGTTGATCCTGGGGGCGACGTGCCAAAACTGGAAGCGACAATCAGGGAGTTGGGCGTTAAAGTCGTAAAGATAGTTCTCACTCATGGTCATTTAGATCACGTTGGCGGCACTGAAGAGCTAGCGCAGTCCCATAAGGTTGACATCATTGGACCACATAAAGCCGATAACTTCTGGTTACAAGGGCTAGAAGGGCAAAGCCAAATGTTTGGGTTTCCTCTAACGGAAGCATTTGAACCGACTGAATGGCTAGATGAAGGTGACATTGTCACTTTTGGTGAGGAGAAGCTCGATGTCTTCCATACTCCTGGCCACACTCCGGGACACGTTATTCTCCATAGCTACGCATCAGAGACGGCATTTGTCGGCGACGTGCTGTTTAATGGTGGTGTAGGCAGAACGGATTTCCCTCAAGGTGATTTCAATACTCTCATACGTTCAGTTAAAGAAAAGCTATGGCCGTTAGGCAATGACGTGAAATTTGTCCCGGGTCATGGTCCTGAATCAACATTTGGTCGTGAAAGAGCAACTAACCCGTTCGTAGCAGATGAAATGCCGCTCTATTAAGAGTGATGATACTTACACGCTTTCCTTGTCGGCTGCTGCTAGATATCGTCTAACTAAGCCGACAAATTCATCGCCACTTCTATCTAAATCCGACGTAGAAATAAAAATATCGTATCCAAAGTTTTCTCGTTGATACGCCATTCTATTTGCCAGCATGGCTTGTAACCCTTTGTACTTAAAGCCACTGGGAGTGACAAAATGCTTAGAATCCAGTACTACATCTTCGAAGGGTGTGTTCTCTTTTCCTGATTGCTTCATTCCTAAATAAAGCAAAGACCGTTGCTCCAAAAGCAGCTGTGTGCTGATTCTTGGGCATATGTTATCGAGATAGGGTTCGTAGTCCTTTAACTTGATACCAATCCAAGGAATAGGTTGGTGCCACCCCTCTTTTTCGTAGGTGCAAATACCGATCTGATTAATGTTGTTCCATTTGACTACCCAGCCCCCTTTAAACATGTGTTGTTGAAAATGGGTCGCGGTTAGGGTGAAAGAGACTTTACTCTTTTCAATAAGAAAGTGAGTGACAGCAAAAAAGGTTAGAAGACCAAAAAGTGACAGTAACGCTTGTGGAATACCCGGTGACAGTATGAGCAGAAAAAAAGCAATCAGTGTTGCTAGTGCCATCACTACTTTTCCAGTAGAAGAGTAGTAACTGAACGGTATGTTGGTTAGGTGCACGGTATTCATAATGTTGCTCTATTCAATCCCTTTGAGTGGTAGCTCCGGCTTCAGGTTCTGCTTAAATAATAGCCTTTCGGCGGGTCTTCCCCCATTTTTACGTTGAAAGTTCCCGATAGGCTACAAATTAGTGTCAGATTTTGGTATAAATCGCGCTTCAAATTTTTCACCACTGCGCGGTATAGCAGTGAAATGGAGAAAACCCAATGAGACTCGCTCACAAACGTAAAGTGCAGGCTAAGCTGCAAAAACGCATCAAAGCGACTTTAAATGTGGCTAAAGCAGCTCCTGAAGTAAAGAAGCCTGCTGCTAAGAAAGCCGTTGAAGCAAAAGTGGAAAAGCCAGCTGTAAAAGCGCAATCCACAGTTAGCTTAACGCCAAAACAACAGAGTGTTTTGGATATCGTTGCAAAGAACCCAGAAGGCATTAATCCTAAAGGGATTGGCCTAGAAGCTGGTCAAGAAGACGCGAAAGCGGCATCTTGGGCAACAGGTGCTCTAAAAAAACTTCTAGAAGAAAGCCTAGTAGTGAAAGAGCAATTGGCAGGCAATAAAGTTGTTTACAAGCCAGTATAAATAACCTCATTTCTGGATATACACTCAGTTTCGATTTAACGCCATAAATTACGCTGTTTCTTATCCAAAGCAGAGACTATTTAGCGAATTATTTCGTGATGAAGCCCCAGTTTTGGGGCTTTTTGCTTTCCTTGTTTTAAATAATTTAACGTGAAAAACGCGACAGTTCGTACGTACATTTCTTAAATGCATTAAATCCTACCTTATTCAATCTATTGAAATAAAAAGTTTAATAATTGCAGTTATCTATCAGATTACGTATATCTACGTAAGACTAAAGTTCTATATGCTCTCAGTGTAAATAATTACGTCCGTGCTCACCCCAATAGGTTAATGGGTTGTAATAGGGCATTGTTGTGTAATCCAAGTGAGATCCGGAAAGGTTCTAGCCTAACTTCTTAACGTTTTTGGTGAAGAGAAGGTATGGGTAACAAGAACATCTGGATGTAGAGGTCACTTGGGTATATTCGCAACACCATTCAGGGATGGTTTGTGAGCAAACACAACATAGGACGTGAAACAATGAGTCTCTTAAAAAAATCAATTCAACGCACTCTAAAAGGCACTTTAATCGCTGCTGCGGCATGTGCTGCAATGGTGACAGCTTCCGCAAGCGCGGCGGACAAAGTGTATCGACTAAAACTGGCTGAAACTTGGGGACCAAACTTCCCAGTATTCGGTGATGCGACTAAGAACATGGCGAAGATGGCCGAAGAAATGTCTAACGGTCGTCTACAGATTCGTATTGACTCCGCGAACAAGCACAAAGCGCCACTTGGTGTTTTCGATATGGTGAAATCGGGTCAATATGATATGGGTCACTCTGGCTCGTACTATTGGAAAGGCAAAGTGCCTAATACACTCTATTTTACGTCTATGCCTTTCGGTATGACACCAGCAGAGCAGTATGCTTGGTTCTACCATGGTGGCGGTATGGAGTTGATGGATAAGGTGTACTCACCGCACAACTTGATGTCTTTCCCTGGTGGTAACACAGATATTCAGATGGGTGGTTGGTTCCAAAAAGAGATCAACTCTGTTGATGACTTAAAAGGTCTGAAAATGCGTATCCCAGGTTTTGCTGGAGAAATCCTTGCAGAACTAGGAGCGAAGCCTACAAACATTGCGCCAGGTGAACTGTATACCTCATTAGAGCGCCGCACCATTGATGCGTTGGAGTGGGTTGGTCCATCGTTAGATTTACGAATGGGTTTCCACAAAATTGCACCTTACTACTACACAGGTTGGCATGAGCCAGGTTCAGAGCTTCAATTCCTTGTGAACAAGCGTACTTGGAAACGTCTACCAGATGACTTGAAAGCTATCCTTCAAGTGGCAATGAAAACAGCGGCGTACGATATGTACACGCAAGCAACTCATGAAAGTGGTAAAAACTGGTCAACAATCAAGTCTGAATATCCAAACGTTCAGGTGAAAGATTTCCCTGCATCCGTAATGAGTGCATTGCGTGAAGCGAATGATCGTTTGTTAGCGAAACACGCTGAAAGTGATGATCTAGCAAAAGAGATTCAAAAATCTCAAGCGGATTACTTGAAGCAAGTTCGCTCATGGACTGACATTTCACACCGTGCTTACTTGAACAGTCAGGCACAACAATAATTCGGTCATTAGACCCTAAAGATAAGTAGGTCAAAGAACCTGCTGCTGGGTGAGTCATCACCCAGCTTATACTCAGCCTTTTTAGCTAAAATGCTTTAGTGATTTGAGTACATAAGCCCAAGAAACATCAGGGTCTACTTCGATTCTACGCCCCCCTTAGATTGTCGACGTAGTACTTAGTCAGACTCTGACCTCTCGTTTGTCTTTCCAAGGAGTATGGAATGAGAAGCCTCATTTACATGGAACGATTCTTTAACCGTATCAGCGATGTGCTGGGTTGGATCTCCAGTATATTATTTCTATTGCTGCTGCTTAATGTCGTTTACGACGTTGTAATGCGGTATGCCTTTAACGATGTATCCATTGCCTTCCAAGAGATGGAATGGCATTTGTTTTCTGCTGTTTTCTTGCTGGGTGTACCTTATGCACTCAAAGCGGGTGGGCATGTTCGTGTCGATATTTTTTACGAGCGCCTTTCTTACCGAGCAAAAGCGATCATCGATATTTTGGGCACCCTATTTTTCCTATTTCCGTTTTGTCTTCTTGTTGCGTGGTATGGCATTGACTTTGCCAAAGAATCTTATGCTCTAGGAGAGACATCAGGCGATCCCGGCGGATTGCCGTATCGATGGATCATTAAAGCTGTGATCCCAGTTTCATTCTTTTTCATGGCGGTGAGTGGCATTGGTTTACTGCTTAACTCATTGAACAAGATTTTTAACCCAAGCCCAGCTCATACCAGATAACAAGGAAGTACTTTTATGATTGGAATTGTCATGTTTCTGGTTGCGCTGGTGGCTTTGCTATTAGGGTTTCCTGTCGCGTTTACCTTTGGTGGTATTGCTCTGCTCTTTGGCGTGTGGGCTGAAGGCGCAGAAATGTTTGCCTTTATGCCGTATCGCATAGAATCCATTATGCAGAACACGGTTTTGATGGCAGTACCGCTGTTCATCTTCATGGGGCTTGTTCTGCAAAAAACCAAATTGGCTGAGCAGCTACTTGAAGCCATGGGGCGCCTCTTTGGTACCGTACGCGGTGGTATTGCGATATCGACAGTGTTAGTCGGTGCGTTGCTTGCAGCCTCTACCGGTGTGGTTGGTGCTTCTGTTGTGGCGATGGGGCTTATCTCTTTGCCTGTCATGCTTAAATATAAGTATGACAAGGGCTTAGCTTGCGGAACCATTTGTGCTTCGGGCACGTTAGGTCAAATTATCCCACCTTCTATCGTATTGATTCTTCTTGGTGATGTATTAGGGGTTCCAGTAGGGGATTTATTCCAAGCTGCTGTGATTCCTGGCTTAGTACTGGTGGGTGCGTATATTGTTTACATCTTAATTTACGCAAAAATGAACCCAGATGCGACCCAGCCTATTGATCGTGATGAATCTGTTTCTCGCCGTGAAGAAGTGATAGAAGCGCTAAAAGCCGTTGTTCCTCCTTTGGCTCTTATCGTTGTTGTTCTAGGTTCGATTTTCGCTGGTGTGGCTACGCCTACAGAATCCGCGGCGCTTGGTGGTGCTGGTGCAATAGTTTTGGCACTTTTATATCGTCAATTCAGCTGGAGCATGGTGTACGAAGCTTCGAAAGAAACCGTTAAAGTTACGGCAATGGTTTTCGCTATCTTACTCGGTGCGACGGCGTTTTCTATGGCGTTTACTTATACAGGTGGTGATTACCTAGTTGAAGAGTGGATGTTGCAAATTCCAGGTGAAAAATGGGGCTTCTTAATCATTACCATGTTGGTGATTCTGATTTTGGGCTTCTTCATCGATTTTGTAGAGATTTGTTTCATCATTGTTCCTATATTGGCGCCAGTTGCTGAGCTCATGGGGATCAACATGGTTTGGTTTGCTATTTTGATAGCGATGAACCTACAAACCTCTTTCCTAACCCCGCCGTTTGGCTTTAGCCTATTCTATTTGAAAGGTGTTGCTCCGAAAGGTGTCACAACGAGAGATATATACCGCGGTGTGATGCCTTTTATCGCCATTCAAGTTGCGGTTCTAGGCTCAATCCTAGCTTTCCCTTCTTTCTACGGAATGTGATCTCACGATTGTTGCTATCGCGTGTTTCATTGAAAGAATGGGACTTAATGCCTGCCTCTGATACAGTCAGAGGCAGGTTAAACGTTATCCCCAAATAGTTTCAACGCTTGGGTGAAAGAGGGAATGGAATGCCTCTTAGAGCCAAACTGATATTGCTCACTCTATTACCACTAATCTTGGTCACAGCTAGTATTAGTTGGATCTCGATACATCAAACAAAAGCTTTGGGTTTGAAAGAGGTAGAAACACTCCGCACAAGCCTTATCCGTTCTCGTGAGAACGCTCTTAAAGACAAACTCGACCTAGCGTTTGATGCTATTCATCATGTATACACCGACGAATCTTTAGACGATAACGATGCCAAAGAGCAGGTAAAAAAAATCCTAACCAGACTAAGATACGGTTCGGATGGGTATTTTTTTGCATACGATAAAGAAGGCGTCAATTTAGTTCATCCGATCCTTCCTGAATTGATCGGTCAAAACCTAATAGATATGCAAGATGAAAATGGCAATTTGCTGATTGTGTCTTTGATTGATCAAGCTCGAAACGGAGGCGGGTTCGCAAACTACTTATGGCAGAAACCGTCTACCAATGAAATTGTCCCTAAACTGAGTTACGCCGCTTGGCTGTCGAAGTGGGAATGGATGGTGGGCACAGGGTTATATATTGAGGATATCCATTTGGAAGTTGCTCAAATGGAAGCCTCTATAAATGAAAATATAGAAGCAACGTTTATTAGTACCATTTCTATCTTGAGTGTCACAGTAGCCGTGATTGTTGTGCTGACGCTTGCGGTAAATTGGCATGAGCACCGTATAGCGGATAAAAACTTAAAAGAGCTGGCGCATAAAACCGTTATGTTTCAAGAGGACGAAAAAAAGCACCTAGCAAGAGAGCTTCATGATGGTATTAACCAACTCTTGGTGTCTTGTAAGTGTCATCTAGAGTTGTTAGCGCACAAATTAAAACAAAAAGTCCCTGATATTGATGATAAAACTCTGGCACACTTAGAAAAATCACAGCTCTCGATGGTCACTGCCATTAATGAAGTTCGCCGTATATCTCATAACCTGCGCCCGAGTTCTCTGGATGATATAGGGTTGCAAGCGGCTCTGGTCACTTTGCTTCAGGATTTTAAAGATCATTCTGAGATTCAGGTGGAATACAATATCGACAATTCGCTGTCGAGAATGAACTCTGAAGTAACGACGACCTTGTACCGTGTTGTGCAAGAATCACTTATGAATATTGAGAAACATTCGTTTGCCACTAAAGTTGAAGTGATTGTTCACCAAATTGGCGACCAAATTCAGCTAATGATACGTGACGATGGACGCGGTTTTTCGGTGAGCGATACGATGAGAGCTAAAGGGATAGGGCTCCGAAATATGCGGGAAAGGGTTGAGTTTATTGGTGGAGATTTTGAGCTCTTTAGCGAACCCAATTACGGTACAGAAATTACGGTGTTGGTTTTGATTTAAGTACTGTATAGCTTTAACAGTGAAACTATCCCTAAGAGATATCAGAGCAACTTTAATTTATCTGGATGAATGGAATGCAAAAAGCAGTAAGCCAAGGTAAGGCTATTAACATTGTTATCGTTGATGACCACCAAGTGGTATTGGATGGTTTTTTGGCGCGTCTAGAGATGGAAGATGAGATTAACGTGATTGCGACGGCAAGTAATGGTGTTGAAGCAATAGAAGCCGTCTCGCGCGAAAAACCAGATGTCGTATTAATGGATGTAAGCATGCCTGTTATGAACGGCATAGAAGCCACCATGCTACTTAAGGAAGAATACCCTGATGTAAAAGTCCTGATGCTGACGATGCATGATAACCGTGAATACATAATGAAAGTCATGCAAGCTGGCGCAGTCGGGTACATGCTTAAAGAGATTTCCGCAGAAAAGATGGTACAAGCAATAAAAACTGTTTTTCAAGGTTCAACGTATTTTTGCGAATCGGTCACCCAAACGTTGTTCACCCAGCCTATTATGCCTGCCAATCAAAAACCCAACCCTCTGAGTCGACGAGAAGAAGCCGTACTTAAACTGGTAGCGGAAGGGCAGAGCAGCAAGAAAATAGCATCTGCACTCAACATTAGTTATCGAACAGTAGAAACGCATAGGCAGAATATCAAACACAAATTGGATCTTCATTCGACAGCAGAGCTTGCCAAATATGCGTTAGAGAAAGGGTTGGTAGACTAAGGTTGCGTAGATTAGATAGAAAGATATAAAAGCGAGTGGCGTCACTCGCTTTTTTGTTTAGCCGACTGGTTGTTCGTTTTTCGTAATACTACCTAGTTCAAGAACTGGCGCTACGTCGTAACTTTCAGCATTCATCATTGATGAGATACGTTGAACAGAAGATAGCAATAGGCTTTGCTCCCATTCATCCAGTTTATGGAACTGGTCAATGAAGTTGTCCTGCAATGGAAGAGGGGCTTTTTCTAAAATTTCATTGCCTTCATTTGTGAGGTACGCATGCACTTTGCGCTTATCACTCACACTTCTCTTCCTTTCTACATAACCGTTACGTTCTAAGCGATCAAGGATGGTCGTCGCTGTTGCTTGGCTCATGTTGGTATTGTTCGACAACTCACGAATAGTGACTTCACCGAGCTCCCGGATAGAGCGCATAAGAATAAGCTGTGGGCCAGTCAACCCTAGCTCTTTGCCAAGTTTTTTTGAATGTAAGTCGATCGCTCGAATGATTTGGCGCATCGCTATCAGAACTTCTTCGTGTTTTTCCAACTTATTTTTTCCGTTCCAGTGTTGTAGAGGTAGGTAAACTGCATTATCACCCAAATTTGTATAGTGAGATATATCTATTTACGACATCTATTCGTCGTTATCAAAGGCGAGGACACTTTGCTTTTTTCATTACAATGAGTGTTTCTTAGCGTGATTGTGTTGAGTATACCTAAGTTACGACGCTTGGGTACGTCAAAATAAATGATAGAACACTCTTTTTTGGGATAAAGTACTGAACCCTTCACAATGTGATATGAGTACGAATGTTTAGACTACAAAACAAATAGCTGTATTGATTGGTTTAAAAATAAGCATTCGGAATGTGAAATCTGAGATTTTGGCAGGTTTTTCGAGTTATCTCTGGTTTTGACCGTTCAATTTGGTTAGGGTTTGTGAGATTTAAAACAACGAACTGTTCTGTTCACTAATCATTCCTGTTCTGAATGCTGGTGAATTGAGTTCTAATCTAACGAACCTGTTACAAGGTTAAAGAGGAGATATGACAAAAGGAATCGACAAGTACAGTATCGACAGTACCGACTACACGGTTGGTCAAGATAACGTACAGAAGTGGGGATTTGATGTTCATAATCCAGTTTTCGGCACCAGTGCCGGATTGATCATTCTATTTTTAATTGCTGTTTTAGTTTCTGACGCCGAAACTGCGAAATCAACACTTGATGGTTTGAAATGGCAAATCATCGGCATGTTTGACAAGCTGTTTATTTGGTCAGGTAACATTTTCTTAGTATTCTGTCTTGCATTGATTGTTTCACCATTCGGTAAGATCCGTCTTGGTGGTGAAAATGCGTCAGCAGATTACTCCTTCATGTCTTGGCTTGCGATGCTATTTGCGGCAGGCATGGGCATCGGTTTAATGTTTTGGAGTGTAGCAGAACCCGTCGCGTATTTTACCGGTTGGTATGAAACCCCTCTTGGCGTTGAACCAAACACACCTGAAGCGGCTAAATTGGCGCTGGGTGCCACAATGTTCCACTGGGGCCTTCACCCTTGGGCTATTTACGGCATTGTTGCTCTTTCATTAGCTTTCTTTACTTACAACAAAGGCTTACCTCTTTCTATTCGCTCAATTTTCTACCCTATTTTAGGCGACAGAGCATGGGGTTGGGCTGGTCACATTGTTGATATTCTTGCCGTGTTGGCAACCTTATTTGGCTTGGCAACATCGCTAGGTTTAGGGGCTCAACAGGCAGCAAGTGGTATTAACCATGTGTTTGGAATGGATGGCGGCATTGGCTTGCAAATTGCTGTGATCGTGTTGGTTACACTGCTTGCTGTCGTATCCGTTTTTCGTGGTATTGATGGCGGCGTAAAATTGATCAGTAACGTCAACATGATTGTTGCTTTCGTACTGCTGGCTTTTGTGGCTCTTCTTGGCTATGCCGTGGCGTTTGGTTCAATTCCAACAACGTTTATGGCGTATGTTGAAAACATCATTCCATTGAGCAACCCGCACGGTCGTGAAGACGAAGCTTGGTTCCAAGGCTGGACTGTATTCTACTGGGCTTGGTGGATCTCTTGGTCGCCATTCGTAGGTATGTTCATCGCTCGCGTATCAAAAGGTCGTACGGTTCGTGAATTCATGACGGCTGTATTGATTGTTCCAACTGTTGTTACTTTGATTTGGATGTCAGTCTTTGGTGGCTTGGCGATCGATCAAGTGATCAATGGCGTTGGCGCATTAGGCACAGATGGTTTGAAAGAAGTACCATTGGCTATGTTCCAGATGTTTGAAGAGCTTCCATTTAGCACAGTACTTTCTGTGATTGCGATTGTTCTTGTCATGGTGTTCTTTATTACTTCTTCGGATTCAGGTTCATTGGTTATCGATAGCATTACCGCTGGCGGTAAAGTCGATGCTCCTGTCATGCAACGTGTCTTCTGGGCATTTATGGAAGGCGCTATTGCTGCTGCGTTACTTTGGGTTGGTGGTACACAAGCCATTCAAGCATTGCAAGCCGGTGCGATTTCAACTGCACTGCCGTTTACTTTTATCCTGCTACTGATGTGTGTCAGCCTAGTAATGGGTATGAAGACGGAAAAGACATATCGATAAGCTGATGTAAATGTCGGTATAAGATACAAAAAAAGCTGCTTCGGCAGCTTTTTTTATGGTTATTTTTGAGCAGGATCTGAACCTACTTAAGTGAGCGCTTAAAGCCAGATCTTTTCGATTGGTGTATCCCCTGAAAAGTGATGTTGAATCTGCGCTTGGAGCAACTCGGCCGTTGCCATTGCATCGGTTAGTGCGTGATGCGGAGGGTAGGTCGGCAACCCATATCGTTCTCTTGAAGAGCCGAGCCGAACAGACTGTCGCTTCGTTCCCTTAAAGCGGTTCATGATGCCAGCGGTGTAGTCATCTTGAACCTGAGATTCAATTTCCATGGTGTCTATAACTGGGAAAACGATGCCTTCCTTAATGCGTTCTTTCAATGCGATATCAAGGAACTCTCGCTCTATTTTTCGGTAATGCACAACCACGACTTTACCAGCTAAAGCATCCAGTACTTCGTCAAGAATGCGTTTTAAGTCGGGCGCGCCTAATATGTCATTGTGGGTGATACCGTGAATGACAACGGATTCTTCTTCAAGAGGGGTATTAGGGCGAACAATCCAGTGTTTTGCTTGACGGCAAAATATTCGGTTTACGTTGAAGGGGACTAAACCAATACTGATGATATCGTCTTTTTCGGCGTTCAACCCTGTGGTTTCAAAATCCAATGCGACCATTGGAACCTCTGAAAGCGGTGTCGCGCCATCAACAATACCCGCTTCATAGAAACTTCGTAGCCGTTCATCACTGACGGTGCTCGCTTTATCTTTAAATCGTTCCACCCAGTTATCCGAGTGACCGAGCCGGTTTTTTCTAAATAGATTCAAAATGCTACCCGTTATTTAAAGGTGTTTGCTTGGTAACGATATTTCAAAAAATTCTGAGCATTGCTTAAAATCTGAAATGCATCTTTTAGGTTACGGCGTTCGAAGTCAGACATATTGTCAGGCTCGATGTTGTTATCCGGTTCTATCATGGCTTCTACGTCAAGCGCTTGGTGGCGTATACGAACCGTTGAAATAAACTCCATGGCATCACGGAGATCTTCCCCTTTGCCTTTAGGAAGGATTCCCTCATCAATAATGTCGTCTAAGCGCTCAAATGAGTTTTGGGAGCGTGAACCGACGGCAAGAGCATGTACACGAATAAGATCCGCGAGAGGAGCGGTTCCACGTCGTTTTAGATTAATGGAATTCTTATGTTGTCCGTCTTTTTCCATCACAAAGCTTTTGAAGAAACCCAATGGTGGCGTGCGGCTAATGGCGTTACGGGCCAAACAAGCTAAGAATCGATTATTTTTTCTCGCACGGCGAACAATGTAACCATTAAGCTGTTCTGCCCACTTAATGCGCCCATGAACACCATCTAGATCGAAGAATATGGAACTGTTCAGAAGTGCTTTAGGGTTCGGATCATCTATCCAATCGTTGAAGCACTCTTCCCACTCTCGGCGTGTCATGCGCCACATTGGATTGGTGGCCATTATGTCACCAGTGCAGTAGTTATAACCACACTCATTTAGCGCATCACAGACAAACGTTGCAAGGTTTTCGAAGTATTCACCGTGTTTTTCCGCGTCGTAACCTTCATCCAGAATGATGGCGTTGTCTTGATCGGTCACGATGAGCTGTTCATCCCTCGCCATAGAGCCCAGAGCCAAGAAACAATAGGGAACAGGAGGGGAGCCGAGCTTTTCTTCCGCCATCTCTATGATTCTTTGTTTGAAGCTTCGTCCAATAACCGACATGGCGCTGCCCACCATGTGGGAGTTGGCATCTTCGTTTACGAGCCTCACAAAGCTGTCTTTCACTTGCTCAGAAAGGCTTTTTAACTCTTCTAATGTTTGTTGTTGGAAAATACTACTAACAAGCAGTAGAGAGTTCTGAGATTCGTAGCGAACAATATCCGTTGCTTCGATGATCCCGAGTGGCTGGTGGTTCTTTACTACAGGGAGGTGGTGCATGTTGTATCGAAGCATGGTCAACATGGCTTCGTACACATAGGCATTGTGATCGAGAGAGACAACGTCGGTCGACATAACATCAGCAACGGGGGAGTCAGGAGAAAGCCCGGACGCAAGTACTCGCGTACACAGATCTCGGTCAGTGATGATGCCCTTTAAGGGGCTTTCATCTTCTTCGTTTTCAGCTGTTTCTTGGTGAAACACCAATAAAGAGGAAACATTTTCTGCGGCCATGAGTTGCGCGGCTTCTTGAATGGATTGATCGCTGAAAATCGTTACGGGTTCTCTGGTCAGTAACGTTCTAACTTTGGACGTTGTAAGATCGTTCGCGTCACTGTTGTTTGATACCGCTTGGCGCAATCTTGCTGAATCCTCTACTTCAACAAAATCCGCAAAGTTATCATTTTCATCGTAAAGTGTTTGAAACGTATCCTCCGGAATGCAGTACACAAGTGTGTCTTCAATCGCGGTTACTGGGAATCGTACTTTGTTGTTGGTTAACAAGCCCATTTGCCCAAATACGTCCCCTTCATCGAGGCGGTTATAAAGCTCGCCATTCCGGCGGTAGACTTCGACAACGCCACTTCGAACTAGGTACAAATCGTGTATGTGATCGCCAAAATGAATAATAGGTGTGCCTTGCCTGAAATAGGAGATTTCAATGCTGTTTGCAACGCTATCGAGCAGGTCTTCTGTCAATACGTTGAACGGAGGGTATTGAGAGATGAAGGATTTTATTTCTATAATTTCTGCTTGCATGATTCGCTCTTGGCTGACCTTCGGTTACTGGTGTCGCTGACTTTTTAGAGTGCGTAACGAGGTCTAATGATGGAAATTTTTTCTGAACCCGAACTTAGAGGTACTCAGATATATTCATCGTATAGGAATCAATAAAAAAGACCAGCCACGAGGCTGGTCTTTTGAATCAGAGTTGTTCATTAAATCCATCTAGTTCATTAAAAAGACAAATCCAACGAAACAATACAGAGCGAATTCATTAAAGAACCGCTGCAATACCTTTACAAAGTGGTCCCATGTTTTCTTTTGTCATACCAGCAACGCTGATGCGACCAGAACCCACGATGTAGATAGCGAACTCTTCTTTCAAGCGGGTAACTTGCTCTTTGGATAAACCAGAGAATGAGAACATGCCATTCTGGCGTTCAATGAAGCTGAAATCAGCCTCTACACCTTCCGATTTTAAAGTGGCAACGAAAAGCTCGCGCATCTCTTGAATACGGTCGCGCATTTCAGCGACTTCTTTTTCCCATTCTGCACGAAGATCAGCATCGTTAAGAATGTGAGTTACAACCGCAGAGCCGTGCGCTGGAGGGTTAGAGTAGATAGAACGAATGATGCTTTTCACTTGAGAGAAAGCTGTAGCAGCCACGTCTTCTTCTTTTGCCACAAGCGTAAATGCACCCACACGTTCGTTGTACAATCCGAAGTTTTTGGAGAAAGAACTCGCAACTAAAATCTCAGAGTTATGCTTAGCGAATACACGAAGACCCGCAGCATCTTCTTCTACGCCTTTAGCGAAACCTTGGTACGCGAAATCGAATAGAGGAAGTAAACCTTTGTCGGCACAAAGCTTAGCCAGTGTTTCCCACTCATCTGCAGTTGGATCAATGCCCGTTGGGTTGTGACAACAGCCGTGTAGAAGCACGATGTCGCCTGCACTTGCTGTTTCTAGATCAGCGACCATAGAAGCAAAGTCTTTGTCTTTCGTTTCTGCGTTGTAGTAGCTGTATTGAGCCGTCTCAAGACCAGCTGCTGTAAATACGCCGTTGTGGTTGGCCCAAGTTGGGTTGCTGATCCAGATCTTAGGGCTATTAAGTTGGCGCTTAATGAATTCGCCAGCAACACGTAATGCACCCGTACCACCTGGAGCCTGTGCTGTTTTTGCACGCTTAGACGCAACGACATCAGAATCCGCACCAAATAGTAACTTTTGTACCGCTAAACCATACTCAGCTGTCCCTTCAATCGTCAGATAAGATTTGGTTTTTTCTGTTTCAAGAAGCGCTGCTTCCGCTTTTTTAACTGTCGCCAGAACAGGAGTTTGACCTTGCTCATTTTTGTAGATACCAACACCAAGGTTGATTTTTTCTTTGCGGGTATCTTTTTTGAATTCTTCAGTTAGACCAAGGATTGGGTCAGCGGGGGCGGCATTGACTTTTTCAAACATAATCGGCGTCCGTTTTAATTAATTGGGGGAAAGGTTAAACTTGAGTATCAATATACGCTTATTTATACCTTTCCCCGACACGGGTTACAACCGGATTTCAACAGAAAGTGGTATTTTTATTTGTTAGCAGACCAGTGGCTGCATAACGTAAGAAAAATCCAATTAATCTCCTGTAATTTTAGACGATTATCGCCAGTTAACCGCGCAAACCACACATTGTTCGTGGGGTAGGGGAGCCCGAGTATCGAACCGAATAAGATTATGCAAATTGCAGGTCACCAGCATCAGGCTTTTGCTCTTCGGATTCCTGTTTTTTATCTTTATAGTGGGCTGCTATTTGTTTGAACTCTTCTTCAACACTTAAAAATGCGTCTACCACTTCAGGATCAAAGTGCTTCCCATTCCCCTCCAGAATGATGCTTTTCGCTTTCTCATGGCTGAAAGCGGGTTTGTATACGCGCTTAGAAATCAGAGCATCATAAACATCTGCTAGGGCCATTAAGCGACCAGAGAGTGGAATGTCCTCTCCTGATAACGCATTTGGATAGCCACTACCATCCCATTTTTCATGATGTGACAATGAAATCTCGCGAGCAAGTTTCAAAAACGATGAGCTGCCCATCCGCCTTTCAGCAATGGACAAAGCGTCTGCCCCAATTTGTGGGTGCCCTTTCATAACATCGAACTCTTCATCAGTCAGTTTTCCTGGCTTCAATAGTACGGCGTCAGGGATACCGACTTTACCCACGTCATGTAAGGGGGCCGATTTATAAAGAAGGTCGATATAGGAAGGGGTTAAAAGTTGGCTGAATTTTTCCGAAGAAGAAAGATGAATAGCCAGAGCTTTCACATATTCTTGGGTACGTAAAATGTGTGCCCCTGTCTCGTTATCACGAGACTCAGCGAGAGCGGCGAGGCTAACGATGGCGACATCACGTGTCGTTTGTACTTCATCCTGAGATTCTTGCAATGAATCCAGCATTTGATTCGTCAGAGTAGCCATCGCGCCTAATTCGTCATTTTGCGCAATCGGAAGCCTAGCCGCGATATTGCCATTTGTGACTTGAATGAGCGCTTTTTCTTGGCTGAGTAGAACCTTTTTCATTAACTTTGCCCAAAGCACCATAATGGTTATTGCATAGCCAGTGAGCACTGCGGCGATGTAAATGAATTCTTTTAAGATGCTGAGTTTTCCAGAACCGTCATGTAAGGCTTCTGGTGTGTTTTCTAGCCAATGTATGTCTTTGAATGCCACCATACTTAGCATGATAGCTAGAGTCGACAACAGCAAAACAACCAGTGTAATCATTTGTTTTACCATGGAGCGTCTCTTGCCCATTAAGTTAAAGCCAGTTTGATCTTGCCTCATTAAAGAGCTGAATTCTTTTATCTGATAGCTCAAATGTAAAATGCTTCCGGTAAAGAAACCAAACAGCGTCATACCAAAAAGAACTTTTAAATTGCTCTCGATAGGGAATTCATAAACGGAGTGATAAAAATAAGCAAATGGAAGGCTGATTAAGAAAAAGAGTGTCGTATCTAAACGAATGAAATTGGCATTTTGCTTGTTAATATAAAGATTGGTGACCGTGAGTCTTATTGCAAAAAGAATGGCATAGACCACGCCAGTATGAAAAAGCACTTCTTTGAGCGTTAGAGTCTCCAGCATTGGGCATACTCGCCCCCCGTAAATACCAAATAGCAATCCTGCTATGGTATATAGCTTAAAGGTAAGTGATGTATTAAAGTCCTTGGCATTCATAGGACAATCCTTAGTAGTTCTGTAGCCTATCTTGTCTTTGTTTCAGTCTAGCACTTTTATATCTAGGTAACTTTAAGATGCCGAATCCTGCTTCTTGAGGCTACTGAATATAGAGTTATATAAAATTAAGACCGACCTTTCATTCTTTTCATTTCAGCTAAACCATTTCATGTTTTATACATCTCTAAGTATCCTGAGGTGTATGAGTATAAAGCAAGCAAAGGAACAAAAAACGGTTTGGAATTTAGCCGAGATCAAGATAGTTAAATTAAAAACGCCACTCATCTGAGTGGCGTTTGGATTCAGAAGGGTAGGCAGCTTTTAGAAGTTTGCACTACGCGGAGTACGTGGGAATGGAATCACGTCACGAACGTTACCCATACCTGTTACGTAAGACACTAAACGCTCGAAACCTAAACCGAAACCAGCGTGTGGAACTGTTCCGTATTTGCGTAGGTCGCGGTACCAGCTCATGTGCTCAGGATCGATATTCATTGCGATCATACGCTCGTCGAGAATATCTAGACGCTCTTCACGTTGCGCACCGCCAATGATTTCGCCGATGCCCGGCGCAAGTACATCCATTGCCGCAACTGTTTTACCATCGTCGTTTAGACGCATGTAGAAAGCTTTAATGTCTTTCGGGTAGTTCTTCACGATAACAGGCGCTTTGAAGTGCTCTTCCGCTAGGTAGCGCTCATGCTCAGAAGACATGTCGATGCCCCATTCAACGTCAAATTCAAATTTCTTACCGGAATCAAGAAGAATTTGAATAGCGTCTGTGTAGTCAACTTGTGCAAAGTCAGCGTCAACGAATTGCTCTAAGCGAGTAATCGCTTCTTTGTCGATACGTTGAGCAAAGAATTCTAGGTCGTCACGACGCTCTGCAAGAACTGCTTTGAAAACGTACTTAAGCATGTCTTCAGCCAGTTTCGCGACATCGTCAAGATCAGCGAAGGCAACTTCAGGCTCAACCATCCAGAATTCAGCTAAGTGACGACTCGTGTTTGAGTTTTCCGCGCGGAAAGTTGGACCAAAGGTGTAAACCTTGCTTAGCGCACAAGCATAAGCTTCCGCATTAAGTTGGCCAGAAACCGTTAGGAAAGTCTCTTTACCGAAGAAATCTTCGTTGTAATCTACGTCGCCTTTTTCAGTACGAGGTAGGTTTTCCATATCTAGCGTAGAAACGCGGAACATTTCACCTGCACCTTCTGCATCAGATGCAGTGATAAGAGGGGCAGATGTCCAGAAGAAACCTTCTTCGTGGTAGAAACGGTGAATAGCTTGAGATAGGCAGTTACGAACACGAGCCACTGCACCAATCACGTTTGTACGTGGGCGTAAGTGTGCTACTTCGCGAAGGTATTCAATAGAGTGACGTGTCTTAGCCATTGGATAAGTGTCAGCATCTTCTACCCAGCCAACAACTTTAACGTCGGTTGCAGCAAGTTCGAAATCTTGACCTTTTGCAGGAGACTCAACAATCTTACCTGTTACTTCAACAGAGCAGCCTGTAGTTAGCTTTAATACTTCGTCTTCGTAATTATTAAGATTATTTGGGACCACGGCCTGAATCGGGTCGAAACAAGAGCCGTCATAAATGGCAAGGAAAGAGATTCCAGCTTTGGAATCACGACGTGAACGGATCCAACCGCGGACAGTGACTTCACTATCTACAGCTAGCTTACCGCTTAGTACGTCTGTTACAGGCGCGTAAGTCATGTTTGATATATTCTCCATAGAGGTCAAAATACAACCCGATTGAGTGATTTGTGAACGCTCAATCGGGTTAGAAATCATTTCTTCAATTTCAACCTGACATATTACCTGTCAAATCATTAGCTTCAACCTTTAATGTCGTGTGGAAGCGTAAATTGATTAAGTAATGCCTCAAGTTGCTCGGACAAATGCTCAAGATTTAGACTGATCTCTCGTGTCTGACTTGCGGAGGCGGAGGTTTGATCGGCATGTAAAGTAATGGTTTCCAGTTTGTGACTCACATTATTGCTAACAGAAGTCTGCATTCTCACTTGTTCCTGAATGCTATTAGCGTGTTGATTCGCTTGCTGCATTTCCTCTACCACTTCTGTCAGTGTTCTAGACAGCAATTCAATAGACTCTGCTCTTGAGTGAGCTTGCTGACAGACATGATCCACGGATTCTAGTGACTGATCGCTGCCTTGCTGAAAATTCGAGATGATGCTTTCGATGCTGGCTGTCGCTTCTTGAGTACGGCTGGCGAGTTGGCGGACTTCGTCTGCGACAACGGCAAACCCTCTTCCTTGTTCACCGGCTCGGGCAGCTTCAATTGCAGCGTTTAAGGCGAGTAAGTTGGTTTGCTCGGCAATGCCTTTGATGACCGCTAGAATGGAAGAAACTTGGCCTGTTTGTTCATTCAAGTCGGTAATCATGCCTTTTACCGATTCAATATCGCCCACTAGGTTTTGAATATCTTCACTTGCGTTGTGCGAACGTGTGGAGCCCGATTTGGCCGTGTCTGTGGTGTGCGTAATTAAAGAGGAAGCTTCGATGGTCGCATTTTCAATTCTTTGTTGCTGCTCTTGCAGTTCTATAATGTTCTGATTGACTTCAGATGTCTCTAACTGCTGATTGTTCGCTGCATTGTCGTTGTCGCGTGCAACGCCAGTAAGCTGCGTTGCGGATACGACCAAAGAGTGGGATGTCTTTTGCACTTGCGCTAGGCTATCTGCAACATTGTCGAGCAGTGTATTGATGTCTTCTGTGAGTTGACCGACTTCATCCTTTTTATGAATTTTCAGCCGGATAGAAAGATCTTTCTTAGTGCTGACCTGCTTCATAAATAAAGACGTTTTCTTAAGAGGGTTTACGATAATTTTGCGTATGACACCTATCGCAATGAAAAAACCTAAAGCAGCAATTCCAGTCATGATTGCGACGGCGATTAACGTACGTTGACTCACTAAGGCATTCAAATGGCTTAGGTTATACTCCAGCCGAATAGCGCCGAGCACTTCACCATCTTGAGACATATGGCAGGCGATACAATTGGTGCCACGGTAGTTTTCTCTCGCTTTCATCGGAAGTGCAACTACAATCCCTTTTCCCCATTCTGCGTCAATGGTTTCGATTACGGTTTCGCCAGCCAAAGCGCGCCTATCAATATCATCTTTTGGGTTTTGATATTCTGAACCCGCTCCATAAAGCTTAGAAACGGCGTCAGCTCTCAACACCCTGACGTTTTCAATACCATCTTGTGCTAATGCCTTTTCTCGTAATGTTTCTTTCTGCGACATTGTGCCTGTTAACATCATCATATTAAGGCTGTCAAAATAGTTGCCTGCTTTATCCATCAGCTGTTCACTTAATACGGTATTGATTAAGTTACGTTGCTGAAAGTACTGGTAGGTTGTTGATGAAGCTAATACCAGAGTGAAAACAGAAACCAATGTTAAGAGTAGTTTAGACGTAATCGAAATTTGCATAAATGATGACTTCAAATGTTCGTTGTAGACATCTTGTATTTTATGTTAATAAATATCGCTGACTCGTGGTTTTAAATTATTATTGTGAAGTCGATGTTAATAATTAATCGTAAATTGATTTAGAACAAATAAAAACCGAATACTTGAGTTAATAACTCGGTTATTGGTGAGCTGAATTTAATATTTTTTGAATTGAAATAAATATAAAACTTACAGGTGGATGAAAATACGATTTATTCCTAGAACATTAGAATGCGTTTGGGAGAACTATTGGAATCCAGTTTATATTTATCGTATTTGGTCGATAGCATGTCTGTTAGCTGACTATAGGCTGACAAAAATCCCGCTGGTGTAATGTAGAACTAAACCCTTCGATGAGCACACTCAAGAAGAAGATTAACTTCAAATGTGAATCAATCAAGGAGGGCAAAACGTGTCGAATAACGTGACGCAGGAACAAGGCATAAAAAGCGATAGGGTTAGTGCTGACAAGGGGCAGTCGAGAATTCATATATCCCTCTTTATATTGTTTTCCGTACTTTCCTTATACTACCTATGGGTGCTGTATCTTATAGCTACCCCTCAAGTGAGTCTATCTTATAAAACGTATTATATAGATAAAAAAACGCGCTACTGGGGGCGAGACAGCGAAACCTTTAAGATACCGTCATCGGGTGTTGTCGACTTATCACAAAAATCCCCTCTAATATCGAGATCAGGTTGGACAAAGAAAACACAGCAGGGCTTTCGGACCTTAAAATCTGAGGGAGGAATCTACTTTTCTTCTATTCCACTGGGTAAGAAAACAATCACCATAAAAATAAAAGAGTTAGACATGGCGAATAATGCTTCTTATTTTTTAAATGGAATTAAGTTGAGCTCATTCCGTACCTTTGATGGAGTTAAACTGTCAATCCCAAATATGAACGAGTCTTTAAGTGAATTGAATTATTTAAAAATAAATGCACCCGATGAAATTAATATAAGCTCGGTGGTGTTTCAATGATTTCTAATGTTACCCCTCATCGTGAAGGCTTGTTAAATAAAACGTCACCAATACAAGAAATCGATATCTCGTTATCAAAAGAAGAATGGCTACTGATACTCTTTGCCGTAATATTTAGCCGTGCTTTGTTGTATCTAATTGGTTTTGTGGGTGTTGAATCTTTCAATACTGTCGATACCAGCGAGCTCACCGCTTGGCAGGTGATCTGCCGGTTTGATTGCGTATGGTTTAGGAGAATGATTGACTATGGCTATGATCTATACCCTAAATGGTTAAGCGGAAAAAACGCAGCAAATTGGGCATTTATGCCTGCTACTCCATATCTAGCGAAATTACTCTTACCCATAATAGATGATGCTAGGCTTGCATTGATTGTTGTCTCTAATCTCTCTTTTGCTCTAAGTGTTCCTGTCTTTGTTATGGTGTTAAAACAAATGGGGATCAGTGCTTCTGGGCAGAAAAACGCGGTATGGATTATGTGTTTTTGTCCTTTTACCGTCTATTCAATGGCTGGGTATGCCGAACCTTTGTTTATTGCGCTGGTATCTGGTGTTTTCCTTTTCGCTTATCGAGAACAATGGCTGTACGTTGCGCTATTGGGACTCGCTGCCGCTATTACACGCAACTTAGGGGTAATGCTAGTATTTTCCATACTTATCATTGCCATCCAGCATTACGGCTTTCGAGAGCTGATTCGTTTTAAAATGCCAGCAGCTAAAGCTTTGACAGCGATTTGGGTTGTGCCCTTGGGCTTTTTCGGATTCATGACATTTTTGTATTTTCAAACGGGAGATGCGTTGGCGTTTGGACATATTCAGATTGCTTGGGGGCGTACTTTCTCACACCCGTTCAATTGGATTGAATATGGGTTTGAAAAAGGAGGAGCTAAACTCTACCTCACATTAATGGCTCTATTCGGGTTTGGGATGGTGGGGTATCTGTGTGTTAAACGCTACTTTGCAGAAGCGGTATTTATGTTCATCAATTTGTATCTGCCGTTTTCTTCTGGCGTGAATGCAATGCCTAGATACATATTTGGCTTGTATCCTGCGTTTTTATGCCTCGTATTGTTGTTAGATAAATACCCGAAGGCGAGGATCCCCACTTTATGTGCTTTTAGTGCGCTATCGGTGATTATCACTATTGGTTTCTTTTCACGTGTTTTCTTTACGGTTTAAAGTGTTGAGTCTTGTACTTTGAGGTGATTTAAGTGTATCGGTTGCAACGCATCCTCAACAATAAGATGTTACCGATCTTCCCTTGTCTATTGCGAGGGATTTGAGTAGCATTGCCCCCTAATTAAGCTACTGCATAGTTAACAGATGAAAACTGAATTATATAAAGAGTTCATGTTTGAAGCGGCACACCGTCTTCCACATGTTCCTGAAGGGCATAAATGTGGTCGTTTACACGGTCATTCGTTCCTTGTTCGCTTGTACGTTGAAGGTGAAGTTGATCCACATACAGGCTGGGTTATCGATTTCTCTGAGATCAAAGCAGTATTTAAGCCGATTTATGATCGCTTAGATCACTACTATTTGAACGACATTCCTGGTTTGGAAAACCCAACCAGCGAAGTATTGGCAAAATGGATATGGAATGAACTGAAACCGTCATTGCCTTTGCTAAGTAAAGTCGAAATCAAAGAAACCTGTACTGCGGGTTGTATCTATAAAGGTGAGTAATCGCCTCTATATTTAGAATATGAAAATCCCGAGATTATCTCGGGATTTTTGTATCTATATACTTAAGCATCTAAGCATCTAAGCATCTAAGCATCTAGAGGTCACTATGCTTTAACGCCGAAAGATAAATGGCATTAAACGTAGTGTGTTAGATTCATCAGAAAGGTGCAGTTATCGCTTTTCTCAAAATTCTAAGTTGTTTATTACCATCATAAAATGGTTTGTTGGTGTCTTTAAAATCGGCACTTAAAAAACACTCATAAGCGGCTTCATTTTCCTTTTCTACAATGACACACACGGAATCGTAGTTCGCGTACGCGGTGTAAAGGTAAACGAATAGGCGTTCGAGTGTGGCCTTTGCTTTTCCTTGGCGTTGAAAACGTTGGTCTATTACTAGGTTTCTCAATCCAATCTCTCGGCTTTTTACAAAGGTAAATTTCTTTTCAAATCCTTCATCAAGCGCAAAGAAACCAATTGGCTTGCCATCTTCAGAAACCGAATAAATGACATCCTGTTTGTCTCTGTGTTCATACAGGTGGTCAAAGGTTTCCACAAAATGGCTCTGTTCTGACGTAACGTTCAATTCTATAAGCGAAGAAAAATGTTTAATTTTAGGGCGTTTAATCGCAATCATAATAGTTATATATACAAATAAGGGCATGGATATCCATGCCCTTAGTTTATTTCTAGATTAAGTTATCAGCAAATAACTTTTACGGCCAATCCGCCTTGTGACGTTTCTCGGTACTTTGCGTTCATGTCTTTACCTGTTTCCAGCATCGTCTCGATGACTTTATCGAGAGATACTCGTGGATCGGAAGAACGACGCAATGCCATGCGAGTAGCGTTAATGGCTTTTACTGCGGCAATACCATTACGTTCAATACAAGGTACCTGAACTTGACCAGCAACAGGATCACAAGTTAGACCAAGGTTATGCTCCATTGCGATTTCTGCAGCCATGCAAACTTGCTCTGGGCTTCCACCCATCAATTCAGCAAGACCAGCAGCAGCCATGGAACAAGCCACGCCCACTTCACCTTGGCAACCCACCTCGGCTCCAGAAATGGATGCGTTTTGTTTGAACAGACCACCCACAGCGCCAGATGCTGCAAAATAACGAGTGTACTCTTTTACACCAACAGGTTGGACGAATTTGTCGTAATACGCCAAAACAGCCGGAATAATACCACATGCTCCATTTGTAGGAGCGGTAACCACACGTCCGCCGGCAGCGTTTTCTTCATTAACAGCAAACGCGTACATGTTTACCCAATCAACAACCGTCATCGGGTCGTTGGATAAGCGTTCGCCTGTTTTCAATTGTTGATGCAAAGCTGCCGCACGGCGGGGAACGCGAAGAGGTCCTGGTAATACACCCTCGGTGTTCAAACCTCTATCCATACATGCTTGCATGGTGTTCCATATATGCTCAAATTCAACTTCAATCTTGTTTGTGTCTTTAACAACACGCTCGTTTGCCATTACCAAGGCGCTGATAGATAGGCAGTTGTCTTTACAAAGATCAACCAACTCTTTTGCGCTGTTGAATTCGTAAGGAACGATCACTTTGTCTTCAGGTTCTACACCAAAGTTTTCCTCATCAACAATAAATCCACCGCCGATAGAGTAATACGTTTTAGTGTGAACCAACTCGCCTTGGTTAAACGCGTGAATCTGCATCCCATTCTCGTGCAACGATAAGTTGCCAGTCTGAAATGTCATGTCTACGTCGTAGTCAAACGCTGCTTCTTTTTGGTTCAGTGCAAGAGGCAAAATTTTTGAGGATTTCACCGTTTCGATAAAAGAGGGGATAGAATCAATATCTACACTCTCAGGAGAGTTACCAGCTAAGCCAAGAATAATGGCTATGTCCGTATGGTGGCCTTTCCCGGTTAAAGAAAGGGATCCATAAACATCCACTTTAATATGGTCAACATCTGCTAGACGACCTTGTTCAACAAGATCATCCACAAAAGATTGACCGGCCTTCATTGGCCCTACCGTGTGTGAGCTTGAAGGCCCAATACCGATTTTATAGATGTCGAATACGCTGATCATATCTTTACCTTAGGTTGAGCCCCCGCAAGTATAGGGAGGCTCTTTATTATCTTTATAGAATTGTATTCGCTTCAGCGAAATTTAAAGAGCGCCGTAGATTACAGAAGTTATAGACGCTAGACCACAAATTGCTGTGAATATTTGCACAAATGCTGATGTTTTGTACTTCGCCATTGCTGGGATTTTTTGCATTGCAAATACAGGCATAAGGAACAAAATAGCAGCAATCATAGGAGCACCCATCGTTTCAATCATACCCAGAATTGATGGGTTCACAATCGCAACAATCCAGGTTGTGATCACGATGAAGATCAAAGAGGTTTTTTCAATGCGCTTAACTGGCGCATCACTGCGAGACTTTATGAGACCCACCAATCCTTCTTGTGCACCTAAGAAGTGACCAAAGTAGCTAGAAGTGATAGCAGCAAACGCAACGAATGGACCAAGAATTGAAATCAGCGGTGATTCATGCACGTTCGCAAGGTAAGACAGTACGCTGATGTTCTGATCTTGTGCTGTCGCCAATTGTTCAGGTGACAGTGAAAGTACTACAGAGAATACGAAGAACATGACGAAACCCATCAGCATCATCGCGCCGCCGCCTGTGATCATGTCGGTTTTCTTGGCTGCGTCTTCACCGTATATGCGACGTTGTTCTTTCGCGAATTGGCTAATGATTGGGCTGTGGTTAAATGAAAATACGATAATTGGAATGGCCAACCAAATAATGCCAGGCATGGCAGCCCAATCTGGGCTCACAGACATCATAGACGTGTTCCAATCAGGAATCAGGTAAAACGATAATGCCAATAAAACGAAGACCAGAGGATAAACCATCATAGACGTTGCTTTAAGCATCAGTTCTTTGCCGAAAACGACACCAGCAGTCATCAAAGAGATCAATGCACCAGAAAGTAGCCAACGTGGCATGGATGCAAAGCCAAGTTGGTTCACCATGAAAGAGTCGACAGTATTGGTGATACCAACACCATAAATAAGAACGATAGGATAAATGGCGAAGAAGTAAGCAAAAGTAATGATGTTTGCGCCAGTTTTACCAAAATGTTCTTCCACTGTATCTGTAATGTCTGCATTAGGGTTTTTAGCGGATAGAACAAATCGAGCAAGACCTTTGTGTGCAAACCAAGTCATTGGTGCAGCGAGCAAAGCAAGGATAACTAATGGCCAAAAACCACCTGCACCTGCTTTAATGGGTAGAAATAGAACACCAGCACCAACAGCAGTGCCAAAAAGTGAAAGAGCCCAAGTGAAGTCTCTATAAGTCCATTTTGATTGAGTCCCTTCGGCGCGAGCCGTAGTAACGTTTGATTGCATATTTATTATCTCGTGTAATTTAGGGGAACAGGAATTACAGGTGCTATTGTCTCTGTTTTTGAGTGAAATATCAGGATCGGGATCAATAAATATTGCAGGTATGAAAACAATGGTTAACAAAAGAGATATATGTCACGAAAAATACGTGCTACACATTAGTTTTAATGTGTTTGGTTATTAGTAAAAGTAATCCGAAGCTGGGCTGGTTATCTCTTGTTGGCACGCAAACGTTTGCGCGCTTTGGGTTTGGTAATGTATGTTGAGAGTGGTTTACGAAAATAAGCATGTAATGAATGAGAAAAAGTAAACTATAAAGCTAATGTGTTCAACAAGCGTTACCTTGTGAATTGTGTATGGAGAGTATGAATTATTTGTGCTGTGACTCCCCATATGAGGTGGTTTTTAAACGGTATGTTGTACACAACTCTACGTGAACCATTAAAGTACGCTCCCACGGCGTGTATATTCGATTTGTTGAATAAATATTCAACTGGCGCTTCGAAAACAATATCCACTTCATTAGGGTCAGTATGTGGTTCATAGCGATTATCAGCAAAGGCAATGACTGGAGTGACTTCAAAACCACTGATGGTTTTTATTGGGTCGAGTTGACCAAGGTGGTGGATTTGATTTGCGATTAACCCAATTTCTTCATTTGCTTCTCGCATGGCAGTTTCAAATGGCGACGCATCGCCTTTTTCTGTTTTCCCACCGGGGAAGCTTATTTGCCCAGGGTGATGGCGAAGATGGGAGGCTCGACGAGTAAATATAATGTTGAGACCCGACTCTCGTTCCACTAGACCTATCAGTACAGCAGCGGTGCGAAAAGTATCGTGTTCCAAGTCATGGTGCCTTGTGAAGCTTTCTCTATGGTATTCCGAAGGTGGAGTAAATAGAAAACGTTTCAGAAACTCATCTTTATCCATAAATGCCTACTTTTTCTAACTATCTTATTAATTGTTAATGAAAATTGAAAAAATGACTAGTGTGGATCATGCTTTTATTACCAAAGTCGTAAATATGGTTACGTGATAAGGGGGGAAAATGAAGGGCTTAATATTTACCGAATTCCTTGAGTTGGTTGAAGAAAAGTTCGGTCTACCAACACTGGACAAAATACTTGATATTGCAGGCGACGATGGCGTTTATACGTCAGTGGGAAGCTATGATCATCATGATTTGGTTAAGCTCATCGTTGCACTGAGTAAAGAAACTGGCGTCAGCGCAGATGATCTTCAAGAAGTATTTGGTAAGGTAGTGTTCGCCAAGCTCTTAAGTACATTGCCACCAGAAGACGCTTTAATTCACAGTAAAAGTACATTCCAGTTTCTTCGCCATGTTGAAGACTACATTCATTTAGAAGTAAAAAAACTGTACCCCGATGCTCATCCACCACAGTTTAAATTTCTGTCTGAAAACAAGACTGAGTTAGTGATGGATTATCAAAGTGCCCGGTGCATGGGGAGTGTTTGTAAAGGATTGATTCTGGGATGCGCGGATCATTTTCAAGAGAACTTAGTGGTGAAAATGAAAACAAAGTCTGAAGATGCCAGTTTAGTGAGGTTTACCCTCACACTTAATTAGCGAGGCGAGAATGAATTCCCAGCTCGAATTACTGGAAAGAAAGCTGCGTAGAGAAGTGGCCGCAAGAAAACAGGCTGAAAAACTGCTCGAAGAAAAATCGATTGAAATGTACGGCTTAAATCAGCAATTGGATGAAAGCTTGCAGCAGGCGAAAGCCCAATCGGATGCACAGTTACTTAAAAAACAGTTTCATGAGCATATTTCTAGGATTCTGATTCGTTATGGCAGACAGTTTCTAAAACATGCACCAGACGAAGTCATTCTGAATAGCATGGTAAAGGAGCTTTGCAATAATGAATTGATGACTAGCGCGAAAGTTCTTTTACTTAAAAAGGACACGTTGGGGCTTTCAACCACCGAATTTGGGGGGTTGGAGTATCACGTTATTCCGCTTCATGTTATCGAACATGCCGACAAATTTTGGGACGGGAAAGGAGTCTTGTGGTGGCCTCTATTGGCAGAAGGCATGATGGTGGGTGTTTTAGCTGTAAAACCCGCCCCAAGTGTTGATGATAAGGCTTGGATCGAGAATCAAATAGCCTTGGTGGCAGAGTTGGTTAGCAGCGCTATCAGCCGTCAACTGATACTGCGGAACGCTATTGATGAAAGGGAACGAGCAGAAGCCTCAGAGCGCTCGACAAGAGACTTCCTTGCCATGATCAACCATGAACTAAGAACACCACTTAACGGTTTGTTGGGCACTGTTGAATTACTTTCAGACACCAAGCTGACCAACGAACAAGGGAAGCTGCTTAATACACTGGATCAATCTGGGCAATTTTTAAGAGTGATCATTGATGATTTGCTCGACTACAGCAAGATTAGCGCGGGTATGATGCAGCTACAAGAAAAAGCATTTCACTGGCCAGATATTCAATCAACACTGGTGAGTATTTTTTCTAATTTGGCTAAAGAGAAAAGAATCGATTTTCGTTTAGAAGGTTTTGATGGTATCCCAGATACTTTGATTGGCGACACCGAGCGAGTTAAACAAGTTTTCGTCAATTTGATAGGTAACGCAATTAAATTTACTGAGTCTGGGCATGTCTCGGTACATGTCTCATGGAAAAAAGGTTGGCTAACTTTCTATGTGCAAGATTCAGGGTGTGGGATCGATGAAAAAGACCAATCCAATCTTTTTCAGCCATTTGTTCAAGCTGATATTTCAAGCAAAAGAAATCACGAAGGTACGGGGTTAGGTCTAGCCATTTGTAAGCAGCTTATATCTATGATGCAAGGGGCAATATGTTTAAAAAGTGAACTGGGTAAGGGGACTCGGTTTGACGTGTCATTGCGTTTACCTGAGGGGGAGCTTAAAGATGTAGAGCCGAATAAATTGGAAAGCCTAGGAAACGATGAAACGATTGATACACTCAAAGTTTTGGTGGTGGAAGATTTGAGAGTAAATCAGTTTGTTATCAAAAAGATGCTGAAGAAACTCGGTATTACGCCTGAATTTGCCAACAATGGACAAGAAGGGGTCGATGCGATGAGTAATGGCCATTATGACGTCGTTTTCATGGATTGCCGCATGCCAGTAATGGATGGGTTTGAAGCAACACTGACTCTACGTGAGCGTAATATCCGTGTCCCAATCGTGGCCTTAACCGCAGGAACAACCTTGCTGGAACGAGAGCGATGCTTGAAGGTTGGAATGAACGATATTTTAAATAAACCGTATACCAGCGCAGATCTCAAAAGCGCGCTTGTTAAATGGGGTCTTTGATAACCCCCTATGATTGACATTAAGTTAAAGCGGATTGCTTTCGGGTGGTTTAACCTAGAGCTGGCTAGCTAAGAGCGGGCAAGATTCGACTGAGTTTGTCGAATGTTTCTTGGTATTCGGCGTTTGCTTCACTGTCTGCCACCAACCCACCACCTGCCCAAACGTACAGGTTTTGATTTTCAGCTACCAACGTACGAATGGTGATACTTGTGTCCATTTTTCCGCAGCGGCTAATGTAGCCAATACTACCGCAGTAAGCATTGCGGCGATGCGGTTCGAGTTCTTCTATGATTTCCATCGCTCTTACTTTTGGCGCCCCAGTAATTGAACCGCCAGGGAAGCAGGCGCGTAATAAATCGGTCGCGGATTTGTCTTCTGCTAATACTGCCGTCACTGTGCTTACCAAATGGTGAACAGCCGGAAAGCTCTCAATTGCAAACAGTTTTGGAACGGTAACGGTACCGGGTTTTGCCACTCTGCCTATATCGTTTCTTAATAAATCAACAATCATCAGGTTTTCTGCCTGATCTTTTTCAGCTAACTTTAAAGCTCGCGCTTGCGCTTCATCTTGTATTGGATCGTCCGATCTTGGTCTGGTGCCTTTTATGGGTTTTGTTTCGATCGTTCCTTCTTTAAGCTGCAAAAAACGTTCTGGAGAAACACTGATGATTGCGCTGTTTTCCATGCGAATAAAGGCAGAAAAAGGCGCTTTGTTTTGTTCTTCAAGCTTTAGGTAAGCAAGCCATTCGCTGCCGTCATATTTGGCTGAAAAACGTTGCGCTAAATTGATTTGATAACAATCCCCAGCTTGCAAATATTCCTGAACTTGATTGAAGCGTGTAACGTACTCGCTTTTACTCAGATTGCTCTGCCAAGTGCTGACGAGTGAAAAAGGATCACGCTTTTGAATATCCGCAACACCGGACAACCATTCCCATTGGGATTGAGCAGAAGTACCGATAAGCGTCGCTTTCTTTAGTTGATGATCACAAATCAGTGCCCAATCATAAATACCGACCGCCATATCTGGCGAACGGATATCTTTTTCTGCTTGTACGGGCAGTGCCTCTACGCGTCTTCCCAAGTCATAGCTAAAATAACCCAAAGCACCGCCTACAAACGGCAAATCATCAATAGGCTGTATTTTAGGGAGGCATTCCAATTGAAGAGCATTCAAAAGCAGGAAAGGGTCATCTTGGGATTCAAAAAACTCACCGCCTTTGGCAACCGTCGTATTGTCTCCAGACGTAATGATAGTCGCGACTGGGTTGGCTACAAGAATATCAAATCGGCTATCTGGGTGGCTTTCAGAGGCGGAACGCAGCAGCATGGACCAAGGTCGTGATTCGATTTTGCTGAATAGGTCTGATGCAAGCGAAGGTGAGTACTCAATAGAGACCGAAGATAGAGTTTTAATAGACTTGTTATTCATTTGTATAAATTTGTGACAAAGAGTTCGGAGACTACGTAGCGGATTATGGCGAGCAAGAGTATCATAAAAGAGAGCGAGAGGATGCATCCGTACTAACGGTCTGATTAAAAAGCATCCCATGTGGAAGCAATCGTTAAGACTTCTTGCTATACCTAAGCCACTTTGAGCTGTTTAACAAAGCCAAAAAGTGTCTTTGGTATACAAAATGGAAGCATAAATTATAACAATCGAGGCAATGTATGACCGTCATTCGTAAGCAAGATGTTATCAGCAGTGTGGCTGATGCACTTCAATACATTTCTTATTATCACCCTATGGACTTTGTCCAAGCCCTAGATGAAGCCTACCAACGTGAAGAAAGCCAAGCAGCAAAAGATGCTATCGCTCAGATTCTGATCAACTCACGCATGTCAGCCGAAGGTCACCGTCCTATTTGTCAGGATACGGGCATCGTGACGTGTTTTGTGAATATCGGAATGGGAGTGCAATGGGACTCTTCAGATTTAACCGTTCAACAAATGGTAGATGAAGGTGTACGCCAAGCTTACACCAACCCAGATAACCCGCTGCGTGCATCGGTTCTGATGGATCCGGCAGGTAAGCGAATCAACACCAAAGACAATACTCCGGCCGTTGTCCATATCAATATGGTGCCGGGTGACAAAGTCGAAATACAAATCGCAGCGAAAGGCGGCGGTAGTGAGAACAAAACCAAAATGGTAATGCTAAACCCATCTGACGATATTGCTGAATGGGTAGAGAAAACGTTACCCACCATGGGCGCAGGCTGGTGCCCACCGGGTATGTTGGGTATAGGTATTGGCGGTACGGCTGAAAAAGCCGCTGTATTGGCGAAAGAATCGCTCATGGAACACATCGACATTCATGAGTTGATCGAACGTGGTCCTGAAAATGCAGAAGAAGAGTTACGTTTGGATATCTTCAACCGTGTGAATCGGCTTGGTATTGGTGCACAAGGCTTGGGCGGATTGACGACAGTCGTCGATGTGAAAATCAAAACAGCGCCAACGCACGCTGCATCAAAACCAGTGTGTTTAATTCCTAACTGTGCTGCGACTCGTCATGTTCATTTCACTTTGGATGGCACAGGACCTGCTGAACTAACGCCACCTAAGTTAGAAGATTGGCCAGACATCACTTGGGAAGCGGGTGAAAATACACGCCGAGTCAATCTAGATACCGTCACCAAAGAAGACGTTCAAAACTGGAAGACAGGCGAAACTGTACTTCTATCCGGTAAGATCTTAACTGGTCGCGACGCAGCTCATAAACGTCTGCAAGGTATGCTTAATAGTGGCGAAGGCTTACCAGAAGGGGTGGATCTGAAAGGTAAGTTTATTTACTACGTTGGCCCTGTTGATGCAGTTGGTGATGAAGTAGTGGGGCCAGCAGGCCCAACAACGTCAACACGAATGGACAAATTCACCGATATGATGCTCGAAGAGACAGGCATAATGGGTATGATTGGTAAAGCGGAGCGAGGCCCTGCGACGGTAGAATCAATCAAAAATCACAAAGCCGTCTATCTAATGGCAGTTGGTGGCGCGGCGTACTTGGTTGCAAAAGCAATTAAGAAAGCCCGCGTTGTGGCATTTGAAGACTTAGGTATGGAAGCGATTTACGAATTTGAAGTCGAAGATATGCCAGTGACCGTTGCTGTTGACTCAACAGGCGCAAATGCGCACCAGATTGGCCCAGATACTTGGAAGGTAAAAATTGCCGAAGCCAACAAGGTTTAATGGATAGGCATAGAGAATAGGTTGGTTTGAGTATAAGCCAAATCTCACTTTTCAAATATTGATTATAAAAACGCAGCTAAGGCTGCGTTTTTTGTGGTTTTTCATTTGGTAAGGGTTAATATCGGTCTATATAAAAGGCAAAAACTAAAAGGAGAAATGATGCCTCGTTTTGTTAAATTTCTACAAATTCTAATTGCCGTTATCGTCGGAGCGATCGTCGGTTACGACATGATCCTCCGTGGTATCGCCATTTTTCAAGAAACCTATGTGATCACCACGGTTGTTCTGACTTTACTACTGGAACTTGCGCTATTCGTTATCTACAAATTGATTGAAGACGATTAAGAAACAGTTCATCTGGTATTAATCCAATTTTTTGCATACTCTGGCTGCGGTTAGTACTGGAGTATGTGAATGAAACGAATCACCCAAGAAGTCAATGATTTAGTCCATCGTGGAATGGACAGACACGTAAAACTGGCGGTTACTGGTCTTTCTAGAGCAGGAAAAACGGCTTTTATCACTTCGTTGGTTAATCAACTGCTTCATTCGTCTACTCACGATAATCTCCCCTTATTGGCGGTTTCACAAGAGCATCGACTTGTTGGTGCCAAGCGTGTACCTCAATCGAATCTTATGGTGCCTCGTTTTGGTTATGAAGATGCCATAGATTCGCTTCAATCTATTCCACCATCGTGGCCTAAACCGACACGAGACGTCAGTGAAATTCGCTTAGCCATCAAATATCGACCCCATTCCGGTGTCATGAAATACCTTTCGAGTACGGCAACGTTGTATTTGGATATTGTTGATTATCCAGGTGAATGGTTATTGGATTTACCCCTTCTTGAAATGAGTTTTGAAGAGTGGAGTCAGTCGCAGTTTGAATCGATGAAAAACGCTCGGAAAGCACTCGCGCAAGAATGGTTTAGCGCAATGGAAGGGTTTGAACCCAATGCCGACGCCAACGAAAAGGAATTGGCTGAACTGAGTGCTAGCTATACCTCATTTTTGCACCGATGCAAAGATGAAGGGTTTCATTGGGTGCAACCCGGGCGCTTCGTGTTACCTGGAGAATTAGCGGGCGCACCCGTATTACAATTTTTCCCTCTGCAAGACTTTTCCAAAGTTGATGACGCCTTGAAAGGCAGCCAGTACTCCATGCTAAAGCAGCGTTATCAGGAATATCAGCAAAAAGTGGTGAAAGCGTTCTATAAAGAGCACTTTTCAACGTTCGACAGGCAAATCGTATTAGTGGATTGTTTACAACCCTTAAATGCCGGAAGAGAGTCTTTTAATGATATGAAAGGAGCGATTGAGCAGCTTCTTCGCTCATTCAAATATGGCCGGAATAATCTGCTAAGACGCCTTTTCTCGACCAAAATAGACAAAGTGTTATTTGCAGCAACGAAGTCTGATCACGTTACACCCGACCAGCATGCCAATTTAGCTTCGCTGCTAAAACAAATGGTACACCCAGCATGGCAACACGCTGCATTCGAAAATATAGATATGAGTTGTATGACATTAGCATCGATACAAGCTACGCAAGCAGGGTTTGTTGGCACTGGTGACGACAATTGCCCTGCAATACAAGGCACGCTCCTTTCCGATGAAGCTATGACGCTTTATCCCGGTGAAGTGCCACGTACTTTACCCGACGAGCGCTACTGGGCAACGCATTCCTTTGATTTTCAAAGCTTCAGACCTTCTCAGGTTGGGGAGGGCGAACCATTGAATCACGTTCGGATGGATAAAGCGTTGCAATACTTGATAGGGGACAAACTAGCATGAGTGAATTCAAACCCAAACGCGTTTTTAACGAATCTTTAGACGGTGAAAATGAGCAATCAGAGAGGGAGCTCAATGCGCACCTTCAGTTTGATGAAAAATCCAAATTTGTGCCTGCTGAAGTGACGGTTGAATCAGAAAATGACGAGAACTTAGAAACCGTCATTAAACCTTCGACGAAAGGCCGTTGGGGAGTGGCAGGGTTGCTCACGGGATTTACAGGGCTTGTTGCTTGGCAAACGGTCGATACGTTTTTAACGGCTTTTCAATCAGGAGACTGGCTGGCGTTTGGTTGGTCTGCCTTTGTTGCAGGGCTCGCTTCTATAGGCATTGGCTTTATTGGAAAAGAGCTTTGGAAGCTGAAAAAGCTTCGCCACCAGTTCTCCACTCAAGATAACGCACAGGCTATTTACGATGCCGACCAAATTGGTAAAGCGAAACCCTTTTGTACTGCAATTGCTAAACAAGCGGGAATAGATGAACTTTCACCTTCTTATGATCGTTGGGTGAACGCGATTAACGCCAACCATAGTGATCAAGAAGTTCTGCAAATGTACGACAGTATTGTGCTTAAGGAACTGGATAAAAAAGGAAAAGATCTTATCACTCGTTCTGCAAGCGAATCGGCATTGCTGGTGGCGGTGAGCCCGTTAGCGACCGCTGATATGCTTTTGGTGGCTTGGCGAAACTTTAAGTTAATCGATGATCTCGCAAAGTTGTACGGTGTCGATCTAGGGTATTGGTCGCGCATCAAATTACTAAAACTGGTTTTAGTGAACATGGCCGCCGCAGGGGCAACGGAGTTAGTTGCCGACGCCAGTATGGACCTTCTTTCCATGGATTTAGCAGGGAAGGTTTCTACCCGCGCAGCCCAAGGTATTGGTGTCGGTTTACTTACTGCTAGGCTCGGTATTCGAGCTATGTCTTTACTGCGCCCAGTACGCTGGCAAGCGAGCGACAAGATCAAGCTTGGAGAAGTGAGAAAAGGCATTGTTTCGCGTATTTCTAAATCTGTCTCCTAGATGAATTTTCCCATCATTGTTGCGTTTTTTGTATATAGAACCAGCAAACGGCGACGCTAATTCCTTAAGAACTCTCAATTTTGGGGAGTTCTCTTGACTGTCTTTCGTGCTTGTCCCAGACTTGGTGTCAACTTTTCCTGACACCTTGATGGACTCCAAAGTGCGTTTAGAAGTTTTATGTGAAGATCGGTTAGGTCTTACCCGTGAGTTGCTGGGTATCCTCGCGACCAAAGAGATCGATCTCAGAGGGATTGAGATTGATCGTCGAGGCATCATCTACCTCAATTGCCCTGAAATCGAATTTGATGATTTCCGTGATCTCATGGCACAAATCCGTTTGATAAACGGCGTGACGGACGTGCGAAAAATCCAATTTATGCCAAGTGAAAGGCAAAGCACGGAACTCATGGCATTGTTGGCTAATTTGCCCGATCCTGTTCTATCGGTGAGCTTAAAAGGCACCATAGACGTGGCAAACCATTCCGCTCATGATCTGTTTTTTCATCAAGGTGCAGAACTCATCGATGAACCGATAGGTCACTACATACCGCAGTTTAACTTTGCTCGCTGGCTAGAAGAGAGCAGTGCGCGTTTTCGCGATACAGTTGTCATCAATGGTCTCGATTACACGCTAGAAGTGATGCCGGTGTACATTACTGGCGAATCTAACGATACGGTCTTAGCCAGTGCGGTAGTTACATTGAAAAATCGATTGCCGAACGTGCAAAATGATCCATTCTTATCGGAAAGCAATAATCTGGGCTTTGAACATTTTGTGGGCAGCTCAAACCGACACAAAAGCTTAATGGCGCAAGCCAAAAAGCTTGCCACCATGAGCCAACCTTTACTTATTGAAGGTGAAACGGGTACAGGCAAAGAGATGTTGGCGCGAGCATGTCATAACCGCTCAGAAAGAGCGAGCCACCCATTTCTTGTTTTAAGCTGTGCGTCAATGCCAGATGATGTAGCCGAAACGGAACTGTTTGGGCACGCGCCTGGAACGTTTAACAATCAAGAAGGGCACGTAGGCATATTTGAGCAAGCCAATGGCGGAACGGTTTTTCTCGATGAAATTGGGGAAATGAGCGCGCATCTGCAAATTAAGCTTTTACGCTTTTTGCAAGATGGAACGTTTCGCCGTGTAGGTGAAGAAAAGGAAGTACATGTTGATGTTCGAGTGATTGCAGCAACCAAGCAAATGCTCGTTGAATTAACGGAAACAGGCGTATTCCGTGAAGATTTGTATTATCGTCTTAACGTTTTAAGTTTGCATATCCCTGCCCTAAGAGAGCGCAATGCTGATGTTGGCACGTTGCTGGATCTCTTCATTTCTAAGTACGCCCATCAATTGGGGATAAATAAGCCCGCCATTAGTGAAAGCGCGCTCGAAGAGCTCAGCCAGTATCCTTGGCCAGGTAATATTCGCCAGCTCGACAATATGGTGCTAAGAGCGATGACTCGGTTATCGGGTGATACGCTTCAAATTGATGATTTTGAACTGCCTTCAATTGAGCAATCTAATGCGCTTGTGGGCATTAATATGGATGGATCGCTCGATGAGATCATGAAATCCTATGAGTCTCAAATTCTTCAAAACTTATACCAATCGTTCCCTTCCAGTCGCAAGTTGGCCAAACGCTTGAATGTTTCACATACATCCATTGCGAACAAATTACGCGATTACGGTATCAGGAAGCCCTAGTCATGAGTTCATACATAATGCATGCGTCTTGCAACGGTGTGATTGTGCGTACAGCAGAACCCGGTGACGCAAAAAAAATCAGTGAATATTTCAGAAGAAATAAAGCGCATTTAAAACCTTGGGAACCTAAGCGTGAAGAAGCCTTTTTTCGTGAAGATGGTTGGGCACAGCGACTGATAAAGCTACATGAACTTCATCGAATGGGATTGGCGTTTTATTTGCTTATCGTCGACGAAGAAACGGATGAAATGATGGGGACGGTTTCTTTTAGTAACGTATCTCGTCATCCGTTTCATGCCTGTAATGTAGGTTATTCTGTCGCCGAATATCACCAAGGAAAAGGCGTGATGAAAACCGCGCTTAAATTATCCTGCGATTGGCTATTTGAAAATCAAAATTTGCATCGTATTATGGCCGCGTATATCCCGACTAACCAGCGTAGTGAAGGGGTTTTGAAGCACCTAGGTTTTCAACTTGAAGGGACGGCAAAAGATTACTTGCTTATTGATGGTAAGTGGCGAGATCACAACCTAACTTCATTGATTAATCCTAACTGGCGCGAAAAGCCAGATTACTCTAATTAATAAAGGAAACACATGTCCTATTTGTCCTTGGATGATTATCAACGCAAATGGATTTTTACCCATCAGTCGATGCCTGTTCCTGAAGCAGAACTGAGCCATATAAAGCCCATGACACAAGCACGTGCCGCACAGCTTTGGAAAGAAAATATCAGTGCTCAAAGCCCTGATTCTGAACGTCTTAGCTCTCAAGACTGGCCAATGAAAACCAGTAATTGGTTACATGAAGTCGACTGGATGCAAGATTGGGATTCCGATATAGAAGATTTGCCTGCTGAAGTTTTGGAACACATTGATTGGCAAGACGACGTTACTGTGTATTTCTGTTATGAGAAGTACAATGTGATTGAGACAAAATGGGTATTCTTTAAGAGGTATTGGAAGAACTTCCTTTTTTATGATGACGGACCGATCTTAATTGCTCGCCGTCGCAATGAAGCACTTTGGTTTAGCGGGAATGGTAACGTAAAAGTGGGTTACCGAAATAAGCCGTGATGAACCTTTAGATTTTGTACTTAAGAAACCGCCATGCATTCATGGCGGTTTTTTTTTGGGCTTTGAGTTTTCTCTATATGAGAAGGTTATGTAAGAAAGTGAGTTTTATAGTAAAAATAACTAAAACTATAATGTGTTGATAAATCGAACTTAATTTAAAAGTTTGATATTTGACTCGCAAAATGGTGGATCATCTTAGAAAGAGAACTAGCATTATTTTTAGGGTTAATCTTACCCACAATAAGAATAAGGGGATCAAAAAATGCTAGTTAGAAAACATTTTCTATCCAGGTTTATGAAACTTGGTTCTATCTCTTCAGCTGTATCGTTAAGTTGTCTTTTAGTGGCGTTTGGAAGTACTGCAGGTACCATAAAAGTGGGCATGTCTACAGCTTTGGAAGGCCCTGCAAGTGGCTTAGGTACCAATGTGAAAGCGGGTGTCGAAAGCTATTTTAAGATGGTTAACGATGCTGGTGGTGTAAATGGCAACAAACTGGAACTAATCGCAATTAATGACGGTTATGAACCTGGAAAAGCAGCCAAAAACACGCGAGCGTTAATAAACGACCACAAAGTGGTTGCCATGATCGGCAATGTTGGTACACCGACAGCGGTTGTGACAGTACCTATTGCAAATGAAATGAAGGTGCCATTAATTGGAGCTGTAACCGGTGCTGGCTTACTTCGCCAAAGCCCACCAGACCGATACATTATTAATTACCGTGCGAGTTATGCACAAGAAACAGCCGCAATGATTGATGGCTTACTCGGCAGTGGTATCAAGCCGGAAGAAATCGCATTTTTTACTCAAAAAGATGGGTATGGTGATGCGGGTTACAACGGTGGCGTGAGCGCACTTAAATCTCATGGTTTTACGGACATTGGCTCTATTGCCCATGGTCGTTATGAGCGAAATACCACAAACGTAGAAGATGGGCTAATCACGGTTTTAGACGCAGAAGTTGAACCGAAAGCCATCATTATGGTTGGTGCTTATAAGCCTTGTGCAGAGTTTATATCCTTGGCTCAAGAAGAGTTACCCGATGCTTTGTTCCTAAACGTTTCGTTTGTTGGCAGCGTGTCTTTGATGAAAGAGCTGGGAGAGAAGTCTGAAGGTGTCATTATCACTCAGGTCGTACCGCACTATGAGGCTAATTTACCGACAGTAAATGAGTTTAGATCGTCCCTATCCAGTTTCAACAATTCAGTTCCTCCTTCGTTTTTGGCATTAGAAGGTTACCTTGCGGCAAAAATTCTTGTTGATGGAATAAAAAGCAAGTCAGGTATCTTGAATTCAGAAGACATCGTTAATGGTATCCAAAGTTTAAGCAATTTTGATTTGGGCATTGGAACCAAAAACATGCTGGATGCAACGCATCATCAGGCGAGTAACGATGTGTGGCCGACTCAGATTAAAGGTGGTCAGTTCGTGAAACTGAACTGGAACGAACTGTAAGCGTAGGTGAGGTGGTGTATGTCTTCGAGTAAAGCGAATGCCAAGTTATCAATAAAGCTGCTTGTCTTTTTATTATCAGGAACCAGCTTAATCGCTATTGCTGTTTTGCTGACAATGTCTCTGTATTCAATGCAGAGGAGTGAAGTGGGACAGCAGAAATTGGGCACGATGTCGACTCTACAAGAGTCTATGGGGCTTGCTCAAGAATCTGTGTTCACTTTACTGTCGAGGACGACCACCATCCTCTCTTCACTGAAGAGTGAGGAATTAGCCAATCTACCTGATATCTCCAATGCAGATAAAGAATTTAAGCTTCTGTTGGATAAATTCGAAGCGTCGATGCCAGGGTTCATCGATCGTGCTTCTCTAGAGGCGTCGTTTAAGCACGATATTGAAGAAACAGATCTTTTAATGGTAGAAAAGCGCGACCAACTTAAAGATGAGTTTATGCTTCGCGAGAAGATCGCTATTTTCAGCGTTGTTCAAAAAGACCTGCAAAGCGCAATAGATAGTTTGGATGGGAAAATTGCGTTTGCGATTAAGCGTAACGAAAGGAAGTTAAAGCGAACGCTAAAAAGTAAAACATTGGCAGATGACCCTAAAAAGGTCGCAGATTTGATTAAGTACTCTAATGAATCACTAAGCAGTAGCGCTGTCGATGCAAAAAATAATGTTTCTAAGCTTAGGTTTGATATTGCCGCGTTAGGTGGGTTGGTTTGGAAAGCAGCAGCTGCCGAACAAGTGGATACCATTATTAGTATTCAGGCGAACCAAGCTAAGCAGATTCTGGATGGCATTAACAAGAAAATGTCTTCGATTGATGGCTATGTTAATGAGATCAATAAGTATCAAAAAGAGTATCAAAAGCTGGAAGAGCTCCTGAACCAATTTTTACTGATCGCATTCAACGACAAAGTATCCATATTTTATCTAAAGCGTCATATCATCGAGCTTGGTGAGCAAATTCGCCGTGAAGTTTTGGAAGTGAATAGTACCGGGGAAATCCTCAGCAGTAAACTTCAAGAAATTTCAAGCCGTGTTAACGATCTCAAGGATCAAGAATTAGAGTCGGCGACCCTCGTTCTGCAAAGAAACAAGTTGATACTAAATGTGGTCAGTGGCGTGGTGATTCTTTTTACTATTATCATCAGTATTACTGTTGTCCGGCTCATATCGGGATCACTTAAGTCTTTGTCTGATGCATTAGAACGAATTGCGCAAGGCGAAGCCGACTTAACGGTTAGGCTAGAGAAGTCGAAACTCAAAGAGCTAGGAAAGATCGGTGATTTGTTCAATCATTTTGTTAGCCGCATTGAGAAAGTGATTGTCGAAGTATCAAGCATGACCCAGCACTTAGATAAGTCGGTAAATACCTTGGTGGATGAGTCCAAGTACTCTCGCGACTTAGTCGTTCAACAGGATGTCGAAACCAAACAAGTCTCCTGCTCAATGGAGAAAATGCTCTTGGTTGTTGAGCAGGTTAAAACGAATATTAGTTCAGCAGATGATGCATCAAACGTCGCCCGTGAAAACGGAAAATCGTCTTCAAATGAATTGGAAAGTGTTGTAACCAATATCCAGCGGCTTGATAACGTTATGGGAAATGCTGACCAAGTCATGCGAGAGCTTAAAACTCGCTCGGATTCGATAAGTTCTGTATTGGGTGTTATTTCTGAAATAGCAGAGCAAACCAATTTACTGGCGCTTAATGCCGCAATTGAATCGGCGCGAGCCGGAGAGCATGGAAGAGGTTTTGCCGTTGTTGCTGATGAAGTAAGAAGTTTGGCAGGGCGGACTCAGCAATCGACACAAGAAATCGGAACCATTATTGAAGACTTACAACAAGGAACGATGAATGCCGCAAAAGAAATCGATGAAGCGGTAAAAATGGCAGAAGAGGTCAGTAAGTTAGTGAATCAAGCTAACGATTCAGTGAATGTCAGCGTCGATTCAATTGCAGAAATTGCTCATCGTTCGTCGGACATTTCCCGAGCAGTGGACGAGCAGGTAACAGCTTCAGAAAGCGTTCAAGACAGTATCAGTGTGATGCAGGGAAATACTGAAAAATCATTGGTGAGCGCAGGCAATGTGGACGAGTTGAGTGAGAGCCTCAATCAACTCAGTGGATCGCTGAGAGATCTCGTTGGTCAGTTTAAGTGCCAAGCATCATAATTTAATAGCGTATTACGTGTATTGATTATTACTGTATAAAAAAACAGCTTTTTTCTTGACTCGTACTTTAAAATTTCTATACTGTATGTGTATACAGTTTTTATAGGAGGGCTGAGTATGTTGTGGGAAACAATGGAAAGGGTGAACAAATTACGTCAGCAAGCATTGGCTGATCCCGAATTTATCAAGGCTGCAAAAGAGCATGAAGACGCATTGAAAGCAATGGCGAAAGAAGATGCAATTGTTCGAAAAAAACGCTTGAAAGTAGCTCAGGAAAACACATCACATCGTGGACCTAAATTGTTGTCAGATATATACAGTGAGTCGGTATTTGGTGCTAACCCAACGGGTGAACAACACTGATTCAAATATCACTCTTATTTTTAGGCGTATCACTATATTAATGAATAAAACCAGCTTACGAAGATAGCTGGTTTTTTTCTTTCTCAACACAGCGAAATCTATACCCAGCCCCCATTCTTATTGCATCTCCCTCTCGAATTTAACTTTTCTATGTAGAGATAACTGTTTGTATTGCCTAGACTTGTCTTAGGGCTTCCAAATTAGGCAATCTCATGCGTTCCCAGTTACTACTTTTAATGCACAAAGCGTACATAAAAGCACTGAAAATCGCGGCTGATATTATTCCGATTCCAAAGCCGACTCTGTTTCAGGGAAAGGATTCGCACAAGCAGCTTTGCCACTCTATTTCACTGCTTGGCATCAAACGTGTTCTTATTGTTACTGATGAGGGGATTTGTTCATCTGGTCTGCTGGAAAAGTTGGAGTCGGAATTGGTGCGAGCCAGTGTTGAATACTCGGTGTTTAAAAAAGTCACACCGGATCCAACATACGATCAGGTTGAACTCGGTTTGGAACAATATCAACGCGACCACTGTCAGGGAATATTGGCATTGGGAGGGGGATCGCCTATCGACTGTGGAAAAGTAATTGCGGCACGTGTAACCAATAAAAAATCCATTAAGCGCCTAACTGGATTACTCAAAGTTTGGCGTGCACCAGCCCCACTTTTTGTCATGCCAACAACATCGGGCACGGGGTCTGAAGTCACGGTTGCGGCTGTGGTATCCGATCCTATTTCTCATCAAAAAACGCCATTAATGGACCCGAAATTGGTCCCTATGTTGGTTTCGTTGGACCCTGCTTTCTCAATGGGTTTGCCTCCTCATATTACCGCTCATACAGGTATGGACGCGTTAACCCACGCTATTGAAGCGTATATTTCTGTTAATGCGAGCTCTGAAACCAATGGGTACGCAAAAGCTGCCATCACCCTTATTCACGAGAACCTAGAAAAAGCCTTTATCTACGGCCAGAACAGTGCGGTTCGGCAAAATATGTCGCTTGCATCTTACTATGCCGGTTTAGCCTTTACGAAAGCTAGCCTTGGTTATGTTCACGCCATCTCACATAACATTGGTGCTAAGTACGGAACACCTCACGGATTGGCGAATGCCGTGATATTGCCGCACGTTTTAGAGTTCTCCAAACCGGCGGTTACGAAGCAGTTGGCCGAACTTGCTGATCTTATTCATGTCAGTGAGCCAAAAAGCACCGAGAGGATGAAAGCCCAAGCGTTTATACAGTATGTTCAAAGCCTTCAGTCAAAACTTCATATACCTGAAAAGTTGGATAAATTGGTGGATGAAGATATCCCAGATATCGCAAAAGCAGCCCTGTACGAGGCGCAGTGGAACTATCCTGTGCCTAAGCAGATGAACCAACATCAGTGTGAATTGCTTATTCATAAATTTCTCCCATCGACTTAGATGTGTTTTTCTAGGCACAACGTCTAATTCAACTTTTCGCCTGTTACAGACACTAGAGTTGGTATTGAAGTGGCTAAATTTGTGCCTAGTTCTAAAGCCAACCCAACTCCAATGTCCAATTCTAAGCTGCACTAGCCGCCAAGTACTTTGAGGTAACTGGGGCATGAGCTCGCGTTTCCTTCTTTTCAGAACGCTTCTTTTCCACTTTTGACATAAAGCATGTAAAGGGAGTTGATCCGGTTGAATATTTGTATTAACGTAAACAATCTTAATATGAAGATAAATAAGTTAATCTAACAAGTATCAGAAAGTGTTTAGGAGAGAAACATGAAACTAGCAATCATATCTGGAAGCCATCGAGCACAGTCACAAAGTTTGAAAGTAGGGAAGTTTCTTAAATCTCTCAGTCAGCACCATGGTTTTGAAGAAGCCAAAGTGTATGATCTCCATGAACTTAATCTGCCAATGTGGAATGAAGGTGTATGGCAAGGTAGTGAAGAGTGGCAGCCGTGGCGAGACGTTGCTGCTGAACTAAAAGAAGCAGACGCATTTGTGTTTATTACACCGGAATGGCATGGAATGGCGACCCCTGCATTAAAAAACTTTTTGATGCTGACAACGGCAAATGAATTGGCTCATAAACCGGCGTTACTTGTTAGTGTTACTGTGAGCATCAATGGGGTGTATCCCATCAGTGAACTGAGGCTGAGTGGGAGTAAAAATAATCATGTCTGCTTTTTGCCCGATCACCTTATCTTTAGAAATAGCCAAGATCTTTTAGATGAAGAGAATCACTGCACCGATGAAGCGTTTGGGAGACGTGCGAATTACACCATGTCTTTGCTTTCTGCATACTCAAACGCTTTAGCGCCGATCCATCGAGATATGTTAGAAGCAGGCAAAGAATTTACCTACGGTATGTAGATAGGGGCTAGTATCACATGGGCTTAGCTCTACTAACCCAGCCTTAAGCATGGCGTTATGTATTTTCCATAACGCGATGCTTAATACGGCTCAGCCCTACAGGGGTGACACCTAGGTATCGGGCAATATCATTTTGTGTCACTTTGTCAATCAATTCAGGTGAAGTTTCAAGAAGCTTTTCATAACGTTGCTGTGCGGATAAACACAGCAAATCTCTCTCTCGCTGCTCTTTCTTCATTGCGAACTTTAGCAATATCTCTATGACATCTTGAGACAACTCTTGATCTGTCAAACTGGCAGAATGCAGCGCTTTGAAATCAAACCGGACTAATGTACACGGCTCTAAGCAAATCAAGCTAAAGGTATTTTGCATCTGCGCATACGCTGCCGACATGCTCCCAATAACATCACCTCTCAGCAGAAAGGATTTTATTGTCTCTTTACCTTCACTTGTTACGTAGTAGGCCTTAAGCATCCCCTCTTTGATGACGTACATAGAAGAGTCGGAATCACCTTGTCTAAACAAGTGGTCACCTATTTCTTTGTGCAGCGCCGTACCGTTTTGTTCAATAAAATTCAAAAAATTCATCATTTTTAACCCAGGTTAACGCTCGCCTGCTGGCAAAGCTCTAAAGTCCTTTTCATGAAGCTTAATGCATTCAGTTGAATTGGAGAAGTAAATGGAATTAACAAATAAAAAGATCATCATTACTGGCGGAACATCGGGTATTGGGCTCGATTTAGTGCGTATGTTGAGTAAGCAAAACAGGTTGATAGTCATTGGCCGAGATGCGGCAAAACTAGCGAAGTTATCGGCAGACTTTAACGTAGTAACGTATCAGGCTGAGCTATCAGATATCAGTTCCGTTGAATGGATCGCCAGCTCCATCATCAAAGACCATAAAAAGATTGATGTGCTCATCAACAATGCTGCTGTGCAATATACCCCGAGTTTTACAAGCCAGAATTTCAAGTACGAAAATATCCAGCGAGAGATCACCACAAATTTCACCTCTGTATGTTGTTTAACCTCTTTGCTTTTGCCAAGCCTAATGAACGCCCCTAAGGCGGTCATTCTCAACGTAAATTCCGGATTGGCTCTCATGCCTAAAACAACATCCGCCATATATTGCGCCACTAAGAGCGCGTTGAACTCTTTTTCTCGGTCGCTTCGATACCAACTAGAGGATACCAATGTACGAGTGTTGCAAGCGCTCATGCCATTGGTCGAAACCAAGATGACGGATGGCAGAGGGAGCGGAAAACTGACGTCGGAAGATGCTGCCAATCGGTTAATTGAAGGAATAGAGAAGCAGATAGAAGACAACGATATTGGAAAAGTAAAACTGCTCCGATGGTTAATGCGCTTGTCGCCAGGAGCCGCGGCAAATTTGATGAAACGAGCGTAACCATGAAAGCAATGATAGGGCTAATAGGAGGATTAGTAATGGGATCCATTTCTGAGGTAAATGCAATTGAGATAAATGTGACCAATGTAGATGTTGAGAGGGGAGGGAATCTCATTGTCTTCATTTTTGGCGAAGATGGTTTCCCTAAAATTCACGCAAAGGCTTTGCAAAATCAAACCCAATCGCAGCTTAGTGCGGCTATGTCTTTTACGTTCGATATACCACAGCAAGAAATCGCGATAAAAATACTCCACGATGAGGACGAAGATGGAAAAGTGACGAAAAACTGGACGGGTATTTACCCCGCTGAAGGCTTGGGTTTTTCAAAGAAGCAAAAGGTGTCGCTTACTGGTGCCCCTGTGTATAAAAAATCCAAGCTAGTGAGATCCGAATTCGAGTCGGGTGTGGACATTGAAATGGTATATCCATAGGAGGTTAAAATGACATCTTTAATCAAAGTTATGCTGATTGTGGCAAGTATATTTGCCTCTACTTTTATTATTTTAAAAGTCGCGGGTGTACTCAGTATTGAGCAAATTGAATCTTGGCTGACGTACGCGAAGTCCTTGTCGCCCATTTACGTAGGGGGCATGACAATATTACTGCTCTTTGCTGATTTGTTTGTCGCGATGCCGACGCTAACGATCACCATACTGTCTGGCTATTTCTTAGGGCAGTGGTATGGTGCGCTTGCAGCCGTGATTGGGATGATGCTCGCGGGGTGCATTGGTTTTGTTTTGGGAAGGCGATACGGCAACAGAATATTGTCTTTTATTGTCAAAGATGAGGAAAAAATCTTTGAAATTAACACCGCTTTTCAGAGCCACGGCTTTACGATGATTTTGTTGTCAAGGGCGGTGCCGATATTGCCAGAAGTGACAGCGTGTCTCGCAGGAATGACGGGGATGTCATTCTCACGCTTTATCACTGCTTGGTCACTCAGCACCATTCCATATTGTTTGATAGCTGTGTATTCGGGGTCTATTAGTACTTTGGATAACCCTAAGCCTGCCATTATTACCGCCGCATTACTGACGTCTGGTTTATGGTTAGGCTGGTATTTGTTCCGAAGGTTTAAACTTCGTAGCGCGGCTGTTTAACATACGCAGTATTTAGCATAGTCATGGACTAAATCACACGATTATCGCCGCAGCTATAAGCAATGATTTGGCTTATCTCTGATAGGCTACGCCCACTTTCTTGTTGCCACTGCGCAAAGGCATGGTTGGCTGCTTTTAAGGCGCTTTTCGTGTGGTTTCCGCTGGTTACTACGCCCGTATTTCTTAGATGTGATTCAACATCTGAAGAGAGGATAAAAGTATCTACACCGAGCTGGCGTAACGCATAAGGACCAGTGTTACCACCTAGGCGCTTTCCATGTTTTTTAAGGTGAGCCCAAAGATCCGTGATGCACTCGCTTTTCGTGTTCGCGACCATTTCTGCAAACGAGCCATGCTCATGTCTGGCTTCGTATATCATTTGAGCATTAGCAGGGATGGACATCACTTTTGTCAGATGGCGAATAATACGTGGGTCTTGGGCTTTTTGTTCCCAAACGTCATCTGACAACATTAATAAAGGCTCAATTCGGAACTGAAAGAAAATATCTTCAAAGCTTTCCCACTTACTTTTAACGACTTTCCAAGAAATCCCACATTGAAATACTTTTAACGTGAATTCTGCCAACCAACGATCGTCTGGAATAAGAGCAATCTCCTCTCGGCTTAGTGGCTTAGAAAGTAAACTCTCTAGGTTGCTAGCACCGCCTTTTCTTTCTGTAGCACGTTCATAAATATTTTGGAACTTCTCTCTAGGCATTTAAATATCCTTAAATATCATGCTGGTATGTTCAAATGGTGTAGTGTGACTTTGTAAAATACCTGTACAAATGATAACTGTTCGCATTTAATGTTGAATAATGAAGTAATACTACACAGCTTATACCAATCACAGTAAGTAAGTGTTCATAAATAGCGAAGGAAAAACGCTTGAGAACAAGGCAAAAAATTTCGATAAGTAGTTATTCTACAATCAAATTTTTTAACGCAGTTATCTAGTGTTTTAACAAGCTAGAATGAGTAAT
>NZ_BFAQ01000008.1:235784-252513 GCF_002933855.1 Vibrio penaeicida
AGTGTTTTAACAAGCTAGAATGAGTAATCACTTACTACGATTGGTATTAGTAAGGGTCTTTGACCTGTCGTTTGAGGTCAAGATCTTCATGCAAAGAAAAGGGCAAAAATATGAAAGGGTCGACGTATCTTATTTTGGGAATGATAGGTGCAGTGCTTATGTACGTAGGCGATATGCTTTTGTATTTTACTGCGGAACCGCTTTCTGATTCGCCTTACGCCTTGTTGATGGTAATGAAAGGCGTCAGCGATACGCGCCTGATATTGGGGGGCTTGATTGGACCAGTCGCAGCTTTCTTTTACCTGTTTGGTTTTATTGGCGTATTTCTTAGGTTGGACGCAGGAAAAATGCGCAACACGATACTCGCTATATTCTCACTGGCTATTGTTGTTGGAGGCGCATACCACAGCCAGTTTACCAATATCGGGGTGGTGGGAAAAATCAGTGAAGAAGCCTTGATACAAAGCTGGGATGTTAGCGTAATTTATATGTTCCTTGTATTAGGTATGTACGCAATTGGCGGCATTTTGTATATCTACATGGTGCTTAGAAAGCAAAGCCTTCTGTCACGCAAAGTCGTTTTATTCTCACCTTTTCCTCTAATGTTTGTCGGAACAGCGTTAATGAATGTGATGCCTCAACCGTTCATGATCATAATTGGTGGAGGCTGGTACAACATAATGATGCTGATATTCTTTATTTCTGTCTATGTCGGTAACAAGCAATACGTTGCGGAACAAGCGACAGCGTAAGTTCAAAATACAGAAGATTTAAATATCAAAGCCCTGCACTGCAGGGCTTTGATTTTTTTAGAGACGGATGAATCTCACTTCTTTAGGAAATAGGGCACTATGATGCGACAAGTGACTAATTCTCTACAAGTGGCCAAGCACCAACAAGCGACTAAGCGCCAATTACACCGCCGTCTTTTTTCGTGATCATAATGACAGACGAGCGTGGGATACTTTTTCCACCGTCTGGGAAATGTGACGGTGCCAAATCCTCCCCTGGGTGTTGAACACCAATAAACATGGTTTTATGATCTGGCGAGAAGGTTAAGCCGGTGATTTCACAGGCAATTGGCCCGGTTAAGAAGCGGCGAATCTCTCCAGTTTCAGGGTCACTGCACAGCATTTGGTTGTTTCCCATGCCCGCAAAGTTGCCTTCATTTGAGTATTTACCGTCTGTTTGGATCCAAAGCCGACCTGCTACATCAAACCCAATACCATCTGGGCTGTTGAACATATTGTCTTTATTAATGTTGTCCGAGCCGGCCATCAAGCCAGACTGATGAACTTCTGGGTTACCTGCCAGTACGTAGATATCCCACTTAAATGTATCTGATGAGTGGTCACCACCTGTCGGACGCCAACGAATAATATGACCATATGGGTTCTTTTCTCGTGGGTTTGCCACGTTCAACGGCTGGTTATCTCTAACGCCACGGTACTTGTTATTGGTTAACGTGCAAAATACCGATTTTTGGTCAGCGTGAACCGCTACCCATTCAGGGCGATCCATGGTGGTTGCTCCGACTTGAGTTGCCGCCATACGTGCAAAGATCATAACAGATGCCGCATCTGGAAACCCATTTTCAGGTGTTAATCCATTTTTTCCCCACGTCAATTCTAGCCATTGACCTTGCCCGTCGGTTTCTCCTTCTTTGCCATTAAATTTCGCGACATACAGAGTACCGTCTTCCAGTAGGTCTTTATTGGCATCAGAACCTTTTACATATTTGTTCTTGGACACAAACTTGTAGAGATGTTCGCCTCGTTCATCATCACCAAGGTAAACAACAGCATGTCCGTCGTCGTTGATCATTAGCGCGGCATTTTCATGCTTAAAGCGACCGAGTGCACTGCGCTTTTTCGGGGTGGAATTTGGGTTCATTGGATCAATTTCAACCACCCACCCAAAGCGATGTGGCTCATTTGGGTGTTTACTTACGTCGAAACGCTCGTCGTGTTTAAACCAATCATATCCCCAATCTTTGTCACGTACGCCATAGCGCTTGTAGGTATCGCCAAGTTTGGTTTCTTTTTCGGCAGCAAAATACCCATTGAAGTTTTCTTCACAGGTAAGATAAGTGCCCCATGGTGTTTGACCATTTGCGCAGTTGTTGTAAGTCCCTAGTATTTTTGTGCCCGATTTGTCCGCAGCCGTCTTAAGTAAACTGTGTCCAGCAGCGGGGCCGGTCATTTCCATTTCTGTAAATGCCGTGATTCTGCGGTTCAGACGACCTTCTACGTTTATTTGCCATCTACCGTCTTTTTTCATTAATTCAACAATAGACACACCGTGTGCAGCTTGTGATTTTCTAGCGTCATCAGCGGTAATGTTTTTGCCTTGGTGAGGGTAGAGATATTCGTTGTTGGTGTACTCATTGTTTACCGCAAGCACGGCGCGGGTATCCGACAGCGGAAAAAACGTCATTCCATCGTTGTTGTCACCAAACTGCATCTCTTGCGCTTTAGAGTCATTGCTTTGGCTAAATTTGGGTGCATTTTTTAGTATAGGATCCCCCCAAGACACTAGCACATCAGCTTGATAGCCTTTAGGCACTTCTATGGTATCTGCGGTGGAAATCGGAATGGCATCAAAGCCCATTTTGGTCGAATGTTTAGAAGAGGCTTTCGCCATCGCTTGGCTTAAAGGTGTCGCGGCGAAAAAGCCGACAGTACCTGCAGCGCCTGTTGCTTTCAAGAATCGGCGGCGAGAAAGAGCGGCTTCAACGATCTTGTTGAATTCTGGCTCTTCATCCAGTGTGCGTTGATCGTGGTGTTGGTCAAATTGATTCACAGTGCTTCCTTACTTTCAGTTTTCATCTCCAGTTCATCCGCTCAATCCACCATAGATATGTGCTTAAATGCTTGAACGAGCAGACGGAGATTCTTATAGAGTCGCTATATTGAGTAGTGAGCGTTGCAGATTATTGACAGTTTTCTGACGCTATTGTGTAACTCGTCAGAATTGTGATGTTATGGATGCTTTTAGCTGGAAATGAAAGGGGTAAAAGCGTTTGAAGGTCAATTACGCATGTAAGTATTCGTCTATCTAATTGATTAATTAGCTGTTATATTGACATCGCCTATTAGGGGATTACTCAGTATGAGTTCTGCTCATTTATCAGAAATTTTTTGGACACTTTCGTTTTTAAGGAATTTTTCTTTCAAAAAACTTAGGTATAGATAAGGAGAACACCTATGATATTCACAACTACTGAGACTATCCCAGGCAAAGAAATTGAATCTGTTGTTGGCGTGGTGACTGGCAATGTTGTCCAGTCTAAGCATATTGGTCGTGACATCATGGCGGGCTTAAAAGGGCTTGTTGGCGGAGAGTTAAAAGGCTATACAGAAATGTTGTCTGAATCTCGTGATACGGCGATCGAAAGGCTGGTCCAGCAGGCAAGAGAATTGAATGCAGACGCCATTGTAGGCATTCGCTTTACCACCAGTTCCATTATGGACGGTTCGTCAGAAATCTTAGTATTCGGTACCGCCGTTAAAATCAAACAAGATTGAATTTGATTTTTATGGAGTATGAGTAACGTTCAACTCAAACTATGAACAGAGCTCGATTCTAAATATTGTAAAGCCAGCTTATGGGTTACACCTTAAGCTGGCTTTTTTAGTACTGTATGTTTTGAATCGAGATCAATGCGAAAGTAATGTCAGTCCACTTGGCAATGCATCACCGAATACGCGTTTAGATTCGCTCTCTGAGAGTTCTTTTACTTCCTCTACCAGCGAGATCCAAGCTTCCGGAACTTTGCTTTGTTTTAATTTGCTGCGAACTTGCTCTCGATAATCGTCTGACACATCAAACAATCGGTCGCCTGTTTTACGGCACATCATAACGACGGCAAAGGCAATCATTTGCTCTTTCTGCCAATTCAGCTCCAATAATTTCGGTAACCATTGCTCAATTTGCTCTCTTGGAATGGCGTTATGCTGACTGCCGTACAAAGGCGTACGCGAAGCTAACCTTCCCAGAGCCCACCAATGCGCTTGCTCGAATTGGCTTTGATTCATCGCTTTACTCAGATACCACGTAGCCAGCAATACCTTGTCTTCAACATCTAAGTTTTCTAACGAAGCTGAAAGCCTAACCATTGATTCATAACCCATATCTTGAGCAGCTTTTGCCGATTGAGGGTTTTTCATCGCACCAGGGTGAAGGTACTTAGCGATATCCGCCAAGATGGTTTCTTGTTGTTCTTGGTTTAAGCCGCCAGCCACTCGGCGCCAAAACACCCACCAGTCCGTCCAGCCTTGGTGGTTTTTGAACTGAATACTTTGCTGATACAGGCTCCATATTTGTTCGATGCGCCAAGAGTCGGTAGGGTCACCAAATCCAGGTCGCATACTGAACCCTGCTAGGCGTAGCCAGTTTTTCTCATGTTGTTCAGAGCGACGTCGGCGTTTCCGACCTTGAGAAAAAGCATCGAAGAGTTGGCGAAGTGTGGCGAAATCCCACTCTTCACGTTTGCCTAATTTTCTCTCAAGATCTTTTGGTAGTGTTTTTATTTCCTTGCCTTCAGCGCTCTTTTTATTACCACTGTAAATTCGGCTGATTAGCGTTTTGCATTCGTCGAGATTTGGATGGAAGCGAGTGTTTTCTTGATCGTCCGATTGTTGGTTTCGTACTTCAAACTCGAGCTCCCAGCGCTTACTGTCGTTTTCAGTGCTGCCGTCTTCGGTGCTAACGCATTCCATCTTAAGCGTTCCGACTTCCGTCAGCTGACAAGCCAGTTGAACTTCAACTCTTTCTTTTTGATTCGCTTGTAGCGTTGCTCCCTCGCTTTCTAACGTTGAGATGTAAGGAGGTAGAGGCGCAAAAATGTCCGGATCGACATCCACCATCATCCCATTTTGTATCGAAGCGTTGCTACCCGAAGTCGTATTGCCAAATGAATCATGAGTAGAGGTGAGTAGGTTAAATTTGACGGGCTCCCCCAGCGTGAGTGAAAACCGTCGACCGCTTAACCGAATCTCGTGACCTTCTTCGGTTCCTTTTGCTAGCAAGCATAAGGCTTTACCCATCTTGTTCTTTTCAGGTAAATGAAGAAAGTAGGAGCGAGCAGCACCACCACCAATTTTAAGCTGTGCGCCTCGTCTGGCTTTGCCAAATGCGACAGCTCCCAATGCCACAGACCAATCTGGATGTGGGTTATCCAGCACCGTGATAGGCGTTCCTTTCCAATTTCCCAAAAGCTGAGTGATACGCTCGGTAACGAGTTCACTGTTGAACACACCACCATTCAGAAGCAAACCAACGGGAATGGCGGGTTTTTCGGTTTCTTCGCCGTTTTCGAGGTCTAGGCTGTTTTCGAGGTTTTGGTTGCTTTCGAGGTTTTGGTTGCTTTCAAGGTATAGCTTGTTGGCTCTATTTAGCGCCGCATAAGATACTTGCTGGTGCTGGGTAAGAAACTCGGCGATGTGTTTGCTGACAGCAGGATCGGCGACATAAGGTAGGCCAAACTCAACAACGGCACTTCGCCTTTTATTAGGCACCTCTTCAAATCCGGAAAGCGGAAAAAAACCATCAAGCGCTATTTGATGAACTTCTTGTTTGGAAAGCTGCACACTTTTGGTTCCGCCAAGCAGTTTGGATCCACTGCCAAGCATGGTGATTTTAACTTCTTCTGGTGCGTTTGCTGAGAGTAGGTTCTCTTTCGCCTTACGAGTTTGTTGGATTAGCTTGGTTAGATTCGCCGCATTGAGCTTTTTGGTTTGGCTAAACCGCTGTTCGGCTAGGTGCGCCAGCGCCAAATCGAGATTATCGCCCCCAAGCATTAAATGTTCACCAACACCGATACGATCCAAAGCAAGTTCGTCGGAATCAAATTTCGCTTCTATCAAACTCAAATCCGTTGTACCGCCGCCGACATCACACACCAGAATCAGTGGCAGCGTTTTGAGTTCCTCGGATGCAGTGTGCTGGTGGCGAGCATACCAGTCGTAGCACACAGCTTGCGGTTCTTCTAGCAGTACTATTTTGCCTAACCCCGCTTGTTCAGCGGCTTCCAGCGTTAACTTGCGAGCAGTCTCATCGAACGATGCAGGAACGGTGACGACAACATCTTGATCTTCGAGTTTATTACTCGGGTTTCGGTAGTTCCAAGATTGGCGAATGTGGCTTAAGTAGCTCGCACTGGCCGTAACGGGGGAGACTTTTTCGACGTCTGTCGCGCCAGCCCAAGGCAGGATCTCGGAGCGGCGATCAACCGCTTGATGAGAAAGCCAGCTTTTCGCACTCGACACTTGTCGCCCTTCCACTTTCGCTCCAAGCTCTCTTGCCCATTCACCGACAATGATGTTGTCGATGTCGCCTTCTGTACGTTCAACTTCCCAAGGGAGGGTAAGATCCGAAGGTGATATTTGCCCGTCGGCTGGGTGATACCGAAAAGAAGGAAAAAGAGGTTTACGGACGACTTCACCAGGACCGATTAACTGGTCGATATCGAAAAGCGTCACATTGGATTGTTCTAAATTGTCGGTAATTTCACAGAATGCTACGACGGTGTTGGTCGTACCTAAATCGATTCCGACTAGAAAACGAGGAGATGTCATATAACAAAACCTTCTGTTAATTTTAAGGAGTCAACAGACCTGAGAAAACGGCACCCATTGGATGCCGTTTTGTTGTTTCTTATTGGTGAGATGAGCTAGTGGACGTTCCGTCTTCACGCACATCGAATTCAACATGCCACTTCTGACCGTTATCTGCTGCAATGGCTTCGAGATATAAGGTGCCCAATTCCGTCACTCTGGACGCCAAAGTGACCGGAACCACTTCGCCTTCTCGTCTGCCGTCTGACACGGGAAGTGTCACTTGAATTTCTGGTAGCTCATCCAATTCTTCTGGTGCCCAGTAATCCAGATGGGTTCCAGCTGCATCTTCACGGCGAACGGTTGATCCAAAGAATTGGAAATGAACCGGCTGACCGATGACCAAACCAAATTCTTGGCTTGGTACTTGAACACTGGAGCCTTCTTCCATGCCGAACGGAGCAACACACAGCGCTTCCATTGGCGGTGCCATACCCGGAATCGCAGGCATTGCGCTTTCGATACCAACATAATAAGACGACGCGATACCACCGCGGATACGAACGCCTTGACCTCGACGCACTGCGCCATAGTATGAGGCACCACTCGCAACCGCCAAGTCAAGATCGACACCAGTTAAGCGTTTGGCGTATTCAGAACCTGCTTCAATCAGCCATTCGTTAATGGTTTCTTCCAAGCGCTCGGCGAGAAGAGGGGATTTAAGCACGCCACCATTGAACAAAATAACCGATGGCTTAATAAAGTCGGCTGCTTGCTCAGCGTTTCCAGCATCTGGCATACCGGGCATGTTTGCGAAAGGGTTAAAATCTTGAGCAGCGGGTTGCTCAGACGAAGCATCGGTTTGTAGAGCGTTAGCTTGTTTCGAAAGAAACGCGGCAATGTGGCGAGTGATTCCCGCATCTTGTGCGTATGGCAAACCCATCTGTGTTAATGCACCGCGAGTTTTCTGAACCGGATGTTCTGTTACCGCCACTTTCGGGAAAAATCCATCAACCAGCGTTTGCTGCACTTCTTGTTGAGTCAGTTCCGTTTTTAATGTCGCGCCTAGCAATTTTGAGCCGCGGCTTGGTACAACAATCGGTACCGATTGTAATTCAGTGTCGTTCAGCAGCGCTTCTTTCGCATCACGGCAAGCGTGAGTCATGGCTTGTACTTGCCAAGGCTGAAGCTCTTTCCCTTCTTGCGCCAGCTTCATTTTCAAGCGGTACGCAAGCGCCAAGTCCATGTTGTCGCCACCAAGCAAAATATGCTCACCAACGGCAATACGGTTGAGAGACAAATTACCGTCTTCTTGTGTAACTTCGACCAATGAAAGATCTGTCGTACCACCACCAATATCAACAACAAGAACAATATCACCTACGCTGACTTCATCACGCCATGCATCGTTACTGTTATCTATCCAGTTGTAGAGTGCCGCTTGTGGTTCTTCCAAAAGCGTAAGATGAGCAAATCCGACATTACGAGCTGCTTCTGCAGTGAGGTCTCGCGCTGCTGGATCGAAAGAAGCCGGTACGGTGATCGTAACATCTTGCTGAGCTAAGGGGTGATTGGGGTTTGCGTGATCCCAAGCTTCCTTAAGGTGTTCAAGATACAGCTCGGTAGCGCGAAGAGGCGATACTTTTGCCACTTCTTCAGGGCTGCCTGCCGGTAGAAATGCTTCTCTACGGTTCACACCGCCATGGCAAAGCCATGATTTGGCACTCGCAATTAGGCGGATGGGTGTTTTCGAACCGAGGTTACGTGCAATAGCACCCACGAGCGCCGTTGGCTCTGATGACCAAGGAAGCACGCGTGAAGCGGGATTCATTTCATGATCGTGAGGTTGGTATAAAAATGAGCCGAGCTGGCTGCGATTTTCAACCGTGCCTGGTGCAGTCAATTGCGGAATGTCCAACACATGAACACGAGCATCTTCAGTCGTAATATCAACATAAGACAATACACAATGCGTTGTCCCTAAATCGATTCCAACACTGTAGGTGGGGGATGTTTGATTCGCAGGTGAATGATGGTTGTCCATTACAGCTCCACCTCAGCTGGGGCGATAACCGTAGCATCATAGTTTTCTGCCAATTTAGGCAAATTCATTGATTCTGCTTTCCAGCCTTTGTGTACCAAAGTGCCGTTAAACGGAGCGTTACCCGTTACGTTACCGGTTAGGCGTACTTGCTGTGGGTTGAACCCTTCTTCAATGGTGATACGCGTTTCTTCATCTTCATTGCGTATGTGCGCCAGTGAAACATATTCGTTCAATACTTTTTGGCCACCGGTGTGGATAACACGAGCTGCCGCGCCAACTTCTTCATCGGAGAAAGAGGTAAGGTCTTCTTGCAGGAAGTCTATCAAGCGCGCTTCTTGTTGCATAATAGAAAGTAACTGCATAGCAGAATCGGTGGAAGCGGTTGCCAATTTCGATTCAACTTCAACCACTTTCTCTATGACTTTCTCAACCTCTACAATCTTTTCAACTTCGACGATTTTCTCGACAGGTTTTTCTACTTCAACGATTTTTTCTACAGGCTTTTCGACCACTTTTTCGATGACTTGCGATTTTCTGCCCACTGCGATTAAAAGTAGCAAAACACTGGAGGCTGCGAGACCGGTATGCAGCATATCGAAAGTTTGGGGAACTAAATTGATGTCAAAGTTCATATTGGAATTCTCTGTATAAGCAATAGGCATTCAGGTAATGATAGCGTGTGATTCATTAGAGACCAGAATACCGAGATATAGCGGAAAAATTGGGACGAACTTTAACATATTCAAGTGTGCTGGCAGGAAGAAAAAAGGTAAAAAAGCACGAAAAAAAGCGCACTTGTTGAATTTTTGCGCTAAGCAATACTTTGTTACATATCAAAGTGAGCGCTTCTGAGTTAAAAATATTATTAGAACTTCATTCTGTATATGTGTGTGGTACGATATTCAACCTGCTTAGAGCCTTATAAGTAAAGTGTTCTGTTACAGGAAAATGCTCGTCTGCAGACAAAATGCTTTTCTGCAGATAATGCTCTTATGCAAATAAAGAACAGGGCGATAATTGTCCATGGAGATTTTATGCCGCTAAGTGACCAGAGACACAATCAACCCAAAGGCAGTTTTTTACCTTGGTTAACGTTTGGCGTTATCGCGTTTGTGACCCTGTTTTTTGTTTATTTAGCCGCGTTAAGCCAGCAAAACCATACGTTTCGGTTGTTTGATAATCTCGCAGAGCGGCAAAGCCAAATGCTCAAAGTTCTCGTTGAGAAAGACATTGATTTTATTGGTGCTGCGGCAAACTTTTTCCATTCTGTTGAACCCGAGGATTGGGGGCAATTCCCTGTGTTTGCAGAGGAGATAATTAAGGACTCTTCCAGCTTAATTGGGCTCCAATGGATGCCAAGAGTAAGGAAAGAAAACCTTGATGCTCATCTCAACCATCTTCGAGAAACTTACCCCGATATAAAGCTCCACACAGTCCCTAAAGACAAACCCAAAACATTCGGCTTTATACTGCCGGAAGGAGAGGATGCGTACATTGTTTCTGATATCTATCCGAGAAATGAACAAAATAAAAAGCTTATTGGTTTCTATTCATCTCGGGAGCGCTTTCGGCTCATATTAAAAGACATTGTAAAAACGGGCGATTCCAACCTATCAGATAAGATTCGGCTGCTGCAAGATGGCGAGGACAAAACATTGCCTAAAACCGGAATGCTGGCTTATCACCCAGTTTTCTCGCATGAAGACCATAGCTTACTTGGTGTGATGGTGGGCGTGGTCAGAACCACCCGATATTTTGAAGATTTGATGCTAAGAACTGCGGCAGAACAAGAGCTTGTCATTCAGGTGAAAGATGTCGGGTTTGATGCCGATGACGCTCCCATTTTATTTGAAAGTGCCGAATGGGCGGAAACCGAAGGGCTTAAAATTCGAAAGACGATTCGTTTACAAAATCGCGAATGGATATTGAAGTTCAGGCTTATGTCACCGATGACAGCAAATGATAAATGGACATTAACCAGTATTGCATTGTGTGGTTTGGTGGTGGCAGTTTTAGCGGCATTTGTAGTCAATTTAATTTCGAAAGAAAAGTATCGCTTAGCGCAGAAAGTCGATGAGCAAACAAGCGAGCTGCGATATCTGGTGAATCACGATACCTTAACGGGGGTGTATAACCGGAGAGCGTTCAACCATATGTTTGCGAGCATGATGGATAAAAATGAACCGTTTTCTTTGGTTGGATTCGATATCGACAAGTTTAAAGTGATCAATGATAAATATGGTCATGCAGCGGGTGATGCAGCCCTTACTCATGTGGCGACTCTCATCAGTGAAGAACTCAATGATGGTGATTATTTTGCTCGGGTTGGGGGCGATGAGTTTTGTATTCTGACTTACGATACCAATACGGATATTCTGTCGGCGTATGTGAGTAGGCTTATCCGGCGCGTCGCGTGTTCTCCGGTCAAATTTGGAAGTATGGGTATCGACATTACCCTGAGTGCAGGTGCCAAACCCAGAGCGGACGAAACAGGCGAGGAATTAATGAAATCTGTTGATACCCTGATGTATTCAAGTAAGCAAGCGGGTAGAAATTGTGTTTCAGTCGGCGATGGGGCGTGAGTTATTATCGCAGTCGCTAATCCACTCTTAGCGCAATGCAGACATGGACCCTAGAATTTATAGGAGGCTTGGGTATACAATGCCGCCTCAAATGTTTTCCCAACCTCAATCTCTCAACTAAAGGTAAAAAATGAACCACAATCGCGTTGTTTGCTTCGATTTGGAAATGTGCTGCTGGAACAAAGATGGCGTCGGTACCACCGGTGAAATCATCGAAATAGGGCTAGCAGAAATCGATTTGCACAAAGGTGAAGTGGTGAAAAGAGCACAGTATTATGTGAAACCCGAGCATGATGAGGTCTCTCTTTTTTGCAGTGAGTTGACGGGTATTACCCCGCGCAAGATCGAAAAGCAAGGTCGCCCGCTGGCCGAGGTTATTCAGTCCATGATTAAGAACTTTGGCGGCGCAAACAAAATTTATGCCTCTTGGGGAAGAGACGATTTGATTCTTATGTCGGAATGCAAGCAAAAGGGCATCGATTTGCCTTTTAAAGAGTTTTTAAATCTCGCGACGATTTATCGAATCCAACATCGTTTGAAAGACAAGCGTATCGGTCATAAGGCAGCCCAAGAAGCACGTGGTATAGAATGGGAAGGCAGACAGCATTCAGGATTTGTTGATGCATACAATTTAGCGAAATTGGCACTGGTTATGCTCTAGGGTCAACAGAACCTAGCAAATGAACCGAATAAAAAGGCACGGCTTCGTGCCTTTTTTCGTTTTGAGTGAATCGGCTTTTGTTTCGGCATCGCTATTTTTGTTTAAGTGCTGCTGCTTTTAATTACGGCATCCTAAATTCTATTACGGTATAGCGACCGATGGCGTTCTGTATCTCCCATAAAGGATAAGTGCTAAAGCCGGAATGTTCATCAATAAACCGTACATCAAGGGTACAGTCGCTAAAGCGGGCGATTGCAATAACGCCAAAGCAATGAACATTCCTGTTCCAGCATTTTGAACGCTGGTTTCTATCATAAGCGTAAGCTGGTTCTTTTCTTCTAACTGCGCTTTGATTGAAACGAAGTAAGAGACGATCATTACAATAAAGCTCAAACTCAAGCAGATAGCGGCTACCAGCCAGCCTGAATCGAACAGCTTATTCCAGTTCACTATGGTGAGCGCTGCAACCATAACCAAAAATAAGAGAGTAGACGCTTTGCGAATCTGTTTTTCGTAACGCTGAGCCCAGTTAGGACATTTTGCTTTTAGCACCATAGCTAGCGCAACAGGTATAACGGTGACCACAATGAGCTGCATTAACGTTTTAACAATGGGTAGTGCAAGCGCCGTTCCTTGCCCGTCATTTAATAGCGATAATTGGAAGGAGAGCGTAATAGGCAATATAAAAGGAGTAAGAAGGCTGACTATCGCTGTCATGCTAATGGATAGCGCACCGTTTCCACCTGCGATATGAGAGATAATATTAGATGTAGCACCTCCTGGACATGCCGCCAAAATGATCAATCCACTCGCGACAATTAGTGGGACCGCTGTAAATAAACCAAACAGCCACAATAGTGCCCATGCCAACAAAGGCAATATTATCAATTGAAGGCATACACCTATTCCAAAGGCTTTAGGATGCTTGATGACGCGGGTGAAATCTTTGATGGTCAAACTGATACCCATTGCAAACATCATCAATGCTAAACAAATTGGCAATGCGACTTGCGAAACCCACTGTGCTAATTCCATATATTTTCTCTATTCGGTCAGCTATTGAAAGCCATCAATTCAGATCAACTAGCGTACAGTTTACGCGCCTTTTGTTTTAATTTTCATGAATATCATGGAGTTTTGAGAGCAATATTCCTTATCCGAGTTTGTATTCCAGCTTATCTAGGAAGCCCTAAATAGGCATACATGGGTATAAATAAAAAAAATCGAAAATTTTTTCACCCCATTTTTTCACTCGCCCGTTTATAACTTTCATCCAAACACGATTAGTCAAAGTAAAGGTTAATCAAATCATGAATAGGACGAATAAAATGAAACTCACGAAGAGCTGTATTGCTGTAATAGTTGCGTTAGGTTTAGTCACTGCATGTACCGAGAATGTAGGTACGACCCAGCAACTAGGCACTTCAAATCAAACCGACGGAGACGCTCGGGACCGGAACATACCTGAAGAAGATAAAATGGTAAGTGAGGTGGCAATAGCCGACGCTAGTGCCCCTCAATATGAAATCGCTCAAGAGCATTCGGTCTCTTTTGTTGCTCCGAGCACTCGCATGACGAAATCTATGATTGCTCACCCTATGCCCAGCATTGAGCCTTCTCCTTTTATTGGCAATAGAGACAACTACCTAGATACCCCGAGTAATGGAGTCAAACAAGTGGCTACTGCGCCGCTTTCAACTTTCTCTATCGACGTGGATACAGGTAGCTACGCGAACATAAGAAGCTATATCAATATGGGGAAAAAGCCGCCTTCTGATGCGATTCGGGAAGAGGCTTTTATCAACTATTTTGAATATCAATACAATACACCCAAAAATAAAAGCCAGCCTTTCTCTCTTCAATCTGAAGTCGCTCCTTCTCCTTGGAACGCGGAACGTCATCTGCTCCGTATTGCTCTAAAAGGCTACGACATTCCAAATTCTGAACGTAAGGCTTCGAACCTAGTCTTTTTAGTGGATGTATCTGGATCTATGGGAGAACCCAATAAGTTGCCCTTATTGGTACAGAGCTTGTCTTTACTGGTAAAAGAGTTAGGTAGCAATGATAGGGTAAGCCTTGTGACTTATGCGGGTCACTCATCTGTTGTGCTAGAGCCTACAAAAGGGGACAGCAATCAAGCCATTTTAGCGGCGCTGAAACAACTTCAAGCGGGTGGAGGAACCTACGGTGAAAGCGGTATTAAACTGGCTTATCAGCAAGCCCAAAAAGGGTTTATCAAAGGTGGCGTGAATAGAGTGATCCTAGCAACCGATGGTGACTTTAATGTGGGCGTGAGCAATATCAATGACCTTAAAGCGATAATTGAAGATGAGAAAGAAAAAGGCATATCTTTAACCACGCTTGGGTTTGGGCGCGGTAACTATAATGACGGTTTAATGGAGCAACTGGCCAATATAGGGGATGGCAACCATGCGTATATCGATACCTTACATGAAGCGAAAAAAGTGCTGTTAAGACAGATGAGTGGTACTTTGCAAAGCATCGCACACGATGTGAAAGTCCAAGTGGAGTTTAACCCCAATAACGTGAAAGAGTATCGATTGATTGGGTATCAAAACCGAATGTTAAAGGATGAAGAATTTAACAACGACGCCGTTGATGCAGGCGAAATCGGAGCAGGGCATTCGGTTACCGCGTTGTATGAACTGACACTGACGAACAGCAGGGGGCAAATTGATGACTTGCGATATCAGAAGGACGAACTTGCGCAAGTAGCGGAGGCTCACCGTGACGAATTGGTTCAGATAAAAGTTCGATATAAATTACCTCAAGAGAGTGAAAGCGCGTTGGTGCAACAAGTGGTTTTGAAAGAGAGCGTTCGTTCTACTTTTTCTCAAGCGAGCTCAGATTTCCAGTTTGCTACCGCTGTTGCGGCTTTTGCACAAAAACTGAAAGATAATAACTACCTAAATAACGTTAAGTATGATGATATTGCAGGCATTGCTCGCGCTAATCGAGGTGATGACCCGCACAATTATCGTGGGGAATTTGTCAAACTGGTAGAGATGGCACAAAGTCTCTGAATGGAATAATTTGATAGTGTGTTAACGCATTTCATTACGTGGATAGCAGGGATAGATGCAAGACAAAACGGATGAACAGTTGATGTCGATGTACAGCAAAGGTGACCAATCCGCCTTTGCTGTGCTTTATGCTCGCCATAAAGATCCCCTATATCGATATTTTAAGCGTCAGCTAAAACTTGAGCAGCAGGCCATGGCTGAGGAGCTGTTTCAAGAAGTCTGGTTTAAAGTGATCGATGCTCACGGGAGTTACAAGCCAACAGCAAAGTTCACAACTTGGCTCTATCAAATCGCCCATAATTTGATGGTTGATGTTTATAGAAAGCGTCTTTCTGAAAAGGATTACCTTGCACAGCTGGATGAGGGCAATACCGAGCATATGGACGAAAATGCACTTTCGATACGAAGTAAAGATGCCATTAGAACTTGCATGGACGGGCTTGCCCCACTTCAGCTAGAAGCGTTTATGTTAAAGCACGAATCCGGTTTTTCTCTGAAGCAGATATGTGACATTGTTTCGTCTAAACCTGAGACCATCAAAACTCGTCTTCGTTATGCGATGGAAAATTTAAGAGAGTGCCTGACACGTAATTTGGGAGGTAGACAATGACGCCACCATCAAACGATGAAGATGTTGTGAAAATGTACAAAGAAAGTGCAATTGAAGCGCCCTCTAAAGAGACAGATGACGCCATTTTGGAGTACGCAAAGAACAGCACCGTTGTTACAAAGCCGCATTATGTCGCCAACTGGAAGCCTATATTTGGTCTTGCAGCGACGATAGTATTCGTTACGCTATTAACCCCGTGGGATTGGGTTGAAGAGCCAAATCTTATTCGCGAAGAAATACAGTTAGAGTCGATTTCTCCTGAGGGCATCGAAGACACAATGGAAGCGCAAACTGAAGCTGTACCTACATTTTCACCCCCAGTACCCGCAGCTTCCAAGATGAATGAGCACAAAAACTTGAAAAGCCATAAAAGAATGATGGCAGACGTACCTGAATTGGAGGAGCAATTGAATCCATTTGCTCAAATCGAGAAGCTTGTTCTTGAAGGTAAGACCGAGGAAGCGAGAAAACAATTGAAAATGCTATTGGAGGAAAACCCAGCCCTGAAAAAAACTCTGCCAGATCACTTAGCTGACTTATTACAAAATGAGTAGAAATGCACGTGGATTCTATACATGTGTACTTATACAGGTTGATACTTTTTTGAACAATTTGATTTTAGGCAGGAGAAATACGTCTTTTACGAGTACGAAAAAATGAAATCAAATCTTTGTAACTGAAATGTATGGATTTTTTGTTTTCGACTAGGATTGTTATATGGAATGCAGCTGGTAGGATATACGGATAGTATCTGTATAATAAGTTGTTATGCCTTAGGAGTAGAAATGGAAAACGACATTAGAAATTTAGCTCTCGAAACAGGGCGAGTAATACCAAAGCCAGAAGCTAAGGCAGACTTTTTGATCAAAGGGGTAGGCAAGCGTAGAGGTGAGGATGCATTAATTTATCGCATTCCTTCACATTCGAAGAAAGCTCCATTTTATGAAAAGGGAGTTACTTTTTTTGAATTCAATTTAGCTTATGATCAGCTACTCGAAACGGGGCAGTTTACAAGGGAATGGTTTAACGAAAATCTAGCAGCTTGTGCTAAAGAGGGCGCTTGCAATTTCACAACCATAGGTGGTGTTTTTAGCCTGTTGGGGGAAGCCAAATATGCGTATAAGGCTACTTACCAGCTACAGGCATAACAAACGCTTCAAGCGGACTGCCAACGCATGGCACTTTTGGTTTGCAGAAACTATTGTGTTTAAGGCGCAATTCGGTAGCCGTT
>NZ_BFAQ01000009.1:0-65918 GCF_002933855.1 Vibrio penaeicida
CCGTATCTTCTGTGATCTCCACGCCTGGCGCTTCTGGTGCTATCTCATCAATGTCACTGACATTGATAACGAATGTTTGGCTAGATTTGCTGCCGTCTTCTGAGGTTGCAGTGATTTCAATAGTGTGAGAATCAGAGGTTTCGTGGTCGAGAGCGTCGTTTACGGTTACGACACCAGTTTCTGGGTCAATGACGAATAAGCCGTCTGCATCCTCAGTAAGTGAGTAAGTTACTTTTTGACCGTCAGGATCAACAACAAGACCTGTAATATTGACTTCTGTTCCTATTGCCGCATTCTCAGCAACTGTATTATCATTGGCATCTGAATCTGTCACCGCGCCTACATCATCATTAACCGCTTCAACAGTTACTTTCACAGTTGTAGGTTCGCTATCTAGCTTTCCATCCGTGGTTGTATAGGTAATCGTGGCTTCGCCATTGAAGTTTTCGGCTGGGGTGAATACGATTTTCCCATCTACAATCTCAACTGTTCCTTGATTCGCTGGAACTGATGCCTCTTTGATAGATAGAGGGTTGTCTTCTGCATCGGTATCGTTAGCCAATACATCTATGGTTACTGAATTGTCTTCTAGAGTTGTAGCAGTATCTGCGGTAGCAACTGGGGCATCATTGGTGCCTTCAATTGTAATCTTGACTGTTGTTGGAGTACCGTCTTCGGTAAAGACATTGAAGGTGTGTGTTACAGACTCCCCTTCATCTAGGTGATCGTATGCACTGCTTGATTTGAATTGCCACTCACCACTTTTATGAATGTACAACGTTCCGATATCACTTTCGATCGTATCGGCTTTGAATGTGTTATCCGCACCGTCCACGTCTGTGTGCGTTAACGTGCCACTCGTTCTTATAATACCATCGGTTTCTGTTAATGTTTTAGTTGCCGATGTCACTTCAGCAGCGTCATTTGTACCAGTAATCGTTACCGTAACATCAACAATAGTGGTTGCACCTTGAGAATCTTTTACTTCAATTTGATATGTCTCATTGTGCTTATAACCTTCCGGCAGCTTATCTGCGCCTTCAGTGTCTGTGATAACGAATGTATAGCTGCCGTCGGCACGCATTTCAAAATCACCCAGACTTGTGTCTGGTTGAGAAAGAACAGTGAAAGTATGGCTGTCGTTTGCATCAGCATCGTTAACTGTCAGGCTTTTTACTGTTTTTGATGTATCACCTTCAAGTATCCAAATATGTGTTTGCAACTCCACGGAAGGAGCATCGTTAGTACCTTGGATATTAATATCGATGGTTGATTTCGTTCCATCTTCCGTTTCTACGACAAACTGTTCTGTAACTTGATCATTCGCCCCAAGCTCATCCAAAGCAGTGTGAGATTCAAAATTCCAGCTACCGTCTGCTTGAAGCGTCAATACACCATATGTGCCGCTAATAGTGGTCGCTTTAAATGTGTTGTCATTACCATCTGGATCAGTGCTTTCAAGTTGACCACTTGCAGTAAGTACAGAGTCAGACTCCGTCAAATTTGCTACATCGGCAGTCACATCAGCAGGATCATTGCTACCAATAACGGTAATGGTAAGTGAAGTCGTTGTATTACCATCTGCGTCATCTTCAACAGTAACTGGTACCGTGATAACAAGTTCTTGCCCTTCTTTCAGTTCATCATATTCGCTTGCGTCGAAGGTATATGTGCCATCTGAATTAAGTGTTAGTCCTTTCACTACTTCGTTTGTTGTAAATACTAACGATTTGTCAGCAGGGAGATCGACATCCGACGCTTCAATTTGTCCACTAACCGTCGCATCTTCATTGACTGATGCTGTTTCTGCTGTTGCTGTTGGATCATCATTAACAGCCGCAACACCAACATTCACAGTTATCGTATCTGTACCACCATTACCGTCACTTACGATTACAGTAAAGCTGTCGTTACCATTGTAATTTTCGTTAGGTGTATAAGACCAATTTCCGTCAGCATCTACGGTTAGTATGCCGTTAGAAGGTTCTGTTCCTTTTGCAAAAGTTAACACGTCACCATCGGCATCTGTCGCCGTAAGTCTTCCACCAACTTGGGTGTCTTCATTCGTCGACACACTCAAAGAGTCACCAAGTGGGTTCCCATTTTCGTCCGCGATGACTGGGTTATCATTGATATTCTCACCAGTAACGGAGTCTGTTCCTTCCGCTGAAACATTACCTGATGTATCAGTAATGGTGGCATTTACAGTAAGAGTTTCATTTTCACCTGGAGCTGGATATGAGACGGTAATAAACCCAACATCGATTTGTTCTTGGTTGATGATTAGATCGGGTTGCCCAGTGATTTTTAGCGTATCGCCGACTTTAATGCCTTCAGGAAGCGTAATTCTGACATCCACTGTCCCATCGTTTTCATCCGAGGTTAGGATTCCATCATCATTCGCATCGTCCAATATTTGGACAACAGGTGCACCTGTCGGTGTGTTATCTTCAGTAACAACGCTATCACTGCCTTCAGCTGAGGTGTTACCTGCTTGGTCGGTCACCGTCGCCGTGATATTCAGTGATTCGCCATCTTCTGGGCGATCGTATTCAAAAGAAATCGCACCGTTATTGATCATTTCTTGGGTGATAATAGTGTCAGGTTGCCCCGTCACCGAAAGCACATCACCAACTTCTGCATCTGATGGGATACTAACCGTAACAGTGACTTGCCCTTCTAGTTCATCATCCGCGAGCAAACCGTCGTCGTTGAGATCATCTTCAATCGTTACAATAGGTGTAGATGGAGGCGTAGTATCAAGATCAAAGGTGATAGGCGAACTGGTTGAAGTTGAATCACCATTTGGTTTAACAACTTCAGAGGTAACAGTGTAATCACCGTCTGTTGTCAAATCCGTTGCTGGAATAGTCACGACTATTGGAGAGAAACCATCCCAGTCATCAGGAACAGGAACTTCTATAAAGACAGAACCACCAGTAGGTCTTGATACTTCAAGGAAGATAGTATCTTCAATGGTTGTACCTGCAGGAACAGTTACGAGAACATCAACACCATCTTGTGCTTCTTCTGCGTTAACTGAGTTAATAGCTTCTGGGATGGATAAAGTCGGCGCGCCTTCTGGACTAGGCTCTGTCGTAAGTAAAATTCGGTAGGATTCTAATAAAGTTAAACTTTGGGTTCGAGACAGCCCCTGGCTTTCTAGGCTGCCTGTATCAAAGGATGTTTGGGCAATAGACTGAGCACCAACTCGTTCAATTTCTCCAGAAGTCGTTAAGCTCGAACCCGAAGCTGCAGTACCTGCAGCAGCTGCAAATTCATCCCCTAACTGGGTAGGGTCATCACCACCTTCTAACGCAGCAAAGATGTCTTGGATATCTTCATCAAGCTCCAACTCATTCAAGTTCTGATCATTATCAACAATACTTGCTTTTGCGGAACCTTGTTCTTGCACATCATCTGCTGCAAAAACAACTTCTCCTGGAAGTAATGGTGTTCCTTTTGGAACCACTCGAATATTACCTTCTTGATCGATAACAATTAATTGAGTGATACCTGCGATCGCTGATGACAAAAGAGATTGAATAGAATCCATGCTAACCCCAAAGTTATTCGTTGCGCCTTTACAAGCCAGAAAGTATGACGCATTAGATTTTTATTAGTTAATCTAATAATTTACCACCTATATGGAACTAACTCCACAAAACCCATTAGTTGATTCAATATCTCTTTGCAGTCCCTGCGTACTTTATGAGCCAGCTCTCAAAGTTGAGAGCCTTTAAATTACATTTCCAATCATTTTAAACAATTTGAAATTAAATCGATGATTAAACAACCAAATTTGTACTGAAAGTTTATTTTTCTAAAAAATTAATTCCAACACTGACATTTTTAGAAAGAGCTATATTGACAAGTATCTCTCTAATGATCCGTTTTTGCTCTATTCTCGTATGACTGAGAAAATAATTATTTATTATATTTTCTCACAAAAGAGAGCATTTTCTCACTAATGACACGTTTTGTTTTTTCTTGCTTAAGATCTACTTAAGATTTTCGATTCAATCTCATCCACTTGATTATAAATAGATTTTACTTCCCAATCAGAATCAATGCAGTTTCTCACAAATAAGTCAGTTTCTATCTATGTCTTTCGGTCGAGCTATAATGTTCAAAGATTCGTTGTAAACGTAAAGTATTCTTATGTAGGAAACGAAACACCACTTTTATTCATCAATATGTAGTCAGACAAAGTACTAGATAAGTATTAAAAATACTAAAGAAGTATCTTATGTGTACAAATGCGTTTAATTGTTGAATTAGCAGAAATAAAAAAGGGCTGGAGAATTCCAGCCCTTTGAAAATAGGAAATTTATTACATTAGTCCCACTTAAAAGCGTTTTGATTCATAAGTTCATTCACTATTTCACTTGAGGTAGAAGTTAGTGATAAACCATAATCACCAGCATTTCCGATGACTACATCTATAGCCTGAGTCATTCCGGATTCAGGCGTTACAACTAGCTCCAGAGTCGAGCTATCACTAGAAACAGATGCGGAAATATGACCAAGCAGTGAAGAAAGATCATTGCCATCTACTGAATCAGGCAAGATGTCCCTTAAGTCCATCTTATCTCCGATACTGGTATCTGTAGATAAGGTGAAATCAGTAATCTGGTCGTGGCTTGAGGCGCTATCTGTTTCTCCTTTGTACCAGATAAACAAGTCGTTCCCACTGCCTCCAGTTAAAATATCGTTTCCACTACCGCCCACAAGAATATCTGAATCACTATCACCATCAAGAATGTCATCTCCAGATAAACCAAATAAGCTGTCAGATAAGATTCCACCACCGATCGTATTAGCGCTACTGTCACCTATATTATCGCTTACAACCAAGCTCCCGTTATCCAGCATACGTTCAATTTTTTCTTCAGAAGATAAGCTATTTGGAGAGGCGTGGTCCAGTAACTCGCTCAATCCAACATTTTCTAATTCGATGGTTTGAATCACACCACTCACATCACTTATGGTAAGTACACTGCTGCCAGAATTTTCTGAGAGAGCAATATTGGATGCTAACGTAGAAAGCCCTAGCAAGTTATCTGCTTCTACGATTGCGCTAATGTCCAACTGGTCATTGTTAGCATCGAACTCTCGAACTATGTCGTGCCCCGCTGGCGAACTTAATGAGCCAGGTTGCCATACAAAAGAATCTTGAGAAGCAACACCACTCCCTTTCGGATCACCATAAATAATTTCATCTTCATCGGTTGCGATAAGTATGTCATTACCCGTAGTAATAGAACCGCTGAACAACGCACCGTTAACCGTTACAGTCACTGTTTCAGTAGAAATGCCACCATGTGAATCTTCAACTTCAATTGTGAAGGTTTCCGTTTTTGTCACGCCGCTAATAAGGTCAGATGCATTGGGTTTAGTTTCGTCAATAACGTAAGACCACATCCCAGACTGGTCGATACTAAGGTTTCCATATGTTCCGTTCGGATCGGATACAGACCAAAGTAGAGAAGTATTATTTGAGTCGGGATCTGACGCTGTAAGGCTTCCAGACGCTAACGCTGTAAACCCAAGTGTTGTTGTACCTGCAACATTAACAGCAGTTACCGTTGGTGCATCATTTCTACCAGATACTGTAATAACGACGTTTTGGTTAGTTACACCGCCATTTCCATCAGATACTTGCACAGTAAAGGTTTCAGTATCTGTCTCACCTTCTCCTAATGCATCGCTGCCAAGCAACGCATTATTAACGGTGTACTCCCACTCACCTGAAGAGGCATTAAGTGTTATCTCACCGTATTGACCAGTAGCGCTACCAACTAGCGACCAAGAGTGCGTATCCGTTAAATCTTTGTCTGATACGTTCAAGTCACCAGTGATAGTTGAAGCTGAATCTTGAGAAATTCCACCCGATACGTCACCGGTAATTGATGGTGTATCGTTACTTCCTTGTACATCGATTGTTACGGTTTTTGTTACCGTTTCAGTACCGTCAAAAACGCTGATCTGGAAGGTATCTTGTTCTGTCTGTCCAGCAGCCAAATTTTGTACGGCATCCGAACCATTTGCTAGCGTGTAGGTCCATACGCCATTAGCATCTACCGTAATAGAACCATATGTGCCCGTATCACTACCACTCACACTCCAAGTATGTGTGTCGTTCACATCTACATCACTCACGTTCAGATCACCTGTCGCGCTTGACGTTCCGTCTTCGGATGTACTGCCTGTCAGTGGACCACTCACGATTGGAGTATCGTTGGTTCCCTTAACTGTGATTGAAACAGTCTGCGTATCACTCTCGTTATGTTGATCAGACACTTTAATCTGATACTCAATAACAATTTCTTCTCCTGCACCCAGCTCTTGAATGTCGGAATGACTATTGTCCAAATCAAATGTCCATTCTCCACTCTGGTCGATAGACATACTTCCGTATGGAAAATTGTCATTCAGCACCTCCCAGATATGGGAGTCAGGAGTATCTAAGACATCTGGGTCACCGGAGTTGAGCTGACCTGTCACCGTAATTGCAGATTCTTCCTGAGCGGTTGCATCAGTGTCTGACGGAAGGTTACCCACAATAACTGGAGCATCATTTTCACCATTGATGGTGATATTGATGGTCATGGTATCAGTACCGCCGAATTTGTCGGTAACGGTCACAACCGCTGTATCTACAATTGAAGAGCCTTTTCCTAAGCTATTCACGGTTGTGTTGTTGCTGTCGACAACATACTCCCACACGCCTGTAGTAGGGTTAACTGTCATTGTCCCGTATGACGATGCCGTAGTTACACTGTAACTCGTAGTATCTGCTTCATCGACGTCTGCCGTTACCAAACTTCCAGATGCTGTAGTGATTGCCGTTTCCGCAACAACGCCGGTTGCGTCACCAGAAATGACAGGGTCGTCATTCGTCCCCGTAATAGTCACAGTCACAGTTTCACGAGTGGTCACGCCAAAGCTGTCGACCGCTGTTACCACGAAGGTTTCCGTTACAGATGAATCCGGCGAAAGCTTCTCGACATGAGGTTGCCCGTTATATAAGTTGTAAACCCAGTTTCCGGCAGCATCAATCTCGAATGTTCCGTACGTCCCTTGAAGCGCATTAGCCCCTTCTTTTGGTATAAAGGAAGCTGAATCATCAGAATTGGATTCCGTCGCATCCAATTTTCCTGAAGCTGGCGTGCTACTGTTTTCTTCTGCCATTCCAGAAACATCACCAGAAATTACCGGAGCGTCATTGGAACCTGTAACGGTAATTGTGATAGTTTCCGAAGACTCAAGCCCAAGCGCGTCTCGAACAATGACATCAAAAGTTTCTGTAAGCGTATCTGTTTGCCCTAAGTTTTGAACCGTCGCATTACTTTGATCTAGCTGATATTCATAACTTCCGGTAACAGAATTAAGAACCAGCTTCCCGTAAGATCCTTGCTCTTCATTCGCTGCTGTCTCATTCGGCAGTCGCCACTCATGTACATCACCAACGTCAGGGTCACCAGAATTAAGCGATCCAGCGACTTTACCGTCGTCATCAGTATTCGCAATACTACTAGTCAGTTCACCCGTTATGTTTGGTGAGTCATTAGTGCCTGTAATATCAATTTCAACTTGAAGCTTGATTGGATTACCACTTGCGTCAACAGTGGTCTTTCCATATTCATCGACGACAACGACTTCGAAGGTTTCGGTAAGTTTTGCACCTTCTTTTAGTTGATTGACAGCCGCGTTTGAACTGTTGAGGTTATAGCTCCAGTTCCCTGATGAATCAAGGGTTAATGTACCGTATTGACCTTCACCCGTTGGCAAGTGCCATGTTCCTGTACCGAGCCCTGCTGGTACGGTAAGTGTTCCTGAATCCGTTTCCGTTGTTTCTTCAACAACTTGTGCCGTTTCTATAACTGGGTTGGTTACCTCAACGTGATCAGCGCTCCCCACTACATCAATCGTAATAGTTTGGGTATCTGAGTCGTTGGATTCTCCTGAAGAGTCCGTCACTTTTACAGTAAACGTCTCTTGAACAACTTGCCCAGGCTCCAATGCTTGAACCAACGGATCATTGTTATTTAAAATATAGTGCCATTTACCGGTTGCTGGATTGAGTTCCAACGTACCATATGTGCCTTCAAGCTTGTTATCAGGTTCGGCAGTGCCGCCACTATTAATTAAACTCCAAGTATGCGAGTCCGCGACATCAGGATCACTGGCTATTAGCTGACCAGACTCAGAAGTAAGAGAGTCTTCGGTCACAGAGCCAGAGATATCTCCGACAATGTCTGGCTGATCGTTGTTTGGTGCACCACCATCTCCAACTGGCGGGAAGCCAGACCCTTGCACTTTAATAACAATCGGGAAAGGTGCTGACAAACCATCGTCTAGATCTTTCGCTTGGACATAAAATACGTCATCGGCAGTGGCGTTTGTTGCAGGCATTGTTTTTCCTGCATCTAAAGTGTAAATCCATTCACCAGTTGCAGAGTCGATACTTAAGGTTCCGTAGGTCCCATCGCCGTCTACAACAGTCCATTCTTTAACATCGTCAAGAGAATCAACATCTGTGGCAACAACCATACCTTTTGCGGATTCAGACTTCGTTGCTGTGACTGTGCCATCATCATCGCCGCTCACTACAGGCAAATCATTGGTTCCTTTGACGGTTATGGTGAGATCTTTACTCACAATCGCACCAAATTCGTCTTCAGCAAGTACGGTAAATGTTTCTACATAAGTATCGTCCTGACGCAAGCCTTGAACTTGCGGAGAATCATTGTTGATCAAATACTCCCATTGACCATTTTCATCAACAGTCAGCGTACCTAAATTACCCGTAAACGTAGCAGCAGCAAACTTAACTGTATCGACAGTATCCGTATCTGTCCCATCAGCAACATCAATATCGATTTCCTGTATATCAAGATTTCCGGTCAACGAGACACTCGTACCTGAACCACTATCTTCGGTATACGTTGCTGCAACATCACCGATAATTTCTGGCTCATTATTGGTTCCAGCAATCGTAATAGTCAGCGTTTTCTCTACTTTTTCTCCCGCATCATCTTCGACAAATACCGTAAACGTCTCCGTCAAACTTGTGGTTGGTGAAAGCTGTTGAATGGCGGTTGAATTCGCATCATTTAGGGTGTAACTCCACTGACCTGTTGTTGGGTTTACAACAAGAACGCCGTATGTTCCTTCTCCAGCGTTAGGGGGACCTGATATACCAAACTCTGCACCATCATCTTTATCCGGATCCCCCGATTGAAGCTGACCGGAAACAGCGGTTGCTCCATCTTCTGTGATCGTTTTAGACAACTGGCTACCTGAGAGTGTTGGTGCGTCATTGGTGCCTGTGATGGTTATCTCTACTTGAGATTCACTTTGTTGACCAAAGCTATCTGTCGCTCGCACTGTAAACGTATCAGTTGCGGTGTCGCCTTCATCTAATTGGTTCACTGAATTAGATGAATCATTGAGAGTAAACGTCCATTGACCATTGCCATCAATAGAAAGAGAACCATAGCTACCGGATGGGTCGACAACGATCCAGGTATGTGTATCACTCCCATCAGGATCGCCAGACTCTAATGTGCCTGTCGTGGTATTAGGGGTTGGTGGCGTGCCCGTACCTGCAAGCTCTTTTATGCTGCCAGTATCGTCGCCGATAATACTAGGATCTGTGTTGGTCCCCACCACATTGATGGTGATTTCTTGAGTGGTTTTTCCTAAATTACCGTCATCCACTTCAACAATGAATGTATCCTGAGCTATTTCACCCGCGTCTAATTTAAGCGTCGCGTCTTTGGTTGAATCGAGTTGGTATGTCCATTTTCCAGTATTCTCGTCAATGGCAAGCGTCCCGAATGTGCCCGCCGGAGCCAAGACTTTCCAAGTGTGTGTATCCGTTGTATCGATATCAAGTGCGGTAAGCTGCCCCTCCGCTTCTTGCTGACCAGTAGTCGCTTCAATCACTGTGCCCGATATTTTACCCGTTATCGTAGGATCATCATTATTACCCTGAACGGTAATAACAAGGTTCTTCTCTGTTTTCTCTCCATGACTATCCGTTACAGTCACCCGATAGGTATCCGTTAACGTTTCACCTACGGCAAGCGCCTGTACTCGGCTATTCGAATTTGTTAGCACGTAATCCCAATTACCATTGGGATTCATCGTCAATTCACCAAACAGCCCTTTAGGATTCAATACTGCAAACGTGTGAGTGTCATCGGCATCTGGGTCACCATCGAGTAATGTGCCCGATGTAGTCACTTGAGTATCTTCCGTTACTGTGCCTAACAAATCACCATCAAGAGCCGGAGCATCGTTCGTTCCTTTAATCGTCACCACTACTTTTTTAGTGGTTGAAGCTCCCTCACTATCAGTGACTTTCACCCAGTATTCTTCCCGAACAGTGTCACCTGCATCAAGATGGTCAGCTTTGTCATTATCGAGAGTGAATGTCCACCAACCATAAGCATTGACACTGAATGTACCTAAGCTACTAGGATGAGACTGAGTCACTTCCCAAGTATGAGTATCGTTTTGGTCCGCATCGCCAGGTTTTAATCTCTTTGATACAGATAGGGTTCCGTCTTCTGTTACCGTACCCACTCTTGAACCTGTCATACGTGGGATATCATTTGTACCCGTAACTTCAATGGTAATTTGTTTGGTATCTATTCCACCATTACCATCGTTCACGGTTACAGTGAAGAAATCATGTTCTTCCTGTCCTTCAAGCAGTCGCTGCACTCTTTTACTGCTGTTGTTTAGGGTATACGTCCAGTCTCCATTTGCATCAATAGAAATGGAGCCATATTTACCCACGCCAGCATTACTCACCGTCCAAGTGTGAGTATCAATCACATCGGCATCCGCCACATCCAGTGAACCTGTTGTGGTTAGAGTAGTGTCTTCTTTTACGTCCCCAGACTGTGTACCTGAAATAAATGGCTGATCGTTGTCACCCGTTATGGTGATCACAACGTCTTGAGTAATGACGCCATTGTAGTCATCGGTAATTTCAACGGTGAACGTGTGCGTGACTTCCTGACCTTCAGCCAAAGCTTGCGCAGCGGTGTTGTTTATATCGAATTCCCATTCACCGGTCGCAGCGTCAATTTTAAATGTGCCGTAGGTTTGAGTATCGCTACCGAGCAGTTTAAACTCTGTGCTATCAGGTACGTCAGGGTCTTGTATCGCTATCGTGCCTGTTGCTTTTTGAAGTGAAGAGTTATCTTCTTCGACATCACCACTTGTTCCACCGGTTACAGTCGGTAGATCGTTGCTACCAACCACTGAAACTTCGATGGTTTTAGAAACGGTTCCACCTTTCCCATCACTCAAAGTAACAGTGAAAGTTTCCGTTTCCTGCTGATTCTCATGCAGGCTGTTTGATTTCACAGCATCCAACACATACTGCCAGTTGCCGTTGTTGTCGATGGTTAGGTTCCCATATGTTCCCGTTCCACCACCACTAACCGTCCATGTGTGTACGTCAATGGTGTCAACATCTGTAAAACTGATGGCACCGGTAGCGGTCGTTTGAGTGTCTTCGGTGACTGTATCTGAAAACTTACCACCCGTTACTACAGGGGCATCATTGGTCCCCGTTACGGTGACGGTCACTTCCTGAGTATCCGTTGCGCTTCCGTCGCTCACTTGAACAGTAAAGGTTTCCGTCACGGTTTGCCCTTCGGCAAGCGACTGTACGGCAGTTAGTGAATTGTTGATTTGATAGGTCCACTGACCTGTGCCTGAGTCTATCGAGAAACTGCCATAAGTCGGAGAGCCTGTAGTGACGTCTGTCCATGCCATATCTTGGTTTGGATCGGTATCGTTGTCCGGGTCGGTTGCTATCAGAGTTCCTGTTGCAGTTGCACTTGCAGCTACATCCTCTTTAACGGTTCCAGAAACGCCTGTTGTTCCATCAATCACCGGACCATCATTTGTACCTTCAATGACTACGGTAACAGTCGTAGGTGTTCCGTCTTCGGTTGTGACGTTGTAAGTTTCTTCTACTTTGTCGCCAACGTTTAATTCATCAAAGGCATTGCTAGCAACAAACGTCCAGACACCATTAGCATTAATTGAGAATGTACCTATGGTTCCATTAGTTGTGGACGCATTAAATCGATTGTCTGTGCCGTCGACATCCGTGCTGGTTAGAGTACCGCCAGTTGTGAGCGCTGCATCTGTCTCTTGTAACGTTTTGGTCGCGCTGTCTACAACGGCAGCATCGTTTGTCCCCGTTACTTTGATGGTAAGGGTGGTGGTTGCGGTTCCACCCGCTTCATCGGTCACGGTTACAGGCACGACTATTTCAAGTACTTGCCCCGCAGGAAGATAGTCATAGCTAGAGGCATCGAACGTGTAGCTACCATCCGAATTAAAAGTTAGCCCTGTCGCAGTACTGGTGGTACCAAATGTCAGTGACTCCCCTGTAGGCAAATCGATATCAGTTGCCGTCATTTGACCACTGATTGAAGCGTCTTCCTGAACGTTGACCACTTTAGCTTCGGCAACAGGGTCATCATTTGTCCCGGTTATCGTAATGGTAAGAATACCCGTATTGCTAACGGCAGACTGTTCATCCGTCGCAGTGTAAGGAACTTGAATGACCAGAGTTTCGCCTTCCGACAGCGAATCATAGCTGGAAGCATCGAAGCTGTAAGAGCCATCTGAATTGAACGTCAGCCCAGTTGCAGTAGATGTTGTCGTGTAATTCAGAGAAGAGCCAGCAGGAAGATCGACATCTGTCGCCGTCACATTACCAGCAATGCCCGCATCTTCATCCACACCGACAGATGCGTTTTGAGCGACAGGCGCATCGTTTGTGCCCGTGATGGTAATGACGACTTCCTGGGTATCGGTTCCCATCCCGTCACTCACCTGAACAGTAAAGGTTTCAGTCACCGACTGACCTTCAGACAAGGCTTGAACTGCTGGTAGCGTATTATCTATCTGGAACGTCCATTCGCCAGTTCCAGAATCGAGAACAAGATTGCCGTATTGAGATGGATTGGTTGTAATGTCAGACCAAGTGAGATCCGTATTTGGAGCCGTATCATTATCTGGGTCTGTCGCCACAAGTTGACCTGTCGCCACACTGCTGCCCATCGTATCTTCTGCAACACTACCTGTCACACTAATGGTCGAATCAATTACAGGGACATCATTCTGACCGACGATACCTACGGTGACGTCAACAATGGTTACACCACCATCTTCATCTGTGACTTTCACCTGATAGGTTTCGAACAGTTTTTGCCCCTCTTTCAGGTAGTCTGCTGCACCTGGAGTCAGCTCATAAGTCCAGACACCTTCACTGTTGATGACAAACGTACCTACAGCACCAGGGACAGAACCGACGACTTCAAAAGTATGGTTGTCATTATCCAAGTCTTGCACAACAAGATTTTTGACAATTTGTGTCGTTTCATCTTCACTAATCCAGCCACCCAGTCTCTCTTCCACCACCGGAAGATCATTCGTCCCCTGAATCGTGATTTCGACCGTGCTGGTTGCCCCATCGGTAGTAGTGACCGGGTAAGTAAATGTCGCCTCTTCGCCCACTCTTAAATGGTCAAAAGTGCTGCTTGCTGTAAATGTCCAGTTGCCATTTTCATCAATGGTGAACGTTCCGAGTGAATTGGTAACGGAACTCGCGACAAAACTGTTGTCTGGTCCGTCTACATCTGTACTGGTTAGAGTACCGGAGGATGTAAGAACGCTGTCTGTTTCGACAAGCGTAACGGAGTCGGAAGAAACGATAGCGGCATCATTCTGACCAACGATACCAACAGTGACATCAACAATCGTCACGCCACCGTCTTCGTCAGTAACTTTCACCTGATAGGTTTCAAAGAGCTTTTGACCTTCTTTTAAGTAATCCGCCGCACCCGGAGTTAGCTCGTACGTCCACACCCCGTCACTATTGATAGCAAAAGTACCAACGACAGTTGCTGGCGCTCCTACTACTTCAAAGGTGTGGTTATCATTATCTAGGTCCTGAACAACTAAGTTTTTAACGAGTTGCCCAGAGTCATCTTCAAGAATCCAGCCTCCTAAGCGTTCTTCCACAACAGGAAGATCGTTCGTACCCTGAATGATGATTTCAACGGAGCTAGTTGCGCCGTCGGTAGTTTCAACCGGGTAAGTGAAAGAAAGCTCTTCTCCTACTCGTAAGCTGTCAAAGGTCTCACTAGCCGTAAACGTCCAGCTACCGTTCTCATCAATCGTAAATGTACCAAGAGAATTGGTTATGGAGTTGGCAACAAAGCTGTTATCTGGTCCATCTACATCTGTACTGGTTAATGTACCTGACGTAGAAAGTACGCTGTCTGTTTCAACCAGATTTCGAACATCTGAAGAAACAACAGCGGCGTCATTTTGACCTACGATACCGACTGTTACATCAACAATCGTTACGCCGCCATCTTCATCGGTCACTTTCACTTTATAAGTTTCGAAAAGCTTCTGACCTTCTTTCAGATAATCAGCTTTACCTGGTGTCAGTTCAAACGTCCAGACGCCATCCGAGTTAATTTTGAATACGCCAACACTGTCTGCCGGGTCAATTCCGCCGACAACTTCAAAGGTATGATTGTCATTATCAAGGTCTTGAACAATGAGGTTTTTAACGAGTTGCCCAGCATCGTCTTCAAGGATCCAGCCTCCTAAACGCTCTTCAACAACAGGAAGGTCATTCGTGCCTTGAATGGTGATAGTCACCGAGCTTTCCGTACCATCCGCAGTGGTAACTGGGTAGGTAAATGTTTTTTCTTCACCAACTCTTAGATGATCAAACGTGCTGCTTGCTGTAAACGTCCAGTTACCGTTCTCATCAATGGTGAATGTGCCAAGGTCATTGGTAATACTGTTGGCAACAAAGCTATTGTCTGGTCCATCAACATCTGTACTAGTCAGGGTGCCCGAGGATGTTAATACACTATCGGTTTCTACCAAAGTTACCGAATCGGAGGACACGACTGAAGCATCGTTAGTACCAACGATGCCAACCGTAACCTCAACAATGATTTCACCACCGTCTTCGTCAGTAACTTTCACCAGATAGGTTTCAAATAGCTTCTGCCCTTCTTTTAAGTAATCAGCTTTACCCGGAGTCAGTTCAAACGTCCAGACGCCATCTGAGTTAATTTTGAATACGCCGACGCTGTCAGCAGGGTCAATTCCACCCACCACTTCAAAATCGTGATTCGTGTTGTCTGGATCCTGAACAACTAAGTTCTTTACAATTGGTGTAGTCTCATCTTCTTGAATCCAACCTCCTAACCGCTCTTCAACAACAGGAAGGTCATTTGTACCCTGAATCGTAATAGTAACCGTGGTCTCCGTTCCATCTGTGGTGGTTACCGGGTAAATGAAGCTTGCTTCTTCGCCCTGGCGAAGATGATCAAACGCGCCATTTGATGAAAACGTCCAATTACCATTAGCATCAATAGTAAAAGTACCAAAATCATTCGTAATGGTGTTTGCGGTAAAGCTATTGTCTGGACCGTCAACGTCAGTACTGGTCAATGCGCCAGAGGAGGTAAGGACGCTGTTTGTTTCAGTCAGAGTACGAGTATCTGCCGACACAACAGACGCATCATTAGTACCCACAATAGTAATGGTCAGCGTTGTTGTATCAGTCCCGCCGACTTCATCGGTTACCGTTACTACAACTGGTATTTGTAATGTTTGCCCTTCCTGCAGGTAATCGTAACTGCTGGCATCAAAGGTATAAGATCCATCATTATTGAAGGTCAGCCCTTCAATTGTGTCGGTAATAGTGAAGTCTAAAACGCTACCCGCTGGCAGGTCGATGTCGGTCGCGTCCATCTGCCCCGAGAAGGTCTCATCTTCGTTTACTGAGAAAGATCCAGCCTGTGCCACAGGCGCATCATTTGTGCCGGTTATTGTTATCGTTAAAGTACCAGAGCCAGAAGCACCTAAATTATCTGTCGCAGTATAAGGAATAGTAATAACCAGTTCTTCACCTTCAGACAGTGAATCATAACTTGATGCATCAAACGTATAGCTGCCATCGGTGTTAAAAGTTAAACCAACAGCAGTCGACGTTGTTGAGTAAGTCAGGCTTGCTCCAGATGGAAGGTCTGCATCTGTCGCCAATACTTGTCCAACGATAGACGTATCTTCATCCAAAGCAGCATTAAAGTTTTGAGCAGAAGGTAATTGATTGATCGCTGCGATCTGCAAAAGGTTGAGCAAAGAAAGGCTCTGTGTTTCAGATAAACCTTGACTTTGTATTCCAGACGTATCGAAAGATGTTGATGCTAAAACCTGTGCATCTGTTCGTTCGATTTCACCAGACAAGCCAATTGACGATCCGCCAGCACCCCCACCAGCAGCAGGAGCAAGTTCTTCAATTTGAGTCGGATCCTCTCCAGCCTCTAATGCAGCAAATATTTGATCAATTTCTGGGTCTGTATCGAGAGCAATCAGCTCACCATTATCACCAACGATAGAAGTCGCTGGTAAATCGCTCTCTGAGAATAGTAATAACCCACTTTCATCCTGCAGAACGATTTCCCCTGCAAGCAATACCGTATTTGCAGGTACAATTTTGATGTTACCCGCAATATCTATAATTAACATTTTTTCTTGTGATGGGGCTTCGACCCCAGCGGCAGAAGCAAAGTCCACGAGTAATGTGGGGTCTTGACCGGACTCAATTGTCGCCAATATTTGGTCGATATCCGTTGAAAGTTCCGGTTCAACCTCTTTCGTAGGGAGCTCAGCAAGGACAATCTCGTCATCTATAGTTACAAAGACCTCACCGGGTAAAAGTGCATAATCTTCAGAAACAATTTTTAAATCGCCCCGAGCGTCTATTACGATAACTTTACCCAATGCAGACAAGCCCGCAGAAAATAAAGGAGAAAAAGCGGCCATATTTACGACTCCCAGAGAAGCAAACCATCACGCACTAATGACTAATTGCGCGACTTTAAATGAACTGATAAGCGCCGAGATAATAAGCAACTATAATTTATTTAAAAGCTTATAGAATCGATGTTTTTTATTGGATTCTATTTATCTCAACCGATATTATTTGACTATTTTAAGTATATGTATTTATTAACACTTATCAGTTTCAAAAGTGAGAATGACACTATTTAACTTATTGTCTTCGAAAACATTCAATAGCTTATAGAAGACAAATGCCGCAATATGTAGCTCACTCATTTATTTGTATTTTGCATGCATCTCATAAATGAGATTATAATTACGATAAAATACATATAGATAAAGAAATAACTTAACTGGAGAGGTAAAGTGAAAGGACGTTATATAGGTGCCATAGGCTGCTTACTTGCGGGCTCGATCGCCACAAGTGTTTCTGCTCAAACTTTGGAGCAAGCCGTGGCCATTACGCTCGCCACCAACCCAGAACTTAAGAGTGCATTTAGTGACTACATGAGTTATCGAAAAGATAACGAGGCTGCTTCTGGTGCATACCTTCCTAAATTGGATTTGGATGCAGGAATCGGATTTGAGCACGTAAACCCTGCTCCCGAAAACAGCGAAACAACAGATTTAACCAGAAAAGAAGCCACACTAACATTTACTCAATTAATTTGGGACGGTTCTTCAACACTAAATAACATTGATAGAACAGCTGCTGAAGCTGAATCAATGAGGCTTCAACTCCTTGCAAATGCGCAAGACAAAGCGCTTGAAGTTGCACAGATATATCTCGAAGCGGTCAAGTCTGAAGAAATATTGGCGCTATCAGAAAGTAATTTGGCAGTCCACAAGAAGATATATAAAGATATAAAGCGCAGAGCGGAATCGGGAATTGGTTCTGTTGCCGATGTATCTCAAGTTGAAGCGCGTATAGCAAAAGCACATGGTAACTTGCTTGCAGCTCAAAACAATATCTTTGATGCTCACACTCAATTCACACGTTTAGTTGGTCAAACGCCACAAGGTTTGATTTTCCCACGTGCTGATGAAACCTCTATACCTCTTACTTTTGAAGATGCCATAAATCACGCATATCAGAGTCACCCTGTAATAAAGATAGCGATTTCAGATGTCGATGCTGCACGCTTCCAATACGATCAATCTAAAGGCGTAAACTACCCTACGTTTTCATTTGAAGCTTCGGGTACTTGGCGTGAAGATGCTGGCGGCGTACGTGGTCAAGCTGATGAAGCAAGTGCTATGCTTCGTATGCGATACAACCTATATAATGGCGGTTCTGATACTGCAAACTCTGAACGTGCCGCATACCAGTTGAATAAATCGAAAGATTTACGAGACAGAACCTACCGTACTATCAAAGAGAGCTTACAACTTTCTTGGAGTGCACTGGACCTGACTTTACAACAAAAAGAGTTTTTGGCTGACCACGTAGATTCTGCTGCTGAAACCGTTATTGCTTACGAAAAGCAATATCGAATCGGTAAACGTACTCTTCTCGATTTGCTGAATACCGAGAATGAATTGTTTGAAGCCCGTAAAGCGTACATTGATGCTCATTATGCCGAACAGTCAGCTAAATATCGTGTAATGAATGCCTCTGGCGTACTGCTTGACTCTCTTCTGGTTGAAATTCCAGATGAGTGGAAAGAATCTGTAGAATATTAAGGTTGAAGTTAATGAAGTTTCTAGCAATAGCGTGTTCCGCTCTGCTTGCGTTATCTTGGCAAGTTCATGCTAATCAGAACGATGAATACGACTACATCGAAATGCCCAAATCTGATCAGGTCGCAGATCTTAGCGACGACGATTATGATGGAGTGGTTAATGCTCGTGACCTATGTACAGGCACACCACGGGGATCTCAAGTCGATAACGATGGGTGCGAGACATACATCGAGTCAGAAGAGAAAAAGCAGCTTAAAGTATTGTTTGCAAATGATTCCGATGTAATTACACCTGCATTCATTACCCAAATTAGAACCATGGCTGAGTTTCTAGATGCGTACCCTGAAACTTCTATAGAACTGCAGGGGTTTGCAAGCAAAACGGGTAACGCAGAACACAACCTAGATTTGTCGAAAAGACGCGCTAAGGCTGTGAGAGAGTCGTTAGTTAGCTATGGTGTTAGCCACACTCGTATCAAAACAATCGGTTTTGGTGATTCTGTACTGGATGATTTAGGTGAAAGCCAGGTTAGCCATGCGCTAAACCGCCGCGTAGTCGCCACTGTAGTAGGTTATAAAGGTTCCGTTATCAACGAGTGGAACATATTTACTACTAAGAAAAAATAACGGTCTATATCCGAATAGAAGCCAGATTCTAACGAATCTGGCTTTTTTTTATTTTTCCATCTTTACCGTGTCAAAATACGTGGAAAGTGCTACCCTTTCGGCGAATTTATTAATCTTATTGGATAACCCGATGACAAAACTAACTTCAGACATCGAATCTAACCTAAAACTATTCGTTGAAGAAACCAAGCAGACCAAGTTGGTTTGGGGCTTACGAAATGAAGAGGGTTGGCTAGCTTGCGATTCAACAGAGTTTGAAAGCAGTGAAGTAATGCCATTCTGGTCTTCTCGTGAAGATGCAGAATTACACAATGTTGAAGAATGGGCCGATTTTGAAGTATTGGAAATCCCATTAGATATTTTTGTCGAAGACTGGCTGATCACACTAGCTGAAGATGGCGTCTTAATTGGAACAAATTGGAATGCAACTTTGGAAGGTAAAGAATTAGAACCTTCGGATCTCGCGAAGCTCTACCTTTAACAGATAGTCACTGTTCAAAAATTTTAAGCCTGGCAATTTAATATCGCTGGGCTTTTTTACATTTTAAAAACGTCTAATTCCTATTGCAAAGATAATGATTTTAGATAGGTTAATTCCTGTTATTTTCGGCTCACTTCACTAATTCAGTTTTTCTTTTGCACAAATCTCATTTTCTGTTTCAAAAGGTGACATTTGTACTATTTTCATATGTCTGCATACGTACAATAACTCCCTTATTCAATATTCACTCGGGAGCATAAGTGAGAAAGAGCAATCTCCTCGCTAGTATTATCACCGCACTTGTCACCTTTACTGCTTCTGCGTTTGATCGCGAGAGCTGGAATGAGCTGTATGCTAATCAATTAAAAACTAACGAACATGCTGCATTAATGATGCTTCAAGAGCGTCATATCATACTTCCTGACAATGCTGAAAAGCTCTATATCTCGACGCAAATTTTCCGATTTTATTCTATCCGTAAACAGCCTTACTACAGCCAATTACCGGATGTTCCAACCAGCTTCGACAAATTTCAACACACGCTAATTGAAGCACTCAACGACGAAGCAAGTGGTAACAACCAGGCTTCTTATGCCAAGCTTAAAAACTTGATTAATCAAACCAAGGTAACTCACGACTATCAAAGCCGTACATTAATTGAATACCAGTTGTGCTTACTACTCAGCCGAATGGGCGAACACCACAGTGCGAAATTTTACTGCGCTTCCGTCGTCAGCCACTTAGAGCAAATGGAAGACCCATTTATACCTCTTAGGGTTGCTTACCGCTTACTCGCTAACAACTATTCGTACCTCGGAGATTATAAAACGGCTTTAGACAAATACTTTGAAATCATTTCAAACTCCAAGCCTTACCATGATAATTCAGGGAATTATAATGATATAGGCAACCTTCTTGTTGATATGGGCAGATACGGCGAAGCCGAAACGTACCTTTTAAAATCACTTGAATTGCGAAGCGAGCCAAACACTTTACCACTAGCGCAAGCTCAGATAATGCACAACCTCGGTAATTTTTATCTCACTACTGACCAGTTTGATAAATCGCAGCAGTTTTTCCAAAATTCATTGGAAATATTAAAGGAGCTCGATCATCAGTACGGAATCGCCCTTTCCTACATAAGCTTAGGCAAACTCAATACAAAATTAGGTCATCATGATTTAAGTAACGCTTACCTTCATCAAGCAATGGATATGGCCGCCGAGCAAAATAACCGTGAAATGAAGATTAAAATAGCGTTGAGCCTCAGTGAAGAATACCTCGCGAGAAAGGTTTACAATGTAGCAATTGAATATGCAGAAACCGCTGCAAAAATTGCTCAAAATGATGAATTGCCTTTATTTGAAGCTTCAGCACATTCTTTACTTTCACAAATATATGAGCAGACAGGCGGGTATGGGAAAGCGTTAGAGCATTACAAACAGTTTCATTCACTCGAAATCAATAAGCGTGACATCGAAAATCAAAACGCTTTTGAAGCCTTAGATTTAAGTAAAAGTAAATTAGAAGAGGAGCTTCAAAATTCGAAGTTGGTTTTGAAAAATACCGAACAAAAACACCAGCTAGATAATCTAACGCAGCGTGACATGATGAACAGAATGTTTATGGTTGTTCTGTTTTTTATTATTGGGGGCATCTTGTATGCCAATAAAAGAACAAGACAGACCGCCGAAAAAGACTCTCTTACACATACATTCAACCGATTAACTATCCTAGATAAAATCCGCAGGCACCCGCAATCCTCTTCAAGTAACCACAAACACGTTTTAGTCCTTTTTGATTTAGATAATTTTAAAGATATTAATGATAGCTATGGTCACCCAACTGGGGACATCGCGTTGAAGCACGTTGCTAAAACAATTATGGAACAGCTCGAAGAAAAGGACTGCATGGGAAGAATTGGAGGAGAAGAGTTTTTAGTTTTATTGAGCGACGTTTCGGAAGATCAAATTTGGCACCGCGTAGAAAAAATGCGAGAGACAATTGAAATCAGTCATTTTATGTCGGAAGATCATCAGTCACTAAGTTTAACAGCGAGCTTTTCTTATCTGGCAACATCAGAAAAGCTCAGTGACTTTGATATTTTGTATTCGATACTAGATCAAGCGTTATATCAAGCTAAAACAAATGGCAGAAACTGTATTGTCGATGCGTATACCGACCCTATTGATAACGTTCCTCACCCTGCTTCGAAACCAATGACTGCATAACGGACTCTCGATTATCTAAATACTCATTCAGCCCAGCCGAGCGTAAATCACAGGAAGGGCAATCCCCACAACCATCACCAACAACCCCGTTGTAACAGGTCAGAGTGCTCTGGCGAATAAGATCAAGTGCCTTGTATTGATCGGCCATTGCCCACGTTTCGGCCTTATTCAACCACATCAACGGGGTTTTAATCTCTAGAGTTTTATCCATACCGGAGACAAGCGCTTTGTTCATCGCTTTTACAAACTCATCGCGGCAATCAGGGTAACCAGAAAAGTCCGTTTCACATACCCCAGTAATAATAGTTTCTGCCCCAATCTGATAAGCGTAAATACCAGCTAGCGTGAGGAAAAGGATGTTTCTACCGGGAACAAATGAATTAGGTAACCCATTGTCTTGCAGTTCATGTGAAACTGGAATGTCATCACGAGTTAGGGAACTGATTGCTAGCTCGTTCAGTAAATTTACGTCCATAACTTTATGAGCCGCAATCTTTAAATCACTTGCTAGTTTCTCTGCCACTTCAATTTCAAGCTTATGACGCTGACCATAATCAAAAGTAATCGCGTGTACTTCATCAAATTCTTCTATCGCTTGAACAAGACAAGTTGTGGAGTCTTGACCACCACTAAAAACGACAACGGCTTTTTTCATATTACGTCCTTAAGCAATGTTTAAATATTTATGAGTTTGAACAGAGAGACGCCAATTTCGTTCGATACAGGTATCGATACACAGTTTTGTTGCTCTTGGCTTTTGGCTGATCGGCTGAAGGGCTATCGTCGTTTTTTCAGACACGTTAGCGCTGGCGATCAGCTCATCTAGCTGGTCTATATCTTTTTGAGTTCCCACTGGGTGCTTTATCTCGTCGGCTCGTTCCAATGCGGACTTAAGAACAGGTAGCTTTCCTTTCATCGCAATTTTTGGAGAAACCGTTACCCAAGTTGAATCTGTCGCTTTTACTTCAAAGGTTCCGCTGGTTTCTATCTGACATTGACAACCAATTTTCTCGAAAGCTTCTGTTAAGTTCACCAAGTCGTACACGCACGGTTCACCGCCAGTTATCACGATGTTCTTAGCGCTAAACCCGTGTAATTCGTACTGCTCAACAATTTGCTGAGCAGAAACAAAACACCATGTAGGAGAATCTTCTGTTTTCACCATGATATCGCCAATAGGCGCCAAATCTTTTTCTTCGGCTTCCCATGTCTGTTTTGTATCACACCAAGCACACCCTACAGGGCATTCTTGCAAACGAACAAACACCGAAGGCACCCCTGTAAAAGTACCTTCACCTTGGATGGTTTCAAACATTTCGTTGATTTTGTACTGGCTACTCAAAACGTCAACACTTCTTAATCCGGAATTTTAATGGGGTTTACTGCCTAGCAAATACCGCCTAGCGAACAGCAAACTGCCGGATTATACGCACTTCTGTAAAACATACCAGCGTTTGTAAAGAACACAAAAAATAGGACCTCGTAAGATCCTATTTTAAAGCGGTGAGTAGTTTAATTTTTTTGGTCTTTGCCAACTCGAAGCTGGGTTATTGCAAATATCAGAACAAGGATTGGATACCTAAGCGCTTCCAAAGTCAGAGCAATGATGGAACTGTAATTCAAAATCCCCTGCACGACCCCAAACAACAAATTGGTGAACACTAACACGGCGACTACACTCACTAAATGTTTGACGCTGCGATGACGAGATTCCACTTTGGGTTTTAAGAAAGTAAAAACTGCGGCAATAGCAATCGAAGTGGCAAACCAATTCGCAAAGTCAGGTCGTGGCCACAATGTCGCCAAGCCTGCGATAAAAACAACGACTACCCACCAAACAGACGCACTGCTTAAAATTTGCCCCACATGAACTTCGTCTTTTTTATCTAGCCGATTAAAATGCCAAACAGCCATTGCCCCAAGTGCAATACCAACCAAAACGTCTGAGAAGTATTGCCCCCCAAGGTAAACACTAGACACACCATGGAACAGTACAATAGTGATAATCGACGGTAGGTAACGTCGTACTACTTCAATTGGGTATTCACGAGTAGCATGCAAATAAAATAGACCTAACACCGTAACCATGAGCGCACTCGTCATGCTCGGCATACCAAACCCAAACGTGTCGCCAAGCATCAATTCCGGCATAAAGGCGTGAGGACGAGCAAACCCTACTCCAACTTGTGCAACCAAAGCCAAAATCGCCACACTGACCACAGCGAAGAGCAATTCCGCACCAAAGTAACGCCCAAATACCATAAATGCCGTTGGTATTAACAAAATCAGCATCCAAGGACTTGCTAGCGTGTCTCCAACATAGAGAAAGGCATGGATATAGGGAACCAATGCTGGCGGAGCACTTAAAACGCCATCTTGAAGTGCTTTAATGTACTTAATTTCCGCTTGGTGAATCGGAGGCGCTGCTTCGACAATATCATCGATGTACGCCACTTTTTGTCTTGTCGCTTTTCCGGAGTAGTATTGCAAAGCTTCTATTTGAGACGGGTATCGGTACGTCGCCTTATTTACTTCGCCCACCTTCGCAAGCACCACTTGTTTGGTTTCAATACCATAATGAGGTGCAAACCACGCCGGAACGATGTGATGACCAGCTTCATCAGTATGATTGAATGCAACGATGGGAGAATCTGATACGCAATCGTATAAAGCCGCATTACCTAAAACGCCTAACTTTCCAAGAGCAGTAACGACCAAACCTGACTCTTCCCAAGCTTCTCGTTCTGCCGCTTTTGCAGGATCTTCCCCTTCTTCGACATGACCACCAGGGATTGAGATCTGCCCAGTGATGGCTTCTCGCACCATGACAATGCGTCCATCATGGCTTGCAATCAAACATAGTGCACCTTTGTATTTCTGAGACTCCGTGCTAGCTGATGCACTCGCAAATACGGAAAAATTGGTGAAGGAAATGAATACTAGAAAAATGAAACATGAAAACAGACGACAAAATGTCACGATGTGTAATCCCTAAAATTAAGAATCGATTAGAGGCTTTCGCATCCAATGGATATGATGCTCTAATCCCAAGTTGCTATAAAAGTTTAAGGCAGCTTCATTAAACTGCCACACTTCTACAAACATTTGTTTCACCCCACAGTCTTGAAAAGAACGCTCCAACCGCAAGAAGAGAAATCTCGCAATACCTTGTTTACGAAACTCTGGCTCAACATACATTTCGTCAATGCTACCCATTTGCACAGGTTTCATAATAGAAGATTGTAATTCGCAGAAGTGACCTGAAATAAAGCCAACTACGCCGTGTTTTGGATGCACAGCGACATAAACAAAACACTCAGGGTTATCGAGATAGCGAGCAATGCTTTTTTCTTGCTCAACGTCTTCGGCCGTTTTAAACAATTCTGGGGTGACTTTGTGATGAAAATCGTGAAGTTCATACATAAAATCATTGAGTACTTCCAAATCGGATGTTTGGCCAGCACGAATTTTAATGAGGCTCATAAGTCTATGGGAATAAAAGCTTATGCGCTAAGTATATACTCAAACCACTTCAATGTGCAGGGTTCAAAGCCCTATCTGCTGCTTCTATTTAAAGAGAAGAATAACCAAAAGCCAGCTTTATCAGTTGTGACAAAAAGCGCACCCAATGGGTGCGCTCAAATCGCAACCGTTTATTTGGGTCGATTAAGTACGTCTTCCAATTCATTTAAGCTGGTGGGATCGTCGATTGTCGATGGCACGGTGTACTGCTCTCCGTCGGCAATTTGGCGAATGACTCGTCGAAGGATTTTTCCTGATCTCGTTTTTGGCAAACGGTCTACGACCAAAGCATGCTTGAAACACGCAACAGCGCCAATCTCCTCCCTTACTTTGCCAACCAGTTCTTCTTCAATGTTGTTGTCGGTTATCGACACCCCGTCTTTTAGAACCACAAAACCAAGTGGCGTTTGACCTTTAAGATCATCGTGTATCCCCACGACAGCGCATTCAGCAACAGCTGGGTGGCCACCTACAATCTCTTCCATCTCCCCCGTAGACAAACGATGCCCTGCGACATTTATCACATCGTCCACGCGCCCCATAATGAACAAGTAACCGTCTTCGTCCAAATACCCGCCATCCCCCGAAACGTAGTACTCGGGAAACTGAGACAAATAACCCGACTCAAATCGGTCGTGATTATGCCATATCGTAGGCAAACAACTTGGCGGAAGTGGACGCTTTATCGCGACATAGCCTTGCTGCCCAGATGCTTTAGAATGACCAAACTCATCAAGAATGGCGACTTGAAAGCCTGGCATCGGCTTTGTGGCGCTGCCGTGTTTAACAGGTAACATTTGAATCCCTAATGGGTTTCCTGCAATTGCCCAGCCCGTTTCCGTTTGCCACCAGTGATCAATCACAGGTTTGCGAGTACAGGTTTCCACCCATTCTTGAGTAGGTGGATCCAACCTTTCCCCTGCCATAAAAATACTGTCTAGATTCGATAGGTCATATTTCTCTAACTGTTTGCCTTCTGCGTCTTCCTTTTTAATCGCTCGGAATGCCGTGGGGGCAGAAAAGAGTACATTCACATTGTATTCTTCGCAGACTCTCCAAAATGCGCCGGGATCGGGCGTTTTTATAGGCTTACCTTCAAAAAGTACGGTTGTGCAGCCATGAATTAACGGAGCGTAAACAATGTAAGAATGCCCCACCACCCACCCCACATCTGATGCCGCCCAAAACACACCATTTTGTGGAAGGTTATATAAACAAGACATGGAATATTTCATCGCAACCGCGTGCCCACCGTTGTCACGCACAACACCTTTGGGTTTTCCAGTTGTCCCCGATGTATAAAGAATATAAAGCGGGTCTGTCGATTTTACAGGTACGCAGTCGGCGATAGGTGCTGAGCTTTGCGCGGATTGCCATTCAATATCACGCGGTTGGTTCAACGTAGCAACACACTCAGGGCGCTGAAAAACAATCACAGAAGAAGGTTTCCAACGGCTGTCCATAACGGCTTGGTCGACGAAGGGTTTATATGGCAGTATTTTGTTTACTTCGATACCGCAGGACGCGGTCATCACCACTTTCGGCTCCGCATCTTCAATCCGTACTGCAAGCTCGTTTGGAGCAAAACCACCAAATACCACAGAGTGAATCGCCCCGATTCTGGCGCAAGCTAACATCGCCATAACGGCTTGGGGGATCATGGGCATGTAGATAACGACTCGATCACCCTTACCGACCCCTTGCACCACAAGCATACCCGCAATTTTAGCCACTTCTTTTTGCAGCTGAGCATAAGTGTAACTGCGCTTTACTCCAGTAACCGGTGAATCATAGATCAACGCGGTTTTGTCACCATTACCTTGCTCAATGTGGTAGTCCAGCGCAAGCCAACAAGTATTCAAAACTCCGTCGGCGAACCATCGGTCTATGCCATTTTCGTCTTTGCTTAAAATCGTTTGAGGGAACTGAAACCAATCTAGGTTTTGGGCTTGTTTTTTCCAAAACGCTTCGGGTTCATTGCAAGAAAACTGATACTCTTTTTCGTAGGTAGACATCCGTTCTTCCTCCGATATAAAAACGGAGCCGATCACGGCTCCATTTTCAGTTAATTGATAGTAAACAAACTCATGAACTCGTGAACAGGCGTGCGTTCAAGTGCTTGTTGGTCTTTACATAAATCAAAGATTTGCTGAGAACGCATCACAGGGAAACGGGTTTGTAGATTTCGAAGGAATTTTTGCTCCAGTACTGGAATACCTTCTTCACGGCGGCGGCGATGACCAATCGGGTATTCAATTTCGATCTTCTCAGTCGACGAGCCATCATCAAAAAAGACTTGGATCGCATTGGCAATTGAGCGCTTGTCGGATTCCAAATACTCTCGGCTATACCGTGAGTCTTCGATGACCATCATTTTCTCTCTCAGTGCATCGATGCGCGGATCGCCATTGTGGAAGCAATCTTCATAATGCTCTGCAACCAAATCTCCGTAAATTAATGGAACGGCAATCATGTACTGTAGGCAATGATCCCTATCCGCAGGATTCGCCAACTTACCGGATTTGGAAATAATACGAATCGCAGATTCATGGGTGGTCACTTCAATTCTGGTGATCTGGTCGATTCTATCTTTAACTTCGTTGTGAAGCGCCACAGCGCATTCCACAGCGGTTTGAGAATGGAACTCTGCTGGGAAAGATATCTTAAATAAGACATTTTCCATCACGTAGCTTTCAAATGGCTGATTCACTCTAAATTGTTCACCATTGAAAAGTACATCGTAGTATCCCCACTTAGGAGCCGTTAACACAGACGGCAAGCCCATTTCACCTTTCATCGTGATCATCGCAAGCCGAACCGCACGTGAGGTCGCATCTCCAGCCGCCCACGATTTTCGTGAACCTGCATTAGGGGCATGGCGATACGTTCTTAGCGCGCAGCCATCGACCCACGCTTGAGAAACCGCATTTATAATTTGCTCTTTGTTACCTCCAAGCATTTTGGTTACCACTGCAGTGGAAGCAACGCGAACCAATAGAACATGATCCAACCCAACTCGGTTGTAAGAATTTTCAAGCGCTAACACACCTTGAATCTCATGGGCTTTGATCATGGCAGTCAGAACGTCTTTCATCGTAAGAGGCGCTTTCCCCTCTGCTACAGCAACTTGGCTTAGGTAATCGGCGGTAGCCAAGATCCCACCTAGATTATCTGACGGGTGCCCCCACTCTGCTGCCAACCATGTGTCATTAAAATCCAACCAACGAATCACACAACCAATATTAAAAGCAGCAGTGATTGGATCTAACTCATGGCTAGTACCCGGAACTCGCGCACCATGCCTGACGGTTGTTCCCGGGACGATTGGTCCAAGATGTTTCGTACACTCTGGGAATCTAAGCGCCAGTAACCCACAACCTAGCGTATCCATTAAACAATTTCGGGCTGTATTGTACGCTTCTTCCGACTGAATATTGGTATTGCTGACGTATTCCGCTATTTGAACAAGCAGGTCGTCAGGTGCTGGGCGTTCATTTACTTCTACATTTTTTGTCATTTCTTGTTCCTTAAATTCTACAGACGTTTGTCGATTGGCAGCCAGTCTTGGTGTTCGGGACCTGTGTAATCGGCACTGGGCCGAATGATTCGATTGTTTTCTCGTTGCTCGAAAACATGCGCACACCAGCCAGTCAATCGACTCATCACAAAAATAGGCGTAAATAATTTGGTGGGAATGTTCATGAAGTGGTACGCCGAAGCATGGAAGAAATCCGCGTTACAGAACAAGTCTTTCTCGCGCTTCATGACAGATTCGACTCGTTCGCTCACCGCGTATAAATGGGTATCGCCAACGGATTCCGATAAAGTCTTTGACCATGCTTTTATCAGAGCATTTCGTGGGTCGCTTTCACGATAGATTGCATGACCAAAACCCATGATCTTCTCTTTACGCTCTAACATGCCGAGCGTTTCGCGTTCCGCTTCCTCTACTGATGTCCAATTCTCAATCATCGCCATCGCCGCTTCATTTGCACCGCCATGCAATGGACCACGCAATGTTCCTATTGCGCCAGTAACACAGGAATGGATATCAGAAAGTGTGGAGGCACATACGCGAGCGGTGAATGTAGAGGCATTAAATTCATGTTCCGCGTATAAAATCAGAGAACAGTGCATCACCTTTTTATGGAGTTCAGATACGGGTTCGTCCGATAACATTTTTAGGAAGTAACCGCCAATGCTGTCTTCACCCTCATCATCCGTATCAATTCGAACGCCATCGTGCGAGAAGCGATACCAATAGCAAATAATCGCAGGAAGCAAAGCCAGCATTCGTTCTGTAGCAGTAAGTTGATCCTCAAAGGATTCTTCTGTTTCCAAGTTCCCAAGAACTGAGCAACCGGTTCTCATTACATCCATTGGGTGCGCCGTTGAAGGTAGCAACTCCAGTGCATGTTTTAAAGGTTCCGGCAACCCTCTTAAACGCTTTAAGGTTAACTTGTATTCATCTAACTCTCGTTGGTTTGGCAGTTTTCCCCGTAGCAGCAAATAAGCGACTTCTTCAAACTCAGCATGATTCGCTAAATCCGTTATGTCGTATCCACGGTAGGTCAGCCCCGTTCCGCTTTTTCCTACGGTACATAATGCAGTTGAACCTGCGCTTTGCCCACGCAGCCCTGCACCACCAAGTGGTTTATCTGTCATGACAGACTCCTTGTCATTATGCTTTTGCCTGTTCGTTATTTTTATGAGTTGAACAGTGCGTCAGCAGCTTCACGTTATTGGATTGTGCACGACTATGTTTTGTCGGCGAACAACTCGTCGAGTTTGTCCTCATAGTCGTGATAATTTAGGTGTTGATATAACTCTTTTCGGGTTTGCATTTGGCCAATCAATGCTTCTTGATTGCCTTCATTTAATAGATGGGAATAGACCATTTCTGCGGCTTTATTCATGGCGCGGAAGGCGCTGAGAGGGTAAAGCACCATATCCACAGAATACTCTGCAAGTTCTTCCCCCTTATAAAGCGGGGTTTGTCCAAATTCAGTTATATTGGCCAATATTGGTACCTTGTAGCCGAAATGCTGCGTTAATGCATCAGATAGCATTTGGTATTGATTCAATTCGACAAAAGCTTCCGGGAACAACATGTCAGCACCCGACTCAACGTACGCAATACAACGCTCTATGGCACTCTCCATGCCTTCTACAGCCAGTGCGTCTGTCCTCGCCATCAATACAAAATCACCGTCGCTTTTTGCATCCACCGCCGCTTTGATTCGGTCGGTCATTTCTTGTGTGGATACAATGGCTTTATTCGGCCGGTGACCACATCGTTTTTGAGCGACTTGGTCTTCCATATGCACCGCAGCTGCGCCGGCTTTCTCTATCGATTTAACGGTACGAGCTATATTAAATGCGCCGCCAAAACCGGTATCGATATCCACCAACAAAGGCAAATCGCAAGTGTTAGTGACTCGCTCCACATCCACCAGCACATCGTTGAGTGTGGTGATACCAAGATCGGGTAATCCATAAGAAGCATTGGCAATACCACCGCCAGACAAATAAATCGCCTGATGCCCTGTATTTTTTGCCATCATGGCGCAGTAGGCGTTTATTGTGCCGACGATTTGCAGCGGATCATTAATCTCCACCGCTAACCGAAACTTTTTCCCTTGCGTGGCTTTGAGTGCCGTCATTTTTCACTCTCCTGTTGAATCTGTTGTTCAATAAGTTGGCGGCTACATGCGATGTGTCTTCTCATCAACATTTCCGCTAATTCTTCGTCTCTTGATCTAATGGCTCTTAAAATGAACTTGTGTTCTTCCAGCGCTTGCTCTGGTCGCGAGTGAGAACGCGGAGATTGATAACGATACATTCGGAGTAAGTGGTAAAGTTCGCCACACAATAGATTGATGAGTTTTGTATTTCGGCTGGCTTTAATAATGCGGTAGTGAAAGTCGAAATCACCGTGCTGATGAAAGTAAGACGAACCTTCAACTTGGAGGATATGCTCGGAATGTGTCGACAATAGCGATTCAAGCCCTTCCAGTTCTTCATCCGTGATGAATCTCGCTGCGAGTCTTGCTGCCATTCCTTCAAGTGCTTCTCGCACGGCATACAGTTCAGATAGGTGAGTTAACGATATTTCAATAACGCGAGCACCAACGTGGGGGATTCGTTCAATCAGCCCTAGCCCTTCTAGGCGCATTATCGCTTCTCTTAACGGACCTCGGCTTACATTAAATCGTTTTGCTAACTCTGGTTCAGAGATTTTGCTTCCGGGAATGATGTGCCCTTCCACAATCGCTTCTACCAAGCTGCTAGTGAGGTTTTCAGATTTTGTTGCTTCTTTCTCAGGTGTGACTACAGACATCGGCTCGCTCTATATTGTCAACAATATTTAAAATACGATCATAATTTAGCCACCAAAATCTAAATAATCAATATAATTGTCGACAATTTAGACTAATGTCGTAAAAGAAATCGACAAGAAAGACACCAATCAGTAGCTATTTCACTGTAATGAAAATGAAAAAGCCGCATTCGTTTTAATGAATGCGGCTTCAAAAATTGTTAATGCGCTAGGTGAATTAATTGTTGTTTGGGATTTCCATAACACCACTGTGCCCGATGGATAAAACTCCGTTAATTTGTAAAGACGCGAGAGACAAACCAATTATCGCGATTACACACAAAACAATAAGTGACCATTTATGACCATATCCAGTTAGGAAAGACATAATGACAAACACAATTACAAATGGCGCTATTTGTAATATGTACGGTTGGGCATTTAGCTTGATAAACCAAACTCCTGCTAATACGGTCAACCAAGAAAATACGTATAGTGAAATAAACATTCCAATCCTCTACTTTTCTTCTACACGGCAAAGTGAATTAGGAGTTACAATACCGCCACCCCACATTTTCCCTTTTATTTGTGAAGCTGGATAGGAACTTCCATCCCAGGGGTCGCAAACTACGGCATCAGCCCCCCAACTTTTTGGATCGTTACTACTACCAGTAACTTTGCGACCAATTACCACGAATGCGTGATCAGCATTTACACGAATCATGTAATCCGTAGGTCTAAATCCTCGATCAACCAACCAACAAAATGCTATTGCTGCTTGCTCACCACAATTTCCACACCCATTAATTTCTGCCCTTTTCGCAACAGCTCTCAACCATGAGAGATTACTTCCTCCTTCGTCTTTAGCGCTTCTAATTCTAGAAAGACATTCTGAAGGGCTTTCGAGACCTTTGGCAAAAGCAAAAATACTATTCAATGGTTTATTTGACGCACCAATGGTCATCTTTTGCTTTACAAATTCAACTGCTCTTTTAGCTGCTACTAAGTTCTTTTGCTTTTTCGACAACTCAGTCCCTGTGTCTGACACAATATAATCCTTATTTAACAGAAAGTTGCTAAATATTACTTATCTAAATCCGCATATGCAACATGATCAACCCGAACCATGTGAACAATATGAACTTAATTCACTTTTTGTTTTTTATTCTTTTTAAGTCCTCTATCTGGGCTTTCACACCTCAGCACACTAACTTAACAACCAGCACCAAATGGCAACATATACATAACAAATGAGCTCATCTATGAATAAGCTCAATGACATAAGGAACGTGACATGATAAAGGTACTGAAACCCACATTAGCGGCTGCGGTAATTGCTGCTAGCTTTTCTTTCAGCGCATTTGCCGCTGACATGGAAAAGATTCACTTTTTGATCCCCGGCGGCGCTGGTGGCGGTTGGGATATGACCGCTCGTGGTACTGGTGATGCGTTAGTTAAATCTGACATTGTCGACAAAGTTTCATTCCAAAACCTTTCTGGTGGCGGTGGTGGTAAAGCGATCGCACACCTTATCGAAACAGCAAAACGCCAAGAAGACACATTAATGGTGAATTCAACGCCTATCGTTGTCCGCTCCCTAACGGGTATTTTCCCTCAATCTTTCCGTGATTTAACGCCAGTTGCGGCGACCATTGCTGATTACGGCGCGATCGTTACATCAGTCGATTCTAAGTACAACACATGGCAAGAAGTGGTTGAGGATTTCAAAGATAACCCACGCAAAGTAAAAATTGCAGGTGGATCAGCTCGTGGCAGCATGGACCACTTAGTTGTCGCAGCCGCGTTCAAAGGTGAAGGTTTCGATGCTAAAGCAGTACGTTACATCGCTTACGATGCAGGTGGTAAAGCAATGGCAGCCTTACTTTCTGGTGAAACGCCGCTTCTTTCTACCGGCCTTGGTGAAGTGCTAGAGATGTCTCGGAGTGGTCAAGTAAAAATACTGGCCGTCACTGCGCCTAAGCGCCTACCAGCGGCACCAGAAATTCCGACTCTGGTTGAAACTGGAAATGATACCGTATTCGCAAACTGGCGTGGCTTCTTCGCTGCACCAGGTACTCCACAAGCAAAAATTGATGAATTCAACGATGCCCTGTCTAAAATGTACGCTACAAAAGAGTGGGCAACGGTTCGAAATCGCAACGGTTGGATTGACAACTACAAGCCAGACCAAGATTTCTACAAGTTTCTTGAAGAACAGGAAGAAACGATGGGTTCGCTAATGCGTGAGCTTGGCTTCCTTAAGTAAGAAATTGACCAACCCAGTGTCGTGAGGCAGATGAACCTAATAAGTTGTTCTGTTTAATCTGCTTAACTCACTTGGATTGGTCAGCCCCTTTTGCCGTGTACGCTGTAAAACGCCAAACTCCTTTGTTTATTTAGTTATCCCTCAGTGATGTTGCCTTAATCTGCACCATCACAACTAAATTGATTAACTGAGCGTACACGGCTTTTTTCCTTCCATTTAGAACAAAGGAATGAAGATATGTCTGTTAAGCCCACCAACTTATTTTGTCGTGACCGCGTGGGTGCGATGATATTTCTAGTCGTCTGCTTATGTTACGGCTATCAAACCACGCAAATCCCCCTATTCCCAGGGGATGAATACGAACCTTTTACCGCACGTACTCTCCCTACATTACTTACCGTCGTCGGCGTTATTCTTTCTTTAATGCTGCTTGTAACTGCTCGCCCTGATGAAGAAAACGGTTCGCTGCTGGGTTTCGACTGGAAATTGCTCATTGGCTTTTTGATATTAATGGCAATGTACGGAGTTGGGCTCACTTACGTTGGCTTTGTATTAGCGACGGGGTTTTTCTTAATGATCGGGTTCTACATGCTTGGAGAGCGCAAAAAATCTATCTTATTTGGCGCTTCTTTCCCGTTTGTTATCGCTTTCTATTTACTACTGACTCAGGGTTTAGATATCTATCTAGAACCCGGTGTTTTGTTCTCTATCTGGTAGGAGATTGACATGTTAGATGGAATATTAGCGGGTCTTTCTACCGCCGTAATGCCGATGAACATCATGATGGTGATCGTCGGTTGTTTTGTAGGAACCTTTATTGGCATGTTGCCGGGATTAGGTCCCATTTCTGCAATCGCATTGATGATCCCCATCAGTTATGGTTTAGACCCAGCTTCTGGCCTTATTCTTATGGCCGGTGTTTATTATGGTGCCGTTTTCGGTGGCTCCACATCCTCTATTTTAATTAACGCACCGGGCTGTTCTTCAACGGTTGTTACCGCATTTGATGGCTACCCAATGGCACAAAAAGGCCAAGCAGGTAAAGCACTGGCTTTGGCGGCTTACTCATCATTTACTGGTGGTACGCTTTCAGCGATCATGCTTTTGGTAGCCGCTCCTGCTCTGGCAAGCGTTTCTTTGAGCTTTCAGTCTTCAGACTACTTCGCTTTAATGCTTCTTGGACTATCTGCGGTTGCAGCGTTTGCAGGGAAAGGCCAAGTATTGAAAGCTTGGATGATGACGATTCTGGGCTTAATGCTATCTACGGTTGGTATCGATAAAGGTGTTGGTGTAGAACGCTTTACGTTTGGTTTGACGGATCTAATGGACGGCTTTAGTTTCCTACTGCTTGCTATGGCGACCTTCGCCCTAGGTGAAACCTTAATGGGGATTTTGAAACCGCAACAAGATGCCCGAGGCGATGAAAGCAACAAGCTCAATAATTTAGGTAGCATGAAGGTAACAAAAGAAGAAGTAAAAGAGGTCGCCCCTGTTTCTCTGCGTTCTTCTGTTCTTGGTTTCTTTACTGGCGTACTTCCGGGTGCAGGCGCAACAATCGCAGCATTCCTAAGTTACGGTATGGAACGTAACTTGGCACCTAAAGAAAAGCGTGAAGAATTTGGTAAAGGCAGCATCCGAGGTTTGGTTGCGCCTGAATCGGCGAATAATGCAGCATCTAGCGGCTCGTTTGTTCCCCTTCTTACTCTGGGTATTCCAGGCTCAGGAACCACCGCCATCATGCTTGGTGCCCTGATTGCTTACGGTATACAGCCAGGTCCACGCCTGTTTGTGGATCATCCAGACGTATTCTGGTCGGTTATCATTTCCATGTACTTTGGTAACATTGTATTGGTTATCTTAAATCTACCGCTGATCCCATACATCTCGAAGCTACTAATGGTGCCTCGCACCGTACTTCTTCCAATGATTTTGTTCTTCTCAATCACTGGGGTGTACTTGGTATCGTTCAATACGATGGATGTGTTCATCATGTTGCTTGTCGCCATGGCAGCGATTGCGCTTAGGTTGGCTAACTTCCCCCTCGCCCCATTATTACTCGGATTTATTCTGGGCGGGCTGATGGAAGAAAACCTTCGTCGAGCCTTAATGATCAGCGACGGTGAACTGAGCTTTTTGTGGGAACGCCCTATAACAGGAGTATTCGGTGCGCTGGCCGTGGCTGTCCTTCTAAGCCCTATTATTGCTAAGCTTTTTGGGTATTTGAAGCAACGAAATGCAGCAAACCCTACTCACCAAGATTAGTTCTAGATATCGAAAATAGATTGAATTGAATACAACCCAAAAGGCTTCTGGAAAACCAGAAGCCTTTTTATTTTTGAAGGAGTTAGGTTATTTAATTTTTCCGAAATCGACCTTCAAGTAACGAGTAAAATCGCTATGACGAACTTCACTACCTAAAGAAGGAAACTCTGATCTTGTCCACCAGAAAGCTTCCATACCCATGTCGTAATCGAGAGCATTAGAGTGGAAACGAACGGTAACGGGCTTGTTGAAGTTTTTGTCGATCTCCCAGAAAACATATCCCGGTATCGCCGTATCTCCACCCCATGCTGGTGGGAATGGCTCATCGGTGCGATAAATACGCCAATCGGCACCCGCGTAAAACCAGTTGTACCAATTTTTCTTCCATAATGTGTACAGCTGCCATTTGTTACCGGCGTTGCCGCCACTACGAGTGATACCAGAATGCCCGTAAGACACAGATTGTTGTGGCGGCGTAATGGAGATACTAGGGGCACCAGCAGAGCCTGAAACAGAGAACGACGGTCCAATAGGAACTGAGACACTGGTAGCTGCCGACACGGCTTCAGGTCCTGAACGTCTTAAGAAGAAAGCGTTATCTGGGTTGTAACTTAATTCACACGCTCGCCCAGATTCTGGAACTAAACAGATTTCAAAATTCAGTTTATCAAGTAAGCGATAAGCCTTGGATTGAATACCGCCCGTTTGTTCGTGGTAAGGTTTTTGATTGTTGTTCCGGGTTAAACCTTGCCCTGCCCACTGGGTGGCTAAATACTTGTGACCAGAAGCATCGCGATACGCGACCACTTCGACTTTAGTATTGATGGTTCGGCGCCCATTAACAGAGTAGATAATTTCTTCGCTATTCAAACAAGTACCGTCTTCTACCTGCCAACGTGTTTTCAGCACTGAACACAAATTAGACGGTGTAAAAAACTCAGCATGTACTGGCGCAGAAGTAAACGTAGATGCCCCGACCATCCCAAGCATTGAAACAGTGATTAAAGAACGAAGATTGATTGTCTTTGTCATTATTTATCTCCTCTGCTTGATTGATCTTTAAAAAACGCGTTTAACTGCTCTTGGATGATGTTATTAGACGTATTTGCAAAGCTTAAACTGTTAGAGGACTCTTCATTTCTAAGTGTCATGCGTTTTGCAAAGTTGCCATCGATTGGGAAAAGTACAACGACATCACCTTCCGATCCGATTCCTGTTAACTCTAAAGACAATTCTTCAACGTTGTTTTGTATAACAATGGGAAGATTTTTCTCTTTTGCCATTTTAATCAAAGGGCTAGATACCGCGTCGCTTGAGTCGACATGGTTACCATTGATCATAAGCAAGACGTTATCTGCATTAAAATCGATGGATGAAAGGCTCTCAACTACTGTGTATTCACTGCTTAACAAATTCAGGAGACTTGCGTCATTCGAATTAACGTCGCCAATAGACAAACTAGTGTTTGCAGCAGACGCAAATCCACTCATAATGGCCAGGCAGGCACCTAGATATTTCACGTTTATATTTTTCATTATTTTTCCTTGTAGGGTTGGAAACTGATAACCCATACAACGTTATTTATAGGGTCATCATTAGCCCCTTTGTAACCTTAAGAAAGAATACTAAACAAGCAAAACACCTTGTATTTTATAAAATATTGGAATTGTATTATCAGATTTGATAATTGGAAATTTTAGTCATTGACACATGAACACTTTAGCCAGTAAAAATAAGCAGTTATGCCATGTAACACGTGTGTGATGTTGGTTCTAAAAACAATGAGACTGGAAGCGTTATAAACCGTAAGCGGAAAAAACCTCGTAACGATCAACGAGGTTCCGTAGTTCGAATACTGGTTAACGCTTGAAGGCTAAATTGGTTCAATAGGAGCTCATCAATCACGCATTTCAGCCTTTTTTTCAATATCGCTAGGCACACTTAACTGCCAGCGCTTTAACTCTTTTTTGCTGAATATGAATGCGCCTTTTTTTGGTGTCATGATCGTTGGCATTTCTCCAGAGGCAACAAATTGATTAATGAGCTTGGCAACTTCTATTCCTTGCTCTAGAGCACTGATACTCAATCCACCTATCGCCTTCCCTTGCCCTACAGAGTATGACCAAAAAGCGAAGACAGGTAAGGGTGAGTTTTTACTTGTCCAAGAACTGACTTCATCTAATGAATAGTGCTTTTCAGATTCATCTTTGAGTGCAGCATAGTTGGCAATGATAATGGCATCGTAACCTTGTTGTTTAGCCTCTAAAATATTACTTTCCCAGCTTTCGTAATTCGGCACCAAGCTAGTATGTACCGCTATACCATTGATAACTTGCGAAAGTTTGTTGTTAAATGATGTTTCGAGAATAGCATGCGATGTCGCTGCCCCGTCCATCAACACGCGAATATTGGCGACATCGGGTAACACTTTACTGATCATATAGACGGAACGCTTCATCAGCGGTCGCTCTAACACGCCTGAAATATTTGGAGTGATTGGCACATAATTTCGAGGGTTGGCATTAATTCCTAAAAAGAAAGTAGGAATGTTGTTTTCAATCAAACGCGGGCCTAGGTATTTCAATGCATTGTCGTCAGAAACAACCACGATGTCTGGGTCGTGCTGTTGAATAAACTCCCAGGCTTTATCTGCTATCGCTGGAAACTGGTTAACAGGCTTACGCTTGGTATCCATTTGGAAGTTGTGAATATTCATATCCTCAATTTCGCTGTGAAACCCTTCTCGATACTCCCCTACCCATGGGTATTCAAAATGATAGCTATGAATAAAAACAAGCTCTTTGGCAATGCTACCACTTGCAAATAGCGTGACCGTCAGCAGCAAAAAGATTTTTCTCATAAAAAAGCCCTAACACATTGTCTTATCCAAGTTTAGACAATTTGTTAGGACCTGCTAATTTTCGTTTAAAGCTCGAATCAGATTAGAGCTCACATCAGATTAGAACTAACGATAGATTCTGCGATAGGTGCGTTCAGGTCGACCCACTGAGCCATAATGGACATCCGCCTCAATCTCACCAGAACTGATAAGGTACTCAAGGTAGCGCCTCGCCGTTGTTCGGCTTGCACCAATTTTAATACCGGCTTCGTCGGCGGTGAACTGTGCATCTCCCCCAAATAGCTGGCGGATCTTATCCAACGTTACGCCATCAATACCTTTGGGTAAGCGATTTGTTGAAGGCTCTTGCGACGTTGATGCTTGCAACATTTTATCCACCAGTTTCTGATCCAGATCCGATACGGTTTCCAGCTCTTGTTTCTGCGCTTGATATTTCTTTAACGCTGCTTCAAGTCTTGAAAAAATGACAGGCTTCAACAAGTAATCCACAACCCCACCACGCATAGCTTCTTGCAGCGTATCAACATCACGAGCCGCTGTTACCAATATCACATCGCAGTGCTGTTTTTGCTGCCGCACTTGGCTGAGAATTTCAAGGCCATTTCCGTCAGGTAGGTAGACATCAAGTATCACAAGATCCGGTTGAAGCAGATCCAACTGCATTTCCGCTTCCGATTGGGAGGTGGCTATCGCGACCACATCAAACCCGCCAATCTGATTCAGATACCTGTGATGTACCTCAGCGATACCTTCATCGTCCTCGATGATCATCACTTTTGTACTTGTCACCATTATTTCTTTTCCTTTGGTATATACACCGTTGCTCTTACTCCTTGAGTCGGTCCGTTTCCAATATCCAGCTGACCGCCATATTGCTTCACCAAATTGTCAACAAGGTATAGCCCAACACCCCGATTGTTTTTCGCCTTACTTGAAACACCTTTGTCTACAAGTTTGGCTACATCAATGTCACTTGGCAAACCGCAACCGCTGTCTTCTACTTCTAAAATAATTTCTGTACCGTAATCGCTGATCGAAACAAAAATGTGGTTATTGGGCATTTTCCCGCGATCTACGATCATTGCGTCGAACGCGTTATCAATTAAATTCCCCAAAATTGTCACGAGGTCTTCGGCATTTACGTTAATTGGTAACGGTTCTAATCGTGTACCGTTATCGATCTCCAAAACTAACCCAATCTCACGTGCACGTTCAGTTTTTCCTAGCAATAAACCGGCGACTAATGGGTCTTTCACTGTCTCTCGTATAAAGCCGATCAGCGCTTGATAGTGCGCCGTCTCTTGCCCTATCAGCTTCTGCACTTCTTCCGATTCACCCAGTTGCACCAAGCCGCTTATCGTATTGAGCTTGTTCCGGTGTTCATGGGTTTGAGAACGAAGCATGTCGGCGTATTCGCGCGTCTGCGAAAGCTGTTTTGTCAGTTCGGTTATTTCATCACGACGACGAAAGCTCGACACCGCCCCAACCACTTCTCCTTTTACGATAATTGGATTGCGGTTGGCGACTATTCGCTGATCATTCAAATAAAGATCAATATCATGCTGAGGCTCTTTAGTGGAAAGAATACCAATCAAGTCACTGTCTGGCAGAACCTCTTTCATTGGCATGTTCATAACACTGCCACGCTTAATTTTAAGAATGTCACATGCACTGCGATTGATTGATCGAATCAGCCCTTTGTTGTCTATGCTGATAACCCCCTCTTTTATCGTGCTCATCGTGACGTCTAGCTCTACATACAACCGAGCGATTTCTTCTGGCTCGAAGCCCAAAATTACTTTCTGAAATCGTCTTGACGCGTAATTAGACAAAACGGCATTGGCAATCACCACCAGCAGCGCCATAGCGATGAGAAAGGCAAGGTATGGCTCAATTCTGTCTTGCAAGCTATCCAATAAGTAACCTACTGAAACAACGCCGATGATATTGCCATCGCGATCAAATATAGGGGTTTTACCGCGAACCGACTTGCCCAACGAGCCTTCAGCATAGGAAACGTAAGACTGCCCTAACTCTAGCGCCTTTACGTTATCTCCCCCTTTCATTGGTTGGCCAACTCGTTCACTCACAGGGTGAATCAATCGAATGCCTTCTTTATTGCCAATTACAATGAAAGTTGCCCCTATTAAATCCGTCAGTTCTTTAAATTCTTGGGGCAACAGCCCTACGTCTTCAGTCGTCACCATATCGACAACCGATTGGGACTGGGCCAAAAACTGTGCGATTCCGAGTGCCTTGTAACCCATTTCTTCTTGCTGGGAATGTTTAATGTAAGCAAATCCGGCTGCCGTCAAAATCAGCAGCTCGATCAAGCCAGACAATGTCATAATTATCAATAGCCTGCGGCGAAAACTCAGATTCTTCCAACTTAACAATGTCATTCCCCTTTATTCTGAGCTCGGAACATAACAAAAAAGAAACATTTCTTCCGTTAGGCGTCGCAAAAAATTGACTCCTTTATCAAAAAGACTCGGTTGCACAGTCATTTTTTAGAGTATAAACTCTATTTTCAATTTTTAGCGGTCAGTTAATGATGAAAAAAAGACCTTTCTCCGTGCTTTTAGGGATGCTGATTTCTCTGCCTTTTTCTGCACAATCTCAGCCGGTTAGCTTCGACCAAGCGTGGCAAATCGTGCAGCAACAAAGCGACGCCTTATCTGCTTCTCGAGCCAATCTTCAGCGTTACCAACACCTTCAAGCATCGAAAGGCAGTTTAAACTTACCCAAAGTCACCCTTTCTGCTAACTACACTCGCTTAGACGACGATGTAACATTATCGGCTGGGCAAGTCGCAGAGAGCTCTAATGTCGACCTATCGGGCTTGGGTCATATGCTGCCCCCAAGTGTTATTCAAAGCCTAGCAGGTGCGAGTTCCACTATTACCGAGAAAGACATTTTTTCGTCGTCTATCCGCGCCATTTGGCCGATATTTACAGGCGGAAGAATTACAGCGGCTCAAGAAATAGCGAAAGGTCAAACTGAAGAAGCGCGAAGCCAACTTGAAATGGAAAGGCAGGCAAAATTTGAGGACCTGACCAAGTTTTATTTCAGCGTCGTCCTTGCCAAGAAAGTGGTTGAAACAAGACACGCCGTTGAAGATGGATTAGAAAAACACCGCAACTTCGCTTTGAAAATGGAAAAACAAGGACAAATCGCTAAGGTAGAACGATTGCAAGCCGAAGCCTCGTTAGACAAAGCCAAAGTCGATCGAAAAAAAGCAGAGCGTGATTTGGACATCGCTAAAACCGCGTTAGCCAAAATGCTAAATGTAAAAGACGTTCAGTTGCAAAGCGCTTTATTCATTAACGATAGCCTACCCCCGATGTCGGCATTTGTTGATCAAACCTTAAATACTTACCCAGGTTTACAATTGCTCGACGCCAAGGAGCAACAAGCCAGCAATTTGGTGAAAGCGGAAGACGGGAAATACTTCCCGAATGTTTACCTATATGGCGATTACACCGTGTATGAACACGACAGCTTGGCAAGCCAAATGAAGCCAGACTGGCTCGTGGGCGTCGGAGTCAGTATTCCACTTATCGACTCTTCTGGTCGCTCTGACCGCTCTCAGGCTGCTCATAGCGCCGTGCAACAAGTTCAACATTTAAAGGCACAAGCGCAAAAAGACTTACAAGTGTTAGTGGAGAAAACCTATTTGGAAGCCGAGCAAGCCAAGGAAGAAGTTAATGGGCTCACCTCTAGCTTAAATCTGGCAATAGAAAATCTTAAGCTTCGCCAACGTGCTTTTTCGCAAGGCTTGTCTAACTCGTTAGAAGTCGTCGATGCTCAACTTTATTTAGCCAGTATTAAAACACAGCAACATGCCGCACGTTTCAACTACCTTATCGCACTGAATAAACTGCTCGCACTGAGCAATGAAATGACTACTTTCCATCAATACGAACATAGAGCCAATCTGGAGACTCAATCATGAAATCAAACCTATTAAAACCTGTTTTCGCTGGCGTCATCGCCTTAGGTTTAGGTGGATGGCTGATTCACAGTTTCAACGCGGCCTATGAAGAACAGCCTCTGCGCCTTCAAGGGCAAATCGAAGCGCAGCAATACAATATTTCATCCAAAGTCGCTGGTCGTATCGACAAAGTATTGGTTCGAAAAGGCGATGAGATTCAAAATGGTGATCTTATCTTCACCATCTACAGCCCAGAGCTAGACGCCAAGTTAGAACAAGCGGTGGCGAGTAAAGAAGCGGCCGGTGCACTGGCTCAAGAAGCTGAAAAAGGCGCACGTGATCAGCAAATTCAAGCATCCAAAGATCAGTGGAAAAAAGCCAAAGCCGCATCAGACTTGATGGAAAAAACCTATAACCGTATTAACAACCTATACAAAGATGGTGTTGTCGCGGAACAAAAGCGTGACGAGGCGTTAACTCAGTGGCAAGCCGCTAAATACACGGAAAGTGCCGCATACCAAATGTATGAAATGGCAAACGAAGGCGCGCGCGATGAAACCAAACGTGCCGCTGCTGAGAAAGCCAGAATGGCCGCTGGCGCCGTTGCTGAAGTCGAAGCCTTTGCCGCCGATACCAAAATCCGAAGCTGGTTTAAAGGTGAGGTATCACAAGTTCTACTAAGCCCTGGTGAATTAGCACCTCAAGGGTTCCCTGTTGTAACCGTATTGGATATGGAAGATGCTTGGGCTGTGTTCAATGTTCGTGAAGATTTACTGAGTAAGTTTTCTAAAGGCAGCGAGTTTTCGGCGTGGGTTCCAGGGATCGAACAGCACGTTACCTTCAAAGTTTCTCACGTATCCGTAATGGGTGATTTCGCAACGTGGCGCTCTACCGATTCTTCTCAGGGTTTTGATATGAGAACCTTTGAAGTTGAAGCGCGCCCTACCAAGCCAACAGAAGGGCTTCGTATGGGCATGAGTGTTGTTATAGAGAGTTTATAATCCATGATTCAATCTTCATCGGATTCAGGGCAACGCTTCTCAGAGCAACGCTTCTTTTCTGAGCAACGCTTGGGCTCTGGACAATGCCTAATAGTTAAAGCAGACAAATGGCTTTTGTCTGCTTTAACGTGGATTCCTATTCTTGTTGCGGTGATCATTTGGGGTGTGTTCAATCAAGGGCTCGCTAGAGATATGGCGATTGGTATTGTCGATCACGACCACACTCAGTTTTCACGCGAGCTTGTGCGTCATTACGATGCCTCCCCAAGCCTTGATGTACAAAGCCATTACACCGATACACTGTCGGCTAAAGAGGCACTTCAGTCTGGTGAGATCTATGCCTACATAGTGATACCATCAAACAGCTTCAAGCATGTTTTGCAGGGCAGGCCACCGCAAATTTCGGCATTTACGAACACGCAATACATACTTATCGGTCGATTAATCAATTCCGCATTGTTGCAAGCTCAAGGGACGTTTAATGCAAAACTTGAAGCTGGAAAAGTGCTGTTAGGAGGCGATACAACGCCTGTGCAAGCTCTAGGGCAAGCGGTACCAGTGCGAAGCCAAATCACGCCTCTGTTTAACAGTAATACCAACTATTCGCAGTTTCTTCTTGGCGCTGTGGTACCTGCCTTATGGCAAATTGCCATTGTGGTTGGCACTGTCATGGCATTAGCCGCGAACTTGCGTTTGAGAGGCAAAGAGCAGTGGTTCAAGGACGCACCTATCTTAAACGTGTTTCGAACACTTGCGCCTTACTCTTTGGTGTTTGTCATCCAAGGCTTTTTGATGCTTTTCTGGTTTTACATTGGACTGGGCTGGCCATTTCATGGCGACATCGCCATTTTATTGCTTGCACAGGTATTGATGGTTATTGCCTGTATGGTTATGGGAAGCGTATTCTTCTTTTTGAGTCTGGATGCCACGCGAGCCATGAGTTTCGCTGGCGCATTCACCGCCCCCAGCTTCGCCTTTATGGGGATCACTTTTCCCGTTACAGAAATGAATGGTATTGCACAAGCGTGGCGCTCTATGTTGCCTGTTAGCCACTACATTGAAGCGCAAGTTTATCAGTCTAACTACGGGGCAACTTGGGCAGACACGTTGAACACACTTATACCAATGGCGGGCTACATTGTGCCTTTCATATTGATGTTATTGCTAATTCGTAAGAACTGTGTTTCGGCTAAGGCGGTAACCTCATGAGCACTCAATGGTTATTTCCTCAGTCTCTTTGGCAAGAATTACGCGCTATTGTGAAGCATCCAGCGATTGTTTTAACGGTGTTTGGTGGCACTCTGTTTTACTCTTTCCTATATCCACTCCCCTATGCTAACCAAGTGGCTCAGGAACAAACCGTCGCGGTGGTTAACTTAGACAAAAGCCAAACCAGTTATCAGCTCGAACGCATGGTTGATGCAACACCCCAAGTCGCCATTACCCATCGAGTACACGCCATAGAAGACGCGAAATCGTTGTTTTTGTCGCATCAAGTAAGCGGTATTTTGGTGATCCCAGAGAACTTTTATCGGGATCTCATGCTAGGCAAAAGCCCCGTGCTGTCTTACGCTGGCGACGCATCATACTTTTTGGTTTATGGTGCGGTTGTTGAAGGTCTGGCACAAGCATCTGGCTCTTTGGCTGCGAACGCAAAAGTGGTAAAACTGCTTGCCGATGGCATGCCACTAGCGAAAGCCAGTGAACTGTATTCACCAGTGCACTTAAACATTAAACCCACGTTTAATCCCGAAATGGGTTACGTCGACTATGTCGTTCCCGCTGTCTTTGTACTGATACTTCATCAAACATTGATCATGGGGGCAGGTCTTCTGACTGCGCACCAGAAGAACACAAATACCCCATCAGCGTACTGGCATAAAATGTCGTCATTAAGCCTCGTAAGCCATCGCCTTTTTGTGTTCGGCGTTTTATATCTTGCTCTCAGTTTGTATTACTTCGGATTCAGTTTCGATTTCTACGAGATCAATAAGCTAGCCAGCATATCCAACTTGTTCGTTTTGCTTGTCCCTTTCTTAATAAGCACTGGCGCAGTTGGTATTGTATTGGGCAGCCTATTGCCGAGAACGGAGCTGGTTACGTTAATTGTGCTGGTGAGTTCAATGCCACTGATTTTCACTGCTGGGTTTATATGGCCGGTTGAAAGCCTGCCACAACCTCTGATTTGGATAGCAAATGCACTGCCGAGTACCCCAGCTATTCAAGGCTTCTTAAAACTGAATCAAATGGGCGCACAGCTCTGGCAGATTAAAGACGTGGTCACACAGCTTTGGGGGCTTGCGTTTATCTGGTTTGGTATCGCTTGGATTCGGATGCGTAATTCGGATGAGTAATTCGGATGAGTAAAGTCTAGCCGGATAAAAATGCCTATAAAAAACAAACCCCGCCAACAGCATTGACGGGGTTTGTTCTCGAATTAGTTGAATTTTAAATCGGACTAGCTTTGTGCGAGAAAGATCAGTTACCTAACCCCAACCCTTCAGACAGCGCTTTGATTTGTTCAAGATCCAGTTTATGAACCTCAATCATTTGTGCAATTTGGCTGAGTTTGGAATTTACGTCGTCGCTCTTATCACACGAATCTGAAGACGCATCCCAAGATGTGCCTGCCAAAAACTCGTCACATTCTTTACTGAGCTTTTCCTTCTGAGGCAGCAGCTCTTTCTGTTCTTTAAGCAACCCGTCTAACTCTTGTCGGATAGCCATTTCGCGCTGAAATACTTCTCTTGAACGTTCAAACACAGAGGCTTGTAAATCGGCTTGTCGATTGAGTCTTTGGTTTGATATACCCAAATCTTCAAGTTGTGAGCCTTGTTGGGCAATCAACGCTTCTTGCTCTAGATTCACCTTTTCAAGCTCTGTCACCGTCGTCTGTAGCTGTTGAAGTTGTGCTTGGAACTTCGCATTCAGTTCATCCGCTTGCTGAACCAATGCCGACTCAATCGCTTTAGCTGAGTCGACTTCATAGGCACTTAATGTTTGTTGAAGCTGTACATTTTCACCAGCCAACGTTTGAGTTTCTTTATCTTGAGATAGGTAGGCATCCTGCCAACTGCTTTGCGTAACCACGGCACCAACCAGTCCACCAATCGCTAACCCTAATATGGCAGCAACTGTGATGTAGATGTAAGAGGATTTGTTACGCTCTTCAATAATGACGACTTCTTCCTGATCGTCATCGCGTTCGTCTTGGATATTATTGTCTACCATTCTTTAGCTCCAACGTCAGTTGATCAATTCCATGGTCATAACTGACACAACGTAGATTACAAACCCAATTATTGATGCAAGAATGACGCCTTTTTGCAGTTTTTCGTTGGTTCGATAACGAAAAAGTAGCACGGCTATGGCAATAAGCACCCCAATTGCAATTAGTCTGGTCATAACTTCCTCCTGTTCAGTTAGTTATACCACTTTTTTGAGCTTAGAGCGTAAACACAATGTCCGAAATATCGCGGCCACTATGGACCGAATGAAATGCTAGTTTGAAATGTAACCAATATGGTTAAAAAAGAGGTGGTCGTATAGCTGACCACCTTATATCTAGAATCAATGAAAGCGTTAAATCACTAGCCCCCCATCAATTTTTAACACCTGCCCCGTAATAAAGCTGGCTTTATCGCTGGCTAGAAATTCCACCCCATTGGTAATATCTTCTGGCTTACCCATTCGACCTAGTGGCGTTTTTGCCTTCATCATATCCAATACTTTTTCTGGTAAATCCGCCGTCATGGGCGTTTCTACAAAGCCCGGTGCTACGCAGTTTGCTCTAACCTGCGCGCCTTTACGTGCAAACTCTTTCGCCCATCCTTTCGTCATGGCAATCACGCCACCTTTGGTTGCGGCGTAGTTGGTTTGACCAATGTTGCCATCTGTGCCGACAACCGATGACATTGTTACAATGGATCCGTAGTCGTTTTCGATCATTATTGGGGCAATGGCTTGGGTGAGGTTGAATACCCCTTTTAAATTCACATCAATGACTTGATCCCAATCTTGCTCAGTCATTCTGTCAATCAAGCCATCCCGCGTGATACCAGCATTATTCACAAGTACGTCGATTCGACCAAACTCTGAGTTAATGTCGTTCACTAATGCGGCTATTGCTTCTCGGTCGCATATATTGACCGTAACGGCTTGTACATTCTCATGACTTGAAAAGGCTTCGCTCAGCACTTGTTCGTTCATATCAAGGGCATAAACTTTGGTTGCACCTTGTTCAGAAAACCGTTCGACAACCGCTTTACCGATACCTTGGGCAGCACCGGTTACAACACATATTTTATTGTTAAACATTGAGTGTCCTCTAGTGGGCTATTTAATACGCATTTCACCGCCTGGTAATGGTTTGGGCTTAAAGTCCGACGTGAAAACAGCGCGTTCCATGTTTTTACTGCTGAATTAATAATAGGTTTAATCCGCATTAGTGCTAGTCGGCTTCGGCCAAGATTTCATTACAACTTGATTTCCATCATTTCTTTCCTCACTAATCGTTTGCTTTGTTCGTTATTTGCGCAAACAGACTTTCCGCTACTGACATTGTCTTTTTCTTTTTGTACGATGCGCAGCTTAAAGTCGAAAGACTTTTGTTCCAGTGAAGACAGCAGGAGAGAGGTTTTACTCTAACTTTTCAATTTAAGTGAGTATAACCCGCCGAAGAAGTAAATCTTTCAGGTGCTAAATTCCAGATTTTCAATCTTGAATTGGCGAGGACTGTTGTTGGAGGAACCTCTGGAGAGAACCGTTAAATCGGTCGCCGAAGGAGCAAGCTTCTCTATCAAGTGATCTAAAGATTACTTGATTGTACAGAAGTGAAACTCTCAGGCAAAAGGACAGAGGAGTGAAAGGCAACCATTTCAACCAAACCTTTTGGTGAATAACCCATTTTGGGATCTGCTCTTGCGAGTAGACGCCCCCTTTCTCTCTTCTCCTTATGTTTTATTAATTAAGGGGAAACCATGCAAGAACTGCATTCCATTTTACTGACCATCGATAACTTGGTCTGGGGACCAACGCTACTGATCCTGCTAGTAGGAACAGGCGTGTATTTCACATTTAAACTGAACATTCTTCAATTTCGCTATTTACCCAAGGCGTTAAAAATGGTGTTTAGCAAAGATACGGGCTCTGGTGACGTATCTAGCTTTGCTGCGCTGTGTACCGCTTTGTCGGCCACCATCGGCACCGGTAATATTGTGGGTGTCGCAACAGCCATAAAATTAGGCGGGCCGGGCGCGCTGTTTTGGATGTGGTTGGCTGCCGTGTTTGGAATGGCAACAAAATACGCAGAGTGTCTACTCGCTGTAAAATACCGTCAAAAAGACAGTAACGGCCAGATGGTTGGCGGTCCTATGTATTATTTGCGAGATGGCGTGGGATCTAAGTTTTTAGCGACAATGTTTGCCATCTTTGCGCTGGGCGTTGCCTGTTTTGGAATCGGCACATTCCCACAAGTGAATGCGATTTTAGACGCTTCTCAGCTTTCATTTGGCTTGCCACGAGAAATAGCAGCCGTTGTACTTACCCTACTCGTTGCATTTGTGACTTTGGGCGGTATTCAATCCATTGCTCGCGTAGCAGGTAAAGTCGTTCCTTCCATGGCATTACTCTACATTGGCGCTTGTGTCAGCGTATTACTGATGAATGCAAGCCAAGTAATTCCGGCTATTCAGCTTGTTCTAGAATCGGCGTTTACAAATACCGCAGCAACTGGCGGCTTTTTAGGCGCAAGCATCATGTTGGCTATTCAATCTGGTATCGCTCGCGGTGTCTTTTCGAACGAGTCGGGCTTAGGAAGTGCACCCATCGCGGCCGCAGCAGCCAAAACAGATTCCTGTGTTAAGCAAGGCCTGATCTCCATGACAGGCACCTTCTTCGACACGATCATCATCTGCACAATGACAGGGTTAACGCTTATTTTGACGGGTGCTTGGCAAGGTGATCTCGCTGGCGCAGAGATGACAACATCAGCATTCGCCATGGGGCTTAACTCCGACACTTTCGGACCTATATTGGTGTCGATTGGGCTTATCTTCTTTGCTTTCACCACGATTTTAGGCTGGAACTATTATGGCGAGCGCTGTGTGGTGTACCTAATGGGCACTAAAGCTGTATTGCCCTACAAAATAGTATTCGTTGTATTGGTAGCTTCTGGTGCCTTCTTAAAGCTGGATATGATTTGGCTGATTGCCGACATTGTGAACGGGCTGATGGCAATACCTAACCTAATAGGGCTCATCGCTTTAAGGCATGTGGTTGTGGAAGAAACCAAGCTCTTCTTTGAAAAAATGTCTGATTCCCCCAATTTAATTACAGAACATCAAAACTAAGTTCTAGCCCGGATTGAGTCCGGGCTTATTTTCAAAACGAATAATGGGAAAATTCGACGAGAGCCTTAACTCTCGTCGACAAGCAGCTTCACGCCTAAGCCGATTAAGACAGCGCCAGTTGCGCCTTCTATCGCTTTTAGAAATGTGTCGCTGCTCAAGAGTTCCTTGGCTTTATTGACCATAACCACTAAGCCACCCTGCCAAACCATGGCAATAACAAAGTGTATTCCTGCCATAAACATGGATTGTGCGACAGCGCTACCTTGCGGGTCGATAAATTGTGGTAAGAATGCCAAGTAAAAAACTGCGGTTTTAGGGTTCAGTACGTTAGAAAGAAAGCCTTCTCGTAACACCGCCAAACGGGTGATACCCGACACGTTTTCTATTTCGCTGGGCAAGGAAGTGCGAGCTTGAAACAAAGAGCGAATTGAACCAATTCCCAACCAAATAAGATAGCCTGCCCCTACAAGCTTGAGTGCCATAAACCACTCAGCGGATTGCAATAAAATCGCAGAAATACCGATCGCTGAAAACGTCGCATGAACAAACAAACCACAACAAATCCCAACACTGGTTAACAGCCCATGTTGCGTACCCGAGCGGCTTGTGTTTCTGACTATAACAGCAGTATCCAGACCCGGTGTTAATGTAAGAATCGTAATCGCAACTAAAAAGGCTTCAATGTTCAGTATTTGCATGACTTTTCCATAAAAATTCAACGACATTGAATTTATACCGCAAATCGCGCTCAGTCCCAAATTTTGAGCATTTTGGCTCAGCTCACAGGACAATAATTATTTACCATTTCGCCCGATGATTTGAGGCTAAAGCCTTGCTATAGTTGGCGTTAACAATAACAAGCCCCTATGTAACAAGGACAACCATGAGTTACTACGACAAGTTGGTAAAACACAATAAAAAAATTTCTCGCTTTGAGCATCTAGAGGCAATCTGTGGCTGGGACGCAGCAGCCGTTATGCCCGCTGGTGGCAGTGAAGCACGCTCTGAAGCACTAGCAGAGCTTTCGGTACACCTACATCAGCTTTCCAATAAGCCAGAATTAGCTGAGTGGTTTGATAAAGCAGAATCTGAATCCTTATCTGCGGACGAAACAGCCGCCCTAGCTGAAATGAAGCGCGTTTGGCAGCAAGAAACCGTCTTACCTGAAGAACTGGTAGAAGCCAAATCATTAGCAGGTTCAAAATGTGAACACGCATGGCGTACCCAACGTGGTGAAAACGACTGGAACGGCTTTGAAAAAAACTGGGCTGAAGTGGTTAAACTTTCTCAGGAAGAAGCGCAGATCCGTGCTGAAGCGACAGGGAAAACACCTTACGATGCCATGCTAGACCTCTACGAACCTGGTGTATCAACGGAATCACTGGAGTCCGTATTCAGCAACGTAAAAACATGGCTTCCAGACTTGATCAACCAAGTCATCGACAAGCAAGCTAAAGAAGACATTATCATGCCAACTGGCACATACAGTGCAGCAGACCAAAAAGCACTTGGGCTGGATGTAATGAAGCTTCTGCAATTTGACTTTAACCATGGTCGTTTAGATGAAAGTACCCACCCATTTTGTGGCGGCGTACCAACGGATGTTCGCCTTACAACTCGTTACGATGAAAACGACTTTATCCAATCTATGATGGGCACCGTGCACGAAACGGGTCACGCACGCTACGAGCAAGGTCTGCCTAAGAAATTTGCAGGTTTACCAGTAGGTGAAGCTCGATCAATGGGAATCCACGAGTCACAATCTCTCTTTTTTGAAATGCAGATTGGTCGCAGCACGCCATTCATTCAAATTTTGGCAGACAAAGCGCGTAAGCAGTTCCAACGTAACGACGATCCTACTTTCTCAGCAGAGAACTTCCACAAGCTATACACCCGCGTTGAAAAAGGGTTTATTCGCGTGGATGCCGATGAACTGACCTACCCTGCACACGTGATTCTTCGCTACGAAATCGAACGTGATTTGATGAATGGCAAAATCAAGCACACCGACGTGCCAGAGCTTTGGGCAGAGAAGATGCAAGCTTACCTAGGCTTGGATACTCGCGGTAACTTCACCAATGGCTGTATGCAAGACATTCACTGGACAGATGGTGCGTTTGGCTACTTCCCAAGTTACACATTAGGTGCCATGTATGCCGCTCAGATGATGGCAAGCATGAAGCAAAGTGTCGATGTAGAAGGCGCTATTGCTAGCGAAGACCTATCACCAATCTTCACGTGGCTGGAAGAAAAAGTATGGAGCCAAGGCTGCTTGCACACTACTGATGATTTGGTGAAGCGCGCAACAGGTGAAGTGCTAAATGCTGATTACTTCAGAGCACACCTAGAAGGGCGTTATTTGTAACATCATAAGCTTAGAAAAGATAAAAGAGCCGCAATCGCGGCTCTTTTCTTGTAATAAGATCCATTCTCCATTTATCCCCTCACCTAAACCTCTGCCGATATTGACTCGGCGACATCCCTTTGTATTTCTTAAACAGTCGGTTGAAGTTAGAGCGGTTGGTATAACCCACATTTTCCGCAATTAGGCTTACGGGCTGCGACGTGGTGGTGAGTAATTGGGAGGCGTGATTTAACCGGAGTTTCATCAAGTAAGAGGTGTAACTTTCATTAAAATGTTGAATAAACCAACGGTGAATGGTGTTTTCACTTACGTACATGTAGTCTGCAAGGTTTTTAAGCGTAATATCTGATGCGTAGTGATTGTCGATGTATTTGCACACTTGCTCAATTTTACTGTAGTTGGCGTTCGTTTTTTCCTTTTCCCCTTCTGACAAATACGAAAGCAAAGTGGTATGGGATTGATCTGCGCATAACTCACCCAGAACCTGCATCAATACGGCAAGCTGCCCGATAGGGGTCAGGTGATTAAAATTATCGAGATGCTGAAAAACCTTTTCAGCGGTGTCGGTGGAAAACCGAACCCCCTTGCTGGCACTCTTAATCACTGGTCCTAACTGCCTAAGTTCGACGCAGCTGTACATCAGTTTGGCAATCCATTCTTCTCGAAACCAGATAACGTGAGTTTCACACGGGTTTTGTTCATTAGAGTTTATCGATTCAAAGCTGTGCGCAATGCCCGGACCAATCAACAACAGTTCGTTGTGCTCTATCTCGCCTTCAAAATGCCCAACTCTCGATTTCCCCTGAAAGTTTCTGTGTAAAACGAGTTCAAACTCCTGATGCGCATGCCAATATTCTGGCTTCGTCACCTCTTCAAACATCTTATAGCGCCAAGACCAACCGACGCGTTGAGGGACTTTTTGTATCGTTGCTTTCATCAAAAATCGCCTCCCTGTTTACTTACTATGGTCGTGAATTTGCACATGTCGTAACTGTGCAGTGATAACACGCACAATCGATAATAATCAAGAAAAGTATCAATAGTCGATAGCTTAGTATCAATTACGCCATTTTGCGGTGATACGGTAGTTAAGTCAGCACAGTTAAGGAGGCGACACATCATGTCCGAATATTTTCATTGCTTACTGCCCAAATTGACTTCCGTTATCGAATCAAACCAAGAGGCGCTGTCTCAAGCGATGGCGTTATTTGCTCAAGCCATTGTGAAAGACAACATGATACAAGTCTTAGGAACAGGTCATTCTCATATGATTGGTTTGGAAGGATTCATTCGTGCTGGCGGCCTTGGCAACATCAACGCCATTTTGGATTCTGTGTTACTCACAAACGATGGTGCACTTCGTGGCTCCGCCATGGAGAAGCTGCCGGGGCTGGCGGAGGTCATTTGGAACGACCAAAACATCTACCCCGACGATGTGGTCATGGTTATCTCCAACTCTGGGCGAAACGCTTTGCCAATTGAATTTGCTCAACTGGCAAAAAGTAAAGGTCACCCCGTTATCGCGATAACCTCGGTAGAACAATCATCTAAATACGAAAGCCGCCATAGTTCTGGATTGAAATTAATGGACATCGCAGACATCGTTATAGATAACCAAGTACCTCCTGGTGATGGGCTTTGCAATGTTAATGGCAAAGTGACTGGTGCTTTTTCTAGTATCGCTGGAATGCTCATTATGAATACGCTTGTAGTGGAAGCACAAAAAGAGGCGCTTAAACAAAATGTCACCCCACTTATATTTTCAAGTCAGAATGTGGATGGTTTCGACAACGATTATGTGTATAAGCATTTTGGCTCTCGACTGAAATCGATGTAAATAAAAACTCATAACGATCATACATACGTAAAGCATTTGGCTAAACACCAGAAAATATCGTTGTAGACCGAGGAATATTAATATGGAAATAGAAGCATCCATCGGAAATATAGAATCTCTTTATAGTGCCATTGCGGGTGGTGCCACTCGAATTGAACTTTGTTCGGCATTAGCGCTTGGGGGATTAACACCCAGTTATGGATTTATGCAGCAAGCAGGGAAAATATCCACCGTACCTGTCTATGCCATTATTCGCCCTCGACAAGGGGACTTCTTTTATAGCGAAGAAGAAATAGACATTATGATGTTCGATATTAAGTGTGCTAAACAAGCAGGCTTGCAAGGTGTGGTGCTTGGCGCGTTAACATCTACAGGGCATATTCATACGCAGCATGCAAGAAAGCTTTGTGATTACGCTCATAAACTGAAGCTTGGCGTTACCTTTCATCGCGCATTTGATCAGTGCAATAGTGCAGAAAAAGGGTTAGAAGACGTTATTGACCTAGGCTGTGAACGCGTTTTAACATCTGGGCTCGCCGCTGCCGCACCGCTGGGCACAATCACGCTAGCGAAACTCGTTCAACAAGCAGGAACACGTATCTCAATCATGGCAGGAGCTGGGGTAAACGCAGGTAATGCAAGAGCACTTGTAGACAAAACCAAAGTGCAAGAGCTGCACCTTTCAGGTAAAACGACTCGTCCAACGAAAATGGTGTACACCTCGCAATACAGCAAAATGGGGGCTGATAATATTGATGACTATCAAATCCCTGTCACCGATAAACAGGCTATCGCTGAAATAGTTCGCCTTTTTCAACAATAAGTTAAACCTCACATTCTTATTAAAATAGGATAAATCATGATAAAAGAAATCTGTGTAGAGAATTTCACCTCTATTCCTGACGCCATAAAAAATGGCGCAAATAGAATTAGCTTAAAGGACAATTATTTAGAACAAGGTACGACCGTCAGTAAGGGCGTAATGAAAGCCTCGATTGAGTATGCGAATAAATATAAAATTCCCGTTGTTATTTGTATAAGACCAAGAAAAGGGAATTTTGTTTATTCGTCTCAAGAAATTGAAATAATGCAAACTGATATCCAATTAGCAAAAGAATTAGGCGCAACGGCCATAGACTTTGGTTGTTTAAAAGAAAATAACGCTCTAGATAAGAACGCCATATTAAAAATATTGGAATCGGCTAAAGGGATAAAAACAGTATTTCACATGGCTTTTGATGATATTCCAAGATCAGAACATCAAGAAGCGATTGACTGGCTGCATGAGCAAGGTATTACTCATATCCTTTCGCACGGGGGCCCTATTTCTGAACCCATCGATTTGGCTTATTTAAAAGAACTGGTTGAGATGGCAAAAGAGAAGCTAACTATTGTTCCCGGAGGTGGAGTTAACTATACCAACGCAGAAGCCATTGCTAACGAACTTGGAGTGAGCGAAGTACATGGCTCATACATTGTTAAATTAGATAATTATGAGTTTTAGTACCTAATCTCAATTCTCAATTCGCAAGCTAACACTTGAGAGATATCGAGAGTAATTAAAGCTTTCTGAACTAAAGAATGCTCACTGCGCAGTGAATCCAAATCAATTTTAAAGGTCTACGCCTCAACGTGGCAAACCTAAGCACGATTAGACAAAACAACTCCTGCTACCGTAAGGAAAATGCCTCCAATGATCGCAATGGTCAACGCTTCACCGAACACTGGTACAGCCGCAAGTGCTGTTATCCCTGGTGACAAAGAACCAATGGTTGACGACTGCGCCGATCCAAGTTGCCTAACTGCGTAGCTATAGCCAACCGTAGACAAAAGACCCACGCAAAAGCCCTGTACCAGAATAAATGGCAGCGCATCTTGGAAGGTATACGAACCAAAATTACTTGTGACTAAGCCGTTTAGCATTAGTGCCACCGTAATCACCAGTGAGCACCACGAGATCAATATCGTCACAGCAATTGGACTTAACCCAGATTGTTTCAAACTTATGGTGTATACCGCCCAAATCGTACTCGCACTCAATAAAACGACCACACCTTGCAAAAACGCACCAGACACAATATCAAGTTGCCCAACGATCATCGTGACAACGCCCATCATAATCATGGACAAAGCGATAATGCGCTTAATGTTGAAGCGACCCGCCAAAGCTGTATGTCGATAAAAAATCCAACCTAAAACCGCGACGAAAAATGGTGGTGTGCCCGCCAAAACAGTTCCTACATAAGCAGCAGGGACCAAGCTTGCTCCATGCGATGCGACAAAGAAAAACGGAACGCCACCCAGCAGAATCAACAAAAGGTCTCGCACTTTCGCACGCCTTATTTCATGGAGATATCGGTAAGTAAAAGGAAGTAAAAGAATGACAGGAATAAGAAAACGCATTAGCGCAACATCTGCCGTCGCCAATGGAGAAGAACCAATGGCGCGAATGGAAAGAGCGAAGCCTGTCCAAATCATCAAAACAAACGTAATGACCACGTAACCCTTCACCATTGGTGAGGCTGGCAATGAGTTAATCCCGCTAGATTGGGCGTAGATCGTTTTTTCCATGATAATTATTCCTGAACACCAATAAGATACAGGAGAATTATTCATCAAATTGCTCGCATTTATTCAGCGAATATCGCACCAATGCATGGTATTGTTAGTGGAATAAATCAAATAAGCACAGTTTAACAACGGAAACCGGCAGGGAGCAATGGATAGAATCGATCGACACATACTTTCAGTACTTCAAAAAGAAGGCCGCTTATCTACCGCCGATTTATCTGAACGCGTTGGGCTCTCCCCCTCCCCTTGTGCAAGGCGATTAAAAAGACTAGAAGATGAAGGCTATATTGAAGATTATCAAGCGAACTTAAGCCGTGAAAAAGTCGGTATTGCGATGAGCTTTTTTGTCGAGGTTAGCTTAAACAACCACCAAGCAGACTCGATAGAAAAGTTTGAGCAAGAATTGGCGAATATGGAAGAAGTGGTCAACGCCCATATTGTGTCGGGTGGCTACGATTACCTTCTTGAAGTCGTCAGCCCCAATTTGGCTGGCTATGAAGCCTTCACCAAAAAGCTTCATCGAATCACCAGCGTTAAAGACATTCATACCCACCTTTCTGTTAGGCAAGTGATCAACAAGAGCCCGCTGCCTATATTCGTGTGACTCTTTTACGCGCTAAAAAGACCAAGCTGGTTACGCTCACAATTCGTTTTTAAGAACAAATTCGCTCTGATGTCGAATTTGTTCAATCAATCAAATTCTCCGTTCTTTAAGCTAAACGCATCTACTAAAGGAGAAGTTCTAATGACGACTAGATTGGACTATTTCAACGCAGCGCCCGAAGGTATTCAAATTCTATTGGAGCAAGAAAACTACCTGCGAACGCAGTTTGAACAACAGCAACCTCTCTCAATTCCTTTGTGGGAACTTGTAAAGTTGCGCGTTTCACAAATCAACCAATGTGCATTTTGTATCGACATGCACAGTAAAGATGCTTTAAAAAACAGTGAGTCTGAACATCGTTTAATTGGTTTAAGCGCATGGAGAGACATGCCCCTCTACAGCGAGGAAGAAAGAGCAGCGTTACATTGGGCAGAAGTTGTCACAGAAGGTAAAGCGATATCAGAGCGGGATTACACCTCAACGTTAAACAGGTTTGGAGAACAAAGCATTGTGACATTGACGCTTGCCATTAACGCAATCAATAGCTGGAATCGCATTGCCAAAACATTCAAACCTGAGATAGGAAGCTTATCTAGCTAGATTTTAGTTAGGGTCTGTTAACCTTTCGTGGTTAAATTTTGTTCGATTTCTATGCCTTTTAATCGCGACGCAAGGTGTGTAGCCTAGTCACTCTAAGCAAATACCTTGCAACAAAGAGTAAAAGGCATAGAACTGAACCCTTTGGGCAGCATTTGTGGCTTATTTCTGCTGCGTTATCGCTCATTGATGTAGAGCGACTACACCGAATAAGCTCTGCCTTGTATAAATAACCCACAAATTGCTGCAAAAATCATCTCGAAAGGTCAACAGACCCTGATAATCGAGCAAGAATAAGAAATGGATTTCGAAATTGTAAAACCCAAACACAAGCTTGCCAACCATGTTCAAGGGATATGGTCGGCTGCCATTGTGAAAGGAAAGCATCAAACAACGCTTAAACCATTGCATAGCGACGGTGGCTCGGGAGTGATGTTTGTTTTACAAGGAAACGTGCGGCTATCTGATTCAGAAATATCGCACCCTATTTATCTTCAGCAATACAGCAAAAAAACACAGTTCATAGAGTTTGATGAAGATACACTGCTGTGTGGTATTCGATTCCATCCGGGCATGATGCCAACCTCACTTCTTACCCACTCTGGTGACACGCTCCCTCAATCCCAATCTCCACTTTTAGCCAGCCTGTATTCTTTGCTGTTAGAGAAACCAAGCCACAGTAGTCGATTAGCCACAATGTACCGATGGTGTAATGAGAACATCGACTTAAACAACCCGGTAATGAAGAAACGAGCATCGCTGATTAGCCAAGCCATAAGCGGGAAAATAGGTGAACAATTCCAGCACAACCAAAGACAGGTGGAACGAAACTTTCGTGAGTGGGTAGGTATGAGCCCAAAATACTTCCAACGCTTGCGTCGAGTTTATTCCAGCGTAGCCACATTAAGGGAAAACCCCGACGTTTCACTCAGTGATTTTGCATACGCACAAGGATTTTCAGATCAAGCGCATATGACAAGAGAGTTTAAGGCGTTTGTGCTAACAACACCGGGGGAGTTGAGTTCACGGTTGAAAAAGCATATTGGTTAATATTATTTTTATCATTAATACAACAAAGCTATTGAAAACGCGAAAAATTATAAAAACACATTCCATTTCCTGAACGTTTTGCTTCTTCTATGATCTCGTCTTCTTTTTCAAAAATATCTTTAAATTTACTTTCATTGTTGCGTGCGGAATAGGTATTGATGGAATCCTTATACAAGTCTGAATTTAGAAGTAATTGGTAACCTGTTGCTGTCATTTTACTTAAGGAACCAGCAACATTTCGAAAGTCGGTATATTCTGAAATCTTATTCTGCACATGATCGAACCTGAATATTTTGCAGCTTTTCCCACTTACTTTAGTAGTTTCGATCTTAATCAAGGTCGAAAAACTCAAGTAAGAAGGCGCTTCAGGCTTTGTATTTAAGCGTTGTACTTCTTTTTGTTGATAAGCTCTCCATGAATCTAATCTACCTTGAGTGAGTTCATACTCTCCGATCAAGTTCGGACATTTAACAGATTTGATGATCCCTGAATGAGGAACAGTAGTCATATGGCAAAGCTTTTGATAAGTCATCCCAAAAGGTCCCATGGCATCCACTCCTAACCCACTGGTTAGAGTACTGACTTTCACATCTAAGTTAAGAGTACCAGCAACATCAATAATAAAAGCCTTTGAAGTAGCTTCTCTCAAAGTCACATCAACATCATGTTTTAGCAGTAACTCTTCAACTGCGACTAACCTATCATGGCTTTTTCTAATGCCTTCCAATGCTACCGTTTGTTCTTTTTGTAACGCCTCTATTTTTTTATCTTGCTCAGCTTTTTCTTTACCGCTCTGAATATCTTTGTAAATTCCATGCCCTAAGGCACCAGCTGCGATCACAGCAGATACAGTCGCTATAATGTTCGAAGTTTCCATACTCAATTCAAATAACCATTTTGTATTTTTAATCTACCTGATACGCGAAAAAAGTGCGCGTTTAGTTCAGATATAATGAATATCGCCTTATATATTTGTACAGGCAAAACAACGTCATTTATTCGATTCGTCATTCGCTCGACTTTACAAATCAATAGCTTTCTATTTCAAGAAATTAGATTTAAGACACCATGTTTTACCATTTTATTTAGACATAGTTCTAGTATGTGGAAGTATAAACAAGTGACCTCAACATGCAGGATTGAGATCCTCATATTCTGTTTCAGTTCAAGCCTTTCTACTTCAAAATCAGGAACGCAGCGGAAAGACGAGTTCTTTCCAAGTTCTTTGATAATGAAATGGGACAGAATATGGGCACCCAATGGCGAGTTTGACTGGCTATCATACTGAGGTATCGATTTTTGATTTAGGGTCACTAGATCTTCAAATCGGTATCTTGCCTGAAAAGCCTGTTAATTCTCCATAAACCATGCTCAAGATCACTTTCTCTTCACATAAAATCTAACATTTAGCCTCTCTTGATTATGTCACTTATGGAAAAATACAATGTTATTTATTCCAATAATGCAATAATAAAAATTCATTAACCTATTGATTTAAAATGCATCCGAAGTTTTAACATACATATTTAAATCGCATTTTTGGAAATTATGCGAAGCTCGCTTCTGGTTCGTATTGGGATTCGAATTTAAGATGAGTGCATAACAATGATTAACAAGCCGATCACAAGGACGCTATGAGTACCCAAGAGCTAATTAACACATTCACCGAAATTGTCGGGCACGAACACGTTTTAACTCAGGAAAAGAAAACGGAGTATTACCGCTCTGGTTTTCGCTCTGGTAAAGGCAAAGCGCTAGCGGTGCTTTTTCCGGGTACGCTAGTAGAACAATGGCGTTTGTTAAAAGCGGCAGTGGCAGCGAACTGTATCGTCATTATGCAAGCTGCAAAGACCGGTCTTACTGAAGGTTCCGCCCCCAGCGGTGAAGACTACGATCGGGAAGTGGTGATCATCAATATCATGCGCATGAATGCTTTGCACTTAATTGACAACGGCAAGCAAGTGGTGAGTTTACCCGGTGTTAGTTTGCATCAGTTAGACAAAACACTGAAAACGGTTAACCGCGCCCCCCACTCTGTGATTGGTTCCTCCTCTATTGGTGCGACAGTGGTCGGTGGTATTGCGAATAATTCGGGCGGTGCGCTCGTCAAGCGAGGCCCGGCTTACACCGAGCTTTCTTTGTTTGGACAAGTAACCAAAGACGGCGAACTCGTACTGGTTAATCACTTGGGCATAGAGGGGCTTGGTGATACGCCGGAGGAAATCCTGACCAATGTCGAACAAGGCAACTTTGACCCAAGCAAGATTACCCATAATGATGCAATGGCATCAGATAGAGAATACGACGAGCGTGTACGAGATGTAGACGCAGAAACCCCTTCTCGCTTTAATGCAGATTCTCGTCGCCTTTACGAAGCGAGTGGTTGTGCGGGCAAACTGGCAGTATTTGCCGTGCGTGTCGACAGCTACCCTGTACCTGAAAAAGAGCAAATTTTTTACATCGGTTGTAACGACCCTACCAAGCTCACTATGTTGCGCCGAGAGATGCTAAGCAATTTTAAGCATCTACCGGAAATGGGCGAATACATGCACCGCGATATCTTTAACCTATCCGAAACGTATGGCAAAGATGTGTTCCTTTCAATCCATCACTTAGGAACAGATAAGTTACCCAAATTTTTTGCTTTGAAAGCGAAAGTCGAAGCAACGTTAAAACGCATTCCTTTTGTTTCAAAAGATTTGCCCGATATTTTGATGTATTGGGCAACCAAATTATTCCCACAACACCTCCCTAAACGCATGATCCAGTTTAGGGACAAGTATGAGCATCATTTGATTTTAAAAATGAGTGATGGCGGCATTGAAGAAGCCAAACAGTATCTTGAGAACGTTTGGTCTAAACAAGAGGAGTGTGAGCACTTTGAATGCACTCCAGATGAAGGCAAAAAAGCTCTGTTAAACCGGTTTGCAGCAGCAGGCGCTGCCATTCGATATGAAACCATCCATTCTAAAGAAGTAGAAGACATCTTAGCTTTGGATATTGCATTGCGCCGCAACGATATTGATTGGGTTGAGCAACTGCCAGAAGAAATCACCAAAGATATGGTTATCGCACTCTATTATGGTCATTTCATGTGTCATGTATTCCACCAGGATTACGTCTTCAAGAAAGGGGCAGACACGAAGAAAATCAAAGCCAAAATGTTAGAGCTTCTGACCCAAAAAGGGGCGAAATACCCTGCCGAACACAATGTTGGGCATTTGTATGAAGCTGAGCAACAACTCCAAGCGTTTTACCACTCATTGGATCCCACCAATACGTTCAACCCAGGTATTGGAAAAATGAGTAAGTACAAGCGTAATTGCAGTTGCTGTGGGTGATCCACGCGACCCAGATATGCAACAAAAACCAACATGCCAATCAGCCAGAAATTAGAGTCTGGCTGATTTATTTTTAAACAACCCATATTGATTAAAATAGCTATAAATAAAAGACTTACATGTGAAATTCAATCGCACAAAAATTGAAATGAAGTACTAACTGCGACAATCAAAAAGTTATATAGATTTTTAAACGCCGCAAAATTAGAAAATAATCCACCAGATATACAGCAGCATACTGTTTAAATCCCTACAAAAGCAGAGTTATGCAGCAAAAAAGCGTTTTTAAATGACACCTTCCAGTAAATAGCAGAAGTGTTTGACAGCTCATACTTTCCGACAGACATGTTGCGAACATGTTACAGGGGTGAATAATACGCTCCTGACTACGCCTATAAAAACACAACATAAAAAACACAACATATAAAAACTCTAAATCTCAATAAGTCTTTTTGACAGGAAGGAAACTTATGGACAAACGAATTCCACTTGCCTTATTGGCAAGTACCGCAGCATGCAATGCTGCAGCCGCAAACCTTGATGACAAAATCAATGAAATCGTCGCACCGATCGTTAACCCTTTTGTAGGAATGATCTTTTCGAGCATTCCTTTCCCTTTTACTGACGTACAGGTGCCGTGGATTGTTCTTTGGTTAGTTATTGCTGCGACCTTTTTTACCGTCTACCTTGGCTTCATCAACGTTCGTGGATTCAAACACGCGTTGCAATTGGTTTCGGGCAAATTCTCCGATCCAAAAGCCAAAGAGGAAGGTGAGGTTTCCCACTTTCAGGCATTAACCACAGCGCTTTCTGGAACGGTTGGTTTGGGTAACATCGCGGGTGTTGCTGTTGCCGTCTCTATTGGTGGTGCGGGTGCAACCTTCTGGATGATTCTTGCAGGCTTACTTGGTATGTCGAGTAAGTTTGTAGAATGTTCTTTGGGTGTGAAATACAGAAACACCAACCCTGATGGGTCGGTTTCTGGTGGTCCGATGTACTACCTCAGCAAAGGTCTAACGAAACGCGGCAATGCGGCTCTTGGTCGCACACTGGCAGTGTTGTTCTCTATCTTCGCAATCGGTGGTGCGCTTGGTGGCGGTAACATGTTCCAAGCGAACCAAGCATTTAAGCAAGTTGTTGGCGTAACAGGTGGCAACGCGTCGTTCCTAGCAGATAAAGGCTGGTTGTTTGGTCTTATTCTGGCAGTGATCGTTGGTATCGTGATCATCGGTGGTATCAAATCTATCGCTAAAGTGACCGAGAAAGTGGTTCCGTTCATGGCGGCTATCTACGTTGGTGCAGCACTTATCATCATCCTACTTAACTTCGACCGTATCGACGATGCATTTGGTGCAATCTTCAATGGTGCATTTACTGGCGAAGGCGTAACTGGTGGTGTTATAGGCGTTCTAATTCAGGGCTTCAAGCGTGCGGCGTTCTCGAACGAAGCCGGTGTGGGTTCTGCCGCTATTGCTCACGCAGCAGTTAAAACGAAAGAACCTATGTCTGAGGGTTTTGTATCGCTTCTAGAACCGTTCATCGATACCGTCGTGATTTGTACAATGACGGCGTTGGTTATCATTATCACGGGTTACCTAGATACAGATACTGGTTTAGCGGGCGTTGAGCTGACTTCTGCTGCCTTTGGTAGCGCCATTGGTTGGTTCCCGTACATTCTTGCCATTGCCGTTGTTCTGTTCGCATTCTCAACCATGATTTCTTGGTCTTACTACGGCTTGAAAGCATGGACTTACCTATTTGGTGAAAGCAAAACAGCAGAACTTATCTTTAAGTTTATTTTCTGTACCTTCGTTGTCATTGGCGCAGCAATGAACCTAGGTCCTGTTATCGACTTCTCTGATGCGATGATCTTTGCAATGGCATTGGTGAACATTGTTGGTCTATACATTCTGGTTCCTGAAGTGAAACGCGACCTAGCGGATTACCTAGAGCGCTTCCAAGCAGGAAAAGTATACAAAGTACAAGACAACGCTGCTCAAGATTAAGTAGCCTTAGGCGAGTCAATTCAAAACAGCAGGCTTCGGTCTGCTGTTTTTTTATTTCTATATTAAAGCTGCCTCAAGATGTTTGGGGATATGTGTATCCATCTCATCTCAATCCCTGTTAGGATAAAACGTGCCACAGTATTCCATTCAAGGATTGATAGGAGATAACGGTATGATAGAAAAAAGAAAGGTGCCTAAATTTGCCGCAAATTTAACCCTACTCTTTACTGAAGAACCCTTTCTCGATCGATTTGCACAAGCTCAAGCGTCTGGATTTCACGCTGTCGAGTGTTTATTCCCATATGCTCACCCACCACAAGACATCGCAGAAAAGCTTGAGAAGCACCAACTTGAGCTGGCTCTGTTTAATCTGCCACCTGGAAACTGGTCACATGGAGAAAGAGGATTAGCCGCACTACCAGACCGTGAAGAAGAGTTTAGGAAGAGTGTTGAACTGGCTCTGAAGTACGCTTTGGAGCTTCGATGTAAGAAAGTGCACGTTATGGCAGGGATTGTTGAATCGTGTTTTTCTCGCCAACAACATATCGCCACTTTCATCAAGAATTTGCGATACGCTGCCGATGCTTTTTCACCATACGGCATTGACGTTATGGTAGAGCCTTTGAACAGCCGCGACATGCCTGGTTATCTAATTTCACACCAAAAAGAAGCCGTTGAACTCATCAACCAAATCGACCGCCAAAACGTTAAGCTGCAGTTCGATATTTACCACGCTCAAATCATGGATGGCGACATCACCACCCTACTTCGTAAATGCGCACGTCATATTGGACACGTTCAAATCGCCTCCGTGCCCGATCGCAACGAACCCAACTTAGGCGAGCTTAATTTGCCTTACCTGCTCAATGTATTAGACGAGGTTGGCTACCACGGCTGGATAGGCTGCGAATACCGCCCCAAAACCAATTCCTATGAAGGTTTGGATTGGTTGAAGCGTTACACCCGAAACTCAGTATCTAGGGTCTGTTGACCTTTCGTGGTTAAATTTTGTTCGAGTTCTATGTGTTTTAATCGCGGCGCAAGGTCTTTAGCTTAGTCATTCTAAGCAAATACCTTGCAACAAAGAGTAAA
>NZ_BFAQ01000009.1:65997-70012 GCF_002933855.1 Vibrio penaeicida
ATTGCTGCAAAAATCATCTCGAAAGGTCAACAGACCCTAGCCAATGACAATAAGACGGATACTGATTTAAAAGGTATTTTGGCTATACTATTTTTGGAAAACGGAATGAATGCATGATGAGCTTTCTAACCCTTTCAGCATTAGCTGGCTTGCCCCATCAGATTGGATCTCAAATGGAACAACCCACAGTTTTAATGAGTCGCTGAAATTAAAACTGTGCTGAATTGGCTCCATAAATGAATCATGAGCAGGGTAGATCAAGAAAAGCTCTCCTTCCCCATTTAAATATTTATGCCCGTAAGCAAACATTTGATAGAAATCTACTTGAGATAACCCAAAGTTATTCGCTGTAACATCAACTAACTTCCATTTGGTATCCAACACAATTGGGGAACCCTTTGGCGTAGTAACCAGCAAATCGGGCTTAAGCCCAAACTGACTTTGGCCATTGTGCGCTACTAAATGCTCGGACGAGGCTTGTGTCGTAAGCTCTACACCCTCACTAAGTTTGGATTTAAGTACAGACGCCACATAGTTTTCAAACACTGATTCCATAGGAAACAAAAGCGATGGCGCTTCGGCTTCGCCTTTCATGCTTACTGGGGAAAAGCCCTCAAGAATCAATTTTGCCCAAGCTAAAGGCCGTTCATAGTGGCTCATTCCTCGGTTCAGTTTCACTTGCGCGAAGTCATTTTTAACATCTCGACTTATTGGGACTTCGTTAAAGGCAAAATCCAGCTCTCGTATCCACCGTTGATTCGCATTGCGGTGTGTGTAAGAGCCCACCTTTTTCAGCGCTGCCCGAATCAATCTGTTGGCAGGTCGGTTTTGAAGAAATTCATCGTATTCGACATAAAACTTGTGCTTATTCACCAGATTGTGCCGAAGTTGCTTAGGCACCGATAGCTTGCCTTTTAAAAAGGTAAGGTTGTCTTCACACTGCACGTAATCACTGCGTAATCCGCGTTTCACTAACTGGTTTACACTGTGTAAAAACTGCTGAATAAACACCTCAAGCAAAGGCATTTTTTCCGTCTCGATACTTGCTGAATGGGTTTCGATGTAACGAAACTTGCGAAGATGCTTGAGCATCATAAGTAGCTTTTTTCTCGCATCTACGGTTGCAGGTTTAGATTGGTCGTTTTTTTTGGCTAACTTGGGCAACACTTCGATGTGTTCACCATTGGGCGTAAATATCACACCCACATAGTTTTGCACTTGCAGTACTTTGTGCCCATATCGGGTAAACAACTTTAAAAAACGCCCCACTTTGCCAGCGTGTTTGTTTAGACACAATTGCTCTAGGTATTGAAAGGCAGAAGGTGAAATCAGCGTATAGCCGTTAGCTTGTGCCACCTCTTCCTCAAAACTCAAATAACCAAACTCGTAAACAATAGGCGTGGTCATTTACGCCTCGCTTGGTTCTGGTTCCGATTTTGTTTCTTCTGGCTGTGTGTTTGCCGCATCTGAACGCTTAGCCTCTTTCACGCTGTCGGGAGCGTAAATGCCAATGTATGCCTTAGCGTTTTGCCACACGTCCGACTCGTGCTCTTTAAGTGAATATTGCTGATACGTTTCACCAAATGAATTGAGCCCATGTTTGTCGCCAAATAGCTGCTTTAACGCTGTTTGTTCAAGTGATGATTTGGTCACAAATTGCAAGTGTTCAGTTTTTTGGTTATCAGCAAGTACTAAGCGAATTTTGTCCCAGTCTTCAAAGAAGTATTCTTCCAGAAGCGGAATGATTTTGTTCTGAAATACTGTAACCAACTCAGAAAACGCCAAGTGTTTTTGCTCTTTATCTTCCAACTTGTTTTTAACAGGCATAAAAAAGGCATGACCAAGGGTGTGCTCTCGGTCGTATAAAATCTCGATACGTTCGTTGAGTACCTTAAGCAGTCGCTCAAGGTCGATACCATTGACAACAACGCCTTTTAGAAGCTCGGGCTTGGGCATCATCTCGACAAAGTCAAAGCGGCGACGCAGTGCTGTATCCATCATGGCTAATGAACGGTCGGCAGTGTTCATGGTCCCAATCAGGTACAGGTTATCGGGGACGGAAAACAAAGGCGTACTGTGAGGTAATCGGATTTCAAGGCTCTCATCTTCGGGCTTTTTCACCGCTGGCATACGTTTGCTTGGCTCAATCAACGTAATTAGCTCACCAAAGATTTTAGATATATTGCCTCGGTTTATTTCGTCTATTACCAATACGTAGTTCTGCTTTAGGCATGGTTCTGAGTCTGCGATCTCACTAGGAATACAGCTTTTAAGTTGTTGGAGTGCCTTAAAATAGTAGGTTGCATGTTCTCTTGCTAAACCCGATACCGTTGAATTTTGTTTCACTTCCTGTCGACTGTTTACGTCTGCCAAATAGAGGTTTTTTAAATCGACAAACTTCATGATCTGGGAAGCCTTCCATTTGCTGCCGCTGTAACGAAAACCTTCCTCCGTAATATCAATGATCGATACCGCTTCAGTTAGGGAAATTCCATCCGAGTCATAAAAAGCAGAGAGTTTCAACGCCTCTAAACCATGTTCGAATTTTTTTTCCTCATTCAGTGCTTGCTGATCTTTCTGGCTATTTTTCAGATTTTCTCTGGCGTCATCCGCTATGGCTTTGAATACGCCCTCTTTAATGGTGTATTTGACTTGGTCGTTGTCTGTTGTGGTTGCGCTTAGGCCCTCAACAAACTCTTCATAGCCGTAGCTTTGGTGGAAGGTAACAAACCGGATGCGTTTGGCTTTCACCAGATCATCGTATATGTCTTTTAACTCGCGGCGAGTTTCCCAAGAAGAGCCCGGCTCAGCGGCTTTTACGGCGGCTTCAATGGTGTGGTAGGTTTTGCCTGTGCCGGGCGGGCCGTAAAGGATTTGGTTTAGAGACGACTGACTTAGGACGCTTTCCTTACTTTTCTGATCTTTCTTATGGTCATCCACTGCTACGCTCTCATTGTTTAAATAGTCTGCTGGCCAATATGATTGACGTTGAATTGAGTGTCTTTGGATAAAGGCTGGGAGATAATCCGTTCTTTTTAACCGTTCCAACAGCTCGTCATTTACCTCAAATCGCTGTGAGGTGGTCTCACGATGTTTAAATCGCACATCACAGACGAGGGTCTGATTTTGAGGCGTGAACGTCGCAAAAGTTTCAACCGCGTTCCGTATGCCTAACTCCTTTCGACCTATACGGATTGGAGTATCTTTTGTTGACTCTAATATATAGGCATCCAAACCAATCGAATAAGCTTCTTCGATGATTTGGCAAAAAGCTGCTACCGTATCTCTTGACCAGTTGGGTAGGTATTCTGCAAATTTGTTGTAGATTTTGAATTTGTCCAGTATATGGTTCTGCTCTGGCGTGTACTTGTTTAGATTGGTGTTATTCATTTCTAGCCATTTCGTTGTGTCAAAAACCTCGTTGGCTTTTCGCCTAACAAAGCTGGAAAAGTTAAATTATGCGTTTATTACCTTTTTGGCGACTTCAGCTTTCTTTGTCGCTTTAGCGAGGGCATCCGCTTCTTTACGGACCTTTGCAATTCGTTCGTGCTAGTAATAGCGTACAAGAAGTCATTTACGCCTTTGAGGAATTCGAAGTTAGACCTAGCCATGTGTCCTTCCTTGCTTGTATTCGTTGTTCATTACTTCTGCTTATCGACTTTATATGGCATGGACGGTCAGTGTCGGGGTTATTGAACTTTTGCCTTTGTCGATAAGGTTTGTTCTTATTACGCACTCAGGTGCACTGTTCGAGTAAGTGTAATGATAACTTTCGCAATACTCCACACTTCAGATCACGTTTACTTTACGAATGGTTAGAGTTTTCTCGACATTTATTTATATTCCACTTATCTCATATAATAAGAGCTTTAAATTAAAAAAAGAGACCTTGCGGTCTCCTTCGTTGAACTGGGTGGTTTAATACCAATCACAGTCAGTAAGTGTTCATAAATAGCGAAGGAAAAACGCTTGAGAACAAGGCAAGAAATTTCGATAAGTAGTTATTCTACAATCA
>NZ_BFAQ01000009.1:70171-161985 GCF_002933855.1 Vibrio penaeicida
TACTACGATTGGTATAAGTTATCCTTGTCTCTGTTTCTTCTGATCATCGGTCAGATAATCTAGCCAATCATCAACAGGTAATGGTTTGGCGAAGTAAAAGCCTTGAGCGCAGCGGCAACCGATTTTCAATAGTGTATCGACATGGCTTTTGGTTTCTACCCCTTCGGCTATCACCGCTAAATCCAGAACTTGAGCCATTTTGAGGACAGCGCTGGTAATTTCATAATCCAGCTTGGACGAATTCACATCTTGAATGAAGCCTCTGTCGAGCTTAATGCAGTCTGCTGATAGGTTTTTGAGAACAGAGAGTGACGAATACCCCGTACCAAAGTCGTCGATGGCAATCTTATAGCCTCGTGCTCTCAACGTTTCAATAGTGCGAACGCAGGTTTCAAAATCACGCATCATGTCTCGCTCGGTTATTTCCAGCAGCAATTGATGAGGCTTGCAGTCCGTTTCATCGAGGATACTTTGTAACTGTTCTGCTAAGTCCGTCATGTAGAACATTCTCGCTGAGAAGTTAACCGAGAACATGACGCCCTCTAAATTCGTTCCTTCGTTTTGCCATTCAGATATCAAACTGGCTACTTCCCTGAATACCCATTTGTCGATATCAATAATCAGGTCCGTTTTCTCTGCCACTTCGAGGAAATCAATAGGAGGAAGTAATCCCAGCCTTGGATGTTGCCAGCGCACCAAGGCTTCCGCTCCGATGACTTTTTGAGAATGTAAGTCAATCTTGGGTTGGAAATAAACAACCAGCTCATCATTCTTAATCGCTTGGTGTAAACCAACGTTGGTTTCAATCAAATCGGTCACTTCTAAGGTCATCTTATCCGCATACACTCGGTACTGATCCCGACCGTTTCGTTTGGCGTGGTACATAGCCGTGTCTGCATTTCGAATGAGGGTTTCACCATCTGCACCATGGTGAGGGAATTGACAAACCCCAATACTGGCCGAAACAAACACCGTTTTATCTTGAATGTAATAGGGTTTTCGTAACGCTTTGTTAATGCGATCTGCCAGCACTTCGCCACTCGATAAACTGTCTACTTTGGTCAAAACCACCATGAACTCATCCCCTCCCATTCGAGCGACGAATCCAATGTCCGTAATCAACTGATCAAGAATTTCCGCAATGCTCGCCAACAAGTTATCACCGGAAGCGTGACCTAAAGAGTCGTTGATCGTTTTAAATTCATCTACATCTAGGTACAGCAACAGAAATGATGTCTCTTCATCGGTCGCTTTGGTAATTTCCTCATCCAATCTTTTGGTAGCCAGTAGCCTGTTTGCCAAACCTGTCAGCGGATCGTGATGAGCCAAAAAGTCGAAATTTTTCTTCTCTTCATTCAAGTCGGAATACGCTTGAGATAGACGAATAGCCATCTTGTTAAACGCGTTTTCTATATGGCTCCATTCATCCGTTCTGCCTAGGTTGATCGGTTTATTCGCGCCTTGAGACTCTAGACCTTCAAACCCTTCTTTTAAATCATCCAGCGGTTTTCGAATATGCCGTTTCACGACTTGGCTGATGAGCAGTAAGGAGGTAAGAAATGCAAGAATACTGATGATGATTGCGTTAAATCTGGATTGGCTAATTTCTTGCTCTAATTGCTGGGTTAGCTGCAGAGCTTGCTTTTGCACACGTGCTTCTGTTCTTTCCACCATATCAAGCAATTCGTTTTGCGCGCTCACCAATGCTTTCATTACTACCCAACGCTGTTCCAAATTCGCGCTAATACGGCGTAATGCTGCGTTATAACGTCTCACCGTGCGCTTCATCCGCTTTTTTTGCGCTTTGACTTCACTGGTGGCGATGTCGACGTTTTCTAAGTGCAGCAAAAAGATGTCCAATTCTTTTTGAATCTCGATTATCAGCACTTTCTCTGTTTCTGGTGTGATACGGCTATGAATGCTCCCGACCATTTTACCAACGGTAAGAAACACTTCACGCAGCATGTTTACCAAGTCGAGTTCGTTGTTATAACGAATGTAGTTTGGTTCGCGGATATGGGTGAGTTTGCTGTCGGCGACAATCAATTCAAGTTGATCAAGCTGTACAGCTAAAGAGTCGTCAATTTCTTGGGTCTGTTTTAGGATTCGGTTCAACGCCAGTGAGCTACCCAAAAAACGGTGGAAGTTATCGATAAACGAGTCCATTTTCTTCGAGAAATCACGGTTAGTCGAAAGATCCCTTAAGCGTTGTAGTTGAAGATCGATATTGAACGCTTCTTCCGACAACGTAGTTTCGCTAAACAGAAACGTCTGCTCCAGTAATTTAACTCTTGAAGTCAGTGCGAAAACTCGGCGGCTGATTTCAGAATTCACCGTAAGTACGGAAACGTGCTCGGAAGCTTCGGTTTTCAGAGTAGATTCGACGTAATATAGTGAACGAATAACGGTGAACAGGGCAATACTAAGAATGGCCAATAGCAATAGATTGGAAAATATGAGGCGCTGAGTAATGCTAGCTTGATTCAATTTCATCGGCCCTTCCATATTTTTAGGTAGGCGTCACGGTAGCCGTTCTGCGGGTCATAGATACCCGTATCTTCCTGATTAATAAGTTCTGCTACGTTTTCCGGTGTCACTAAGTGTACTGGTGCCGAATACCCACTTGGTGGCATGCCATGAAAAGCTCGGTTTAGCTCATCCACTGTCTGCCACCCTTGTAGGTAAAGAGGCTCTGGAACGGTTGCTAACTGGAAATAGTCTTGGTCGATGCGCTTATACGCTGCCTTACTTCCATCACCTGCAGAAATATTGTCTGGAACGGGTTTTCCTTTCTCAACATTAGATTCCAGCGATGGGATTGCGTAATCGATGTATAAATCGTTAATAGCCAAAATATGAGTGATCTGTTCTTCATGCTTGTCCCAAAGGTACTCGAAGGTTTCTGGCATCTCCTCAGCTATTTTATCTAACGGCAGCGGTTGTACCTCCAATAGGTTACAAGTTTCGCAACGCTTGATTGTGTCTGCCATCACGTTGGCTTTTATAGTGGCAATCTCGTAGTTAGGGTCTGTAAACACCACAGCATTAACATTGCCGTTGGAATTCACAATAGCCAATAGCGCAGCCACTTCAGCCACATCAAGTGGATCAGTCGTTATGTTCATGTACAACCCAAGCTCTTCGTTTCCACCTGCTTGCTCGGTTGCATGCCAACCAATCACCACTATCCCTAAACTTTCTGCAAGTCTTAGGATTTCTTGATGACGTTGCGCATCTATCCCCCCAAGGACGATCGCATCGGGTTCAAACCCAATGGCTTTTCTCAAAGCCGCTCCCTGCCTCACTTCAGAACCCAATCCATCGATAAAGCGAAGATGCCAATCTAAATTGGAAATGGCTTGTGACATTCCTCGCGCCACGCCATACACACCTCCATTTCTGAGATCAGAAGCAATGAAGATGATGTTCTTATCATGGACCATTTTCGGGCCGTCTGTAGGGCCATCCCAATTCAGGTCGCTTGCCACCGCTTTTGCAACTTTTTCACGCGCGTAAGCGAGAAAATCCCCATCAAAAGTATTGGCTATACTGTATGAGCTATAAGCAACTATGAACCAAGAAACGAGCCAGCGTATGATTTTCTTCATATATTTGTATATTTAATTATTTTTTTGTAAGCATTTTTATATAGATTAACAATAATGTTAATACATAATTAAACAATTGGTAACAGTGATGGGTGACCAGATTTATAAATTTTTTCTTGCTGCAATATTCATAGCTCTAACAACCATGCCAATCGAAGGCTTAACCAAGGACAACAAGGGCGAGAACTCCTTTACACATCAAATAGATGCTAAAAAACTAGACAGTTTTCAAGTTACGGTAAGCGCCAATCCTGAACCGCTAACTAAAAAACTGAGCAAGTCCGTTCGCATTGCAATTATTTATCCAAGCGCCGATATCTCTGATTTTTGGGTACGTAACTTCATGGCAATGACAAAACGTCTGGAGGCACTAAACCTCCCTTTTGAAATCGATGAGTTTGCCTCTAAGCAGATAGAACACTCGTTGCAGACACAATATACTGAAACGGTTCTCAATTCAGACATTCCATACGATTTTGTCATTTTCGGACCATCTGAGCTTGGTATACAAGCCGAGAATATTCAAAAATTATCTGCATCTAAAGATTTTCAAACCTTTATTTGGGCGTTCCATACCCCTAACCCAGAATGGACGCATCAGCCAGATGCATGGTTCGATTTTTCTAGTGAAATGGGTGCAGAGGTACTTTGTGACTACGTAATCAATCACTTAGGCAAAGGGATTGAGTTTGCCGCTAACCGTGGTATACCTGGAATTACCGATACTCAACGCTCACAGGGTTTTATTGACTGCGTAGAAGAGAAAGGCGATTGGCTTAGTCTTTACGAACATTTCGGACAGTATCAGAAGCTCGGGGGAGCTGATGGTGTTCGTTTAGTTTTAGATAATTTTCCAGAAGTTTCTATGATTCACAATGCCAACACTGCAATGACAATGGGCGCTGTCGATGCACTAAAAGAAGCCAATAAACACAAAGATATTTTTGTGACAGGCTGGGGTGGAACGGCAAAAGAGATCGAGAAGATAAAACGCGATGAATTGGATGCCACACCCATGCGTATGAGCGACGATTTAGGTGTAGCAACGGCTGAAGCGATCAAATTTTACGTTGAAAAACGAGCAGCAGAAATCCCGCATATCTATCTCGGGCGTATTACTGTGGCTCACAGTGGTATGAGTGATGTCGAGCTGAATACACTCACACGAGAAGCTTTTCGTTACTCAGGTCAATAAGCAACTTACACAATTCGTTATCGCAATTGTTATTCATTTAAACCTAAACGCCCTCTCATTGAGCAGGGCGTTTTCTATTTCGGATTAACATTAGATTCCCCAATTCAACTTATGGGTGAAATGCGCTTTCCACTATTATTTGTGCTTCCCCATTTTAGATAACATATTACGCGATCCTGTTTCATTCAAAATCGAGTAATGGTCACCATTAATCTCATGAATATTGATATCGGGAAGAATGTTTAACCACGATTCCGTGACATCTGTTTTTTCAGATTGAGAATGCTCCGACGCCACAAACAACCAAGCTTGCTTAACGTGAATTTTGCTAGGTTTGTATTGCCTCAACGCATTGGCATTCTTCTGGCAAGCAGAAACAACGCGCTCCAAATACTGGCGTGCTTCACTACCATTTGTATGCATGGCATCGATAATGTCATTCACTGAACTGTGCTCGTTCAATCGCCCTTTAAGTTCAGGGTATTGTTGCAAAACCTCTTTAACAAAAACCGAATTAGCAAACTCAGGAAGATGCTGTGCAGGATGGTTGAGCGCAGGAGGGTCTATCAAAACGAGCTCCACATCGTCACCTAACTGCTTCACCATTTCCTGCGCCACTACCGCCCCAAAAGACCAACCAATCACTCGCTTTACTCGATGACGAGAAATTTGAGCGCAATACTCTTGAGCGCACATTTGAATATTGTTCAATGACGCCCCTCCTTCCAATAAAGGATCTCGAATAGCGATCAGCTCTCTACTTTTCGGATAACACTCTCGCCACTTTCGGTAACCAGATACATCACCGCCTACCGGATGAATCAGCACGTCTACGTGCCGGATTTTTTCTAACTCGCCGCTTTTTTCTAACTCATCGCTTCTTTCTAAATGGGTGTTCTTTTCTAAATGCCCGTTTTTCTCTAGATGGAGACCAGCTTCCAAATGAAGAGTAAGTGAATCAATAGAGACATTCTGATTCAGTTGCACCAAGGTAAAAGCATCAGTAAACAATTCGTTTAGTGCATCCAACAAATCGAGCACCGTTAGTGAATCTCCGCCTAAGTCGTAAAAGCAAACATCGGATTCAATATCGCTCTCTTCCATCCCCAACACTTCTGCAAATAACGCTGTTAGCTTAAGGCGAATGTCTAAATTATTGTTTGCATCCTCGACTACCGAATTATTTGAATATCCGCTATGTTCGGCGCTGTTTTTATCATTACGAGTACGGACGTCCCGATGATTTAGCGAATGAAAGAAATCGCGTGCATCGTCCTGATTTAAAGGCGACACATACAAACAACCTTCGAATAGGCTATTTATCACCCTGTCAAAGACCTTCAGCCCTTCTTGAGGCGTTATCGCAAAATCTGTTTCACTTACGTGTTTTGCCATGCCCGTTTGCAACCATGTCGGGAAATTAACTGAAATCATGCGTGTTGTTGAATCCCTTCGGCAAGTAGACATCTGATTCAGATACGCATTTGCAGCGCTGTAATCAGTTTGCCCAGCCACAGGATAAATGGAAGACATCGACGAGCAATACAAAACAAACTCCGGCTTCAACTTATCGAGCGAATAAGCCAGCTGAATAGCACCTAGCACTTTAGCGCCAACGTTTTGTTGAAGAGTATCGGCATTGAGCGTGTGTAGCATCGCACCACCAGCTTCTCCAGCGGCGTGAACAATGCCTTTTACGTAGCCATAGGTTTGGTGAATTTGTTCCAGCAGCGATTGCCATTGCGCATCGTTTGAGATATCGCACTGGATGTGTTGCTCTCTCGCCCCTTGCTCAATACTTTCTTGCTTTGCTGAGCGAGATAGTCCTATCACCACGTTTTGGCTATCTTGCGCTAAAAGGTGCTGGGTTAAATGCCGTCCAATGCCTCCTTTCGAACCCGTAACAATATACACATTGGATTCGCTGCTCTGCTTACGCAGATCTTGCTCTTTCGGCGAAGCAAACTTTGTTGATTCAATAGGCGATTCTAGGAAAGAACGCTGCCATAAATAGCCGTGCCGTAAAGCGAAAAAGGGCTCATTAGGCTGGCTGAAACTGGCGCTCGATGAACTGAATAGATGGGTCAAAGAAGCCGCTAAATCAGATGACGACTCACTTTCACTCACATCCAAACAGTACCCATTCATACTTGGGTTTTCTATGGTCATGGTTTTAACCAAACCATTCATTAAAGCGCTATCAGGGTTAACCCGCTCATTTCCCAAAACCTCTACTGAGTTCGAGTTTAAGAAAATCACTTGGAATTCATTGGTCGAGCTGCATGTTTGTATGGCTTGAACCAGCTCAACTCGCTGCCACAAGGGTTGTATAGAACCACTTCCTGAATGATCACTCTGGCTAAATACGACTACATTTAGCTGTGCTACCTCGTTGGTTTCAGTATTCAACCATGCTTGCAAGTCTGCGGAGTCGGAAACGTAAGTGACTTGATTACCTTGCTGCTGATAATGCGTCATTACCCCATTATGGTATTCACTTTTGTTACCAATAAAGAGGGTTTGATTGCTTATCCCTTTAACCGTTTTTACTCGAAGAACCCGCTGCCAGCTTTCTTCCAAAAACCACTGTTCAAATGGTGCTCGAATTCGCTCTGCCGTGTGCTGGAGTTCACCGATTTGAATGGGTTTTGCGTAATATGGACTCAAGTACGATTTAGTATTGAATGGGGTTGGTGGCATATCCCATTTGAGATCGCCATTGATACTGTCATCGAAAGATCCAAGGACCACATGCGCGTTTGTGCCTCCCATACCAAAACTGCTAACGCCAGCGAATCTATTCCGACCTTCCCATGCATGGGCTTGCGAGCTCAAAGCAAACCCAGCCGCTTTAAAATCAATGGCTTCATTCGGATTATCTGACCAAAGCGTAACGGGGTAATATTGGTGATATAGGCACAAAGCCGTACGAACGAATCCTGCCACACCAGCCGCACTGCCTAAATGTCCCATCTGACTTTTAAGGGATCCTAGCTGACATAACCCACTTGTGTCTGGCGACCTTCGGTTCGCTTCAAACGCGGCAGACAAGGCTTCCACTTCAATTGGGTCGCCTAAAGGTGTGCCAGTACCGTGCGCTTCTACATACTGTACTTGCTCGGAAAATACTTGGGCATTTCGCTGGGCTTGTACGATAACATCGCGCTGACCATGAACAGAAGGAGCATAAAAGCTGACTTTGTTTCCACCGTCGTTGTTTACGGCACTGCCTTTCACCACACAGTAAATACGGTTGCCATCTTGCTTTGCTAAGTCGAGCCTTTTGAGTACAACCGCTCCTATGCCATTGGCTGGAACCGTACCGCTCGCCTGATTGGAAAAAGGTTTGCAATGCCCATCTTCCGATAAAATCATCCCTTTCCTGAATGGGTAGCCATCTAAAGTCTCTAGATCAGCGTTCACACCGCCAACCAACGCAATGTCGCAATCCCCCAGTTGAATTTGCTGACAAGCCTGATGAATCGCCACCAAAGAACTAGAGCACGCCGTTTGAGCCGTAATAGCAGGACCAGAAAGGTTAAGGTGGTACGCAATACGTGTGGCAATGAAATCTTTCTCGTTCAACAGCGATAGATGGTATGGGTCGATTTTTTCTTCACCATGTTTAGCAATGGCTGGACCATATGTATTGTCACTAGCACTCATGAAAACGCCGACCTTTCGAGCGTCTTCTAATAGAGATAAATGGGGCTCGATATTGGATCCATTCGAATCAACCTTTGTCTTTAAGTCAGTATTCTCTATGCCTGCATTCTCTAGAGCATGTACGGCAGTCATTAATGCATGCCGCTGCTGGGGATCCATCAACTTTGCGTCGTGCTCGGAAATACCAAAGTAAGCAGGGTCGAAATCTGTTACACCTAGCATACTTGAACGGACAGAAACCCAATTTTCCTCATCAAACTTTTCGCTGTTTTTGTCTAATGGAATGCACTCAATACACTCCTTGCCATTTTTAATGACTTCCCAAAACTCCGATAAATCACTCGCCGCTGGCAAGTTCACAGCCATACCAATAACCGCAATATCGTGGCTTTTTTCTATCTCACGGTTAACGGCTTTGCTGCTTTCTTTGGTTTGAGTACTTCCTTTACGCGCATTGCTTTCATTACTTTCGAAGTCACCGCAAGAAGCCTCTTCTTGCATTAGAAATTCTGCCAGTTTACGGATACTAGGATAAGCAAAAAGATCCACCAAATTAATCGGGGGGAATTGAGAACAAAGCCATTCGTCTTGCAATAATTGGCTATGCATTTTCATAAGATTTAAAGAGTTAAAACCGGATTCAAAAAATGGGGTATTTGGATGAATTTGAGCGCCATTTTGTTGGCTGAACATTGAAATTAAATGGTTTACTAGGGGCGATTCTGAATACGCTTTTTCTTGTTCACCATTATTGATTTTTGGTGCCAAATCGGGAATGGGAAGCGTATCGCGATCCAGCTTGCCATTCGGTGTTTCAGGCAAAGTATCCACCGAACAAAAGTGGCTTGGTATCATGTGGCTTGGTAACTGTTTAGCCAACGTATCCATTACAACTTGCTGCTTATTGGCAAGCTGACTTTCACTGAGTTCGACATACGCCACCAGCATTGCGTTTTCGCTTTGTTTTAACGCCACAGCACTGCGCACATTAGGCAAAGCAAGCGCTAATGCGGCTTCGATGTCACCTAATTCAATTCGATAGCCATTAAGCTTAATTTGATCGTCTTCTCGCCCGCAGAATATAAGTTCTCCATTTGTATTCCAGTAACCAAAATCACCCGTTTTGTAACAACGCTGAATAGCACCATTGATATCCAAATGAACGAAACGTTCTCGGGTCTTCTCATCTTGATTCAAGTACCCCAATGCGACGCCACTTCCACTGATGTGTATTTCACCAATCACGTTCTGGGCACAGAGCTGTGCGTGTCGATTTAAGACATGAAGATTTACCCCACAAATAGGATGACCGATTGGCAAAGCCGCATCATCATATGAATTCACTTGAGGCTGAAAAACATAGGTAGAGCAACCGACCGTCGCTTCAGTTGGACCATATTCATTGATCAATTTTGCCGAAGGAAGCCACTGCTGACATTGCTTTGCAGTAGTGGTATCAAATGCTTCACCACCGACTACGAAGCGATGTGGCAGTTCTAATTGCTCTTTTCCCAAGTAATGATTCAGGGCTTTTAGGTGGGTGGGCGTTAATTTGAATACCATCGGCTCCGTAGCATTTTTGATGGTACTGGCTAGCGAGTGAACATCATTCCCGTCTTGCGGTATCAGCTTCACCGTTTTACCCGCCACCAAAGGCGCAAGTAACGTGGTTACTGTTGCATCAAAATTTACGGAAGAAGACACCACGCCAGCGCTCACTTGCGCGTCTTCAAAATAATGATTTGCGCAATGGTCGAGGTAATTCAGTAATGCATCGTGAGGTATCTCTACGCCTTTCGGAACGCCTGTAGAACCCGAAGTGTAAATCACATACGCTCTGCCGCTGCCCTGCTTTTCAATCACCTCTGGTGGTGTGGTGACATCTAAGCGTTCTGAGCTTTGCTGGGACTCTTTGTGCGGTTCTTTTTGAGTGAGTGGCTTCAACTCAAAACTCGAATTCAGACAATAAACAGGGCTAGAAATCGAATCGGCTTCGCCTTTATGGGCAAAGCTATTTAAATTGCCCTCCTCCGTTAACAGCAAATCGAGGTTTGCTAACTCACACATAGTGTTTAAACGCTGCTTCGGGTAATCAGGGTCGAGGGGAAGATATGCTGCGCCCGACTTTAAAATAGCCATGACCGCCACTACCAGCTCGATGCCCCGATAAAAGCTCAGCCCGACAATCGTCTCACTTGGAGCCTGTTGGTATTGAGCACGCAACGCAACGGCGAGCTTTTCACTTTTCGTATCCAGTGCTTGATAACTAAGCTGCTGCCCTTCCATCTCCACTGCAATATTGTGTGGCGAAACGGAAGCTTGGTAAGCAAACCAATCCTCGACGCGGTGCCAAGGTAAAGAAGGCGATCTCGATTTATGCTCCTGCAATTGAGGTTTCGAGAATTCAGCAACTTGTGCCAACTGAGATGGCGACAGATGGGGTACCTGTTGAATCACTCGATCTAATGATCGGAATAAATGGGTTGAAAGGGTCATAAATGAAGACACTATGGCATTGGCTGCCTCATTCGATATCTTTTTACCCTGATATTCCAATACCAATTCCGCATTGTCACCGCAGTCGGTCACGAACAAGGTAATGGGAAATTTTGCTTCACCACTAAACAACGTTTGTGCGTTTATCTCCGCCCCTTTGATGGCAAGAACACTAGGGTCGGTATTTTCCAAAACCAACATACTTTCAATAACATCATCGCTTATTCCACTTACAGAGCGCTGCTGCACTAAGCTCGCGACATCTGCAAAATCCACCTGCTGATGCTTCTGAACTTGCGTAACGTTATGATGCGTTTTGTTTAGAAACTTGCTGACTTCTAACCCTATTGGCATCTCAATGTTAAAAAGGCAGGTATTCGCACACATACCAACCAAGTTTTCAAAATTGCCGCCTTCTCGGTTTGCCACAGGGGACGCTATCGCGACGCGATCTTGATGAAAATACCGATTTAGCGTTAAGCCCCAAATACCTAGTAATGCACTAAACAGCGACATACCTCTATTTTGGGCATTACTTTTTAGTGCATTCCACTCTTTTGGCGTGAGCGTTTTTTTCACCACACCATCAGGTTCAACTTGCTTGCTCACCAAAGATAGTGACGAAAACAAACTCGGCACGGTGTTCAACGGCTGACTTCGCCAAAACTCGATATGCTTCTGATAAGAACTTGCGGCAATAGTCGCTTGTCTTTGCTGGCTAAAATGATGGTATTTTGAAGCTTTTCTATCTACTTTAAGCGCCTGATTCGATGTGCATGCTTCATACGCATAGCTTAAATCATTCAGTAGAACATTGATGCTCCACCCATCAACAATTAAATGATGAAAACAAAGAACGAGATGATAAGTAGCTTGCTCCTGACTCCCGTTCACTTCGATTAAATCGGACGTAAACAGCGGGGCAATTTCAATGTTGAAGTGCTGAGTCACACGAGCATTAATTACTTCATTGACGAGGTTTTCTGACAGAAGTTGGTATCGCAAGGAACCCATCTCACTTTGGAATTCGCATTCCTCGACCTTGACACCTATACTCGATGTTGAAAATTGACTTCTCAATGCACCGTGTTGTTTTACAACGCTTATCCACGCCCTCTGCAATGCTTCAATATCTACATTTCCGGTCAGTGTGAAAACAAAAGGGGCATTGTAAGCCGTTGAATCGGTATTTAAATATTGCAGTAACGCCAAACGGCTTTGTTCTGGCGAGGCTGAATAGACATTCGATTGAGTTTCTGTTCTCGACTCCATGCCACTTTCTGGGCTTTTTTCAGATTCCGATTCAAATTCAGATAACGCAGCATATTGCTGCTCTATGTCCGTCGCCAGATGAATCAAGCTTGTGCCCGCCATAAAGTCGCCGACACTGAGCTCTAGGCTCCCCGATAATTGCTTTCTCAAACGAGCAATAATTCGCATGGCTTTCAGCGAATCACCGCCGTTCTCGACCAAGCTGTTTTCCAAAAAGCTATTTTCTAAAAAGCGGCTATTTTGGTTGGGGCTGCTTCCTAACCTCAATATCTCGTGAACGACGGAAACAAATGTCTTACTGACCGTCGGTGCAAGCAAGCCAACCTGATCGCTAAGTTGTGCAGTCCTTTGCTCACTGACTAGTTCAACGTGCTCCATCTCTCTAAGCCGACGTTTGTCTAACTTGCCGTTTTTATTAAGAGGCGCTTGAGAGATAGCAAAAAAGCGATGCGGCACCATATAACTCGGTAAATACTGGCGGATGTGCTGCCTCAACGCCTCTTTAGACACTTGTGAATGCAGAGATAGATACGCGTAGATATCCGTTTCTTGCTCCTTTACAGAAACACAAGAAGCATGCAGCACATCAGGATGAGACTGAATACACTGCTCGATTTCAGACAACTCAATCCGATGCCCTCGAACTTTGACTTGTTGATCCGCCCGCCCCAAGAACTCGATGTCGCCTTGCTCGTTTTGCATACCCAGATCGCCACTGAGGTAAACGTGTTCCTTTAACCAAGGCAAATACACAAACCGTTCTGCGTTTCGGGTTTTATCACCATAATATCCTTGCGCCAGAGCAGGACCCGCAATAGCGATCTCGCCCACCTCACCAGACAGAGCTAGCCTATTTTGTTCCACCACAACATAGACTTGAGTACGATTAATGCCCTTACCTATTGGCACTCTCGCATCACGAATGTACTTTTTGACATTTTCGGGTAGCAGGCGATGGCATGCACTAAACGTCGTGCATTCAGTAGGGCCATATACGTTGTATAACGCGGGATAATCGCTACCTTCAAACCCAGCACTCGTCGCAGCGTCGAAAAACGGGGTGGCATTACTGGCGACAAACGCTTCACCACCAACGAGTAGATGCTTGATGTGCACAAGGCTTTGTGGGAACTCCAACACCATAAGATTGAAGAGCCCCGTCGTCATAAAAGCGACATCCAACGCAGACTCTTCAATTTTGCGTGCCAAAGCTTGAGGATCGTTGATCTCTTCTTGTGTGAATACCACGGCAGTAGCACCGTTTAGCAAAGCACCCCAAACTTCAAACGTTAATGCATCAAATGAAGGGTTCGCGAAATTACCGACGCGTTTTCCAGATGTCAGCGGCACGTAATTGGGTTGATGAACCACACTTTTAATGCCAGAATTTAGAACGGAAACACCTTTCGGCAACCCCGTTGAACCTGATGTAAAAAACAGGCAAGCCAGCGTATCGGGGGAAGCTGTAGACGTTTTGAATTCAACTGTTTCACCACTTTTAACTTTTGATAAGGCGTGGTTAAACTCAGCCTTGAAGTCGAACAATTCTGCGACAATGTTCTCCGCTTCTTCAAGACGCCATAATTCTATTTGCTCGCTATAACTCAACACAGTTCGAATATCGCATTGCTCAAACAGTGCTTGTCTACGGCTAACGGGCATACTCGGTTCTATAGGCACATAACAAGCACCTAGTTTGATCACCGCGACCATAGTTGCGATCAGTTCTGCGGAGCGAGGCAAACACAAGCCTACATGTGCCCCTTCATGAACACCTATGTTCGCCAAAGATGACGCTAACGCATTAGAAATCGAGTCCAGTTCTGAATAACTAAGGCTCAGGTTCCCATCTTCAACCGCGATTTGATTACCCTGTTCTGTCACCACCTGCATGAATTGCTCAATCATGTGAAAGCTCCTTCTCGATCATACGGGCGACAGAATCAATGTAAGGTGGCTCCAGCAACGTCGAGTGATCACCCTGAATGGTTTCCACTTGGATGGTCGCTGCGACTTTAGCGGACCAAAAATCTCGCATCAGTTGCAGGTGTTCCTCGTCTTTATCATCGGTTGCCAATACTAGGATCGTTGGGGCACTAGACACGTCGAGAGTCAGTTTTTTTAATGTATCTAGGTGGTGGTTATACAGGCGGTGATAGCGTTCAATTTGTTGGTCTTTAATACCAGGGTACATGCCGTTGTAAGTAACGAGTTTCTGACGAAACACTTCATTCGAAACAGGTTGAATTTTGGCAAGCGCCGCTCTATTTTCAGTGGCTTCGCTGTCGAGAACTACCGCCGTCGAGAACGAACATCCTCGCGCTTTCATTACCCTCGCCATCTCGAAAGACACGATTCCACCATAGGAAGCGCCAACAAACACATGGGGCTTATCCAACAGCGATTTAACTTGATCTAAATAGTAGTGAGCCATGGCTTGTACATCGGATAAAAAATCTTCATCCGTATCAACTCCCTTCGCTTGAATTCCATAAACCCCGTATTCTTCAGGCATGGCTTTAGCGAATGAAAGGTAACCAAATGCTGTACCACCTGCGGGGTGAATACAGATAACATTCTTACCATTTTGACTGGGTCGAAACTCGATCACACCATGGGGCCAATTCGACGACGGCTGCCGTTGATTGGATAACTGACGCTGATTGGATAGTTGAGGCTGATTGGATGCCTCAGCACGAACCAATCCGCCTAATGCCTCAATGGTTGGGTGAATAATAAGTTCCGATACTGGGATACGTACTGCGAACTGCTTATCAATAAAGTGCATCACTTTGATCGCAGCGATTGAAGAGCCCCCGACATCGAAAAAGTTATCGCGTATTCCGATTTCTTTCTCGAGCAGAATCTCGCGCCATATCCGGTATAGTGCCATTTCCACATCGTCTCTTGGCGCACCGGTATTCACTTGTTTCTGATTGCTGTTTTCGACCAATGTAGCTAACGATTTAGCGTCTACTTTTCCATTGGGCGTTAGTGGCATTTCTTCCACGGTAACCCAAAGTGTAGGCACCATAAAATTGGGTAATATGGATCCTAAAACCTCTTTAAGTTGCGTTAGTTTTATTTCTGAATCTTCAGCGTTTGCAAATTGAACCGCTGCATAAAGTTGTTTTTCTGTGCCTCGATTTAGAGTGCCAACATAAGCTGCCTCTACGCTGTCGCTCACTAATATTCGCAGTTGAACCTCTGAAAGTTCGAGTCTTTGCCCCCGAATTTTGACCTGATGATCGACACGAGAAATAAATTCCAGCTGACCTTCTTGGTTGTAACGCACCAAATCGCCCGTTCTGTATAGGCGTTCTATGTGGTTGGCACCAAGCTGTTGATGAGCAAAGCGTTCAGCAGTTAAATCGCTTCGACCAAAATAGCCTTTTGCCAATCCTTTCCCACCTACGTACAGCTCCCCCATTTGCCCTAATGGAACCAACTGTTGACGATGATTTAATACATACGCAGTGGAATTCGCCGTTGCGCGACCCATAGGGTAATCAGAACGAAGCTCGGTGATCTCGTAGGTAGAACATATTGTGGAGTTTTCCGCGGGCCCATAAACGTTTACAAGATGCTTAGGTTTTCCGTATTCAAATATCGATTCAATGGTTTTTCCGTTAACGGCTTCCCCACCAAAAAGAAGATACTCTACGTTCGCAAACAGATTCGGTTTGAGCTCCACTAATTGATTCATCAACGCGGTTGCCATGCAGAATACCTTGATGTTGTGAGTAGCTATCTGCTCAGATAATCGGTTCACGTCCTGTACTTCGTCGTCTTTTAACACCACGACGGTAGCGCCATTGATGAGCGCCCCCCAGATATCAAAACTAGAAGCATCGAAAGAGAAGTTACTCACTTGTCCCACTGTGGTTTCAGGAGTAATCGACACAAAATTAGTGTTTTTCAATAAGCGAACCACGCCATTATGTGGCACTTCCACGCCCTTTGGTTGCCCCGTAGAACCCGACGTAAAGATCACCATCGCACTGTCACCGAGGTCGCGTTTAACACTGCAAAAGCGGCTTGGCTGTTCCCATTTATTCATGTGTTGTGGGGAAATATCGATGACGTGGTAGCGCGAATTGCTTGAGAGAAATTCTGCATTGCCATCCGTTAGAATGCATTGTGTTTCCGACAACGAAACCAATAATTCAATGCGTTCTCTTGGGTATTTCGCGTCCATCGGCACATACAAAGCCCCGAGTTTTAATACCGCCAGTACCGCCAAAACCATCTCTGCCGAGCGCTCAACGCATACACCTACGCGATCGTTTTCTTGAATACCTTTGGATTGCAAATGATGGGCAATCCTATCTGCAGCCAGACTTAATTCGCGATATGTCCAGCACCTGTCGCCTTCAATTAATGCGGTTTTATTGGGTGTGCTCGCTGCAAAATGTTCCACCAATTCGTGAATAGATTGCGTTGGGATCTCTGTTTGCGTGTTATTCAACTCACGTAACAGGTAATGCTGCTCTTGTTCACCCAACATTGGAACGTCTCGCAATGCGGAGTGCGAATTACCTGAAAAGGCATGCAGTATATTTTCTAAATGTGTAACCAACTGCCGCATCTGCCAATCGGTAAACTTGCTGCAATCGTAAGTTGCAGACAATGCCAACTGGGAGGTTTTATTGTTCTCGTTGTCTGTAGAAGTAGGTTTGTACGCTTGAAGCGAAATGCCATAATTAGTGTGCTCTACCGATTCGACTGCGGAGATTTGCCAACTTCCACCATGCTGAGCATTCCTTGCTTCATCGCTCACAGGGTAGTTTTCAACTACCAAAATGCTGTCAAATAAGGCTTGAGAAGCACTGCCTGCTTGCGCTTGAATCTCGAACAAAGGCAAAAAGCTGAACTCTTCAGACTGCGCATTTTGAACGTGCAACTTTTGTAGCCAGAGGTTTAATGAAGCTGAGAGATCAACATCAACCACTACAGGCACCGTGTTGATGAATAGCCCTATCATGGTTTCAGAACCAGCCAATGATGCCGGTCGACCAGAAATCGTCGAGCCAAATACCACCTGTTCACACCCAGAATAGGTCGACAGCAATAATGCCCACGCACCTTGAAGTACGGTATTTAAAGTGCATCCCGATTCTCTTGCTAGTCGTTCTAATCCTTGAGTTTGCTGCGAAGACAACGACAACGGCAATGTTTTGAATCTTTGGTCGCCCTTGTTAGCACCTAAAGACTCGTTAGCGTGTTCCGAGAACGACTTTAAAGGCAGCGGTGTAGGTTCTTCAAAACGGGAGAGTTGATCTCGCCAATACTGCCGAGCAAGTTGATGATCTTGATTTTGTAACCAATCAATGTAGCGGCGATAAGGCTTGGCAGATGGCAATGCCAGCGTAGAAGCGTTCTCGCAAGCCGCATAACAAGCTCGAAGCTCGCTCACAATTATAGGCAGACACCAACCATCCAACAGTGCATGGTGGGTAGACCAGATCAGTTTCCCCCGAACCTTTGAAAGTTGTACCCAATGAAACTTAGTGAGTGTTGGTGACGACACATCAAAACCTTCCCACTTTTCTTGATGCGCAATGGCGTCCACTTTGTCTTTTAATTCACCGGTGCTGTTTTGCGCATCACAACCGTTCCCTGCACCAAGACTGGTTAGATTCGTATGCTGCCAGCGCAGTATCCCCTCTTTTGCAACACGCTGATATCGTGTTCCTTCCTCTGAAAGCGCGAACGACGTTTTTAAAATATCGTGTCGATTGATAACAGCCTGCCATGCCAATTTGAGAATATCGGGATCAACGTTATCCAATGTGAGGGTGAGCTGGGTAACATACGCATCTTTTTCCAGCTCACTATGGAACAACAAGCCTTGCTGCATACCTGTTGCCGGATATACATCAATCAAAGAAAGGGATACGTTTTTATGGGCAGCTTCCCAAGTGTCGATGTCTACTTGGTGTAAATCAGATGCGCGAAAATCGGAAGGAGTGCGGCGAGTTGTTTCTTGCTGAACACAGTGATCAATAATCTGCGTGAGTCGTTTTTGAAATTGAACGGAAAACGCGCTGACCTGCTCATGAGAAAGACAGCCCGTATCATAATCCAGATCGAACGACAGAACGCCATCGCTTACTCGACAATTAAACGCCATCGCACGTGGCGTCATCTGCCCTTTCGAACCGTCTTCGACTCTAAATCCCGATACGACTGAAAAGGCTATCTGGTTTTTTTCAATTGAATCTGGTGCTGTATCGCCACCAAACTGACCAAGAAAGTTAAACAATATGTCTGGCTGAGCGGCGTTCTTATCGAGCGAGTCCGTGTACGATTTTAGCCAACTGTACCCCACACCTTTGTCTGGCACACTGCGAACTTGCTCTTTTATCGAGCAAATCAGATCGGATATTTGGGTACTATTCCCTGACAAGTTCATCGGGTAAATGGACGTAAACCACCCGACCGTTTCACTTAAATCGGCATTTTTCCCATTTAGGCAAAGGTGCTCGGCATGTCGTCCGTGCGTCTCTAAGGCAATAGAAAGGTACGTATTTTCTCTCTTGCCTACATTGCCTCCTTCTTCAATCTTATCTTCTCCAAATTCGGTATCGCGGCCCAAACTGAGAAGCAAGGCGACCAATAGAATATCTTGAGTATTGGTCCCGTAAGCACGATGGGCAGATTGAGTCAGTTTTAGCGTTTGGCTCGCCCCAATATCGAATTCAATATGCGCCATCAATGGATTTTGTGTAGCGCTGAAACGAGGCTTAATCGAGGCTTCTACCTTTCTCCAATATGGGATTGCTTTCGTCCCTGTATCACCAGTAATCCATTCGAGATTTCGGTTTGACCAAGCCGAAAACGACAAGGTTTTAATAGGCCGGAAATCATCAGGATGGAGCAGCAAAGCTTGCAAGTCATCCAACAGAATTCGCCAAGATACACCATCAATAATCAAGTGGTGAGCGACCACAAACAGCTTGTTGGTTTGCGTGGACCGGTCGGTAATTTTTACAAGTCGGAACAACGGACCTTGTGTGATATCCAGCTCACCAATAACACGATCGCACACAGCGGCTAGTTCGTTTTGGCTCTGAACCGCGATATCGCTCAACGCCTGTTGTAACCAATCATCGGTTATTTCTTGGTGGGTGGCCCGCCATATTTCTGCATTTTCACTCTTCGAATTGTCATCATCCAAATGAAAAGAAAGCCTCAGCGCATCATGTTTGTTGACTAATGATTCCACCACAGAAACGTAATACTCATCGGTTATCGCTTGATGTAACTCAAGCAGAATAGACTGGTTGAACCGATGAAGGCTCTCTGCATTCTTGGCGTGGAAAAAGAATTCTTTTTGAACGGGTAGTAGCGGTATTTCACCGCTAACAGAAAGAGATGAGGTTGAATGTGAAAATTCGCCTTCTAACGGATTATCATCATGGACAGAAACAATATCCGCCAATGCAGCGACCGTCGGCGCTTCAAATAGCTGACGCACCGTGTAGCGAACGTCTTGCGCGGAACAGCGAGACACACTTTGCATAGCAACGATAGAATCGCCCCCGAGTGCAAAAAAGTTGTCATTCACATCGATGTTCTCCAACCCAAGCAGCCTTTGCCATACTTGGGCTATGACCTGTTCCACCCGTGTTTTAGAGGAGGAACTGTGAGCAGCATCATTTGACGATAAAGAGTGAGAAGCCCGTTGAATCGGTTTGGCGCTTGGTAATGTGGTTTGATCAATTTTCCCATTAGGGGTAAGAGGCCAAACATCCACGAAAGCCCAAGCACTGGGCATCATATAGTCTGGTAATGTATGTTCTAACTGGTTTCTTACCGAGAATAAGAACTCTGCGCTTACATCTTGCGTTGACTCCATCGCAGAGCTCATCGCTTTTAAGCTCGTATCCCACTGAATGTAAGCGTTTAAAACCAGCGTGCCTCTGTCATTTTTTTCTGCCAGCACTTTGGCCGACTTCACGCCTGAAACTCGTGAGATACAATGCTCGATTTCACCCAGCTCTACGCGGTGCCCACGAATTTTCACTTGATTGTCAGATCGCCCAAAGAATTCGAGCTCTCCCCGAGCATTCAGCCGAACCACATCACCACTGTCGTAATAAACGGTATCGCTGTTTTCCAATTTCCTGAACTTATCTTTTGTCAGCTCAGGTTTACCTACATACGCTCGTGCAACACCGGCTCCACTCAAATACAAGCGCCCTTTTGCACCTTGCGGTACAGGGAGATAAGAATCATCCAATAGTGCATAGCCAACGCCTGCGATCGGTTTCCCTATCACATTCGCGGCATCGCCTTTTTCATACCGATGAACAGTAGAACATACGCTGTTTTCCGTCGGTCCGTATTCATTGAAAAGCTGTGTTCGATTAACTAATGAATGAATCAGATCGGTATCTGTTGCCTCCCCCGACACCACCATTCGTGGAATCAATTCCCCCTGCCCAGACACATCCAGCTCTTTTAGCAACGCTGGAGGAATGTACACCACGGCATAACGATCTGGTTGATAGAGTTTGGCTTGCAACTTATCTATATCAAAGCGCTCCGCCTCCGAAACGATATGCAGCGGACGACCACTGGCTAGGGCCCCCCAAATACTGGCTACCGATGTATCGAACGCAAAATTGGTTAAGTAAAGAAAACCAGCGGAGTCGCTTATCTCCGATGCGCTCAGGTTTAAGTACTCATTTTGGTTTTGAATGTAATTCGCCACACCTTGGTGCTCGACCATCACCCCTTTCGGTTGTCCTGTCGACCCTGAGGTATAAATGATGTACGCCAGCTGTTTGGGGGACAATTGTTTATGAGGTAATTGGTGAGTTGGTAATTGTTTGGAAGATAAGCGACTAATCTGCTCACCCAAAAGCGATTCTAATTCGATGGGTATCAACCTTTCATCCGGCAGTTCAGACAAGGTAGTTTTCGCAAGCTTTATCGATGTCAGAACAAATTGTGCTCCGCTGTCTTCAATAATTTGGTTCAGCCTTTGACTCGGCTGGTTGCTGTCCAGCGGTACATACGCGCCACCAGCTTTTACAACACCAAGCATGGCAATGATCATCTCTGGCGAGCGGTCTAGCACAATGGCTATCGGTTCTTCCGGCTTCACACCTTCGCTAGCCAGCATATTCGCTAGCCGATTCGCCAGTGCATCCAAACGCTCAAAACTGATCTCACGCTCTTCACACACAAGCGCGATACCCTTTGGATGACGCTCTACCTGTTTGTCGAACAATGCCAATAACGTCGTAGATTGGTCGTCTGGTTGTGCGTTATCGGCTTCTATGTCGAACACGCTCCAATCAGCAAGGGCGTGTGTTTTCACCTTGGATTTAGGTTCTGCAACGAGCTTGGAAATCAATGTTTCAAAACTCACAGCCATAGACTCTATCGTCACCTGCTCAAAAATATCACTAGAGAAATTCCAAGAGAACGCAATCCCATCCGAGGATTGTCTAACACCCAACGTTAAATCAAACCTAGCCTCAGTAGAATTTGGGGATACTGCCGCTGCCTGAGTGAAACCAAAATCAATGGTCTCATGGCTTTCTTGCTCCATGGAAAGCATAACTTGGAAGATTGGAGGGCAATTGAGCTGACGGCGATGATTAACCAGCGAGATCATGTGCTCAAATGGCAAAGATTGATGCTCAAAATCTTGCAAAATGTGTTGATGATTTCGCTTGAGTAAGGACTCAAAGTTATCGGATGGTTCCACCTTTGCGCGAAGCGGCAGGTTGTTCACAAAAAAGCCGACCAAGTCGTCTAACTCTTTTCGCTCACGGTTTGCAACGGGCGTCCCTATAACGATCTCTTCAACTCCAGAGTAGCGTGTCAGCAAAAGAGAGAAAGCACTGTAAATAACGTTAAACAACGTCGTGCTGTGTTGCTTAACTGAGGAGGTGAGATTCGCCGACAATTTCTCCCCCAAGGAACGTTGGAACGCTTTACCTTGGTAAGTTGGTGTTTCTGGGCGCGCAAAATCGAGTGGCAGAGCGTGCTGTTCAGGGGAGTCTTTTAGCCGTTGATCCCAATAGGCTTCTAAACGATGTCGAAGACAGCTTTCATGACCGTACTGTTCCCGTTGCCACACCGCATAATCGCGGTATTGCAATGGTAACGGCTTTAAATCTTTGCACGAATGGTTAGAACAAAATGAGAGATAGTAATGCTGAAGTTCGTTTAGCAGTATCGATAAAGATAAACCGTCTGTCGCGATATGGTGAACCACTATAAATAAGCGACTCTTACGCTCTCCTAGTTTAGCTAACCCAACTCTGAATACTTCACCTTTAGCCAATTCAAAAGGTGTATCAACCATGTTCCTTTCGAACTCACCTAGCGCTTTCTCGTTGTTCAGATCGGTTTGCTCAGTTACATCTTCAGTAAAAAACTGGAATGCGTCTTCGCCCATCGTGATTTGTTCAGCACTCGAAGCTCCGTTTGAACCTTCGACCACTTGATACCCCGTTTGGAGTATTTGATGGCGTCGAATCAAAGCCAGACAGGCTTGATAAAGTGCCTGATGATTTATGTTTTCGTCCACATCATAAATTAAAGGTACCGCGTAAAATCGCCCTTTTGCTTCAAGTAAATCTAACGCCCATAAGCGTTGCTGAGAGTATGATAGTGGCGCAACACTCTTGGTCGCAGCTCTCGGAATAATGGGTATATGACCATTACTCTCTTGCTCTGACGAGCTGATAAGTTGCTCATCGAGAACCTCTGCCATTTGTTCAATTGTGGGGGCGTCAAACAACACTTTAAGTGACAAGCGAACACCAAAATGCTCCTGAATTTGGCTGATCATTTTGATCGCGAGAAGAGAGTGCCCTCCTAATGAAAAGAAGCTTGCCTCTATATTTTGGATATCTTGTTCGAGTAATTCCGACCATATCTCACAAAGCGAACGCTCGGTATCCGATGTGGGTACCTTGCTTTCGGATTGCAGGTGAAACGTAGGAAGAGGCAGTGCGCGACGATTTACTTTACGGTTGTCCGTTAATGGGAATTCAGGCAATACCACAATGAAATTCGGCATCATGTACCTTGGAAGCGCCCGTTCCAACCTTGATTTCAATGCTTCTTCTAGCTCAAGACCATCGGCTTGGCTCTTGATGTAGGCAACCAATATCTGCGGCTCACCTATTGATGGTTCAGTGCTCGTTATCCGGCTTTTAGGTATCGCAGTCACTAGGCTTTGTTCGACGTCTGAGTGCTGCCTTATTTGATGCTCAATATCACCCAGCTCAATTCGAATTCCATTCACTTTTACTTGGAAATCTTTACGCCCAACGATCTCGATGGTCCCGTCTGGCAACCATCTTCCTAAATCACCCGTTTGGTATAAGCGATGCTTTTCTTTTAGAAAAGGATCAATGCGGTATTTTTCAGTCGTGAGTTCTGGCTGCCCGAGATATCCTCTTGTGACGTTGTCACCAGAAAGATACACCTCGCCAATGCAACCAATTGGTCGGTGTTGATGAAAATCATCCAGAACATAGTAATGGTTGTTCGGAAACGCGCGCCCAACGTGAATGCGTGGGTTATCAAGAAACGCTTCGTTGCCGGAACAATAGACCGTGGTTTCCGTTGGTCCGTACAAGTTGTAAAATCGAGCCGTGCTTCCACTGCTCAATAGCTTATCGTGAAGTTGCCTACCAAGTGCATCACCACCCGTCAGCATTTTCAAACCATCGTATGGCTGCCAACCGTCGTCGATCAGCATTTGCCATGTAGAAGGTGTCCCCTGCATCATACTTATGCTGTGTTGCTGCTGGCATTGCGCGATAGAAGAAGGAGAGCGCGTTTGCTCCCAATTCAGCAGTACCACTTTTGCTCCCAACATTAACGGTAAGTACATTTCCGTTACATGGATATCAAACGCGGGTGGCGCAATGGAAGCGACGACATCCGTTGGTTCCAACTCGACCGTGTCTTGCAATGAAAACAGAAAGTTCGAAACGTTTTTGTGTTCAACCATCACGCCTTTTGGAACACCAGTGGAGCCGGACGTATAAATCACGTACGCAAGATGGTCTGGCTGCGATGCGATTCCCCGTTCACTAGGATTTGTATGAGCAAGCGGGTCTGACTGTGAAGCTGGGGAAAGCTCGGTCCAAAAATCGGGGTCACTTAAATCCACCACTGTATGAACGGATTGAGCCGTTGCTCTATCTAATTCAAAGGAACCTGCCACCAGCAGTACTTCGACAGACGCCAAAGACAGTATTTGATTCAAGCGCTGCTCTGGGTGATTAGGATCCAGCGGTAAATACGCGGCACCACATTTTAATATCCCCAAAATCCCAACCAAAGACGTATGCGACCAAGCATCAATCAGGCCGACACATTGATCGTATTTCACACCTCTATCAATCAAGTAGTTTGCAAGGTGATTGGCTTTTTCGTTTAACGCGTGATAGCTGAGGCTTTCAACGCCTCCATTGGCATTAGACCATTCGCACGCAACGCTATCGGGAGTTTTGGCGGCTTGTTCTTCAAACAGCGTGACAAACGTTTTGTCTAGCGGGTAGTCCCTGCCAGTTTGATTCCAAGACGCGATGGTTTGCTCGGCTTTCAGCGAAATCAACGGTAATCGATAAATATCGGATTCAGGGTCAGCCAATACACCTTGAATCAGTGCATTCAACGCTTCTTGCAGCGATGTAATGGTAGTTTCATGGAAAAGGTTATCAGCAAACACCCACGTCGCCTCCAACACCTCCCCTTTGTCCATGATGTGAAGTTCAAGTTCGAAGTTGATGTTGCTACGCTCAACCACCACGTTTTCACACGGAATACCATCGATATCGAGTTGAAACTCCCCTTCTTCGTGCAACGCAAACAGCACTTGTAAAATGGGTGAAAAGCCGCTTCTTCTCTCATGCCCTAGTTGTTGAACAATGCGCTCGAATGGCACATCTTGATGGCGAAACGCTTCCGCTATTTTGGTTTTTGAATGCTTGAGTAAACTCAGAAAGGTATGATCATTTTCGAGATTAAAACGAAGGGCTAAGGTGTTAACAAAAAAGCCAATAAGTTGTTCTGAACCCGACACCTGACGCCCAGCGACTGGCGTACCCGTTACAACATCGGATCGCTCTGTCCAACGCCCAATCAACAGTGAGAAAAACGTTTGAAGTAACGTAAATAACGAAACCCCTTGTTGCTGGGCAAAGGCTCTGAGTGTCGCGGTTAAATGTTTATCCAAAATTTGTCGGCTAATCGTGCCCGAAAACTCAGGCGTATCGGGGCGCGGAAAATCAGGGGTTAAGCTGTTGAGCTCTTCAACACCTTTCATTTGGTTAAACCAATACGCTTCTCTGGCTTTTAAAGCCGTATTACCTTCAGTTTGTTGCCATGCAGCATAATCGCCGTACTGATAATCTAAAACTTGTTCAATCTTCCCTGTAGACAAATACTCATTAAGGGCATTGAAAAAAAGTCGGTAAGACAAACCGTCAAACACAATATGATGGAATACAAACAGGATAAGAGTGCTATTCGAGTTTGAACTGGCTTTTGTGCTCACTCTGAATAAAGGGGCTTCAGATAAGATAAATGGTCGGCTTGCCTCTTCCGCCATCCATTCCTCATCTGTTACAGCATTGGAAATGCTTGGTGTATCAGGACATTCAGAAATAGTGAATAGAACGTCTGGCGATATAACCTGTTCAGGTATGCCATCCATAATCTGGAATTGCGTTTTGAGCACCTGATGCTTTTCGATAATGGCATTAATGGCGTTTTCCAGCTTCTTAATGCTTGGCTTACCACTCATTCGAAACGCTGTCGCCATATTGTAAGGTGCTTTATCTCCGTATAACGTTTCTAAGTAAAATAGCCGTTGCTGCGCAGACGTTAAGGGAAATCGCAACCTGTTGGCTTCTTTCTTTGGGGTACTGGTGCTTTGCTTTGTGTGTTGCTGCAAAAACGCAATCACTTCGGATTTACTGCTGCGCAATGCCGTGGCTAATTCTTTGCTCAGACCATTTTTGGCTTTATATTTTAAGGCGCCGTTATCTAGGTAAAGGTGTACACCTTGCGATTTCGCTAACCGAATCAATTCGTGAGCCATTAGATTTCACCCTCTTCCAAGAATTCGGAATCGGATCCTTCACCTTCAATCTCACCCCCACTTCCAGAGATGCTAGAGAACCCGTCGTCTTGAACCGCGAGAATACTCTCGATGTAACTCGCCAATTCACGCACCGTGCTGAATTCAAAAAAGTCACTCATTTGGAGCTCGACCCCTTGCTCCATTCGGATACGAGCAATAATCCGCATGGCCAAAAGCGAATGCCCTCCAATCGAGAAAAAGTTGCCGGTAACACTGAGCGAAGGCAGCTCTAAACATTCCAGCCAGATAGCGAGAATGGTTTCTTCCATAACGCCGCTGGCACTCTCAAAGGTGGTTTCTTCTTCAAACGGTGAAGGCAAACGACGTTTATTAAGTTTGCCTTGTTCGGTAAGTGGAAGGGAATCTAAGATCAGAGTGGCACTGGGGCGCATGTATTCAGGTAGGGTCTTTTTAAGAGACACGCGTACTTTTCTTGCTAGCTGGCGTTCATACTTGGTGCTGTTACTTTTCCATGCAATCGCATCATGCTCCGTTAAGGTTACATAAGCGTATATTGCGCCTTGTCTAACAACCACAGCAGCTTGCGCCACCTCTTCAAGTTGTAAAAGTTGAGCGCTAATTTCCCCTAAAGAAACACGATAACCTCGAACTTTAACTTCATCATTCAACCGCCCGAGATATTGAAGTTCACCGCTAGGTAACCAGCGAACCAAATCCCCTGTTTTGTACCACCGAATATCCGAAGCAAACGACGAAACATCCCCTAGGGAAAAGCGTTCTTGGGTTAATTCCGCTTGATTAAGATAACCATTGGCTATGCCAGCGCCCCCCATGAACAATTCTCCGGGAACACCGATGGGGGCTAAATAGCCATCGATAGTCACCGCCGCAAAAGCATTGGCGATAGGACGCCCTATCGGTGGTGCTAACGACTCCGGTCCATCATCACCCATTGTCTTAGGAGTAAGCTTGGCGAACGTCGCGTCGATGGTCGTTTCTGTAGGGCCATACAGATTGTAAAAGCTGGCATCAAATCCTTCAGGAAACACAACATTACCGAGTGCATCCCCACCAACTAGTAGGTTTTTAAGCGAGCTTGGCCATTTAAACTGGCTGGCACAAGCGGCTTCAAGTAACCCTGTCGGTAAACAGCTATGAGTGACGTTGTGGCTGTTCATGCAATCGGATAACGCTGTGAGGTTATCTCGATCTTTATCTTCAATCAAAACCACATGCCCAGCGGACATAAGCAAAGGAAAAACCTCGGCTAAAAAGGCATCAAACCCAGCAAAAGCAAGGCTCGTTCCGATACTATCTTCGTTCAATTTGAATTGGTCGATGTGCCAGCAACATTCATTGTGAAGCGACGATTGCGTCACCTCGACCCCTTTTGGAACGCCAGTAGATCCAGATGTGTACAACACGTAAGCACTGAGATTGTCTTCAAAAATAGGGGTTCGCCAAACACGGCTGGTACTATCACTGCCAAAGCATTGGGAAATGTCCAGCGTGAGCGGTGCTAACGATCCAACGGCTTCATTGTTGTCTTGATGAACCGAATCACGTCCATCAAAAAGCAGTATCGAAATATTGGCATCTTGCGCCATAAATGCCTGACGCTGACGCGGTAAACTCGGGTCTATAACCACCGCACAACCGCCTAACTTAAACACCGCAAGCATGGATGCCACCAGCTCAATGGATCGACCTGCTGCAATACCAACTCGTTCACCAGGTACAATACCCAGAGCATCCATATCAATGGCAATTTGGCTCGCTGTTCTATCCAGTTCTGCGTAGGTAATATTTTGATTCTTAGTACTCAGTGCCACTTTTTGTGGGAAGTTCTGAACCCCCTTTTCAATCAAAGCGGCAATGCTCGATTTGGTGTATTTGTGTCGAACAGAGTGAGATAGCGCACCGCCAACCCCCCAGCCCTCAACCAAGCACTTGGATTGATTAGGTGTTATCGCCGATACAGAAGATAAAGGCTGTGATGCCATGGATTCATAGCTTTCACTCAACTGCAAAAACAAGCAATGGAAGCTTTCCAAAAATACGGCGATTTCTTCGGGTGAATACACATCGCTCCGGTATTCCCACAAAAAATGAACCTCACCGTCTTGATTGAACGACTCGCCACGCGGCACAACCAAACAATCTAAGTCGAACTTGGAGGTTTCCGAAATCATGGTTTCATCTTTGTACCAGTCCAGATCAGGTATGGCATCAACATCGATAGGCGTATCGTGAAAACCCAAAAGAACATTAAAAAACGGATTACTGACGGAAGATCTATCTGGGTTTAACGCTTCCACTATTTTTGTGAACGGCAGCTCTTGGTTGTCTTGCGCCTCATCAATCACACGTTGGGTCTCGGTAAGAAAGTCAGAAACGCACAGCGTCGAATCCATCGCCTGCCGAAGCACCAAAGTGTTCACCAACATGCCGAGGGTACCGTGTGAATCTCGCCAATTTCGGTTAGCAAAAGCAGAGCCAAACGTGAGGTCTTGTTGCCCTGAATATCGCCACATACAGAGATAAAGTACAGCGGAAGTAAAGGCGAATGGCGTCATGCCGAGCTGCTGACATTGATGCTCCATTGATGACCACTGGGCTTTGGTAAACACCATTTTTTGATGCCCACCAGAAAAACCGAGGGAATGGGATTGCTTGCCAAATAGCGTGACACCTTGAGGGCTGCCTTCTAGCTTACCTTTCCAGTAATCCAGCTGTTCGGTTGCTTCTTTCGACTCTAACCATGCCTGTTGCGCCACATGAAAATCATAATATTGCGCGACAGGTTCTGGCGTCCATTTGGCATCGCTAGATTCCTTACCATGTGAGTAAGCGCGGTACGCTTCCATCATTTCCCGAGTAAATTCGCTGCCGCTCCAACCATCGTGAATAATATGATGCTCTTGGTGCAACAGCACGTGATCGGTAGGGCTAAATCGGATTAATACGAACTCGGCAAGAGGTAGCGCTGAAAGATCGGAAATACCTGGCAGTTCTTGAGTCAACACACGGTCAATAACGGCTTTTTTATCTAGGACTATGTTGCCATTTGAGCCAGCTTCAGCGTGCTCTATGACCGATTCGGCTTCAATTACCTTGAGCTTCATTTCGAAACTGGGCAGCACAGTTTGCATAGGTTCACCAGATTCATCGTTGAAAATGGTTCGATAAATATCATGACGAGCAAACAAGGCGTTGAGCGATTTTTCCAATGCATGAATGTTCAATTCACCCGAAAAGTGAATCGCCGCTTCCGCGAGGTAGGCTTTACTCTCCGGTTGCTGCTTGGACATATACCAAGCCACTAACTGTTGGCTTGATAAATCGAACATTTCTGGTCTGTTTTGGTGTTGAACTAAAGCTTTTGAAATAGCTTCGGTTTTTGAATTAGCACCAGTTTTTGAATTGGCATCGGCTATAGGAGTTAAACCCTTCGCAGAGATAAGATTCTCAATCCCTGAAATGGTTGGGTTTTCCCTAAACTCGCGCATGCTCAAGCTGCAATTGAAAACTCGGTTTATTTGGTTGATCAACCGAATGGATGCAATCGAGTCGCCCCCTTTCTGATAAAAATGATCATCATCGGCTAAATCTACTCCCCCAAGTTCTGATACAAACAGTGCTTTTAGAGCATTATCACTTTGCGTGACAACCTCTTTTGAATCAGCAAGATGAATGTTTTGAATAGCCAAGCGATCGACTTTCAAGTTTGCCGTTAGTGGCATGGAATCCAGCCATTGAAACACTCTTGGTAAATGGCTTTCAGGCAACATTTCGGTTAGTTGCTGGCGTACATGATCGGTTTCATCACCTGTGACTTTTTCGTTTCCGGAGATAAACGCCGCCAGATACTTATTGCCACCTGCGTCATGCTTGACCACAACACACGCGTTTTCTACCGTTTGAAGCGACTTGAGGCTTTGCTCGATCTCTTCAAGTTCCACTCGATTGCCACGAATTTTAACTTGATGATCTTTTCGCCCAACAAAATGCAGCTCTCCCTTCGAGTCCAATTTCACTAAGTCGCCGGTTTTATACCAAGTCCGACCATCTTGACGTTGTTCAAACGATTTGGCGGTCTGACTCGGGTTGTTTATATAGCCTAAAGATAACCCCACCCCAGTTGCCCAGAGCTCCCCTACTTCATCCGTATCAACGGGAGCGCCACTGTCCCCAACAACCAAAACCTCGGTTCGGTCAATTGGCTTGCCCAAGGTGATTGGCTCGGCATCCTGCACTGAATGTAACGAGGTACAAATCGACATTTCCATCGGACCATAGCCATTAAAAACGCTGCACTTTTGGGTCCATTGCCACAACAAGCTTGGGTCGGCAACATCTCCAACAGATGCCATGGCTTTTAATGCGTATGAACGGCTGATGTCCAAGTAAGGCAACATAGTTGAAGGAAAAATAGCGTGCGTGACCTGCTTTCGAGCTACAAATTCTGCCAACGCATCCGGTGCTGTGCGGTCATCTTCTGGAATGATCACCAATTGAGCGCCATTAGTCAGAGCCAACAGCCATTCAAGTGTCGCGGAGTCAAACCCTAACGATGCGTAATGGAGGACAGTGGAACTGGCATCGAGCCTCATCTTTTTGCTGAGTGAAAAACTGGTATTGAGTAAACCAAGGTGTGTTAATGCCGCGCCTTTTGGTACTCCTGTTGATCCAGAAGTATGAAGAATGCACGCCACATCATGAACTTTTGGAGAACGACCATCTGCAAACGAAGGGTCTTCCGAAACTCTTAAGTTTTTAATTAATCCTCTTTTCACATATGGGTCATCGCCGTGATTGGAGAGGTCACTAAATGTATTGTCTTCATCGCAAATCAGATAGTCGCAGTTCGCGTTTTCATACATATAACGCTTTCTGTCTGCTGGCTGGTTGGGGTCAATAGGCACATAGATTGCCCCAGCTTTAAGGACACCGAGCATGGCAATGATCATGTCATTTCCACGCTCAAGTGAAATACCAACAGACAACACAGAAGCCGACGATTCGTTTTGTATCAAGCTAATGTGATAGGCAACATTGTTGCTAAGAACATCAACCTGTGCATAGGTTAAAAATTCAACATTATCATCTAAGGCAGGGGAATCAGGAGAAAGACGTACGTTATCTATAAATATACTTACGATTGAGTCAGTTATGGATTTTTTGTTTTTTTTATCGTTTGAAGTCATCTGCCACTGCCTATCTTTTTGATACAAAAATTTACATATTCTTATACAATATCCCGAAGTTTGTAAACGACTTGTTAAAGTTTATAATGGTTTGCTCATAAAACTAATTTTTGTCTTACATCACCTGATTCATTTCAATATAAAACAATAAGTTAAGTGAATATCTCGGAGTAACAATATGCAATCAAGCACATTCTGGTTTGACTATTTTGAAGAGAATCCTTTGGCAGATGACTTGGCGGATGACATCAGACATAACGGGGCAAGCAGCCGATTTTCTCGTCCTGATTGGCATTTGCTGATGACACCTATCGTATATCCCAACGATGTGATTAAAAAACAGACAAATATGCTAAGCCAATTGTTCGGCATTATAGAGAGCCTTCCTAAGATTGCTTTTGACGGAAATGTGCGAGATTTTTTAGCCGCTGCAGGGTTTCGTGACGAAACAGTCATTTCCTTAGCAGAGCGGTTATCCTCTAGAACTGGTTTGATTCCTTGTCGATGGGATATTTTAGACAATGGAACCGATTGGAAAGTCATGGAAGTGAACGTAGGCGGAGCCATCGGTGGTTTTGCTTACGATGGCATTCAAACGCTATACGATGAGGCATTAGCTCAAGAAAAACAGGACACACCTTCAGTGGTTATTGAAGAGTATTGGCGATCGCCCTACTCCCACATTACACCCAAAATTGAAGACAAACTGGCAGATCTCGAAAAGCCACTGCTGATAGTTGTCGACGACGCGCTTCAGTTTCAAGAAAGCCCTCTAGTGGCAAACAGTGCGTCTGGAGCATTAAGTACACGGCTCAACCAAGACATCATCGCCATTCCCCATACAAAACTTAGTGATGTCATCGATTCACATGATGGCTGCGTATTGGTTTTCGAAGTGTTTACGTTAAGTGATATTGCACGTTCATCCGACGACAGCTATGCGCCGTATTTGGACGGATTAGATAGTGGGAAAGTTCATTCCGTTATTCACCCTTTAAGCGAAGTCTTCATGAGTAAAGCCATTCTAGGGTTACTTAGGGAAGAGCGTGTTCAGACAAAGCTCACTAAGGATCAAAACAACACAGTTGAAACCTTGATCCCCAATACGTTTATTGTATCTGAGGAAAATCTCAACCACCTTCTCGACTTGAACCAGAATGACTGGGTAATTAAAGACGCCATTGGCTACGGTGGACACGGCGTCTTTTGCGGTTGGGAGTGTAATCCTGAAGAGTGGGTCGCATTGCTAAATAAAGCGACGCTGGCAGAATCACCGACAGCCATTATGCAGCAAAGAATACAAGGCAAGCGCGAAGCTGCCATTTCGATGACCCCCAAAGGTGTTTTTGTTGAGTCGGACGAAGCCTCGGTGTTAGGCGTATTTATGTTAGGGGAAGAATTTGGCGGGGGTTGTGTACGCCAATCTCTTTCTGGAAAAGGCGTAGTATGTACGGCCAATCAAGCCGCGCTCGGTGTTATGAGAGTTCAGAAATGATGCTGGTTGGCTACGTCCTTACGTTGCCGCGTTTGCTGGCTCAGAAGCTTGGTTAAGCATAGGGCTTTTGTAAAAGAACAATGCCCCGATGGCAAGCACAATGCAAATAAGCCATATATTCACTAATCCGATGTAAGCCGCACCAAAACCACACATAAGCGATCCAATTACCCCTCCGATTCTCATCACCAAAGAATTGAGCGAGTCTACCGTCGAGCGCACACTGTCATCTGTGGAGTGATGCAACAGCTGGTTGTACGCAGACTTGCCGAGATGATTGGTAAAGTCGTAACAGATAAAAAGGAGCACAAACATCACAACGTTGCCAGACAACGCAAAAATAGTGGCAGCGATAAGGCGAATAGCGACACTGACCATAAGCACCTTACCCATTTGCTGATCAAACTTATCGCATAACCAATTCGTCATTACAGCCGCTAGACTTCCTAAGTAAAAAGTAACGGCATACGTTAATCCATAAACCCATTCTAATGGTTGCCCATCTGACAATTCTTCAAACCTAACTGGCCAAAACTTCTCGATGGCACTGGCGATGGGAATGGTAAGAAACATCGCGAACAATATTCGCCAAAGCACTGGGTGTTTCGCCGCATCAATCCCACTTTTCATTTGAGTCGGCACACTTGTAAGCAATGCAAATGAAAAAGGCTTAAACTCTCGCTGCTCTTTAATCCAAAGCAATGCGATAACGAACACCAATGCTAAACAGACCAATCCAGCCCACAAAGACACATCGTAAAGTTGCCGCGCCTCATAACCGAATTCAACGCCACCGTACATAATGCCAGCACCAATTAAAGCGCCAGTGGCTGCAAAAAAGCTGCTTCTAGCACTCACTCTCGCAAAACCCGCTTGCAAGGTAATATCCCCTTCACTTTCGTTAAAGGATTCAACAAACCAGGCTGTAAGTGTGCCAGAGCTAATGGCGATACTGGCTCCCCACAAAAACATCGAAACAACACCACCAATAAAGCTTGGGATAAACAGCAGCACAAGATAAGACAGTATGCTAAACAGAATCGAGATCAGGAATACTTTCTTACGCCCAACTTGATCGGCCAAACCGCCCGTTGGCAATTCAAGCACCATGACTGTAATCCCCATGGTCGCCATGATCATTCCGATTTGAGGGATACTCATCCCAAACCCCAAAAGCAGCGGTGTCATTATTGGAATCACTAAAAACTGGGAGATAAAAAATAGCCCCATAAAGAGACCATATCGATGACTAAGCTGAATTCGATTCATCCACGTATCCGTAAATTATTGGCATTTTCCGCTCACTTTGCCCTATTGGGAATTGGAGAAAAGTGGCATTTAAAGTTTTGATGATGAAGGTAATTACGATTAAAGATACAAAGTAACACCACTAGAGAATAACGCTTTGATCACAGTTAAAACAACATCAATTATCATTTCATTAAAAAAGGTATAACATTTCCGGCGATTAAAATTGAACCGTTTTCGGTCAAATGAGACGAATTCCTCACCTTATTGGAGCCAGTATTTATGGATACAGCAGAGAAAATAGCGGAAGAACACGTTTTCAAACACGTTCCAGGTATGGACTCGGCTCAGAATATTGAAACGGTTTATGCAGACAGTCTGACTCCTAAAGCGTTTTACTCTCAATACGTTGCCCAAAACAGACCTTGTCTAATTAAGGGAGCGATAAAGCATTGGCCGGCGATGGAGAAATGGCGCAGCCCCGAGTACTTACTTGAAAAATGTCGTGATGTCCCTACTCCTCACTACCCTCATATGAACTACGAAAGCCCAGAGCGAATGGGAGAAGGGCGAGAAGTAAAGCCTTTCCATGAAGTGCTAGAAATGCTGCAATCAAGTGATACAGGGATTCTGAGTGCTCCCTCGGTCGTATTGAGCGAAAAACCCTTTGATGTATTGTCTACCGACACCGATGGCTACCCTTTTCTACCCAACCCAAAGCCTCCCATTGCTTACCCAAAATCGAGAGCATTCATGTATAAGGGGGCAGGAACGGGCTGGCATTTTCATGTAACGGATGAAACCCTCATGAGCCAAGTAGTTGGTTCTAAGAAAGTCGGCTTACTACCGCCAGATAAACTCACCGATGATCTTGTGTTTGATGCATTTAAAGCCGATGCCTACCTTGAAAATGGTACCTGTTTTGATGCCAGCCGAGCTTCTCAATTGAAACCGTATACCGCAATAGTAGAGCCTGGTGATGCTATGTATATTCCACCCTTTTGGTGGCATGGTGTTGAACCAACTGACGGTAATTTTGGCATTACCGTCGCTCAATGTTGGCGCTCACCCCTGCATGTGATGGGCGATCTGTCTTACCCGACGGTGAGAAAAATATGGAAGAAGGGTTACAGCGAATTAGGAAAAGTGACCTTTCTTATTACGGGGTTAGGCATCGCCAGCTTGTTTGCCCAAGCATGGCGATTCATAAGTAAACCTTTTCGAACTTAGAAATTTGGTTCTGTTGATTTACGCAGTGACAGGTTCTTCAATCTTAGGTTGGTTAAGCACCCTACTTTTGTAGATCAACAGCGCACCTGCTGAAATAACGACACAAGCAAGCCACACGTTTGTTAAACCAATATGTTCTGATGCAAAGCCACAAAGCAAAGACCCAACAACGCCACCAAATCTCGTTGTCAGTGAAGAGACCGAATCGATAGTAGATCGGATTTCGTCGTCGGCTGATTGATGCAATAACTCGCTGTATGCAGAACCACCCAGTTGATGAAATAACTCGTAGCACATGAGAAAAGCGATAAACAAGTAGAGGTTCCCGCTTAAAGCAAACGCCGATGCAGCGATCATCCTTAGCAAAACACTCACAAATAGTACTTTACCCAATTGATGGCTAAGTTTCTCCGACAACCAATTAGTCATCATCGCGGCCAAGCTTCCTAAGCATAATATAGCGGTATAGGTTAAGCCATACGCCCACTCTAATGGGTTGTTACCGGACAGCGCTTCAAATTGAATCGGCCAGAATTTCTCGATTCCACTCGCAACAGGAACTGTAAGAAAGAGTGCCAATAGAATGCGCCACAGTACTGGGTGCTTTACGGCTTTCACACCACTGGTAATCTGGTTAGGTAACTGGGCAAAAACTTTCACAGAAAGAGAATCGAAGTTTCGATCTTCTTTAATCCAAAATTGAGTAATCACGATGACGGCAAAAATAATGACCATTGCCAGCATGATCAAAAAGTTGTAAAGCGTGATAGCACTGTATCCGAGCTTCTCACCAATGAACATAACTGCCGAACCCGATAACGCTCCTAATGCACCAAGTAAGCTCGAATGGAAACTCACACGCGCAAAACCCTTTTGCAGGGTCATCTTCCCTTCAGCTTTGTTAAATTGTTCAACAAACCAGGCATTTAAAGTGCCTGAATTAAGTGCAATGCTCGTTCCCCAGAGAAACATGCCTATCACTCCGCCAATAAAACCCTGAAACATAAGCAAACATAGATAAGCAAGAACACAAAACCACATCGAAAACGTGAACACTTTACGTCGTCCAATTTGATCGGCTAAGCCACCTGTCGGTAATTCAAGCAGAATAACGGTCATGCCCATAGTCGCCATGATAATACCGATTTCCGGTAGACTCATGCCAAAAGCCATTAATAAAGGAGTGAGTATCGGGATAAAAAGAAACAGTGAAAACAGGAAAAGCCCGGTAAACAACCCCATAAAGTGGCTTAGTTGCGATTTATTCATTGAGATTCCATTCTGAGAGAGGAAGACATCCACAAATCTCCCTCTGAACGGGGTAATTTATGAGATAGAACACATAACAGTGAGGCAATTTTATACCCCCACCTATTAATATCCAACTGATTTTATAAAGAACTTTCTTATTTGATTTAGTACGTATACTCAAGTGGTCTATAGATAAAGGTTCCAGAAAAAACAAAAGCCCCCTGATCTCTCAGAGAGCTTCAAATATCACCGATTGACTTACAAGAAGTGAATCGTAGCGTTCAGTGTAAATGAACCGATTGAATCAATGTTGTTCTCATCGAATTTGAACTGTTGGTAAGAACCACCTACAGACAGCATATCCATAACAAAGTACTCAACACCAACGCCGTACATCAACTTTGTGCCGTCGCCAGCTTTAGTGCCGTTGTTGTCCAGTTTGAAGTTGTGTATGCCGCCTTTCGCGTAAACATGCAAAGGACCAAAATCGATGCTTGGTTTTAGGGCAGCGTACACAGAACTTGCTTCTGTGCCACCATCAAATTTACCGTGATTCCAAAAACCAGCTTCTACGCCAATTATTGGAAGAATACCTGTGCCCACATGGGCGCTCATCGCTGTTGCTGCGTTGCCATTGAGATCAGATTGACCAGCGTTAATGCCACCGTACAACCATGAATCCGCGTTTGCAGTCGTTGCTGCGCCCATCAGTGCTAAAGCTAAAAGTGTTTTTTTCATTTCGTACAACTTTACTTAAGATCGTGCAAGCCTTCCCGCTACACACGTTTCTGATTACAACCATGATTCATCATGAACCACAAAACATACCCAAAAAACCTATAAAAAGTCGTTTGGGTATCGTTCTTCGTTAAGAAGATACTCAATAGTAGCTGAGGCGAGCTTATTCTAAGATTAACAACGGGATTTCGCCATACTAAGGTGTAAAACTTTTTAAATTTTTACTACGTTTTATACACATAAATGGCTTCAAGAGTGTTTCTATTGAAGGCTAAATAAAAATGCCAACCTAAGGCTGGCATTTTACATAATTACGTTACTTCTCTATTGCAACCTAAGCTTCTTTTACAAGAAGTGGAACGTTGCTGTAACAGTAAACGAAGTAATATCGTTAAAGTTGTCGCCGCGGTTGAATGATTGCCACGAACCACCAAGAGACAAATTGTCGATGAGGAAGTATTCTGCCCCCACGCCGTACATCAGCCCAGTGCCATCTCCGCCATTATCGCGATCCCATGAATGCAGGCCACCCTTGGCGTAAACATGAAGAGGACCAAAATCGATACTTGGTTTTGCTGCAACAAATAGTGAGCGAGTATCGTTTCCGTGGCTCCAGTATCCGCCTTCCAGACCTAAAATCGGCAATATGCCGGTACCCACGTGGAAACCATATGCCGTTTCTTTGTCGGTGCCGCTACCGAAGTCAGACTGACCGAAATTACCACCAGCATAGAAAAAAGAATCTGCGCTGGCTGTTGCCGCAATGCTCGCTAAACCTAGAGCCAACAATGTTTTTTTCATTTCCATTCCCTCAAATACATGATCAGAGAATAACGATTTATCCCCGGTGAATTGACGCAACACATTAAAACAACAGTCGTATTTACGTCAGCTTAATCATTGTCTTGCAAATAATAGACCAGAATTAGAATTTCTGATCAAAATCATACGCTACAGTCAAATATTGCTCTCACCATTAGATCAACATTCTGAAATCGCGTTTTTCACTCGCTTGTCTGATACAGGGTATGGCGTACCAAGTTGCTGCGCAAAGAAGCTCACTCGCAACTCTTCAATCATCCAGCGGACTTCTTTTACGTTGTCTGGAACTGCAACCCCCTTAGGAATCTTGTTCAGCAGTTCTTTGTAGTCGTTCGTCACCGACTCAATCTTCAACATATGCAGTCGATCCTTATTCGGATCTATCGGCAACTTCTCCATTCTGCGCTCTATCGCTTTCATGTAACGCAAAATATCGGGGAGCTTTTTCCAGCCACACTCGGTTGCAAAGCCTTTAAATATCAAACCTTCTACTTGAGCTTTAATATCTGAAAGCGCAAAAGCCATCGTAAAATCAATTTTGCCTTTTAGCTTTTTGTTGATATTGAACGCCGTCGTCAGGATCGTTTCCACTTGCTGCGCAATATCCACCACGGTATCGTCTAGTTCTGCTCTTACATGCTCTTTAAGCGCATCAAACTTATCGGACTCCCAAACCAGGCCGCCCTGCTCTTCAATCAGCTTATCAACACCACAAGCAATGCAGTCATCAATCAGGTCTAACACCTTGCCGTATGGGTTGAAGTACAGACCAAGCTTTGACTTGTTAGGTAAATTGCTGTGTAAGTATTTAATCGGTGAAGGCACGTTGAGCAAGACCAAACGGCGCTGACCAGCACGCATTGCCGAGATTTGTTCTTGCTCGGTTTCAAACAGTTTGATTTCAACGCTGTCTTTTGAATCCACAATAGCGGGGAATGCTTTCACATCGTAACCACCTCGCTTCTGCTGGTAGACTTTTGGCAACTCACCAAAGCTCCATGTACGCAGACCTTGTTGCTCAATATCGTCATCAGCAACTTTGGACAGGGTTTCCTGAACTTTGTCCTTCAAGCTTTCTTTCAGCTCGTGAAGATCGCGGTTCTCCTTTAACTTGCGATTTCGATGGTCAACCGCTCGGAATGTCACTTTTAAGTGATCTGGCACCTGCTCCAAGTTCCAATCATCGCGTAACACCTCAACGCCCGTCATCCGTCGCAGCTCTTTTTCTAACGAATCGAGCAATGGCGCTTCCATTGCTGCGGCACGCGCTAAGAATGCATCGGCGTAGTTAGGAGCGGGGACGAAGTTTTTACGCAACGTTTTCGGCAACGCTTTAATTAAGCTAACAATCAATTCGTGTCTTAAACCAGGGATCTGCCAATCAAAGCCTGCTGGCTCAATTTGGTTCAGAATCGGCAGTGGAACATGAACGGTTACCCCATCGCTGTCTTCGCCCGGTTCAAACTGGTAGCTCAACTTAAGCTTTAGCCCATTTTGGTGCCAGAAATTTGGGTAATCCAAATCGGTGATATGGCTTGCATCGCCTTTGAACAGCATCTCTTTTTCAAAGTTAAGCAGTTCTTTATTTTCAGCCGACGCTTTTTTCCACCACGTATCGAAATGACGCCCCGACACAACCTCGGTTCCAACGCGCTGATCGTAAAAATCAAACAGCTCATCGTCATCAACCAATATGTCTCGGCGGCGCGATTTGTGTTCCAGTTCTTCTACTTCTTGTAGCAGTTTTCGGTTTTGCTTGAAGAACGCGTGTTTCGTTTCCCACTCACCTTCTACTAGTGCGCTTCGAATAAAGATCTCGCGGCTAATCACGCTGTCTATATTGCTGTAGTTCACCAAACGTTTTGGCACGATAGGCACGCCGTAAAGCATGACTTTTTCATGAGCCATTACTGCAGCACGTTTCTTCGACCAATGCGGTTCACTATAGCTGCGCTTGATCAGGTGTTTGGCTAATGGTTCAATCCATTCGGGCTGAATCTTGGCGATAATGCGCCCCCAGAGCTTAGATGTTTCCACCAGCTCCGCCGACATGATCCACTTAGGCTGTTTTTTAAACAAACCCGATGCTGGGAAAATGTGGAATCGGGCATTACGCGCGCCTTGGTATTCGCTTTTTTCCTGATCTTTAACGCCAATATGAGAAAGCAAACCCACTAAAATAGCGCTGTGAACCGATTGGTAATTTCCAGGTTCGTCATTCAGTTTGAAATCCATTTCGCGCATGGCTTGATGGATTTGGAAGTACACATCTTGCCACTCACGCACTCGTAAATAGTTCAGGAAGTCTTGCTTACACTGTTTACGGAATTGATTGCCAGTTAAAGCCTTCTGCTGCTTTTGGATGTAATCCCAAAGATTCACAAACGTCAGAAAATCCGACTCTTCATGAAAGAAGCGACGATGTTTGTCATCAGACGACTGCTGTTTTTCCGACGGGCGTTCACGCGGGTCTTGAATCGATAAAGCAGAAGCAATAACCATCACTTCTTTCAAACAGCCATACTTAGGTGCTTCTAGGACCATTCGAGCCAAACGTGGATCGATAGGCAACCGAGCAAGTTGACGACCAGACGCCGTTAAGCGCTTCTTGGGATCGTTAGCTTTGTCGTTTATCGCACCCAGTTCTTCAAGCAACCTTACACCGTCTTGAATGTTGCGTTTGTCTGGTGCTTCGACGAACGGGAATGCTTGAATATCACCTAACCCCAGCGCTGTCATTTGAAGGATAACAGACGCTAGATTCGTTCTTAGGATTTCCGGATCGGTAAATTCAGGACGAGATTCAAAATCCTCCTCCGAATACAGGCGAATACAGATACCTTCTTCAACACGACCACATCGACCTTTACGCTGGTTTGCACTTGCTTGCGAAACCGGTTCGATAGGAAGCCTCTGTACCTTAGTTCGGTAACTGTATCGGCTAATACGCGCGGTGCCCGGGTCGATTACGTATTTAATACCCGGCACGGTTAATGATGTTTCTGCAACGTTGGTTGCTAGCACAATTCTGCGACCAGCATGAGGTTGAAATATCTTGTTCTGCTCACCTGCCGACAATCGCGCATACAAAGGAACAATTTCTGTATCGCGTAAATTACGCTTGCCTAACGCATCAGCCGTATCGCGAATTTCGCGCTCGCCGTTCATGAAGATCAGGATATCGCCCAACCCCTCATCACATAGCTCGTCTACGGCTTCAAATATGCCTTCAAGTTGGTCGCGATCGTTTTCATCATCGCCTGAAAGTGGACGATAACGCGTGTCTACCGGATACGTTCGTCCAGATACCTCGACAATAGGCGCACCACTGAAGTGGTTAGAAAAGCGTTCAGGGTCGATGGTCGCTGACGTGATAATCACTTTCAGATCAGGGCGACGCGGGAGCAATTCCTTAAGATAACCCAAGATAAAATCGATATTCAGGCTTCGCTCGTGCGCTTCATCGATAATGATGGTGTCATATTGATTCAAGAATCGGTCATGCTGAATCTCTGCCAGCAAGATACCGTCTGTCATCAATTTAACTTGAGTATTATCGGAGATTTGATCGTTAAATCGAACCTTATACCCGACAAATTCTCCCAGCTTGGTTTCCATTTCTTCCGCGATTCGGTTTGCTACTGAGCGCGCAGCTAATCGCCTTGGCTGAGTGTGACCAATCAAACCGTATTTGCCACGACCAAGCTCTGCACAAATCTTAGGAAGCTGAGTGGTTTTGCCCGATCCCGTTTCACCCGCCACGATCACCACTTGGTTTTCTGCAATCGCTTTTGCAATCACGTCTTTCTTTTGGCTGACGGGCAGGATTTCTGGGTATTCGATTGTCGGTTGTTGCGAACATCTTTGCTGAACCGTCATCATGGACTTCGCAATATTAAGTGCGATGTCGTCTAACGCGGCGTTTCGTGATTCTTCTTTTTTGATTTTGCTGGCACCCTGAATTCGTCGGCTAAAACGAAAACGGTCTTTAATCATGCATTCTTTTAATGCAGCTCTTAACTTAGATGGGCTGTTAGACGCATGATTTGCGGCAGCATTTTGCTGTGACGAGGTCAAAGCGATACCTTCTTTATTTATTGTCTTTCAAAACTGGCGCGATTGTATCACATGAGCAAGACAATGCTCCAAATCCAAAAGCACGACAGAAATAACTGCGTAACAATCTAAGAAATATGCGATTGACCAATCAATCATTAAGCTGATAGTTTTGCTAACAAATTACGCAAAAGGACTGCTCATGTCTGCTTTCATGTTGTCTCAGGTATTGGTGGGTTTTGCCATTGTTTTTGACCTGATGTCATTTCAATTCAAAGAGCGAAAAAAAATTGTTGGCTGTCTGTTCTGCGCTGGTGTCTTGATTTCTAGCCATTTCATATTGCTAGAACAGTGGACTGCCGCAAGCTTGATGCTTATTGCCACCATTCGGTATCTCAGCAGTATTTTCTCTACGTCTTCAAAATTGATGATCTTTTTCTGCGGCACATCTGCTATTGCTACTGTCGTTACCTTCTCTGGAATAACAAGTATTCTCAGCTGTTTAGGGTCTATGTTTCAAACCGTTGCTGCATTCAATAAAGACGACAAAAAGCTAAGAGAATTGATGCTCATTGGTACCAGTTTTTGGCTGATACATAATTACGTTGTTGGTTCTCCTACCGCTGTTTTGATGGAGGTGCTTTTTATCAGCAGTAACCTTATTGGGTATTATCGTCATTACTACAAAAACTGCGCCACTACGTAACTAATACCTTGGAATCGGTAACAAATCGGGTTCAACAAATTCCGCCCTTGCACGAGCAGAAAATAGGGTCTCTTTTTTGTAATGCGTCATCATAATTTCGGTGTCTAGAAGCGCCGGATTACGCTCGATAAACTCATCCGCCGTCGTGCATTTTTCCGTTTTATTCATGAAGTGATTGACTGCTAAAAGCCACGCTTTGGTTAACGTCTCGTGATATTTCCCTGATGGTTCAATGCCGTTGTATTTCAATAAGCTGTTCAATGTTTCTCGTACTTTGATTACCGCTTCTTCTAAGCTGTACTGTGCTAAATATAGATACGCCAACCTAATATGCGATTTGTGGTCAAATTCCGAAATAGGAAATAAACACTGCTCTACACGTTCGCAAAACATCCTGTCTTCGTTGGAAACACCCAGTCTATACACCATTTCTTCTTGAGTTGTTTGCTTAGTTGTACCCTGATTCATTGTTAACCCCTTATTCAAACTCCAATAATTTGACCGTATTAAGCCGTCGGAAAGTAAGGATGAACCCTAACCCTGTAGTCGGGTCAAATGCGATTTGAACAATGAAACATCTCGCGCCAAACTCCTTCAAAAAAATTGAACGACTTCATCGTTAATGCAGGATTATCTTAGCCTTAGCAATCTCCTAAAGTGTGCTTATTCCAGTTACCTAAAACGAAAATAGATAAACAAAGGACATAAAATGGCTCAAGTACTGATTCTTAAATCAAGCATTCTAGGCGCTCACTCTCAATCAAATGCGCTGATTGACGTTATCGCAAAAAACGCAACTGAAACAAATGTGGTTATTCGCGACTTGGCGGAAAACCCGTTACCCATTCTCGATCACAATGTATTAGCGGCGTTTGGTGGAGGCGAAGACTTAACGGAAGAACAACAAAACATCTTGTCGACCTCGAACCAGTTAATTGAAGAGATTAAACAAGCAGACAAATTGATCATCGCTGCGCCAATGTACAACTTTACTGTACCTACTCAGCTTAAAAACTGGATTGACCTGATTGCTCGTGCTGGTGTGACGTTCCAATACTCTGAAAATGGACCTGAAGGTTTGCTGACCAATGTGAAAGAAACCACTGTTATCACGACTCGCGGCGGTGTTCACAAAGATACAGAAAACGACATCGTCACCAGCTACCTAAAAACCACGCTCGGATTTGTAGGCATCCATAACGTGAACTTTGTTTATGCCGAAGCGCTAAGCATGGGTGAAGAACTCGCTAGCAAAGAGTTAACTAACGCGAAAGAGCAACTTCCAACATTGTAATCCCCTATCTCCACCGACATTAGTTCCATTAATAAACCTTGTCTTTGCCCACTTTCAAGTGGGCTTTTTTTATCGTTCTTAACCCACAATTAAGCCATCCCAAAGTAACTTCACTTTCAGATACTACAAAATGTATTTTTCACCCGAGTCGCTACCTCTGTTCTTTTCTCGTTTCACTGCTTAGGGTCATGGATATGAGCTTCACCAAACAAGACATAGAAACCATAGAGAGCACTCTCTTCCCATTTAACGACAACAACGAATTGGCGGTCGCGAAAATAGCGCACGGTCACGTCGATTTTTATGGTGCTAAGAAGCAAAATGGTTCGGTAGTGCCCGCAATTAATCAAAATTCCGTCTTCGAAATAGGCTCTATCTCCAAGGTTCTTACCAGTTATCTACTATGTGACATGGCGTTAAAAAGTGACATTCAGATTGATGACGCAATAAATACGATTGTTCCTGTCCCATTTAAAAATGATACGGTTATTACCTATAAAGCGCTCGCTTCCCACACATCTGGATTACCAAGGTTACCGCCCGGCTTGCTTTGGAGCGCTCTGTTTAAAAATCGTCAAGATCCGTACAAAGAGTATCAAGAACCTCAACTGCTGAATTACCTTGAGCATAAGCTTAAACTCAGAACAAAGAGTAAGCCCCTCTACTCAAACCTTGGAGCCGGTCTTTTGGGGTACGCCTTATCTCGCGTCGCAAAAACCTCTTATGAAGAGCTGCTTCAAAGAACGTTGTTTGAACCGCTTAAAATGACGCGTTCTAGCACTGATTTGGTTGCTTTGAAATCGTGGCTGGTTCAAGGGTTAGATGGGAAGGGGCGACCGGTTTCAAACTGGGATCTTGGCATTCTTTCTGGCGCTGGTGCGGTTCTTTCCACTGTCGAAGACCTCTCGACTTTTGTGCTTTCTTGTTTTGATCCAAACAACGCGGTTTTTCAGTTACAAAAACAACCTGTTTTTAAACACGCTCACATGACCCATGCACTAGGGTGGATTGTATTGAATTTGCAAGGTAAAGGAGAACACTTCTATTTCCATAATGGAGGAACAGGCGGATACAGCTCGTGCATGTTACTGGATACTCAAAATAACGTGGGTTTTGTAGCGCTTTCTAACATTACAGGAATGTCGAAATTTAAGGAGCCTGCTATGGATAAGCTGGTTTTTGATTTAATGGAAGACGCAATCTCTCAGTAGCAACTTAATAAAAAGGTAAGGGAAAACAAGTTCGCCTTACCTTTTTGCCTAAGCCAAAGTAATGTTACAACACTAGTCTTCACTTCGTGGATTGACCATAGTAGGCATTTTTTCCGTGTTTTCTTAAATAGTGTTTGTCTAAAAGTGGCTTTTGCATCGAACTGAGTTGCGGCGTTAGCTGACGAGAAAATAACCCCATGTATGCGACTTCTTCTAACACAACCGCATTATGAACGGCACTGTTTGCGTCTTTTCCCCAAACGAAAGGCGCATGAGCATTCACCAATACCGCTGGCATTTGGTTCGGGTTAAGTTGACGGTTTTTAAACGTTTCAATGATGACCTCCCCTGTCTCCCACTCATAATCACGCTTTATTTCTTCTTCAGACATCTTACGTGTGCAAGGGATTGAACCATAAAAATAATCTGCATGAGTCGTGCCCCAAGCCGGAATATCAAGACCGGCTTGAGACCAAATGGTGGCATGACGCGAATGAGTATGTACGACTCCACCGATATCAGAAAAAGCGCGGTACAAGCACAGATGTGTGGGTGTATCCGATGATGGATTCTTGTCGCCTTCAACCACGGCTCCCGTTTCCAAATCGACGATCACCATGTCATTGGCTTTCATCACGTTATACTCAACCCCTGAAGGTTTAATCGCGATCACACTAAGCTGACGATCAACGGCACTCACGTTTCCCCACGTAAACGTCACGAGTCCGTGTTTCGGGAGTGCCAGATTAGCTTCAAGGACTTCCTCTTTTAATGCTTTATACATTCCATCCTCCTTGCACCATTTTGTCTTCTATCCAGCGCCGAGCACTGATTAACTCGCTCACTGGCTCATCGGCTTTTTCTGTCCACATTTCGATCAAAAAGCTGCCTCGATAATTCAAGCGTTTTAGCGTCTTGAATACTTCAACAAAATCAACGCAACCCTCTCCAAAAGGAATGTCCCTAAATTGACCCACGCATGTATCGGTCACTGCAAGCGTATCTTTAAGATGTAACGCGGCTATCTGATTCATACCCAATTCCAGTTCCGCATTCACATCATTTCCCCAAGCCGAGAGATTTCCAACGTCGGGATAAACTGTGAACCATGGTGAGTCGATTTTCTCTTGCCACGCTTTCCACTTAGTGATTGAACTCATGAATGGGGTATCCATAATTTCAACCGACAGCATCACTTGGGATTTTGCAGCCAAATCGACCGCCCACTTTAGCCCTTCCTCAAAATGAGCGAGTGTGCTCTCATCTTGTGTTTCATAGTAAACGTCGTAACCCGCTAGCTGTATGGTTCTTATTCCCAAATCTTGGGCAAGCACAATGGCTTTTTCCATAATGGAGTAAGCTTGCTGGCGAACGTCTGAATCGTGGCTTCCGAAGGGAAAGCGGCGGTGCCCTGATAAGCACATAGACGGAATACGAATACCGCTTTCAATTATCGCGCTCGCCAGCGCTTTACGTTCTTGCTTTGTCCAGTCTAGGCGTGCGAGCCTTTCGTCCGTTTCATCAACCGACATTTCAACAAAATCAAAACCACAGGATTTTGCTAAAGCCAACCGTTCTGGCCAAGTCAATTGCGCTGGCAAAGCTTTTTCGTATATGCCGATTGGGTGGGTGCGTGAGGAGTCAACGTATGTCATGCTATTTTCTCCAGAGTGAATTCAATGTTTCTTTGAATGAAATGGCGGCCTTTTGCGGATCAGGAGCAGACAACAGTGCTCGACCAGCAATGAAAGTATCAATGGGTAGATGTTGGAATATGGGTAATAGCTCTGGAGTAATCCCTCCGGTCACTGACATGTTAAACCCCATATCACACATACGTTGCAACCAATCTAAATCCTCTTGGTGCCAAGTTTGCCCCTTTGCTTGAGCATCTCTTCCACGGTGATAAATCGCCTGGGTAATACCCAGTTTTCGCCATTCATGAGCTTGCTCAAAGGTCCACTCTCCAAACAATTCAATTTGGATGTCTCCGCCATACTCTTTTGCAACTTCTAATGCGCTTTCCATCGTGGCTAAAGGCGCTGCGCATATTACCGTCAGTAACGTTCCGCCCGACTTAAACGCCATCTCGCCTAAATCTCGTCCTGCATCGGCAAGCTTCATATCAACAACCAATGGTTTGTCCGGATGTTGCGATCGCAGCGAACGGACAACGGACATCCCTTCGGCAAAACAAATTAGGGTTCCTGCCTCTAGCACATCTACCACGGGTGCCAACGTTTTGGCTGCACTCAACGCTTCGGCTTCGGTTGTCACATCGAGTGCGACTTGTAATTTAGGGATCACGACAACTCTCCTTGGTTGGGTTTGTCTGATGAAATATTGATTGAAGTAACCTGACTCGAAGACACTTGGTTCGATGAAACTAGGCACGATGACTCTTGACGCGAAGAAACTGGGCTCGAAGAAACCTGCGCCGAAGAAATATGGCTTAGGTCATTCTCTAGCTGCGCTAGCGATTTGACATAAACTCGATACTTTTTCTTTTTTACTTGATAACTCTCAAAGGCTTCTTCGTCAGGCAAAACCGTTTCTTCTTCAATGTTCATAGCATCCATAGCGTCACTGGTCGAAGAATAAGTTTGGCTTCCGACCATTGCGACGATGGCCGCACCTAAACATCCGGTTTCTTCAATCTTTGGCAGTAATACAGGCAAGCCGCTCGCGTCTGCCAGAATCTGCATCCACTCTTTAGAACGAGCAGGTCCGCCACACACGACAAGATGTTTAAGATCAGGGTACAGAAGCCTGACATGGTCAAGATGCGACAGGTGGCTGAACACAACGCCTTCGTAAATGGCTTGGTATAAATGGGGTTTGGTATGGAGTGATTGAATGCCATAAAAACCACTTTTAACCCCCAATCCCGCGTTTGAACCATAGATAAAGGGCGCGAATAAAAGCTCAGAGCTCAACTTAGGTAATTCACTGATAGCGTGATTTATTTCTCCAAAATTTTCATCTGCGAACATTTCGGTAAACCATTCTAAATTACCTGCCGACGTTGGGCTGGCATCGTGAGTAATGTATTGATCTCTTTGAGCATGATGTCCGATCACATGCGGTTTTTGATTGGCTTCGCGAACATCAAACAGGCTATCGGTTACACCCGTTGTTACCGACCACGTCCCCATTGTTAGGTTTAAAGCGCTGTTATCCCTAACGCCGGAACAAATGGTGGTGGCAACAACATCAAACACACCACCCACAATTGGCGTGCCTTCTTTAAGCCCTGTCATGATGGATGCTGATTTCGTGACGGTTCCCGCTACATCCGTTGCACCGATGATAGGTGGTAACGCCTCCATAATTTCTGGAATACCTAGAATATCCGCCAATCCAGCATCGTAATCTTGAGTATCAAAATTGTATAAGTTGGATTCAGAAATATTGGTGATCTCGCAATGCTTTTCTCCCGTAAGGCACCATCTTATGTAATCGTGACTCATGAATACGGTGCCGATCTGGTTGTATTGTTTTGGGCGTTGCTCTTTTAGCCAGCGAGCAATAGACACAGGATGCCCAGTCCACAGGGTTTGTCTTGTTCTCGGGTGGATAGATTGGGGTACCCCTTCGCTCTGCCACCTTTTCACGACGTCTATCGACCGCTGGTCGGCCGATAAAATCGCACGCTCCATTGGCCTATCATTTTTGTCCAGTAAAAATAGCCCTTTCCCTTGAGCCGAGATACCAACGCTTTGAATGAGGTCCGAGTTTATCTGAGTGTCGGCAAGCACCTTTTTGATCACAGAACAGGTCGAAGCCCATAGCTGCGAAGTACTTCTTTCAACCCAACCGGATTGATCAGAAATAAGCTCAAGGGATTCACGTGCGACACCCATTTCTTTCCCACTTTTATCGTAGATACCCGCTTTAAGGTACGTACCGCCGCAATCCACACCTAACCAATAGCTCATGACACACCATCCGATTCTTTTGCAACCAATAAGTTCGAAGGCAACAAGAATGTTGGCAACGGTAAGTGTGTTTCTAAAGCGAAACCTGGCTCTAAAACTGTATTTGGCTCTAAAGCTGAACTGACTTCTAAAGCTAATTGTGGATCTAAAACTGAGGGTTTAAGTTCGGTATACATAATTGTCTCTATATCTTAGCGACGATTCTTGGCTATATTCGATGTTTGAATTACAGCGCCAAGAAGCGAATATAATTGGGAGCCGGTACCTCGATGACTTCATCTGTCTTCTTGATAAGACCAGTTTCGATATCTCTCGAAAAAACAATCACATTCCCTGAATCTTGGTTTGAAATAATCGCAGCGTGCCCACAAGGAGAAATGGCAAAGTGCCGCGGGAACTTTCCGTACGTCGAAGTGATATCGACCCGCTCTAGCTTTCCATCTTCTTGAACTTTAAACACAGCAATGGAGTTATCGCCTCGGTTTGATACGTAAAGAAATTGAGCATCTGGCGACAATTTAATCTCTGATACGTAACTAATTTGATCGTGATTATCCAGAGTCGATTCGTACTGAATTGGTATAAGGCGCGGTTTGATTTCCGATGGTTCTGACTTGTCTAACTCAGCAACACATACGGTGTTAAACAGCTCATTTGAAACGTAGCAAATATCCAAAGTTGGGTGCATAGCCATGTGTCGAGGCCCCGAACCCGGCTCGAATTCTATCCACGTTTCGCGAGTTAGCTGGCGGCTTTCTGCATCCCAGCGGTATTGAAATACTGCATTCTCACCAAGATCAGGAATGAAAATCCAGTCATGCCAAAAATGCGCGCAGTGTGCATGAGGTCCCACCTGACGATTACCCCAATGGTCTTCACGGTTTTCCACTTGTCGCCACTCGGTTTCAGGGCGATAAAACTGTTTAAAGGTTTGAATAACCTCACCTAACTGCCCATTTTCATCTACGTCGACAACATCAATAATGGCATCCCAATAGTTGATGACAATAGCGGCATCTTTATTTGGAGAGAAAGACAAGTAGCACGTCGACTTTCCATTTGCTTCGAAGTTAGAGAGCTCCTTTAGAGAACCATCTTCTTGAACTTCATATTGAACGATTGTGCCGTTTTCACGGATTGTTTCTAAAATAGCGTACAGGTATTTTTTGTCTGTTCCTGGGATAAGAACCGCTGGGTTTAACGACTCAACTGAGCCATTAACGACAAGTTTTCCTTGCTTGGTCAACGTCGCACAATACATTCCTTCACCCGGTTTTGGTGAGTAAGGCTGATGGGCTAGCGCGTCAATATCACTGTATGTTCCAATAACCAGCTGATAATCTTTCTCTAAATTCATATTAATACCTAAATAACCTATTGAAATAAATGTAAATTAACCTTTAACTGCGCCAGCAGTCATACCTGTAATAATTTGCTTGGATGCAACAAAGGTGAAAATGATTGGTGGTACGGCAAGCAACATTCCTGTCGCCATGATCACACCCCAGTCGATATCGTATTCCGTTAACGAATTGACAATGGTCACGGGCACAGTGCGGGTATCCCGTTGTAATAAAGCGTTGGCCAACAAGAACTCATTCCATGCAATTCGAAACGTAAAGATGGCTGCTGCTGCTAGACCCGGCTTGATAATGGGCAAAACAACCAAAAAGAATATTTGCAGCGGTTTTGCCCCATCCACTTTGGCAGCTTCCTCAAGAGGTAAAGGCACCTGCACAATAAAACTCTGAAGAATCCAAATCACGAACGGTAAGTTCATCGCAACATAGAGCAGTATGATTCCGGTAAATGTACCGTCTAACCCATAATCAAACGTCCAGATCCCGAATACAGGAACCAATAGAACAGCGGGTGGAACCATACGCATCATGAGTGTTGTTAAAGAAACCACACCACGTCCCATGAATCTAAAACGAACCAACGCATATGCAGCCATACAACCGATGGTGAGCGTAATCACTGTAGAAACTAGCGCGATGAAAATAGAATTTCCGAGTGAACGTGTGAACGTTGGGCTACAAAAATCAACGTGGTCCGGCGTATACCAAAGCACATCACACAGTACCGTTTCATAATTTTTCAGTGTGGGCGTGAAAAACAACCCACTGCTGTCGTTCATGATGTCGACATTCAATTTGAACGATGTCATCACCATCAGCATGATTGGGCCAAGTGACATCACTATCAAAGCAACTAACAAGGCATAAAATGCTGGGTTTTGCTTACTTTCGTTTAGTTTGCTCATTGTTCTTCATCCTTATTCGCAAACGCCTGCTTCTCGATTCTTTTTTCGTTAACTTTGTTGTAGATAAACATGGCCAGCGTTAGGAAAAGGAGCACAGCCAACAGAAGGTTCGACATTGCTGCCGCTACACCTAGCTCCCTAAACTCAGACGCCGTTCGAGAGATTCTTAGTGCGAGAATTTCGGTGGATAAACCAGGACCACCATTTGTCATGACTAATACAACTTCGAGGACTTTAAATGCGTCTATCAACCTAAGCAGTAAAGTCACAATGAGTACCGGCAGCATTAGAGGTATCTTGATGTATAGAATTTGCTGCCATTGCGTTGCTCCATCAATTTTGGATGCTTCTAATGTCGACTTCGGCAGTGATTGCAAAGCAGCAAGGGACAAAATAAAAATAAAAGGAGTCCACTGCCAAATATCGGCGATTACAATTGAATAAAGTGCCCAACTCGAATCAGATAACCAAGGGACAGATTCAAAACCAAGTGCATTTAATGTTCTGTTAAATATCCCTATCGTTGGGTGATACATATAACGCCACATTAATCCAACGACAATAGGTGCGATCATCATTGGTAATATAAAAATTGTTCTTAATAGAGACATTCCGCGAATATTTCTATCTAACAATAATGCAAGACCAACACCAATAAACATTTCTAAAACGACGACAATAAAAGCAAATTTTAAAGTTACGCCGAGAGATTCACGAAAAGAGTCATCTTGGAATAAATTGATATAATTTTTAAACCCAACCCAATCCGCCTCGCCAATTAATTGACTGGGGTTCCATTCTAAAAAACTCGCGTACATCATATATATTATTGGGTAAAGAAGCCCAAACAATAGAACTATACCCGCAGGAGCCAAGAATAAATAAGGGGTCATGCGATTTAGATTAATAGCTTTCATTTAAAACACACCAAGGTTGCACAGATTTAGGTGCATCTCGCCTTTGAGTTATTTCGACGAGATGCAACCCTATTCACTATTTATTTCTCATTCCAAGAATAATAGTTGGCATCAGCCATTATTTTTTCCGCTCGTTCAGCAACGCCATCTAACGCTTTTTGAATATCCAGATCTTCAGTAAGTACTTTCGATAAAGCTGTACCTAAGTCTGAGTTAATTTTCCCCCACACTGGAATAATTGGACGCCAGTCCGGATCGGCATTTTTAAGTGCTTCACCAAATGTAGCCATGTGAGGGAATTTCTTGTTCACTTCCGCATCAAAGTGGGTTGAGTAACGAGAAGGGTTCCCGCCCGCTAAAGCAATCAGCTTGTCGACTTTCTTGGAAGTCAGCCACTGCATCAATAAGAAAGCCGCTTCCTTATTTTGTGCGTTTTTAGGGATACCAATACCAAAACCGCCGGTTTGAGATCCTTTGCGAACGCCCATAGGGTGTGGTGCCCAGCCAATCTTTCCTACCACCTTCGACTTCGTCGGGTCATTCACTTGGCCAGCGAATACCGTAGAGTCAAGAAACATAGCAGAATGACCTTGTAAGAATGATGTTCCCGCTTCAGCAAAACCAAATGTTTTAGAGCCTTCTGCGCCACATTCAACAATTGTTTTCAGCGCTTGCGCTGCTTCAACGCCTTGCGCGTTGTTTACAATTGGCTTCCACTGGTCATCAAAGATACGACCACCAAGCGGTGCTAGGTGCAAAAGAAACGCATGCGATGCATGGTGACCAGAAGCAGCGCGAGACGCTAAACCACCCATTCCAGGTTCTAATTTTGGAATTTCACACGCCAAAGACAGCAACTCTTTATAGTTTTGAGGCACCTTAAGGTTGTGTTTTTCAAAGATGTCTTTTCGGTAACCCAAAATTGAGGTTTCAGCACCAAACGGTAAACCAAACAGTGAACCAGTTGGTCCTTTTAGATAGCCTTTCTTGCCCCCTGCTACACCAATATTAGATACATAACCATCAACCAAATCTTCTGCGTCAAAGTTAGGGTCAGCAAGTGATGGATTCATGAAATATCTTGCTAAATTTTCAAGTTGATCAGCATAAACATAGTCCGCTTTTGAAAAAACAACGTACGCGATAAGATCGTAGTCGCCTTTTCTTTTTGTTAATTCCAGCGTTTGCTTTTCACGCATACGAAGATATTGAAGTTGGTCTACTTCAACTTTTATACCCGTTTCTTTCGTGAATTCAGGTAATACCTTCATTACCGCATTGTAATGTGGGTGTGCTGGAAAATTCACAACCAACGTCGTATCTTTATATTCGTCGTATGGACTCGCATAAGAGAATGTTGTGATTGTACTAACGGCTATTGCTGTCAGCGTTTTTTTGCCAAAAATCCTTTTTAGATACGTAATCATTTTGCCTCCTAAGAGCAAGAGAATTAAGTTTATGTTCCAATTTACGTTATATGATTATTTCTGTGGTTATTATTATTAGTAAATAGCTTCTTCTGTTTGCTTATTGAATATATATATATCTTCAGGCGTTACTTTAAATCTTACAGTTTCACCGGCATTGAATTCATTTAATGAATCCACTTCAACCATAAATCGTTTTTCTTGAACATCAGAAATCAAAACCGTTTGATTTCCAATATATTCATTAACATTAATAGTAAATGTAATGATATTTTCTAATTCATCTGAATCGGTCGAGGTTAAAGCAGAAGGTCGAATACCGACAATAATCTCACCAGACTGGGGTATTTCTGCATCAGCGCTTAATTGAGGCAGCTCAAGTTTAAAATCCGAACCGAGTCCGTATAATTTTCCGTCTATTTCTTCAACGGTCATATTTAAGAAGTTCATGGGTGGCATTCCCATAAAACCTGCAACGAACTTATTACTTGGCTTTTCAAAAAGCTCTCTGGGCGTTCCATGCTGTTGAATATAACCATCTTTCATCACAACAATGCGATCAGCAAGAGTCATCGCTTCGATCTGATCATGTGTAACATAGATAATATTCTTCTTTATGTTTTTGCTCATCATTGCCAATTCTGCACGCATTTGCCCCCGAAGCTTTGCGTCCAAATTTGACAGAGGTTCATCCATCAATAGAGTTGATGAATTTCTGACCAATGCTCTTCCCATGGCAACACGCTGTCTTTGCCCACCAGATAACTCGGCAGGTTTGCGGTAAAGGTACTCAGTCAGCCCGAGCATTTCTGCTGCTTCCGTTACGCGTTTTTTAATGTCACTTTTTGGATGCTTAGCTAACCTCAATGCGAAAGACATATTTTTGTAAACATCCATATGCGGATACAGAGCATAATCTTGGAATACCATTGCAATGTCTCGATCAATGGGTTCAAGGTTTGATATAGCTCGATCATCCATTGTTATCTCGCCATCGCTCACCGTTTCTAAACCTGCGATCATTCTTAGCGTGGTCGATTTCCCACAGCCTGATGGACCAACGAATACGGTGAATTCATTGTCTTCCATCACTAAATCGATCTGATGGATCACTTCAGTAGACTGATATCTTTTTGTTAATTTATTCAAAGTTATTACAGGCATAATCCGTTACTCGTTGTCCTTATTTTGCATAATAAGTGTTGATTTGAAGATGCTATCAACATGCCCCAATATGGAACGTTCTGCGGCGTCTGGGTCGTGGCTTTTCAGTGATCTTAGAATTTGGTGGTGTTCTCGAAGGCTTCTAACCGTCGACTTTTCTTCCGCCAGTGCAGCCGTTCGGTGCTCCAACGCATAGGAATAAACATCGATTGCTATTTTCGACAACAAAGTATTTCGGCAAGACTGATAGATAATCGTGTGAAATTCTTTATCTGATACTTGGAAGGCGATGTGATCATCTAATACCGTTTCTTGGTATTCAATAAGGGAGGACAGTTTCTCGATATCTTCATCTTTAATGTTTATTGCTGCAGAACGCAGAATCGCCGACTCTATTACTTTTCTTGTTTCTACTACGGTAAAAGCATCATAATTTTGAATATCTTCCACTATATTGTTCGATTGAATTATCTCTGCCGATCCCTTGGTCACAATGCTTTTTCGTCCGCGAGAAACCGAGATCAACCCACGTTCACTCAGAATGCCCAACGAACCACGTATTGTTTCTCGACTCACATCATACGATTTGGCGAGTTCTCGCTCAGAAGGTAAAGCCTCTCCTTCTTCAATCATTTTTGACGCAATTAAAGCGCTCAGTTTGTCTGCTATTTGTGACTTAAGCGTAAGCCTAGAGACGTCCGAGCTGTAATTGGGCGTATCATTAAAGTCATCGGACATAATTTATTGATCCTTCATCGCTTACTACATTTACTATTTTGGTATTTATTCAGTACCAGATTTTTTTATTACCATAGTTAACGGATGTTTGGATCTTGTGACCAAATCGTTAACTCCATTCAGACTAAACGACAAACTGGTCTTTATTCAACCAGACCAGTTCGTTTTTTGCTCACTTTGTTGATGGAGTTATCAAAAAAAGATGCTTTATTGTCACTTACTCTCATCATTTTGGTCTGGTTTTAATACCAAAATAGCAACCAGTTGCACCACTTGATATGGTGCTAATCGCATATAAAGTGACTAAATTTCAATATATTCAGATAAGAAATTATGGAAGGGTGAGAGGATATTAGACAATTTTGAAAGGGAATTATTATTACTAACTTATTGATATAAAATAATTAATAAAGATAATGACAGTATAGATAATTAGAATTTTGCGTGGTTCTCTCTTGAATACGAGAATTTTTAAACTGGTATGGTCCACAAGATAAAAAAGAAAAACGAGGTGATAATTCACCTCGTTTTTTAATTTTCAAACATGTTTTTTACGTTTCAGACACGTTTTTATCTTGCCAACACGAGGTTATCTAAAAATCGTATTGCAGATACACAGTGTTGTAATTACTGCCGCCTTTAATTCGACCGAACTGCGAGGCTTTTTCAAATATTGAAGAACGGTGGTGTAAACCATAACCAATCCAAAGATGATCCCATTCAGGTTTTCCAACCATATCACCAACATTGAAGTCGAATGAGATATCCAAATAGTTCATCAGATTACTCATGTTATCGTATTTACCTTCCAGCTCACTGCTTTCAATGTAGGTAATATTTTGAACATAAGAAATCCCTTCCGCCGCTCCGAATTTCCAACGGAATGGCCATTCAAACGTGTAATACGCTTTCACCGCAATGACGTACTCAGGGCTGGCACTTTGGGTAGAACTGTTCCAGTGCCAAGCAGCGCCTGGAGTTAAGTAAATATCAATGGGGGCACCAAAGAGCTCATCGGTTAAAGGATGACCGTAGAAAAACGAGGTCATCTTGTTGCCGTTTTCATCTGGTTCACCCTTAAACTTAAATATGTCACCCATATCTGAAGGGGTGGCAAACCCTTGTGCGACACGAAGATACGGGCGCGTGGTTATGTCAGACCGAGAGGCGGTATTCTTGTCGTTAAAGAAACCGAAACCGACAAAGTACTCCTGACCCCACCGCTCTTTTACTGAGATGTTATCGTAGGCGTTGTCATCAAGCATCGTCGCATAAGCGCTACCTAATAAGTACAAGTTAGACGCGACACGATAGCGAGTTTCGAAGCCCACTTTAAACTCAACACCACCGCCAATTTGCTTACCAAAACCGGGGGAACCTTCTAAACCATTGGCTCCGTAGTAATAGGAGTTATAGCTGTCTGATTTGATTCTTAGCTCTGCGCTGGGTTTGAAATCCCAATTTTCGGTCGAGCTTTTCGCCGTTGCACGCACATTACCGAACAAGCGTGCGTCATCGTCGCTCATCAGTTCAGCATCAACATACCAATCAGAGTCTTGGAAGAAATGTCGATACTGGACACCCAAATCAAACGAATGACCACCATAACGGTTTTGTTGCGAAGCGGGTAAATCGACAAATCGAAGACGAGAGAACAAATTGATTTGGTAGTCATCCTGCTTATAAAGGTGTACACCACCTTCTAAGCCATCTAAGTAGGCGCTTTCGCCGTTGTAATAGAAAAGAGGAACAAAAGTTGATACTGAAGTATCTGATTCACTGGGAAGATTGTAAACAATGGATGCACTTCGGTAAGCCATCGCTACGCCCCATTCTTGTTCTTTTACTTTTTCTTCTGAAGCTATCGAAGGGAAAGTCATCGCACCCAAAAGCAAAACTGTTGGAGTCAGGTGTGTTGAAGCATGCATAGAAGTCGAGCACCTCAATTTATTAAAACATTGAACATTTGTACCTAGGTAACCTTAAGATGCTAGATCCAGTGATTATTCACTCTGACTTAGAGCTTTATTGAGTTACTGGCCAACAATCGTAGTAAAATCAGAGAAATTACTTTAAGATTCACGCAAAATTGCCGCTACACTTAGTAGAGGCGTACAGTATAACGAATCATTGTGAAAGTATCTGAATTATTGCAAATATTAAGTAAATTCTCCGATAACAGCGATCCACAAGTTGTGACGGGAGAAGAGTGGCTACCAGAACGTTTACTCACAACCAAGCTTGATGACGATCTTCTGTTCTTACATTTCGACCATCAACCTGCTGATCAGGGCGGTGACGAAGAAGGGCGCGGTTTTGTCGAGCATGAGATCTCAATGCTACGAGATAAGATTCGTACCATTGTTGAGGAAGAAGGAGACTCGAATATGAAAACAGAAGCGTTCCTTGCTCTGTTTCTTATTGGACATGAACGCTCTTCTTCTGAAGTAATCGAAATTCTAGAAGAAGATGTCGATTGATGCGTTAGCGGCGCATCTGAAATATTCGAAGCTTAAATTTAACTTCAAGTTTGAACTGTTAAGACAACACGGCGGTTGCACCCTTTCACCTTATTCTCTATTTGTTGACATATCGGCGCTGTTTCTCCGTAAGCACGCAAATCTACCTGTTTTTCTTTGCCGAAGGTTTTCTTTAAAAAAGTCGCAACGTTTCGAGCGCGTCGTTGTGATAACCCTCTATTGTATTCTTCCGTGCCGACTTCATCAGCGTGTCCCTCTACAGCAATGGAAACACTGCTATCCAACAAGTTAATGTAATCCAATAAAATGTGTTTATGTTCGTCACTAAGTTTGTCTTTATCGAAGGCATAATTCAAAACCAATGTCTGGGAAATACGGTCATAAATACATTCTTTACTCACTGAAAACTGCTCCTTAACGCTATCTTCACTTACGAACACAGGTTGTTCTGGCTGCGTAATGTGATGAGTAAGTAATTGACCCGATTGCTGCGTGCCCAAGTGATTATTCGCTAGCACACGAGTTGTTTTTAAATATACATTTTCTTCCGCTAAACAATTCGCTGCGGCTTGCCCTGATAACAGCAAAAGTACGCCAAACGCCATTACTCTCATAGTGAGCCCTCATTTCCTTTCAGTCGCCCTGTTTCTTCATTCAACAGGTTTAAAATATGCTTATAAACATCGCTGCCATTTTTGGCATGGAGGACGTTGTCTTCCCCTACACAATCAAAAAATCCGTTAACAGCTTGGTTCATTTCAAAGTCGATACCGATCACCCCAAAAGTGACCGATATAGGCTCCCCAAAACGGTCTGTCTTGTTTTCTAAATCCGACACCATATTTCTGCAAAGCCCATATTTCGTGAACTCTTTTAGTATCCGTGTTTTTCGCCAGCTGCCATCTGGGCTATGAATCGCCCAAGGTCTCTGGGTATCCTCACCATCGGATAGAACGATAATGACTTGTTGAGGGTTGTACTCTTCTTGGCTATTCGCGAGTTCAGCAACACGGAGTAAACCCTGCCAAGAATGAGTAAAGCCGCCCGCTTTAAACGCTTTAAACTCATCGCTGAACCCGCTGTAATCGTCGGTTAGATCGATATCGTGGAACAGTCGCCTCGGGCGATAGTTGTGCTGCTCAAGTTCGGGAGAGATAATTAGCGGATTTTTTTTGTCGTTACGATGGACAATTGAATCGTTCACTCTCTGCAAGACCACGTGTTCGAACACTTCGCGTTTACCATTGATTTTTTGATAGTTGAAGTGGTTGTACCCCACTAAAGCAACGCGGCTTTTGTGGCTGTTGAATCGGTTGAAGTTTTCAAGATCATCCAGAATCAAATTAATGGTGTTTTTCACCGTTGCGAGTTTACTGCCTCGCCCAGGGCTTGCTGAAAAACGTTCATTCATTGATCCGCTAAAATCGACTACAAAATAAATATCTACTGGTTTAGGTAGGTACTTTCGGCTTGTCGAGGCACCAGAAACCTTGAATTTTGGTTTTAACCCCAAACTGCTGTAGCTGATCCAAGAGTTATGTTCGGTTGTCGCCGTCACCACAAAATCCGCAAAAGGCGAAATCTCGCCAGCGTCTTGCACACACCCTGTGTCGTAGTCGCAGCGCGTATCGACTATCGATATTTCCACCTCACCTTCGTTAAACGGCATGTAATGATTGACGATTCGAGACGCCAGCTCCGTATCTGGGTCATTATTTCCGGTAGAAGATGAGATTAATCCAAGGCTTGCCACTTCTGCTGCCTCGCTTAGTTTGGCGTGCGCGTGCAACTGTTGCGTGGTTTGCATTGCCAACGCCAACATGCCAAACATAAACGGTAGACAGCACATAAAAATCAGAAACGCTGCTCCTTTTTGCTTGTTCATCGACCCTCTTTTCATTGGGTGCTGATTCTTTGAACACCGATTCTTTGAGCGTTGATTCTTTGAACTAAAGTTCTCTAAAGACATGGTTAAATCCTCGCAAACGAAAAGGCAGACGTAACAACATTGAGCAGCTCACCTTTACTCGCGCCCAATATGTTAAAGGGCGTTTGGTAGCAGAGTGACACTTTGTAGACGGGCAACTTACGGTTTCGAGACGTGGTTGGGATAATCTTGTCCACCTCTCTTAGCGGCGTAAAATTGCACCCTGTCACCCACCCCACTTCACGCATCGCGTAAACTTGTCGGTCGGGATAAACCACCAGCTCCTCAATTCGAATGCCAAACTTATTTGAGTCAAACTGATTCGACATGCGATTCATCGCCGAAATGCCCACGGCGTAGAGTTCCGCCGCCAGCAGTTCGCATTCCCCTGCGTACCGACATATATCACCTTCGTCACGGAACAACTCTCGTCGCTCAGACATCACCGACACGAGTGAATACGCAAGCCGATCCATTTGCCCTTTTTTGGCAGTGGCAACGAGAAAGTTCACCTGCATAACAAAAAAGCCCGTCACAAACACCAACACCAAAGCAAGCTCAATGGTAAAAGCGCCGCGCTGCACATTTGAATTGGAAGAACATCTAAGCACACGAACCTCCCTGACCTAACTTAAAGGTGCATCGCTCATATTCCTGAATCGCCATCACTTCACGGCGCATTTCAATGGATGGTAGTAGGAAGTTAAAAATAGGGGAATACTCAAACGCAACTTCGTAAAGTGCTAACGCTTTGTTTTGGGGTTCAGCGGATACACCTGCACACGATGAAAATTCCCTAACGGAGGTACTGCAACGGACGAGCGTTTGATAGCCATCGATGTAGTGAATACGAGACTGAATCGATTGGCTATCAATGACCGCGGGAAGAAAAATACCCCCGCTTCGACGAATCGCAGACCGAATGGCTCTGTCATAATTGATCGTGCTAATGGCATCTGCCCTGCCCAATTTTTTAGTGTCAGATACTGCACGGGTTATGGCGTGATCGGTCACCGCAATGGCGTAAACCATCAAACATAGTTCAAACCATGTCAGCACCATTAAAAGCAAAATCGGCAAACCAAAGGCAGCCTCTACACTGATGACCCCTTTTTGTTTCTTAAGTTGTGACGTTCCAATCGACATAATTAAAAATACCTACAGCTCTATGTGTCGATTTTTCGTGTAATCCACAACAAACGCCCCTTTCACCTTCATTCGGTTTAGGTAGGCCTTAGCCTCTTCAATGGAGCTAAATTCACCAATGCAGTAGCGTTTCCAAAGGTTATGAGAATACGCGTAAACCGTTCCATAATTCGTACGCAGATAATTCAGGTATTCACTCGAAATCGCTTTATACGTCGCCAGCACTTGGATCCGGTAAATCGACGGTGCTTTAGGTTTGAGGTTTTGCGGGTTGAATACCATCTTGCTGGCAACAGGCTGATGGTTTCCAGCATGGTCGACCGCCATAGCGGCAGTTTGTAGTTGGGTTTGTGGCTTATACACCGCACTTTCCTCCGCATAACGCGATTGATTGACAGGCCGAGTGGTGGCGCTGGTTGAATGAGTTTGAGTATTGGCGGAAGACGAACGAGCCATTTTTGGCGCAGGTTTTTTTTTCACCGATTTCATTAATTTGGTCAGTTGCGTTCTTGCCTCTTCTTCAGGATATTTTTCTCGAAGCGCATCTAAGGCAATATCTGGTCGGTTCGCATTCACGGATGCCAAGATTAAGTTAGAACGCACTTTTTCATCGTTTGGTTGATCGAGGTATAAGTCGTACAGCATGGTCATCGCGTCTTCATATTGCCCCTGCATGAGGTTTACGACGGCAATGCTATTTTTCGCCTCTCTATCCGACGCGCCAAGCTTTCGACTCTGCTCGAAATACTCTATTGCCGCCCCGTATTGCCTTTGCTGGGCTTTGATTTTCCCCATAAGAATGTGATGCTGATATTTATCACCGCCTTCATCCAGATAACGCTCTAACCATTGTTCACTTTCTGCGAAACCACGCTTCAGGTAAGCAATTTCTGCATTGGCTAGCATCACTTCTGGCTCGTCTTTTTCAGACTCATCGAATGTATTGAGATAAAGCTCCGCTGAAGACGTATCTTTCAAGTCGATATACACGTTCACCAGCTTGATTTTGTATTCGTCATTTTCCTTAATATTGGCTTTGTAAAACTCAACCAATTGCGTTTTGTCGTTGGTTCTCAGCAACAAGTCCTCTTTGGTATCCAACTCACTATTGGTGGACGCGCAGCCAGTTAAAGCAAGTGAGAGCAATAACGCGCACTTTACGTTGGTCCAAATTTCGATAGCCCGTCTTTCATTAGCCATTTGAAAACATCCTTAAAATTCCAGGGGCAGCAATCAGAACAACAATGGGAACCATGATGAACGTGATAAGTGGAATGGACATTTTTGCGCCCATTTTCCCTATCTTTTCTTCGAGATCCATCATGTTGATTTCACGTATATCGGTTGCCAATGTCGCAAGTACTGGTCCGACAGACGAGCCATACTGCAAACTCTGAGTCAGTGTCATGACAAAACTCTGCGCTTCAGTTGTAGGGACGATGTCATAAAACTCCGCCAACGCCTTTTCCAGCCCCACAACCCTTGCTCGCTCTGTGGTGCGCCTTAACACAAAAGCCAAATTTTCGTCCACCGTTGCGATTTCGTTACTCAGGAATTCCAACGTAGATTCGATGGTCATGCCGGTGTGAACACAGACGTTCATTAGATCGAGTAAAAATGGCAGCCGAGAGCTAATGTGCTTCACGTTCTTTTTTGCACGCGCCGCCACATAGGTATCCGGACCAATCAAAAATAGAACTAAAGCCACCCCCGCTATCATGAAGAATTCAGCAAAATCGAGGTCCCCAATAAAGAACCCGTAAAGCGTGCTTAAAAACACCAATAGAAACGGAATGAACTTAAACAGGTAGTAACTTTTAGCGACAAACTCATTGTAAATCCCTGCGGCAATCAGCTTTTGTCGGTTTTCTTCGTGGTTGAAACTGAATGCTTCCACTATCCGATTCATGATCGCCATTTGCCGTTTTTCTTCTCTGGTTGAACCGATAATTTGACTGGTATAGAACTTAGCAACCAATGAATCCCACATCTTGATAAGAAACCAAGCGAAAATAAGGGAAGCAGCAAGCGCAAACGCTAAGAAAATGGTGGTTCGTAGATCCATCAGTTCACTCCACGCAAAATCATGGAGATACAGAAGAAACCAATAAACTCGCTGATCAAGACGTAATAAAAAATGGGTTTCCCACCTTCTTCAAACATCACGAAGTTATAGTTTTCTGGGCTAGTGAATCTCAGAATGAGAAGAAAGATGATCGGCAAGCACGCCACAATTTTTGCTGAAGATCGCGCTTCGGACGTTAAAGCATTTTTCTTTTTTTCCATGGCCCGTGATTCAAACATGATGCGGTTGATTTTGTTGATCACGTTTTTAAGCTGACCGCCTCGACTCAGGTTGATTCGAATGGTCGAAATGAAAAAGAAGTACTCCACGTATGGGAAGGTGGTCGCGCTGCGTGACAACACATCGTCTGGATCTTCACCAATCAGTAAGCGTTCTGCCATGAATTTGAATTCACGCCCTACTTCGTTATCCAGCTTTTCGCCCACGTATTCAAATGCGTGAATGATGCTTTGTCCAGCAGCGATGGCACCCGACAAAATATTCAGCGCGTCTGGAAAGTCACTTTTGAATTTCTCTTCTTTGATGTCGCTGAGTTTGAACAGGAACACGATGAACAAGATAGGCTGCCCTATCGCCAAACAGACCAAAAAATCTTGGCTGAATAAGAACAAATTAACGGCATAAATAAGTGCCCCACTGGTCAGTAAAAACAGCACTATTTTTTTAGGTATATTGGGTTCCAACAGCTTTTTGAGCTTCTTAAAGATGAACTTCACTTGGATCCAAACACTGGTTTCAAACCGCTCCATATCGATGACCGTTTTGACACCTTCTATTCCATCGAACTCTGTTTCCTGATCGATAAGTGCAGTCACTTTTCGACTGGTTTTCTTATGTTGGAACCAAAACACAATGGCAACCACACACCAAATGGCGAATAACCACATCATGAGAACAGCTCCTCTAATGCGCCTTCTAAGCCGAAAAACTGTGCTCGCTCGTACACTATGGAGCGCTTAGATAAACCAGGAGAACGAAACTCGCCATCGATTTTTCCATCTTCCAATGTGCCTTTGTTCTCGAACCGGAAGATGTCTTCCATCACCACGCTATCGCCTTCCAACCCAACGACTTCGGAGATGTAGAGCACTTTCCTACTGCCATCGTGCAAGCGCTTAACTTGCACGATCAAATCCACCGCGCTCACAATGGTGCGTCGGATCGCCTGAATAGGTAAACTTGCGGTTGCCATCATCACCATGCTCTCTGTTCGAGCAACCGCATCCCTTGGTGTATTGGCGTGAAGTGTCGACATCGATCCATCGTGACCCGTGTTCATCGCTTGAAGCATTTCAAACGCCTCACCACCACGGCACTCACCCACAATGATTCTGTCTGGTCGCATACGCAGGGAGTTAATCACTAAATCGCGAGCGGTGATTTCACCCGTTCCTTCAACGCTGGCTTGGCGAGTTTCCAAGCGGACGATATGCGGCTGCTGCAATTGCAGTTCCGCGGCATCCTCAATGGTAACGATACGTTCCGTTTCGCCGATGTAGCCCGATAGCGCGTTGAGCAATGTGGTTTTACCCGAACCCGTACCACCAGAAATCAACACATTGCATTTGCAATGGCTAGCAATCGACAAAAGCTTTGCCATTTCGATGGAGAGAGCGCCGAATTCCACCAAGTTTTCGAGTTTTATTTTATGCTGTTTGAATTTACGGATAGAAATGGAGGTGCCGTCTATCGCAAGTGGGGGGATGACGATATTGACACGGCTGCCATCTTCTAAACGCGCGTCACAAAGCGGCTTGGATTCATCGATTCGACGCCCTACATTTGAAGCAATTCGTTTTGCAATGGTGCTGAGTTGCTTTTCGTTAACGAACTGAATCGGCGACTTCTGAACTTTGCCACCAATCTCGATAAAGATATTGTGCGGCCCGTTGATCATAATGTCTGAAATGTCATCGTTATCGAGCAACGCTTGCAGGGGCCCCAGCCCTTTTAGCTCGGCTAGTAGCGCTTTCACCAACTCTGTTCGCTGAGAGTTGGACACCTGCAACCCTCGCCTGTCGATAAGCAGGTTAACGGTTTCTTTAAGCTGGGCTTCCAGCTCTTCGTTACTTATTTCCACTAAGGTTGACGCGTCTAACGCATCAAAGATTTCGTCTCTTAGCTCTATGTAGATTTTATTAAACTGGCTCATCTACCCCTCGCTTATTTCTTGAACAAAGAAAATTTGGATTTAGGGCGGATGTTTTTTCCGGTGAGTTCTTTCACCATTTCAACGACTGGCAAAGAGAACTTACTTTTAATCACCGCTTTCATTCCCTGCTGGATCAATAGCTTTTCCAAGCCCGATTCATAGGCAAAAGAAAGCGCTTCTTTCCGCTTAACCCGTTCTTTCGCGTTCTCTAGAGGCACCATGTAGTCTTTCGCAGGGCGATTTTGAATGAACAACACTTGGTGTGCCGATTTGCCCATCTTTTTCTTAATAATGTTATAAGCGCGCAATGCCGCCACAGACGGATCGCAGATCAGGTATATACGGTGATATTTTTCACTCAAGTCTTGATCGTGTACTTCTTCAAAAGACGTCAGTGGCACAGAGTCGACAATAAAGTTGTAATTACTTTCAAGCTGATAGGAAAGGTTATGCAGTGTAGAGGCATGGTCTCCGACACAAGCGGTGGTTTTTTCGAGAATCAAATAGTCGAGCTTATCGTCTACCTTCGAGACATAGGTTTGAGCGATGGCACTGTCGATGTCTCTCTGATTCAAATCGATACTGTTGTGTCTTGGCTTTACCCCTTTCATGCCGAGAAAAATATCCGAGGTAAACGCACCAGAATCGTGATCCACCAGCAGCGTTTTTAATTGCGCTTCGGAAGACAAGCCGTACGCCACTAATGAAGATATGGTCGAGAGCCCAATTCCACCTTTGCAAGAAAGTAATAGAACGCGTTTTGCTACACGGGTTTTATTGACCAATGATCCGGTTGAAGATTCAGATACGCTCACGGCATTCAAGAGATCTTGTAGGTTTTCATCCCACAAGACGTAGTTCGCCCCAAGGGCTTGAACACGGTTTTTCAAACGAATGGAATCCGAATTGCTGATGGCAATAATGCGAATACCTACGTCCAACTTAGTGGTAATGTCGCTGATTTCTTCAACGACATTGTTCGACTGACGAAAATCCAACACCACGTGTTTGATTTTCTGCTTCCCTAAATTCATGTTGGATTGGCTGGTCAACTCTGGCATTTCAATCGGCGGTGGAAACCCTTCTATCGCATACAGATCCCTTACCGACTGAACAAACTCCGCATCGTCGGAAACCAGTAGATCGGAGAACTCGGATACGGCTTTTTTCGGTGACGCCGAGGTTTTAAATAAGTTGTTTAAATCCATTGCTTACTTAACACCTTTCAGAGGCTGACTCAGGCTGATCACGCGGTTGTATTCCACCGCGCACCCGAAATGGAAATTTTGCGCGTTACCCATATGAAGAGATTCACACTGTTTCTCATTAACTAAGGTGTACCGAGAAACAATTGAGACAGCTTTATCGGACAGCGGGCGTGACTCACTATCTGTATCACCTGATTCTTTTAACTTCGCGCTGATTCGATGGCGATCAATGCCTTTCGTTTTCGCCGATTCCAGCAATTCCGCAACGAATTCACTTTCATTAGGGTGGTAGAAGACTTCAAACTCCGACTTTTTGTGGTGCTTATTCACGTCGCCGATAAACCCCATACTGCGCTTCAATGCGATGTGTTTGTCTACAACATTAAATTCATATATCTGCTCTAACTCATCGACTTGGGTTAAGTTCGTAGACATCGGAGAACTGCAACCGATAAGCAAAAGAGGCGCTGAAATCGTCAAAATTTTTGAGACGAATGAGTGTCTTAAGAGCATTAAAAACCTCCTGCTTTTATGGTTTGTTCTACTTCTGGATCAGATAAGTTGATTCTAAATAGCCGCTCTAAATCGCTGCTCGCTTTGAATTTTGGCAACTTGATGTCTTGGCTTTTTACCGGATCAACTAAGTTAACGGTGGCCACTATGATCAATTCGGTTTTTGTGCGGTTGGATTTGGTGTGGCTAAACAACGCACCAAGAATTGGAATGTCGCCCAAGACAGGAATACGACTTAATGTTTCACGCTCTTCCGTTGTTAATAACCCCGCAAGAACAAAGCTTTGTCCATCTTTAAGTTGCACTGTGGTTTGTGCTTTTCGAGTACGCAGAGAAGGCATGTTGTAGAACGCGTTGCTTTGGCTATTCGATGCGTCAATCGAACTCACTTCAGGCAGAAGTGTTAATCGAATGTTTTCTGTGTCCGTTACTTTACCGACCATCGATAGTTTAATGCCGTACTCTTTGTATGAGATGGACACACCATCGCCGTCTCGCACCACCATTGGTAATTCGCCACCGACTAAAAAGCTCGCGGTTTCGCCAGAAATAACAGACAGATTTGGCTCTGCGAGCACTTGTCCGATGGAGTCGTCCTTACTGGCGGCAATCACCGCGACGATGTCCTCAGCCGAAAATTCTAAAATTTGTTTAACGTATTTACCGGGCTGACCAATGTTGCTGTACGAAACACCCAGTTCCGACAAAAAGTTGCTAGAGACTTCAGCGACAGTCAGCTTTACGTTTATTTGTTCGGTGGACAGAACCTTGAGGTGATTGATAATCCCTTCGAAAACGAAACTTTCGGTGTAATCCAACTCGTTATCGGATCGACTGTCTTCCAACTTAAACGTTTTTCTCGTGGATTTTTTCTTCAGCATTTCACCAACTAAGCGATAGATTTTCTTTTTCACTTCTTCGCTTTGAACAGTGCCGTCTAAAACCACCTGCTCACCGACATTAGTCACGTTGACTTCTTCATCCGGGAAATGAGCAACAAGCATCTGCTTAACCAAACGCAAACTCTTATTCACTACGATTTCTGAGTTGTAGATTTCATTGCCACCGCGATCAAAAACGATCAGACTCGCCGTGCCTACACTGACTCCATGGATCACGATTTTGGTTTCATCTATTACTTTGTAGTCGGCGATGTTTTGGTCGGACACAAAAACGGTATCTATCGTTCGATTGGTTTTCACCGTTTTTGCCGCGCCCTGATCTATCGACACCAGTTCAGCTGCGCCAATATTGAGGTGCGTAAATAAGGCAAAAATGAGAACGGCTACTTTTGTATTTTTCATTATTCACTGCCTGCTCTGAGTTCTCTGACCCCATGTTGTTTTTCAAGTAGGTCAACGCTGCGTACGGAAAGAAACTGATTGGTCATGTTGGAGGGCACAATACTGATCTGCCCGATTTGCTTAGCGATATCCAATTTCATTACCTGACGAATACTCAACTCAATCACCAAGCGTTTTGCTTTAACTTGACGCCCCTGCTCGCTGCTGGATTCGCCTGTATCGGTGACTTGGATAACCTTAGCGTCATGAATCAGAACTTCAGAAATCAGGTTGCCCACATCTTTAAATTCCGCTTCATGAATATTCGAATAGGAATTGGTGGTGGAGATGAAGCTGACTTTGTCACCCGCATAGGTGCCAATGGCATCTAACACACTTTTCCCATCGGTTTCGTAGTAGTAAGGCACGTGATCTTTCGCCAAGGTAAAGCTGATGTAATCATCATCACCTGGGAACGATAGCTGGGATCTTTTAAGCAGCGTTCCTTCGCCAAGTTGAGCTCTAAAAAGACTACTTTTTGGAATCTTGCTGCCTTGAACCAGCAAGCCATTTTGCTGTGCTTTTGTTTCTGTCATCTCAACCCATTCCACATTGGCCAAGCTGTATTGAACCCCTTTTTCTACAGGCTCAACTAAAGTCAGAACGTTAACCGTCGCTTCTTGTGTTGAAGCGGGTATTACTGGGGCTTCACTAGCAAATAAAATATCTTTGGAATAAAACAGCCCTAGAAATAACAACGCAGAAAGTAAGATAAAGAGAACAGGTTTACTCATGAAGCGTAACTCTTATGATTGTGGGTAGGAAAAGCCTACCCATATAGGTAATTACTAGAATTTTTTTATCTACTAATTAGATTTTGGTGTTGCTGCTGCATCAGTAGCCGTTCCCAGTTGAGTTGTAATTTGACCAATTGCGCTTTTAATGGCATCACCTAAACCACTGTTAAATGCCGCCAAAATAATGCCCGAAATAACAACTGCAATGATCGCATATTCAACTGCAGTTACACCGCGCTCGTCTTGTTGGAATTTAGCCAATAGGTTTGTAATTGTGTTTAACATTGTCATTTAATCCTTCTTTGAATGAACCGAAGTGAATATAACAATGAAAGCAAAAGCGACAATTAATAGTTATTTATACAACTATTAATTATGCTTATAGTTGTATGTGAGAAACCATAGCCATTAGGATTTTCGCTATTGGTTATAAATTTTATTTCTAGACACATTAGATCTTTTTATTGAAATAAAAATAAGCAGAGATAATAAAAAGGCGAGCATTGATTTGCTCGCCTTATTTTTTAATTTTTAAGTTTAATATCCAGTTTTAATTACCGAAAATTTTGGGATAAATATCACATTGTAACAAGTTGTGGTTCTGACTGAATAAAAAGCTCTTTGATTTGATTCGTCAAACCTACTTGGCTTAGCTCTTTAAATGTCGACTCACTACACCATGCGAAGCAGTTCACGATATTAGATGTTTTATGCACCCTAAGATTATTCGATTGAATACTCCAACTTGGGCAAACTAATACCGTACCAGGTTCTTCCATTTCGCCTTTCATTAGCCTTGAAGAACTCGTGTTAAACCAGCTTTGTATGTTTGCTGTTCCAATGCCCACCTCCTGCAGCAAGCTTGAAACTTGCTCCCTTTCTATAGAACTGCAATGTACAATGCGAACAGGATTATTCTGGATAATTGGCTGATCCGTTAATCGCTGACACACCACGTATTGCGTCCTCTTTACTTTCACCATTTGCCCTGTTCGCGAGGGCTCTGAATTTACCCCTAGAATAATGTCATATTTACTGGCATCTAAATCTCTCGGGTTACGAAAATTGACCAAACTAAGATCGAGATGGCTTAATATACGAAACGCCTTTACTACCTCATCAACTAATTCAGTTGAAAAAGAATCCGATACCGCAATCTTATAATGTTCTTTATTTTTAGTTTTCCCTAGCTCTTCGAAAAGCTGATCGTAAAGCTCTAAACTTAGTTCAGTATACTTTAGTAAGATCTTGCCCTCCGTCGTTAACTCAAAACCTTCTTCCCTGTCGAAAATACTTGCACCTATATGAGCTTCAACCTTTTTAATATGTTGTGAAACAGCGGGCTGAGTGATAAACAATGACTCAGCTGCAGCCGAAAAGCTCTTACATTTTGCGACACATGAGAATGTTTTTAAGTATTTAATTTCTATCACATTTCTCAGCATTTTATTTTACTCTTACTATTTAGTGCCATTATAAACCTAGCCTGTACTGCTACTCATTCAATTAGGTTTTATATAAATGGGGGCAAAGAAATATTGTCTATACCCAACTTACAATACGCGAAACCGAATCTATCAGACTAAGTCAATATCTTTCGTTTGAACGTGAACGGCGTGTGTAACCAATTATAACAACCTCTCGATTTAACTGATTAAATTTCAAACGACAAACATTACTTCCATAAGATTTATAAAAAGCATGATAACAAACATTCTTATTTTATAATCTAATTTCACATCACATATATATGATTTTCTTATAAATTTTTGTAATAGCACGATAACACTTTGTAATACCTAGCCATTAATGGGTCGATAGACGGTTAAAAACCCTTAATTTTCATTAGATTACAAATCGTACATTGCTTTGTCCATTTTTTTGAACAAATGTATCATTTCTAATGTAACAATAATTTTTACCACACAGCAGACACTAATTATTTTTTAATAATTTATTTTTTGCTGTGTAATACAAAGAAATTCATTTATTAATATATTTGTAATTCATAAAAAAATAATAGTAGGTCACATCATGTAAATGAATCGTTAAATTAATTGATATTTTTACTTCCAAATTCGGGTTGTTTCACTTTCAATCAATGATATAAAAAACTTCCCCACTCGCCGTACGCTTACCTCTAAAACATGATAGTTACCTTGAAAGCTCAATTGATACAACATTAAATCAATATCAATCCATTCATATCGAGCAGCGAAAATTCATGCAATAAGGCAAACATAGAGTCGAACAAAAATTCAAGGCGCGCATCCAACTATCGTCTAGATGATGAGGCTAGGCGTGTAGCTTGTGCAAAGTGAGAAATGAAAGGGGCAATGAATGAAATATAGTGTTTACAAAGAAATCATTTAGGAACGGAAGTGCTTTCTCTTACAACCAGTTGAGTTGGAACCTCGATATGTGTTGCCGATTCTCGACCGGCAATTTGGTCTAAAATAAAATCGGCGGCTCTTTCACCCATCATTTGAGACGGAACGCGGATAGTGGTGAGGCTTGGCGAAAGGTGTTCGCACAAAGGTAGATCATCAAAGCCTGTTATCGACACTTGCTTTGGAACCGAAATGCCTAACTTATCGCATTCGGTTAAACAGCCGAAAGCTAACACATCGTTTCCACAAATTAGAGCGGTCGGTCTTTCTAATTCTGATTTACCCAGTAGATGTCGGCATGCATTCCTGCCTTCCCATATATCGTATCGGCATTCAACAACGTCTTGGGGATGAAGGAAGATACCTGCTTTTTTAAGCGATTCTTTTGCCCCTTCTAAGCGCGCGGTTGCTCTATCATTTCCTTTTGTTATTCCTGAAATAAACCCAAAGCGAGTATGCCCCTGATTAAGAAGATACTCCGTAACTTGTTGCGCTGCGGTGAAATTGTCAAACCCAACACAAGGGTGTGGGCTGGTCCGGTCCAACGCCCAAAGATTGGCAAATATCTGGTTGTGTTGCTTCAAGATGGAATACGTTTCTGGTGCATGATCATTTCCAACTAGCAGCAACCCATCAACCCCCTGCTCCATGATATCGCGAACCTGTTTGAGTTCATGTTTGGGATCATAGTTGCTGACAGCCAACATAAGGGTGTAGCCCTCTTCGTATAAACGGCGTTCGAGTGCATTAATGCCAGATGCGAAGATTGCATTATCGATGGTCGGAATAATCGCGCCTATCATGCGCTTTTTATTGGAAGCAAGTGCTCTTGCAGCACCATCACGCACATAGCCAAGCCTGCTAATTTCGTCTTCAATGCGAATCCGCAGAGTTTCTTTAACTTGATGAGGTTGATTAAGCGCACGTGAAACCGTGGCGGTGGAAACCCCTGCCGCTTTAGCCACATCGCCCAGTGTCGGCTTGTCTGAAGATTTACGTAAGCGCTTACCTTTAACCATGTTTTTCCAACAGTTAACCAATACGTTTGTCAGTATAAACTTTATACGTATTTATATCAGATTGACTATAGCGAACTGTGACTAAGCTTAAGTTCAAAATGAGTACCAGCCACAAAAAAAGTGAAAATAGTCATTATATTACAAGAATATAGAACATAAATTATAAAAACCTAGCAAACTTAAGGTGAAACCAATTGATTATAAAACCATCAAATTCCGTGATCATCATTGAAAATATTGACTAACTTTCATCCTAATTGTAAAAATGTAAGCGCTTACAGTTGACTATTATTTAGCCGGTAAATAAGGTGGTGTTAATGAGTTGTTAATTAGACCTCGCAAGGATGGTAGCCATGCCTACATCGATATCACAAAAGTCATCTGGTGCATCACAAAAATCTTCAAGATCTCATCCCGTGCCTATTACCGTCGGAAGTCGCAAGTATTTGGTATTCAGTATTGTTTCTTTTGTCCTTTACCTCTCTAACATTTTTGTGGGATGGGCTTCCATTCGACACGACTTTCCTATTCCACCTTTAGACGTAGTACCAGAAGCACTGCTGCTTGCCGCTGGTGCTGTATTTGGTGTCATTTTTATTTTGCGGCAAGAAAAACAAACAACCTAAGAACTCAGTTTTGAATAGATGGTCGACGCACTCGCCCACCAGCAGTAAAGCGTTGCCAGTGTTAGGCACTAAAACAGGTTCGTAGACAACAATCCAACGTCATTTCAATCACGTGAAAATGGAGTCAAAAATGAAAGGAATCAACGAAAGCGACCAAATCGAGTCTATCGAGCGTCGGAAATTCTTTGAAGTTGCAGGTAAAGCCGGTGTCACTGCCGCGATAATGGTGGGTGCTGCGGGCGCTTTAATGAGCCCAACAGCCGCTGCTGCTATCTCAAAAGAAGAGCGAGAACGCCAAAAAGCCGCAAAATACACGATGACCATTGCAACCGCTTACATTCTCGGTGCATCTCGTGGCTATCCAATTATGCAATTGGATTTCAAAGAAAATATCCAAAATATGACTAACGGTCAGGTCTACGTGAAATTAGCGCCAGGTGGTCAACTTGGTGCTGGGGGCGCACTTGCTCAGAAAGTACAACAAGGCACCATTCAGGCTGCGCAGCACTCGCTCTCTAATTTCTCATCTTTCGCACCGGTTGTGGACTTAATCAATATTCCTTATTGGTGTGGTGAAAACCAAAAGTTTGTCAACTTGGTGAATTCAGCAGCGTGGAAAGCAGAAGTGGATCCTAAGCTTGAAGAACGTAACTTTAAAGCATTGTGGTACGTAACCATCGATCCGCGTGTTGTTGCCCTTCGTAAAGGCAGAGACGAAATCATTAAAACCCCAGATCAAATGGAAGGCATTAAATTCCGCGTTCCGGGTTCTAAAATCCTTCAACAGTTTTACCACTTGCTCGGTGCGAACCCGACGCCAATCGCTTGGGGGGAAACACCCTCTGCTATTAAACAGGGTGTCGCCGATGCACTGGATCCGAGTGTAGAAGCGTTAAACATTTTCGGGTTTAAAGACGTGCTTTCTTCTGTGACTTTCATCCGTTCCGTACCGGATGCTCAAGTGTTCTCATGTAACTTGCAGTGGTTTAACAAGCTACCAAAAGACGTGCAAGAAGCAATTGAAGCCGCGAGCGAAGTAACAGCGCATCAAAACCTCGCCAAAGTGCCTGCTGCAAGGGCCTATGCGATGTCTGAACTGGCTAAGAATAACGTTCAATTCTACTCCCCTACACCTTCAGAGCTTGCGCAATGGCAAGAAAAAGCAGGGCATCAACTGGCGGTTTGGGATTCAACGAAAAAGTCACTGGCGGGATCACTGGACACTTTCGACAAGTTGCTTGAAGCAGCGAACACGAAAGGACGTTACTACGTCCATGACGTGTAGGGCGTTGGCAGCCGTAGTTTACTTTGCGGCTGCCCTTTTTCTCTTTTGTTTCCCTTATCAAGGTGTAAAACATGCAACAAAGTCGGTTTTCAACCATAGAGCAAAATCTGGAGCGATGGCTTTGCCTAATGTTCTATTCAATGATCGTACTGACGATCATCTCTGAAGTCACCAGACGATTTGTGCTCAGTTATTCCTCCATTTGGGGAGAAGAAGTCGCTCGTTACTGCTTTATCTACCTAGCTTGGATTGGCGCTTCACTCGCGGTAAAAAACCGCGCTCACATACGCATAGATGTTTTGTTGGGTTTCTTACCAAATCGCGCCCAAATTGCTGTGTACTTGTTCAGTGATTTTCTCACTTTGATCCTTGCCGTGATTTCATTAGTCGTCTCTATCGGTCCCGTATTAACGTCTCTCGAATACGGCTCAGTGACTCATGGTTTACGCATCAGCCAAGTTTGGTTTTTATTTGCTGTTCCCTTTGGTTTCACCTTAATTGTTTTGCGCTTGCTTCAGTCCATTAGAAGAGATGTAAAAGCACTGCTCAACAACGGACAGGTTTACCAAGGCGAACGCTTGATCGATTAGGAGGAAAAAATGAATAACTACTATTTGCTCGACCAAGCCTCCGCCGCCTCTTATGGCATCGCTGTTTACGGTCCTGTTATTGCCATGGTGGTCATGATTTTCTTAGCCGTACCGATTTGGGTGGTTCTGGGTTTAGGCTCTATCGCCATGTTGGTCTTTACCGATGTACTGCCACTTTCCCTAGTGGGCGAATCGTTATTTGACGGTATCGATGCCTTCGCACTTATCGCCATCCCATTGTTTATTTTAACAGGTGACGTGCTAGTAAGAACGGGGCTTTCCAATAAACTGCTGGACGTTGCAGAAGCCTCTACGGGCAGTGCGAGATCGGGCTTAGGGACATCAACCGTTTTGGGGTGTGGCTTTTTCGCCTGTATATCCGGATCCGATGCGGCTGGCGCGGCCGCCGTAGGCCGAATGACGATTGATCGCTTAGTCAACAGAGGTTACCCAAAAGCGTATGCGTGTGCCCTTGTTGCTGCTGGTGCCTGTACGGGAATTCTGATTCCACCGTCTATCGCTTACATCATTATTGGTTTGATTTTGGGTATTTCAGCCTCAACGCTGTTTTTGGCTGCTGCTATCCCAGGCTTGCTCATCATGATTTCTATCATGGCGACCAATGTTGTGCTTAATGCCATTAATGGGTACGAAAATTCAAAGACGGGATTTTCACTAAAGCACTGGTTTGCCACTATCTATAACTCACGCGATGCACTAATGATCCCCTTCATTATTCTCGGAGGTATCTATTCAGGCATTTTCACACCAACTGAAGCGGCTGCGGTTGCAGTACTTGTAGGCTTGAGCATCGGTTTATACCAACGAACCGTTACTTGGCGTGATTTCCCTAAAATGCTTTACAGTTCAGCGAAAATTAATGGAATCATTCTGCCAATCATTGCGATGTCACTTCCTTTGGCACAAACCTTGGCGGTATTGGAAATTCCGCAAAGCTTCGTGACTCAGATGACCAACATCACGGAAGATCCGGTGTACCTAACGCTGATTATGATTGGAATCCTAATTCTGGCTGGATGCGTCATGGAAACTACACCCAATATTGTGGTGCTTTCCCCCATCTTGTTGCCTTTGGCTCAATCAATCGGCATGGATGAAATTCACTTTTGTATCATGATGGTGACCGCACTGGGCGTCGGGTTCATCACACCACCATTAGGGTTGAATCTGTTTGTTGTTTCAGGGGTTACCCAGACACCGGTTTTGCAAGTGGCTAAGTACGCAGCACCATACGTACTGTCGATGCTACTAGTGGTTTTACTCTTGGCATTTGTTCCAGAGATTTCACTATGGGCACTCCAATTTAACTGATTCGCATAACGCGTTAATTCATGTAACTGAACTAGTCGTGCAACCGAACTAGTCACGTAACAGAACGACTCATGTAACAGAACTACTCATGTAACAAATAGCTTTAAACGTGCAGCGATCGCTGTAGGGGTTTCTGCACGCCAAATTTTTGAAAGAAGCACATTTCCAAGGAGATAATAATGGCAATTCAATATAAGAAAAAGGCGATAAAAACAGCTTCAACTGGCGAACAAGATACAAGCCGAATCGTCAGCGACATGCTCGCTAAAATTGCAGAAGGTGGTGAACAACAAGTCGTCGACTTCACAAAATCCTTCGACGATTGGGATGGCGATATCCTTGTTGGTGAAGAAGCGATTCAAGCTGCCGAAGAGCAACTCACCGATCAGATGAAGGCGGACATCAAATTTGCTTACGACCGAGTCAAACGATTCGCTCAAGCGCAATTAGATTCTTTAAAAGAGTTCGAAGTGGAACTATCTCCTGGCTTATACGCAGGGCAAAAGCTTATCCCAATGAACACTGCGGGCTGTTATGTACCGGGAGGACGATACTCTCACATTGCGTCAGCCATCATGAGTATCACCACCGCCAAAGTAGCGGGCGTAAAGAATGTTGTGGCTTGCTCTCCAGCTCGACCAGAGGTTGGCATTAACCCAGCGGTGCTCTACACCATGAAACTGTGTGGCGCAGATTATATGTTAGCGCTAGGTGGCGTTCAGGGTATCGCGTCTATGGCGAATGGCCTATTTACCGGAAACAAAGCCGACATATTGGTGGGACCAGGTAATCGGTTTGTCGCGGAATCTAAGCGTCAACTTTACGGTCAAGTCGGTATCGACATGTTTGCCGGTCCGTCTGAAATTGCAGTGATTGCGGATGAAACAGCGGACCCTGAAATCGTCGCGGTTGACTTGGTAGGCCAAGCCGAACATGGCTTCGATAGCCCTGCTTGGTTATTCACAACGTCTGATTCGCTTGCAGAGCAAGTGATGAAGCGAGTTCCGGAGCTGATCGCCGACCTGCCAGACACAGCCAAACAAGCTGCGACTGCCGCTTGGGATGATTATGGTGAAGTCATTGTGTGTGATACGCGCGAAGAAGTGGTTCAAATCAGTGACGAATACGCCTCGGAGCATTTGGAAGTTCAAACTGCCGATCTTGATTGGTGGCTAGAAAACTTATCGAACTACGGCTCACTTTTCTTAGGAGAGGAATCCACTGTCGCATTTGGTGATAAGTGCTCAGGGCCTAACCACATTCTTCCGACCAAAGGCGCGGCGAAGTACACCGGTGGATTGTCGGTCAGCAAGTTCATTAAGATCTGTTCGTTCCAACGCCTGAGCGAAGAGGCGAACCGTGAGGTTGCCGCCGTTACCGCGCGTATTTCTCGTCTTGAAGGTATGGAAGCGCATGCCAGAACAGGTGATGCTCGATTGGCAAAATACTTCCCTGAAGAACAGTTTGAGTTGGGATACAAATAATGAGCACATCGGCGAATTTCTCTATTGAAGGGCAAGTGGCACTGGTCACTGGCGGCGGTTCCGGTATCGGCCACCAGTTTGCCAAAACGCTTGCGGCCGCTGGTGCTAAAGTTGTCATCATGGGCAGGCGTGATTCTCCCCTCAAAGACACAGTGGCAGAGATCGAGATGGAGGGAGGAACAGCCAGTTACATTCGTTGCGATTTAACACGCTTTGACCAGTTAGAACAGCATATTGCGCAGTGCAAATCCATCTATGGTGCGCCGGATATTTTGGCGAATGTTGCAGGTCAGAACTTGCGCCAACCCGTTGATGAAGTTGATGAGACGAGCTGGGATAGCACTCTCAACATAAACCTAAAATTGCCCTTCTTTCTTGCAAGAGCCTTGGTACCAGACATGAAAGAAAAGGGATACGGAAAGATCATCAATATCGCCTCACTGCAAAGCGAGCGTGCGTTTGCCAACAGTGTGCCTTACGGCGCATCTAAAGGCGGCGTATGCCAGCTGACTCGTGCCATGGCAGAAGCTTGGTCTGGTGACGGCATCACGTGCAACGCCATCGCTCCTGGCTTCTTCCCGAGTGAATTGACGCAACCCTTGTTTGAAGATGCAGACAAACTGCAAGTACTCGCCAATCAAACGGCGATTGGCAGAAACGGTGAAATGGAAGATTTAAATGGTCCCATACTGTTTTTTGCTTCACACGCATCGGACTACGTAACGGGTCAAACCTTGTTTGTGGATGGTGGGTTTACGGCTAAGTGACGGCGAATTTAAAAAGGATAGAATCATGAAAGCACTCGTTTATACCAATAAAAACGAAGTCACCTTTGAAATGCAAAACACGCCTACCCCGCAGGAAGGCGAGGTATTGGTGAAAATAGAGAAAGCGGGCATTTGCGGTTCCGATATGCACGCTTATCACGGACACGACCCAAGACGCGTACCCCCTTTGATTCTTGGGCATGAAGCCTGTGGTATTGCCATGAATGGTAAGTACTTGAACAAGCGAGTTGTCCTTAACCCTTTGATTACATGCATGGAGTGCGCCGACTGCTTAAGCGGCAGAACTAATTTGTGTGAAAATCGAACGGCCATTGGGTTAAAAATGCCAGGTGCGTTTGCCGAATATACGGTGATACCGGAAACCAACCTTATTCCAGTGCCTGAGGGTATGAAACCAGAACATGCCGCCTTAGCCGAACCCGCAGCAACGGCTTTACACGCCATAGCGCTGGTGGAAAAACACATGCACCGGACGTTAAGTGAAAGCACTGCAATGGTCATTGGTGGCGGGTCCATCGGGTTGCTTTGCGCTCTTTTTCTCAAACTAAAAGGCGCAAGACACATTATTTTGAGTGATACGAATGCGCAAAGGCTCAACACCGCTCGGGTTTCTGGAATTACTGACTTACACAACCCAGCTAAAGACGAGCCCGTTGATGAATCTAGTATTGATGTGGTTGTCGATGCAGTAGGCTCTAGCCATACACGCAATGCAGGGATGAATGCGGTTAAACAGGGTGGCGTATTCATGCATGTGGGGTTACAAGATTCCTTTGGTGAATTCGATGTACGGAAAATGACCCTTCAAGAAGTCGCTGTTTTGGGTTCATTTTCTTACACTCAACTGGATATGATTTCAGCCGTAGATGCTTTACACCGTGGTGCATTGGGTGAGTTATCGTGGATTGAGGAGCGCCCTTTAAGTTTGGGAAGTCAGGCTTTTGATGATCTTGATAACAACCGAACCGCAGCAGCCAAAATCATTCTCGATGTAAGTGCCTAACGCAACAAACCGTTCCTAAAAAATCCCTAGAAAACCACTAGGGATTTTTCTAACTGGTATCACACCTAAATTCGCTCAAAACACTGTATTTATTCCATTCCACTACAGACAGCTTACCTCTTGATTGTTAATATGAAGCTTAAGAAACGAACGAGTAAAGAGCACACATCTCATGAATAAACCCACCCACTTTCTTCCTTTGTACATGCAAGTAAAAGAGCTTTTGATACAAAGATTGATCGATAAAGTGTGGTTACCGGGTAGCCCTTTACCCAGTGAATTTCAATTAGCGGATGAGTTGCAAGTCAGCCAGGGTACTGTAAGGAAGGCCCTGGATGAATTGGCAGCGGAAAAGTTGGTGGTTCGTCGACAAGGTAAAGGCACTTACGTAGCCGAACACACACAAGAACAACCGCTCTACCATTTCTTTCGATTAGTTGATTTACAAGGTAAACGTCATCTTCCTGAAAGTACAATACTCGACTTTAATCGCTACCCTGCCACTCTTCTCGAAAGCGAATCGTTGGATTTATCCGATGAAGAACAAGTTATTCGAATTACTCGAACTCGCGCACTTGAAGGTGTTCCTGTCATATACGAGACCATCTCTCTGCCAGAAAAGCTGTTTGCTAATATGCCGCTAACCGATGAGCTTCCTAATACGCTATATAGCTTTTACCAGCGTGAATTTGGGTTGTCTGTGGTTAAAGTTATCGAAAAGCTGAGGGCCGTTTTGTCAAACGAGATAGAAGAAACTCACCTAGAGATAAAAACTGGAACACCACTGCTAGAAGCCAAACGTGTGGCATACGCTTTGAATGGAGAAGCGGTGGAACTTAGGGTCACGCGCTGCCATACCGATCAGCATTGTTACTTGAACGAACTGAGCTAGAAGAACACCTCATAAACTTACGTCGATATCCCTCAGCCAATTCTGTAAGGTATTCGTTTCTGTAGAGCACTTGCTCCCTCAAGCAAGGACGAAAAAGCCTTTCTAAAAAGAAAGGCTTGGGAGTGATTGATATAAGTGACAGTGGATTCGAAAATCGCTATGCGCTTCGATACAACTTCGTGAGTGAAAACTCAACATGACCAAGAACTTCAGCACAGGTATTACGACCATTTGCTGTGTCTATAACCATTTCGATCAATTCATCTCCAGCTTCATCCAACGTCATTTCGTGGCGTAAAATTGCAGACACATCGTGATCAATATGCTCACTCATTGTACGCACTGTTCTTGGGTTTCCAGTGATCTTAAGCACAGGCATAATTGGGTTGCCAATTACGTTACCTTGCCCCGTTGGGAATAGGTGAACCGCATAGCCACCAGCGGCTTGTAGAGTATTACATTCTGCTGCGGCAGAAGAAGTATCCATAAAGTACAAACCAGGGCCTTTCGCTGGTGTTTCAGCTGGCTCTAACACGTCTACATACTGTGTTTTCTTACCGATTTTTTGCACGTTACCGAGCGCTTTCTCTTCAATCGTGGTTAAGCCACCTTCGATGTTCCCTTTCGTCGGTTGCGAGTCAGAAAGATCGTTCGTTTTCTCTGCCAGAATAAACTCGTTATAGGATGACCAAGTTTTCATGAACTTCTCACCAGCTTCTGGCGTAGCCGCACGACCTTTAACAATCTGCTCGGCACCCGTGATTTCCGATGTTTCTCCAAAGCATGTTGTCGCACCCGCTTCGTTCATCTTGTCGATGAAGTTACCCACAGTTGGGTTAGCAGATAAACCAGATGTCGTATCCGATTCACCACATTTCACAGCGACCCATAAGTCACTAATTGGGCACTCTTCTCGGCTTAATGCTGTCGCGTAGTGGACAAACTCTTTTGCCGTACGAGACGCCGCAGCCACAGTGTTAATGTCGCCGTTTTGCTCAATCGAAAACCCTTTTACTGGTTTGCCCGTTTCAGCAATGCCATCCACGACCTTCTGTGTCCAACCTGGCTCGATACCAATGACCACTACAGCAGCAACGTTTGGATTCGCACCCGTTCCAATAATGGTTCTAAAATGCAAATCAAGATCGGCACCGAATTGCAAACGACCATATGCGTGTGGAATCGCGATGGTGCCTTTAATGTTATTGGCAACGGACTCACACGCTGCGTTTGAAATATCATCCAACGGAAGAATCAGTACATGGTTGCGTACGCCCACTCGACCGTTTTCGCGACGGTAACCCATAAATGTATTACGTTTCATTTTTATCACTCCTTTGATTACCAGCGCTTGGTTTTAATATTGTGAACGTGAGCGTGACCGCCAGCAGAGATAGATTCCACGACTTTGCCCATGTCTTCGTTGTACTTGATAATGGTGTCGCCCACATCAAGATCCCTCAAAGCAATTTTATGACCAAGGGGAATGTCATTCAGTGCGGTCAAAATGATCTCTTCATCGGTATCCATCATGTATCCGGTGACTTGCATGCCTTTTACAACATTCTCAACCACCATTACGCCCACGCTATCGTTTACATCGTGAACTAGGAAGTGTGTTTCGCTCATATCTCTGTCCTTAGTTGCGTTATTTAGACCACCTGAAAACCCTCGCTCAGGCATATGTTCTTATGACTTATTGATGTTGAGATCCAAAATACCAATCGATTAATTTGCAATCAATAGGATTTGATATCTTATGTCTTATATAAGACATAAGATATATGGATAGAGTTCATTTTAAATATTTATTATTCAATAACCTATTAACAAAAAAATCTTAGAAATACGTCATTTACCCAATTTCAATAATCGTGATTTACTTCAAATTATCATTTTCATCCAAGCCAGTATGAGAGGATCAATGTTTGGATCATTGACTATCGCAACTTGCAATTGACGGTCTTTGCCCCAAAGTTAATCAGAGCTTCAAGTTTAAATAATGCCCAATCGTTAGGAGATAAAGATGATCTCTACTCTATCTAAAATTTTTAAGCAGCTTACTGAAGGCAGCGATCTGAATTCAGGCGAATCGACCAACCCCAATTTGGCCATTGCCTCCCTGTTTTTTGAAGTGTCTGGTGCGGATAGCCATATTGATGAATCGGAAGAAAAAGCCACTTTGTCCATGCTAAAGAAAGTGCTCGAAGTGGATGAAGCAGAAGCGAAAGCCTTATTGGGTCAAGCTAAGAATCAGTCAAAAGATGTCTCTTCTCTCTATGAGTTTACTTCTCAACTCAGACACCTTGATCAACCAGAACGCATTGCTGTCATCAAAGCTTTGTGGGAGGTCGCATATGCCGATAAGCATTTGGATCCTCTAGAAGAATCCGTCATCCGAAAAGCGGCTGAATTACTCTATGTTGATCATAAAGATTTCATCAAGACTAAATTGGAAGTGACGGGAGACAGGTGATAGGTTCCCCCCGACTACGACGGGTTACCTAAAGGAACTTTTCAATCAATATTTCATCTATTAGCTTGCCACGCATTTTTGCATGGCTTTTTGCTGTCCCGATGACTTCAAACCCGTGATTTAGATACGTTGACAGCGCCCTGTCGTTGTCTCCTCTCACGTACGCAAACAACTTCTCGTACCCCTTATCTTTCGCTGAATAGAACGTCGCTTGAAACAATTGCTTTGCGATACCTTGCCTTCGAAATTGGCTATCCACGAAAGTACCGATTACACCAACATGATCGAATGCGTTAGTGTAAGCGGCAAATGGCTCTACATTTTGAAAACCGACCACAGTATTGCACTGTTCTAATACCGCGACCTGAAACACACCACGCGTTGGGAATTGTCGAATAAACGCTTCTTCTTCCTTCAAAGAAAAGGTTTTATCCAATATGGTGAAACGCCCCTCTTCAATGATCGGATTCAGTATGTTGATGATGCCCAATGCGTCCGACACCTCTGCTTCCCTAATCACGATATTCAACGTTTCGTCACCTGCCAACTCACACCTCACACCTCATGTTAAACCCACTACTTTGTATTTATGAGCCAATGGAAATAAGGTCTCTCCCCTTCCCATCGCTCAATGGTTGCACCCAGCCCTACATAAAATTGATGAGCACGTTTATTCAACGGGCTTGCCGTCCACGAAATATGGGAAACGGAATGCTCTTCGGCGATTTCAAATAGGGCTTTCAGAATATGACGACCATATCCTTTAGATCGATACTCTCCCACAACCAATAGATCATCAAGCCAAACAGAAGGTGTGCCGCTAAATGACGAATACCGATAATGGTACAAAGCAAAACCATGCACACGATTATCTACTTCAAGCAAAATGGCATGAGCAAAAGGTTGGGGACCAAATAGTGTTGATTCGATTTTGTTTACGGTTGTCGTAACTTCACCAAAGAATCCTTTCATTTGGCGATCAAATTCTGCTTTTTCCTTAATCAAATCAAGTAAGAGGCTGGCATCTTCTACTGTGGCTTTCCTTATCCGCACTCCGTTTCTCCTTCAATTTAATTGAATGTTTGGATATAAAGAGACTCGACTTTGTCGCGGGCCCATTGGGTCTTTCTTAAAAATTTGAGTGACGACTTTATCGATGGGTCATTGTAAAAGCAGTTCACATTAATCTCGTTATATAACCCATCCCAGCCGTAGTGCTCAACAAGCCGCGTGAGTATTTTTTCTAACGTGAGTCCGTGAAGTGGGTTATTTGGTTGAGATTGAGTCATGGAGCGTTATTCCTATCAACATGCAGTCTGAAATGGCACAAAGAACGCATCATATCAGGCATTGAGTGGCTACCCACGCGTTTTGTTCAGCGCTCCAAGCTTTTATTTAACGCTCCAAGTTTTGATTTAACGCTCGAGCTTTTTTTTCGCCCTCGAAGCGTTGTTTCGCCTTCCAAGTAATCGAACGAGAGCGTCATTGAGTAAAAAAGGCATCCGCGGGTAAACTCAGTGCGATTTCTTCGGTGACACCGTGCTGTTCTATGTATTGCGCAATTAAGTTGAAACCAACCCAATACCCAGCATATCTAGGAAATCTTCCGTTATCGGTACCAAAGAAATATTCAGCAAAATTAAAGTCTTTGCTAGCCAGATTAGGCTCCATTTCTTCAAGTAGATTGCGCCAACGTACGTCTTCCATGCCAGTAAACAGTGATGGAATCACACCACCATTAAACCTTTGTTCGAAGTGACACGCTAACCCCTCGTAAACCAAGTTTTCAGCTAACGTATCTCCAGGAAGCCCCAACTTCATACGTTCGATATGGTTTACTTCGTGTGCCAGAACTGCCCCAAACTCTTTCGCAATGATGCTTTTGACGTCATCTCTGTCGGTATCCAACATGATTTCGATACGATAACGATTGATCGCCCATCCACCAATACCTGAGTTCGGTGCTTCCCCTTTTTCATAGGGGCTTAGCGTAACGTCGACATCATCCAAATCGAAATATTTGCATAATGGTTTAGACGCGAGGCGAAAGTAGCGTTCCAATTCTGTATCTAGACCATCAAGCTTTCCCGATGCAGTTAGAATCGTTAGTTTCACCTAACGCTCCCTTTCGGTTTGCTTTGACTTTCGCAAATCAAATTTGAATCCAAAAAGACTTGTTTAAGCCTTGATTTTGCTTTGTCGAAAATGGCTTGGTTGATCTCGGGAACTGTTTTGCTCTCCCACCCTTCGCTCGGTAAATAGTTGGTGTAACGCAGCTCAATTTGAATGGCTTCAACATTTGGGTTGTTGCAGTATTTTGCAATGATATACCCTCCAGTGAACACATTGTTTAACTCAGTTTCAAAACCATTGCGTTCAAATGAGGTGTTTAGTTTCTCTAAAAATTCCGGTGAAGAGCTTTTTCCATGAACATTGCCTAGGCAAATATCACAGCTCAAAGGTCCCATAAAACTGTGTAAGTCAATTAGGTAGGCAACGCCAAAACGCTGTATAGCGCTTTCTATCAGTTCATCCAGTGCGGAATGATAAGGAAGATAAAAGGATTCGATTCTCTTAGAAACTTCAGAGGTAGAAGGTTTTACTCGGTAGATCTCCTCCCCCCAAGTATTTCGCTCGTAAACGATGGCTTGTTTAAACTCGCCAAACGAATCTTTTTTTAGCTCTCTATTTAGGTCGACCACATATCGACTCATGCTCGTGGAAATGATGTTTACGTTATATTCATCGAGAAAATCATAAAGCTCATTTAAGTGCCAATCCATATTGGGTAGAGAGCGTCGACCTAAGTCTGATAAGTTGTTAAGTGCTTCTTCACACAGCTCGACACCGCTGTGAGGAAAGCTAAATATATAAGGGGATGAAGGATCTTTCTTTACTTTCAGCCAATGCAATTATTCACTCCTTGATGGTCATCCATCGAATAACTTGGTTGTATTGGGAGGAGAGGAGACGCGGAGAAACCAGCTACCTCAAAACTCATAGGTATTTAATGGCGGCAATCATACTCACACTCTGTATACACAGTTAATCACATCAAAAAAATTCATAGAAATTTTGAGAAGCACATCGAAGAACTAAGAAAGAGCGATTTATAGCTAAGTTCAGAAAACAAAAAGCTTCTGCGCTGGATTGGCACAGAAGCTCTGGAGTACCTTTGCTATTGGGCAAACCACCCAGTCAGCTATACAAAGCATCGGTAAGTCGAGTCTTAAATGTTAAGAGCCTATCGACCTAGTCAGCAAAAACCAGTTTATTCTTATCGAGATCCCTAACATACGCAGAAAAACGAGGACCACGCTGGTTTGGCTCCCCTTCACAAGTACCACCTAATTCAATGGCTTTTTCATAGAGCCTTTTTACTTCATTGGTGGATCCAACACTAAATCCAACCATTGTTCCGTTTCCATTTGTGGCGGCTTCCTTATCAAAAGGGATAGCCACTGCAAACGTAAAGTCTTGGTTTTCATCTTGCCAGTACGTCATTCTATCTGTCGCCAATACTTGGCTAAGCCCTGTATTTTCGAATAGCGAATCATAGAATGTGTTCGCGGCTTCAATGTTATTGGTTCCTACAACAAAATAGTTCATTTTCATAGCTTGATACTCTCCACTAATTTGAAAACCAATAATGAACCGTTTCCCTGACAGACGGTGTCAGTAGCGATATGATCGTAATACTAAATTCGATGCCAAGAGACGGCGTAATGTGGACAAAGAGAGCGCCAAAAATTAGCTATTGACGCCGTAGTCTCTTGTTAGTTTTATTGCTGGCGACTTAGTAACAAGCTTGCTCCAGACATAGCCAAAAAAGTTGCGCAACCTCTATTGAAGCGCTTTGCCATTTTCGGCTTCGTAAACCACGGCCTTAAGTACATTCCAAATATTGCATAAATCGATATTGCACCCATTTCTAAAATTAGGAACGTAGCCCCTAAAACGAAGAACTGTTCATTTACACTCGCTGAAACATCGACGAACTGTGGTAGAAAGGCAGTAAAGATTAAGATCGCCTTTGGGTTGCCTGCAGCTAACAAGAATTCTTGTTTAGCTAAACCTAATCGACTGCGAGTGTTTTCTAGCTCAGAAACAGGGCTTGCTTCCGAACGCCAAAGATTCAAGGCAATCCACAACAAGTAAGCTGCGCCCACAATTTTAATCGTTAGAAATAGAGTCTCAGAAGCATAGAGAACAACTGCTAAACCGGAAGCAACCAAAGCAATCATTGCTACGAATGCAGCAATACGACCAAGACCAGCAATGAAAGCAGATTTAAAACCGTAACAACGCGCATTGTTCATGGACAATAGATTGTTTGGACCAGGAGTCATATTGAGCGCAAAACACGCAGGTATAAAGAACAACAACTTCCAGATTTCCACAATATTTCCTCCATAAGAATAATGCCTGATGAAACCGCAGACAACGCATAAATCAAGCCGCTGCACTGCGCCTTAAACACAAAAATCACTGCAAACCAAAAGTACCACGCGTTGACTGTCGGTTTGAAGCTTTTGTTATATGTAGCCCCCAATACTAAAAGTATGACGGCATTGGTGCTTCAAAGCTAGATTGATCACTAGAGATACACATACAGTCCGTATCTTGAATGCTAGTAAAGCCTAACTTTCTGTAATATTTACGGTTGATATCGCTGTGAAGATAAATTGCACTTGCCTTGTGAATATTTAAAAGCTCATCCCTTACTAAACTGACCAGTTGTGCCCCATGACCCTTTTGGCGAAATTCGGGAACGGTCGCAAGCGAGCCTATTCCAAAGCAATTCTCTTTTAGCCCAAACAGATTTGAATATACGATTAGTGAAGAAACTGGATTGATACCTGACATAAGTACGTACCAAACTCCAGAACGGTACTTTTTACTAGCGTGGCAACCTTCGAGGTACTCCTTCATGGAAACTCCCCTACCCCATGCATCGAAACCCATTGAATATATTAAATCAAGTTCATGACTCTTAGCTTTTCTCGCAAACACTTTTGTAAACTTCCCAACTAAATCAGCCATATAACGCCAGCTTAAACCGCAAACAACGCACAATACAAGCCGCTGCAATACGCTTTAGACACTAAATTCACCGCAAAACGTGTTGTTTGTCGGTTTGAAGCTAGGCTCCTCTGTCGAGAGACCGATAACAAACATGAACACCACATAGAACTCCAAGCACCACACTCGAATAGTCTTCTGGGTCTCGAGCTCGCATTTGCAAGCAAGGGTTAGCTTATTATGAATACCAATACACTTCAAAATATTAATGTCGGCGTGGATACCGGTAAGTCACAATTAGATATCTATATCCGCCCTCTCGATATTTACTTTACTGTCCCTAACAACGACAAAGGCATAAAAGAAGCCGTTAAAACCATCAAAAAACACAAACCTCAACGCGTCGTTATCGAAGCGACTGGGCGATTAGAAATGCCCTTTATTCTTGCCTGTGATAAGGCAAAACTTCCTTATGTTATTGCCAACTCTTTGAGGGTGAAAAAGTTCGCTGGCGCTATCGGACAACGCGCTAAGAATGACCGTTTGGACGTTGCTCTGATTGCCCACTTTGCTGAACGGGTGCAACCCGAACTCACCAAGATTAAAAGTGAAAACATACGCTTAATGAGTGACTTAGTCACAAGGCGAAATCAACTGCTCTCCATACAAGCCATGGAAAGAAACCGACGACAAATATTGCCTAAGAGCATTGCACCCACCATCACACCCATTCTCAATGCGATAAAAAATCAGATTGAAAATGTGGAAGAAAAGATAGCAAAACTCATTGATAGCTCCCCTGAATATCAGCTCAAAAATGACATCCTTCAAAGTATGCCTGGCGTCGGAAAAGTCCTTGCGGCTTCCTTAATTAGTAATGTGCCTGAGTTAGTTTATATCACCAATAAACAAGCGTCCTCTCTCATTGGAGTCGCACCAATCACGCGAGAAAGTGGACGCTTTAAAGGAAAGCGCATGATACAAGGAGGTCGTGCTCAAGTGAGAACTGTTATGTATATGGCGATGATGTCAGCCATACAATGTAACCCCGTTTTTAAGGCGACTTATGAACGATTACTGGCTACCGGAAAACCGAAGAAAGTAGCGATTGTTGCCTGTATGAGAAAGATGGTTGTGATATTAAATTCGATGTTAAGAGACAGCGTAATGTGGGATAGAGAGAGCGCCAAAAATTAACTATTGACGCCATAGTCTCTTGTTAGGTTTTTTGTTTACTTAGTATTTCGCTTCAAGTCTTGCCTTTTCCTTTTCTAGTGCAATAATTTCTTGTGCAATTTCTTTTAAGCGATTTAGATCCTCTTCTGACATTTTTCGTGAATTACCACCAACATCACACGCTTTTAGAGTTTTAGCTGTCATTTTTGTGAACCCTCGTAAACTTGCTGTGAATTCCGTAAAATCACTCTTCGCTCTGTCATTTGCACGAACACGAATCTTATAGCCTGCCCTAGCCTGAGAAATAAGAGTCTCTACTTTTTTCTTATTTTCTTCATTCATACGAACAAAACCAGCACGATACGAGTTAGAAAATAATTTGGCATCAAAGTAAATTGGCGCATTCTCATCAATCTTTATGGCAAGGTTTACTCGTGTGTTAGGCGTTGCTAATGCAGATTTACCATTGAACTTAATCATAAAGTTCTGTTCACCTGATTTATCCACATCACAGCGAACGCCGAATGTGTGGTCAAAATCGCTTCGGTATCTTGCCTTAGAATATTTTGTAGCTTCAGAGTAGTACCCAGCAACACCATAAGCTGAATATGTAATTTCACCAGAGAACTCATCAGTTTTCTCACTTTTATACCACGCTTGCATCGGATCATAAGCAGAAGCACCAAAAGAAAGTAACGCTAAGAGTAAAAAGAGAGTTTTGTTCATTTCATTTACCTAAACAAGAAGAGAAATAGAACATCATACCATATAATTAATAACTCCAAAAACATAACGCCGCATTAAGGTGATGAGATGGTCTCCCCCTACCACTTCACATGACTATAAGCCATGCTTGGAGTGTTCAGGTCCAAAGCAAAAGGAGAAGACCATGAATCAGCATAAAATCATCGGCATCGATTTAGCAAAAAATATTTTCTTCCTCTTTGAAATTAATCATAAAGGTAAAAATATTTCCCGTAAAAAACTTCAACGAACTAAACTACTTAATCACATCGCAAACCTCAATCCCTGCACCATCGCCATGGAAGCCTGCTCCGGTGCACACTACTGGGCTCGCGAATTCTCTAAGCTCGGACACCAAGTCCTACTCTACGCACCTCAACATGTCAAAAATCAAAGACGTAAACAAAAGAACGACTATAACGATGCCGAAGCCATCGCTGAAGTTGCCCTCTATAAAAGACCTCACCCTGTCCCTCACAAATCTGTTGAGCAACAAGACATTCAATCGCTTATTCGCATGCGTCGACTCATGGTGACTGAGCGCACCCGACTCATTAATCAAGTTCGCGGTCTCGTCGCTGAATACGGCATCATTATGTCGAAAGGAAAAGCCGCATTCAGAAAAGCCATTCCTGAAATACTCGAAGACGGGGAAAATCAACTCTCTCCTATTCTACGAGAACTCTTATCACGCCAATATGAACGATATCTCTATGTCGATGAGCAGATAAAATGGTTCGACGAGAGACTCAACCAAACCGCTCACCAATTCGACAACGCCAAACGCCTTATGTCTATTCCTGGATTTGGTCCCCTTACAAGTCAAGCTGTCGCCGTATGGCTTGGCTCTGGGCAACAGTTCAATACGGGCAGAGATGCCTCCGCTGCCATGGGGCTTGTACCCAAGCAAGATACAAGCGGCGATAAGGTCATTCTTCTCGGCATAACGAAGCGAGGCAACACATATATTCGCTCCTTGCTCGTTCACGGAGCAAGAGCCGCATTGAGGCGAGCCAAATTTAAATCCGATAAACTCAGCAAATGGATGCTTGAACTTCAGGAGCGGCGAGGACCCAATAGAGCCGCTGTCGCTCTAGCCAACAAGCTCATGCGAATAGCATGGGCGCTCATCACCAAAAACGAAGAGTATCAGCCAGCATAAAACAACCACCATCACCAACCCTTTGCAAAGTACGTAGTGAGATGAATAACAGGATAAATCCTACACGTTGAAAACCTTCTGCTCACTCTGGCTTTTAAAGTCGATAAGGTGATTAGGACTTCGTGTTCGACTGCCTCATCTTGGCCAAGGCAATAGCCGCTTAAACAGGCCGTATATATGGTAGTTAACCTGCGCTTTT
>NZ_BFAQ01000010.1 GCF_002933855.1 Vibrio penaeicida
TGAACTGACCCCATAAAGTTGGACATTTCTGTTAAGCGGCTTGTAAGGCCTGATTTCGATATTCCGTCGGAGTCAGGCCTTCTAGTTTCACCTTGATGCGTTTCGTATTGTAGTACTCTATGTATTCTTCAATATGTGCGATTAAGTCATCGGCATCTTCAAAGTGCTGGTTATGGTACATTTCTGTTTTCAACAAGGCAAAGAAGTTCTCTGCTACTGCGTTATCCAAGCAGTTTCCTTTTCGTGACATACTTTGAGTTAATCCCCGCTCAGCGAGAGTTTTCTGATATTTCCTATGCCTATATTGCCACCCTTGATCGCTATGCACTATTGGCTTAGCGTCTTCGGCTAAGGTTGCAACCGCCTCTGTCAGCATGTCAGTGACCAGAGGTAAACACGCATTTTTCGCAACCTTGTAAGCCACAACTTCTCGCGTAAACAGATCAACGATGGGTGATAGGTATACCTTCTGCTGTTGAACTTTAAACTCAGTGACATCCGTGACCCATTTTTCATCAGGCTTCGTCGCATTGAAGTCCCGTTCAAGTACATTGGGTGCGGTTGTCCCAGCTTCTCCTTTGTAAGAGCTGTACCGCTTAGGTCTGACCGTTGATTTCAAACCAAGTAACCTCATCAGTCGTTGAACTGTCTTATGGTTAAGCATGACGTCCTGTTTCCTTAACTCTAAGTGAATGCGACGATAGCCATATCTCCCTTTATGGTCATGGTATATTTTCTCAATCAATTGTTTTTCATCTTGATAGCTTTCGGCGGCGTTGTTCGACTGCGCATGATAATAGAAGCTACTTCTTGCTAACTTAAGGGTATGCAAGAGATGTTGTTGTAGGTATTGATTTTTAAGAGCCAGAACTACTTTCGTTTTTTCTTTGTTCGACGATGCTTCTCCTGTTCCAGCTCCTCTAACTTTTTTAGGACAGCATTCTCTGCTCGCAAGTACGCTAACTCCTCTTTGAGCTCTTCCAGTGTTTTCTCATCATCGCTCTTGTTTTGAATAAAGGGATGCTTACTCATTGCGGGTCGTCCTCTGCTACGTTCAAGCCCCTGAAAACCATCTCTTTCGTACTGCTTGAGCCAAACAGCAAGCGTGCCAGAGGAAGAAAAATTTAAAACCGCACTAGTGTGACTGATAGACCAACCATTCGTCCACATATGCTTTAAAGCTTGCAGTTTAGTTTGTGCATTCTTTGCAAAGTCATGAGGGGTAAATGCCTGAGAGCCATGAATATCGAATACTTGTGCCCAGTAACGTATTTGACGTGATGGTATGGAATGAAGGCGAGAAAGCTCCAAAGATGAACTCTCGCCTTGTAGATATTGTTTAGCAATTGAGCATTTCAATGCTCGGTTGTATTTGGACATAAAAAGACCCCCAATAATTGGTGTCCAACTATTGGGGGTCAGTTCA
>NZ_BFAQ01000011.1 GCF_002933855.1 Vibrio penaeicida
ACTTTATGGGGTCAGTTCACAATGCTGGTCTTTCCTAATTAAGTCTAAACAAACGCAGACTTTCAGCTAAACATTTAGTTGTTGCTGTGAAGCTCGCTGTTCAGTTCAACAGCGGTTTTGTTTGTTAGGCACTCAATTTGGCCTGTTACCGAGTTACGACGGAACAATAGGTCCGATTTACCTGCTAAGTCACGAGCTTTCACAACTTCGACTTCTTTTCCGTCGGAATCAAGCATACGTACTTTAGAACCAGCCGTTACATACAAGCCTGATTCAACCGTACAACGATCGCCCAGTGGGAAACCAAGACCTGCATTTGCGCCAAGCAGAGAGTTCTCACCGATAGAGACAACCACAGTGCCACCACCAGAAAGCGTACCCATAATGGATGCACCACCACCGATGTCTGAGCCATTACCGACAACTACACCAGCAGAAATACGTCCTTCAACCATGCTTACGCCAGCGGTACCAGCATTGAAGTTGATGAAACCTTCGTGCATAACAGTTGTGCCTTCACCCACGTGTGCGCCAAGACGAACACGTGAAGTATCCGCAATACGGACGCCAGTAGGTACAACGTAATCCACCATTTTCGGGAATTTATCTACACAGTCAACAGACAGGTTGCGACCTGCTAGGCGAGCTTCGATTTGACGATCAGCAAGCTCAGGAAGATCGATAGGTCCTTCGTTTGTCCATGCAATGTTGTGAAGCAAACCAAAGATACCATCAAGGACAGTTCCGTGAGGCAACACTAGGCGGTTAGAGATAAGCTGAAGCTTCAAGAAACCTTCTGCAACAGAGGCTGGCTTCTCGTCAGTCGCTAAAACAACAAGAACCAGTGGCTGTGCCGACTCAGCGGCTTTTGCTGCAAAAGAAGCGTTAGCAGCGTCGCCGTTTGCTTCAAATGCTTTAGCCAATTCTGCACTTTGAGCCACAGAGATTTCAATCGCTTGGTTGCCTTCTTGATAACCAGCCACTTCTGCTACCGCTTTCACCAAAGCATCGCTTGGGTTTAGAGCTGGGTTAGGGAAGAAAGCTTCAATGATTTTGCCATCGTGGTTCTTGGTAGCTGTACCAAATGCCAGAGAAAATGTTGCCATGAGTGAAATCTCCTTGGTTGAATTTTTTTGTTTACTTAGGAAGGGGGATGACCGCCCAAGCAAATCGTCAATCTTGAATCTTGTTGACAAGCATCCTACTCACCCCGCTTACGAGATGAAAGAGGGAAAAGCCGGATAGTCTGCCAAACGATATACGCTGTCTGATTAGAGATATAATATCTCTAAAAAGAAAATAGCCAGCAATATAGGCTGGCTATTCTGATAAGTTGTTGGGATGCTGCGCGGCTTAAGGTTAGGCTGCGTCTTCTTCTGACTCGTTAGAGTCGTCCGCTTTATCTTCAACAGCCTTAGGCTTTTTAGGTGTCGCGGCTTTGCGTTTTTTAGCGCCAAGAGCGTACAACACTTCATCTTTATTCTTCGCCAGATAGAGAGACAATTCTTCTTGCTTCCCTTCATCTTCAATGAGCTTGCTTTCTGAGATAAGGCCGAAAAGCTCATCTGCCATATTTAACATTTTGTCATAAGCGTCGGCTTCAGCCTTAGAGGTAAAAGTCATCTTTTCTTCTCCGTTGCGCTCCACCACGTACTTGACGATTACAGCCATGGTTATCCTCTTTTGAACTTAGATTTGATCTACTGGTTGTTTATACAGATTGTTTGCCTGAGTGTCCAGTCCACAAGCGTATTGTGAGAGGTCAACACGCTACACTTGCCAGCGTGAACAAAACTCCAAAAACGTTTTTAGAAGTGGGCTTTGGTACTTTTCTTTGTGTAGAAGTATCCAGAACTTACGTTGAAAATCTATTGGTAAATCTAAAACGATAACTCGTCCATCATCAATTGCATGTTGCGCTGATCGTCGTGACAAACAGGCTAACCCCAAATTGGCAGTTGTCCCGTTGATGATGGCCTCGGTTGTATTTAGCTGGAAAGATTCTTGCCAATACTCGATACGCGGTGCAATTCGTTGAGTGAAAAACTCTCGGCTACCCGATCCAGACTCCCGCAAAAGCCAATCCGTGTATTCTAGATCCCGTACCCCTAAGTTTGTCTGTTTGGCGAGCTCATGTTTTGGGCTCGCAATGACGCACATTTCATCTAAACACCAAGGCTGGGTGATGAGCTGCGGGTGTTGTGTCTTTCCCTCTATTAATCCTACGTCTAACTCGTAGTCTGCCAACTTTTCGCAAATGAGGGCGGTATTGGCAATAAAAAGCGATTGATGATGGTGCTGGGTAACAGAGCGAAAATTGCTGAGCATAAACGGGGCAACTTGATTACCAATGGTGTCACTGGCACCAATATTGAGTTCGCCATGCAAGGCTTGGTCACTTTGAAAGAGCTGATCGATGTCATTGGCTCTGTGTAATAGTTCGTCGGCGATGGGTAGTAGCCTTTTCCCTTCGCGGTTCAAAATTAAGCGATTGTTCACGCGATCAAACAGAGCATGCTTAACCTGCTTTTCTAGTTCACTCAATGACATACTGACCGCAGCCTTCGAGAGGTAAAGTTGATCCGCGGCGGCAGTGATGGTTTTTTCCTGTGTTATAGCAACAAAAACTCGGAGCTGTTTCAGCGAAATATTCATTACGTTCAGTTTTTCTTAACCTTGGTTTAAATATATTCAGATATAATTAAATGCTTGGCAAGTTTATTATGTTGCTATTGAGTTAATTGGAGATAAGCAGCCATGATCAAGAAAATGACCACCAGAAGTGCTCTGGCGCCTACTCCAATGGCAGGGTTAGCACTTGGTATTGCAAGTTTAGGGTGGAGTTGGGAAAACGCCGCCAACCTAAACGGAATGGGGCAATTGGTAGGTGCTGGTATTGCCGGTATTCTCTTGCTTATCTTAACGGTTAAGTTTATGTCTCATCGGCATTTACTTAAAGAAGACATGGCACACCCTGTCGTTGGCAGTGTATTGCCCACCTTTGCCATGGCTTTAATGGTGATTTCTCACAGTTTCGGTCAGTGGAACCAAGGGTTTGGTGATGCCGTTTGGATGGCGGCAGTCTTGATGCATGTATCATTCTTGGTCAGCTTTATCTATCACCGCAGCATTAATTTCCAACTCAGCCATATGGTACCAAGTTGGTTTGTGCCACCTGTTGGTTTGATTGTTGCCGACGTCTCTTTCTCTGGAACACCAGCGCTTGCTTATATTGCCGAAGGTGTACTTAATTTTGGTTTGGTAACTTACGCTATTTTATTGCCAACCATGATTTATCGTCTTGTTTTCTGCGAAAGTGTTCCAGATGCTGCAAAACCAACTATCGCGATTCTGGCCGCCCCTGCAAGCCTCTCTTTGGCTGGCTATTTAACAGTAACCCAAGAGCCGTCGCCCGTTTTGGTTGCATTGTTATTTGGTATCGCAATTTTGATGACTGTGGTTATTTATGCAGCTTTCTTCCATCTGCTCCGGCTACCTTTTAGCCCTGCGTATGCAGCCTTTACCTTCCCAATGGTGATTGGCGCGACTGCGTTATATAAAATGGCTAATTGGTTAGAAAGCATCGCTGTCGCACCGCAGTATGTAGAACAGGTTCGTTTTCTCGCGAATGTCGAGTTATTTATAGCCAGTGCGGTGGTCGGTTATGTGTGTTGGTGTTATGTGCGACACGTATTACCAACCGTAATCATGAGCGGAAAAGTAGCGAGCTAGTCAGTTATACCCAAGTAACCTCAAGATGCTTGGTTCAGCGACCTCTCTACCAAAGAATAGGGAACTGGCTTTCAGGCAAGGCACCGATATGAAAATCTCGTTCTTAAAGCGGGATCTTTATGATTTCTTTGGAAGGTAAAGTATCAGTGATAAGTGCAATGCCAATCTCATTCAAGTCAATAGACAGGGCGACTCTTTCGTCCTCTTCAATTTTCTGCCAAGCGTTACGCATTCCTTCAGACCAATTAATGTCATCGATAATCATCACTGTACTTTTCGCAAGGTAAGGTAAAGCTGCATTGAAATATTGGAGAACGGCATCGTGATCATGGTGCCCATCATTGAAAAGGTAGTCGATTGGGTGATGGGTACTGAGAGTGTCTTGAAGTGTCGAGTGAAAGGGACCCGTTATGATGGAGGTATTGTTCAGTTCCATGAAATCTAAGCTTTCTTGAGCCACTTTAGCCACCTCTGGAGAGCCTTCAAGCGTGAGCATCTGTCCGTTGTTGTTCATCTGAAGAGCTGAAGCTTGGTAAGATGCGGATATTCCCACGCATGATCCTAATTCTAGGCAGGTGCTAGGTTGTAAATAGCGAATGAGTTTAAAGAGAAATACCCCCCAAAACGCAGGCTTGCTAGAGCGGCACACAGCGCTGATGGTTGAATGGAATTCCACACCCTTAGCCATCTCTTCTTGAGTTCTTATTGTATTCGGGCTACCAGCGCCATAATCCATTACTGAAATTTCAGCATTCGACCCCAGTAAAGTTGCGCGGCGCTGCTCAATTTTTTCGAACATCATTCTTTCATCCAGCGAGTTAGCACTATTGAGTACATCATACAGAGCCGAACCGACCGCATTCACGGCGGATGATTGGTGTTTCATTAAGCTTTCGAGTTCGGGCTTCGCCCTAAAACCGTTTACTTTATGCACCGACGTTTTTAGCCAGCTTTTTACTGCCCTTGCAACAACATTTGGCATATATAACCTTTCTTACTACAACTCATTCAACGGTGTCATTGCTATTACCCATGCGTGGAACGTTTTTAGCGCAAGGGAAAGTTAGCGCACGAGACACAAATTGAATGAAAGAAATACAACATATCCTCTTTTAGCCCGACATTGTCTATCTAGACCGAAAGAAGCACCAACGTAAGTTCTTACCTTTACTTCAGCATGGTGGGTTCAGAAGTCAAACTGAGCTATGTTATAAAACTGCAAATTCTCAACCATCAGAATACATCGTTGTTATTGCGATAATAACTGTGTAAATGGTCGCGAAAATGAGCCACTAACAATATTCATCAAATTTAACTACAAGTATTATCATACTTCCGTATCAGCTCAAGTAAACGGAAATGTCGACGTGAATATCTGGGTAACTGACTATTTAACTAAGTGTGCTGATTATTTAACTAACGTACTGATTGATCGCTCTTTCACTCGTATTCGAATGCATATTTCAGTTCAGCGGATTCGATGCTCTATGCTAATCTAAGCAGTAACCGTCCAACCATGTAGCCGGATGCTTTGTGTTTACTGTCTATCACTCGAATCAAATAGAGTTGCTGAAATCTCTACTTGTTGAACTCATCAAACTTTCCCCATTAGAAAACCCGTTTGAAGCAGAGCAGATACTGGTTCAAAGCCCAGGTATGTCGCAGTGGCTAAAAATGGAATTGGCGAAAGAATTTGGTGTCGCCGCAAACATTGATTTTCCTCTTCCTGCGACGTTTATCTGGGATAGGTTTACGCAAGTACTCCCCGATGTACCAACTCGAAGCGCTTTCAACAAAGAAGCCATGACTTGGAAGCTCATGGACATACTGCCATCGCAATTATCTCAGCCTGAGTTTTCTCCCTTACTGCGCTACTTAGAAAACGACGAAGATCATTCCAAGCTCTTTCAATTGTCAGAGAAGATAGCGGATATCTTTGATGGATACTTAGTGTATAGACCGGAATGGATCGCCGCATGGGAAGCGGGGGAAACAGTACAGGAAATCGGTGAAGAACACCCTTGGCAGCCCATTCTTTGGCAAGCGCTTTACGATCGCACGGTAGTGCTCGATCAATCGCCTTACCATCGCGCCAATTTATACGAACACTTCATCGATGCGTTAAGCCAAGCATCTTCGGGGCTTTCTGACTTGCCCAAGCGATTGTTTGTATTTGGTATTTCTTCCTTGCCACCTCGTTACATGGATGCCTTAAAAGCATTGGGTGAGCACATTGATGTCCACCTTATGTTTACCAACCCGTGTCGTTATTATTGGGGAGAAGTTCGAGATAGAAAATACCTCGCTAAGCTAGCGGCTCGTCATCGAAAACACATTGAGTGGAAACAAGACCATTCTGAAGAGCACGGTGTGACAGAGCAGCTAAAAGGCGAACTTGAAGATAACGTGATTGATGAACTTCATACCGATGTCGTTGGAAACAGTTTGCTGGCATCCATGGGGAAATTAGGGCGCGATAATATGTATCTGCTCTCCCAGTTAGAAGCTCATGAGGTGGAAGCCTTTGTAGAGGTGGATCGCGATAGCGTATTGCACCAATTACAAGCGGATATTTTGAATTTAGAAGAGCACCAAAAAGATGAAGTGCTTGAAACCAGCCAACACAAACAGTTGGTTTCAGAAGGGGATACATCGCTTTCGATTCATGCTTGTCATAGCCCAATGCGTGAAGTTGAAGTACTGCATGATCAGCTTTTAAGTATGTTTGATAGAGACTCTGGCTTAAAACCTCGTGACGTTATCGTCATGGTAGCGGACATTAATGCTTACAGCCCCGCGATACAGTCTGTTTTTGGTAATGCACCTGGTGAGCGTTTTATCCCTTACTCCATTTCAGACAGAACGGCGCAAGAAGAGAGCCCTGTTTTGTCTGCATTTATGCAATTAATGCTGCTACCCGATAGCCGTTTCCAAGCCTCCGAGATGCTCGAACTTCTTGAAGTGCCAGCCATTATGGCTCGGTTTGGTCTGGATGAAGATCAATTTGAGCGAGCAAAGATCTGGATTGAAGAAATTGGTGTACGCTGGGGGCTAGATGAACAAACCGCTGGGCAATTTGAGCTTCCAGAGCTAACGCAAAATACATGGCTTTTTGGTATTCAAAGAATGCTATTGGGCTACGCTATGCCAGAAAGTGCTGGGTTGTTTGAGGGGCAAAGAACCATTGCTTCCTACAATGAAGTACAAGGAATGGATGCGGAATTAGCGGGTAAATTGGCGCACTACGTCGATACGCTCAACCGATTCCAAAAGCAGTTGAACGCCACCCAAAGCGCGGTAGATTGGACTCGCATCATTAATGACATGCTGGATGCCTTTTTTAGCGTAGAGCTTGAAGGTGAAATGGCGCTTAAATCCATTCGAGACACCTTATCTCAGTTGCTTGAACAGGTTCATGATGCCGGATTTGAAGAAGACATTTCGCATACGGTATTGCAGCAATATTTGCAGAACAAACTGTCTGGAACCCGTGTCAGTCAGCGCTTTTTAGCAGGGCAAGTGAACTTTTGTACGTTGATGCCCATGCGTTCCATTCCATTTAAATTGGTCTGCTTGCTTGGCATGAATGACGGGGCTTACCCACGCTCAATGCCGCCTGAAGGCTTCGATTTAATGAACAATCGCGCAAGAGCAGGGGATCGCTCACGACGAGATGACGATCGTTACTTATTTCTCGAAGCCTTGTTGTCAGCACAGCAATCCTTATACATCAGTTATGTCGGACGATCCATTCAAGACAATACAGACAAAGTACCATCGGTTTTAGTATCGGAGTTGTTGGAGTACTGCCACCAAAACTATTGTTTGGAAGGGGACGAAATGTTGGGCGTGGATGCGTCTGGCGACAAGCTTCTGGCTGCCCTTTCTCACACTCACCCCATGGTGCCATTTAGCCCTCTTGCGTTTTCTGGCATCGAAAAAAGCTACGCCAAAGAGTGGCTACCGAGCGTTAACCGTTTAGGAGCGCGCGCTGGCGCATTTGAGCAACCTTTGGATGACTACTTAGCCGAGCTAAGCGCCCCTTACCAGCTTGATTTGGTGGAACTTCAACGTTTCTGGCGGTTACCCGTTCAATATTTCTTTAACCGACGCCTCAAAGTGTTTTTTGAGCCACCTATGGCGACGCTGGAAAATGATGAACCGTTTGTTCTGGGGGGCTTACAAAGTTATAAAATGCGCGACGAATTGGTGGATACATTACTTCAATGCAGAGTGAACGGTGAGGCAGAAGAACCTGTTTTAGCCCGATACATGGAAAAGCAGCGAGCCAAAGGCTTACTGCCTATCGGTGCTTTTGGTGAACTGGAATTTGCTGCCAACCGAGAACAGACGGATTCACTCGTGAATGTGCTTCATCCTTTGGCTGGAAAACCGCTTGACGACAGTGAAGTGAAGATCAGCCTAACAATAGACGGGAAACCGTGCCAATTAACGGGTTGGTTAACACATCGATACCAATCTGGGCTGCTTCGATATCGTAGTGGAAAAATCCGCGCGCAAGATTGGTTATCTGCATGGATTGATCACCTCTGTCTCGCTGCCATGGGAGGCGTGAGCCGCACCCACATCGTTGGTTACGACAAAAAAGAGGGAGCGGTGCATTGGGTCATTTCTCCTTTAGATAACCGCGATCAAGCCATCGGCATGTTACAAGAGCTGGTTCGCTTGTTTTATCAAGGCATGAATCAGCCATTACCCTATTTCCCTAAGACAGCGCTAGCGGGCGTTCAAGCCTGTATTAACAAAGCAGGAGAGTGGGTAGATGATGAAGAAACGGCACTTAAAAAGATGGGAGATGCTTTTAACGATGGCTATATGTTCCCCGGTGAAGGCTCAGATAACTACATCGAAAGGATCTGGTCTCACTGGAATGAAGAGCTCGGTAGAGAAGTAAGATTAAACGCAAGTTTGGTTTTACAAGCCGCAGTTATGGCAACGCAAAACAGTGAAGAGATAGAGTAAGTTTCATTTGAAAGGGTGTAGGGTGGTCGCCAGCAAATCATTGTTATTTGTAGGGCGTTCGCTGTGCGACCACAGGGTCAGAGGTGACCACAATTCTGTGGCAGGGATACTAACCACAGCAGGTAGCCTGAACCGTGAAGCAAGTCTCAACCTGATCTATTTTGATCTTTAAAGTTAATTATAAATTGCAAAATAAGTGTTTGATCACAAATTATTAGGCGGAATCGACGACATATGACTAGCCAATCTGATTCAAAACCTCAACAAGCGAGTGTTTTGTCACCAATGGATTTCCCCTTGCACGGTGCCCGTTTAATAGAGGCCTCTGCGGGAACAGGGAAAACGTTCACCATTGCGGGGCTGTATCTACGTCTACTTCTTGGTCATGGTGAGAGTGGCACTTCACACCCCTACCAATTGACCGTTGATCAAATATTGGTCGTGACCTTTACAGAAGCAGCCACAGCAGAGCTGAGAGATCGTATCCGCGCAAAAATTCACAACGCGCGATTAGCGTTTTCTCGTGGTGGGGCTTCTTCAAATGACAAAAAAATAGATCCCGTTATCCAGCCCTTGTTAAACGCCATTTCGGATCACAAAGAAGCCGCAAAAATATTGCTGCAGGCTGAACGCCAGATGGACGAAGCCGCCATCTATACCATTCACGGCTTTTGCCAGCGTATGTTGACTCAAAATGCCTTTGAATCGGGCAGCCGATTTAACAACGAATTTGTTACCGACGAAACTCAGCTCAAAGCTCAAGTCGTTGCCGATTATTGGCGTAGGCAGTTTTATCCATTACCGATGAACCTTGCCGCCGAGATCGGGAAGATCTGGGGGGCACCTTCAGCTCTGCTTAAGGATGTATCCCGACACCTAACGGGGGCAGACATTGAACTGACGGTCGCGCCTCTTTCAACAAATATTGCGGATCTGCATCAACAGAATTTAAGTAAAATCGATGAACTCAAAGCGCAATGGCGAGCGGCGCAAGACGATCTACAAGACCTGATATCAAACTCAGATGTAAACAAGCGTAGCTACACCAAAAAATCGCTGCCTACTTGGTTAGAACAAGTCACTATTTGGGCAGCAAGCCCAACAGTGGATTACGTTTTTCCCGATAAGCTGGAAAAATTCAGCCAGACGACGCTGAATGAAAAGACCCCCAAAGGCGAACCACCCACTCACCCAGTTTTTGATTTGATAGACGAGTTTATCTCGCAGTCCGTTTCGTTGCGTGATCCCATTTTGGCGCACGCGATCGCTGAGTGCCGTGTTCTATTAGCGAAAGCCAAGCAAAGAAAGAACTGGTTATCGTTCGATGATTTGCTGACCCAACTTTCTGCCGCCTTAGATGCCGATGAAGATGATTTGTTGGCTGAGCGTATTCGCACTCTTTACCCGGTGGCTATGATCGATGAATTCCAAGATACGGACCCGCTTCAGTACCAGATATTCAGCCAAATTTACGTAGGTCAGCCTCAAACAGGCTTATTTATGATCGGCGATCCTAAACAGGCGATCTATGGGTTCCGTGGCGCAGATATTTTTACCTACATTAAAGCCCGTAATGAAGTGCAAGATCACTACACGCTTGGTACCAACTGGCGCTCCAGTGCCGATATGGTTATGGCAGTAAACCGAATTTTCGACTTCAGTAATGCCCCTTTTATTTATGATGAAGACATTCCGTTCAGACCCGTCAATTTCAGCCCGAAAGCCAATTCTAGCCATTGGTTTTTGGATGGCGTTAAACAGCCAGCTCTAAGATTTTGGCTGCATGAAGAAGAAGACGGTAAGCCCGTAACGAAAGGGGATTACCTTTCAGTCATGGCGTCAGCCACAGCCAGCCAAATTCAAACGGTGTTAACTGTATCAGACAAGCAACAAGCTTGGTTTGAAAATGAGGGAGAGCGCCACAACGTGCAAGCCGGTGATATAGCGGTGTTGGTTCGAACCGGTACGGAAGGGAGAAAAATTAAGGAAGCTTTGGCCGACCAAGGCATTGCGAGTGTGTATTTATCTAACCGAGACAGCGTGTTCGACAGTACAGTTGCGCACGATATGCAACGCCTGCTCCAAGCCGTCCTAACGCCGGAACAAGACAAAACGCTTCGTGCTTGTTTGGCATCGTCTTTGTTCGCTTTGAACGCTCGTGAATTGGATGCCCTAAATAACGAAGAAACACTGTGGGAAAACACGGTGAATGAGTTTCGGGAGTACCGGAAACTTTGGCAGCAACGAGGCGTAATGCCAATGATTCGTTCCGTTATGTCAAAGCGAACGATGGCAGAGCGCTTACTGGAAGAAGATAACGGAGAGCGCACCATTACCGATTTGCTGCACATTGGCGAGTTATTGCAGCAAGCCAGTTTGTCGCTGGAAAGCGATCACGGTTTGCTGCGTTGGCTATCTGAAACCATCAGCGATATTCAGTCCGGCATAACGGGTGGGAGCGATGAGCAAATCCAACGTTTGGAGTCTGAGCGTAATCTGGTTCAAATTGTCACTATCCATAAATCGAAAGGCTTGGAATACGATTTGGTCTTTCTTCCTTTTGTTAGCAGTTACCGCGAAGCCAGTGAAGGCAAGTATTACGATGCAAAGAAAGACAAAACCGTATTGGACATAACTAAGAACAGTGAAGCCCTCGAACTGGCCGATAAAGAGAGATTAGCGGAAGATTTACGTTTGACTTACGTGGCGCTTACCCGTGCGGTTTATGGCTGCTTCATTGGTATGACGCCGATACGAAAAGGGCGAGCCACGAAAGGTCCTTCAGGGCTCCATTTAAGCGCGATTGGGTATTTAGTGCAAAACGGCGAGCCAAAATCGCCAGAAGAATTAGCGGGGTGCCTCGCTCAAGTGACCACAAATCATGATTTCATGACCATTGATACACCACCTGAGCAGCAAGGACTGCCATATACACCCGTAAAAGAAGCGGCAGAAGTTCTTACGGCAAGCGAGTTACAGCAAGATATCGATCGCTCATGGAGAATCAGCAGTTATTCGGGGCTAGTCAAGCAATCAGGGCACGGTGCACATGATGCGTCTTTTGAAATCGCAGGGTTTGATATTGACTCATTTTCCGAAGAGGAAGAGCACCTGATAGAAGCGCCCGGGCGTTCTATATTTACCTTTCCAAGAGGCGCGAGACCGGGAACGTTTCTTCACACTTTATTTGAAGAGGTGATTTTCAACGAACCTGCACACAGTGAAGCCAACAGTGCAACCATTGCCCATTTGATGGAAGTAGAACAGCTCGAACCAGAATGGCAGCCCGTATTGGAATTACTGGTAGATACGGTGCTTAACACGCCTTTGGATGGGGAAGGGCTCCAACTTTCGAACAAAATGCCAAGTCAGCTATTGGTGGAGATGGAATTCTTATTGCCCATAGATGTACTTCTCGCTCCAACGTTTAATCAGTTGGCCCACCAACATGACCCGCTTTCTAAGCAGGCTGGCGATCTAGGTTTCCATCGCTTAAAAGGCATGTTGAAGGGTTTTATCGATTTAGTGTTTGAGCACAATGGAAAGTATTATGTCCTTGACTGGAAATCGAACCACTTAGGCGATTCAGTTGCCGACTACCATGGCGAGAATTTAGCACGTGCGATGGTGGATCACCGATACGATTTACAATATCAAATTTACGCGTTGGCGCTGCACCGCTTCTTAAAAAGTCGGCTGGCACGTTATGACTATGAACAGCATTTTGGTGGTGTGTATTATCTTTTTTTACGAGGTGTGGATGGGCAATCGAATAACGGGATCTTTTCAGCGAAACCTTCCCAAGCCTTTTTGGAACAGTTCGATAAGCTCATTGATGGAGAAGCATTAGATGTCTGATTCTCAGCCAGTAAACTCCGACATGCCTACAACCGATTTACTCAATGTCATGCAGCAACTTGCTGTTCAAGGAGCAGTTCGACAGCTGGATTACCAATTTGCTCGATTTATTGCCTCTCAACAGCCCGATTCGAATCTTTCCGTGCCTTTTATTGCAGGTTTAGCCAGTTCTGAATTAGGAAAAGGGCATATCTGTGTGCCCATGGACGGAGTAGATATTGCAGCTAGCCTTGGTCTTTATGGCGAGCAAGCACAATTACTACAAGAAAAACTCACGGGCATTGATTGGAAAAAAGAGTTGGAGAGCTCTCCTGTCGTCGGGCGAAACGGTGAAGCTAAACCTTTAATTCTGGATGGTGCGAAATTGTATCTGCACCGCTATTGGCATTACGAGGTGGTGCTCAGTCAGACGCTGCGCGATTTGATGTCGCCCATTGTTTTAGAGCCTGCTCAAGCGGCTCGATTAAAAACAACGCTAGATCATTTGTTTGCTCGCAGCTACCAATACTTGTTTTCAGCAATTGCGCATTCAGAACAAAGCCATCAAGTCATACGACAGCAATGGGTATGCGATCACTTAGATGTCGTAGCGCCGGAAACATTGGACTGGAACGCGATTGACAATGTTTTGGTGAGTGCGAAAAAAGTGACGGATTTAAGCAGTTTGGATGCCTTAGTACCACAGTCTGCCTGCTTAAATTGGCAAAAGGTGGCGGCTGCTGTCGCGCTTACCAGACGCTTTGCTGTGATTTCTGGTGGACCAGGAACAGGAAAAACCACAACAGTCGCTAAATTGTTGGCGGCATTGGTTCAGCAGGGGAGTGACCTAGGTGTGGTGCCTGACATTAAACTGGTTGCTCCAACGGGGAAAGCCGCAGCTCGTTTAACCGAATCCATTGGTAAAGCCGTGGATGTTTTGCCGGTAGATCCGAGTATCCGTGACCAAATCCCAACCGATTCGAGTACGATTCACCGTTTACTCGGTGCGATCCCCGGGCGAGCTGAGTTCCGACATCATAAAGACAACCCATTGCATCTCGACATTTTGGTTGTCGATGAAGCTTCAATGGTTGACCTGTCTATGATGTATAAGCTGGTGGATGCAATGCCACCGAATGCGAGACTGATTTTACTTGGCGATAAAGATCAGCTTGCTTCTGTGGAGGCAGGCGCAGTGCTAGGCGATATCTGTGATTTTAGTGATCAGTTCATGAGCCCAGCGCAAAGCCAACAAATCGCTACGTTAACTGGTTACGATGCAGTGAGCCACCAACACTCTACGTCAGCCCCACCCATCGTGGACTGTTTGTGCATGTTGCAGAAAAGCTACCGATTTGATGCTCGTTCTGGTATTGGGCAGTTGGCTAAAGCGATCAATTCAGGTCATCCCATTCGAGTCGAAAAAGTTTGGGAGCAAGGGTTCGATGATATTGCCCATCATGACTTGGACAAAGACACTTATCAGCAGATGCTAAAGATGGTTACGACAGGTTATGCCCCTTATTTGCAAGAAGCCAACCGCGCAGTTTCATTGGATGAACTGCCCAGCGCGAAAGCAAAGCAGGTGTTGAAACTGTTTTCAGAATGCCGATTATTATGTGCTATTCGTGAAGGTGATTTTGGGCTTGTCGGGTTGAATCATCGAATAGAGCAGAGCCTTAGAAAACAGAATAAGTTGCCTAGCACCGATGATGTTTGGTATCCGGGCAGACCGGTCATGGTCACGCGTAATGATCATGCATTGGGGCTTTACAATGGTGATATTGGAATTTGTATGCTGGATGAGTCTGAAGAAGTGCCAAGACTTAGGGTGTACTTTGAATTACCCGATGGCACGGTGAAAGGTGTTCTTCCAAGCCGAGTGCCCGAGCACGAAACGGCGTATGCCATGACCATTCATAAATCTCAAGGGAGTGAGTTTGAACATACGATCATGGTATTACCGCCAAGCTTTAGCCCTATTTTAACGCGAGAGTTGATCTATACCGGCATTACGCGAGCTAAGAAAAAACTGGATCTGTTTGGTGAGCGAAACGTGATGAATCGAGGGGTAAAAGTGAAAACATTACGTGCAAGTGGGTTAGCTGGGCGATTGGATTGGTAGGGGCGATAAATACAGTTTAAAAGTGCGATTGAATTTTTGGTTCCACCGTCCTTGGTGGGCCATCAAATTACTTGAGGTTTGCAAATCCTAGGCTTCGGTAAGTGCTAGGAATTTGAAAACGTCTTTGACGCTGCTGTCTTCATCTATTTTCGTACTGAATACTTCCGAAAATGAGATGTTTCTTATGTTACAGCGATTTTGATAAGACATTATGTAACGTTTCATGCTGTCGTTTACTGGAAAAACGCAGTGTACTTCTCTGCCATCCAAAAACTGATTGTCAGCCATATCCCAAAAGCTTTGGGCCGAGTTGCAAATAATGGTTCTCATTGAGTTTATGCTCGCAAGTTGTGGACTCTCGCTTCCTAGCATTTGACTCCGTACTAGAGTGAACCTCCATGTGGCAGTGAACATTCTTGACGTTGATGTTTAAACACTTTTGATATGCGATAAAGCAAAATCAGAGGTGAAACAGAATGGTTCAACTGAATTTGGCACTGGAAAGCACGGCTTTCCAGTGGCGGCGATTGTACCAGCAGAATGTGATATGAAAAGTCAATTTTTAACCGATCTGCGGTTTTTTTTAGCAATTAATTATAAATCAGTTGCTTATGAATGAAATTAATTGGAACGAGATCCCATTAAATTACTTGGAGTTGTAAAATCTTAGAACGTCTCTGGTAGTTATATAAATCTTGCTTCTCTCCAGGTAACGCCCCTATTCCGACTTCAGTGAATCCTTGTTCTCTAAACCAGTGGATGCTTCGCGTGGTGAGCACAAATAAATTCTCTAGCCCCATCGTTTTCGCTTGATTGTATATGTGTTTAAGTAAGTGAACACCGCGGTTACCATCGCGATAATCGTGGTGAATTGCTACACAGGCCATTTCACCCGTTTGGTCTTCAAGAAACGGATACAGAGCTGCACAGCCAATGATCATGCCGTCTTTTTCGATGATCGTAAATTGGTGGATTTCTTGTTCCAGTTGCTCACGTGACCGGCGAACCAATATACCTTGCTCTTCTAGAGGGCGAATTAAGTCTAGGATACCGCCAATATCATCGATATCAGCACTACGGACTTGTTCTGCGCTGGCCATGACGATCTGGGTTCCGATACCATCGAGTGAAAATAGCTCTTGCAGAATGGCACCATCAAGTTTGTAACTGACTAAGTGGCTTCTTGGAACGCCAGCTCGGCATGCGGCAATAGCAGCTTTAAGGAAGCGAATCGATCCTCTTTGCCCTTCGTCCGAATCGGAAACTCGTTGTTGAAGTATTTCTTGAGCACCCGCAGGGAAGAGTTCGGCAATGACGTTGCCTTCGTCGTCTGTAATGCCTTGCTCAGAACTAAAACCAATCAGCTTATCTGCATTGAGTTTGATGGCGACTTGTGTAGCCACTTCTTCTGAAAGTAAGTTAAAGCTTTCACCTGTAACGGACGACCCAATAGGACCCAGAAGAACAATAGAGCCCTGTTGAAGTGTTCTGTAAATGCCTTCGGTATCGATACGGCGAATACGACCACTGTGGCAATAGTCGATACCATCGTCGACACCAATAGGTTGTGCGACGATAAAGTTTCCGCTAGCAACGTTCAACTGAGTGCCAGCCATAGGGGTATTATTCAAGCTCATTGAAAGCCGAGCGGTAATGGCGAGCTGTAACTGACCGGCTGCTTGCATAACAACGCTTAAGGCGTTTTCATCGGTAACACGAATACCTTTGTGATAAGGAGTATGATGTTCTTGCTTGTCGAGCAACTGGTTAATTTGAGGACGAGCACCGTGCACTAACACGATTTTTACCCCTAAGCTGTGTAGCAGTGCGATATCGTTAATTATGTTGCCAAAATTCTGATCTTCGAATGCTTCTCCACCCAGCATTATCACCATGATTTTTCCGCGGTGTGCGTTAACATAAGGGGCGGATTGTCTAAACCCTTTTACCAGAGCTGTGCTTCTTATCTTCACTATTCAATCTATCCGTGACTATTTATGCTAATTTTGTGACTATTTATTTTCTTTATATTGACGCCAAATTTCTTTTTGTTCAATCAAAAATTTGGAACTGTGCCAAATAATGATCCATGCACTGCGAATTCATATAGACTATGGTTTAAACTGAGTGAAAAGTCAGCAGCAACTGCGCTTACTATGAAATGATCAAAAGGTTGATATAGACAAGTAAGTGCACGCCTGTAATTCTTGGCACACGTAATGAGATGTTAGATGTATGAGTGGTGAAGTGAGCAAGATTTTGCGGGGAAGTTCGCGTCGAGATGTGTCGTATTATGTACGTGCAATATTGTTGGTTGTCACAGTAGCGATTGGCGCAGGTGTAACTTTATATCATGTGCTAGGTGACTACCAAGTACAACAGAAAGACCTCAAAAAGAAAATCTATGGTCATTGGGTTGAACAGCACGTTGCCCCTTACATGTCCGATTCCTACACAATTAAACCCGAAGGCATTTACCGCGACGGGCGAATGTTAACGTCTAAATTCAGTTTTAATGGCACTGAATTGGAATTCGAAAGCGGTGGTGTTGAGCATGAGTTCATCGTGATTTCTGAAAGTTTCAACAGAATGCGCCGACTTCGCCCTGAACACTACGAATCCATATTTTTGAATACAACGCCTCCAGCTGTCTTAAATTCAAGCAACTAGGTATCTCAATAGGGTGACTTGTGTTGCTGATGGCGTCATATTTTGCCATGCTGATACAAATCATTTTGTTTGGATGTCTTTGTGTTTAAAAAATTTCTTTGCTTCGGTATCGCGTTGGTTCTTGTTGGGTGTGCAGCGCCTAAAGAACGCGGTCAGCAATACCTTGACGGTGAATTCTCATCGCCATTGAATCAAACCGCTCAAATCGAGTCGAATAAACCCCGAAACCTTCTTACATTTGATGCTCAGGCAGAGGCCGTTTTATCCAAATCTCCTTCGATGGCGCGTACCTATCAATCTTTGTATGAACAGCTTTCAGCTTGGGCGCTAAATAGCGGTGAGCCAAGTGAGCTCGCAAATTATGGTATTCAGTCTGCGCAGCTTGGTGGGGGAGACAGCCAAGGTAATGTGTTGTTTACGGGCTATTTTTCTCCTGTCATAGAACTTAGGCATCAGCCTAACGATACGTTCCGTTACCCAGTTTACAAAATGCCCGAATGTAATGACCAATGTCCAACTCGTGCAGAAATTAATGACGGAGCGTTAAACGGGTTAGGGTTAGAGCTTGGTTACGCAGCCAATATGATAGACCCGTTTATTATGGAAGTTCAGGGCAGTGGTTTTGTGCATTTTGAAGACGATGACACATTAGAATACTTCGCCTATAGAGGTAAAAATGGTCACCCCTATGTGAGTATTGGTAAGGTTTTGATTGAACGTAACCAAGTACCCCGCGAAAAAATGTCGCTGAAAGCCATTAAAGAGTGGGTATTAGCACAAGAGGAAGAGGTTGTTCGCGAGCTACTGGAACAAAACCCATCTTACGTTTTCTTTGAGCCTAGACAGGCGGCTCCGGTGACGGGAACAGCGGGTATTCCACTGTTACCCATGGCGTCTGTCGCAGGAGATAGACGTTTGTTCCCAATGGGCACCCCTATTTTGGCAGAAGTGCCGCTACTCAACGCAGATGGTACGTTCAGCGGTGCGCATGAGTTGAGGCTGCTGATTGTTTTGGATACGGGCGGTGCAGTAAAACAGAACCACCTCGATCTCTATCATGGCATGGGACCAAGAGCTGGAACGCAAGCTGGTCACTATAGGCACTTTGGTCGAGTGTGGAAGTTAGGATTAGAGGCGTCACCCACGCAATCACCATGGGCGCTGCCTCCAGAAAAGCGTGAATAGACTAAACGCATCTCGCCATACCCAAGTGACCTCAAGGTGCAGGATTCAGAGCCTCATATTCTGTTTCAATTCAAGGAAAAGAACGCAGCGGAATGACGAGTCCTTTCCAAGTTCTTAGACGATGAAGTGGGGCAGAATATGGGCTCCCAAGGGCGAGTTTAACTGGCTTTCATACTGTGTTATCGATTCTTGATTTAGAACCACTAGATCTTCAAATCGATGCCTTGCCTGAAAGCCAGTTAACTCTCGCTGAACCTAGTATCTTGAGGTTACTTGGGTATAGACTTTTCTATAAAGAGTGCGTATAAATCGCACTCTTTCTTTTTGAACTCTACTTTGCACAAGGTCATATCATGCAAGACAACCTTCCTCCAGCATCCGAGCAGTACAATCAGCGATTTGGTGGTACAAGGCGGTTATACGGGCATTCTGAAGTCGATATTCTTCGGGCATCTCATGTTTGTGTAGTGGGTATTGGTGGTGTCGGTTCTTGGGCAGTAGAAGCGCTTGCCCGAACGGGCATTGGTGAACTTACCTTGATCGATATGGATGATGTGTGTGTCACCAATATTAATCGTCAGATCCATGCGTTGAACGGCACTGTTGGTCAGAGCAAGATTGAGGTAATGGCTGAAAGGGTGAAGCTGATTAACCCAGAGTGTAAGGTGAATTTAATCGATGACTTTATTTCGCCTGACAACTTAAAAGAGTACATCACTAAAGACTTTGACTATGTACTGGATGCGATTGACAGTGTGAAAGCTAAGGCTGCATTACTGGCGTTTTGTCGGAGCAATAAGATTAAAGTAGTAACAACGGGTGGTGCGGGCGGTCAAGTGGACCCAACTCAAATTCAGGTTGCCGACTTAACCAAAACCATTCAAGACCCGTTAGCGAAGAAGATAAAAGACACACTTCGCCGCCATCATAATTTTCCTAAAAACCCGCAACGCAAGTTTGGTATTGAGTGCGTATTCTCAACAGAACAACTTAAATACCCACAAGCTGATGGCAGTGTTTGCGCCACTAAGTCGACGGCGGAAGGTCCGAAACGTATGGACTGTGCCAGCGGTTTTGGTGCGGCTACGGTTGTAACGGCAACGTTTGGGTTTGTTGCGGTATCGCGAATTGTCGAGAAGTTGATTCAGCGTGGAATGAAAACAACCTAACCGCTTTTAACACCTATATTCTGTAAGAAAGCCCAGCGTTGATGCTGGGCTTTCTTATACTGGTCGGGTTTTCTTATGCTGATCAGATTTTCTTATACTGACAGTTGAAAGGCATTTAGAACCTTCACCTGAGTGGGTTTGGGTATATAATCTCACACAGTTTAAATTGGATAATTCAACAAATATTATGAGCAACTTTCCTTTGTCCCCTTTTGGTACCGACATTTCTAGTGAGCAGATTGCAGACACCATGCAAGGTTTTAAAAGTTGGGAAGACCGTTACCGACAGGTGATTCAATGGGGTAAAAAACTGCCCGCCATGCCTGAAGCGTTGAAATCAGATACAGTTACGATTTCTGGATGTGAAAGCCAAGTATGGTTTGTTGCTGAAAAGCGCGGGGAACATTGGCATTTCTGCGCCGATTCAGACGCAAGAATCGTTCGTGGTTTGATTGCTCTTGTGCTGACGGCTTATGAGGGGAAGACGTCGGAGCAAATTCAACAGTTTAATATTGATGACTATTTTGAGCGAACCGGTCTTATTGCCCATTTAAGCCCTTCGCGTGGCAATGGATTGAAAGCCATTGTTGAGCATATTCAAACTGTGACCCGATTATAGAAACGCTGAGTAGTTCTATTATTCGGATCTCGAGTCAAAAAATAAAAAGGAATAACATGAAAAAATACTTCGTCTTGGCTACCGCACTTATTTCTACATTCAGCATGGCTGAATCACAAAAACATGGAGAGCGAGAAGGCTTTCGCCTAGCGGCTGGTTTTGCTAGTACCAGTTATTCTTCAAGCGTGAACAACACCTATTTTACCACCAATGGCGGCGGAGGATTACGGGTTGATGGAGCTTATGATTTCAATGCTATGTTTGCTGCAAAGTTAACTTTTGAAGCCAATTCTCAAGATTTACTTTCTGCTAACACGGGGAAAGTTGCGGGTGAGATTTCACATCCATTCAATGTTGATGGTGGTGGGGCAATTAAACCTTATGCGACGCTTGGGTACGGCTTACATACTGTGAAAGCAACGGCATTTACACCACAAGAGCGAGAGTCGGGGCTAGTGTACGGTGCAGGTGTACGGTTTATTGCATCTTACGGGTTCTATGCAGATCTAAACGTTGAATTGGTCGAACTAAAAGATATCCGCTTAAGCCAAGGCGCATTTCTGATTGGTTATAAATTTTAAGATTGAATGCCTCCAACCCGCGAGTTAAAGCAAGTTGGAGGTGATTTCTTTTAGGTGGTTATAGAATATCTAACGCCTTTTCTACCGCTTTCACCAATTTATCTACATCTTCTTCCGTGTTGTAAATCCCAAATGAGACTCTTACGGTTCCTGTTACTCCCAATGCATCCATGAGTGGATGAGCGCAATGGTGCCCAGCTCTTACTGCTATTCCTTGTTGATCTAGAAGGGTGGCGATGTCTTGGTGGTGAATACCATCGGCAACAAAAGTCAGCACACTCGCATTAGGCTGATAGCCTAGTAGTGAAATGTCTTCCATCTGTTCCAGTTTGTTAGCCGCCAGTCTTTGCAGATGATGAATGTGCGATTCTATGGCCTCAAGAGAGAACGAGCGATACCATCTGATGGCGACACTTAACGCAATCGCTCCGGCAACGTTTGGTGTGCCAGCTTCAAACTTTCCAGGAAGTTCGGAAAACGTGGTACCGGTAAAGCTCACACGCTCGACCATTTTCCCACCGCCATGCCAGGGCGGCGTCGATTGCAGTAAATCAAGTTTCCCGTACAACACCCCAATTCCTGCTGGTGCATATAATTTGTGACCGGAAAACACATAAAAATCGGCATCCAGCGCTTTGATGTCTACGGATTCATGAACAATACCCTGAGCGCCATCAATGACACTGACCGCGCCGACTTGCCGGCTGAGCTTGATTATTTCTTCAATAGGTTGGCGATACCCTGTTACGTTCGTAACATGAGCAACAGCCACGATCTTCACATTGTGAGATATGAGAGACTCAAATGCCGCCATATCGAGCTCACCAGATGACGTCATGGGAATTTTTACGATGCTTGCGCCCGTCTGCTCTGCCACAATTTGCCAAGGAACAATATTCGCGTGATGCTCCATTTCGCCAATCAGGATTTCGTCTCCTACCTGAAGCGTGTTACGAGCATAAGTTTGAGCGATTAAGTTCAACGCCTCCGTTGCACCTCGAGTCCAAATGATCTCTTTCGGTTGCGCGCCGATAAAGTCGGCAACAGTCTCTCTGGCTTCCTCAAAAAGAGAAGTGGCATTGGCGGTTAAGGAGTGGCTCCCGCGATGTACATTTGCATTTTGCTGGCTGTAATATTTTTGAATCGCATCTATCACAACTTGCGGTTTCTGAGTGGTCGCAGCGCTATCAAGATAAACCAAAGGGGTCTCGTTGACATCTTGTGCCAGCGCTGGAAACTGTGAACGTACGTCGGTTAAAGGCATACTTTACTTACCCATTTCATGGTAGTGAAGGTTAGGTAACGTCACCATAGGCTCTGCCACCTTCCATGCGTGTGGTTTACCCGAAAGCTGGATCACAATTTCCATCGCAAACTCCAATGCACTGCCTGGTCCTTGGCTAGTAATCAGTTTGTGATTGATATCGGTGACGACTCGTTTTACACGCCATTGTGACTCAGGGATCTTATCCTCGAAATTTGGATGACAGGTCATGATGGCTTTAGGATAAAGATCGTGCGCTTGTAAAACGAGGGCAGGGCTTGCGCATATCGCAGCCATCCAGCGAGCATCGTACATATGCTGCTTCAAAATCTCGGTAAGTAACGTGCTGTCTCTAAAAACTTCTGCGCCCGGTACACCACCTGGCAATGCAATGACATCAAATTGGTCGTCGGCAACATCCACCAACCGACAATCTGCTGTTAGTGTGACACCACGGGAGGCTTTCATGGTGAGTGCTCCTTCAGGATCGACACTTGCAACTGTCACGTCATAACCCGCACGAACCATAATATCAATGATGGTTACGGCTTCCATTTCCTCTGTACCTGAAGCGATAGGGACCAGTATTTTATGACTCATGATGAAATCCAGCTTTTTTCAATGGTTATAATGGCATCCAGTAACGCTTGATTGGCAGGAACTGGAATCTGATGACGAGCAGCGACTTGAATGACGTAGCCAGTGATAAATTCTATCTCAGTTTTCCGTTGGTGAAATACATCTTGCTGCATTGAAGAATGATTTTTAGCCGTGGCGTGAATTACGGTACTGACTTTTTCTCTCAATGCCTCAAAGTTTGCCTCTAAGCCTTCGCGGCGCATAACAGAAACAACTTCTTGCGTGACTTCATCCAGCACAGTGTTGAACTTTGGTTGAGAAAGGTCGCCATTCAAACATTGATGAATACCTGTTAATGGATTGATGGCGCAGTTGATGGCTAATTTATCCCAAAGGGCTTGATGGATATTGGGGTTCCACTTTACATCAGGAAGGGCGTGATCAAGCACTTCTTCTAAGAACTCACATTTTTCACCCTTTGAATTGAAACCACCTATCTGAGTTTGACCTACCCCTGTGTGTATCACTTGATCAACATTCGGCTTGTAAGCGGCTTGAGTCGTGGTACCGATAACAACAGGAAATGATGTTATATCGGATTTCAGCACGTCAACAGCCCCCATTCCATTATGCAGAAACAATAATATGGTGTCTGGATGTAGATGCGACAAAATGGGGAGTAAGGCCGTTTGTACTTGCCAAGCTTTCACTGTGACCAATACAACATCGCAATGTGTTAAGGCATTAAGGTTATTGGTTTCAAAGGTTACTGGTGGGGTATCGCCAAGCGACAGATCTCGTTGGGTATCTTTGTTATTGCGTGTCCACAGGGAAACGCGATGCCCCGCTGTTGTCAGCGATGCCGCCCAAAGTGATCCAATTGCACCTGGACCTAATATGACGATATTCAAACCTAGAAGCCTTGTTAGAAACGATTGGAGCAAGGATAGCGACAGGAATGAAAGATGCAATACAAAGTAGAAACAAAAATGGCGCTTCAATAGCGCCACTTTTTAATATGTCTACCAATTAGAATTTGTAGCTTAAACGATAGATCACGATGTCTTGGTAATCTTTACGTGCCAGTTTGTTGACTGTGTAACGGTAAAGAACGCCAGCAGACCAATCTTGGTGGAAATTCCACATAGCGTTTACGCTACCATTCAACCCTGTTTTACCACCGTTGATATCAGCGTACGCTTCTTGACGACCGAATTCGTATTCACCCCAAGTTGAAAACGTGAAGTTTTGACCAGCAAGATCGGTGTTGTAGAAACCAACCCAACCAACCATTCCGCCATTCGCACCGCTGATGCCGCCTTCGGTGTTAACTTGATGAGCACCAATAAATGGAGTGAACCCCCAGTTATCGCCTTTTAATGCTGTGTAGCCTAAGCCAGCAACGCGGTTTTGTTCGTGAAGCGTTGGGCTGATGTCTTTATCTGTGTTGTACACTTGAGCATAAAGACTGACACCAGTGTCTGCTAGGTTGTAATGGATTGTACCTTTAAGGGATGCACCACGATTGTCTTGACCACGGTCAACACCTTCGTAGTCGTAAAATCCGTAGATTTGCCCCCAATCAAATACCGCGCCACCTTCAATGCCTATAACGGCTTGGTTGCGTTCATGGATTTCTTGACCAAAGTTAGAGTCGTCATTGCCGATACCGTGATCCCACTTTTGGTAATCAAGGTACGCGCTACCAAAACCAAATAGATATTCGGCTTGTGCTGGAACAGCAATAGCTGCAGATGCAAGACTTAGAGCTAAAATTGACTTACGCATTAGGTTCTTCTCTCATATAAACGATTGGTGTAGGGCTCAATCCATAAACCTTAAATCCTTCGCCGCGCATTCTATATCTTTACTTCTCATTTGGAAGTGAAAAATACTGCAATTAGAAAACGATTGCGTGATTAAGATCACGTAATTGAACATAATTATGAACTCTGTCAATTAGGTGCAATAGTAATCAGGGTTTTGCTAATGACAAAATTGTTAATTTGAGAAAAACGTTTTCGTTCTTACTTTCAACAGCGTTAGGAAATTAGATATTTCTGCGCTGAAACATCCGTGTTTACTGCATTCGTGCGGTAAATGAATAATGATTGTGATCGCGATTACTGGCGCACTCGTAAATCCTGAACATAAAGACAAAGGAAAATGAGCATGTCATTAATTACCAAATTGTTTCCTCTGAGTTCGGTTGTTTTGCCCGAGGGGAAAATGAACCTGAGAATATTCGAACCCCGTTATAAGAGATTGGTGAAAGAGTGCTGCCAACAGAATGAGGGATTTGGAATTTGCCTCATGTCAGACGGTGATGAATCTTCCCCACATAATGTGTCTCAAATCGGCACGCTTGTTGAGATCGTGGACTTCGAAACCTTAGAAGATGGTTTGCTAGGGATCACCGTGTATGGAAAGCAAAGAATTCGTGTAAAAAGGGTATGGTCGGAGAAGGATGGGTTGAGAGTCGGGGAGATTGAACATCTTCCCAATTGGCAAACTGCACAGTTTGTTGAGGATACAGAGCATGTTTCGCAACAACTCAGGCATGTTTATAGCCAGTTCCCACAAGTTAAAAACTTGTACGAACAATGTTTTTTCGACGACGCGACCTGGGTAAGTCAACGCTGGCTTGAACTGTTGCCGATAAATCAAACGAAATTCGACCTTTTGGTTTCCCAAGAATCTTGCAGCGCTACGTTAGATTTTTTATCTGAGGCAATAGATAGCAAGTCACTTGCCCGAAAGTAGAGAGTTAGGCTTCGCTCTTTTTAAATTTCTACTCTTTTAACTGACCTTAAATATAAAGTGATCGATTATCCTGCGTGTTCGTATATGCTTTTCATAGGAATAATACTATTTTCCGTTGCTGGGATATGCCTCAGCTCGATGTTAAGGAACTATCATGAGCAAGACGCTAGAAGCAGGCTCTGGATGTCAGTCAAAAGCTAAAGGAATCGACCGAGCACATTGGTCGGCTTGTATGGCACGAATTCAGAATGGAGACAAAGAAGCATATGCCGAAGTGTTTCGTTTTTTTTCTCCAAGACTTAGAACATTTGTCATTAAGCACGTGAGCAACGAGCATGTGGCGGTGGAGATCATTCAAGATACAATGGCAATGGTTTGGCAAAAAAGTCATCTTTTTGATCCCGACAAAAGCTCGCTTTCAACTTGGATATATACGATTGCAAGAAACTTGAGCTTTGACTTATTGAGAAAGCAAAAGGGCAAAGAGCTTCATGTGCATTCTGAAGACATCTGGGCAAGCGATTACTGCCCGCCGGATCTTGTCGAGCATTATTCCCCGGAACAAAATATGTTAAAAGAACAGGTCGTTCGATTTTTGGACACTCTACCGCAGAGTCAAAAAGACGTTGTCAAAGCGGTTTACCTAGACGAGCTTCCACATCAACAAGTCGCCGATATGTTTGATATCCCATTAGGAACAGTTAAATCGCGATTGCGACTTGCTGTAGAGAAGTTACGGCATTCAATGAAGGGGGATGCATTATGAGTTATCACCCAGAGTTCGAACTGATTCGCGCTTACGTGGACGGTACTATTGATCCGTGCCACGGTATCATGGTGTCTGCGCATTTGGAAACATGCAGTCAATGCAGACAAACAGTGCAGAGGTTAGAAGCAGAAGCGGCTAATGAGATGTTTGAAGCACAAAGCCCTGCAGAGGATCTGAGCCTTGATAAAGATCCAACCTTCGCCAATATCGCCGAAGAAAAAAGCGCACCTAGTTTAGATTTGGATTCAATGCTTTCAACCATTGTTGATATGAAACAGCTAAAGCCAACTTCTCATACAGAAGAAACCCCTTCAGTGCATATTGAGTTAAATGGTAAGAAGTTTGTGCTACCGAAAGCACTGAGAAATCAGGTTTCTAGAATAGGAGAATGGCGTAGTTACGGTGGAAAGGTGTACAGCGCCGCAATTGAGCTTGAAGAAAACGATGCGAGAATGAACCTACTTTACATTAAGGAAGGCGTCCAAGTTCCGCAGCATACTCATAAAGGCGTCGAAACTACGTTAGTTCTTCATGGCAGTTTTAGCGATGAGGATGGGCAATACGCTGAAGGAGACATCATGTCTCGCGATGCATCAGTGAAGCACGCACCGCAAACGGCGGAAAATCAGGACTGCTTGTGTCTAACCGTTTTGACAGAGCCGATGATATTCACTCAAGGTGTGGCTAGAGTCTTCAACTTGTTTGGTAGAGGCATGTACCCTTAACGTATTCTTGTCGATGAATAAAAAAAGAAAAGAGGCTCTAATAAGAGCCTCTTTTTTACGTCTGAAATTTATTTAACCTCAGCTCGTTGGCTTTGACGGGTTATTTAACCAAAGGAGAATCTTCCATTTCTGATTCTTTTTTGGCTTTTGCCAACAAGTTTGTGAAGTGGTGTCTTAGAGAGTAAAGCATAATCAAACTTGGAATCACCATCAAAGAGGTGACAATGAAGAAGGTTGACCAATCGTCCAAGAAATCAACAAGCTCGCCACTGAAAGATGCCAAAGTCGTTCTCCCAAAATTACCCAGAGACGCAAGCAACGCGTATTGAGTCGCTGAGAATGCTTGACCTGTCATGGCAGTTAAGAAAGATACAAACGCGACAGTAGAAAATGCCGTTGTGAAGTTATCGACAACAATGGTTGCGAAGAACAGAGTCTCACTCGGTCCTACTTTGGCTATCCAAGCAAACATCAAGTTACTTGCTGCCATGGCAATACCGCCAATCATTAAGCCGCGAACAATACCAAACTTCACATTCACCATACTTCCGATGATGGTAAAGAGAATGGTAAAGCCCCAACCAATCAATTTGGAGTAGTAGCCTATTTGTTCGTTACTGAAGCCGACTTCCTTGTAAAACGTAATCGACATACGCCCCAAGAAGGCTTCACCGATTTTGAATAGGAAGACGAACAAAAGCAGAGTAACGGCAACTTGCACACCGTTGCGTTTGAAGAAGTCATAAAATGGTTCAATAACGGTTACCGTAAACCACGCAGCAATCGGAGAGCCGACGACTTCAGAGTGACGCTCCTCGGCTTGCTTCTGAAGAGCTTCACGTTGGGTTTGCGGTTCACCTACCAACAACGTAAATAAGATCAGCACACCTACAATGATAGCCATTCCATAAAAGACACCGTTCCAACCAATACTGTCAGCATTGATAAACGCTAAGTAGCCAGGAAGAGAATAACCAGTCCACCAACCCACTACGGCCATAGCCGAAGCTTGAGGGAGTTTATTGGATTGCGATTTTGGGAAAGTATCGATTCGGTAAGCATCAATGGCGATGTCTTGTGTTGCAGACGCTATAGCAATACCGAAGGCAATCATCGATGTAAACATCAAGTTGGTTGCTGGATCAACTCCCGCAATAAACAGAGTACAAATTAAGATCAGGCATTGACACAAAAGTATCCAACTGCGTCTTTGCCCTAACAAAGAGTGGAGAATGGGTAATTTTACGCGGTCGACTAAAGGTGCCCATAAAAAGTTAATAGCGTAAACCGCGAAAATAGAACCAAAGTAACCAATTGCAGCGCGTGTTAGCCCTGCATCTTTGAGCCAACCGGACATGTTAGAGCCGATGAGTACCCAAGGAAAGCCGCTGGAGCAGCCCAGCATAAAGACCCATAGCAAGCGTTTATCAAGGTAACTTCGGATAGTTTCTGTCCAAGTCATATTGCTTGACATAGAACACTCCTTGTATGAAAAGCGAAAGAAAACGCTGGCGTTTTACCAGCGTTAATTTTGTTATTTTTGTAGAGTTACTTTTTTAATAACGATAGGTTTTACTGGGATATCTTGCATTCTACCCATGGACTTGGTTGGTTTGGTTGCCATTTGCTGAACTACATCAAATCCTTTTGTCACCTTTCCAAATACGGCGTAGCCTGGGTTGGAAGATGAATAGTTCAAAAAGTCATTGTTTTGCAAGTTAATGAAGAACTGGCGCGTCGCAGAGTGAGGATTAGATGTGCGTGCCATTGCGATAGTCGCGGTGTCATTTTTCAAACCATTGCTGGCTTCATTCTTTATTGCATCATAAGTGGGTAGGCGACCCATTTTTTCATCAAACCCACCGCCTTGAGCCATAAAACCAGCAATTACACGATGAAATTGAGTACCTTCATAACTGCCATCTTCAATGTAGCGAAGGAAGTTTTTGACTGTGACAGGGGCTTTTTCTTCATTCAATTCCACTGTGAATGAGCCAAGAGTTGTTTCAAATACAACGTTTTGAGCCCAAGTTGGTAGTGAGAAAAGACATACCAAAGATAAAATCAGGCTGCGCATTAGAATCTCTCCTTCATGTAATTTAGAAGTTCTTTGTCGTTGGCGATTTCAGCAAGCACTAAATCGACCACATCATTTAGCACCAATTCAACATCGTCATTAGACGCAGACAAAGTGCCTGTTTTTGTCGCTGTACCGTTGTAAGACTTAACGAGCTTACCGCGTGGTGTTTCTGCGGTGACCTGAAGCGTTACTTTGGCATCTAACTCGTTTTCCATTAACGTGTTTGAAACATTGACCAAAGCTTCTTGAACTTCAAGGCTAAGTGTATTGTTGCTGTTTGCCACCATCTGGAAACCTTGGGAGACCAATTGCTGGTACATCGCAGTTTCAATGGCGATACGCAGGTTTTGCTTTGTGTGGATAGGTTGAGTCGTGCGACGACCGCTGTTGACTAACGCGACATACTGAGAAGTACGTATATCACGACTTTCTAGAGAGAAAGACTGCCCATTCACCAATTTCACGCTGCTCAAGGTTGGTGTCGGTGTGAGGTTTATTTGTTCTTCTTTCTGTGGAGAAGCGCAAGCTGCTAAAAGTGTCACAGATGCAGCAAGTATCAATTTTCTCATGACGAATTCCTTAATTAAACATTCTCGCAGGACGTTTTCTATTTTTTAGTGGCTTGTAATATAACAAATTTACGGTTCGATGCGACGAGCTTAACCTGCGATTTTCCAAATAAGCGTTCAAGTTTTATATCGTAGCCTAGGTGACGGTTACCAATAACAAATAAATCCCCTCCACTACTAAGAACATGCTTTGCATCACAGAACATCTGCCATGCAATGTGGTCTGTAACGGCTTGTTGTTGATGGAACGGGGGGTTACATAACACTAAGTAAGTACTCTCTTTTTCAAATCCATCAAGGCAATTATTGGCTATGCACTGGATATTGCGATCTTCACCCAGAGTTTCTGTGAGATTGCGCTTAGCTGATTCCACAGCCATGTAGCTTTCGTCAACACAGGTAATATTTGCTTTGGGGTTTAATTGTCCGGCTTTAACAGAAAGAACGCCATTGCCACAACCGAGATCAAGAATGTGCTCTAGCCGGGGGTTTTGAGGAATATGTTCAAGCATAAAACGTGCACCTAAATCGAGAGCCTCACCGGAATACACATTGGCGAGATTGGTCAGCGAGAAGCTTTCCCCATCCACTTTCCATTTTGTTTCAGGTTCTGTCTTATGGCTGAGGGTAGAGTCCGGTATCGAGAATACAAGACGGTGCTTTTTCCACGCAAGAGAGGTCGTTGTGGTGCCTAAGTGTTTTTCAAACAGCTTTAGTGTGGATGTGTGTATTTCTTTAACTTTGTTCACCGCCACTATTTGGCAGTGCGAAGGTAACACCGATCGCAATTGGTTGAGCTGATATGTTAAAAATCGATTAATTTTGGGGATCTGCATGAGCACTAAGTCGATATCGGTAGGAATGCTTTCTAAGCTGGTTAGAAAGTCGACTTTATTGCATTGATTCCGTTGCAGATTTTTTAGTGTTCCTCTATGTGATACGAATGAGTCCGTCATCATGGTGACGTGATGTTTTTCTGAAAACCAGCAAGATAAAGCCCCAAAGTTATCATTCAGAATGAGGATTTTTTTTCCGTCTGAAACTTTAAGCTCTTTCTCAACGTAATTAATAAGGTATTCGTCACCAGCACTCCATGCCTGAAGTGTTTCTTGTGCTCGTTTGGGAAAGCGTTGCAGCGTTAAAGTTCGACCGTCGATGTGTAGCTCGGTATTCATTGTGCTTGGTTTCTAATGGGCTATGAGCGCATTGTCGCAGAAAGCGGCAAATTCTAGAAATGAAAATAAAAACAAACGGCTTGAATACATCGGGAAGGGGCTCATTTTGGGCTTTTTATTCTTGAAAAGCCATTTTGATCGGTTATCTGGTCTTAGAATGTTGGGATACTGATAACAAGGACATAGCAGGCGATCGTCAGTAAGGTATAATCAAATAAAAATTGAGCAAGGAATAAACATGATTCATGAAATCATTGAAGAAAAACTGCGCAGTGCTTTTGAGCCAAAGCACTTAGAAGTACTTAATGAAAGCTACATGCATAATGTCCCTAAAGGATCTGAAAGCCACTTTAAAGTGATCATCGTCAGCCAAGCGTTTGAAAACTTGAGACTGGTTGCTCGTCACCGCAAAGTTAATGGCGTATTGATAGAAGAATTAGAAAATCACATACACGCTCTCTCTATTCATACCTATACTGAATCAGAATGGCTGCAACAAACGGATGGTGCTCCAGAGAGTCCAATGTGTTTGGGTGGAAGCAAACTGGGTTGATATTAAGGCGGCGTGGCTGCCTTTTTTGTGTGATTACTCGTTGAGTGAAAGAATATTAAAGAAGTGAATTGTTAAAAAAACATATAAATAAAAATGAATGGCTTAAGTCGAAATATTTTTATGAAATATTAACATTTGTGCGACAGTTCAAACTTATTCACTTTGATTAGCTAATCTATAACCAACATACAAAAAATTACAGATTTATCCAATGCATGGTCATGGCATCACCTTCACAAAAGATGCTAGACTATCGCACCTGATAAAACTCGCTATTTTTTGTGACGAGTTAATTAAGAGGATGTTGCGATTTTGACCAGGGTGTCAGGTCAAAACCGGACACAAAATGTCGTGTCTAACTTTTACGCAATTAAAAGAATCTTTTTCCCGATAAAGTAGTGCAAGTGCGTATGATTACAATAAATAAGGGCTTGGATATTCCAATTTCTGGAGTTCCATCCCAGGTGATAAGTGATGGCAAGTCCATCAATAAAGTCGCCTTGCTTGGCGAAGAGTACGTTGGAATGCGTCCTACGATGCATGTTCGCGTAGGCGATGAAGTGAAGAAAGGTCAGGCTCTTTTTGAAGACAAGAAGAACCCTGGCGTATTATTTACTTCTCCAGCAAGTGGTAAAGTCATTGAAGTTAACCGAGGCGCAAAGCGCGTTCTTCAATCTGTAGTGATTGAAGTTTCTGGTGATGAGAAAGTGACTTTCGACAGTTACACAGCCGATAAATTAGTGAGCCTTGAACGTGAAGCGATCAAAACTCAACTGGTTAATTCTGGTGCGTGGACTGCACTCCGTACTCGTCCGTTCAGCAAGGTTCCCGCGATCGAGTCTTCAACTCAAGCTATCTTTGTAACCGCTATGGATACCAACCCATTGTCGGCAGATGCTGGAGTGATCATTAACGAGCAGTCTGATGCTTTCACAGCCGGTTTGGACGTTCTTTCTCGTCTAACGGATGGCAAAGTATTGGTATGTAAGAACGGTGAAAGCCTTCCTCGCTCATCTCAATCGAATGTTGAAGAACATGTATTTGATGGACCACACCCTGCTGGGCTTGTTGGTACACACATGCATTTCCTTTACCCAGTTAACGAAGAATACGTTGCTTGGAGCATCAACTACCAAGATGTGATTGCAATAGGTCATCTCTTCCTTACTGGTGAAGTCTATTCAGACCGTGTTGTTTCTCTGGCAGGTCCAGTGGTAAACAATCCTCGTCTAGTACGTACAACAATGGGTGCAAACCTAGATCAGCTTACCGATGGTGAGATGATGCCTGGTGATGTACGTATTATTTCTGGTTCTGTACTAGCTGGTACTCAAGCGAAAGGTCCTCATGCTTTCCTTGGTCGTTACCACCTTCAAGTGTCTGCACTTCGTGAAGGCTATGAAAAAGAGTTATTTGGCTGGGCGATGCCTGGTAAGAACAAATACTCTATAACTCGTGCATATTTTGGTCACCTGTTCTCAGGGCGTCTGTTTAACATGACAACAACGACCAACGGTAGTGATCGTTCTATGGTGCCAATCGGTAACTATGAGAAGGTATTACCACTGGATATGGAACCAACTCTGCTGCTTCGTGACCTATGTGCCGGCGATACTGATAGTGCTCAGTCACTCGGTGCGCTTGAGCTGGACGAAGAAGATTTAGCGCTGTGTACTTTTGTGTGCCCAGGTAAATATGATTACGGCGAGTTGCTTCGTGAATGTCTAGACAAGATCGAGAAGGAAGGTTAAGTCATGGCCCTAAAGAAGTTTCTTGAAGATATAGAGCACCATTTTGAACCTGGTGGCAAACATGAAAAATGGTTTGCACTGTACGAAGCTGTAGCAACAGTATTCTATACACCTGGTTTGGTGACAAAACGTGGTTCACACGTTCGTGATAGCGTTGACTTAAAACGCATCATGATCATGGTTTGGTTTGCGACGTTCCCAGCAATTTTCTGGGGTATGTACAACGCAGGTAACCAAGCAATTATGGGTCTTAACCATCTTTACCAAGGTGCAGAACTAGCAAGTGTTGTTGCTGGTAACTGGCACTATTGGTTAACAGAGATGATTGCCGGTCCAGTTTCCGTTGAAGCCGGGTGGGGAACCAAGATGATTCTTGGTGCAACCTACTTCTTGCCGATTTACTTAACAGTATTTGCGGTAGGTGGCTTCTGGGAAGTTCTATTCTGTATGGTTCGTAAGCACGAAGTAAACGAAGGCTTCTTTGTTACTTCAATCTTGTTTGCGTTAATCGTTCCGCCAACACTTCCTCTTTGGCAAGCAGCGCTAGGTATTACCTTCGGTGTTGTAGTCGCGAAAGAAATCTTTGGTGGTACAGGTCGTAACTTCCTTAACCCAGCACTTGCTGGTCGCGCATTCCTATTCTTTGCATACCCAGCTCAAATCTCTGGTGATGTAGTTTGGACTGCAGCGGATGGTTTCTCTGGTGCAACTGCTCTTAGCCAATGGGCTCAAGGCGGTAACGGTGCGCTAGTGAACACTATCACAGGTGATGCGATCACTTGGATGGATGCTTTCCTAGGTAATATCCCAGGTTCTATCGGTGAAGTGTCGACTCTGGCGCTTATGATCGGTGCTGCGTTTATTGTTTATATCGGTGTTGCCTCGTGGCGAATCATCATTGGTGTGCTTTTAGGTATGGTGGCGACGTCATTCCTGTTCAACGTCATTGGTTCGGACACTAACCCATTGTTCAGCATGCCGTGGCACTGGCACCTAGTTTTGGGTGGTTTTGCATTTGGTATGTTCTTCATGGCAACCGACCCAGTATCTGCTTCCTTTACCAACAAAGGTAAATGGGCGTACGGTGCACTGATTGGCGCAATGTGTGTGATGATTCGTGTGGTTAACCCAGCTTACCCAGAAGGTATGATGCTGGCGATTCTATTTGCGAACCTATTCGCACCTCTGTTCGACCACGTCGTGATCGAGAAGAACATCAAGCGGAGAAAAGCACGTTATGGCAAGTAGTAACGATAGCATTAAAAAGACGCTGGGTGTTGTTGTCGGATTGAGCTTGGTTTGTTCAATCGTCGTATCAACAGCAGCCGTAGGTCTACGTGGTCAACAGAAGGCAAATGCTGTTCTGGATAAGCAAAGCAAGATTGTTGAAGTTGCGGGCTACCAAGCAAGCAGCCCTGCAGAAGTTCGTGAACTGTTTGGTGAAAAAATCGAACCTCGCTTGGTTGATTTCAACACAGGTGAATACGTTCAGGAAACTGAAGACGGTTTAACTGCTTCAAATTACGATCAGCGTAAAGCCTCTAAAGATCTTTCTCAGTCGATTAAACTGACGTCTGAAGACGACAAAGCAAAGATCCTTCGTCGTGCAAACTTAGGAACGGTTTACCTAGTTAAAGATGGCAGTGACTTTTCTAAAGTTATTATCCCTGTTCATGGAACTGGTCTATGGTCAATGATGTACGCATTTGTTGCTGTTGAAACAGACGGTAACACAGTGTCGGGTATTACTTACTACGAGCAAGGTGAAACTCCTGGTCTTGGTGGTGAGGTTGAAAACCCAACTTGGCGTGCACAGTGGGTAGGTAAGAAACTATTCGACGAAAACCACCAGCCAGCAATCAAGGTTGTTAAAGGTGGCGCACCAGCCGGTTCTGAGCACGGTGTTGATGGTCTATCTGGCGCAACACTAACTGGTAACGGTGTTCAGGGTACATTCGACTTCTGGCTGGGTGAGAAGGGCTTTGGTCCATTCCTAGCTAAAGTTCGTGACGGAGGTCTGAACTAATGTCTAGTGCAAAAGATATTAAAAAGAGTGTCTTAGCGCCAGTATTGGATAACAACCCAATCGCGCTTCAGGTACTTGGTGTGTGTTCTGCACTAGCAGTAACCACCAAACTAGAAACAGCGTTTGTAATGACTCTTGCGGTTATTTTCGTAACAGCACTGTCAAACTTCTTTGTTTCTTTGATCCGTAACCACATTCCAAACAGTGTTCGTATTATCGTACAGATGGCGATCATTGCTTCTTTGGTAATCGTGGTAGACCAAATCCTAAAAGCTTACTTATACGATATCTCTAAGCAGCTATCTGTATTCGTTGGTCTGATCATTACAAACTGTATCGTAATGGGTCGTGCAGAAGCATTTGCTATGAAATCTGCACCTCTACCGTCTTTAATTGATGGTATTGGTAACGGTCTTGGTTACGGTTTTGTACTGATTACAGTTGGCTTCTTCCGCGAACTATTCGGTAGCGGCAAACTATTTGGTATGGAAGTACTTCCGCTGGTAAGTAATGGCGGTTGGTATCAACCAAACGGTCTAATGCTTCTGGCACCATCTGCATTCTTCTTGATCGGTTTCCTAATCTGGGCGATCCGTGTGTTCAAGCCAGAACAAGTAGAAGCGAAGGAGTAAGGTCGTCATGGAACATTATATTAGTCTGCTAGTTAAATCGATTTTCATCGAAAACATGGCACTGTCTTTCTTCTTGGGTATGTGTACATTCCTTGCGGTATCCAAGAAAGTTAAGACTTCTTTTGGCTTAGGTGTCGCTGTTGTCGTAGTACTTACTATTGCAGTACCGGTAAACAACTTAGTTTACAACCTTGTGCTTAAAGAGAACGCTCTGGTTGAAGGTGTTGACCTGAGCTTCCTGAACTTCATTACCTTCATTGGTGTAATTGCAGCATTGGTACAGATTCTAGAGATGGTTTTAGACCGTTTCTTCCCGCCTCTGTACAACGCACTGGGTATTTTCCTTCCGCTGATCACAGTTAACTGTGCAATCTTCGGTGGTGTATCTTTCATGGTGCAGCGTGATTACAACTTTGCTGAGTCCGTAGTTTACGGTTTCGGTTCTGGTGTAGGTTGGATGCTTGCTATCGTTGCGTTAGCAGGTATTCGTGAGAAGATGAAGTACTCAGACGTTCCTCCAGGTTTACGTGGTCTTGGTATCACATTTATCTCTGTAGGTCTGATGGCACTGGGCTTCATGTCATTCTCTGGTGTTCAACTGTAAGGCATAAGGAATAGTCAATGGACATTATTCTTGGTGTAGTGATGTTTACACTGATTGTTCTAGCCCTAGTTTTGGTTATTTTATTTGCCAAATCTAAGCTAGTACCAACAGGTGACATTACCATTTCCGTAAACGGCGATCCTGAAAAAGCGATCGTTTCTCAACCAGGTAGCAAGCTGCTAAGTTCTCTTGCTGGCGCTGGTGTATTCGTTTCATCTGCTTGTGGTGGCGGTGGCTCTTGTGGTCAGTGTCGTGTGAAAGTGAAATCTGGTGGTGGCGACATTCTACCAACAGAACTGGATCACATTACTAAAGGTGAAGCCCGTGAAGGTGAGCGTCTGGCTTGTCAGGTGGCAGTGAAAACTGACATGGACATCGAGCTTCCAGAAGAAATCTTCGGCGTTAAAAAGTGGGAATGTACGGTTATCTCTAACGATAACAAAGCGACATTCATCAAAGAACTTAAGATTCAGATTCCTGATGGCGAGTCAGTACCTTTCCGTGCGGGTGGTTACATTCAAATCGAAGCGCCAGTTCACCACGTGAAATACGCTGATTACGATATTCCTGACGAATACCGTGAAGACTGGGACAAGTTCAACCTGTTCCGCTATGAGTCTAAAGTTAACGAAGAAACCATTCGTGCTTACTCAATGGCTAACTACCCTGAAGAAGAAGGTATTATTATGCTGAACGTGCGTATCGCTACGCCGCCGCCTAATAATCCTGATGTACCACCTGGTATCATGTCTTCGTACATCTGGTCTCTTAAAGAAGGTGACAAGTGTACGATCTCTGGTCCATTTGGTGAATTCTTCGCGAAAGATACAGATGCTGAAATGGTATTCGTTGGTGGTGGTGCCGGTATGGCGCCAATGCGTTCGCATATCTTCGATCAGCTTAAGCGTCTGAACTCTAGCCGTAAGATGTCATTCTGGTACGGTGCACGTTCTAAGCGTGAGATGTTCTACGTAGAAGACTTTGACGGTCTGCAATCTGAAAACGATAACTTCGTTTGGCACTGTGCTCTATCAGATCCAATGCCAGAAGATAACTGGGAAGGTTACACAGGCTTCATCCACAACGTATTGTACGAAAACTACCTGAAGGACCATGATGCTCCTGAAGATTGTGAGTACTACATGTGTGGTCCACCGATGATGAATGCGGCTGTTATCGGCATGCTGAAAGATCTTGGTGTAGAAGACGAAAACATCCTATTGGATGACTTCGGTGGCTAAACCCATCTAAGTAATTGATTTGTGGCTGACTCGTATGAGTCAGCCATTTATTTTTGTAAATCAAGTTGCTATAGAACAGTATCCAGAACAACAAACGCTAAAGTATTGGGTATTTTTCTCTATCAACTTAAATAATTATAAGCAGGAGTGAGCAAGTGAAATACTGGCTTGTTGTCTTAACTTCCTTATTGTTTCTAGCTGGTTGCAGTCAGCCGAAAGAACAAATCCACTTATCCGGTCCTACTATGGGAACGACTTACAATATTAAATATATTGAGGTCGATGGTGCGCCAGCATCTGCCGATATTCAGAAAGAAGTCGATAAGTTACTGGAATTAGTGAATGACCAGATGTCGACGTATCGCAAGGATTCAGAGCTTAGTCGTTTTAACCAATACAAAGGTAACGAAGCATTTAAGGTGTCCGCTGAAACCGCAATCGTAGTGAAAGAAGCGATTCGCCTGAATGAGCTTACTCGTGGTGCATTGGATGTGACTGTTGGTCCTCTCGTTAATTTATGGGGCTTTGGACCAGAAGCTCGACCGGAAGTGGTGCCAAGTGATGAAGAACTAAGTGCTCGAAAAGCCATGACGGGAATATCATATTTAAGCGCGACTTCTACTACTCTGACAAAGACGCTGCCAGAGCTGTATGTTGACCTTTCTACCATTGCAAAAGGTTGGGGGGTAGATGTCGTTGCCAATTATGTTGAGTCGCTAGGCATTCACAATTACATGGTTGAAATTGGTGGTGAGATTCGCGTAAAAGGTGTTAATCAAAGCGAAGAAGCGTGGAGAATCGCCATTGAGAAACCTTCAACCACAGAGCGTGCGATTCAAGAAATTATTGAACCTGGTGACATGGCGATTGCTACTTCAGGGGATTACCGAAATTATTTTGAAAAGGATGGTATTCGATACTCGCATATTATCAATCCACAATCAGGAAAGCCGATCGATCATAAAGTGGTATCGGTTACGGTTCTTCACCCTTCTAGTATGACGGCCGATGGCTTATCTACTGGTATTATGGTGTTAGGTGAAGACGCTGGTCTGGAAATCGCGAACGAAAATGACCTTGCCGTTATGATCATTGTAAAAACAGAGCAAGGGTTCGAAGAAATCTATTCAGACGCATTTAAGAAGTATTTAAATAAATAATAGGAGTCGTGAGCAATGGCTACGTTTATCGTTACATTTGGATTTTTCTTGGCAATTGTCACCGCCATGTCTGTCGGTTACATCTTCCAAAAGAAAGTTGTGAGAGGAAGTTGTGGCGGATTGGATGCCGTTGGCATTGATAAAGTGTGTAACTGTCCAGAACCATGTGATGCGCGTAAAAAGCGTGAAGCACGTGAGGCAATCCGTGCTGAAAAAATCGCTGCTTGGGAAAAAGATAAAATTCTCTAAGCTTTTAGCTTAAGAAGCAGATAAAATCGAAGATGTTAAAAGTTCAGCCGTTGCTGAGCTTTTTTATTTTTTGGGGATACTGGGGGTATTTCGTAGTTAGCCAAAGAGGCTAGACAGACAGCATTTAAATCGATGGGCTGGTTAGCGTAACGGAGTAGCGCCATGGTTTCCCGTTTTCAGTATTGATTTCCATGCTGGCATTTTTACCATCGTTTGTACTCAGTGTCAGCGACGGCAGTTCTAATGAAGTTGGTCCACCTCTCTCATTACAAGTAACGTTGCCGGTGAGCTCTACATTACCTAATGAATCTGGCGTTATCTTCGCGAGGAATTTGCATTCCCCCGATACCGCTGCTCCCCATTCATTCGCTTCTAGGAAAGCTTCAAAATATTGGCGCTGACCTTGTCGTTCTAGCGTAATACATGCCTTGTAGTCAAAATTAGCAGCTGCTGGAAAGCTGGTAGTGACCAACAATAAACACGTCATCCGAATGTTCATTCTTCACCTTTACTTCTTTATAGGGGTTCCGCGCGAAATCATTTCACACAGGTAGCTTCCATCGCTATCAAGCGGTTTTTCAACTAGCCAGCGAATCGGTGAAATAACTGGGCTGGTAGTGAATCGCACGGACGTTTCTAAGATCGCAGAAAACGGCACACTTAAGTCAAAGTCTTCAAAATTACCGGAAACTTCAATCGGTGTTTGAAGGCTAAATATCTGGGCTGATTTGGGTCTTGGCGCGAGATAAAGATCGAACGTTCTATCCGAGTAAGAAGCTGAAAAGTTACCATTTACTTGAATACGCGTTGTGTCCAGTAACAAGTCCCGCTGCTGCAAATCACCATTTGTGATATCAAAGCCGCCTGCCACGCAATTTAGAACCGATTCCTGTTCCTTGGTAAAGCTAGGCAATATTGCATCGGTTAAATTGACGGCCCAAAGGTCGATTAAGTCCGCTTCAAACTCCTGTGGCCAAATAGAAAAACCAATAAACCCGTTAGCGTTATTCATGAGATTATCAGGAGTGTTGGCCAAACTGGTTAAATTAAAGTAAGTACTGAGATTTCCACCCATATCTGTCTTAGTATCGATACGTCTAGCGATAATACCGTAGTCAAAATGATGTACTTGCCCTTGAATAGCGATATCGAATTGGTCTTGTCGAGCTTCAATTTGCCCAGCCAAAGAAAAGGAGCCGCCAGGAATACTGATTTTTAATGGAGAGACACGTAATTTTCCATCCAATAGTGATAGCTTCGCGGATGTTGCGCCTAACCAATCATCACCTGAACGAACATTACTTACCTCTATATCCATTTCTACGTTTGCCCATGATAAGCCTTCAGGGCTAACGACAAGTGGTTGTGTTGTGCTTTCTTCTACAGTTGGCTTGCGACTAGAGGTTTCTCGGTTAGCAGAATTCGGTATCCAAGCTTTCCAGTTGCCCACTTTAAAGTCGTCCATTTGAATCTGCGATGATGACAGGCTTAATACAATGTCAGGACGCGAATATTTCCCGAGTGGGCGGAATTGCCCAGTACCAATAAGCTCACTCTTACCGATATTGAGGACAAGTTGCTGTAATTGATATTGAACGTCATCTAGCGATAACTTGGCCGATAAATCAATTGGACCATAAGGCGGAAGCTTGACCCCTGTGAACTCGTTAAGCCTATTTAAATTAGGAATAGCCGCGTTTAATTGGAGTTCCAATTGAGTGAAGTCCAGTGGTAGGGCAATGTCCGTTGAGGCTTCAATTTTTATATCACCAAGGGTAAAAAAGACATTAGCAGGTAAGCTTTCTGAAAGCCTATTGGCTTCTTTCAGAGAAACCGATTGGATGCTCAGTGTTGTTTTTTTATCCTGTACGGAGCCCGTCAGTAGCAGCTCGGTGTTGAGCTCCGGTCCGGTATGAAAATGCCCTTCCGAGATGTGAATGTCCATCGATTTTCCGGTATAGATATCCGGAACCTTGAGATACCCACCTTCAAGTAAAGCTTGTACTTGAGTCATCTCCATGAATTCAAGTAACGTTTTTCCTGAAAGTGATAAGCTTACTCGGGCACTATCTAATGCCATTTCCATGTCATCGGCGATGCCAAAGCTTTTAGCGATAGCAGCAATATTCGGTGAGTCAGCTTTAAGGTTAAGCGTTGAGGATATTTGAGCAGCGTTGATGCTAACAGCAAGATCGCCTGTCATTAGGTTGTCGGCGAGGCGCATTGAAAACGGCGCAGGTTTCATTATGCCGTTTCGAAGCTTACCCGAGAAGGTGATGTGTTTGAGGCTTTGATTTGACCATCGCATATCACCGACATTTAGGTTGATATCCGCATCCACAATAGTAATGTCGTTACTCAAGATAGGAACGGAAAGGTTGACCCCTTGAGTTGGTATGGCTTGTTCTACTTCTGGTAACGTTTCTTCTTGTGCTAACAAGGCGAGTTGATTGAAATCCAATATAGAAAAATCAGCATCGATATCCACAAATGAGCGTTTAGGATCGTTTAACCATTTGAGTGCTAATGTCCCTTTGCTGTCCATAACACGAAGGTTTTGAGTGGAAAGTGTCAGCCACTCATTTTGATGTTCTAAGGTCGCATTGAGCTTTAGAGGTCCGCTAGCCCCTGACTGCGTACCTAACCAAGGTGAAAGTTTTGCGATATTCGGGCTCGATATGTCCAGCTTAAATTGGCTGCCAACTTGCCAGCGTGTTTCAGGGAGAGAGCCAAACGCGTGAATATTCAGTATTGGGCTGTCTAGTGTGATGGTCGTTTCCCAATCTCGCTTGTTGATGATGTCTGACAGTGCCCCCGCTTTAGCTGTGATGGTAGCAGGCACACCTTGGAGGTTACCGCGAATATCGACATCGACTGGCTGGTTCATTCCTGCTTTAAATCGCGCTTTCTCAATGGCATAGTTTGCACCTTCTGTCCAAGATATAGCGGCATTATCCAATGCAAAAGCGAGGCGACTGTTGTCTATCCATTCCTTAAGTTTGGTGCCTTCAGTTTGGACACTCAGTAACGCACTTTCAAGGTGACCATCTGCTTCTTCGATACCCGCCAGCCAATGAGCGAGTTCACCGAGTGGAGAGTCTTGGGCACCAAGCTCTATATTTAAAGTTGAAGACCATTCGGTTGCGTCAATTGATGCCTTCCCTCGGAAAGGAACTTGAGCGATATCGGCAGAAATGGGCGCGTTCAATGTTCCTTTCTCGCTTACGACGGCAAGAGATAGGTTTTTTATTTCTGTTCCAAGCCCTAATATTTCTCCTATAGAGACAGAAAGGTTGGTTTGGGTAGAGACCAGCCATTGATCAAGAGCTTGCTGCAGCGGGGACTTTTGCGGTGGTGCAGACGCATACCCCATCATTTGCTGTTCTGGCTCTGGTTGTAGCCAAGGCTTAAGATCGATCACAGGAATCGTGAGTTTGCCATCAATGGTGTTGACGTCACCAAGTGCAATGTCCAGATACCCTTCTGCTTGTGTGATAGGGCTATCCACGTTAAGCGACTTAATGTGCAGTGCGCCCTGTTTTGCCGATATGTCAGCGGAGATACTAAGTGGAGCTATATGATAGACATCGAGCCCCAGTAAGGCTTCAATAGGCTGTGTGTCGAGCCAGTCTAATTGGATGTTTGCCGTTGAAAGCGCTTTCCCGTTTGGTTGAATATTGGAATTGAATTCCAGAGAAGCGCCTGCGAAATGACCTTTGACGTCAAGAGAGCCTGTTTGGGCATTGAGGAGCTTTTCTATTTCTCCCGTGACACTCAGGTTGTATTCTTGACCTAATGCTGCCCCTTTGGTGTTGAGATGCCAAATTTTATCATCTTTGGTTAAATCAAATTCATCCAGAAACCAATCCACATAAGTTTGGGTATTCTGATCTTCGTAAATCACACTTAAGCTTTTGGCTACGGCTTTCTCACCGAGTTTGACCGTCCAATGCGCTAGCTTGCTGTCTGAATTTAAGGGGCTATCTGAATTTAAACTGCTCTCTGAATTGTCGCTGCTTTCTGGTGCCACTCTGGTTACTTGGGGAGCAACAGATTCCGCCTGCTTTCCAATTGCCCAGTTTTCATTGCCATCCATATCTTTTGCTAGATAGAGATGGATCCCTTCCAAATCAATGTAATCAATGAATAGTGTGTTTTCGAATAAGGGGAATATCGCCACTTTTGCCGAAGCGTGCCCCACACGCAGCAGCGGTTGCCACTCTATTGAAGGAATATTCGCGACTTCAATATTATTAATTTCCAACTCAGGCCTAAACGATACATGAAATCGGATATCGCCATCAATTTTGACAGGTCGATTGATCTGGTTTTCGAGAATGCTGGATATTTTTGGCTTATGCGCCGTTAGGTTTATGTTGAACCCTACGGTAAGCGCGATAGCCAGTATTGCAATGAATGAAAGAAGGGTTATACCCAAATATTTCAAGGTTTGAAGCAGAACAAATGGCATTTTAGTTTTGGTGGCTGTTGGCGTATTCATAGCACGTTATACGGTGTGTCTGATGTCATATTAGGCGCAAAGGACAATAGCACAGACCCAAGCAAAAATATAAAGTTATGATCGCGATAATGAGAGTACCGCACCTAGTGCCGAGTACTTCGTTTTATGTAGATGCTTACGCGACGATTGGCTTTTCTTTGAGCTGCGAGTTCCACTGTATCTGATATTGTTGGGTAGGTATCTGCGTACGCGACAGCACTCAGTTTTGTCTTGTCGATAGACAAGGAAATCAGCTGTTTTGTTACGCCTATTGCTCTTGCACCGGAAAGCTCCCAGTTGCTATCGAAATGGTCGTTATGAATAGGTAAGTCATCTGTATGACCTTCGACGACAATTTCCTTTCCCTCCAAACTTGTACGTTCTATAGACGACGCAAAAATTGTCAACAGCCGAACGCCTTCATTGCTTAACTTTGCGGAACCTTCTTCGTAAAGTGCTTCTGTGTCGAAATCCACTTTAATTCCATCAGGCATTTTCGTTAAGGAGATAGGCTCATGCTCAGTCGATTGCTTTAGGGCTTGAATGAGCAGGGTCATTGGCATCTCGGCTTTTCGATCCGATAGCGCGTTCCAACTGGCTTTCAGCTCTTCAAACTTTCCTTGGTCGATTTGAGAAGTGGCGAGAATAACGATGAAGAAAGTCATCAAAAGTGTAATGAAATCACTGTACGTTACTAGCCAGTCATTTTCTTCTCGGACATCGGCACCACTCTGTCTTCTGCGCGGCATAATTAGGACTCCAGCCTTTTCTTGGGAGAGAGATAGCTGTTCATCGAGTCTTTGATGTGCATATCAGGTTGCTTTTCCGTCATCATCACAAAGGCTTGGATCTGCATATCTCGATGGCGAAAATTGTCGTCAGATTTACGCCTAACATTGATCGCAGAAGGCTTGAACAAAGCCTGAGCAAGTAGAGTGCCGTATAACGTTGTAAGTAGGGCAATCGCCAGCCCTTTCCCCATGGTAGCCATGTCACCATCTAAGCTATCCAGCATAACAATCAACCCAACCAGTGTGCCTATCATGCCAAATGCAGGAGAGAAATTTGCCATAGTACTCAACACATTGGCGGGTTGTGCTTCTTGCACTCGCTGGCTTTCGTTACTTTCATCAAGCAAATTACGAAGTGCCTTCCCTTTGTAGCCTGTGCCCAGTAACTCTATGGCCATTGCAATGAAAGGGTCTTTTAACTCTTTATTTGTTAAGGTTTTTTCCAAGCCAGTAATTCCTTCGGTGCGATACACCTTGTTCCATTCTAATGAGCGAATGATAGAAGAGTGCTTCAGTTTGGTTTCATTCCTACCATCAAATAAGCTTGCAATAACCGCTTGAATGGCTTTAAAGAAAAGAGGGTAAGAGTAGCTAATTAGGGCTGCAGTTGACGTTCCTCCTGCAACAATCAGAAAGCTGGATAAGCTAACAAATAGCCAATAATTATCGGTGCTTGAAACCACAGCGGTAGTCAAGACAGCGGCAGAAAACAGCCATCCCGTAATGGTACTCAAAGACATTAGGCTAGTTCCTCCAGCTCACTCATTTTAAACTTATTTTCTTCTAACGCTTGACGCATGACCCTAACAATATCTTGCTTGGCAGCGTTTCTATCGTTTTCGTTGACGTCCGTTGCCATCTCTAATTCACTGATTACCATATTGACGTAGCGGTTTGGACAGCCTGAAATCAGCGCTTTTACGCGTTCCACTGGCATATCTGAAAAGGCGTTAGCAAGTGTTTGAGCATCAAGATTTCGGATATGATTGCTAATGATTTGTGTCGGTGTTCGCCAAATGTCATCAAAGCTATAAAAACGTTGTTTTAGCTGCACATAAGCACCCGGAGACGTTTCTTTTAACTGGGTTAATAGGTCGTTTTGTTTGGTGATACTTAACCCATCGAGGATTTGAGTCAAAACGAAAGGACCATCAGTAGGTAGCGTTCTAAAGTCTGGAACGGTTTGAGCTTTCGTCGCCAACGAAGAAGCAACATCATTAAAGGTTGCCATAGGAAGAGTGTCTAACCGAGCAATTTCCATCGCCAATTCAGCCTGACGTTCCATTGGGTATAGAGAAAGCAGCGCTGCAGAATTCTCTGAAGAAAGTTGGCTAATCACCATAGCCTGTATACGCTCAGGCTCGTGCTCCAACAGCCAGCGGATTTGGTTGATGGACAGGGTCTCAAGAAAATCAAATGGTTGTGACTTTCGGGTTGAGTGTGCGTGAGGGTTTGAGTCGACAAGGAGCTGCTTGAATGCAGAAACGTGCTTTACGACTTGCTCGCGATCATTTGGGTTTTGCTCCAAATAGCTTACATAGCTAGGTATCTGAGAAGTCAGGCTAGGGTACATAGTGGTGAACATCGCTCTCCCAAGCTCTTGATATACGCAAGCAAACATAGGCAGATTTTGTTCGTTTAGGCTGAGTTTTCTGATGGTCTGATCGACTTGATGAGGCTCGCCTAAGCTGAATTTGACTAATTCTTGGCGACACGCCTCGTGTTCATAATACTGATGGGAAACTAAGGGCTCGGCTTGCAATGAGGAAGCAGGCTGAACATCGTTTACAGTATCGTTGTTTGGTCCTGCAGAGCGTGCGCGAAGCAGCATGACGATAAGAGTAATTATCACCAAGCCAAGCGCAATGAGCGTTAGCCAAAAGTAATCTAGCCAAAATACTTTCTCCTGAATTTGAGTGCTGTCTTTGTTGGGAACCTCAAATACGGTGCGGATGATGTCCAGCGAATCGCCTCTAAGTGGGTTGTAATCCACTTTTTGAATCAGAAGTTTTTTTAGGAGCTGTACGTTTTCGCTGCTCACCTTTTCGTCCAGCAATAGTGTTACGGACAACTTGTTGATTTCAGTAGAGAGAGGTTTGGCTTCCCTTTGGTTTTTGCTGATGTTAGCCGTTGGGTTGGGTGCCGGCGTATTTTGCTGGGGGGGAGGCGCTGGCTGAGCCATGGTCTGAACTGGAATCTCAATGTTCTCTTTGGCGGGCATGCCGCTTAATCCAGGCAGTTTAGGGACGAATTCAGCTACTCTTCGAACAGGTGCTGCAATGGTTGTCGTTCTTTGAGGGGCTCCAGTTTGATCGGCTTTAGTTTCGGGTGTTTTGGCTGCAGATGCATTAGCTACAGGTACGTTGATTCCCGAATTCTCCTTTTGTACGAACTCCGATTGAATGGTCAAGACATGCTTGTTGGGTCCTATGATACGTTCAATATCGTCATTTATGCGCGCTTCTAATCTCGCAGAGAATTCAAGCGCTTGGATCTCACTGGATGATTGCGCAAGGCTAAAGCTAGATATACAAAAAGGCAGAATAAAGGCAAGTTTAACTAATGGGTTCATCATTATTTTTCCAGCCATTTCATCATTCGTTTTACTTCAGGGAGCTCAGGGTTGTGCTTCAACGCTTGTTGCCAAGCAATGATGGCATCTTCTACTTTGCCCAGTTTGTAAAGAACACTCCCCTTTGTCGCAAGAATGTTTTCTGGCGTTTCTGTTAGTGGTTGAGCTTGTTCAAGTAGAGTCAGTGCGGCATTAAAATCGCCTTTCACTGCATTTTCTTGAGCTTCTAATTTGAGTGCGAGTGACCTCGCTTCATTGAATGGAGATACAGGTTCCTCCCCATTTTCTTCTTGAGAAGGTGCGGCATCTTCAGTTTGTGGGGCAGTTTCCTCAGGAAGAGGAAATGCTGACTCTTCCTGAGACACGGTTGTGTAAGTGGGCTCAGCACTGTCTGTCTCGATGGTTAACACCATATCCGGATCAGACAAATCAAATTGCACACCTGATTCATACTGGTTGCCCTGCATGTGTATGGTTATTTTTCCATCTTTCATTGCAACTCGTTGTCGAGTTTCTGATTGAGATGCTGATTCAGCCCAAGCTGGATTTGTCAGCAAAAATAGACAAGCACAAAGGATCGTATTCTTCATGGATTAAAACCTCACGCCTAACGTTAGATCGAACGCAGGGTTGCCGCCCCATGTGCCGTTTTCAAAGGTGTCTTTGCTGATGTACATCAAACCGAGATCGACAAAAATATCCCCTTGAGTAAAGAAGGCATTTCGTGGTGGTGACAATTCTAGCCCTGCACGTACGGCGATTTTTTGTTTGTTCTCAACAAACTGAAAGCCCGAACCCGCGTAAACAGATAACCAGTCATCGGTAATCGCATACAGTGCTCTAGCTTCTGCTCCAAAGCCTTGAATCGAAAAATTTGTACTGCCGTCAAAGTTGCGAAAATAGTTGCCGATAAAGGCAAAGTGAGCGCGTTCTGATGGGGTGTGCCCGCTGTAGTAGCGTATAGAAAGGTCCGTTACATTTTGTATGTCTTCGCCATCAGTTGAGGTACCATTGATACCAATGTAACCAAGAGCGACTCCGACTCCGCTCTCCTTTACATTCTTCTTTGCGAGCACATCCGGATCCTCCTTTATGTCGAAGTTTCCCGTCCATACCACTTCGTTATTTTGAGTGCTAACTAGTGACATAGTGATGTTGTGAGTATTGTCGCTAAGAGGCGAACGCCAGGTTAGGAAGGCGTCGACACGTATTTTCTTTCCGAGCTTACGCAGTTCATCATTACTTGAAAGCCCATGCTTAAACTTTACGTTGGAGGCAGAGAGGTTGACTTGTGTTTTTCCACATTCGATACAGCTGCGTACTTTGATCCCATTGTTTTTCATTTTGGCAGTTAGGATCGATGTCAGCTTGAGCAGCTCGGTTTTTTCTTCATCCGTTACGGCTTTACCCTCGAAATACAAGGCGACACTTTGGATCTTAGCTAAAGACTTGTTGTCTAAAATGTCGAACCAAAGATCATCGTGTTCTAAGAATTCTTCAACTGTTTGTGCTTCATTATCTTTTGCGGAGAAAAGTGCATTTAAAGGTTTGGAAAAAACAATCGAAGAGTAAGAAATTAAAAGGGTGCTAATGGTTAGAGTCGTGACTTTTTTCCACATAATGAAACTCCATTCAGATCGAGGCTAGGGAAAAGACCTCGAACTGATAGGCTAGGGGACTCACTCTATTTGAATCGCCTTGCACACATGATCCCGAGGGCTGGGTATGAAGAGTATTTTGTTAACCCTTTGGATTTCTTGCAATAAACCATTGATCTGATGATTAAACGCATGGCGTGCTTTGTTTAGATAGGGGTATGTAGCTTGAAGTGATTTTCCGCCGTTTTGAGTGATCTTTGTATATGTAGAAATGGTAGGTGTAGATTAGCGAGCAACGAGGCGGTTTCGACCTTCTTCTTTTGCTTGATACAACAGATCGTCAGCATCCCGAATAATTTCTTCTAGGTTTTGCTCTTCATTGCCAGAGCTAACACCAATACTCACTGTGAGATGAATTTGTAAATCTTCGTATTGAACAGCCGTTTTCTCTATTCGTTGGCGCATCTTGTCTAGGCGACTTTGGAATTCTTGATAATCCCCACAGTGTTGAATACAGAACTCTTCACCACCAAATCTCACCGCAATTTCATTTTTGAAGTAGATGGATATAATTTGCGCCACAGTAACCAGTGCTCTGTCGCCGCCATCATGACCATAGGTATCATTCACTTTCTTAAAGAAGTCGATATCAATCATGGCGATATTGCGATTGTCACAACATTTATTGTTGTTCTCACCGAACAAGTAGCGACGATTCCAAAGACCAGTTAACGCATCTTGGTTAGCGATGCGATAAAGCTCGTCGGTGGCGTCTTTCATATCCAGAATGTGTTGAACTCGACAATAGAATTCTTCTTGGTTGAAAGGCTTATAAAGGAAATCGTTAGCACCAGCTTTTAGAAATCGCGCCGTCATCGTGCGGTCGTTATTGCCAGACAGGCCCAGAATAGCCAAATGATTTCGATCATACTGATTTCTAATTTCTCTGGTCATAGTAATGCCGTCTTTATTCGGCATGTCATGATCGGTAATTATCATAGTGATGTCTGGGTTTTCCGCTAAAATATCAATAGCTTGCTGCCCATCATTTGCTTGCAAGGTATCAATGTACTGATGCTCAAGGAGATACACTACATGGTTTCTAACGGTAATTGAGTCATCGACAACCAATGCTTTGTGTGTATGGTTCGCCATCAATCGCTTTAGAAGTGGGATCAAATAGGATACAGAAGCGCTACTGTCTTTGGTGATGTAATCGAGTACACCTTTAGCAATAACATGTTCACGGACGTTTTCATTAAACTGAGCGGTGAGAACAATCGCACGAACTTTATGCGATAAAACGAGATCGATAATTTCCCCGTCTGGACCGTCGGGTAAGCAATAATCCAATACAGCGCATAGAAAGTTAGTATCTTGTCTTATTATGTTATTTGCCGCTTCTAACGACTCCGCTAAGACAACTTCAAAACCAATTTGCTTAAGCTGCGAGTTAAGGTAATTACGAAAGGCTCGACTATCCTCGACAACCAAAATCCGATTTAGCACCAGAGCTCCAAATTCTTCTTATTCTTTAATTGACCTGTTTGTTAAGTCTAATCACAAAAGTGAGTACTGCCACAAAAAAACAGGTTTTTTCCATGGTCGTAAAAAGGATGAGACAGAATACGCAGTTGTTGAGCTTTTTGAACTGCCAAAATTTGTCAGGAGAGTTTGGTAAATGCTGTGCAATGCTTCAGACTTTTATTATACTGATTTTTTATACAGTATCTGTGTGAGAGCATTTAGGTAATGGCAAATGATGCGATGAAGAAAATAATTCATGTGGATATGGATTGTTTTTATGCCGCAGTGGAAATGCGCGATAACCCCGCCTATAGAGGGCGACCTCTTGCCGTTGGAGGAAGTGAAAAGCAACGCGGTGTTCTGAGTACGTGTAATTATGAAGCGCGTCGATTTGGTATTCGATCAGCAATGCCAACAGGGCAAGCTTTGAAACTCTGTCCCAATTTGCTGGTGGTGCCGGGGCGGATGCAAGTTTACGTTGATACCTCACGAAAAATACGCGAAATTTTTGAACGGTATACTTCGGTCATTGAACCTCTGTCCCTTGATGAAGCCTATCTGGATGTTACTGAAACTCAAGTTCTTCATGGCAGTGCCACTTTGATAGCGGAGGCGATCCGTTATGACATTTGGAATGAATTAAAATTGACAGCTTCGGCGGGCGTTGCTCCTATCAAATTCCTAGCGAAAGTCGCATCCGACATTAATAAACCGAATGGCTTGTGCGTGATCCCACCAGACAAGGTTCAGGAAACGATTGATTCGCTTACACTTGATAAAATCCCTGGTGTGGGAAAAGTGTCCTTAGAAAAGCTGAATACTGCGGGTTTTTTTACTTGTCGAGATATTCGCAAATCGGATTATCGTTCACTGCTGACCCAATTTGGTCGCCAAGGTGAGTCGTTATGGAAGCGCAGCCAAGGTATTGATAATCGAGAAGTTGTTACTGAGCGCGAGCGAAAATCGGTTGGTGTAGAACGCACTTTTTCCCAAAATATTCGCACGTTTGATGAATGTTGGAAGGTGATTGCAGACAAGCTCTTCCCTGAGTTAGAACATCGTTTAGTGAAAGCATCACCAGAAAAGGCGATCATTAAACAGGGTATAAAAATGAAATTTGCGGATTTTCAGCAAACCACGATAGAGCATATTCATGGTGAATTAGAGCTAGAAGATTTTCGAGGTTTATTAGAAAAGGTACTGCAACGTCAGAAAGGAAGAGAGATTCGTTTGCTCGGGCTGAACGTGATGCTCAAACCCGAACAAGAAGCGAGACAGCTCAGTTTTTTCTGAAAACTTAAATGGCTGCCACTAACTCAAGAACTTCACTAAACGGAGTGCTTTCCAGCCGACCAAACCCTTCCATTTGCCTAGCTTTAAGTCGAGTCGATTCTGGTGTGGTGATCCCGCATAAGAAGCGCGCCAGAGCTTTTGGTGTTGCCTTATCTTTCAATGCATTTTGGTAAGGTGCAATCCAATGCGGGATATTATCTCGTTCATATTCAGCCGAATTTGAAGATGGCAATGTGGCAACATGCCCGTCGCAAACCGAGCAATGTTGGCAGTTTGAAGGGGCATTTTCATCTGCAAAGTAACGAGCTAGTTGATGGCTTAAGCATCTATCATCCTCAAAGAATGCCACCATCTCCCTAATTCTATTGATTTCGCTGGCTTCTTTTTGTTCGAACAATAGATGCATTTGCTCAGCTAATTCGTGGGGCGATTTCTGAGTGTCCAGTATACGGTAAACGTCGGTGGCTTGTTTGCTTTCTAACTCTATCCAGCCGTTTTCATGAAAGTAGTCCAATGCAGAAACCACTCGGCTTCGCTCTGCTGAGTAGCCTTGCCATAAAGCATCAAAATCCAAGGTGTGCCAAGTCTTGGCTTTGGGAGAGCATTGGAAAATCGCTTCCACAAACTGTTTTCTTTCCCCTTGAAATCGCTGGAAAATCGCGTGTAGATCGACATTTAACTTAAATCGGTAATCAGCGAAATAGGTAAACCTTGGTTCAATGACGTTTTGCAGTTCAAGATAAACCAGTAAGGTCTTCAAAGGAAGTTGACGAATGTTGACCTCTTTTGAAAGCCTATTAAGCATAATGCTCCACTCGTCTGAGTGTTCGTATATCTGCTCAATGACCATTTGAATGGAATGAGCGTCGGGTGTGTCGCCGTATACAAAGTTCTCTAATACTGTTAACCCCGACTTGTCGCCAAGCAAAATACACTGGGAGCTTTGCCCGTCTCGACCCGCTCGACCAATTTCTTGGGAGTAGTTTTCGATAGACTTTGGCAAATCAAAATGAATAACGCGGCGAATGTCGGCTTTATCCACTCCCATTCCAAAGGCTATGGTGGCGACTATGCAAGGAACATGACCTTGCATAAATGCATGTTGTATGCGCTCGCGATCTTCGCTTTTTAAACCCGCATGGTAAGCCTGAACTTGTACCCCGTGATTACGAAGGAACCCGGCAACTTGTTCAGCCGTTTGCTGCAAAGTGACATAAACAATGGTGGGCTCTGAAGGGGACTCATTGATAATTTTTGCCAACTTTTCCAACCGATCTTCGGCAAGACAAGTTTGAATATTTAAATGCAAGTTAGAACGATAAAATCCCGTAACGGTGATGTGTTCCGGCTGAATGGCAAATTTACTCTGCATGTCTGAGATGACTTGCGGTGTGGCCGTAGCGGTTAACAGTAGCACTTGTGGAATATTCAAAGCTTGTTGGTATTGAGGCAGCTTTAGGTAGTCAGGGCGAAAGTTGTGTCCCCATTCAGAGATACAGTGCGCTTCATCCACGACCATCATAGAGATTGGAACTTGTGAAATGAATTGGCGAAAGCGCTCGTTTTTCAACCTTTCAACTGAAATCATCAGTATTTTTGTTGTCCCATTTCGAACAGACTGCATGATGCGTTGAGTGGTTTCTCTGTCTTGGGTTGAATCGATGGACTCGGCTTCAATGCCTTTACTTTTTAAAAATTGAAGTTGATCCTTTATTAATGCCAATAGCGGTGAGATCACCAAAGTTAAGTGGGGAAGGTGTAAGGCGGGCAGCTGGTAGCAAAGGGATTTACCTGAACCAGTCGGAAAAATTGCCGCACTAGAATGACCTTGCAGCACGTGATTCACTACGTCATTCTGACCTTTTCTTAGCTCGTTAAAGCCGAATACGTGCTGCAAACTTTGGCGAATAGCCTGATTGACCATGTAAAACCTTCCCCTTTCCATATCAATCCGGCTATTCTAACAGGTCCTAAAGTTCTAACAGACTTTAAAGTTCTAACAGCCTCTAGTTTCTAAAAGATCTAAGTTGCTGACAGGCCTAAGCTTGTAGCAGGTCTAGGTTTCTAACAGATCCATGATTCTAATGGTTTTAAGTTTGGTGCATAAAAATATGAATAAGTCTGAGGTTCGGCAGGTATTTCTTGATGAATTACACCGCATACATAAAACAGCGTTAAATGCCGCTCAAACAGCTATTGAATCCGCGACAGATGAAGAGACAGTACCAGAACATAAATACGATACGTTGGCATTAGAAGCGGCGTATCTTGCTCATGGCCAAGCACAGCGAGTCGCTGAGTGTGAAGAGAACATTCGGCTTTATTCTGAGTTAGTGCTTCGAGAATTTAATGAAGACACACCGATTGCTGTATCTGCTTTGGTAAAGCTTGACGATCTTAATGGAAATGAGAGCTGGTATTTCATCGCCCCCACGGCTGGTGGAACGACTGTCGAATTTAATGGTGAGCCGATAGCAAGTGTGACATTAAAGGCACCTTTAGGGCAGCAGCTGAAAGGAAAGTATCTGGGCGACGAAATACAATTGTTGGCTGGAAATCTACAGACCAACTTTGAAGTCGTTGAGCTGTTATAACAAATTACTGACAATTCACCCATTAACTTTGTTAGCTTGATTATTCTGTTAGCGAAAATTGAACATGGGTCTATTTTGAGGTGACTATGTATATCAAATGGATAGGGTTAGCACTGCTAACAATAAGTACTTACTCTCATGCTTCGCAATGTAAGGTCGATGTCGAAAATGAAGTCCATTTAGATGGAAATCGAGTAGAGGTTTACCAGAAAGGGGAAGCAAAGGTTCTAATAGATAAAGACAATAATGTCTTTATTAATGGTGAGAAGTTAGCGCTCGATGAATGGCAGCATCAGGCTGTAGACTCGTACCGTGAAAAAATGAACGAATATGTGCCAAGAGCCAAAGACATTGCTAATAACGGCGCTGATCTCGCAAAGGACATTGTTGATGATGTCAGCGCCAGTTTTAACGACAGTCAAGCGTTCAATAATGTGAAATCTGCCATCGATGATTTTTACACTGATCTCGAATCTCGCTACTACCAAGACGGGGAATTTGTTCTTAAGGAAAATGCGTTTGGTGATGCCTTCAGTAATTGGAAGAATGACTTTGATGGTGCGATGGAAAAGTTTAATGGGGAGTTTTTCTCCAGCGCGTTTTCTGCTTTGTCTGAAAAAATGAAGACGGAAGGCGGTATTAATTTTACTGAATTGCAAAAGCAGTTGGGTTCACTAAAAGATACGCTGAAAGAAAAGATTGAAGGGCAGTCGGAGGAGATTCGCAAAGAAGCTCAGCAATACTGTGAACAGCTAAAAGATGTGGCGGGTGAAGAACAAAAACTGCATGAGAAAATACCAGCTCTAAAAGACTACCCAGTATTCTTAATCTAATACTTTCAATACTACAAAACAGACAACAAAGGGGAGCGAATAGCTCCCCTTTCTCTATTTAGTTACCTGTGTTGATTCAGTAAATCGTTATTGCCCCGCATTCAGTTGGTCTAATTTATTACCTACAGGTACTGAGAAGTTGAAGCCATCGTGTTGGTCCCAGTTAATAGACCATGTCATCACGCCACCAAAACTTGGATACAGCTTAGCAGGCACAACCGTGCTGCATTTCGTGCCTTTAATTAAGCAGTCGAGCGCATCATAGATGTTTTGGACTGGAGCTTGACCAGAGTTAGCACTGCTAGGACCAGATGGTAAACCAATGGCTACCTGATCGTCACGTAACGGAGCGAACTGAGTACCATCAGCCAGTTTAAACCCTTCAACGAGCATTTTTGCTGACGCTACCATCATATCAACGGAACCTTCAGGGGCAGCACCTGGCATGTATGGGTTAGGCAAACCACCATTGTTGTATAGCTGAACATGAAGCAAGTCTAGTGTGTCACGAACTTGGTCAATCACTGGAATGTAAGCACCCCAAATACCAGTGTACGCGATCATTCCTCCTTGAACATATGGGTGCTCAGGTGCCATTGTTAGGTACATATCACCACCAGTATTCGCTTCTATCGCTTTAAGAGCACGACCTAAACGAGCCTGTATTTGAGAGCCATGTAATAGGTTTGAACCACTTTCTAAGTCAACGTCCAACCCGTCGAAGCCCCACTCTTTGATGATGCTTGTTAAGCTGTTCACAAAGTTGGTTTCATCTTGGTCAGTGTTTAAGGTAATTGTCCCTTCAGCACCGCCTAAAGACAGAACAAAGATTTTCCCTTTGGCTTGCAGCGCTGCCATATCTTGCTTGAACTGAGCTGGATCGAGTGCAGGGCAAGAACTGTGGATATCACCTGAATACAAGTTGAAGTGAACAGTACCGTCGCTGTTACGATCGTTATCTGCAAACGCAATGTCAATAATATCCCAACGCTCAGACATATCAGCCAAACGAAGTGGACAGCCTGAACCGTTCACAAAATTATGCCAGTAACCAATAAGGTTATGTTTCTTGGCGACTTGCTCAACCGCATTAACAGTAACACCGGATGAAACCGCGCTGTTTCCAGAGGAATCTTTGGCAATAACAGTTAGGGTGTAGTTACCGATTGCAGCAGGTGTCCAATTTACGCTGTAAGGTGCAGTAGTGTCCGATGAAATAACAGAGCCATTAACCAAGAAATCAACGCTTTGAACTGTACCTGTTAAGCTGGTTGCGTCCGCGCTGATTGCCGTTGATTTACCGACGCCAACGGTACTTCCGTTTGCGGGAGAAGTGAGTCGGGTAACAACGGGTTGGTCACTCACGGTAACCAAAGCACTTGCTTCGCCTGTTGAGCCACCGTTATCAGTGGCGATGGCTTTCACCGTGGTTTCACCTACGGCCGTTGCTTGCCAATTAACGGTGTATGGTGCTTGAGTATCAATACCTAAACTGGTGTTGTTTGCAAAGAATTCAACTTGCGTTACGTTTCCGTCTGCATCACTCGCTTGCGCATTTACCGTTACGGTTGAGCCAGCGAGAATAACATCACCAGTAGAAGGTGCTGTTAAGGTGACTTCTGGGGCTGCACTGCATGCACCTAACCCAGTCCATGCTTCTTTCCAGTATTCACCCACTCCCGGTTCGTATGCCCACGCTGAGTTGGATGAACACCAACCAGCAACGTCACAACGGTATTTCTGGTTAGCATTTTCGACCAACGCACCTGCGCTGTATGCAGTGCCTGCAACATAAGGCGTAGCATCAGCACAACCACCAGAGGACGCCGACTTCACATTCACAGATACCTCTTGGCTAGCTGTTGAAAGGTTGTCGTTATCTGTTGCCTTAGCAGAAACAGTATGAGCACCAGCTTGAGCTGTCCAGTTATGTTCAAATGGCGCTGCTGTGTCTGTCGCAACAAGGTTGCTGTCCACATAGAATTCGACTTGTGTAACTGTGCCATCGGTATCTGCTGCATTAGCGGATAGAGTCAGTACGTCACCTTGAGTGACAGATTCAGAACCTGTTGGGGATGTTAGGTCGATACTTGGTGCCACCAATCCACCTGCCGGCGCTACCTGTATTAGAACTGTTGATTCGTTCGTTGCGCCTAAGTTGTCGGTCGCAATAGCAGAAATGGTATGGTTGCCTGTTTCCGTCGTCCAATCTAGCGTGTAAGGCGCGGCTGTTGTTACGCCCAAACTTACACCAGACAAGAAAAACTCGACTTGCGCGATGCTGCCATCAATGTCGGAGGCGTTCACTTGTAAACCAATGACTTGGCCCGTTGTTAGCTGAGCATTGTTGAGTGGCGATGTAATGCTCACTTCAGGAGATGCGTTGAAACCACCACACGCACCTAGCCATTTCCATTCTTGCCAATCACCAGAGTGAGTTGCTGGCGAGTTCCCCTGCGACCACCATCTTGCCTGATACGCGTTGTTATCTTGTTGAACCTTTCCGTCCGTAGAGTAGGCGCCATCTGGCTGCCAAACTGGCAGTGTTCTACAATCGACCGTTGCCGCTTGAACAGCACTGGTCAAGCTTAAAGCGGACAGTATTGCACCGCTGATAATTGTCCTTTTCATTTCTTCTCCCGTCTTAAAAAGTATGGGGATATACGACTGCCCCCAGAACTTGCTCAAGCAGCCTAATATGACGGCTTACGTCATTTCTGAAAGGTTGCTTGGGTATAAAGTGCTTAATTTATAAACGCACAAAGTCTCTATTTATTAGACGGAGAGTTAAACAATGTCATTGTTAGGATATTGAATTAATTGCAAAACTAGATTGAATATCACAGAGAAATATTCTGAGGTTCTTGAGTTTCAGTATGTTTTCGAGGCACTTCACCTTAATTTGTTCGGAAAATTTCATGTGTATTTTTGATTCGTCGCCTGAAGGAGAATACTTTTCGACGCAATTCTATATTTTTAGACCAATTGTTTGTAATTTGTGCGTTCGAATGGGTATTACTGCTGCATGCTCTTGTTATTGCCTGTGTAAAACACTATTGTACTAGCCAACTAGTTCGCAAGTGTGTCAGTAGCGTAGTATGGCAAATACAAGAGAAAATTTTGGATCGAGATTGGGCTTCGTGTTGGCGGCAGCTGGTGCAGCGGTAGGTCTTGGAAATATATGGGGTTTCCCCACTCAGGCTGCGAGTAATGGGGGCGGTGCATTTTTAATGGTGTACCTCTTCATGATCCTTGTCGTGGCTTTTCCTATGTTGGTTGTTGAAATGGCGATAGGACGTCATGGTCAAGCCAACCCAGTCGATAGTATGAAGTCACTTACGGAGAACCCGCTAGGTAAAAAAGTCGGAGGCTTAGTCGGTTGGATTGGTCTTAGCGTACCAAGTGCCGTTCTTGCTTTTTATTCCATCGTGGGTGGGTGGTTAATCTGTTTCTTGTTAGGGGCGATAACCGAGCTGTTCGGTTTTGCGTCCGTAGCTCAATGGTTTAAAGGCTTTAGCGTTGAAAGAAACCTGTTTGGAACATTGGTTTTTTATGTTCTGACTATTTTGATTGTTCAAGGTGGGGTTAAGCAGGGGATAGAAAAGTGGTCGACTCGATTAATGCCCGCGCTGTTTGTTTTGTTTGCATTGCTTTTCGTCTACATCATGATGCAATCAGGTGCGGTAGAAGGGCTTAAGCATTATTTGATTCCTGACTTCGAAAAAATTTGGGATAGAAAACTGATTCTGGCGGCAATGGGACAAGGCTTTTTCTCACTGACGATTGGTGGGTGTTCGATGCTCATTTATGGTTCATACCTGAGCAAAAAAGAAAATCTGCCTAAAATGGCAATGAATGTCACGCTGGTGGATACCGCGGTCGCTTTCATCGCTGGTTTAGTGGTTTTGCCTGCGATGTTCGTTGCCATGCAAAAAGGCGTACAGATTTATGCAGAAGATGGTTCTTTACTGAGCTCTGATACTTTAGTTTTCACTGTTCTGCCTTTGATGTTCGAAAGCCTTGGTTTGCTTGGTCAGCTGTTTGCGATCATTTTCTTCTTACTTCTTACAATTGCAGCGCTCACGTCATCTATCTCCATGCTGGAGTGCCCAGTCGCTTTGGTGAGTGAACGTTTGGAATCGAAACGCAGCACCACAAGCTGGATATTAGGCGGTTTAATTGCACTGTTTAGTGTCGTCATTGTATTTAATTTTGGTGAGCTGTTTGGATTGGTTGCAATGGTTGCGACTCAATATTTACAGCCTACCGCTGCATTAATGTTCTGCCTGTTTGGTGGATGGGTGTGGAATCGACATTCAAAAATTAAAGAACTCGAACTCGGTAACCCAGACTTTCAATTGGGCTGGTTCGGTAAAATTTGGCCAGCGTACGTGAAGTTTGTTTGCCCAGTGCTTGTCGCTACGGTCATCTGGGCTTCATTTGGTTAATAGAAATTAGAAATAAAAAATGCCGCTCAAGTTTGAACTGAGCGGCATTTTTTTATCTGAACTGTCCAGCATCAGGTAAAAAGTCAAAACCTGCTGTTGCCAATCTCGCTTCCAGCTTGCTTTTATCAATGTCAAAAAATACAACGAGCTTGTCGAGGTCGCCGCCAAAATCATCGCGAAGCTTCATATTTACAATGCTCATCAGCATGACGGGGTCCATTGATTCGTAGTTGGCTAAATTCATTATTTGTCCTCAAAATCCGAAATCAATAAATTAGCTGCAGCAAAAGCGGCTTTCTCACGCACTTCGTTAGGGAGGGCTGTGTCTGATGCTATGTCGTTAAAGGTACGAATTGAACATGCAATCGCGTTCGGCACGTAAGCTTGATCACCACTGCCAATTTGAGCGTACATCTGACGAATGAGTTCACAACAATCGAATACTTTCATAAAGATTACCTAGAAAATGAAAACTGGAGTCAATATACAGAGTTACGATATTCACCTCAATATACAAAAAAACAAACTCAAAATAGGAATTTGTCTTAGCGCAATATGGGGAATGGAGTGATTGTTATTTGAGCATTTTAAGGCAGGGTAAAGTCTCAGATGGCTCCTAAAAGGGGGAGCAGAGCCATCTGAGTAAAACGGTTATGTATTAACTTGAGCCTCTAGCTGCAACACTAAGTCATCAGCAAGCCCTAACTGGGTAGCAAGTTCTTTTAAATAACTTCTTTCCATGAAATTTTGCTCGTCAACGACAAGTAATGACGCGAGATAGACTTCGGCTGCTTGCTCTTTATTGGAGACAGATCGAGCGATGTCTGAAGGATCGAGAGGTTTGTTTAACTCCGATTGAACCAATTGGTTGACTGAATCGTCCGCACCGAGCTCTGTGACGGCTTGTTGAATTTTTAATTGTTCCTGTTCATCAACATGACCATCCGCTTTTGCGGCAGCTATCATAGCTTTTAGAATTAAAATACTGTGTTGATCTTCACTCAACTGAGGTGAAGAAGAGGGAGAAGGGGAAGTATTCCCCGGCTGGCTTTTCTGCCAGTCGTTGTACACTTTAAAAGCCAAAGCACCTAAAGCTGCGGCACTGCCGACTCCTAATGCTTTCTTCCCCATTTTACGGGACTTTTTGGATCCCATGAGTAACCCAATTAAACCACCTCCTACTGCACCAGCTCCTAATGTTGCTAACTGGCTTTTGTCTTGACCTAGCTTTTGCGCACTGTTTCCGAGACTTTGTGCACTTTGGCTAAGAGTTTGACTGCCTTGTTTCATCAAATCAGAATTTAGTGCTTGGTTTAATAGGCTTTTGAGATCCATACTCGACTCCGTTTTAAACAACAAACCCAGAATACGTTTCGCAATATGAATTAAAGATGAATGGTGGTCAGAAAAGAAAAAAGAGCAACAATGTTGCTCCTTTGGAAGATTTCGAACTGATGAAAGAAGTCAGTGAATTGTATTAGGCAAGTTGCGCTTGAATATGCTCTATGATGTTATCGATAGCTACAGCTGTTTTCTCACCTTTACGGCGGTTTTTATATTCGAAGTTACCTTCGTCCATACTGCGATCACCGATAACGATAGTATGAGGAACACCCACCAGCTCGATATCCGAGAACATGACACCTGGGCGCTCTTTACGATCATCAAACAGGACTTCAATGCCTGCTGCGGTTAGTTCAGCGTACAGTTTTTCTGCTGCTTCCTTAACACGTTCTGATTTGTGCATGTTCATAGGAACAATGGCAACTTGGAATGGTGCGATAGCATCTGGCCAAATAATGCCGTGTTTGTCGTGGTTTTGTTCTATTGCAGAAGCAACAACACGAGTAACACCAATGCCATAACAACCCATTTCTAGAATGGTATTTTTACCATCAGGACCAAGCACGCCACAATTCATCTTCTCTGAGTAGCTTTTACCTAGCTGGAAAATATGGCCGACTTCGATACCGCGCTTCAGCTGAATTGTGCCTTGACCGCATGGGCTAGGATCGCCTTCGACAACGTTACGTAGGTCTTCGACTTGTCCAAGCTCGACATCACGACCCCAGTTAATACCGAAGTAGTGTTTGTCATCAATGTTTGCACCCGCACCAAAATCGCTCATTGCAGCAACGCTACGATCAACGATGAACGGCAATTCAAGACCAACTGGACCTAAAGAACCTGGACCCGCTCCAATCAGTGCGCGAATTTCTTCTTCAGTCGCCATCTCTAAAGGAGAGGCAACTTGCGCTAGGTTTTCCGCTTTAATCTCGTTAAGCTCGTGGTCACCGCGAATAATAAGCGCAATGATGTCTGCTTCAACTTCGTCAGACGCTTTTACAAATAGCGTCTTAACCGTCTTTTCAATGGCTAGATCAAATTGTTCAACTAGTTCTGCAATGGTTTTTGCATTTGGTGTATCCACCATTGCCATTTCTTGAGTTGGCGCTGCACGTTCTGTTGCTGGGGCGAGTGCCTCTGCTTTTTCAATGTTTGCCGCGTAATCCGACTCTGAAGAGAAAGCGATGAGGTCTTCCCCGCTTTCTGCCAAAACGTGGAATTCGTGGGAACCGTTACCACCAATAGCGCCTGTATCGGCAAGAACAGGACGGTAGTTAAGGCCCATGCGATCGAACGCTTTACAATAGGCGTCGTGCATGGCTTCGTAAGATTTCTGTAGGCCGTCTTTATCGATATCGAAGCTGTACGCGTCCATCATAGAGAATTCGCGTGAACGCATAACACCGAAGCGAGGGCGTCTTTCATCACGGAACTTAGTTTGAATTTGGTACAGGTTTAGCGGAAGTTGCTTGTAAGAATTCACTTCGTTACGCACTAGGCTTGTAATGACTTCTTCAGCAGTAGGGCTAAGTACAAACGGACGTTCATGGCGATCAGTAAGGCGAAGAAGTTCAGCGCCCATCTTTTCGCTGCGGCCTGTTTCTTCCCATAGTTCAAACGGCTGGACAACGGGCATCAAAGTTTCAACTGCACCTGCATTGTTGATTTCTTGACGAACGATGTTTTCGACTTTACGCAATACACGTAGACCAGTAGGCAGCCAGGTGTATAAACCTGAAGCCAGCTTACGGATCATACCTGCACGTAGCATGAGCTGGTGGCTCACTACTTCTGCGTCGTTTGGAGTCTCCTTCAGAGTAGAAAGAAGATAGTTACTGGTACGCATTAAATTTATCCGTTTATCAAAGTTAGATACTCAAGCCGGAGTAGGCTGGAGTATAGGTTTCCCATTCAAGGATGTAGGGTCAATAACCCCAGTTAAGCCGCTTATGATATCAGCCAATTGTGATTGTCAAAAGTGTTCAATTGCCCTGACGACCACTAAGTTGTTGTTGACTGTAAATTTCACGTTTAAATCGAACAAATTAACGGCATATTCTCTGTCGTCTTGTTTGTTTTTCTTGTATGCAGGTCGAGGATCTTGCCCTAAAACCTCGGTGACCACTTGGTAAATTTGCGTGCGATTTGGATGAGTGTCCAATACTTCACATGCCGCAGCGAGAAAACTGACTTCTAACGTTTCAGGTTCTTGGTCTGCGTAACCGCCAGTGGCATTTGGAATCGAGTCGGAGTAGGGGATATAAGGCTTGATGTCCATAATGGGGGTTCCATCGACTAAATCGACACTTCCCAGTTCCAAATATACCTGATCTCCCTCTTTAGTTACGCCTTTGAGCTCTACTGCAGACATACCCATTCCGTTTGGTCGAAATGTTGAGCGCGAGGCGAATACGCCGATTCTTTCATTGCCACCTAATCGCGGAGGACGAACGGTTGGCTTCCAACCTGCGGACAAATTTTGGTCAAACAGAAAAAGTAGCCAAATGTGGCTAAATTGCTCAATTCCTCTGATTGCTTCAGGTGAATTTGCTTTTCCACATAAACGAATTCGAGCTGTCGAGTGTGGCGCTAACCTTGGCTGGCGCGGGACTGCGAACTTTTCTTTGTATGGGGATTCAACAAAACCAATAGGAGAAATAGTGTGATTCATGGTCGGAAATGGAGAGTAGTAATTCAGGAACTAAATGGAACATAACACAAAAAAAACTTGCATTCTCAATTGAGAATCGTTATCAATGTGTTTTGTTATAACATAACGGTTAAGATTTTTTGGAGTTTAACAAATGAAACCGAATATTCATCCTGATTACAGAACAGTTGTATTTCACGATACAAGTGTAGATAAGTACTTTTTGATTGGTTCAACCCTACAAACGGATCGCACCATTGAATGGGAAGATGGCAATACTTACCCATATTACACGCTAGATGTTTCGTCTGAATCACACCCTTTCTATACGGGTAAACAGCGCGTTGTTAATAAAGAAGGTCGAGTGGCCAACTTTAACCGTCGTTTTGGCGGGATGAAATCTGTAGCAAAAGAAGAGGTAAGTGAGTAATGAAAGTTCTAAGTTCTTTGAAAAGTGCGAAACAACGTCACCCAGATTGCCAGATCGTGAAACGCCGTGGTCGTGTTTACGTGATTTGCAAAACAAACCCTCGCTTTAAAGCGGTTCAGGGAAAAGTGAAAAAGCGCAAATAGAAATGCAATAAGTTTCTTAATTGTGTATTTGATATGTCGTAAGTTATAAGATTATTGGATGATTAGTTTAAATAAAATCGTGAAATTGGTTTTAAATTTGTTAATGATTCACTTTTTGTAACACTTATGACTTTAATTTGCTCTCCATGTAACGTAATCTCCGCGTGCTTTTTTGATAGGTATGTCAAAAAGGTTAGGAATTACTACAAGGAGGGAACAGATGAGTTCATCTGCTTCAAATACACAATATCCACCTAAAAAGTCACTATTTACACGTTTTCTTGATGGTGTGGAATATTTGGGGAACCTATTGCCCCATCCGATTACTTTATTCGCTATATTCTGTGTCGCTATTCTGGTTATGTCCGGTATTGCGGGGTACTTTGAAGTCTCCGTAATGGATCCGCGCCCAGAAGGGGCAAAGGGTCGTGCTGCGGACGGCATGATTCAAGTTGTAAGCCTGCTTAATGCAGAAGGCTTGCAACTTATCGTGACTAACCTCGTTAAAAACTTTGTTGGTTTTGCACCGTTAGGAACCGTATTGGTTGCTATGTTGGGTGTCGCGATTGCTGAACATTCTGGTCTACTTTCTGCAGCAATGCGTGGCATGGTTATGGGTGCTTCTAAGCGCATGGTAACCTTCACGGTTGTTTTCGCTGGTATCATTTCCAATACTGCTTCAGAGCTTGGCTACGTGGTACTTATTCCACTAGCGGCAATGCTTTTCCATTCTTTAGGTCGTCACCCTTTGGCAGGCTTGGCAGCAGCATTCGCTGGTGTATCGGGTGGTTACTCAGCAAACCTACTTATCGGTACTGTTGATCCGTTGCTTTCAGGTATTACTGAAACTGCAGCGCAAATGATTGACCCAACATATTCCGTTGGTCCTGAATCAAACTGGTATTTCATGTTTGTTTCTACCTTCTTTATCTCTATAACTGGTGCATTTGTTACCGAGAAAATTGTTGAGCCTAAGTTAGGTAAATACAATTCAGAAGAAGCGTCTGAAGATCTGTCTAAAGATGAAATGGGCAAACTGAGTGCACAAGAGAAAAAAGGCCTGAAGTTGGCCGGTCTTGCTGTTCTTGCGGTGAGTGCTCTACTAGCATGGACTATCGTGCCTGAAAACGGCGTTTTACGTAACCCAGTAACGGGTGAAGTAGCGGGTTCACCTTTCCTAAAAAGTATCGTTGCGTTTATCTTCGTTTTCTTCGCTATTCCGGGTTTTGTCTACGGTAAAGTTGTAGGCACAATGAAAACGGATCGTGATGTTATCGATGCGATGGCGAAATCTATGTCATCAATGGGCATGTACATCGTACTCGTGTTCTTTGCTGCTCAGTTTGTTGCTTTCTTTAAGTGGACTAACTTTGGTCAGGTATTTGCGGTTGCGGGTGCAGACTTCTTGCAGAGCGTAGGTTTAACGGGTCCTATGTTGTTCTTCGCATTTATTCTAATGTGTGGTTTCATCAACTTGATGATCGGTTCTGCTTCTGCTCAGTGGGCTGTAACAGCACCTATCTTCGTTCCAATGCTTATGCTGGTGGGCTACGCTCCTGAAACGATTCAAGCGGCTTACCGTATTGGTGATTCTACGACGAACATCATTACTCCGATGATGAGTTACTTTGGTCTGATTTTGGCTGTTGCGACTCGCTACATGAAGAACTTAGGTATTGGTACGCTTATCGCGACCATGTTGCCGTACTCGATCTGCTTCTTAGTGGGTTGGAGTTTCTTGTTCTATATCTGGGTATTCGTATTTGGTTTGCCAGTTGGTCCTGGCGCAGCGACTTACTATACGCCATAACGAACAACTGTATTGATAACGAAAGCCGAAGCAATTGCTTCGGCTTTTTGTTTTTATTTTATTCAATTACGAGCAACAAACCCTACTTATGCAAGATTACTCGTCTTGGTTATGCGTGGAAAACACAAAGGTATGCCCTTTTTCGTTGAATGCATACACATCGTATTGATCTTTCTTATCGCCATATTCCATGCCTGGCGACCCTAAAGGCATCCCTGGAACGGCGAGCCCCATCGCTTGTTTGGGCGGGTTTTCTAGAAAAGCTTTTATGTCACTTGCAGGAATATGACCCTCAAACACAAAGCCTTGAATTTCTGAGGTATGGCATGAAGCTAACTCTGGAGACACACCAAGCTTTTGTTTTACGGGATTAAGGTTTTTGTGGTCTTTTACATCCACATCAAAACCTGATTCTTTCATGTGTTTCACCCATTCTGAGCAGCATCCGCAATATGGAGATTTATGGGTGACGACCTGAGCCGCCATTGCTGAAGCAGATGTAAGCATTCCGAGTGTAAGTATAAAGCGGGAGATTTTCATAGTTCACCTCATATTATGGTTTATTTTGTGTCGAACAATCGCAAGCGGTTGGCGTTACTCACAACGGTGATTGATGAGAGTGCCATAGCAGCACCAGCAACAACTGGGCTGAGTAAAAATCCAAAAGCAGGGAAAAGTGCACCAGCGGCAATGGGAATGCCTAATGTGTTGTAAATAAAGGCGCCAAATAGGTTTTGTTTCATATTCCTCACAGTCGCTTTCGAGAGCTTGATGGCTTTTGCAACCGTAAGAGGTGACGCGTTCAGAAGTGTCATTTGTGCACTTTCTATGGCTAAATCAGAACCACCACCCATAGCCATACTAACGTTAGCTAAAGCAAGGGCTGGGGCATCATTTATACCGTCACCCACCATCGCAACAGAGAAACCTTGCGCTTGCAAAGATTGAATATGAGAAGCTTTTTGATCGGGCAACACATCAGCAATGACATGATCTATTTTCAGTTCTTTGGCGACAGATTCGGCTACGGTTGTGTTATCGCCAGAGAGCATGGCAACTTTTATTCCCATCTCGTGAAGTAGAGATACCGCGTTTTTAGCGTCAGGTTTAATGGCATCTGCAATGAATATTTTGGCCGCTGGTTGGTTATCGACCAGAACAAATACTTCGGTAAACTCACCTTCAATTTGGTTAGTAACGTTTGGAAAATCTGCTTTAGCTTCAATGAATTTTCGGTTACCAACGTCAATTTGCTGATTATTCACGATCGCAGACAATCCGAGCCCACGATGATTCTGAAAACGTTCAGTAGAAAGTCCGTTGTTTTGATGCTTTTCTGCGAATTGACACAGGGCTTTAGCTAGCGGATGTTCTGAAGCATTCTCCACTGCAAAGATCAAAGGAAGTAAGCTTTCTGGCGTCCAGCTGTCTAAATAATGAGCACTGACCACACTTGGTCGACCTTCAGTCAGTGTGCCCGTTTTATCAAACACCACCATATCCACTTTACTGGCTTGTTGAAGTACATCGGCATCTTTGATTAGGACGCCCATTTCAGCAGCTTTACCTATACCAACAGTAACGGAAAGAGGGGTGGCAAGCCCTAAGGCACAAGGGCAGGCAATAATAAGAACCGTAGTCGCCACAATGAGCATGTAGCTGGCTTTAGGGTCAGGACCAACTGCAAACCAAATCAATGACGCTCCTATAGCGATTGATACGACGATAGGAACAAACACGGCAGAAATGGAGTCGGCAAGTTTGGCTATTTGTGGTTTACTGCTTTGCGCTTGACGAACGAGAGAGACAATACGAGCAAGCATAGTGTTTTCTCCGATTGTCGTCGCTTCAATGACCAAGGATCCATCTTGGTTGAGTGTGCCTGCGGATACCGTGTCTTCAACTTTCTTTGTTTTGGGAACTGGTTCACCTGTTAACATCGATTCATCAATGTAGCTTTCACCTTGGACAATGACACCGTCGACGGGAATTTTTGCGCCCGGTTGGATGCGCAGCCTCATGCCCTTTATGACAGCCTGAAGCGGCAGCTCTTTTTCTGAACCATCAGCATGAATGACGATCGCTGTCTCGGGTTGCAAGTTTATCAATGCTTCGAGTGAGCGGGTGGTTTTTGCCTTTGCTTTAGCTTCTATAAAGTGACCTAACGAAATTAAACCAATGATCATGGCACTGGCTTCGAAGTACACATGTCGCGAAGCCGGGGGAAGCCACTCAGGAAAAAGAACGACGATCATAGAAAATAGCCAAGCAGCACCTGTACCTAGCGCGACCAAAGTATCCATGGTAGCGCGTTTGTGTTGCAGCGATTTCCATGCATTAACGAAGAAATGCTTGCCTGGTACGGCGAGGAGCCATAAACACAATAACCCTATAACACCCCATACCCACTGATCTTGCGAATGGCGAATCATCATGTTGCCGCCCAAAACACCCCATATCATCAGCGGAGCACCGATAGAGAGTGAAAGCAGAGACGCCTTTTTGTGGTGCGTCATAACTTGAGCTGATAACAACGCTTGTTGTTCTCGTCGATCTTGTTCGTTGGTTACCACTTCGGCACCGTAACCGGCATTTTTAACGGAATGGATCAGCTTTTCACTGGTGTCGCTCGAATTGTCATGAACAAAAACTAATGCAGATTGTTCTGCGAGGTTTACTTGTACCTTTTGAGCTGCATCGACGTTCATTAGCGCTTTTTCGACAGAAGATACACAGCTCGCGCAGGTCAATCCTGTTAGCGTTAGTTGAATGGTATTAAGAGCTTCGGATTCCGAGTGCGGTTTGGGCGGAGTTACACGACTCTGCGAGATATCATTTTTTGGACTCTCTTCTTCGAAAGCGCTTCTTGCTGATTCACTATCAACATCAACCGTATCATGGCTCTTCAATGGAGAGGCGGAGTAGCCTGTGTTTTCAACAATCTCTACGATGTCGCGTTCATTTAAAAGACCAACAACTGTGGCTTTCGTTTTTGTTACTTCAAAGCGCGCAATGTGAGAATGTTGTGCAAATTCTTGCTCTAATTTCTTAACACATTTCCCACAATTTAAACCGGATAGCCTAACCTCAGTTTGAACTCCTGCTTGATAGTCTAAACTTTCAATTGAAAGAAAGAGTGCACTTAACGGAGCTGAGCTAACAAGATTGACTTGGTCTTTATCAATTGATATCACGGATGTGTCTGGGATTTTGAGCAAAGCTTTTTCTACTTTCTTTGCACACCCCATGCAGTTCAATCCGTGTAGTGAGATTGAGTAGTCAGTCATAGCGCTTCTCGTCAGATTTTTGATGAGTGCTGAGCATAAACCTTCCATCAAGGGGAAGGTCAACAAGCGTTACATATTTTCTGGGAATGGATTTCTCCCTTATGGATATCAGGAGGCAGTATGAAAGGTTTTTATTTAGTAGCGTGCATTGTAGGAACCGTGGTTCCTTACTCAGCCTTGCTCTCTTGGCTTGGAGAGTTTGGTTTTTCAATTTCTCTCATCATCGAGCACATCAACAGCAATAAAATAGGGTTATTTGCGTGGTTGGACGTATTGATTTCTGCGGCTGTTCTTATTGGATTTATATTGTACGACAGTAAAAAAATTGGCTTTACTCAACCTTGGAAACCCATTTTGGGTACGTGCCTTGTGGGGGTATCTCTTGGGTTGCCTTTGTACCTTCTACTCCGTGAGATGCACCAAGAAACTCAAATGGCACTCCAAAGCACGTCTTAACTCGCCATTCATCTTCATTTTTCCCCATTGTACAATTGCAATTGGGTGTTAAAATGTCGCCAATTTCTATCCTTATTTACGCGGTACCCTATTGGGTGCCGCTTTTAAACACCCAAAGGAAATCCCATGACGGTTAAAACTCGTTTTGCTCCTAGCCCAACAGGCTATCTGCATGTCGGTGGTGCGCGTACCGCACTTTACTCTTGGTTATTTGCAAAGAATCAGGGCGGCGAATTCGTTCTGCGTATCGAAGATACCGATTTGGAGCGTAACTCTCAGGAAGCCGTTGATGCGATTCTAGAAGGTATGAAATGGCTTGGTTTAGAGTGGAATGAAGGTCCTTACTTCCAGTCTAAGCGTTTTGATCGTTATAACGAGCAAGTAGATAAATTGCTTGCTGAAGATAAAGCTTACAAGTGCTATGCATCGAAAGAGCTTCTTGACGAGATTCGTGAAGAACAAGAAGCAAACAAAGAAATGCCTCGTTACGATGCAAATCACCCAAAAATTAAAGCTGCAAATGAAGCTGCGAAAGACGGTGATCCGTGTGTAGTACGCTTCCGCAATCCAAAAGAAGGAAGTGTTGTTTTTGATGACCAAATCCGTGGTCGTATCGAAATCAGCAATGACCAAATGGATGATCTTATCATCCGCCGTACCGATGGTTCGCCAACATATAACTTTGTTGTTGTTGTAGACGATTGGGATATGGGTATTACACATGTTGTTCGTGGTGAAGACCACATCAACAATACCCCTCGTCAAATCAACATTTATGAAGCATTGGGTGCGCCAGTTCCTACGTTTGCTCATTGTGCAATGATTCTTGGTGACGATGGGGCAAAACTGTCAAAACGTCATGGTGCAGTTTCTGTAATGCAATACCGCGACGAAGGTTACCTTCCAAATGCGTTGAACAACTACCTTGTTCGCCTTGGTTGGTCTCATGGTGATCAGGAAATTTTCTCACAAGAAGAGATGATTAAGCTGTTTAGCCTTGACGCGATTTCTAAATCAGCTTCAGCATTTAACACTGAAAAACTGCATTGGTTGAACAACCATTATATTAAAACGTCTGATCCAGCATATGTCGCAGAGCACCTTCAGTGGTACCTAGAGAATCAAAACTTAAGCACTGAAAATGGTCCGGCAATCACAAATGTAATCACTTTGGTTGGTGAGCGTTGCAATACGTTGGTAGAACTTGCAGAGCAAATCCGTTACTTCTACGAAGATTTCTCTGAGTTTGAAGCGGGCGCTGCGAAGAAGCATTTACGTGGTGTTGCAAAAGGCCCATTGGAGCTAGCGCTTGCAAAAGTGGAAGCGTTAGAAGATTGGACAACAGCAAATATCAAAGAAGGTGTTATCTCAGCGGTTTGTGAAGAGCTAGAAATTGGTATGGGTAAAATCGGTATGCCACTTCGAGTTGCGGTAACTGGTGGTGGCCAATCACCATCGGTTGATGCGGTTATGGAACTGATCGGTAAAGATCGTGTTGTTGCACGTATCAAAATGGCATTAGCATTTATTGCAGAACGTGAAGCAAACGCGTAGTTGAAGTACTTCAACGAAAAAGACCGCTATTATGCGGTCTTTTTTTATTTCAAATGCAACTCTCGCTGTACCTAGTATCTTGAGGCGACTTGGGTATTACTATTTCAAATCAATACTGTTAAGACGACCCATATAGGTCAGAATCTCGATATTGTTTTTGTGTGCTTCAAGTAACGCTTTTTTAGTTTGCGTATAAGCAGCAAGTTTACCGTGCTTGTTAATAGAGCAAACTTTGGTTTTGTATTTGTACTCGCCGCTTTCATTGAATTCTCGCCATTTTGCCAAATAACACGCATCCCGATGTTCAGGGTCAGATTTTGTTGGGTTCGGCTTATAAACAATGACAGGTTCCACACTGTGGGGTAAGCGTGTCATTAAGTACGGGTCTTTTAACAAGCGACGCCAAAACTTCCCCCACATTTCTCTACCAAGTTCATTGCGTAGTTTGATGGCTTTTTTCAAACCTTTCTTTTCACCAATGCGCACAAACCCCACAGAGCGATGCATTACAGTGTCATCTGGGGTGTGGATGTGTATTTTAAATGCAGTTTTGCTTTTAGAAATAAACCTGTGCCCGGTACTCGTTGTTAGGCTGCTTTTCTTCATAAAGGACGAAATTGATATGTTTGTTACTTGGCGAAAAGAATAGAAGAATTTTTCACTAGTTTGAAGAGCGTCGCAACTCACACGGCACCCCAGTCACACTTTTACATTAGAAGTGATTCAAGCATCTTATGAACGAAGCAAATCTGAAACTTTCTATTATTTCTGTCAAATTTCTCTACATATGAATCAAGATCTCATCGATAACTAGCTCGATAATTAGAATTGTTATGCAATTAGTATTTTATTTTGTGAGTCTTAATCAGACCTTTGTACGGAAAATATCAATATATAGTCGCATATTTAATGATCTAAACCTCTATTACCTTATATTTCACTATGCTTAAATGATCTTTGGTAATGAGTGTTATTATCAATAAATAAAAACTAAATTAGAAAAGTTAAGGAGCCCCCAAATGAAGAAGTTTCTCATCGCTTTCCTCGGACTGTTTTCATTCAGTGCACTGGCAAACCCTTGCCAAGTGACCGTCGAAGCAACCGATGCCATGCAGTTCAATACCAAAGCAATTAGTGTCCCTGCCAGCTGTGAATCCTTTACCGTTGATTTAAAACATGTAGGTAGTTTGGCTTCCGCAGTAATGGGGCACAATTGGGTATTGACGGAAACGGCAAACTTCCAACCCTTAGCGTTGGATTCGGCAAAAGCAGGACTGGACAATAATTACGTTCCTCCTGGTGACAAGCGCGTACTGGCTGCAACAAAAATCATTGGTGGTGGTGAAAGCACGTCCATTACTTTCTCTACAGCCGAACTAAAAGGTAAAGACCTGACGTTCTTTTGTTCATTCCCAGGACACTGGGCAATTATGAAAGGTTCATTGAAAGTAGAGTAGGTTAGATAAGAGGCGGCAAAATGAATTTGCCGCCTTTCCCGCTAAGCCAGTTATGACTGCTGGTCCCATCAAGTAAGCGACTCCATTCTCAAATTTCAAAAATACACCATGTCGAGCTGAAATAATTGAATTGTTTTTTCATGCCTCTAATCGTTGTATCGAAAATCTTCTAAATAAAGTGAGATTTTTACATGCTGAATCGGTGGCCACTATGCGGGACGTTAAACAAAAAAGCCTTAGCTTGAAAATAAGCTAAGGCTTTGTTTTATATGGCGCTCCCGACAGGATTCGAACCTGTGACCTGCCCCTTAGGAGGGGGCCGCGCTATCCAGCTGTGCCACGGGAGCGGAGTATTTTTATCATACCTATTTTTCTCCCGATGTTAAGCGTTTGGTTTTAGTCGAAAATTTGTTTGTGCATCACATCGCCAATTTGAACGCTTCGAGCGAGATTAGGTTGATTTATTGAAAGCTCAGCACCTTTATCATACACGCGCGTTACGGTAAGCGTAATATCACTCTTAGACACGCGATTACGGGCAATTCCATGCTGATCAACAAAGGCTCCTGTATGCCAAAGCTGCAATACATCGCCTTTTTTCACCCCGTGACGGCGACCTAAGTCGATGGTTACGGTGTTATCTTTTATCGACACAATTTCTGGCAAGGTGATCTTGCAAGACAGCTCAGATTCCAGATCCAGCATTACGTTACGGCTAACACGCATCATCATTTCGCCATAGGTAGAAGACCAGAATCGCGCACCCTTGGTGTCTACTTTACTGGTTTTCGGGAAAGGCCAGAGTGCCACTTCACGATAGTTCTTTGTGTACATTTCATTGCCAGTTTTTCCATCGAACACACTTACTTCCATGGCAAACTGGCGGTTAATGGTTTCTCCCCCAAGCAATGAAGATTCAACTGTGGCAGTGAGATCGGTAATGGCTGCTGTCATAAGGTATTGGGCACCCGTGTCCTGTGCCAGCATTTTGACGACTTCTGGTTGATCTTTTCTAATTTCATATTCTGTTGTCCCTACAGAATAAAAGCTCAGTGATTCTTCATTTAATTGGCGGCTGATGATTGTGCCGTAATCTTTGCCGAGATAATACATGCTGCCCATAACGGCTTGAGTGGGTTCAAGTATATCGATAAGTCCTACAGCAAAAGTCTTTTTATACTGGTCTACATGGCAACCCTTTGCCGAAGGGTAAATGTCCACTCTAACTTTTAACCTGACTTTGCCGCCTGAAGTGTCTTCATTAACGATGCGGACATAACGAACTTCGTGATTGGTAAACTGATATTCCTGTCTTGGATCTTCCAGAAAAGGCTGAATGAAGCTGAGCGTGCCAATGTCGGCACCAGAAAAACTCATTGCTTTATATAGCGCATCCTCTATGGCGTGAATTCTTGCTGCCTCTTTTGTTGACACTATGGTGGCATCGCCATTGACTTCATACCATGCAGCATGAATTCCAGTAGAAAAGATCAAACTGAATATCAACAAGATGGTTCGCAAATCGTATTTTTTCATCAGTGTTTTACCATTTGGGTATGTTTTTTGCTAAATACTTGGTTAGCAGGTTTCGGTGAGTTTTTTCTTAGCGAGCAACTAAGGAAAAGCAAGTATTGTTCCAACAACTGGTAAACACGTTGGAGTAATAACACCAAGTATATCCGGAGATGAAGAGAATGAAGAAATGGTTTGTAGTCGCAATGACAATGCTTTTAGCGTCTTGCGCATTTTCACCAATATACGATGGTAAAGACACGTATCCAGGCAGCCGATTTATGCTGATGGATACGCCTCGTCATACCATGGATTTTTTTGTAGAAAGTTTAACTGAGGAGTTGATTCTTTCTAATACCAGCGTGTCGGCGCGTTCACCAATTGCCATTACATCTTTTGTTGATTTACAAAATATGGACACCACGAATTGGTTAGGGAACTCAGTTTCTGAGGGTTTTATTCATCAATTTCAACGTCGTGGGTTTAAAGTGGTGGATTTTAAAGCAACAGGCTCTATTCGAGTGACGCAAGAGGGCGATTTTGCCTTTAGCCGTGACTGGAAAGAGTTGGCAAGAGAACAAGATGTCAAATACGTTCTGACGGGAACGATGTTGCGTCAAGAAGGTGGTGTGCTAGTAAACGCACGTGTGGTTGGTATGCAAACCCGCATTGTTGTCGCAACAGCACAAGGTTTCTTACCAGCAGATCGTATTGGTCGTGACCTAGAAACTCTTAGAAGCATTCGAACTCAGGATGGTGTGATCATTCGCTCCGATCCAGAGATGAAAACGCAGAACACAATTATTCTACGTCCATAGAATTGCCCAAAGCAGAGATTTAAGGTGAGAGAGATGAAAAAGATATTATTACTAATTACAGTTCTGGTGGCAGTAGGTTGTCAGCCTATCAATAACCGCGGCGAGAACGTTTTGGTTGCCGTAGGATATGCGAGTATTAGTGAGCAAAGAGGGCGCACAGCTGAAGAAAAGCAGGTGCGTGCGTTAAGAGCTTCAAAAGTCGATGCCTATCGTGAACTCGCAGAGCAAGTGTATGGTTTACGTGTTAGCGCACGATCGGATCTTGAAGATCAACGTCTAGGCACCGAGTATGCATCTGGCGCTGTAGACGGTGTGATCCGTGGCGCAGAGGTCGTTAGAACCTATGCGGTAGGTGATAATTACGTAACTGAGCTTAAATTGGACATAGAAAAGATGGACAAGTTACGTGAATACGGTGACGTCCAGCAAGTGCCAATTAAAAAGAAATCGACTCTATTTTGATTGAACAAAACCTCTGTTCTCTTCAGCGAAATATACTATTGCTCTAATCAAACGATCACATCAACTAAAGTGATCGCTTCAAACAAAAGCGGTAACCCATTAGGTTGCCGCTTTTTAAATCCAGTAATATTGTTTATACCCAAGAAGCTAGAAAGAAGTCACTTAGGTATAGGTTTACGCTTTGATATTCGTACCAAGTGTTGAAACCGTATGAGTTTGACCACCGGCATTGTAGGTCATACCAATCTTGCCGCGGCTTTGTTGCATTAGGTTATGCAGTTTATTGAAGCTTAGCTGAGCGCGCTGTAAAGCGTCACCATTGATCTCATTCATCTGTTGGCATTCTGCTACGAGAGATTGCACTTGCTTTACTTTATCTGCAAATGTGGTGTTTGATTGAAGCTGCTCAACGTCAGTATGTTCGGCAATTCGTTGGTCGGTTTGTTGGAGTTGTGATATTAAGGCGAGTTTTTGCTTCGCTAAGGATTCGATGTCTTTAGAAACACGGTTAGCGATCGCGATTTTTTCCTGCTCTAACAGACCCGAAAGGGATTGAGCATTCTGGATTTGATATTCGAGTAGACTATTTAATGTTGCCATAAATTAAGAAATGAAAAAAAGCTGGACTGCAGCTATTACAGTCCAGCTAGTTCATCTTCAAACTTCACCATATTTTCTGCCAGCTTCTCCGGATCTACAGTGTAGGATCCGTTTGCAATTGCCTCTTTAATAGCAGCAACTTTCGCGCTATCAAAGCTGGGCTCGGCAGCCATGGACTGGTGAAGTTGACCGATCGCTTTGCTTTCTTGGCTAAGCGAGACAGCGTCTTTGCCGCCTTTAGGTTCGGCGACAGAATCAGAACGCGACGTAGCGTTTGAATCTGTGCGGGTTTGAGTGCGGCTGGTTGCCACATTCTGCCCGGACCTTAATTGATCAATGCTTGCCATAGTTTGAGCCTTATTCGCAAATTATAAAGAACCTGTACAAATTATATCGACAAGGATTTGGAATACTTTAACTAAAATTTACTCAAAAGATCGAGTTTTTTCATTTTCCAATTTATACAGATCAAAACGTAACAGTTACTTCTGCAATTCCAGTAACTATAGCACTAATTATACGATTTGATTTGGTATTTTTCACTCTTACTTGCTCACCTTGAGCACCATCTGAGAGAGCGGTTCCTTTCGTGGTAATGATTAACTCCCCTTTAACCGCTTTAATTACAACGCTTTCATTACGGCAAACTACACAAATATCTCGACGTTCGATAACGTCACCTTGTCGGATGTTTTTCTTAAGTTTTGCGCCTGCAACTTGATCGATCTGATTAAAACCATACCGACGATAAGCACGTTGTTCGACAAAAGTTATGCTAATATCTGATTTGTTAACTAGTTCACCTCTGGCTAGAGGACGAAGAGCTGTGACTAACGGGCGCACTAAGGTTATTCGCACCGGAACGTACACGCGCCAGTTGTCTTCTACGCACTCAACAAGTACGGTTACATTAGTATTTGAACGAGAATTAGAGGGGGAAGAGGTCACTAAAGGTGATGGACAGCTTGATGCTTTTATGCGCGAATCCAAGTTAGCTGCGTTAAGATCTAACTTGTCCGATGAGGCTGTCTTAAAGGTTGCTTTTACGTGTGCTTCGGCGGCGTTTTGGATATCCTTGATCTGTTGCTCAGTAGCAGCGGAACAATATAGGCTAAAGAAAGTTAAACAAAAGCCGATACTTTTCCCAAACTTTTTGCAGAAAGCTCTACACTTAGATATGGATTGCATACTGAGAATTACCTTATAATACGCTATTTTGTATGTAATGATCTTGGTTGTTAGATTTTCATTATACTTTACTAGAAAACGCTTGAGATGGAGATGCGCTTATGACGGGTATTCTTGATTCGGTGAATCAACGCACACAACTCGTCGGTCAAAACCGATTAGAGCTTTTAACGTTTCGTCTAATGGGACGTCAACGTTATGGCATCAATGTATTCAAAGTTAAAGAAGTACTCCAGTGTCCCAAGCTGACGTCGATGCCTAACTTACACCCTTTGGTGAAAGGTGTCGCGCACATTCGTGGGCAAACCGTTTCTGTTATCGATTTGAGCTTGGCTACTGGTGGTCGCCCAACAACCGATCTGGATAAGTGCTTTGTTGTGATTTCTGAATTCAACCGAACGATCCAAGCATTCTTGGTGAGCTCTGTTGAGAGGATCATTAACATGCACTGGGAGTCGATCCTTCCTCCACCTGATGGCGCTGGTAAAGCTAACTATCTAACAGCCGTTACGAATATAGACAACGAATTAGTCGAAATTCTCGATGTAGAAAAAATTCTTGCAGAAATTTCTCCAATTGATGAAACCATGAGTGAGGACATCAAGGAAGAGATTGCAAGTATTCAAGAAGAGAAAGAGATTGTTCGTCGAATTCTGATTGCAGATGACTCTACAGTCGCACGTAAACAGGTTCAACGCGCTATAGAAGGCTTGGGTTTTGAAGCTATTGCTGTGAAAGACGGTAAAGAAGCTTACGAGAAACTGGTTGAAATGGCGGAAGAAGGTAGCATCTACGAGCAAATTTCATTGGTGATTTCGGATATCGAAATGCCAGAAATGGATGGCTACACATTGACGGCAGAAATTCGTCGTCATAATGGTCTTAAAGATCTTCATGTCATTCTTCATACCTCATTGAGTGGTGTATTTAACCAAGCGATGGTTGAGCGTGTTGGTGCGAATGAGTTCATTGCGAAATTTAATCCTGATGAGCTAGGCTCAGCAGTTAAAGCAGCGGTATCCGGTTAAAGAGAACTGAATGACAGCGATAACTATAAGCGATCAAGAGTATCGCGATTTCAGCCGTTTCCTAGAATCCCAATGTGGGATTGTACTAGGTGATAGCAAGCAGTATTTGGTCAGAAGTCGATTGAGTCCTCTGGTAAGCAAATTTAAAGTTGCGTCACTTTCTGATTTATTAAGAGATGTGATCACAGGCAGAAACCGCGAACTTAGAGTTGCCGCGGTCGATGCTATGACGACAAACGAAACACTTTGGTTTCGTGATAGTTACCCTTTTTCGGTGTTGTCAGACAAATTATTGCCGGAAGTAGCGGCAAACAAGCGCCCAATTAAGATTTGGTCGGCAGCGAGTTCTTCTGGTCAGGAACCGTATTCGATCGCTATGACTATTTTAGAAACACAGTCAAAGAAGCCGGGTATGTTATCTAATGTATCTATTACGGCGACCGATATTTCTTCCAGCATGCTGGATGCATGTCGCGCAGGTATATACGATAACTTAGCACTTGGTCGCGGTCTCTCTCCTGAGCGCAGGAAAACTTTCTTCGAAGATGCTGGTGACAGTAAAATGAAGGTGAAAGATAACGTTAAGCGCATGGTTAACTTTCGCCCTCAAAACTTAATGGATAGCTACGCACTTTTAGGCAAGTTCGACATTATTTTTTGTCGTAACGTTTTGATTTATTTCTCTCCAGATATGAAATCAAAAGTACTTAATCAAATGGCTGGCTGTTTGAATCCAGGAGGCTACTTGCTTCTAGGTGCTTCGGAGTCGTTGACTGGATTAACTGATAAATTCGATATGGTTCGTTGCAATCCTGGCATTATATATAAGCTTAAGTAATCACATTAACAACGTTTCTAAGCCCAGCAATCATTGCTGGGCTTTTTTATACCCTAGCACTCCACAAACACGCATTTACTGACGAAAGACGACGTTAGGTATACACTCAGTAATGACATTCCAAATATTATTGGTCCTATAGAACGTATGATCTACAAGGATCGCTTCAAAGACACGCACAAGATCCTACTGTTGCATAGCCTTTGGCTTAATATTTGCTTGTATTGAAAGTGTGAGTTTATTTTCTTTTGGCTACCTACTAAAACTTGGCACGCAGATTGCAAAATAATTCACAGGTAAGTCAGTTCTTTTTGGTAGAGGCAAGATATGACTATTTCGTTTGATAAAGCTTTAGGGATACACCAGCACACTGTTGGCTTACGTGAGCGCAATGCTGAGGTGATTTCCACCAACATCGCACAAGCGAACACTCCTGGCTTTAAAGCGAAGGGCATGGATTTCGACAAGGCGCTTACAGCGGCAAAGTCGGGGGCAAGCTTTGGTCTTTCTCGTACCGATGGTCGGCACATTCATGCCTCTACTGATATTGCAGGGGATACTCTGTATCGATTACCAACACAACCGGACACGGGTGACGGCAATACCGTTGATGTGGATTTGGAACGTAACTTGTTTATGCAAAACCAAATTCGCCATCAAGCTTCACTGGATTTCTTAGGCAGTAAGTTTAAGAACCTAACTAAAGCCTTAAAAGGGGAGTAAGTAGATGAGCTTATTTAATGTATTCAATGTGACTGGATCTGCCATGAGCGCTGAGTCAGTTCGTCTAAATACCACCTCTAGTAACCTAGCAAATGCAAACAGCGTAAGTAGCTCTGCTGAAGAAACTTACAAAGCGCGCCATGCTGTGTTTGGGGCTGAGTTAAACAAAGCGAAGTATAACCGCGACCACAATGTTCCTGTGAAGGTAATGGGCATCATTGAAAGTGATAAACCACTTGATGCTGAGTACAACCCTGAGCACCCACTGGCAAACGACGAAGGCTACATCTTTAAGTCGAATGTTAATGTGATGGAAGAAATGGCTAATATGATTTCTGCTTCTCGTGCGTATCAAACAAACGTGCAAGTTGCAGATGCAAGCAAACAAATGCTGCTGCGTACGCTGCAGATGGGTCAATAGGGATAAGGAGGTAACGTAATGGCCGGAATCAACAATGTTGGTCAGAGCGGCTTGTCCTATGTTGATCAGCTTAAGAGCCTGCAAGAGCAGAATAAGCCTGAAAAAGTAACGGGACAAAACGATCTTAACCAAGAAGATTTTCTTTCGTTGCTCACCAAGCAACTTGCTCAACAGGATCCTTTTAAGCCGGTCAGCAATGACCAGATGATTGCGCAAATGGCTTCATTTGCGACCGTCGATGGTATCGGGAAGATGAACAATCAGTTCGAAAGTCTGAATTCATCCATGACGTCTAACCAAGCGTTGCAAGCATCGTCGCTGGTTGGTCGTGATGTATTAGTCCCCGGTGCCGCAGGCATTAAACCTGATAACGCTGGCATGTCTGCCATGGTTAAGGTGCCTCAAGCGCTGGACAACATGTTTGTTCGCATTGAGAACGCACAAGGGCAACTTGTTCGTACCCTTGACGTAGGTGCAAAACCTGCCGGTGATAGTAAGGTTGAATGGGACGGGTTAGATGAAAACGGTAATCCATTGCCGGGTGGCAAATACAGCGTGAAAGCGGGTGGTTTGCTAGACGGGGAGTCGCGTGAATTTGAAGTATCAACTTACGCAAACGTGAACAGCGTGCTCCTTGGTAAAGGCGATGGGAATGTACTACTCAATCTGGCTGGCTTTGAATCGCCAGTTCGACTAGCTGAAGTACTAGAAGTTGGAAAAGCGTAAAGCGCTAGCTAGATAGGAGAATTTTGGAATGTCTTATATTGCTTTAAGCGGGTTATCCGCAGCTCAACTGGACTTGAACACAACCAGTAACAACATTGCGAACGCCAACTCATACGGATTTAAAGAGTCTCGTGCTGAATTTGGCGACGTTTACTCAAACTCAATTTTCACCAATGCTAAAACAGCAACGGGTGGTGGTGCTCAGGCACAAAAAGTCGCACAGCAGTTCCATGAGGGTTCTAGTATTTATACGAATAACCCAATGGACTTACGAATTTCTGGTACTGGCTTCTTTGCGGTATCGAAAGATCGTTTAGAACCACAATTGAACGAATTAACTCGTAATGGTGCTTTTCACCTCAACAAAGATAACTACATGGTGACTTCTAACGAAGAATACCTATTAGGTTATCAGGTGAATCCAGATACTGGTGAGGTTGCGTCTTACGAGCCACAGCCATTAAACATTCCAGCAGAATTCGGTCGTCCTAAACCGACAGAAAATATCGAACTAGGCGTTAATGTGCCTGCAAATGGTGAATTGAAAGATCCAGCATTGTTCGATATTACGGATCCGACGACTTATAACCGTTCCACATCTTCGACTATTTATGACTCTATGGGTCAGTCATATAAGATGACGACTTACTACTTGAAAGACGCGAATCAACCAAACACTTGGCACTCGTACTATACGATGACCGATGGCGATGGTGAAAAACCTCTTAACATTCAAGGTGGTGATGCGACTTCTCCGACTGGTCACGTGGGTCACACCATTAGGTTCAACAATGATGGTACGTTAGCAAGTATCAATAACGGGACAAAAGTTGTTTCTGAACCGTTAGGAACTGGCGCAGTACCTATTAACCTAAATGGTGCGGATGTAAACCAACAAATCGAGTTTAACCAGCTTGGGGCAACCCAATATGCAGCTCCATTTGAATTGAATAAATTCAATGAAGATGGTGCTACAACGGGCTTTTTGTCTAAAATTGATTTTGATGAATACGGTAGCGTCATGGGTACTTATTCAAACGGTGAAGCGGTAACGTTAGGGCGTGTTGCGCTTGTACGTGTACCGAATGAGCAAGGTTTGGATAAGAAAGGCGGTACTCAGTGGAATTCAACTCAATTATCTGGCGATAAGATTTGGGGTGAATCGAACAAAGGTTCATTTGGTTCGGTAACCAGCGGTACTCTAGAGCAGTCGAACATCGATATGACTCAGGAGCTGGTGGATCTGATTTCAGCTCAGCGTAACTTCCAAGCGAACTCACGTTCACTAGAGGTACACAATGGTCTGCAACAGAACATCCTTCAAATTCGATAACATCTTCAATCATCTGTCATTGCCGCTTCATGCGGCAATGCTTGTTTGCTCTGCCGGATCTTTTCCGCTTCTACCAATCTATTCTATTCTCTTTTCTATATAAACCATTAAATATCAACTACATAAAAATTGGCATGATGTTTGCTTTTTAGCTTTCATAGACTTTTATGGGAGCACACCATGGATCGTTCACTGTTTCTCGCGATGAGCGGGGCAAAACAAAATATGCAGGCAATGCAGCTAAAAGCCAATAACTTGGCTAACGTCAGCACGACAGGCTTTCGCGCCGATTTGGCACAAGCTCGCTCTATGCAAGCGTACGGAGATGGCTTGCCAACCCGAGTGTTCAGCATGACGGAACGCCCAGGACAAAGCTTTGCCCAAGGCAGTGTGATAACAACAGGGCGTGATCTGGATGTGACCATAGAAGGCAATGGCTGGATTGCCGTGATGGATAAAACGGGTAAAGAAGGTTTAACCCGTAACGGCAATCTACATATCGACCAAACCGGGTTACTGACCAACAGCTCTGGCCATCTTGTTTTGGGTGAGACGGGGGCACCGATAACTTTGCCAATTCCATTGAGTAAAGTCGAAATCGGTCGAGATGGCACGATTTCTGTGATTCCCCAAGGTGCTCCAGCAGATGCGATTGAAGCCGTCGATAGAATCAAATTAACCAACACGGATAACCGTTCTTTATATAAAGACACAAATGGACTTTTCCGTGGAAAAAATGACAACAATGAATACGAAGCTGATGCGAACATCAAAATCATGACTGGGGCTGTTGAAGGCAGCAACGTAAGTGCAGTAGGCGAGATGACCAGTTTGATTGACTTACAACGCCAATTTGAAATGCAAGTCAAAATGATGAGTACGGCAGAAGATATGGACAAAGCGTCTGATTCTCTGTTGCGTTCCAGCTAACCGTTAGAGTGAGGATTTAGTTATGCATCCAGCATTATGGGTAAGTAAAACAGGTTTAGATGCTCAACAAACGAATATCTCGACCATTTCGAATAACTTGGCAAACGCCTCAACGGTTGGTTACAAGAAGAGCCGCGCGGTTTTTGAAGATCTTTTCTACCAAAATATCAACCAGCCCGGTGGTCAGTCATCTCAGAATACTGAATTACCCTCTGGTTTGATGCTTGGCGCTGGCTCAAAAGTCGTTGCTACGCAAAAAGTACACACCAATGGTAATGCACAAACCACAAGTAACGCGTTGGATCTCATGGTTGAAGGCGATGGATTTTTCCAAATCTTATTACCTGACGGCAACATAGGCTACAGCCGAAATGGGCAATTTACGCTTGATGGTGAAGGCGCTGTCGTAACATCCGGATCAGGGTATCGATTAGAGCCTGAAATTGTTATTCCAGATAACGCAATCTCCATTACCGTAGGTAACGATGGTGAAGTCTCCGTTCGAGTTCGTGGTCAGCAAAACAACCAAGTGGTTGGTCAGATTACAACAGTTGATTTCATCAACCCTGGCGGATTAGAGCCTATTGGTCAGAACCTTTACCTACCGACAGGCGCTAGTGGCGACCCTCAAGAAGGTGTACCGGGTTTGGAAGGTTTGGGTTCGATTCGTCAATCTATGCTGGAAACGTCAAACGTGAATGTAACCGAAGAGCTTGTGAATATGATTGAAGCTCAGCGTGTGTATGAAATGAATTCCAAGGTAATTTCATCTGTCGATAAGATGATGAGCTTTGTGAACCAACAATTGTAATAAGGTGGCTGTCATGATGCGTTTACTATTGGTTTTTCTAACTTTGGTGATGGCAGGCTGTACGTCCATGCAAAAGCCGGATGGTACAGATCCAGATGCAGGTACAACCGTTGTCGATGCGATCGAAGGCGATAAGTCTAATGACGGTGGCGGCGGTATTGTTGACACATTACGTGGCAGAACTGATCCAGTTGCCGGCGATCCGGCTTGGGCTCCTATTCACCCTAAGCAAAAACCAGCGCATTACGCGACAGCAACAGGGTCATTGTTTAACACACAGCATACCCAGAACCTTTATGACGACAGCAAACCTCACGGGGTGGGCGATATTGTCACTGTGAATTTGGCGGAGAATACCAAAGCCGCGAAAAGTGCAGATGCCGATCTGAGTAAGTCAAACGACGCGTCTATGGATCCGTTAAACGTCGGTGGACAAGAACTAAAGATTCAGGATTATAATTTTTCTTACGAATTGAGTAATGAGAACAAATTTAAAGGCAATGCGTCTGCAAACCAATCCAACAGTATTAGTGGTTCCATTACCGTGGAAGTAATCGAAGTGTTGGCGAATGGTAATCTGATTATTCGCGGCGAGAAATGGCTAACTCTAAATACCGGGGATGAATACATCCGCTTGAGCGGCACAATTCGACCGGATGACATAGATTTTGACAACACGATTGCTTCGACTCGTATTTCAAATGCACGAATTCAGTATTCAGGCACTGGAAATCAACAAGATATGCAAGAGCCTGGATTCTTGGCACGATTCTTTAATGTATCTCTGTAAGTGAGAGAATTGTCGGAGTTTTGACATGTTAAAGAAATGGGCAGTAGTAGTAGCGGGTTTGATGATGCTGGCAGTCAGTTCAGCTCAAGCAGCGCGAATTAAGGATGTGGCTAAAGTTGCTGGGGTACGTAGCAACCAATTGGTTGGTTACGGCTTGGTAACGGGTTTACCAGGCACGGGGGAGTCCACGCCTTTTACTGATCAAAGCTTTAATGCGATGCTTCAAAACTTCGGCATCCAATTACCACCGGGTACTAAACCCAAAACCAAGAACGTTGCAGCGGTTATCGTGACTGCGGAGCTTCCAGCGTTCTCAAAGCAAGGGCAGCAAGTCGATGTGACCGTATCATCGATTGGTGCAGCAAAAAGCCTTCGAGGCGGAACACTTTTGCAAACCTTCTTAAAAGGTTTGGATGGTGAAGTTTACGCTGTAGCACAAGGTAACTTAGTGGTTAGTGGATTTAGTGCGACAGGGGCTGATGGGTCCAAAATCGTTGGTAATAACCCAACCGTGGGTATCATTTCTAGTGGAGCAACGGTTGAACGTGAAGTGCCAAACCCATTTAGCCGGGGTGATTACATTACCTTTAACCTTTTGGAGTCTGACTTCACGACTGCCCAACGTATGGCGGATGCGGTCAATAATTTCCTTGGTCCACAAATGGCACAAGCGATTGACGCTACGTCTGTAAAAGTACGGGCACCGCGAGAAGTGAGCCAACGAGTGGCCTTCTTATCTGCTGTTGAAAACGTTGAATTTAACCCCGCTGACGGTTCCGCAAAAATCATTGTTAACTCTCGAACAGGCACCATTGTTGTCGGCAAACACGTCCGGTTAAAGCCTGCCGCAGTGACTCATGGTGGTATGACCGTAGCGATTAAAGAAAACCTCAATGTAAGCCAACCTAATGCATTGGGTGGTGGGAATACCGTTGTCGTGCCAGATACTGATATTGAAGTGTCAGAGCAGTCTGGCAAGATGTTTAAGTTTGAGCCGGGCCTCACGCTAGATGACCTTGTGAGAGCGGTGAACGAAGTTGGCGCTGCGCCTTCTGATTTAATGGCTATCTTGCAAGCGTTAAAGCAAGCCGGTGCCATTGAAGGTCAGCTGATTATCATCTAGGAGAGCATGATGGTTAAGAATCCTAACGATATAGGCTTTATTCACGATATTGCATCTCTAGATAAACTTCGTCAGGGAGCGGTGGGTGCAGGAACCGATGAAGAAAAGCAAGCGGCGTTAAAAACAGCGGCAAAGCAGTTTGAGTCAATCTTTACATCCATGCTTTTTAAATCAATGCGTGATGCGAATACGACATTTGAATCTGATTTAATGAAAAGCCAAAATCAAGATTTTTATCGTCAAATGCTTGATGAACAAATGGCAAGTGAAATGAGTGATTCTGGCTCACTTGGTCTTGCCGATATGATTGTTGCTCAATTGAGCGCTGGGGCTGGTGAAGACCAATCTGAAATTGCTATGAGAAATGCAGCAATGGATACATCACTTCGCCTGCCAGTGGACTCAGATAAAGTTCGCGAAGTAACAGCAACACGTGCCGTGAGTGAATCGGCATTTGATAGCCCGCAACAGTTCGTTGATAAATTGAAACCTTATGCTGATAGAGCAGCACGAGCTCTGGGCGTTGATGCTTCAGTCATTATTGCACAAGCGGCACTAGAAACGGGTTGGGGGCAAAAAGTTGTGAAGAATTCTCTAGGATCCAGCAACAACTTATTCAATATCAAAGCCGATAAACGTTGGGATGGCGGTAAAGTCGCAACTCAAACTCTCGAAGTTTATGATGGTGTACCCGTGAAAGAGAAAGCGGACTTCCGTTCTTACTCTTCTTATCAAGACAGCTTTAATGATTACGTACGTTTCTTGAATGATAATCCTCGCTACCAGACAGCACTTCAACATGAAGGGGATAACAAAGCGTTTATTCATGGTATTCATAAAGCGGGATATGCTACCGACCCGAACTACGCTGATAAGGTTCTAAGAGTGAAAGCTCAAGTCGATGATATTCTGAGTGATTGACCAATTTTAAGCTGCACTATTTGTGCAGCTTTTTACTTTAACCCCGCGATAATTCCCCTTTGAATGACCCTACTCTTAACACACGTAGCGTTCTTAGCAATATGTAGGATGTGCACGTGGCATACATATTGCATTAACATTGTTACATGGTTATGCAGTAGCGATTTTACTGAATCTAAGTAATTCTTTTTTGGGGGCATTATGTCATCGGATCTACTTAATGTAGGTACACAAAGCGTCTTGACAGCTCAGCGGCAACTAAACACCACCGGTCACAACATTTCCAATGCGAATACCGAGGGTTACAACCGCCAGTCTGTGATGCAAGCTGTTAATGCCCCTAAGCAATATGGGGGGCAAACCTATGGCATGGGTGTTCATGTGGAAAATGTTCGCCGCTCTTGGGATCAATTTGCCGTCAATGAGCTCAATCTCACCACGACAGAATTTGCTAATAAACTGGATACCGAAGAAAGCTTGGATAACATTACCAACATGCTGTCTTCAGTGGCTTCAAAGAAAATCCCAGAAAACATCAACGAATGGTTTGATTCGTTAAAAACGCTGGCGGATTCACCCAACGACATGGGTGCTAGAAAAGTACTGTTAGAAAAATCGCAACTGATCACACAAAACTTAAATCACTTCCATTCAGTCGTGCGTACAGAAAAAGAAAACATCAACAAGAAGATGCAAAATGCCGTTGAGCATATGAACTCATTGGCCATTGAAATTCGCGATGTACATCGTTTAATGATGCGTACGCCGGGACCACATAACGACTTCCGAGACGAACATGAGCGTCTGATTAATGAGTTGGCTCAATACACCAAAGTAACGGTAACCCCTCGTAAAAACAACGAAGGTTTTAACGTACATATTGGCAATGGACACACTTTGGTCTCTGGGACAGAAGCGAGTCAGTTAACTCTTTTACCGGGTCAACCCGATCCACAACAGCTTCGTATTGGAATGGTTGAGGGGAAAGGGGTAAAAGCCATTAAGCATGATGGTTTAAACGGTAAGCTGTCGGCGTTTTTAAAAGCTCGCGATGAATCCATTCCTAATGTCATGAGTGAACTTGGACGTATTGCTACGGCTATGTCTTTCGGCGTCAATAAGCTTCAATCACAAGGTTTAGACTTACGTGGTGACATAGGTAAAAACGTATTTACAGATGTTAACTCTGCTGAAATGTTGAAGTCACGTGTGATTACTTCGACAGATTCAAAAGCCGATATCGGTGTTTATATTGAAGATATTTCTCAGCTCAGTAGTGGCGAATATTCGGTTAAATACGATGGTTCTAGTTATCGTGTAACGAAACCAAGCGGTGAGAGTATTACCGTTTCCGGTAGCGTATTTGCTAATGGTTTTATTTTGGATGGCATGAGAATCAATGTAAATAATGCGCCAGAAGATGGAGAGCGTTTTCTCATTCGCCCCACCGAAAGTTCAGCCTCTTTAATCAAGGTGGAAATGAACGATCCTGCCAAAATTGCCGCTCAAAGTTACGAAAGTTCTTACACTGATGCGCTGGGCACTGCCAAATTCAATATTCTTCAAGCAGGTAATCTAAGAGAGTTTCAAATCGTTGTTTCTCCAACTGGTGATCAGTTTGCCGTATTGGATATGCAAGGGCAGGTGGTAATGCAACCTCAAGCTTATCCTCCGTCTGGTCCTGTTACCGTCGATGGAACAATATTCGAATTGACGGGTGGGGCAAATGCAAACGACAAATTTGCGGCAAATCTTGTCCCTTCTGAAGGCGACAACGGCAACTTGCTTAAAATGCAGAATATCCAAACGGATAAGGTGATGAATGATGGCAACACAACAGTATTGGGTATTTATAAGGACCTAAATACTGATGTCGGTTTGAAAACATCCACCGCCACGCGACTTGCTGATATTGCCAAACTAGAAAATGAAGCGGCAAAAGAACGTATTGCTTCCATCTCAGGGGTTAACTTAGATGAAGAAGCAGCAAACATGATGAAGTTTCAACAAGCTTACATGGCATCTTCGCGAATCATGCAAACAGCGAATGATACGTTTAACACTATTTTGGCACTGAGATAGGAGGAAGCTAGATGATTAATAGAATAGCCAGTTTCCACAACTATCAAACAGTGCAGAATGACCTTCAGCGTCAAGAGCTGAAAGTTCACAACAACCACGCCCAATTGGCATCGGGTAAAAAATTGCTGAACGCTGCAGATAATCCATTAGCTGCGCACTATGTACAAGGTATAACCCAGCAGACAGAAGAATTACGTCAGTACATGGATTCTATTGTGCTGATTCGTAACCGTCTTGAACACCAAGAGGTGATCATTGCCAATGCCGAGCAACATGCTGATGATGCTAAGCGTTCAGTTATGGAAATGATTAATGGTGCTCTTTCTCCTGAAGATCGTGCAGCGAAAGCACGTGAACTGGAAGAAATGGCGCTAAATATGCTCAATCTTGTTAATACTCAAGACGAGTCTGGTAACTACATATTTGCTGGGACCAAACCGAAAAACCAACCGTTTTTTAAAGATCACAGTGGGGATGTCTCTTATGTTGGGGATACCTATCACCGTAATATGAAAATTGCGAATGGTCTTGAAATTTCGGTGAGCGATCCGGGTAACAAAGTCTTCATGGAAATTGATAACCCTATAGGCGACTACGATCCACAGTATAACCTTCAGGTCGCGTCTGAATTGCTTGTCGAAAGTGCAACGAATTATGACGCCTCTGACACTTCCAATTACAACATTACGTTTGTTGATATGGGAGATGGGAGTTTTGGTTATCAACTAGAAAAAGACGGGTCTGTTGTTAAGTCGGATACCTACGATCATAAAGTGGGCATCCAGCATGAAGATTTGCAAATTCGATTCAAAGGTCGAATTACCCCTGGAGACAGTATTGCTTTCGAGCCTAAGAAAACATTCAGCATTTTTGAGACTTTTCAAAAAGCACAAGAATATTCTCAACGTTCGGTTGCAGATTCAAACGGTACGGCAGAACTCCACCAAGTAACGGAAGAGTTCCATAAGGCCTTTGTTCACATCAATACGGTTCGTACCGATTTGGGCTCGCGCTTAAATACGCTGGACATTCAGGAACAACAGCATGATGACTTCAAGCTTTCTATGGCGAAGTCTAAAAGCAATTTTGAAGATCTTGATTATGCTCAGGCAGTAATCGAGTTCAACGAAAATTCATTAGCATTAAAAGCATCCCAACAAGCTTTCGGTAAAGTGAAAGACTTGACCCTGTTTAATTACATTTAAACTCTGTTCGCAAACTTATGCCTTATGCGCTCTGCCTTAAGTGCCCAGTTTGCCCCTTAGAGGAAAAGGTAAAAGATTGCCGCTAAAGCCATTTGGTGCGGTAAACAGTCGTAAAGGGATTCACTACTTCAGTGTTGATATAATGATTTTTAAGATGAAAAGAAAGATCGTGAATTTAGTTTTAATCTAACTTATTAAAAAATAGGGTAAATAAAATTTAATTCACATTGATGGTAAGGTTGTTGAAAAGTTGGCACACAAGTTGAATGTATTAATGTAACGAAACAACTTAGGTGCAGTTAGAAGTTCACCGTTAATAAGTTGGACTTCTAAAAGTAACTTTCGGTCAGTGCTTATCCAATAAAGTATTAACTGACCGGTTCGCAGAGAAAGCGAACTCAACAGGAGAGCAAACTATGGCTGTAACAGTGAGCACTAACGTTTCCGCAATGACGGCACAACGTTACCTAAATAAGTCGACCAACGACCTTAACACATCGATGGAGCGTCTATCGTCAGGGCACAAAATCAATAGTGCAAAAGATGATGCAGCTGGCTTGCAAATCTCCAACCGATTGACAGCACAGTCTCGTGGTCTAGATGTAGCGATGAGAAACGCTAACGATGGTATCTCGATTGCTCAAACCGCAGAAGGTGCGATGAACGAATCAACCAATGTTCTGCAACGTATGCGAGACCTTGCGATTCAGTCTGCCAATGGTTCGAACTCCGATGCAGACCGCAGAGCTATCAACGAAGAAGCGATTGCGCTGCAGGATGAACTTAACCGTATTGCTGAAACCACATCATTTGGTGGGCGTCGACTACTTAATGGCTCATTTGGTGATGCTGCATTCCAGATTGGTGCTAACTCCGGTGAAGCGATGATCATGGCACTGACAAGTATTCGGGCTGATGATACACGAATGGGCGGCAGCACCTTTGTTGCACCACCAGAAAGTGCCAAAGGCACAGATTGGGGGGTTCCTGCGGACAAATTAGATATCAAGTTTGAGTTCACAACAAAGGCTGGTGAAGCACAAGTTATCGAGATATCAGCGAATGCTGGTGACGATATCGAAGAACTGGCGACATACATTAACGGTCAGTCGGACATGATTAATGCCTCGGTCAGTGAAAACGGTCAAATGCAGGTATTTGTCGCTGAGCCACACTTAGAAGGTGACTTGACCATCTCTGGTACGTTAGCTGGTGAAGTTGGACTGACAGGTGGGCCTGGCTTACAAACTACGGTTCAAGATTTAGATCTTAGAACAGTGGCGGGCTCTCAAAACGCAATTAGCGTAGTGGATGCTGCACTCAAATATATTGATAGCCAACGTGCTGATTTAGGTGCGAAACAGAACCGACTCAGTCACAGTATCAATAACTTAGCGAACGTACGTGAGAATGTGGATGCTTCCAACAGCCGTATCAAAGATACAGACTGGGCGAAAGAAACCACAGAACTTACGAAATCACAGATTTTGCAACAGGCAGGTACTTCCATTCTTGCTCAAGCAAAACAGTTGCCAAACTCAGCAATGCAATTACTTCAATAGTAATGCACGTCATCGCCTGGACAGACGTGGACTGGCGAATGGCGAAGCTAAGTTAGCAAGCGCGGAAGGTACAAAAAACAGGACGCTCTCTCATCTCTCACCTGCGGAATGTTTATTAATTTGTATTGGATGCACCTGGCTAGTTAGGGATATGTTTCATTTCTCTGATCTCCGCATGACTCTGACTAGTAACAGCCCCGGTTCTCTCAAAGGAAAAGGGGCTTTTTTCTTGCCTGAAGAAAATTATTCCTTCACTTTTTAGCCTCATAAATACAAATGGATTTATGAAACAAAGATTCTAGTCTGAGTATCGCTTAGATGACCTTATAGTATTTCTAGTCTATTGATTTCCCTATCGAGCTTATCTGGGAGAATTAATTGCTTGAAATAGGTAGTTATTTGGATTGATGCAACCAAGCGAATTCAGACGAAGGTAATGGTAAAAGTGCTCACTGGTAAAAGTGTAATATTGAAGTGAAAACAAAAAACGCTGCCCGAGGGCAGCGTTTTTAAAGCGATGGTATAACTAAGAAGATTACTTAGTTACACGAAGTACTGTCGTTTCACCAACAGATACCGCGCCAGAAAGTTTGTTCAGCTCTTTGATTTCGTCCATGTTAGAAATAACAACAGGCGTTAGAGTTGATTTCGCTTTCTCTTCTAGAAGTGCAAGATCGAATTCGATAACAGTATCACCAGCTTTTACTGTTTGACCTTCTTCAGCGATGCGAGTGAAGCCTTCACCTTTCAGTTCAACAGTATCAATACCGAAGTGTACAAACAGCTCTACGCCGTCGTCAGACTCGATAGAGAATGCGTGGTTAGTTTCAAAGATTTTACCGATAGTACCGTTTACTGGAGCAACCATCTTGTCGCCAGATGGTTTGATTGCGATACCGTCACCAACGATTTTTTCAGCGAATACTACATCTGGCACGTCTTCGATGTTTACGATTTCGCCAGATAGAGGTGCGATGATTTCAATTGCACCAGCGTCAGCACTGTCGTCAGAAACCAGCTTCTTCAGTTTGTCAAACAGACCCATGTCATGCTCCTAAACGTTAATTTTATTCTGTTGAATTATATTAGCAGTTTGTTTTTTCTGCGATAAATTTTTCTACGTGTGCTTCAATCTCTGCAGCTGTTGGCATTTGAAGAGCTTCTTCTGCCATAGCTTTAACTTCTTCGAAGTTCGCGTTACGAATCACTTTCTTCACTTTTGGAATAGAGATACCGCTCATGCTGAATTCATCTAGACCCATGCCCAGAAGAAGAAGCGTGGCGCGTTCGTCACCAGCAAGCTCACCACACATACCAGTCCACTTACCTTCTGCATGAGAAGCGTCAATCACTTGCTTGATTACTGTTAATACAGCAGGTGATAGTGGGTTGTATAGATGAGAGATTAACTCATTACCACGGTCTACTGCTAGAGTATACTGAGTTAAGTCGTTAGTACCAATACTAAAGAATGATACTTCTTTCGCTAAGTGGTGAGCAATTGCCGCTGCTGCTGGTGTTTCAACCATTACACCGATTTCGATGTTTTCGTCGAACGCTAGACCTTCAGAGCGCAGTTCCACTTTGTATTCTTCAATTGCCGCTTTAAGCTCGCGAATTTCTTCAACAGAAATGATCATTGGGAACATGATGCGTAGCTTACCGTGAGCAGAAGCACGTAGAATGCCACGTAGCTGGTCACGTAGGATTTCACGGCGGTCCAAGCTGATACGAACTGCACGCCAACCTAGGAATGGGTTCATTTCTTTTGGTAGATCCATGTATGGCAGATCTTTATCGCCACCGATATCCATTGTACGGATGATTACGGATTCACCATGCATCGCTTCCGCGACGTCTTTGTAAGCTTGGTACTGCTCTTCTTCAGTCGGAAGCGCATCACGATCCATAAACAGGAATTCTGTGCGGTACAGACCAACACCTTCACCGCCGTTGCGGTTGATGCCATCACAGTCTTTTACTGTACCGATGTTGCCGCAAACTTCGACGTTGTGTCCGTCTAAAGTTGTTGCTGGCAGATCTTTTAGCTTTGCAAGCTCTTCTTTTTCCGCTAGGAAAGCATCACGGATTGATTGTGCTTCAGACATTTCAGCGTCTGTAGGATTTACGATAACTTTGTTGTTCATCGCATCCAGAATCAGCATGTCGCCGTTTTTAATTTGCTTGGTGATGTCGTTCGTACCAACAATCGCTGGAAGCTCAAGAGAACGAGCCATGATAGATGTGTGTGATGTACGACCACCGATGTCACAAGCGAAACCAAGAACGTAATCTAGATTGATTTGCGCAGTCTCTGATGGAGTCAGATCGTATGCAACAAGAATAACTTCTTCATCAATATCACTTAGAGAGACGATGTTGATACCAAGTGCATTTTTAACAAAACGCGAACCAATGTCACGGATGTCTGTCGCACGTTCTTTTAGGTATTCATCATCTAGTGACTCAAGGGCAGTGGCTTGCTCTTCAATCACAGAGTAAATAGCGTTGTCTGCTGAAAGCTTATCGTTTTTGATCAGTGCTAAAATTTCTTCTTCTAGCTCTTCATCTTCAAGAAGCATGATGTGACCTTCGAAGATCGCTTCTTTCTCTTCACCGAATGTTTCAAGTGCTTTCTGCTTGATAATTTCAAGTTGGTGGGAAGATTTGTTACGAGCGTCGTAAAAGCATTGTACTTCTGCTTCTACTTGATCGTCGGTGATGGTGTTTGTGTTTAGGACAATTTCATCTTCTTGAAGAAGCAGTGCTTTGCCAAAAGCAATACCAGGAGATGCCAGGATGCCTGAAATCATAGCCTTACCTTAAGTTGGTCAACAATAAACGGGAAAATGTTTGACTAAAATGCTAACGAGTAGTTGTAGCGTAAAAAGACTTCATATTCAAATAAAGCCATTTTGTGTTAACAAAATGGCTTTAATAAGATCTTTCTAATTAGTGAAGTTGGTCCATAAGAGCAACTAGGTGGTCTACTGCGTTTTGAGCTTGTGGGCCTTCAGCAGAGATAGTAACAACAGTACCTTTCACCAAACCTAGAGTTTGCAATTTGAACAGACTCTTTGCACTTGCACTTTTACCGTTAGAAGTAACAGTGATGTCAGCATCAAAGCCTTTTGCTTCTTTAACGAACTGAGCCGCTGGACGAGTGTGAAGACCGTTTTCTGCAGTGATTTCTACTTGCTTCTGATACATGTGATATACCCCAATTGATTTATTTTTGTGTCTGTAGTCGGCAGCGTGTTGAGTATTCATAACCAGTGCTAGTCCAGAGGATATGAAACCGCAAAACCGATATCAGTGTTTTCAACTCGCTTTGCTTGTATTCATATGATACCGCAAAGTTGAGTGATTCTTTAGTTAGTGCGCTTCTTTTATTTTGAAGCGAAAAATAAAACTGAGGTGATATTACCAAAGGTGAGGCAGGGATCAACAAAAAAGCCCCTTAACGGGGCTTTTTTAGACTAAAAATTGATTTCAACACAGTTTTATTACGTCTTTATTGCTGGTTTTCTTTCTCTGTGAATAGACCTGCAAATAGTGCTGTGCTGAGGTAACGCTCACCAGAGCTCGGAAGAACCGTTACGATAGTTTTCCCTGCAAATTCAGGTAGTTCTGCAACACGATTTGCTGCAACAACTGCGGCACCAGAAGAAATACCAGCTAGGATACCTTCCTCTTCCATTAGGCGACGAGCCATCTCAATCGCTTCTTCTGAAGTAACGGACTCTACACGGTCAATTAATTCTAGATCTAAGTTGCCAGGGATGAATCCAGCACCGATACCTTGAATTTTGTGAGGAGCAGGTTGAATTTCTTCGCCCGCAAGTGCCTGGGCAATTACTGGAGATTCTGCTGGTTCAACTGCAACTGTGGTGATGGCTTTACCTTTTTCACCTTTAATGAAACGGCTAGTACCTGTTAGCGTGCCACCAGTACCTACACCAGATACAAATACATCAATCTCGCCGTCGGTTGCTTCCCAAAGCTCTGGTCCAGTTGTTTTTTCATGGATTGCTGGGTTAGCTGGGTTATTAAACTGCTGAAGAAGCAGGTATTTCTCAGGGTTGCTAGCAACAATTTCTTCAGCTTTAGCAATAGCACCTTTCATACCTTTGGCCGCTTCAGTTAGCTCAAGGTTTGCACCCAAAGCTTTAAGCAGTTTACGGCGCTCAAGACTCATTGACTCAGGCATAGTAAGAGTCAGTTTGTAACCACGAGCTGCTGCTACGAATGCAAGAGCGACACCTGTGTTACCACTCGTAGGCTCTACAAGCTCAACACCAGCTTTTAGAGTGCCAGCTTTTTCAGCTTCCCAGATCATGTTTGCGCCAATACGGCATTTAACACTGAAGCTTGGGTTACGTGCTTCAATTTTCGCTAGAACGTTGCCTTTACTTACGCGGTTAAGACGAACAAGTGGAGTGTTACCAATAGCTTGCGAGTTATCTTCGTAGATTTTGCTCATGTTGATGTTCCTTCATTACACGGGGTAGGGTGCACAATGCACTCTGTGTTTATACTGATTAAGCATAAAGTGCTAATAATCAACCGAAAAAGAATAAATGGTTATAACTTATAGGGTGGATACGATATGCAATAATCCAATTCTTTGATTGTGGAAATGGTCAAGCCAAGTAACAAAAAGGCTGACGAGTGTCAGCCTTAATAATTGCAGAAATCATTATCTCACATACTGTAGACGGTATTTATCAACCCACATTGCAGTAGCACCACAAACTGCTACTGGCATCACAAACAGGTTGAGAATGGGAATCATAGTAAACACAGTCACCATAAACCCGAAGCCATAAGAAGCGGATTGATTTTGTTTCAAATCGTTTCTCATGTCCTGAAAGGAGACTTTATGGTTATCGAATGGGTAATCACAATATTGTATTGCCATCATCCAAGCAGAAAATAGGAACCAAAGTATCGGCCCTATGGTCTGACCTAACGCCGGGATAAGCAGTAAAATGAAAAGTCCGAGTGCTTTTGGCAAGTAGTACATCAGCTTTCGCCACTCACGCCCTAGAATACGTGGGACATCTTTGAGTAGTGAAAGTACCGATTGATCACTAAGTTTCTTTCCTGTCAGCTTTGCTTCAAGCTGTTCAGCGAGTAAACCGTTAAATGGTGCGGCAACGAAATTTGCAATGGTGCTAAACAAATAGGTAAAGGTGGCCAGTATTGCAAGTGCTAGCAAAGGCCAAAGCAGATACGATAACCATGAAAGCATATCTGGCAAGTAGCCAAGCCAAGCATCAATCCATTGATTCAGGTTTGAAAACAGTAAATAGATGGCTCCACCAATTAATAAAATATTTACTAGAAGAGGCAAAATCACAAAACGTCTGATACCGGGCTGAAATGCGAGCTCAAACCCGTGAAAAAAGTATCCGATGCCACTTCGATTGTTTGTTGTCATAAATTTGATCTTCCTAGATTGCTCTATCAGGGATTCTAACGTATACCCAAGTAACCTCAAGGAGTTAGCTTGAAAGGTTTTGTTCATGTTTAGATTATAAGTCTGACTCGAACGTTTGATGTAACTTGGTATAAAATACGTTATATGAATAGAAGCTGAATTTTATTCATGCCTTATATTTACAGCAAAATAAAATAAAAGCGTGCAGAAGGTCACGCGATGCTTGTTAGCGTCTACATATATTTATTCAAATTTCTCAGAGACTTTTGGTAAAGTAACACACATAAATGATAAATAAGCTGCAGCTTGAACACTTATTCAGCGATGCAGAGAACAGAGAGTGAAAAATGCAGGAATTGCGACTAGTACTTATCATCGTAGGCTTACTTGCCATTGCCGCTTTGCTATTCCACGGTTTATGGACAAGTAAAAAAGAAGGTAAAGCCAAGTTTGGTAATAAGCCTCATCGTAAGCTCGGAAATGCAGAGCAAGAAGAAGAGCCTGATTATGCCGCGACTCGTGCGTTTGCTCCAGAAGATGATTTCGAGATTATTCGCAAGCCACGCAAAGAGCCTGAATTTAACAGCGACGATACCGAAAAAGACACGCCATCTTTTGACCCACTCGTCGACAGCGATGAGCCCTTACCGTCTTTTTCATCCATCGATGATAACGATGTTGCAGCAAAATCTGATGTGGAAGAACCTTTAGAGCCTTCTGAAGTCATGGTTTCGGAATCTAGCAAAGACGCCGAGTCTAATGCTCAGGAAGAGGAATTTGTCCAAGTTACAGAAACCGAAGCTAAAACCCAAGAGCAAGCTAATAAAGAAGTAGAGCCAGAGAAAGAAATGGAAGTACTGGTTTTAAACGTTCACTGCGCTGGCGAAACGCCTTTTGTTGGAACAAGCCTGTTTGAAAGCATGAAACAGAATGGTTTGCTTTACGGAGAAATGGATATCTTCCACCGTCATGCGGATATGTCTGGAACAGGGAAGGTTTTGTTTAGTGTCGCGAACATGATGCAACCTGGTACTCTGGCACATGATGATCCAGCAACGTTCGAGACTAAGGGGATCTCCTTCTTTATGACCCTGCCATGTTTTGGTGAAGCAGATCAAAATTTTAAATTGATGTTGAAAACGGCTCAGCAAATTGCGGATGACTTGGGTGGGAATGTCCTAGATGATCAGCGCAATTTAATGACACCTGATAGGCTGGATGCATACCGCAAACAGGTCCGTGATTTTTACGACAGCTAGTGTTGTAATTCACGAGTAACAGATAGAATAAAACAATCAGGGCTCACATAGAGCCCTTTTTACTGAGCAAGACAGAGCAAGTTATGACTAAGAAGACTGAGCAGCTTTACTCCGAATTGAAGCAAACCCTTCACCACTATGCTGTAAAATATTATGTGGAAGATAACCCAGAAGTACCTGATGCTGAATATGATCGGTTGATGCGGCAACTGCAGGAGATTGAGGGCGAGCACCCTGAGTGGGTGACGGTCGATTCCCCAAGCCAGAGAGTGGGTGGAGCCGCATTAGATAGCTTTACCTCTGTCGCTCATGAAATCCCAATGCTTTCTCTTGATAATGCGTTTGACGACGCTGAAATACAAGGGTTCTATCGCCGAGCGAAAGAGCGAGCGGTTGGTTCTGATTTTTCCACATTCAGTTGTGAGCCCAAGCTAGATGGCTTAGCCGTTAGTTTATTGTATGAAAATGGTTTGCTTGTTCAGGCGGCTACTCGTGGGGATGGCGCGACGGGTGAAAACATCACAGAGAATGTTCGTACAATTAATTCAATCCCCCTTGTGCTTCAAGGAGATGATTGGCCAACACGCATTGAAGTTCGCGGTGAGGTGTTTATGCCAAAAGCGGGTTTCGACAAAATGAACGAGCAAGCAATCAAAAAAGGTATGAAACCCTTTGTAAACCCGCGCAATGCAGCCGCAGGCAGCCTACGTCAACTCGATTCCAAAATTACAGCTACTCGCCCACTCAGCTTTTATGCATACAGTGTAGGCGTTGTTGAAGAAGGCACTCTTTCTGAAAGTCATTACGAACGCTTCCTCCAATTAAAATCTTGGGGCTTACCCATGTGCCCTGAAACCCGAAAAGTTGAAGGTTTAGAGAATGTTTTCGATTTCTATCGGAATATTCAAACAATACGTGACGACCTTCCTTATGAGATAGATGGCGTCGTTATCAAAATCGATGATATTGCCATTCAAGAGGAGTTGGGTTTTGTTGCTAGAGCACCGAGATGGGCTATCGCCTACAAGTTTCCAGCGCAGGAAGAAATCACGATATTGAATGATGTCGAATTTCAGGTTGGGCGAACTGGGGCTATTACACCGGTTGCCAAGTTAGAACCCGTATTTGTTGGCGGTGTAACAGTAAGTAATGCCACTTTACATAACGCAGATGAAATTGAGCGTTTAGGCGTTAAAGTCGGAGACAGTGTCATTATTCGACGTGCAGGGGATGTGATCCCTCAAGTAACAGGCGTAGTGATGGATCGTCGCCCAGCGAATGCCTCTGAAATTGTCTACCCAACAGCGTGTCCTGTGTGTTCTTCCGAAGTTGAGCGTCTTGAGGGGGAAGCGGTAACTCGTTGCACGGGCGGATTGATTTGTCAGGCGCAAAGGAAAGAAGCATTAAAGCATTTTGTTTCGCGTAAGGCGCTCGACGTCGATGGGTTAGGCGTGAAAGTTATCGAGCAACTGGTCGATAGAGAAATGGTCGAAACACCCGCTGACCTTTTTAAACTGACTGCAGGTGTTATTACTGTTCTAGACAGAATGGGCCCCAAATCTGCACAAAACGTAGTCGATGCTTTGAATAAATCGAAAGAAACGACACTTCCTAGGTTTTTGTATTCGCTTGGGATTCGTGAAGTGGGTGAAGCGACTGCGGCTAACTTGGCTAGCCATTTCAAAACTTTAGAGGCCATTCAAGCTGCTTCAAAAGAACAGCTTATTGAAGTCAATGATGTAGGGGAAATCGTAGCAACTCACCTCAAGCATTTTTTTGAGTCGGCAACGAACTTAGATGTTATTGCTAAATTGCGGGAACACGGTGTTCATTGGAATGATGTAACAGACCAATCGAGTAGCCAACCTCAAGTGCTTGAAGGAAAAACAGTCGTTATTACAGGAAGCTTCTCTCGCTTGAATCGCAACGATGCAAAAGCAGCACTTCAAGCGTTAGGTGCAAAGGTGACAGGGAGTGTTTCTAAAAAGACAGATATCTTATTTGCGGGTGAAGCGGCGGGCTCTAAATTGGCCAAAGCGCAAGAACTGAGCATTGAAATCCAAGATGAGGAAAGCCTAGCAGAGTTGCTTGGTTTGTAGCCTAAAAAGAGTTCAATCATAGAATAAGGCGAGCCAATGAGCTCGCTTTTGTTTTCTACTTTAAAAAGCTTCACGCAGTGGTGACGTTGTTACGATTAGATTAGCGTGTAAGGATCTTCATGCGTTCAACACGACTTACTCTTTACTCTGACATATGCGTTGCCATTAAAAATCAGGTAGTTAGCGTTTGATGAGTGTGTTTTTGTAAAAGTTAGTATTTTTTAGGATTTAAGAGAGAAGTGAAAATAACTCAAAAACCTATGCAACTAACTCTAAAAATATTTGTCTATCAAAATAAGTATTAGCAATAAGATAACTATCTACTAAATATTTAGTGAGTCTTTTATACACCTTGCCTAACCATTAATTCTCATTGTGAATAAAGATATTAATTGTCAGTGATCACTATCTGATTTTGATATCTAGCACATATTGATATTTCTCATTTTCGAGCCACTTCAACTTTCTCTAAATTCGTTCTAATCTAAGTTATTGAAATATATCGATATGGTCTTTATTTCTAAGCTCAAAATTAATAACTGTGATTCATATCATTAAGTGGGGAAAAGTTTGCTCTCCTTCATATTTTTTTAGATAAAAAATAAGTTCTCATTGATGTTTTCCACCACGAAGTTAGTCTTGCTTCTTATGGATACACACTGTGTATGCAGGAGAAAAATCGATAGAGCTAATAGTATTTGGTTCTTCGATAAAATAGGAACATTACCCTTACTCGCAGCGGCCAACTTAGAGTTAGGGGTAATAAAAACAGCTATATCCATTTTCGGGAGTTTTTCCATGGACAAATTTTTCAAACGTACGCTTCTTGGTGCTGCAGTATCTGCGGTAGCACTATCTGGCGCTTCAAATGCAGCGATTGACCTAAACGGCAAAGCTGTTCAATTCTACGGTCAAGCGGCTGGTAACATCACGTTGATCGATCCAAAAGCATCTGGTTCTGATAACAGCATTGGTGCTGACATCGAATCTCGTATTGGCTTCCGTGGTGTTGTTGAGTACGATGACTTCGGTCCGAACATTGTTTGGCAAATCGAAGGCGGTAACGCGAATAACGGTGACAAGTCTGGTGCGCTTGGTGCACGTGATACATACCTTGGTCTAGATTTTGAAGGTGTTGGTACATTTAAGTACGGTCGCCAACTGGTTGCTGCATACAACTACGTTGACTGGCCACACTCTAACCCTGGTCTTGGTAATGTTTTTGACTGGAATAACGACCTAGGTGTGAGCTTCCAAGATCGTGCAGACAGTGTATTACGATTTGATTCGGCTTCTTTCGGCGGTTTCTCGTTGCAAGCGACTGTAAGTGGCATGGCTAACTCTACTGAGCAAAACGTGGTAAGCGTTGCTGGTGCTTATGCACACGAGAAATTTAATCTTCACGCAGGCTACTACACTCGTGGTGAGTACAAAGCTGCTCCAGAAGGTGATAACCCGAAATTTATTTTCGATAAAAATGGTAATGTGATTCCAAACCCTGATTACATTGATGGTGATGAAACTCATTACGCAAATTCTTACGCGATTGTTGGTGGTAGTGTTTACCTTGGCGACCTAACGTTGACAGCGGCTTATAAAGCAATGCAAGCAGATACAGCTTCTGGCGACAATAAGCAAAATGCAGTATCAGCAACAGCTCAATATGTACTTGACGGTAAGTGGGTATTCAAAGGTGGTTACGCTATGACTAGTGACTCCACAGATGGTACTGATGACGGTGATACAGCAATCACTGGTCGTCTAGGTTACTTGCTACCTAGCACATACCTATACACTGACATCCGTCACTACAACATGGATGGTTCGTCTGATGCTAAAGACGGTACTCGCCTACTTCTAGGTATGGAATACTACTTCTAAATTACTGCCTAATATCCACAGCTAGTAATATTCTTAGTAGCGAGTACCATCATTGGTACTCGCTTTTTTAATTTAAGGAAAGAGAATGAAATTGTTGTATAAAGTATTAACTACAAGTGCTGTTCTGCTATCTTTTCAGGCTCAAGCAGATGTGAAAGTTCATTTGCATCGAGACCTAGCACCGGTTGTGGTCGATGGCGAAGAAGTTGGTTTTAGCTTTGGGGCAAAAAGCCCACTTGTGCTTAAAGATGGAAAGAATCAAATTGTTGTTCGCGTTTCTAAGCTTGTTGCTAAGCAAGGAGAGCACGAAAAATTCAATTCAGAACCAATTGTTGTGACATTTGAAGCTGCCAATAAAGAATTGACGTTAAACCCTGCAAAAGTTATTACACGTTCCGACCAAGTGGGCTCTTTTGGAGATAATCCTAAAGTGAAAATGTTAGACGTAGCAGGACACTCCTATCCTATAGATCAAGGAATTTTGAAACGTGGAAGTGGACTCACTCGTGATTACGAAAGAGAGCTGACTAAGTTTAATCAAAAAAACGGCATTAAAATCGCCACTGCAACCGCTGCAACCGCTGCAACCGCTGCAACCACTGCAACCACTGCAATTACAACTTCCTCTATGTCTAAAAACACCTCTTCAACATTGTCTGATTTGAAGGCTGATTTTGGGAAATTGAGTTCCACTGAAAAGAAAGAATTTTTAATGTGGGCGGTTGGTCAGTAACATAAAGTTTATTCCGCGACAAACAGCGTTTATAGTTGGCTGATATAATCAGATTACAATACGTTAATATGAATATCAGCCAAGTATCTAAACTCACAGATCTCACCCCTAAATCTATTCGGTTTTACGAATCGAAAGGCATCACTTCTCAAGCCATACGCAGTGCTAATGGTTACCGCACTTATTCCGAAAAACACATAGAAGAGTTGCAACTGGTTGCGCGAGCAAGATCGGCTGGATTCAGCTTGGATGAATGCAAGAGTTTACTGGAACTTGCGTTCAATCCGTCGCGAACAAGCGCGGAAGTGAAAGCGAAAACACGGGATAAACTCGTTGAAATAGAAACCAAAATCGCAGAGTTGAATTTGATGAAGAATCAATTAGAAAGTTGGATGTCTGAGTGTCCAGGGGATGAAGGAAAAGAGTGTCCGATTATTGATAATTTGTGTGGGCATAAAAAATAGGTTTGCCACCAGACAAACCTATTTCATTGTGAACGCCAATTTACAGCAGTGTGTTACTCTACAGCTTCAATAGTAAGGACTATTCCGTCAACGGCGGTGACTTTAACAGTGGTGCCTGCACTAAGAGAGCGCTCACTCATTGCAGACCAAGTGGTATCACCCATTCGGATGCGACAGCGTCCTGCTTCTATGTCTTCTTCTAGACGAGTTATTTGACCTACAAGCTGTTTGTCTCGTTGATTTAAGTTCGTCTCTTCTTCATCTAAGACGTCTTTTTTGTGTTGGTAGCGCCACCAAAGCCAAGTGGTTACGAGTGAGAAAACAGCGAAACATACCCATTGAAGTTCCCAGCTGATTGGAATAAGCAGTTTCACGAGCCCCACTAAGATGGCTGATATACCAATCCACAGCAGGTAGCCTGCTGTGCCAAGTAATTCTCCACATAACAGCACCAAACCTAGAGCAATCCAGTGCCAGTGGTTCATCTGGTTAAGGATTTCTATCATATTATTTCTCTTTCGAGTCTTTGAACATTTCTGCAATACCTGCCACAGATCCCATTAAGCCTGTTGCTTCTAGTGGCAGCATAATGATCTTTCCATTTTCAGCCTGACCGATGGACTTAATGGCTTCAGTGTAACCTTGGGCGATAAAGTAGTTTACGGCTTGCATGTCGCCTTGTGCGATGGCGGTTGAAACCATTTCTGTGGCCTTTGCTTCAGCTTCAGCTGCGCGTTCTCTTGCCTCTGCTTGAAGAATTGCTGCTTGCTTATCACCTTCAGCTTTTAGAATTTCAGCCTGCTTTTGACCTTCTGCACGCAAAATTTCAGCTTGTCGAACCCCTTCGGCTTCAAGTACTTCAGCACGTTTATTACGTTCGGCTTTCATTTGAGCATTCATTGCGGCGGTAAGGTCGGCCGGTGGCTGAACATCTTTGATTTCAATACGAGTCACTTTTACTCCCCATGGATTGGTTGCTTCATCCACGATAGAAAGTAATCGAGTGTTTATCATGTCTCGTTGGCTTAGCATTTCATCTAATTCTAGCGAGCCTAAAACAGTTCGAATATTCGTGAGTGTTAAGTTTCGAATCGCGTGTTCTAGGTCATTCACTTCATAAGCGGCCTTTGGGGCGTCCACTACTTGTACGAAACAGACGGCATCAATGGTCACGTTGGCATTGTCTTTTGAAATCACTTCTTGCGCGGGAATATCCAGCACACGTTCCATCATGTTTACGCGGTGTCCGACGGAATCGATAAATGGGATAATAAGGTTTAAACCTGGTTTAAGGGATTGGGTGTAGCGACCAAAGCGCTCTACAGTCCAGTTATTGCCTTGAGGAACGGTTTTTACACCAGCTACGATAAAGATTATGGCGACAAAAATAAGCACGCCAACGGTGATGAGAATATCGAGTTCCATGACTATATCCTTAATATATATTGGATAAACCAGAATACAGTGAACCGAATTAATCTGAAACTTAATTTATGAAACGAGTTTGATTTTTGCGCTGCATTTAGCACACAAATATACCCAAGCATCCTGAGGTTACTGGGTATATAAACTAAAAGGGAGAAAAATTTAAAGGCAGCGCATCAAGTACCGATAGTTCCTTGCAAGCCTTGCTGCCAGTGAGTTTTAGAACTACTTAGCTTAAATCACTTAGTACAATAATGAATAAAGCTTTCGTCTATATTGACCGGCGAATGCATGCCCTTGCCCAAGTGCTGCCAATATATCCATAAAGGATTTCTTTAGGTCACCATTAAGTGCATTCAAGTCTTTTGACAGGAATGACCAAAGTAGCTCTAACGCTTCTTCATCTCGACCAACTTGGTGGTATTGTAAACCTAGGTCATTTGCTAGTTGAGGATCGTTTGGTGATTGTTGAAATTGTTGCTCTAACGCCTGAATTTCTGGGCTGTCAGCCGCTTGTTTTTGCAGATCCAGTTTAGCAACTAGGCTTTTATAGTAGTTATCTTGATATTCCAATGGGATTGTTGATAAAAGCTGTTCGGCTGACTCAAATTGATTGGTTTCTAACAAACAATCTGCAGTGACCAATTTAACATCACCACGTTGTTTGAATTCCTCTTCTAAAGTCGAGATATCAGCTAATGCTTCAGAATACTGCTGTGCTTGAATCTTTTCTTGAATGGCTTTGAGCGCAAGTTCGTCTTGACTAGGTAAATGTTTTGCGAGCATTTCTTTAATTTGCTCAATCGTTTGAGGACCGCCTAATCCATCAACTGGTTGACCGTTTACAAATAGGGCGATCGTTGGCAAAGCCTGTACGCCAAATTGACCCGCAATCATTTGCTCTTGTTCACAGTTCAATAAAGCAAGAGTAAATGCACCTTGGTATTGGTTAGCTAAAGTTTGCAGATCAGGAATGATTTGCGCACTTTCTTGGCTCATCGGAGCCCAAAAATGTATTAGTACAGGTGATTGAGCTGAACCTTCGAGTATCTGGCGAAAATTCTGCTCATTCAATTCAACGATGTAATCAGACGACATGGTCTTTCCTTAATTGTGGGCACTCCCTATTAGGTAAGGGTAATTAGGCGAGAAATCAAGAGGAAATGCCACATGATGTGGCACTTGGGTAATAAGCAAGCAAAGGAGTAAGTCACAGTATTAAAATAAGAAGCACTACACCTATGCTCAGCCAGTTCAGCTGGTTTAGTGTCATTGTTTCCTCAACAGGTATTGCTAGGAGAGACGGGTAAAGCAGAATCTTCTTCAGTATTAATACTAGAGAAGAATTATTAACGTTTAATGACACTATTGAAATTAATGAGTGGAGATAACAGGCTCAAAAGAGTACATGGTGCTAGTTAATTGTTTTGAAAAGATTTAACTGTAAGCTATGCCGCTTTTGAAAGGATTCTATCCAATAAACGAGTCGAGAGAATACGTTTTAGGATGGCAAATACTTTGGTTGGTGTGGTTACTCGATAGCGAATCTTGGGCTTAGTTGACTCTATCGCATGAATAAGTGGTGCAATAATGGATTCTGCGGGTAAGGTAAATGCATTGCCCGATTTGTCATTTGCTAAGCGTTGAAGTTGCAACTCGTATTCTGCTTTATGGAGACTCGATTCTACAGGAATCCATTGTTTAAAATGCTTAAGGGCATTAGCTCTAAATTGAGTCTCGATCGGGCCGGGTTCAATCAAAGAGATATGAATCCCCGAACCTTTCAGTTCCAATCGGAGGGTGTCTGTCCAGCCTTCTAGGGCAAATTTTGAAGCATTATAGGCTCCCCGATATTTCATTGCTGCAAACCCGAGTACAGAACTGTTTTGGATAATTCGCCCAGCTCCCTGTTTACGCATGATTGGCAATACTTGTTTCACCAGTTCATGCCAACCAAAAACGTTGGTTTCAAATTGCTCTCGAAGTGCTTCAGTAGGAAGATCCTCCAGCGCGCCAGCTTGACCGTATGCACCGTTATTAAAAAGGACGTCAATTTTACCTTCTGTGAGTTGCAGCGCTTCTGAAAGGCCACTGGTAATGCTGTCTTGCGCGCTTACATCCAATTGGACACACATGAGACCTTCTGAGCGAAGTCTTTCTACATCATCCTGGCGGCGACATGAAGCAATAACCTTGTAGCCTTCTTTGTGCAGTGCGTGAGCACAAACGTAGCCGATGCCAGTAGAACAACCAGTAATAAGAACGGAGGCTTTCATTAAGTTTCCTTGTGGGGTTTGAGGTTAGGATTTTGTTCCATTTCTTTGTTAAAGAATTGGAAAGAGCTCATCGCTATATGCCATCTTTCCTTTGAGTTAGAGCAGAATATGAGCTCCCAAGGGCTAGTTTAACTGGCTTTCATACTGCGTTATCGATTCTTGATTTAGAACCACTAGATCTTCAAATCGATGCCTTGCCTGAAAGCCAGTTAACTCTCGCTGAACCTAGCATCTTGAGGTTACTTGGGTATAGTAACCATAAATGGTCAGCAGACCCTAATCTTGGTGTTGCAAAATATTTTTGAGTGCTGGCTCAAGGCGAGAGTAGGTAAATATAAAACCAAGTTCCGTTAAGTGCTTAGGTTTAGCTCGAATACTATCAAACAGCAAAGATGAAGCCTCGCCCAGTGCGAGTTGAATAACCCATTTAGGGGTGAATAAGATGTGAGGTCGATTCAAGACCTTAGCTAGGGTTTTGCTGAAAAGTTGATTTTGAACAGGGTGAGGCGCACACAGATTAAATACGCCATGCGCATAGTCTGTTTCGAGTAAATACATGATGGCTCGTACCATGTCTTGGAGGTGGATCCATGGCATATACTGTTTTCCGCTGCCTATTGGTCCACCTAGCCCCATTCTGTAAGGAAGGATCATTTTTTCGAGCGCCCCGCCGTTGGTACCAAGCACGATACCTGTTCTGAGCAGGCAAACTCTCGTTCTGTCAGACTCGGCTCTTTTGGCGATAGTTTCCCATTTTGAACACACTTGGTGAGCAAACTGCTCTTGGTGAACATGGAGGTTTTCATCGAATGGATGAGACTGTTGATCTCCATAGTAGCCGACAGCAGAGCCACTAATAAAAACAGAGGGCGGCTGGGTACTTGCGTGAACAAGTGAAACCACTTGTTTGGTTATGTCCCAGCGACTATCACATATCTTCTGCTTTTGAGTGTCTGACCAGCGCTTATCTGCGATGGGCTCGCCAGCAAGATTGATCACAGCATCGAAATCATTGAGATCGGAGAACGAATCGAAATCAGCGATGTATTCGATATTGCCAAAGTCGGCATGGGTGAGTACTTCTCTAGCCTTTTCAATATTTCGAGTAAGAACGACGAGCTGATGACCAGCTAAGTGCTTTACGAGTTCCTTTCCAATAAAACCGGTTCCTCCGGTCAACAACACTTTCATGTTCTTCCTCATTGTCTTCTTCCGTTCTTCATTATAGACGTTGGTCGCTAAGATAGATCAAAGTGGCGTTTGAGAATCAAGAGCCGTGATCGCATAAAGCTTGGGCAATTCGGATAATTGAGCATTACGTGGACAACACATCTCACAAATAATTCCTTCTTAAATTTCATCACTCCAGCAGTGTCACATTTTCTTACATATTTATGTGCCATGCTGTATATGTCCAAGTCATTTTGAATGTCTTGGTTTACATCCATGTTAAAGAAACAGATATCGACTAGAGCTTTATCTATGTAATTAGGTTCGTTTTACAGAATGTGACTATAAAGATGAGTTTTGAGTAACCACAGAATATATAACATCTGTTCTTATGGGTGCACTGCTTGCGACTTACGTTTACACAGGGGGTGTGATGGCTGCCATTTTTGCGCTTGCTAAGTCCATGTTATCGAGTTTACGGGATCTGATGCCAATTATTTTGGTGATCGGATTTTTTCAACTGGTTGTCCTCCAAGAACCTCTTCCTAATTTGTTGTCCATCTTGTTTGGCTTACTGCTTGTGGTCTTGGGGCTCACTTTCTTTATTTTTGGTCTAGAAATGGGGCTTTTTCCAATCGGCGAGTCTATGGCTCAGGCTTTTGCTCGTAAAGGAAGTGTAGTTTGGCTGCTCATTTTTGCCTTTAGTTTAGGATTCGGGACGACCATTGCAGAGCCCGCGCTTACTGCAGTCGCACAAGAAGCATCGGAAGTTGCGGCTGAAGGTGGAGTGATTGAGCATACTGAAGAGGCGATGGAAAGCTACGCAGATGGTCTTCGGTTAACGGTCGCACTTTCTGTTGGTGTGGCCATTGTTATTGGGGTGATCCGCATCTTAAAAGGGTGGCCTATTCACATTATGATTATCGGTGGCTACATCGGCATCGTTATTCTCACGGGGTTTGCTCCAGATACCATTATTGGCATCGCTTATGATTCTGGAGGGGTGACCACATCGACGATTACTGTACCGCTAGTAACAGCGCTTGGCGTCGGTTTGGCCTCTGCGATTAAAGGCCGCAACCCCATGATAGATGGATTTGGTCTGATTGCTTTTGCTTCTTTACTCCCAATGATGTTCGTCATGATCTATGGGATGGTGCTGTCATGATCAGTGTGTCTCTGTTTGTTGATACCTTTGTTAGCACTGTGACTGATGTTATTCCCATTGCCTCGATTATCTTTGGCTTTCAATTTGCCGTGCTTCGAAAGCCTATAGCTAATTTGACGAAAGTCATCTTGGGGTTTGTTTATGTGTTGATCGGACTTTCGCTCTTTTTGATTGGGCTTGAACTGGCATTATTCCCACTAGGGGAAACCATGGCAAGCCAACTTACCGAGCCCCAATTTTTGCAAGAATTTAAAGTGTCTATTGGCCAGTCTCTAGAGTGGATAGATTACTACTGGGTGTACTTATTTGCGTTTTTTATTGGTTTCAGCACCACGGTTGCAGAGCCATCCTTGATTGCCGTTGCAATTAAAGCAAATCAGGTATCTGGCGGATCCATTAGTGTCAATGGATTACGAATTGCCGTTGCACTGGGTGTCGCGGTAGGCATATCACTGGGCAGCTATCGAATTGTGGTAGGCGATCCAATCCATTACTACATCATTTCTGGGTATATCGTGGTGGTTATCCAAACCTTTTTTGCACCAAAGCTGATAGTGCCACTGGCATACGACTCTGGCGGTGTGACCACATCGACCGTTACGGTTCCCTTGGTTACGGCGTTGGGGCTAGGACTTGCTTCAACTGTGCCAGGACGAAATCCAGTAATTGATGGCTTTGGTTTGATTGCTTTTGCCAGCCTATTTCCGATTATTTCAGTTATGGGGTATGCACAACTTACCCAGTGGCTGAATCAGCGTGCTTCGTCTAAGGAGAAAGAAAATGCGCTTTAAACTCATTATTGCTTTTGTCGAAGAAAGCAAAACAGATGTGGTTCTTGATGCTGCTCGCGGAGCGGGTGCTACTGGAGCAACGGTAATTAATCACGCAAGGGGAGAAGGCGTTAATAAGAAACGCACTTTCCTTGGGCTAACATTAGAGGTTCAAAAAGATGTCCTCTTATTTGTTGTTGAAGAACATTTGTCTCGCCATATATTAGAAAAAATCAGTGAAGTGGGTGAGTTTGATGAAGCATCGGGGCAGGGGATTGCGGTGCAAATTGATGTTGAAGATGCGGTTGGGGTCGCGCACCAAGTTGAAACCTTAACCCGTGTGGTAGAGGAAAAGCTATGAGTATGCAGGTGATGATTCAAGTTAGAGAGGTAATGTCGAACTCTTATGTCATTGTGGATGGTTTGACGACAGTTCAGGAAGCGATTCATTTGGCAAAAGAGCACGAAGTAAAAGCGTTGCTGGTGGATAAACGATATGAAGACGATGAATACGGCATTGTGTTGATGAACGATATCGCTAAACGTGTTTTGGCGCAAAATCGCTCGCCAGAGCGTACCAATATATATGAAATTATGACCAAGCCAGCCCTGTCGGTGAAACCAACAATGAACGTGAAATACTGCGCTAGGTTGTTCGAACGCTTTGGCATTAGCCGAGCCCCCGTGGTGGAAGCAGGGAAGGTAATCGGTATGGTTAGCTATAACAACATCGTCATCAATGGTATGTCAAAGCTATCTAGCTAGGGTCTGTTGATCTTTCGTGGTTAAATTTTGTTCGAGTTCTATGCCTTTTAATCGCGACGCAAGGTGTGTAGCCTAGTCATTCTAAGCAAATACCTTGCAACAAAGAGTAAAAGGCATAGAAGCGAACCCTTTGGGCAGCATTTGTGGCTTATTTCTACTGCGTTATCACTCATTGATGTAGAGCGACTACACCGAATGAGCTCTGCCTTGTATAAATACCCCACAAATTGCTGCAAAAATCATCTCGAAAGATCAACAGACCCTAAATACCAAGGTAACTGGGTCACAATATGTTCCTAGCAAAATAGGCTTAATTAGGTATAGAATCCCCTCACTATTTGTGGGTTTAGAGCGTGCCTAAACTCAATATTTAAATGGGAAAGCTAACTAATGAGTAACCTGTTAAATGGGAAAGCAGTTAAGTGATAAAGCTATGAAGCTATTTTTTGCCTCGGACATACATGGTTGTGAACATGCGACCAATAAAGTTATTGATGCGTATTTGAAATCAGGCGCGGACCATTTCATTTTGTTGGGTGATACGCTAAACCACGGTCCAAGAAATCCAATTCCAGAAGGCTATAATCCACCTGAAGTGGCGAGAAAGCTAAACGATTACGCGCAGCACATCATTGCCGTTAGAGGAAACTGCGACAGTGAGGTGGACCAAATGCTGCTCTCTTTCCCAATGATGATGGATTATTCGTGGGTGCTGCTAGAAAGTGGCAAGCGACTGTTTTTGACGCATGGGCATTTATTCAATACCAAAAAGCGGCCACCATTGAGAGAAGGTGACATTCTTTGCCATGGGCATACCCACCTCCCCATTGCTGAATTAGATCAAGGGATAGTCGTGTTTAATCCAGGTAGTGCCACTTTCCCTCGGGATGGATTCAAAGCCAGTTATGGGCTTTATGATAGCGGAGTGTTATCTGTGCTCACCTTTGATGGAGAGCAAATCGCTCAATGTAAAGTGTAGGTTGCATCCTACGGGTTACTTTGAGTCTGAATGACCCAGATCTCTTTCTGGGTCAATAACATCGCGAACCTTCTGTTTGAGCACCTTTGCTTCTGGGAAGCCGCCATCTTGCTTCCTTTCCCAAATCACGTTCCCATTACAATGAATTTCGAAGCGCCCACCAGTATCAGGGTGCAGAGAAACCGTTTCGATTTCTTCGCTGAACGTATGCAATAGTTCCTGACTTAGCCATGTGGAACGTAACATCCAATTACACTGTCGGCAGTAGTATATATCTATAATGGCTTTTTTCATGAGTCGCTCCTTAAAGCGCTGAATAAATGAGTTTCAGGCTGACCAAAATGGTCAGGATTTCGAAGGCTAACTTGATGACCGAATTAGGAAGCCGCTGCGTTGCAATGGCACCGAGCCATCCGCCTAAAAAAGAACTCAGTAATAAAATAGGCACCCATGCCCAGTGGGGGGCTACGCCAACTTGAACGATGGCGATCGCCCCAATTCCATTCCAAAATAAACCAACGCAAACCAATGTAAGAGCGACAGCTTGTTTGTAGCTGAATCCAAACCATCGAACGAGAAACAAGGTAACAACCAAACCAGAGCCTGCCGTCAACGATCCATTAAATATGCCGAGCAGAAAAAGCGCGAAGCCGCCAATTATCCATCCACGGTGATCTCTGTGAGTGGGAATCTCTTCTTTTCCCATATTTTTCTTAACACGCGAATAGATACCAAGAGAGAAAATGATGATGCCTAACAGAAGCTCTCCTGCTTTACCCGGCAGCATAACCACCACATGCGCTCCAACAACCACTCCGAAGCAGCCGTAACGACAAGATAGCTGGCCAGTTTTAAATCAAACTGCCTCGCTTTGAGGTGAGAAAATGCGGCACCTAACCCCATGGCTACGGTGGCAATTTTATGTGTCGCTAATGCGGTTTGGAAGCTTAATCCAAGGAAAATAAGAAGTGGGAACTGAAGCAAGCCAGCACCACCGCCAGCAATAGAAGAGAGAGTGCTGGCGGTTAGCGAGCCAACAAATAGGTAAGCGGTTTGTATCCAGTCCATAGCCATATTAAGAAAAGGGAGACATTCCATGCCTCCCTTTGAAAGTTAGTGAGAATATAAAACCGTGGAACCATGATCTAAGCTGGTCATCAACAGGGCTTTCGCGTTAATAATTTCAACTCGTCGGCTCTGCTGCGCGTCCATCTTGAAGATTTGCGTGATGACTTTGAGTTGCTTATTTGTAAAATCTTCACCTTGGTTTGAAGAGATATCTTTAAACTCATTCGGTTCGATCAGTAGGTAGTTATCACTCAGCTCCCATGAGCCATTTTCCGAGACATTGATAGTGGAAGAGGTTTGTTTTTCATGGGTTCCAGTGTACAAGTTAATTCTTGATACACGTAGGTAGGTCCCATTTGGCAAGTATTTTACGTTGGAATCAATGGTCGCTTTACGTAAAGGCCCTATGACTTTGTCTTTCTCAGTATCTGACTCAATAAACAAACGCGTGACCATACGCGACTGCCACTCACGAGATGTGAGCACGTTTTCTACCTTGGCGCCGAATTGCGTGTAAATCCAAATACTGGTTAGCGCAGACACAATTACCATGACAATCGCGATTTTCAGATTTTTAGATATATTCATTAGTTACACACCTGAGCAAAATCTGGTTTAGTAGAAAAAATACGCAATGTGACGTTTTCGCTAGAATAATTAATCGAGTGAATATAGTTCAAAATGATTTGACCGTTTTGACCACCAGTCGCTATCACCTGAACTGGTGATAATTCCCCTTCGTGCCTCATGGCGTAGTGCTCAATACACCGTTCAATGTTGGGTAAGGATTGAGCCATACTAGGGTGGTTTTCTGGTATTTTTACAGGGATACCACTCACTTCTGAGATGGTCACAAACGTTGATGGCTTTTCCTGAGTGCCAAAAAAAGTCAGCACTGGAATTAGGATTGCCAAGAAAGCAGAAATCCAAAGGAGTTTACTTGGTTTCTTCGTTGTGATCTGTGAATCAGAAGAAGTAGGTGCCGTGTTTTCATTTTCATCACGGATTTCTATTGGTGTAACCGTTTCTGTATCGGGGTTTTCTGGTTGCTCCAGTTGAGGAGCTGCCACGTCAGTCGGTTCTGAAACTTCATCACCACTTGCTGAAGGTGCACTTCGCTCTACGGATGAAATCAGTTGGTAGCCTCTTTTTGGCACTGTTTTTACAAATTGAGGTGATTTAGTGGAGTCCTTCAGCATCTTTCTTAACGTGGAGATTGCTTGAGTGAGACTCGAGTCATCGACCTGAAATCCTTGGTCTTGCCATACATATTCGTGTAACTGTTGACGGGTAATAACCTCGTTTGGTCTTTCCGATAGCATCAGTAAAATACGGCTTTCATTACTTCCCAGACGAATAACTTCATTGTCGCTATGTTGGTCTACCAGCGAATTGCTGTTTGGATCAAATACAAACCGTTGAGCGAGAATGAATTTAGTACCGATATTAGTCATTATTGAAGCGCTTAATCTTAGTTAAGGTTCTGTGAACCAGAAGGAATGCGAGTGTGATTTTTATCACACTTTATCTTCTTTGAGAATTTTTACGCACCATAGAGTAATCAAAAATGATCAAAAAAACACTGTTTTTATCTGTTTTGACCTTGAATTTACATTTACCAACCACATCTATCTAGCATTCTTGGAATTAGTTTGAAAACCAAGCATAAAGAAAGTTCCTGGTTTTCAATTCTACTTATCTAAATGTCTAGTTTTGGAGTGAAGATGAGCGAGACAACGACACACAATAAAGAAACTCGAGGCTTTCAATCTGAAGTAAAACAATTACTTCATTTGATGATTCATTCTCTATATTCGAATAAAGAAATCTTCTTACGAGAGCTGATTTCTAATGCTTCGGATGCTGCTGATAAACTGCGCTTTCAAGCGCTATCAAACGCTGAACTATACCAGGGTGATACTGAATTAGGTGTTAAGCTGTCTTTCGATGCGGACGCAAATACCTTAACTATCTCTGACAACGGTATCGGTATGACCCGAGATGACGTCATTGAGCACCTAGGTACTATTGCTAAATCAGGTACCGCTGATTTCTTTTCAAAGCTGTCTGATGACCAAAGTAAAGATTCTCAACTGATTGGTCAGTTCGGTGTCGGTTTCTATTCCGCGTTCATTGTTGCTGATGCTGTTACCGTTCGTACTCGTGCAGCGGGTCATTCAAATGATGATGCCGTACAATGGCATTCTGCTGGCGAAGGTGAATACACCATCGAAAGCATTACTAAAGAATCACGTGGTACAGACATCGTGCTTCACATGCGTGACGAAGGTAAAGAATTCCTTTCTGAATACCGTCTCCGCGATGTGATCAGCAAATACTCTGATCACATTGGTATTCCTGTTTCTATTCTAACTCACGTTAAAGACGAAGAAGGAAAAGAAACAGAAGAAACCAAATGGGAACAAATCAACAAAGCACAAGCTTTGTGGACCCGCAGCAAATCTGATATTACAGACGAAGAATACAACGAATTCTATAAGCATGTTGCCAACGACTTTGCTGATCCACTAACGTGGAGCCACAACAAGGTTGAAGGTAAAAACGACTACACAAGCCTGCTGTACATTCCAGCTAAAGCTCCGTGGGATATGATGAATCGCGACCATAAGAGCGGCCTTAAGTTGTACGTTCAACGCGTTTTCATTATGGATGATGCCGAGCAGTTCATGCCAAGTTATCTGCGTTTCGTTCGTGGTTTGATTGATTCCAACGATCTTCCATTGAACGTATCGCGTGAAATCCTGCAAGACAATAAAGTGACTCAATCTTTGCGTAGCGCATGTACTAAACGTGTCTTGGGTCTACTAGAAAAAATGGCGAAGAAAGACGAAGAACAATATTTGTCTTTCTGGAAAGAATTTGGTTTGGTACTGAAAGAAGGTCCTGCTGAAGATTTTTCTAACAAAGAGAAAATCGCTGGCTTGATGCGTTTTGCCTCATCTGAAGTCGATAATTCTGATCAAACAGTATCGCTGTCTTCTTACGTTGAACGCATGAAAGAAGGTCAGGATAAGATTTTCTACCTAACAGCAGACAGCTATGCTGCGGCGAAAAATAGCCCACACCTAGAGCAGTTTAAAGCGAAAGGTATTGAAGTCATCCTGATGTTTGATCGCATCGACGAGTGGCTAATGAACTACCTAACGGAGTTTGACGGTAAGCAATTCCAGTCAATTACTAAAGCAGGCTTAGATCTAAGCAAGTTTGAAGACGAAGAAGAGAAAGAGAAGCAGAAAGAGACGGAAGAAGAGTTTAAGTCTGTTGTAGAGCGTACTCAAACATACCTTGGTGATCGTGTGAAAGAAGTTCGTACTACTTTCAAATTAGCGTCTACGCCAGCGGTTGTGGTAACGGATGATTTCGAGATGGGCACGCAAATGGCGAAGTTGCTAGAAGCGGCGGGTCAGGCTGTCCCTGAAGTGAAGTACATATTTGAACTGAACCCTGAGCACGATATGGTTAAGCGTATGGCGGATGAAGCCGACGAAGAGCTATTTGGACGCTGGGTGGAAGTATTACTAGGGCAGGCTATGCTTGCTGAGCGTGGCGCTTTAGAAGACCCGACGCAATATGTAGGTGCTGTGAACCAGCTTTTGACTAAGGTGTAATAGTCGAAACGCCATCACTGAGTAACACTGTATTTAAGCCCCGCTTCTGAGCGGGGTTTATTACCTAAGTCGAATATGACGCTTTAAATTCAACTTTGGTAATTAGATTTTGGTCACTTTTTGAGTAGCCAGATAGGCAAGGGTCGAAAATATCTGTTTATGTATGGTATATTCACGCCCGATTTCATTGAGGTCTAACGCCTCGTAAAGCAGTTATACCGAAACTTACCGTTCAAGCTGTGAGCTTCGGTATAAATTAAAAATATTAAGAGGATCCAACATGCGCATCATTCTTCTAGGTGCTCCAGGTGCAGGTAAAGGCACGCAAGCTCAATTCATCATGGAAAAATATGGTATTCCACAAATTTCTACTGGTGACATGCTACGTGCGGCTATCAAAGCGGGCACTGAGCTTGGTAAACAAGCGAAAGCAGTGATCGATGCAGGTCAGCTTGTTTCTGACGATATTATTCTTGGTCTAATCAAGGAACGTATTGCAGAAAGTGACTGTGAAAAAGGCTTCCTTCTGGACGGCTTCCCTCGCACAATTCCTCAAGCTGATGGCTTGAAAGAAATGAGCGTGGATGTAGATTATGTTATCGAATTTGATGTCGCAGACAGCGTTATTGTTGAGCGTATGTCTGGTCGTCGTGCTCACCTAGCATCTGGTCGTACTTACCACGTGGTGTACAACCCGCCTAAAGTTGAAGGCAAAGATGACATCACAGGTGAAGACTTGGTTGTTCGTGATGACGACAAAGAAGAAACGGTACGAGCGCGCCTAGGTGTTTACCATGAGCAAACTGCTCCGCTTATTCAATACTATGGAAAAGCCGCTGAAGCGGGTGATACTAAGTACCTGAAATTTGACGGAACTAAACAAGTATCTGAAGTAAGCTCAGACATCGAAAAAGCGCTCTCTTAATCGACGCAATTTTCAGTGTTTTGATAGAGTTAAAGCGGTCATGATGACCGCTTTTTTTTGTTTTGATTTCCAAAAATCAGTGATAAGCCAAGTTTTTAAGTGAAAAGGATTAATCCAACTCGCCTTGAGGTTCGTATATCTCTAAACTTAACATCATGGATTGGCTTAACTATATCCAAGAGACTTGAGTGTCAGGTTTCTCGAATATAATTTTCAACCAGCAATTGGAAAAATATGGAAAACATGCCCAAACAAGGCATTTTGTTGGCAAACTTAGGTACACCTGATGAGCCGACAGCGCCTGCTGTAAAACGATTTCTAGCCCAATTTTTGATGGATAAGCGTGTAGTCGACTTAACTCGTTGGTTATGGTGTCCAATATTACACGGAGTTATCTTACCAATCCGTTCTCCAAAGGTTGCGAAGCTCTATCAGTCGGTGTGGATGGATGTAGGTTCACCATTAATGGTGTACTCAAAGCTCCAGGTTGAGTCGCTAAGATCCTCCATTAATATGCCTGTAGAACTTGGAATGACCTATGGCAACCCAAGTTTGCAAGATGGGGTTGAGCGCTTAATGGCTCAAGGTTGTAGGGAAATTATTGTGTTGCCACTGTTCCCACAGTACTCATCAACGACTACGGCCGCCGTGTCTGATGGTTTGTCGAAAGCCTTTAAGAATTTGCCTGAAATTCCAGGCTATACAATCATTCGTGATTATCATAACCACCCGATGTACATAAAAGCGCTAGCCAATAGTGTACGTGCCCATTGGCAAGAGCACGGGCAGTCTGATTATTTGCTTTGTTCTTACCACGGTATACCGAAACGCTATGCTGATAATGGCGACATATACCCTCAGCACTGTGAAGAAACCACTCGGCTTTTGGCTCAAGAACTAGGGCTTACAGATACGCAGATGGGGATGACTTATCAGTCTCGATTTGGGCGCGAGGAATGGTTGCAACCTTATACTGATGAAACCATGGAGGCACTGCCTTCACGGGGAATTAAAAATCTCCAAATTATTACGCCTGCATTTTCAGTTGATTGCCTTGAAACACTTGAAGAAATTGCTGAGGAAAACAGAGAGATTTTTATGGAAGCAGGAGGGGAGGGCTACCAATATATCCCTTGTCTAAATGCCAGTTCTAGCCATATAGACATGATGAACGCCGTTCTTAAGCCTTATATTCGTTAACTTGTAAAAAATGTACATAAGGCTGTCTTCAAGGCAGCCTTTAAACAATCAACGCTAAGAATTGCGTGTCTACTTGCAGTTCAACTCCTCTCAATCTCTTGTTTACAGATAAAACAAACCTTCAATCATTCTGAATAGAACTACCAAATACTGTAATTTTTGTTTTCAATATTGCATTTAGACTGATAAATGAAAGTGGTATTATTTACCTCTAGCTTCGAAAAACAGAAGCCTTTCAGCTCTAATGGTTTATGGTCTTACAGGCTTTAATTTGTAACACACCTGTAGAAGTTAGTCTGATCATTATGAAAAAGGTTGATCAAAATAAATGGTTAACCTACTGATAATTAATAATCTGTTTCTCTACTTAAGCATGTTTGCTGAGAAATAGTTTAGACAGTTTGGTTATTTTAATGAAACGTTGGTATCTCTTATATTGCAAACGAGGTGAACAAGCGCGAGCTAAGCTTCACCTCGAAAATCAGGGAATCGAGTGTTACTTTCCCGAAATCGAAGTTGAAAAAGTACTTCGAAACAAGAAACAGACAGTAAAAGAGCCTTTGTTTCCTTGTTATGTATTCATTCGGTTTGACTATCAAGCCGGACCGAGTTTTACGACCGTTCGATCAACTCGCGGAGTAGTCGACTTTATACGCCGCGGTGCATTGCCATATGATTTGGAAGGTGACTTGATCTACGAGTTGCGCCTTTTAGAAAAGCATGATGACCATTGCATTAAGTTACCAGAGCGCGAGAAAGGTCAGAAAGTTAAAATTGAAGAAGGACAATTTGCGGGCATTACAGCCATTTATGAAGAACCTGATGGCGACAAGCGCTCGTTTCTATTGGTAGAGATGATCAATAGACCCGTTAAAGTGAGCGTCGAAAATGAATCACTAAATTGGGAAGAAAATAAAGGCGCTGAATAGCGCCTTTATTTCACTCATACAATGAGCTTAGTATGCGTCGTTGTGAACGGCTTGTACCGCACGACCTGAAGGGTCGATACAGTTTTGGAATGATTCATCCCACTCAATGGCTTTGGCTGATGAACACGCTACCGAAGGGCCACCAGGTACACATTGTGCTGCTGATTCTAATGGGAACAGCTCTTCGAAAATTTCTCGGTACACATACCCTTCTTTTGTTGCTGGGGTGTTGTAAGGAAAGCGGTAAGCTGCCGTTTCCATTTGCTGATCAGTGACCTTTGCTTCCGCTACTTCTTTCAATGAATCTATCCAGCCGTAGCCCACACCGTCAGAGAATTGTTCTTTTTGACGCCAAGCGATGGAGTCTGGTAGGTAATGTTCGAAGCACTCACGTAGAATGTGTTTCTCCATTTTTCCGTTGCCACACATTTTGTCTTCTGGGTTTAATCGCATGGCGACATCGATAAATTCTTTGTCTAGGAATGGTACACGACCTTCCACACCCCATGCCGCAAGTGATTTGTTAGCACGAGCACAGTCAAACATGTTAAGTGCCAATAGCTTTCGTACCGTTTCTTCATGGAATTCTTTGGCGTTAGGTGCTTTGTGGAAATACAAGTAACCACCGAAGATTTCATCCGCACCTTCACCAGAAAGTACCATCTTGATGCCCATGGCTTTGATCTTACGACCCATCAGGAACATAGGAGTCGACGCGCGAATGGTTGTGACATCGTAGGTTTCAATGTGATAAATCACATCACGGATAGCGTCCAGACCTTCCTGAACGGTGTAAGTCATTTCGTGGTGAACAGTCCCGATCTTGTCCGCCACCTCACGTGCCGCTTTTAAGTCTGGTGCACCCTCTAGACCCACTGCAAATGAGTGAAGTTGAGGCCACCAAGCTTCAGATTTTTCATCGTCTTCAATTCGCATTGCTGCAAATCGCTTAGCAACCGCAGAAGTAATTGAAGAGTCCAGACCACCAGACAGAAGCACACCATAAGGAACATCGGTCATTAACTGGCGTTTAACCGCATCTTCCAGTGCTTGAGTTAGTTCTTCTTTGCTGGTGGAGTTACCTTGTACTGCCGCGTATTCGTTCCAGTCACGAGTGTAGTAACGCTGAGGTTCAGCATCGCCGCTGCCGTAGTAACAACCCGGAGGGAATTCACTAATGGTCTTACAAACTGGAACCAAAGCCTTCATTTCTGATGCGACGTAGTAGTTTCCATGTTCATCATAGCCCTGATAAAGCGGGATGATACCGATATGATCACGACCAATTAAGTAAGTGTCTTTTTCTTCATCATAAAGAACGAATGCAAAAATACCGTTTAGTTCTTCCAGCAGATCAGCACCTAGTTCTTGGTATAGAGCTAAGATAACTTCACAATCGGAATCTGTTTGAAAATCGAACTTGTCTTCGTATCTCGCTCGAAGCTCTTTGTGATTATAAATTTCGCCGTTGACGGCAAGGATGTGTTTTTTGTCTTGGCTATATAAAGGTTGCGCACCACTATTTAACCCAACAATAGCGAGCCTTTCATGAGCTAAGATTGCACGCTCTGAAGAATATATACCGGACCAATCTGGACCGCGGTGACGAAGCTTTTTAGACATTTCCAAAGCGACAGGTCTTAACGCTGCCGCATCACTTTTTATGTCTAAGATACCAAATACTGAACACATACCATTACCTCAAGTAAATCCGTTTTAATCTTTTCCACTTAATTTGCCACTATCATTACAAATTGCAACTCCTAGGAATAAAATAATTTACTCTTGAGTGGTCTTGTTAAATATTTTCTATTTTAATGCCTATAAAAGTGAATGAAGTTTTATATTCGATGGTTTTTTGGACAGATTTTGAAAAGTAGGGAGATAACTCTTTGTAAGTTTAAGAACCGAGTGGTTGGTATTATTGGATCTTGAAAAAGCGTGATAGGGTAATTTTAAGGAAGTTAGCGCAAACAAGAGAGTTACTGCCGTCAATGAGTAATGTAAACAAACAGGACAAATCTGCTTCCGTTGGCAGCCGTGGTCGGGGAAGACCAAAGAATGACGCTAACAACAGTCAGGCAATTACAGTGTTAAATCAGATTGCTGCGGGATTACTCCCAAACCGCAAATCTTCCGTACCCTTGTGGCTTGCTGTTAAAAATGCTCTTGCAGACAGCATTCACCGTCAGGAACTTCCCGTAAATACCCGTCTTCCATCAGAACAGACAATGTGTGAAATACTTGGAGTATCCCGCTCCGTCATACGCTCTGCTTTGGGCAGCCTGTCTTCAGAAGGGTTATTGAATAAAGTTGCCCGGACGGGGATTTTTGTCGCTCCACCTAAAATGGAAACAGATTTCCTTACTTCCAACATGTCAGTGCATTCCGATTTGGAAGCCAGAGGCTATAAGGTCACGTCACAAACTTTTGAGTTCAGAAAAGTGAATGCTGATGAAGCTGAATTGAAAGTGTTTAATCTTCCCAAAGATGGCAAGGTCGTGAGAATCGAGCGCATATACAGTTTCGAAGATACCCCGATTACCCATACCATCATTTCTCTGCCGTCTCACAAAGTGCCAGGCTTTGAAAGTATCGATATTGAAGACCAGTCCATTTTCCAATTGCTTAAAGAAAGATATGGGTTGGTATCACGTCGGGCAGAGCGCTGGCTTAACGCTGTCATACCAAGCGAAGACATCTGCAAAAAACTAAGGGTTGAGCATGGACAACCTGTAATTGCCATCGAATCGATAGCTTATGATTCCAGTGACATGCCTTTGGAGTTTTACCGTGCCTACTACAATTCTGCTATCGCCAGAATTCACGTTGCGACCAGCAATGTACACCTTTGATCTACCTCTGCTTAGCGATAGGTAGATCTGAGCCAATTCAATAGACCTGCTCTTTCGCTTTCAACACCTTGTATAGCTTTTAAATCCGATTTTTTACCTATCTTATTGATTTTATTTTATAACTTAACCTCTTTCATAAATGGCATGCTCTAACGCAACTCCCTTCATGTGATATCCATTTCACCATTTCTGTATTTATCCAAACGATCAAGATCACAAAAATATCTTATTTCTGATCATACTCAGATTTTTTCTATTTCTGGTACTTACCAGATTGACAAGTTTTAAATTTGTCACTTATAGTGGTTAAAAATTAACCAGAAAAGATCTTTTGGTTAACTCAATATTTACATTTGAGGTCACGGATGGACTACCAAAGAGCGTTTGATTTTTCAGGAAAGGTCGTTGCCATTGTCGGAGCAGGGAGTGGAATTGGTCTTGAAGCCGCAAAAGCTTTTGCTTCATGCGGCGCAGATATAGCACTGCTCGACTTAAATGCCGAGGCTCTGAAACGTGCGCGATCTGCTTTGACCTCAATGGGCTACATCTCATCAGAACGGAGCATTTTTATTCAGGCACTAGATGTTACTGATGAACAAGCGGTGGTTTTTGCTGCTGAGGCAGTGGCAGATGAATTTGGTCAGGTTGACGTTTTGGTGAATTCCGCTGGTATTGCTGAGCTTCATGAAGCTGATGAGATTGCTGAGTGCAATTGGAAGCGGGTAATGGACGTCAACATGAATGGGACATTCTGGGCTTGCCGCGCTTTTGCCACACACATGTTAAAGCGCCAAAGCGGTGCGATTGTCAATATGGGCTCTATGTCCGGCAATATCATCAATACCCCTCAGTTTGCATCCAGCTATATGGCTTCTAAAGGAGGGGTTCACCAGCTAACCAAAGCACTTGCTGTGGAATGGGCTCAGAAGGGGATCCGCGTAAACGCGCTGGCACCCGGATACATCGCAACGGAAATGACGCTTGAGATGCGTTCACGCCCAGAGCTTTTCAATAAATGGATAGAAATGACACCCATGAGGAGGTGCGGGACACCGTCTGAGGTGGCGGCTCTGATTTTGTTTCTCGCGTCCGATGTATCGAGTTATATGACAGGAGCCATCGTTGCTATCGATGGTGGGTACACATGTTTATAAGTAGAAAATGACCAATATGATTGCGAAAAATGAGCAGGCTTTGCGCCAGTCGATTATCGATGCGTGTATTTCCATGAATTCAAATGGGCTGAATCAAGGGACATCAGGCAATATCTCAGTCCGGTTTCAGGATGGGATTCTGATCACTCCATCGTCGTTACCCTACGACGAAATGAGTGCAGAGGACATCGTATGGATGGGGTTTGATGGCGTGATAGAAGGGGACCGTGTCCCTTCCACAGAGTGGCGGTTTCACATCGATATTATGAGACAAAAGAAGGATGTGAACGCGATAGTCCACGCTCATCCGACAGCTTGTACAACACTGTCGATTATGAATCGCGATATTCCACCCATTCATTACATGGTAGCGGTAGCGGGTGGACACGATATTCGCTGCGCAGAATATGCAACGTTCGGAGTAAAAGCGCTTTCAAACAATGCACTTAAAGCTCTGGAAAGGCGTAAAGCCTGCCTGTTGGCTCATCACGGAATGATTGCTACTGCGCAATCTCTGGATAAAGCGATGTGGCTGGCGATTGAAGTGGAAGCACTGGCTAAACAGTACTTAGGTTGCTTACCTATGGGTGAGCCGCCGCTACTTTCAAAGGAAGAAATTCAAAACGTCATCAATCGAATGACCAATTACGGGCATGGCGATTGAGGATGGTTTAACGGGCTGAAACCAAAATGGTTTTCAGCATACATGAGCATTGATTAGGATGATTAAAATGCTAACAGATAAAATCAGCACTATGATAAGCGCCACTATCCTAGTTGCAGCAATGTCTGCCAGTACACTGGGTGTGGCCAAGGAAGCGTTTCCCCTTAAGGGGAAAACGGTAGGTGTCACGGTAATTGGGACTGACCACGATTGGGATCTGAAAGCCTATCAGGGGCAGGTCGATGAATTAGAAGCTCTTGGAGCCGAAGTCATTGCTCTGGATGCCGGTCGAAATGATCAGACTCAGGTCAGTCAGATTCAAACCTTAATTGCACAGCGACCAGACGCGATTATAGAACAGCTAGGGAATATTGATGTTCTTGATCCCTGGATGAAACGAGTACGCAAAGCAGGTATTCCTCTGTTCACGGTGGATACTGTTAGCGCGCATTCAATCAACAACACTTCATCTAACAACTACAATATCGGTGCAAATCTGGCTTTGCAGATGGTTACCGACATGAAAGCCAAAGGCAAAGTGATCATCTTTAACGGGTTTGCCTCGGTTCCGGTTTGTAAAATCCGCATCGATCAGATCAAATATGTTTTCCAATCCTTCCCCGATATCGAGATCATTTCTCCCGAGCTCCGCGATGTTATCCCTAACACGGTTCAGCAAGCCTATTCTGATATGACAGACATGTTGACCAAATATGGTCCTGACTCCGGGCTTAAGTCTGTCGTGGCATGTTGGGATGTGCCAATGATAGGGGCCACTCAGGCGATTGAAGCGGCAAAACGAAAAGGCATTCGCACCTACGGTGTTGATGGCAGCCCTGAGTTTATTGAGATGGTCGCAAACCCTGATTCTGCAGCTGGAGCAGTGGTCGCTCAGCAACCTTATGAAATTGGTCGTCAGGCTGCTCGTACGGTGGCTGCCTATCTGAATGGTAAGGAAGTACCATCCTTCACTATGGTGCCAGCAGTATTAATCAACAAGCTTAATGCTGACGTCACGGCAGAAAAATTCTTGAAGGCGAAAAAGGAACAGGAATCTGCGCAGTAAGCCAGACTGATCAGAAACATACTAGCTGCTCCTAAGGCAGTGGTATGTTTCTGATTGGTGATTCGGGAGAACAATATGAGCTCTATCGCAATAGAAATGAATGGGGTTTCTAAGACATTCGGTCCAGTCAAGGCGCTCAGTGATGTGTCTATGAAAATAGCCAAGGGCACAATTCATGGCTTAGTGGGGCAAAATGGAGCAGGGAAGTCCACCGTAATAAAGATTCTGGCCGGTATGTACAAACGAGATGAAGGAGACATCATCGTTGAAGGTCAAAGGTTAGCAGCCATAAATCCAAAGCTGATTGAAGAAGTGGGTGTTCACTTTATTCATCAGGATCGTTTGCTGGTTAACACCTCGACAGTCGCAGAAGCCATCTTTCTTCGAAACGAGCCCAGGTTTGGTCCTTTTATCAATCATAGAAAGATGAATGCTGATGCTGGCTTGTTGCTGAAACAATATTTCGATCTGAACCTTGAACCATCCACTTTAATTTCAGACCTCTCTACAGCTCAGCAAAAAATTGTTCAAATCACCCGTTCTCTGGCGCAAAGAGCCAAGATTCTGGTATTGGATGAGCCTACTGCTGCTTTGGTCACCAAAGAAGTCGACAGCCTGTTCAAGGTGCTTCGTCGCCTGAAAAATGACGGGATTACCATTATTTTCATTTCTCACTATATGTCTGAAATCATGGAGATTTGCGACTCAGTTACCATATTGCGTAATGGTGAGAATGTTGGGGAAGTAACACCTAAAGAGGTGGGGATTGAAAAAATAGTCGAAATGATGACCAATCGCGATACCTCCGAAATGTATCCTCCCCGTGATGTAACACTGGGGCAGTCAGTATTGGAAGTCGAAAACCTGTCCCTCAAAGATCACTATCATGACATCTCTTTTAACGTACACGCTGGGGAGGTAGTTGCAATTGCTGGTCTTCTTGGTTCTGGTGATAAAGAACTGCTTCAGACACTCTTTGGTTTGCAGTCTCCCGACAATGGGGAAATTCGTTTAGACGGTCAAAAGCAGCATTTTTCCAGCCCGGTTAACGCCGTGGAGAAAGGCATAGCGATGCTTCCAGAAGATCGGCGTGCCCACGGGGTTGCCGTCAGTTTGCCTCTTAGTGAAAACATCTCTCTGGCATCGGTCAGTAATTTCAGTACAAACGGATTGGTCAATCGAGCCGCTGAGCTAAATGCTGTTAACCAGTTGATTTCTGAACTGGATATCAAAACTCCCAGCAGCCAGACCCCGGTGAGGGATTTATCAGGAGGCAACCAACAGAAAGTTGTGGTGGCCAAGTGGCTTTCGAGAGACAGCCGGGTTTATCTGCTCGATGAGCCTACTGTAGCGGTTGATGTTGGCTCAAAAGTCGAAATATACAATTTGATTAACCGATTGGCAGGAGAGGGGAAATCAATTTTGTTTGTTTCCTCTGACTTTGAAGAAGTCACCCAGATGTGCGACCGAATTTTGGTTATCTACAAAGGAGAGATGATCGCTGAATATCGCAAGGGAGAAATCAACGCCGAGGAATTGCTTGCCGCGGCATCAGGGCAGCTAACCAACAGTGAAAGGAGTCATGCATGAGCAGCAGTACCACCGTTTCTCAAATAAAGGCTCAGACCGCACCACAAAAAGTATTCTCAGTTCAAAAGCTCGCGATACGCCTGGGTGCCTTTGTCGCGTTGCTAGGGATTATGATCTACTTCGCTCTTTCAGCTCGGGGGTTCACGTCTGCTTATAACCTTCAAAACATTGTTGAGCAGTCTGCCATTCTCGGCTTTCTTGCGTTTGCCATGACGGTTGTATTTGTCTCGACGGGTACCGATGTACAAAAAGGAGGAATCGATCTTTCTGTTGCTGCTAATGCAGGTCTTTGCTCAGCCGTATACGCCGTTATGCTAAAAAATGGCTATACCGATATTCAGGCGATACCTCTGACAATAGCAATTGGGTTACTTGTCGGGCTGCTTAATGGTTTTGCAGTGGTTACTCTAAAAATTTTGCCTTTGCTCAGTACGTTGGCTGTCATGAATATAGCCGCTGGTCTAGAGCTGGTGGTTACTCAAAACAGCGTCGTCGGTGCAGAGTCGCCACTGCTGGATCTTCTCACCTTTGGCAGCTTTCTCGGTATCAGCAGTTTGTCATGGTGCCTTATTGTCGGGGCTGTGTTGATTTCTGCTGTCATGCACTTTAGTCCTTTAGGGCTTCGAATGTATGCCGTTGGAGGCAACATTGAAGCTGCAAAAGCCGCGGGTATTAACACTGGGCGGTACATCTATGGCAGCTATCTTTTCTCTGGTTTTGCAGCGAGTGTAACTTCTATTTTGATTGTGGCTCGCCTCAGTGCTTCAACGCCGGGCACCAACCTATTACTCCTTCCTGTATTGGCAGCTGCACTGTTAGGCGCGGTATTCTCCAGGCGGTTTGTACCAACAATCGGAGGAACATTAATTGCCGCTCTGTTTATTGGGTCACTTTCAAATGGGTTTCAGTTGTTGGGTATTTCCTCCTACTGGGTAAGCGGTGTTCAGGGCGCACTGATTTTGATTGTGGTTGCCTTTACTTCATTCGCCAAAAAATCTTGAGGAGAAGAAAATGACAGCTCAATCTAACCACGCGGACCGACCATTTACTCTAGAAAGGCTTTCCAATTACTTTGTCATTGTGGCATTTGGTCTGGTAATAATCGGCTTTTCGGTGTTTGCTGAGGGGTTTTTAAATTTCGAAAACTTGACCAATCTGGTGGTCAATAAAGTTGTTCTACTGGCTATCGTTTCCCTTGGCATGACGATAGTGATCGCGTCCGGAGGGATTGATTTATCCGTGGGGGTTTCAATCGACCTTTCTTCCATGGCATTCATTATGATGATTGCCGCGGGTTTTTCTGGAATAAATGGCGTTTTAGTGGCGATTTGCGCGGCGATAGCGGTAGGTCTGTTAAACGCTGTTCTCATTAACAGATTGAAAATTGATCCATTTCTGGCCACCTTGGGCGTGCTTTTTATTGGTAAATCCATTCAACAACTGGCTACACAGGGTGGTGTGCCCATCTATCTGACCAGAGAAGAGTATTCTGCCCCTTTTGAAGCCATCTCCCGTACTTCACTTTTGGGAGTACCAACACCTGTTATCGTTCTGATTGTCTGTGTTGTAGCAGTTTACATCGCCCTTCACCGTTCGAAGTTTGGACGTTATTTAAGTGCACTAGGCGCTCAGCCTGGCGTGGCGAAATATTCTGGGATTCGAGTGCCTTTTCAACTCACCATGGTTTTTGTTTCCAGTGCCGTTCTGTGCGGAATTGCCGGAATCTTACTGTCGTCGACAGTGCGTTCTTACGTTCCGTTAGCCGGTGATGCGTTTCTTCTGGATGCCATAGGCGCCACCTTTATCGGCACGGCTATCAGTACCGAGCGAAAGCCGACTGTTCTCGGCACGATTCTGGGCGTGTTGCTTCTGGCAGTACTTCGCAATGGATTGCTTCTGATGGGATGGAATTTTTTCTGGCAACAGGTCGGAATAGGTGTGCTGGTATTTGTGGTTTTAGGCATGTCGTTTGGGCTTCGAAAGCAAGCTGAATAAGGAAAAAAGCATGACGAAGTTTGATGTAAGTGCGGTAGGGTTTGCGGTCCTCGATATTTTGGGGCGCCCGGTCACCCATATCCCTGAAGGGGGAAGGGCTGTCTTTATTGAGGAGATCCGCATGACGGTTGCAGGCACGGCGGCAGCGACAGCGGTTGATTGCGCCATATTGGGATTAAAAACTCGTATGGTGACCACTGTAGGGAACGACGATCTGGGTGATTTTCTGATAAACAAAATGAAAAGGTTTGGGTTGGATACGGAACTGGTGAGAGTCGATAGCAGTACCCAGACCTCTGCCACTATTCTGCCAGTTCGACCAAATGGAGAACGCCCAGCATTGCATGTGCCCGGCAGCGCAACAAGGTTTGATGTGCATGAGCAAGATCTAGACGCTGCTCTCGACGCGCAGATTATTCATATTGGCGGAACTGGTCTACTAAAAACCTTTGATGGCGAGAAGACTCTGAATTTCATCAAAAAAGCCAAGGCACTTGGGCGAATCACCACTTTTGATTTGATTCAGGCAACTCCCGAAACAACAGTTTTGGTGGAGCCACTTTTGCCCTACATTGATTACTTCGTGCCATCAATAGAAGAAGCGTCAGAAATGGCGAACATGGAGGATCACGTTTTGGTTGCGAAGTGGTTTAAAGAAAAAGGGGTGAAAAACGTCATCTTAACCATGGGGGGCGATGGGGTCTATGTATTACCTGAGCAGGGAGCCCCTTTTTCACTGCCTGCTCACGATATTAAGGTAGTGGATACCACAGGGTGTGGCGACAGTTTTACTGCGGGCATCATAGTTGGTTTGTCCAAGGGGTGGGGCATTAAAGAATGTGCGCGTTTTGCCAATGCTGTGGCTGCCAAAGTGGCAATGGGGTTGGGGTCAGACGGCAAGCTAGTTTCGTTTGACGATACGTTGAATGCCATGAACCAGTGGGCACTGAAAAATCACTAGAGCGTTCAGCTCGACAGGCAAGGATGAACAGAATGTCAGAGTTAACAAACAAGGTCGCATTGATAACAGGTGCCAGCAGAGGGATCGGGCGTGCACTGGCCGTTGGGATGGCAAAGAGCGGAGCGGATATCGTCATTGCAGATCTTCCATCTCAACAGGTTGAGTTAGAGCAGACTCAGAAACAGATTCTAGAAACGGGGTGTAAGTGCGTTGCCTACAGCCTGGATGTGACGAATAAAAAGCAGGTGGAAGAAGTTACCGGTGAGGCTCTACAAGAATTTGGAAAAATCGACATTCTTGTTAACAACGCAGGGATCCTAAAACCTTCAAAGCTAGAAGACCTCGATGAGGCTGATTGGGACGCTCACTTTGATGTGAATGGTAAAGGGGTACTGTTGATGACCAATGCCATTCTTCCTCATATGAAGCAACGTAACTTCGGGCGAATAATCAATATTGCGTCCATTGCGGGTCGTCAGGGGGTAGCGACTCAGGGGCATTACGCCGCCACCAAATCAACGGTCATTACCCTAACCCGGGTCTATGCGCAGGAAGTGGGGGAATATGGCATTACAGTCAATGCAATTTGCCCTGGAATCATCCTGACAGAGATGGGGAAAAACAATCTAGGCTCGGATGAAGCCATAAAACACTGGCAGGAGGTAGCAGCACTTAAACGGCTCGGTGCGCCTGAAGATGTGGTCGGCCCCGCTGTGTTTTTCGCTTCAGAACTCAGCAATTTTGTCACCGGACAAGCGTTAAATGTTTGTGGTGGTATTTACTTCCACTAGGGCAACAGAGCCTGCGTTTTAGGAGATAGACAGATGGAAGCTGTTGCAATCATTGGAGGCGGTCCAAGTGGGATTGTCGCCGCCCGTTACTTACAGTCTCAGGGCTTTAAGCCAGAAATTTATGAAAGTCACAGCTGTATCGGTGGTCAGTGGGCGGCAGATAACCCCAAATCTGGGGTCTGGTCGACAATGCGCACGAATACAGCTCGCATGGTCACCCGCTTTTCCGACTTGGATCATGACGCGGATGTGCCTATTTTCCCCAGAAACGATCAAATCAAACAATACCTGACCCGCTATCTCGAATACTTTGGGCTTTCTCGCTCCATTTCATTGAAAACCAGTTTGCGGTCTGTCGATCGTTTGGATAACAGGTGGAAGCTCACTTTCGAAGGAGAGCAGGGAGTATTTTCCAAACGATATGATAAAGTCGTGATCGCTACCGGAGCGTTTAACCGACCCAATGTTCCAGCCATTAAGGGGCTGGAATCGTTCAATGGAGAGTGTGGTTCAGTTCATGCCTTTCATTATAAAGATCCCGAATTCTATCGGGGGAAGCGTGTGTTAATTGCTGGTGGCAATATCTCCTCTCTTGAGATTGCTTCTGATCTTGCCATGCTGGGTGCCAGAAAAGTCATCACTACGATGAGAAGACAGCGCTACATTATACCAAAGCTTGTTGCAGGTGTTCCTGTGGAAAGTTATGCATTTACGAGAGGTGGTGCACTTTTTCAAGAGCAGGCGAGCTCAGAAGAATGGGCACAGGCAACCAGAGAATTCATCTTAACGTACTCAGGAAACCCTGCATGGTATGGCGCTCCCGAGCCAGACCAAGACGTCAGAATTGCAGGTACAACGGGGAGCCAGAATTACCTGAACTTAGTCGCTGAAGGGAGAATTACCTGTAAGCCCTGGATTGAGAAATTCAGTGGTAACCAAGTGCATTTTCTGGATGGTAGCCACGAAGAAATAGACGGCGTTATTTTTGGTACTGGGTATCGCCTGAATCTGGAATTTTTCTCAGACGAGTTGAAAAGACACCTAGAAGTTGACGGTATGCACATCACTCTGGCTGATCATACCTTCTCACCCAAGCTCCCCGGGATGGCATTTATGGGGCTGTGGGGGCAAATAGGACCTTACTTCCCCGTATTAGAACAGCAAGCCAGATACATAGCCTACTCATGGGGAAAAACGGTTCCAGCACCAGAAGAGCAAGCATTGAGAAAAGCTTGTCAGGCATGCAAAGAAAACCGAGGTGAAACTTTGTATCAGCACCTGATGGCAATTAAATTTGCCCGTCTGAACAAAAGCGATCCCTCCGGGAGCGTAACGCCTTTGGTTGACGAATTGCTTAACAAGCATGCGGTAACTGGACTGGCATTCAGACTTGCTGGTACTGATGCTCTTGATAATGCGTATGAACAATTATTAGAAGAGTCTCGCCTGTATGGTATTAAGCCCACATCTCTAAGAAATGAGTAAACAGAGTGCCCAAGTTCATCTCTTGAGCACTCTGTTTTTTTACAGCTTAAACTCTGGTTTGAGCTGTTCACAAACGTGTCTTGCAAATCCGCTACCTGCCTCGTTGTATATATTGAAAGCGGCATCAACACCTAACTCAGTTAATTCTTCTAGCTGATCGGAATATTCTGCAATGGCAGCAATTTGACCTTTAAACTCTTTCCGTTGCAGCTGATCTAGGGCTAATTGGTTCCCCAAGTGATGAGGCATTGCAAGTAATACGAGTTTCACGTTAGCGGTATCTAAAATGCGTTCCCAAAAATCGGGGTCAGTGGCATCGCCTTCAATAACATTACGCCCATGAGAGCGGTGTGTGGCTGCTGCGTCCGATCTTACTTCTACTCCTAGGCTTATTTTCCCATAGCGAGTTCTTAGCTCGTCATAGGCACCTGTCCCAATCCTACCCATACCTAGAATCAAAACTTGAGCATGACCAGGGTTAATCAACTGATCTTTGGCGTGGAGCTTTTCTGCGGCTGCCTCTTTCAGCCATTTAGCGCTTCGTTGATAAATTTCATGACCAGCACGGGTTAGTGGCGCAGCCAGAACGAATGAAATGGACACGGCGATGGCAATTGAGACAAGAATATCGCCAGGTAACCATCCCATTTTGTATGCAAGACCACCAACAATGAGTCCAAATTCACTGTAATTGAATAGTGTAAGCGAGGCGAGCAAAGATGTACGAACTCTAAACTTGAAGAAATTAATGGTGAAGAAATACAGAATGCCTTTGACTGGTAATAGCAGCATGAACAAGATCGCCAATGAAAGTCCTGTCAATGTTGGTTCTTCTGCCAATCCAATGTTTAAGAAGAAACAGACTAAGAATAGCTCTTTTAGGTTGAGTAGAGATTTGGACAATTCAGAAGCTTTCTTGTGACCAGCTAAGATCATTCCCATAATCAGTGCGCCGAGGTCGGGCTTCATACCGACGATATGAAAGAGCCCCGCACCAACAACCAGCGCAAAGAAAATACCAAACAGAACCAGCATTTCTCCGTGCCCAACCCAATCCAGTACTTTAAAGAACATAGGTCTTAAGAACGGTAGGATAAACAATGCGATTGCATACCATTCTGGAATTTTACCTGTTGATGCTGTCAGGAACACCACGGCGAAGATATCTTGCATAACCAAGATACCGATAGCGAGTGTGCCGTATGTTGCGTTCATTTCACCTTTCTCTTGAAGGCTCTTAACAGCAAATACTGTGCTAGAAAAGGAAAGAGCAAAGCCAAGTAAGATAAGTTGCTCTAGCCCGATTGATGAAAGAGTACTGACCCCGAGAGTTTTAAGTAAAAGGAGCGCAGTGGTAAAAAATGCGGTTGAAACGATGTTGTGTACCGTAGCCCCTAACCAAATCTCTTTCGCTAATAAGGTTTTAACATCCAGCTTTAACCCTATGGTAAACAAAAGAAGAGTGACACCGAGGTCGGCTAGTGTCGTAAGCGTGTCGTTACTCTCGTAACCGAATGCATTGAGAGCAAAACCCGCAAGCAGAAATCCAACCAGAGGGGGAAGGTTGCATTTGAGTGCTGCAAAACCCGCGAGAAAAGCAATCGAAATAAAAATGAGTTCCATAGAAAGCCAGCTTTTAGTTAGTAGTTCTAGATTAACTAGTCATTATTCTTGAGCGCCAGAAAGACAAATGGGTCGCTTAAACGACCCATTTCTTCAGCGGCAGAACGCTATTTTTCCACCAAACTTTTATTCTTCAAGTAATTTTTGTAACAAAACGCCATTTAGCATAGCTCGTTTAATCATAGCAAACGCTCCCATGGCTGGTTGGTGGTCTAGTTCTGAGGCCACAATAGGTAATCCGGCATGGAAAGTTGTTAGTGATTGTGTTTCCACATTTTTTCTTATCGCAGGAAAAACAATGTCCTGCGCTTTTGTAATATCACCAGCAATAATGATTTTTTGTGGATTAAATAAGTTGATGGTAATCGCGATAGCTTTTCCTAGCTGATTACCAACTTTAATTAAGCTTTGACTCGCCAACTCATCGCCTTTTAACGCGTGCTGGCAAACATCTTCCATAGTGGGGTTGGATATGTTGCTAAGGCTAGATTGGTAACCTTTACTCAAGAGTTTACGAATGCGTTCTAAGATAGCAGGGTTTGCTGCTACCGTTTCTAGGCAGCCAAAGTTGCCACATTGGCACTGTTCACCAAGAGGATCAATTTGAATATGACCTATTTCACCAACATTTCGATTAAACCCTAGAAAGACCTGACCATTAACTATAATGCCAGAACCAGTACCACGGTGCACGCTGACTAGAATTGAGTCTTGGCAATCTCGGCTTGCACCAAAGTAATGTTCAGCCAGTGCCATGCCTCTAACGTCGTTACCAACAAAGCATTCTACGTTGAAGGTATCACGCACTACGTCGCCAAGCGCAAGGTTATCGATGTCCGTATTTGGCATGTATTCAACTACGCCAGTTTCAGGGTTCACGAGTCCTGGTAGTGAAATACCAATGGCAATCAGCTGCTCAATACGATCTTTATGTTGTTCAATAAAAGCGCGAATTTGCTCTACTAAACCTTCCATTAGGTCGGTTTGGTTTTGGTAGATAAAAGGGGCGTAGTGATTAACCAGTTCTTTACCACCGAGGTTGTAAAGGCTGAAATGAATATAATCACGACCGATACGAATCGCGATTGAATGAAAGGGTTCGACTTCTGTCGTAAGAGAGATGGCTCTACGTCCACCTGTAGAGGCTTGTTGCGCGACCTCTTTAATTAGGCCGCGCTCCAGAAGCTGGCGGGTAATTTTAGTAACACTTGCCGGAGCAAGCTGACTTACATCGGCAACTTGAATCCTAGAAATAGGACCTTGCTGATCAATCAAGCGGTAAACCGCTGCACTGTTGAGTTGTTTAACTAAGTCTACGTTACCTATTTGTCCGCCATTCATGCTTAATTTTGCTCGTATTGTCCGTTAACTACTGTCGCTTTGACATTGAAGTCACGGTCAAATACAGCAAGGTTAGCAACCATACCTTTTTTAACTCGGCCAAGTTTGTCCTCTGCACCAATTGCGCGCGCAGCATACAAGGTAGCCATTCGTAGAGCTTCATCCAAAGCGATACCAACGTGCTCAACTGTGTTTTGAACTGCTTCGATCATAGTTAGTGCTGAGCCGCCTAGTGTGCCATTTTCATCAACACACTTGCCATCTCGGTAATATACTTTCTTACCTACAAAAATAAAGTGATCCATATCAGCGCCTGCTGGAGCTGTGGCATCGGTCACTAATACGAGCTTTTCACCCTTAATTTTGTGAGCAATTCGGATGTTCGCGTAGTCTACGTGGAAACCATCAGCGATGATGCCAGCGTATACTTCCGGAGTATCATATATTGCACCTACAACTCCAGGTTCACGTCCCGCCATTGGCGTCATTGCATTGAACAAGTGAGTCGCAAATGTAATGCCTGCTTCAAAGCCCTGACGAGCTTCAGCGTATGTACCGTTTGTATGACCAATCGCAACAACAATACCCGCATCTCGAAGTTTTTCGATATGCGCTGGGTCATTTTGCTCAGGTGCAAGTGTCACCTTAGTAACGAGATCTGCGTTTTCACAGATGAAGTCGATCATGTCGTCATCAGAACGACGAATGTAATCGACACTGTGAATGCCTTTCTTCATTACATTAAGGTAAGGTCCTTCGAGGTGCAGACCTAAAGATTGGTTTTCATACTTGGCATGGTAATCACGAGCCGCGGCGATAGCTTGGCGCATATTCTCATCAGAAGAAGTGATAAGAGTTGGCAAAAAGCTAGTACAACCTGATTTTAGGTTCGCTTCGTGCATGATTTGCATGGTTTCCGCTGTGATCTCATCATTTAACATCACACCACCACAGCCATTCAGCTGTAGGTCAATAAAGCCTGGGCTGACATTTGCACCATCTAAATCAACGGTTTTAAGGTCAGTAGGAAGCTCAGCAACAGGACAAACAGAGTGAATGTTTACACCGTCAATAATGACGGCGTGATTGTCCAAGACATCGCTACCTGTATAAATTTTACAGTTAGTTAGCGCATACATAGTGTAATAACCCTTACTTAAGATCTTTAGTGTTTTCTGCTTCTAGCTCTCGGAAGTATTTCACTGTCTTCACTTTTAATTCTTGAGTCGAAGGCTCGTCACAAACGATAACCGACTTAGGGTGAAGTTGTAGTGCAGATACTGTCCATAGGTGGTTCACAGAACCCTCTACTGCCGCTTCCAGGGCAAGTGCTTTGTTGTGACCAGTAATTAAGATCATGATTTCTTCAGCGTCCAACAAAGTACCCACACCAATAGTCAGTGAATATTTTGGTACTTGGCTGATGTCGCCATCAAAGAAACGAGAATTCGCAATACGCGTGTCTTCAGTTAGCGTTTTGATGCGTGTGCGAGAAGAAAGAGACGATGCTGGTTCGTTAAATGCGATGTGACCATCGTTACCAACGCCACCCATAAATAGGTTAATGCGACCATAAGATTTAATCTTGTCTTCGTAGCGTTTGCACTCAGCTTCTTGATCTTCAGCATTACCATTAAGAAGATTGATGTTTTCTTCTTGAATATCAATGTGGTTAAAGAAGTTACTGTACATAAATGAACGGTATGACTCTGGGTGATCTGTAGGAAGACCAACATACTCATCCATATTGAAAGTAACCACGTGTTTGAAGCTTACTTCGCCAGCTTTATGAAGTTCAATAAGGCGCTTGTAAGTGTTTAATGGTGTACCACCAGTCGGTAATCCTAAGACAAATGGTCGATCTGAAGTCGGCTGGAACTTGTTGATTCTGTTGACAATATGACGTGCGGACCATAAGCCAACATCAGTAGCTGTATTAAGTGGAATTAATCTCACGGTGATACCTCAAATTTATACAGGAAATGATTAAATCTTGGCGCCCTAGGGCATTTGTTTTGAATGATAAAATAAGTTTTATGATCTCGCTAGCAAAATCCTTTGCCCTTACCCGAAACGGGTGATTAGGATCACAAATGAAAAGGTTTTAATTTGCGGAGCAAAATTAATGTCATAAACTGACTACGACTAAATTGAGCCACTAAAAAAAGTGTCTCAGATCTAATACAAAAAAAATCCTATAGGGGGAACTTAAGGTGAATATACTTGGATATGCGCAGAGATTAGGTAAAGCATTGATGCTTCCTATTGCAGTGCTTCCAATAGCAGGTTTATTACTGCGTTTGGGACAAGGTGACGTGCTTGATATCGCTTTCATGGCGCAAGCAGGTGGTGCGGTTTTCGGTAACCTACCAGTTATCTTTGCAATTGGTATCGCAATCGGTCTTTCTAAAGACGGTCACGGTGCAGCTGGTCTAGCTGGTGCAGTGGCTTACTTCGTTTCTAACGCAACAGCGACAACAATTAATGCTGACATCAACACTCAGGCATTTGGTGGTATCCTTGCTGGTATCGTAGCGGGTCACGCATACAATGCGTTTAACGCGACTCGTCTTCCTGAATGGCTGGCTTTCTTCTCTGGCAAACGTCTAGTACCAATCATGGCTGGTCTTTTCGCTCTAGTACTGGGTGCAGTACTGGGTGTTGTATGGCCTGCAATCCAATCTGGTCTTGATGCTCTAGCACAAGGCGTATCTTCTTCTGGTGGTTTTGGTCAATTTGCTTACGGTTTCCTTAACCGTCTACTGATTCCAATCGGTCTACACCACATCGTGAACAACATTTTCTGGTTCAACTTAGGTTCATGTCAGGAAATCCTAATCACAGGTGCTCAGGCTGCTGGTCAAGCTCTAGATCTAACTAAGGTTTGTGTTACTCCAGAAATCGCTAAAACTCTAGTAGTTGGTCAAGAGACTACGTTTACTTTTGCGAACTCTGTAACTCCAGAAATCGTAGCAACTGTTAAAGAAGTGACTGAGACAGTCGCGTCTGGTGACTTATTCCGCTTCTTCGCAGGCGATAAAGGCGCTGGCGTATTCATGAACGGCTTCTTCATGGTTATGATGTTTGGTCTGCCAGGTGCTGCTCTTGCAATGTACCTAGCTGCTCCAGCTGAGAAACGTGCTCAAGTTTCTGGTGCTCTGTTCTCTGTAGGTTTCTGTGCATTCCTAACAGGTGTTACTGAGCCAATGGAATTCATGTTCGTATTCCTAGCTCCAGCGCTATACGCAGTTCACGCAGCATTCACAGGTCTGGCTCTTGTAGTGGCGAACATGTTCGGTACGTTACACGGCTTTACGTTCTCTGGTGGTGCAATCGACTTCGTACTTAACTTTGGTATTGCAACTAAGCCTCTAGTTCTACTTGCTCTAGGTCTAGCTTGGTTCGCTCTATACTTCGTAACGTTCTCGTTCGCTATCCGCGCGTTCAACCTGAAGACTCCAGGTCGTGAAGACGAAGAAGAAGCAGTTGCTGCAACTGGCGATGCTCCAAAAGGTGACCTTGCTCGCCAATACCTAAAAGCTCTAGGTGGTCATGAGAACCTAACGACTATCGACGCGTGTATCACTCGTCTACGTCTAACTCTTAAAGATCGCTCTCTAGCTGACGAAGCTGTCCTTAAGAAGCTTGGTGCTAAAGGTGTAGTGAAACTAGGTGAAAACAACCTTCAGGTTATCCTAGGTCCACTGGCTGAAATCGTAGCAGGCGAAATGAAGAGCATTGGTGCAAGTGAAGACTTGTCTGATGTAAAACTTCCTTAGTCTTTGATTAAGAAATCTTGAACACGAATGCCTCCCTTAACGGGAGGCATTTTTTTTAGCCAATCAAAATTAAATTTGGCAATAAAGTGTTTGAGGCAGTTGTGTATCTTGTAAGAATGGTGGATCATTAGCGATTAACTATTCTGACAATACTTTAATACGTAGAGGTGTTTAGATGAGTGAAGCTGAGGCTCGTCCATCGAACTTTATCCGCCAAATCATTGATAACGATTTAGCGGAAAGCAAACATAGCAGCGTGCATACTCGATTCCCGCCAGAGCCTAATGGCTACTTGCACATCGGTCATGCCAAATCTATTTGCCTTAATTTTGGTATTGCTCAGGACTATCAAGGACAGTGTAATCTACGTTTTGATGACACGAACCCTGAAAAAGAAGATATCGAATACGTCGAGTCGATTAAGAATGATGTGAACTGGTTAGGCTTTGAATGGAGTGGGGATATCTGTTATTCCTCAAACTACTTTGACGAGCTATACGGTTATGCAGTTGAATTAATTAACAAAGGCTTAGCGTATGTTGATGAGCTAAGTCCCGAGCAGATCCGTGAATACCGTGGAACACTGAAAGAGCCAGGAAAACCAAGCCCGTATCGTGACCGAAGTGCTGAAGAAAACTTAGCGCTTTTTGAAAAAATGCGTGATGGTGGTTTTGAAGAAGGCAAAGCGTGCTTGCGCGCTAAGATTGATATGTCTTCATCGTTCATTGTTTTGCGCGACCCTGTTATCTACCGTGTGCGTTTTGCAACACACCACCAAACGGGTGATAAATGGTGCGTTTACCCGATGTATGATTTTACGCATTGTATCTCGGATGCGTTAGAAGGTATCACGCACTCGCTTTGCACGCTGGAATTCCAAGATAACCGACGTTTATACGACTGGGTATTAGATAACATTTCTATCGAATGTCAGCCGCGTCAGTACGAGTTCAGCCGCCTGAACCTTGAATATACTGTTATGTCCAAGCGTAAGCTGAGTCAGTTGGTCTCTGAAAACTTAGTGAAAGGCTGGGATGACCCGCGTATGCCGACGGTTTCTGGATTACGTCGCCGAGGTTTTACTCCTGCTTCTATCCGAGAGTTTTGTAAACGCATTGGTGTAACGAAGCAAGAGAACATGATCGAGTTTAGCTCTTTGGAATCTTGTATTCGTGATGATCTAAATGAAAATGCTCCACGTGCTATGGCAGTTTTGGATCCCGTAAAAGTTGTCATTGAGAACTTTGCTGAAGGTGAAGTAGAAAGCCTATCGGTTGCGAATCATCCCAACAAGCCAGAGATGGGTGAGCGTGAAGTACCATTTACTCGTGAACTGTTCATCGAAAAAGATGACTTTCGTGAGGAAGCGAACAAGAAATACAAGCGTTTGGTCTTAGGTAAAGAGGTTCGTTTACGCGGTGCTTACGTAATCAAAGCTGAGCGTATTGAAAAAGACGCTGAAGGTAACATAACCACGATTTTCTGTTCGTATGATGATGAAACTCTTGGTAAAAATCCTTCCGATGGTCGAAAGGTTAAAGGTGTAATACATTGGGTTTCAGCTGATAAAGGTCTCCCAGCAGAAATTCGTCTATATGACCGGTTATTTTCTGTTCCTAACCCTGGCGCTGTTGATGACTTTGCTTCAACAATTAACCCTGAATCACTAACCGTGCTTAATGGAGTTGTTGAACCAAGTATGGCAAAGGCAAATACAGAGCAAGGGTATCAGTTTGAGCGAACTGGTTATTTCTGTTTAGATTCTAAAGATTCATCTAATGATCACTTAGTATTTAACAGAACGGTTGGTCTAAGAGATACTTGGGCAAAAATTGAATCGAATTAGGTACGAACTTAATTTTCGATAATAAAAAAGAGCGCGTAAGCGCTCTTTTTTGTTTACCACTCAGAATAAGCTGTGTTGTTTAGGGGATGAGTACAGCTTGAATACTATATTTAATGATAACAAAAAAGCCGAAGGCTAATACCTTCGGCTTAGTTCGATTAATCAGAACTTATTTCTTTGGCTTATGAGCGTTTGGGTCATCTTTACAAGAGCCGTCGCTGCATTTGCCATATAGGTAAAGACTGTGATTCGTTAATTCGACATTGTATCTTGCCGCAATTTGCTTTTGACGTTCCTCAATCACATCATCAGAAAATTCAATCACTTCACCACAATCTAAACACACTAAATGATCATGATGGTGTTGTGTAGAAAGTTCGAACACAGACTTACCACCTTCGAAATGGTGACGAGTCACAATGCCAGCATCATCAAATTGGTTGAGGACACGGTATACCGTCGCTAGTCCAATTTCTTCACCTAAATCGATCAGTTTCTTATAGAGGTCTTCGGCGCTAATGTGTTGACAATCAGGCTGTTGAAGCACTTCTAAGATCTTTAAACGCGGAAGCGTTACTTTTAGTCCAGCTTCTTTGAGGGCTTGGTTATTGTCTGGCATATTTTTTCCTGTAGAGGTTCTGCAGCAAAACACAGAAGTCGTAGTTAATACTATTATAGGCTAGTAAAACGTAACAATAAACCACGAAGTTCAAAGGGTTAATAATGAAAGCTTGTAAATATGCCTCAAATCACGGATATTAAGGTCAGACCAGTTACAAATTTATAACAATAGCTATGCATAAGAACTTGAGTAAAATTTATAAACCAAATCTCGTCAAATTTGCTCTCAATATTTGGCCACCCTTTTGGGGGGCAGGCATTCGTATTGTGTCTATTAGTGATGACTTTCGTCAGGTAAAAATGCAACTTAAGCTTCGATGGTGGAATAAAAACGCGAATCGCACTCAATATGGCGGCTCTATTTTTTCGCTGACCGATCCTGTTTATTCGCTAATGCTGATGGGAATTTTAGGGGAAAAGTATTTTGTATGGGATAAAGAAGCCAGTATCAATTTCATCGCCCCAGGGAAAAGTCATCTGTTTGCTGATTTTCACGTATCCCAGCCGATGCTAGATAACATTTATCAAGAAACCAGTACAGGGGATAAAAGTTTCCCTGAATTTTTGATTTATGTAAAAGATAAAGATGGGAATGTTGTGTCCGAAGTTCAGAGAACGCTGTACGTGAGGAAAAAACCGCAGTTTCGAGAGAAACAACAGAAAAATGCCTCCATGTAAGGAGGCATTCAAAATAAACGAATTAGTCGGCCAATTCAGCTAGACACATTTCTTCAAAGATTTGTTCAACCCAGTTTTTCACTCTTTCTTCGGTCAATTCTGGTTGGCGGTCTTCATCGATGCACAGACCAACGAATTGAGACTCGTCACCCTCGACAAGTGCTTTAGACGCTTCAAACTCATACCCGTCTGTAGACGTGTAGCCTAAAACAGTTCCGCCTTTTGCTTCTGCGATATCACGAATTGTGCCCATCGCATCACAGAAATACTCTGCGTAGTCTTCCTGATCGCCACAACCAAATATAGCCACTAGCTTAGTAGAGAAATCAACTTGTTCCAGCTCTGGGAAAAAGTCATCCCAATCACATTGGGCTTCGCCGTAATACCAAGTCGGAATACCTAGAAGCAAAAGGTCAAAATTATCAATATCTTCTTTGCTACTTTTAGCGATATCTTGAACATGAACCAGTTTTTTACTTAGTTGTTTTTGAATCATCTTAGCAACGGCTTCAGTATTACCTGTATCGCTACCAAAGAAGAGTCCTACACTTGCCATAGAATCAGTACCCATATAGTGACAGTTTGTTTGGTGAATTCTTTAAGTTGCAGTTGTTGGTTAACCTAACCCTGTCCCTTCCCAGCTTAACTGGATAAGACCTTTTGCGATAAACCCTGCACAACCTAAAAATAGGACAAGCCAAACTATACGACGCCCAAACGGCGGGACATTCCCCTGTTTCAATACGTCCTTTATTGCCATTCCTATAAAAAAGAAAATTGCTGCAAATAAAAGGTCCAACCCAATGGACTCTAGCATATTGATATAGTCGTAGAGCATGACGTTCCTTGTAGTCAATTTTGCTGGGCGCACTATATCACTCTTGCGCCTTAAAGTTAATGAGAAGGATTCTTCAATAGCAGTAAATTATAAGTATTTATCATCGCAACGGGGGCTGAATCAAACATTGAGAGTGAGCAATAGTGATTTCTATGTTGAGATAAAGCGGCGTAATACTCGCAGTACATCATTTGGTTTTTCTGCGTGTAACCAATGACCTGTATTGGCAATAACGTGGGCTTTCGCGAGCGGAAATTGCTGGCGTACTAGCCCTTGATGTTCTTCCGTTAAATAGTCGGAATTTCCTCCTTTAACAAAGAGAGTCGGTATTTCAACTGGAGGTAACTCATGCCACGTGAGTATGTTGTTATAGTTTGAATATAGTGACGTCACATTGAATCGCCAGCTTAAATGCGTGTCATCTTTGTAGAGTGATTTTCCAAGAAACTGCCTAACACCTTCCATTTCAATATGGTGAGAAAGAATCGTCATGGCATCAGAGCGAGAGGTGGGCTTTTGTTGTTCGACAGCGTGTAATCCCGCGAACACATTATCGTGCCTATTTTGCGTATAAGCGACAGGTGCCATGTCCAAAACGACAAGATGATTCACCTGTTTACCAAGAATGGAAGCAAGTTTCATTGCTACTTTTCCGCCCATCGAATGACCGACCAGCGTGACGTTATCTAATCCCAAATGATGGATTAGTATTTCAACATCTCTTGCCATATCTTCGTACGTATGAATATCACTATGAAAGGATAACCCGTGGTTTCGAAGATCGACTGTAAGCACCTGATGATCTTGGATCAAATCACGAGTGAGTAGGCCAAGGTTATCAAGGTTACCGAACAATCCATGAAGAAGAACAATCGTTGAGCCTTCGCCCTGCAACTTATAATTCAAAAGTGATGACATTTTCTCTTTATCTTGTTGGGTTTGCCGTAGAGTATCACGGAAGAACTGGTTATAATCTTCCAGAGTTTAAACATAGAGATTGTGAAAAGCGAATGAAAACAATAGAGGTTGATGAGGATCTATACCGTTACATAGCAAGTCAGACCCAACATATTGGCGAGAGTGCATCTGACATTCTTCGACGTTTGTTGATGGCTGATAAAGCAAAAGCAGTAGAGACTCCGGCTCCGGCAGTGAATGGAATCGTTGTAAGTAAAGATGCAGGTAAGGACTCGGCAGTAGACGGTGTCAAAGTGCTTCGCTCTTTATTAATTTCTGATGAATTTGCAGGTAAAGACAAAGCGATTGATCGGTTTATGCTGGTGTTATCGACCCTTCACGGCATTCACAACCATAATTTTGCGGAAGCGACTCAAGTTAAAGGTCGTACTAGAGTCTATTTCGCAAATAATGAAGACACGTTGCTTGCCAGCGGAAAAACAACAAAACCACGTCAGATTCCTAATACACCTTTCTGGGTAATTACCAATAATAATACAAACCGGAAACGTCAAATGGTAGACCAATTGATGACTCGAATGGGCTTCCAAGGCGACTTAATTGAGAAGGTGTGTAACGCAATTTAAAAGCGCATAGCCAAAACCTCATGATGACTCCACTAATTGTAATTGTGAGGTTTTGCTTATGTGGGTAAGAAAAAATAAGGAAATTAAAAATGGCTATCCATCCTCGAGCAGGGCAAAAAGCACTGCAAGAAGATTTACACAATATCCCTTCGTTAGTTGCTAATTACTTTCTACTTCAACCTGAACCTTCTAATTCTGAACACCGTGTTCAATTCGGCACTTCAGGTCACCGTGGCACCTCCGATAAATCCACTTTTAATGAACACCATATCCTTGCCATCGCGCAGGCAGTGGCGGAAGTTCGTAAAGAGCATGGTACGACAGGTCCGCTATTTTTAGGGAAAGATACGCATGCGTTATCGGAACCAGCGTTTACCAGCGTTATTGAAGTTCTAGTCGCCAATGGTGTCGATGTCGTGGTTCAGGAAAACAACGGTTTTACTCCTACACCAGGTATTTCACACGCAATTTTGACGCATAACCTTAAGCATGCTGCAAAAGCAGATGGTATCGTCATTACGCCTTCGCATAACCCACCTCAAGACGGTGGCATCAAATACAATCCTACTCACGGTGGTCCTGCTGAAGCAGAATTGACACAAGCAATCGAAGACCGAGCAAATGTATTGATTGCGGAAGGTTTACAAGGTGTTAAACGTAATCACTCCGTTCAAGCTAAAGCATCTGAATTGTTTAAAGAAGTCGATTTAGTCAAACCTTACATCGATGACTTAGTAAATGTTATCGATATGAAAGCCATTCAAAGTGCAAACATTAAAATAGGTGTGGATCCACTGGGTGGCTCTGGGATTGATTATTGGCGTCAAATTGCTAAAGAGTACGCATTAGATCTTACCCTAGTTAGTGAATCCATTGATCCATCTTTCCAGTTTATGTCACTTGATAAAGATGGTGTGATTCGCATGGATTGTTCATCACCGTATGCGATGTCTAGCCTGCTAGCTCTAAAGGATGATTATGACCTAGCGTTTGGTAACGACCCCGATTACGACAGGCACGGTATTGTGACGCCCAAAGGGCTTATGAACCCGAACCACTTCCTTGCTGTATGTATTGACTACTTGTACCGTCACCGTGAAGGGTGGGGCAAGGATGTTGCAGTAGGCAAAACATTGGTTTCCAGTGCATTGATTGACCGTGTTGTGGCAGATCTAGGTCGCACATTATGCGAAGTACCTGTTGGGTTCAAATGGTTTGTTGATGGTCTGTATTCCGGTGAGTTCGGATTTGGTGGTGAAGAAAGCGCGGGAGCTTCTTTTCTACGTAAAGATGGTGCGCCTTGGTCGACAGACAAAGATGGCATTATTTTGTGTCTTCTTGCCGCTGAGATTACAGCGGTAACGGGTAAAAACCCACAAGATTATTATGAAGAGCTAGCCGCGAAACATGGTGAGTCTCAATATAATCGGATTCAAGCCGTTGCCAATACTGAGCAAAAGAATATCCTTAAGAAACTGTCACCTGAATTGGTATCTGCAAAAACATTGGCTGGTGATGAAATCACAGCGCGTTTGACTCATGCACCTGGTAATGGGGCGGCAATTGGCGGATTAAAAGTGACCACAGAAAATGGTTGGTTTGCAGCTCGTCCATCTGGCACAGAAGATATTTATAAGATTTACTGCGAAAGCTTTAAAGGTGAAGAACACTTGAAAGCTATTGAAGAAGAAGCTCAAGAAATCGTAAACCAGGTTTTTAAAAACGCTGGCTTATAATTTTAATTGGCACAAAAGAAGGTGGCGAAAGCCACCTTTTTTATATCTAAAGGAGTAAGTATAAATCAATTAGGCCATTGGTTATTAACGATAAACCAGTATTGTCCACTCTCTGCTTGGCAGTGTACAAACTTGTTAACTTCCCCTGCAAATAATACCGATTTTTCGCTCCTGCCTGTCACCCAATCTTTTTTATCCAATACGTAAAGTTTGTCGGTAATGAGGTGCTTTTGGCTGTCGTAGCACCAATAGCCCTTGATTCGAGATTGTTCGATCTGATACTCAAGGCAACTTTTGGGGATCGCTTTATCGTCAAATGGGTTTGTGTAGAGTCTACCTTGCATGAGTAGGTGCTCACTTATACTTTTCCATTCTGGAAACTGGGTCTGAAATGCCCCGGACGACGACATCTTCAGTTGGTGACTCAACATTCTGTCGAGTTTTAGATCCAGCCTATCCTTAGCATTGGGACCATACCAAAGTGTGTTATGAAGTAAGTAAAACTTAATGGCGACTTCCCAATGCTCAATGGTTTGGTTGTCATTGTTTTCTAGAATAAAGTCGATAGCGCCCAGTGTGCGTCCATCTTGTTGCAATTGAATTTCTTCTGCTAGCAATTTGTATTGACTGTTTGCTTGAAACAAACAGCGACAAGCATATTGGTAGACAAAACCTAGGCGTTGATTCCCAGAGTAACCGTTCATGCTAACAGGTATGTTTTGCGAAAATGGAGAATTTCCGCAGACAGGTGCGTTAAGGTTGAACAGAGATGGGGTAGATGCGACCCAATGAAGGAGTTTGTCGATTTCGGGTTTTGATAGCATTGATTTTTCTCCATTTCGTTTCGACATTCTACCCTTAAATTGTTATAAACGCGCTAAAAGCAGATAAATCAATGGATGAATAAGATGAACAATTTTCAGCTCGAATCGATTCTCAACGAGAAGCTGTCTCCTCAATTGATTAAAGACTACAGCCCGAATGGCATGCAGGTAGAAGGCACACCTGAAATCAAACGTATCGTGACAGGTGTAACTGCATCTCAAGCACTGATCGAAAGGGCAATCGAACTAAAGGCTGATGCGTTACTCGTGCACCATGGATACTTTTGGAAAGGCGAGCCAGAGCCGATAAAAGGCATGAAAGGAAAGCGTATTCGAAGCCTGATTAAGTCTGACATTAATTTGTATGGGTATCATTTGCCATTGGATATTCACCCTGAACTGGGTAACAACGCTTGTCTGGCTGAACTTTTGGATATAGAAGTTCAAGGTGGTTTAGAAGGTCACCCTCAGTCCGTTGCTATGTTTGGAAATCTGCGTACTCCCATGTCTGGTAAAGCGTTTTCCAAAAAGATAGAGCAAGTCTTAAATCGTACTCCTCTGCATATCGCACCCGATGATGAAGCTAAAACAATCGAAACGATTGGATGGTGTACCGGGGGAGGGCAAGACTTTATCGAATTAGCTGTGGCACATAATTTAGACGCATTTGTTTCTGGCGAAATATCGGAAAGAACCACCTATACGGCTCGTGAACAAAACATTCATTACTTCGCTGCTGGGCATCATGCAACAGAAAGATATGGTGTCAAAGCATTAGGAGAGTGGTTAGCTTCTGAACACGGATTGGATGTCACCTTTATCGATATCGATAATCCAGTTTAAAGTAAGCGAGCAAAATTAGGTCTATACAATCAAAAAGGTCGAAGCGAGTGCTTCGACCTTTTGTTTTTTACTCAATCATCTATGAGAAATCAAAGAATTGAATATCACTCTCTCTCGTGAAGAGGTTGGAAGTCACGAGATTTCTTACCGGTATACAGCTGACGAGGACGACCAATACGGTTGTTAGGATCGCTGTGCATTTCGTTCCAATGTGCAATCCAGCCAATTGTACGCGACATCGCAAAGATAACCGTGAACATAGAGATTGGAATGCCGATGGCTTTCAGGATGATACCTGAGTAGAAATCAACGTTAGGGTAAAGTTTCTTCTCAACGAAGTACTCGTCAGACAAAGCAATACGCTCTAGCTCCATTGCCACGTCTAGTAGAGGATCTTGAATGTTCAACTCCTCAAGTACTTCGTGACATGCTTCGCGCATTACAGTTGCACGTGGGTCGTAGTTTTTGTAAACGCGGTGACCAAAGCCCATTAGGCGGAATGGGTCATCTTTGTCTTTCGCACGTTCAATGTATTCTGGGATGTTATCGACACTGCCGATTTCTTCCAGCATACGCAAACATGCTTCATTAGCACCACCGTGAGCAGGACCCCAAAGAGAAGCGATACCTGCTGCGATACATGCAAATGGGTTTGCACCTGACGAACCAGATAAACGAACTGTAGAGGTTGATGCGTTTTGCTCGTGATCCGCGTGTAGTGTGAAGATCTTATCCATTGCGCGAGCAACAACAGGGTTAACATTGTACTCTTCACATGGGTTAGCAAACATCATATGCAGGAAGTTTTCTGCATAGCTTAGTTCGTTACGTGGGTAGATAAACGGTTGACCGATTGAGTATTTGTAACACATTGCTGCCAAAGTTGGCATTTTTGAAAGTAATCGGTACGCCGCGATTTCGCGGTGTTTATCATTGTTGATGTCTAGAGAGTCGTGGTAGAAAGCAGCGAGTGCTCCAACTACACCACACATTACAGCCATTGGGTGAGCATCACGGCGGAATCCGTGGAAGAAACTAGCGATTTGCTCATGGACCATTGTGTGACGCGTTACGGTCTCTTTAAATTGTTCATATTGCTTACGATCTGGGGCTTCGCCATACAGAAGGATGTAACACACTTCCAGGTAATCTGCGTTATTGGCAAGTTGGTCGATAGGGAAACCTCTGTGAAGAAGGATACCTTTCGCACCGTCAATATAAGTGATTTGGGATTCACAAGATGCAGTGGCAAGAAAACCGGGGTCAAAAGTAAAGTAACCATTGGCTCCTAGTTTACGAACATCGATTACTTCAGGTCCAACTGTACCTTCCATAATCGGCAGCTCGATTGGCGCTTTACCTTCAATATGAAGGGTCGCTTTCTTATCTGCCATAACATTCTCCTTTGTTTATTATTAATCCATCCAGGATATTTTGTGTGCCGTTTTTTTACTGAGTATCTAAAGTAAAGTCAATTTTTCTCCTCTTTTGTGTGCACTCGTTTTGATTTTTCATATGAAAAAAGTTAAAAATCTGTTCTGTGTAGCATTATTTGTTACGTCAATTGTATTAATATGTTACCGCCCGTATAGTGGCGCAGAAAATTTTTGTGGAATCCTTATAAATTCAAGGCTAGACGGAAAATCTGGCCTATAATAATAGAAGCAAATATAACAATTCATTTACATTTATCTCGCCCAATATGAGCTAAATGAGTTAATTAAATGTTAATTTTTGTCGGTTTCCTACTAAAATTTGGTTTATAACTATAAATGCTCTAAGGAGCTGAGTGAGCAAGCCCGTGAAAGAAAGAAAGTCTAGACCTGTTAATTTAGATTTACAGACAGTCCACTTTCCAATTTCTGCAATCGCATCCATCCTGCATCGAATTTCAGGTGTTATTACGTTTGTAGCAATTGGAATTTTACTCTGGTTACTATCCATTTCCCTCTCTTCTCCCCTAGGATTCGCTAAAGCAGCAGACATTGTTGATGGCTTTTTCGTCTCGTTCATCTTGTGGGGAATTCTTACTGCACTCGCATATCATATAGTAGGCGGTATTCGTCACTTATTCATGGATATGGGATATTTTGAAGAGTTAGATACAGGTGCGTTGAGCGCTAAGGTATCTTTTGCCGTAACAGTAGTATTGTCGCTACTGGCGGGGGTGATGGTATGGTAAAGCATGTTTCAACGCTTGGGCGCAATGGCGTTCATGATTATGTATTGATCCGCGCAAGTGCGATCATTTTAACCCTATACACAATCTATCTTGTTGGCTTTTGTGCCTTCAACGAAATTACTTACATGTCCTGGACCGCGTTTTTTGGCGGTACGTTTACCAAAGTCTTTACTATGCTTGCATTAGTTTGTGTGCTTGTTCATGCATGGATTGGCTTGTGGCAGGTTTTAACTGATTACATCAAGCCCGTCTTTTTGCGTGGTGTAATTCAAGTCGCAATTATTGCCGTTTTAATCGCCTATTTCTTCTCTGGTCTGTTTGTATTGTGGGGTGCGTAAGTGACTATTCCAGTTCGTGAATTTGATGCCGTTGTAATCGGTGCTGGCGGTGCAGGCATGCGTGCCGCTCTGCAAATTTCAGAGCAAGGCCTAACATGTGCTTTGCTTTCCAAAGTATTTCCTACTCGTTCGCATACCGTTTCAGCTCAGGGCGGTATTACAGTAGCTCTTGGTAACTCTCATAAAGATAATTGGCAATGGCACATGTACGATACCGTAAAGGGCTCCGATTATATTGGTGACCAAGATGCTATTGAGTACATGTGTAAAACCGGACCAGAGTCGGTTATTGAGCTAGAGAAAATGGGGCTACCTTTCTCTCGTTTTGAAAACGGCAGTATTTATCAGCGTCCATTCGGCGGTCAATCGAAAGAATTTGGCGGCGAGCAAGCGGCTCGTACCGCAGCGGCGGCTGACCGAACAGGTCACGCACTGCTTCATACGCTGTATCAACAAAACATCAAACACAAAACCACCATCTTCTCTGAATGGTATGCGCTTGATCTGGTGAAAAACCAAGATGGTGCAATCCTTGGCTGTACAGCGATCTGTATGGAAACCGGTGAGATGTGTTACTTCAAGTCGAAAGCCACAATATTGGCGACGGGTGGTGCTGGTCGAATCTATTCATCTACTACAAATGCACACATCAACACAGGTGATGGCGTTGGTATGGCACTTCGTGCTGGTGTACCAATGCAAGACATGGAGATGTGGCAGTTCCACCCAACCGGTATTGCTGGTGCAGGTGTATTGGTTACTGAAGGCTGTCGTGGTGAAGGTGGTTACCTGCTTAACAAAGATGGCGAGCGCTTTATGGAGCGTTACGCACCTAACGCGAAAGACCTTGCTGGTCGTGACGTTGTTGCACGTTCAATGATGATTGAAATCCGTGAAGGCCGTGGTTGTGATGGCCCTTGGGGACCACACATCAAACTTAAAATGGATCACCTTGGTAAGGAAGTACTAGAATCTCGTCTTCCAGGTATCTGTGAGCTTTCTCGTACGTTTGCACACGTTGATCCAGTTCATGAGCCAATCCCGGTTATACCGACTTGTCACTACATGATGGGTGGGGTTCCAACACAGGTATCAGGTCAAGCACTTAAGCAAAACGCTGACGGCAGTGAGCAAGAAATACAAGGTCTGTTTGCTTGTGGTGAAATTGCGTCTGTATCCGTACACGGTGCGAACCGCTTAGGTGGTAATTCACTGCTAGACTTAGTTGTGTTCGGTCGTGCGACTGGGCTACATCTGGGTGAAACGTTAGCGGCACAAGCCGAAGCTCGTCCAGCGACGGAATCCGATATTGAAGAATCTTTGGCTCGTACCATGCGCTGGGAAGGTAGCAAAGGCGGTGAAGATCCAGCTCAAATCCGTAAAGATCTTCAAAGCTGCATGCAGAACAGCTTCTCGGTATTCCGAGAAGGTGATGCGATGGCAACAGGTTTAGAAGAATTAAAAGTTATTCGTGAGCGTTTGAAAGAGGCGCACTTGGCTGATAAATCAACTGAGTTTAATACGGAACGAATCGAGTGTTTGGAACTGGATAACTTAATGGAAACTGCGTTTTCCACGGCTGTAGCAGCGAACTATCGTACTGAAAGCCGTGGTGCACACGCCCGCTTCGATTTCCCTGACCGTGATGATGAAAACTGGCTATGCCACTCCATCTACAACCCAGAAACAGAAGCAATGACTAAGCGCGATGTGAACATGAGTCCAGTTCATCGTGAAGCATTTCCGCCAAAAGCACGTACATACTAAAGGGAGGTACATACAATGAAACTTAATTTCTCTCTTTATCGTTACAATCCGGATGCAGATAAAAAGCCTTACATGAAGGACTATGTCCTTGAAGTGGAAGAAGGTTCAGACATGATGGTGCTTGATGCACTTATCTTACTGAAGGAGCAAGACCCGACTATTTCATTCAGACGATCATGCCGAGAAGGCGTTTGTGGTTCTGATGGTTTAAATATGAACGGAAAAAATGGTCTGGCTTGTATTACGCCTCTATCTGCATTGACCGGCAAAAATACCATCATCATACGTCCGTTACCGGGTCTACCGGTTGTTCGAGACTTGATTGTTGATATGACTCAGTTCTACGACAACTACGCGAAAGTGAAACCGTTCCTGATTTCAGATGGTAACTTGCCACCTTCACGTGAAAACTTACAAGTGCCGGAAGATCGTGCTCATTTAGACGGTCTGTATGAATGTATCATGTGCGCATGTTGTACGACGTCATGTCCATCATTTTGGTGGAACCCAGATAAATTCATCGGTCCAGCAGGTCTACTTGCTGCTTACCGTTGGTTAATTGATAGCCGTGATACGGCTACAGACGAACGTTTATCTAATCTTGACGATGCTTTTAGCGTTTTTCGTTGCCATGGCATTATGAATTGTGTAAGTGTTTGTCCTAAGGGATTAAATCCTACGAAAGCGATTGGTCATATTAAGACCATGTTATTGAATCGTTCGGTTTAATGGATTCAAAATTGCCGACCCTTATGTAAAGCCTTTGGGTCGGCTTTATTAATAGCTCGGCAATAAGACCGATGCAAACGTGAAACCTACTGGTTAAGGGAAAATATGCACAACGGCGTGATGAAGGCATGGCTCGAGTCTTCACACTTGGCTGGCGCCAATGCAACTTATGTAGAAGAACTCTACGAACTGTATCTTAGTGATCCCGATCTGGTGAGTGAGGAATGGAAACGAGTATTTGAAGGGTTGCCTACGCAATCCGACGCGGTCGATCAACCGCATTCTCGCGTCCGTGATTACTTCCGTCGATTAGCGAAAGAAACAAAGCATTACAATGTCCAAGTTAGTGATCCCGATGTCGATGCTAAACAAGTAAAAGTACTACAGCTTATCAATGCCTACCGATTCCGCGGGCATGAAGCTGCCAACCTCGACCCTCTCGGTCTTTGGGAAAGAGATACAGTCGCTGAACTGAACCCTGCTTTCCATACCCTCACTGAAGAAGATTTAGACGAAACTTTTAACGTAGGTTCTTTTGCCAATGGGCAAGAAACTATGGTTTTGAGAGATCTTCAAAAAGCCCTCAAGCAAACTTACTGTGGCTCCGTCGGTGCTGAATATATGCACATGACAAATACAGAGCAAAAACGTTGGATTCAGCAACGTTTGGAATCTGTGTCTGGCCAAGCATCGTTTACTGATGAAGAGAAAAAAACTTTCCTTCATGAGCTGACTGCAGCAGAAGGTTTAGAGCGTTATCTCGGTGCTAAATTCCCAGGTGCGAAACGTTTCTCCTTAGAAGGCGGCGATGCAATGATTCCTATGACTAAGGAAATCATTCGTAGCGCAGGTGCTCAGGGTGTTCGTGAAGTCGTTGTCGGCATGGCCCACCGCGGTCGTTTGAATATGCTGGTAAACGTGCTTGGTAAAAAGCCACAAGATTTGTTCGATGAATTTGCGGGCAAACATGACGACACCTGGGGTACCGGTGACGTTAAATATCACCAAGGCTTCTCTGCTGACTTTGCAACACCAGGTGGCGATGTACACCTAGCGTTAGCATTTAACCCATCTCACCTAGAAATCGTTAACCCTGTAGTTATCGGTTCGGTCCGAGCTCGTCAGGATCGTCTAGGGGATAAAGATGGAAGCAGTGTTCTGCCTATTACCATTCACGGTGACTCTGCGATAGCCGGACAGGGCGTTGTTCAAGAAACGTTCAATATGTCTCAAGCTCGCGGTTTCTGTGTTGGTGGTACTGTCCGAATTGTTGTGAATAACCAAGTTGGTTTCACGACGTCGAACCCTCGTGATACTCGATCAACTATGTACTGTACTGATATTGCCAAGATGGTACAGGCACCGATCTTCCATGTGAACGCTGATGATCCAGAAGCAGTAGCTTTTGTTGCTCGTTTAGCTGTTGATTACCGTAATACGTTCAAATGTGATGTCGTTATTGATTTGGTTTGTTACCGTCGCCACGGTCACAACGAAGCGGATGAGCCGAATGCAACTCAACCGTTGATGTATCAAAAAATTAAAAAGCACCCAACCCCTCGTAAGCTGTACGCAGACGTTCTAATTGAACGTGGCGAGTTTGATATTGAAACAGCTACGCTGCTAGTGAACGAGTATCGAGATGCTCTTGACCACGGTGAAGTCGTGGTGAAGGAATGGCGTCCAATGGCACTGCATTCCGTAGATTGGTCTCCGTATATTGGTCACGATTGGGATACGGATTGGGATTCGAATTTTGATATCAAGCGCCTGAAAGAATTAGGTCAACGCTTGTGTCAGTACCCTGAAAGCCACAAGCTACATAGCCGTGTAAACAAGCTTTACAACGATCGAACGTCGATGATTAATGGCGAGAAACAACTCGATTGGGGTATGGCTGAAACATTGGCGTATGCAACTCTGGTTGACGACGGCAAACGTATCCGTATTTCTGGTCAAGATTCAGGGCGTGGTACTTTTTTCCACCGTCATTCTGTATTGCATAACCAAACGGATGCGAGCACTTATGTTCCTTTAGCTAACATCCATGATAAGCAGGGGCCTTTCCAAGTATTTGACTCCGTTTTATCTGAAGAAGCTGTGCTGGCATTTGAATACGGTTACGCGACGGCAGAACCGGGTGGTCTAACGTTGTGGGAAGCTCAATTTGGTGACTTCGCGAACGGTGCACAGGTTGTAATCGACCAGTTTATCTCTTCCGGAGAGCAAAAGTGGGCTCGTCTGTGTGGTTTGACTATGCTTCTGCCTCACGGTTACGAAGGTCAAGGTCCAGAGCACTCATCTGCACGTCTAGAGCGCTATTTGCAATTGTGTGCTGAACAAAATATGCAAGTCGTCGTGCCTTCTACGCCTGCGCAGGTTTATCACATGATCCGTCGTCAAGTGGTGCGCCCAATGCGTCGTCCACTGATTGTTATGTCGCCTAAGTCTCTACTACGTCATCCGCTTTGTACGTCTTCATTAGAAGATTTATCGGAAGGTACGTTCCAAGCGGCGATTGGTGAGATAGATACGCTGGAAGCATCTAAAGTGAAGCGTGTTGTATTTTGTTCAGGCAAGGTTTACTACGACCTACTAGAGCAACGTCGCAACAACGAACAAGACGATGTCGCGATAGTTCGTATTGAACAGTTGTACCCATTCCCGTTGGAAGAAGTACAAACTGCGATCGCACAATACACAAATGCAGTGGATTATGTTTGGTGTCAGGAAGAACCTCAAAACCAAGGTGCTTGGTACTCTAGCCAACATAACTTCCGTGCCGCGATTCCAGCTGGTGCTGATTTGAAATACGCAGGTCGTCCGGCTTCGGCATCACCTGCAGTTGGATACATGTCAGTACACATGAAACAACAGAAAGCGTTAATTAGTGACGCACTTACCCTAGATTAAGAACTAGAAGAAAAAGGACGAAACAGACATGACAATTGAAATTCTGGTTCCAGACTTACCTGAATCTGTAGCTGATGCGACGGTTGCAACGTGGCACAAGAAACCAGGCGATGCAATCGAGCGTGACGAAGTCATTGTTGATATTGAAACAGATAAAGTTGTACTGGAAGTACCTGCTCCTGAAGCTGGTGTACTTGAAGCTATCCTTGAAGAAGAAGGCGCAACAGTACTGGGTCGCCAAGTTCTTGCTAAGTTGAAACCTGGTGCCGTAGCCGGTGAGCCGACAGCAGACAGCACAGACGACAAAGAAGCATCTCCAGACAAGCGCCACAAGGCTTCTTTGACTGAAGAATCTAACGATGCATTGAGCCCAGCGGTTCGCCGTTTACTTGCAGAGCACAACCTAGATGCAAACCAAGTGAAAGGAACGGGTGTTGGTGGCCGTATTACACGTGAAGACATCGACGCGCATCTCGCTGCCGCGAAATCTGCACCAGCCGCAGCGGCTCAACCAGAAATTGAAGCACCTGCAGCAGCTCGCACTCAGAAGCGCGTACCAATGACGCGTCTTCGTAAGACAGTAGCGAAGCGTCTTCTTGAAGCGAAAAACAGCACAGCAATGCTGACAACCTTTAATGAAGTGAACATGAAGCCAATCATGGATCTTCGCAAGCAGTACAAAGACCAATTTGAAGAGCGCCACGGTACGCGTCTTGGATTTATGTCTTTCTACGTAAAGGCTGTAACTGAAGCGTTGAAGCGTTACCCAGAAGTGAATGCGTCGATTGATGGCGAAGACATTGTTTACCACAACTACTTCGATATCAGCATGGCAGTTTCAACACCTCGCGGTCTTGTTACTCCTGTACTGAAAGATTGTGATACGTTGGGTTTTGCTGAAATCGAAAAAGGCATCAAAGAGCTGGCGATCAAAGGTCGTGACGGCAAACTGACCGTTGATGAGTTGGTTGGCGGTAACTTTACCATCACTAATGGTGGCGTGTTTGGATCTCTAATGTCTACACCAATCATTAACCCACCACAGTCTGCTATTCTTGGTATGCACAAAATCCAAGAGCGTCCTATGGCGGTTGATGGAAAAGTTGAGATTCTTCCAATGATGTACTTGGCTCTATCTTACGATCACCGTTTGATTGATGGTCGTGAGTCGGTTGGCTTCCTAGTAACGATTAAAGAGTTGCTTGAAGATCCAGCTCGTCTATTGTTAGACGTATAGTCCGCTAAGCAAAAGCATAAAAATTGAGCCAGGCTCTCAACGTCTGGCTCTTTATTGCGGGTAAATCTCGCATGCTCAAGACTAAAACCCTACATACGTGCGCCGTTTATCAGAATTGATAACGCGTCTATGGAAATAATAAATCCCCTAAGGGATAAACAAACGGAATAACACAATGAATTTGCATGAATACCAAGCCAAACAGCTGTTTGCAGAATTCGGTTTGCCTGTACCAGAAGGTTTCGCGTGTGATACAGCTCAAGAAGCTTTTGAAGCTGCCGGCCGCATCAGTACAGCGAAGAAAGTCGTTAAGTGCCAGGTACACGCTGGTGGTCGCGGTAAAGCGGGCGGCGTTGAACTGCATGACACAAAAGAAGGCGTAAAAGAGTTTGCACAAAAGTGGCTGGGTAAAAACCTTGTTACTTACCAAACAGACGCTAACGGTCAGCCAGTAACAAAAATCCTAGTTGAAGAAGCATCGAACATTGCTAACGAGCTGTACCTAGGTGCCGTTGTTGACCGTGCTAGTCGTAAAATTGTATTCATGGCGTCTACTGAAGGCGGCGTGGACATCGAGAAAATTGCTGAAGAAACACCAGAGTTGATTCATAAAGCAGCAATCGACCCATTGGTTGGTCCTCAAGCATACCAAGGTCGTGAGCTTGCGTTCAAACTTGGTCTAGCGGGTGATCAAATCAAGCAATTTGTTAAGATCTTCATGGGTCTTGGCACTATGTTCTCTCAGTACGATTTGGCTCTTCTAGAAATTAACCCTCTAGTTGTAACAGGTGAAGGTAACCTTCTATGCCTTGACGGTAAAATCAACATCGATTCAAACGCGATGTACCGTCAGCCTAAGCTTCGCGAAATGCACGATCCATCTCAAGAAGATGAGCGTGAAGCACACGCTGCACAGTGGGAACTGAACTACGTAGCACTAGATGGAAACGTTGGCTGTATGGTTAACGGTGCAGGTCTTGCTATGGGTACGATGGATATCGTAAACCTACACGGCGGTAAGCCAGCTAACTTCCTAGATGTAGGTGGCGGCGCAACAAAAGAGCGCGTAGCAGAAGCATTCAAGATCATCCTTTCTGATGACAATGTTAAAGCAGTACTTGTAAACATCTTCGGTGGTATCGTTCGTTGTGACATGATTGCTGAAGGTATTATCGGTGCGGTTAAAGAAGTTGGCGTAACAGTGCCTGTTGTTGTTCGTTTAGAAGGTACTAACGCAGACTTAGGTCGCGAAGTTCTTGCTAATTCTGATGTTGATATCATTGCTGCTGAGTCGCTAACAGATGCTGCTCAGAAAGTTGTTGCTGCTGCGGAGGCGAAATAATGTCTGTACTAATTAACAAAGACACTAAAGTAATCTGTCAGGGCTTCACTGGTGGTCAAGGTACTTTCCACTCCGAGCAAGCGATCGCTTACGGTACGCAAATGGTTGGTGGTGTTTCTCCTGGTAAAGGTGGTCAAACTCACTTAGGTCAACCAGTATTCAATACTGTTCGTGAAGCAGTAGAAGCGACTGGCGCAACAGCGACAGTAATCTACGTTCCAGCACCATTCTGTAAAGATGCGATTCTGGAAGCGATTGACGCAGGTATTGAGCTTATCGTGACTATCACAGAAGGCATTCCAACTACGGATATGATTGATGTGAAAGTGAAGCTAGAAGAAACTGGCGCTCGCATGATCGGTCCTAACTGCCCAGGCGTTATTACTCCTGACGAGTGTAAGATTGGTATCATGCCTGGTCACATCCACAAGAAAGGTAAAGTGGGTATCGTATCGCGTTCAGGTACATTGACTTACGAAGCCGTTAAGCAAACAACTGACGAAGGCTTTGGTCAATCTACTTGTGTTGGTATTGGTGGTGACCCAATCCCTGGTTCAAACTTCATCGATATTCTGAAGTTGTTCCAAGAAGACCCAGAAACAGAAGCTATCGTTATGATCGGTGAGATCGGCGGAACAGCGGAAGAAGAAGCAGCAGCGTACATCAAAGAGAACGTAACTAAGCCTGTAGTTTCTTACATCGCAGGTGTTACGGCTCCTCCTGGTAAGCGTATGGGTCACGCTGGTGCAATCATCTCTGGCGGTAAAGGTACTGCGGAAGACAAATTTGCAGCACTAGAAGCGGCTGGCGTTAAGACGACTAAGTCTCTGGCTGAAATCGGTAAAGCACTTCGTGAAGTGACTGGCTGGTAAGAAAGTTCAGTGAATACAAAAAACCGGAGCTTAGAAGCTCCGGTTTTTTTATGTCTTTTTAATTGTGATTTCTAAGCACCATCAAAATGGGATTTTAAGCGACTTTAGAATTTGCGCCGCGTCTAGGTTATCTAACCCATCAACATTGACTGTGTTGCTTCCTAGCAACCCGTATCGCTCTATCGACGTATGAGTATAAAGCCCAATACAATTTGCTCCAGCGGCATCCGCCAAATGCAAAGGACCAGTATCGCAACAAATAAACCCATCCATTTGTTTGAGCACGGCAGCAAGAACTCGCATGTCTTTTGATTGATAAGTTTGTGTTTCAGCGTTGAGTGGGGCTGGGATGTCAGGGCTCAATATTTCGATCCAATTGATTTGCTTGCCCGTCACTTCATCAAATTGAGTGAGCACAGTTTGCCAGGTGGCTTCATCAAGTTGCTTTTCTCCTCGTGCTCCACGGAAGTAAGCCAATGTGATGTGTTCTTTTCCCTTTCGCAACTGCTGAGAAATTTGTTGTGCATTCTCTGTTTCTTGTTGAGAAAACGCCATTGTATGGTCGTATTCAGGATCTAGCTTGATTCCCATACTCTTTAAAACATCCAAACTTTCTAAAGCTGCGTGGGGATGTCTGATCGGTAGTGGTGATGAGTGAGGGGCAGCAGGCAGCCTGTCTTTCGCGTACTCAGATACCTTATTACGAGCGTCCAGCATTGATGACATCATGCTATCAGTGACAGAAGAGTAAGGGACAAGAACCAAATCATAGGTATTTTTCCTTAAACGGAAAATACATTGCAGCCAGCTTATTATCTGCTTAAAAGAGAAGCTGGAGTAATCGAATTTCCCTAGCCCCATATTTTGAAAAAACTGCCCTTGCCACGGTTCGCGCAGCAGCAAATCTATTTTGGCATCGGGGTATTGCTTTCTAAGCTCTCTAATGAAAGGCAACATAAAAAACATATTTCCGATACGCTTATTGTTACGAATCAGTAAGATATGCTTCACATATTCGTTATCTAAAAGCTTAGGTTCCAGCGATTTGTTATTACTGAGTAACTTGTACAGTAATATTTCAGAAGATCCCATTTTGTCACGACGGTAGCTGTCAAACCGACGCAGTGCATTTCGTATTGTCATAAATTATTTTTGATTCTCGTTTAGCTACTGTCGCGTACAGAAGTGAGGGACTTTAACAAGCATTTTTCAGCAGATCCAGCAGCAGTTTTGATGACAAAAGTACAATACACTGACTGAATTAATGGTAATCTAGCGCAAAAATTTTCACGAAACTCTTATGACTGTCATTAAAGATAAGAAAAGTATCGAACAATTTAAGCGATTACTTCCCTACATCAGCGTTTATAAGCTGGCGATAGGCGGAGCGATAGTGGCATTGGCGATTAACGCCTTAAGTGACATCTATATGCTCTCTTTGCTTAAGCCTATCTTGGACGAAGGCTTTGGTGACCTAGAATCCAATTATCTACAGATACTCCCGTTTATCATTTTGGGGACTGCACTTTTACGTGGTTGCAGCGGGTTTGTTTATGGTTACTTACTTAGTTGGGTTTCAAGCAACATTGTTATGAAGTTGCGCAGAGAGCTTTTCAATCATCTAATGAAAATGCCTGTTTCGTATTTCAGTAAAGAATCCACTGGTACTCTCCTTTCCAAGATTACTTACGATACAGAGCAAGTTGCAGGGGCGACCAGTAGCACCTTGATTACCCTTGTTCGCGAAATTGTGACCATTTTCGGTCTACTTGCTTTGATGTTCTGGACCAGTTGGCAACTTTCTTCTGTTCTTCTTATTGTTTGCCCGGTTATCGGGGTATTAATCAGCGTTATTTCTAAGCGCCTAAAAAAAGTCAGCCATAACATTCAAAATGAAATGGGAAACTTAGCAACGAGCTCTGAGCAAATGTTGAAAGGGCACAAAGAAGTGTTAAGTTTTGGCGGGCAGAAAAAAGAAGTTAGCCGTTTTGAAGGTGTCACGAACCAAGTTCGCCAACAGAATATGAAATTGATCGTGGCGCAGCAAGTGTCTAGCCCCGTTATTCAAACTATTGCCTCATTCGCTCTGGTAGCCGTGTTGTACATTGCGAGTATGGACAACATTCATGACCAGCTTTCAGCGGGTACATTTACCGTTGTGTTTGCTTCGATGTATAGCCTTCTTCGCCCTTTGCGAGGTTTAACCAATGTGCTTTCAGAATTTCAACGAGGTATGGCAGCGTGCGAATCTCTGTTTGAAATATTGGATAAACCTACAGAAAGCAACACAGGAAAACACACGCAAGACTCTACGGAAGGAAACATCCGTTTTGATGGTGTGAGTTTTGGTTACGAAGGTGCTGCGGGTAAAGCCTTGGATAATATCTCCATTGAGATTCCGACTAACAAAATGACGGCGATAGTCGGCCGATCTGGATCGGGGAAAAGTACTTTGGTTCAGCTTCTTCCAAGGTTGTACTCGGTTGATTCCGGCTCGGTATTGCTTGATGGTGTTAACGTTGAAGATTACGAACTTTCTAACTTACGGACGCACATCAGTTCTGTGTCTCAAGATATTCATTTGTTCAGCGATAGCATAGCCAACAACATAGCGTATCCAGCGCTAGAGAACGCGAAGCGCTCCGAAATAGAGAATGCAGCTAAATTGGCTAACGCCCATGAATTTATTGTTCAGTTGCCTGAGGGCTACGATACTGAAATTGGTCAAAATGGTGTGACCCTTTCTGGGGGGCAGCGCCAGCGCCTTGCCATAGCTAGAGCGTTACTGAAGAAGTCAAAGGTTCTAATACTGGATGAAGCCACCTCCGCTCTGGATACTGAATCCGAAAGAGCAATTCAGGAAGCGCTGGCTAATATTCAAAAAGAAAAGACTTTGGTTGTGATTGCGCATCGCCTATCCACGATTGAGCATGCCGATAACATTATTGTCGTTGAACAAGGGAGAGTTTCTGGTCAAGGCACTCACCAAGAGCTTTTAAACTCCGATCCTGTCTACTCAAAGCTTTATCAAAGCCTCAAATCAAAAGAACAGGAAGCGCAGGCGTAGTCTGCCTTCCTGCTGAATAAGCTAAGCGTATTGTTTAATTGAAAATACTGATTTAACAGTCAGTAGTTCGTAGTATTCCGTCGAACTACTGACTTTTCAGAATTTTAAACATTAGGTTGCTTAGCCATGCTGGAATTCTCTTCGAATACGCCTGAACTCGCCCTTGAAGTATCAAGTGAGCAAACAAAAGAAATCCGTATCGAAGACTTCTTCAACGGCCAAACCGATGTGTCTTGTCTCACCATAATCGAACATGACTTGCAACAAGATTACGAATACTTCCTTCGCAAAACACCTACGGCTGATGTGTCAGAAAAACGGATTTCATTTGAAGTATCTGACTCCCCCCAAACAGCCGAAGATTTTTGTGATTTTATCCAGGGCCTGCTTGCTTGCAGTGCCCCTGTTTTTTCCCCTGATTTTATTGGTCATATGACCTCAGCACTGCCCAAACATATTTTACCCATGGCAAAAATATTAGCGGCTACGAATCAAAATGTCGTTAAGGTTGAAACATCCAATGTGTTCACTCAGCTAGAAAAAGACGTCATTGCGTTTTTTCATTCTCAGTGCTTTTCTCTGACCAAGAATATCAATTCGCTCAGCTCAGATGCTTTGGGTTCCGATGTAAGCCTTGGGCATTTTTGTTCAGGAGGAACGGTCGCTAACCTATCTTCCTTATGGGTCGCCAGAAATCGAGCACTCAACGCTGATGTGGGTGAAATAGGGCTTATGAAAGCGCTTAAACAGAGCCCTTATGATGATTTAGCGATTCTAGTTTCAAGCGCTGGGCATTATTCCTTAAAAAAAACCGCTGACTTACTGGGGTTAGGGAAGCGTAACTTAGTCGTCGTAGATACGGATTCTGCTCAACGAATGTGTATATCGGATCTGCGATCAAAAATTTCAGATCTAAAGCGTAACAACGTAAAAATCATGGCGATTGTTGGGATCGCTGGTACGACTGAAACAGGGGCAATTGATCCGCTTGAAGAGTTGGGTGATATCGCCAATCAGGAAAACTGTCATTTCCACGTTGATGCCGCGTGGGGGGGAGCCAGTTTGTTGTCAAACAAACAAAAGCATTTGTTTGCAGGAATTGAATTGGCTGATTCAGTCACGATTGATGCACATAAGCAGCTCTATGTTCCCATGGGAGCTGGCATGGTCCTATTCAAGAACCCATTAGCCACGCAAGCTATATCTCACCACGCTAACTATATTATTCGAAAAGGCTCTGATGATTTAGGGGCGCATACGGTTGAAGGCTCTCGAGGTGCGGTTGCTGCGTTAGTGGCTTCAAATCTAGCGCTATTGGGCAAGCAGGGCATAGCAAAGCTGGTGGATGGAAGCATCCATATAGCCCATCAGTTTTCACGTAAAGTGAAAAAAAATACCAATTTTGAACTCACGAGCACTCCAACACTTTGCATTTTTACTTACCGATATGCTCCTAAAAGTATCTTAGCCCTTGTTGGTCGCCTTGAAGTGAGTGAAAGGGGCGTGGCGTACCAATTGCTCGATCGTTTGAATCAGCACATTCAAGAAACCCAAAGGGATACGGGTAAAGGCTTCGTCTCTCGTACCAAACTCCTCGTCAATGAAGGAAAGACGTTAGAAGGAACGGTATTTCGGGTGGTGTTGGCCAACCCGCTAACCCGCATTGAACACTTAGACGCTATTTTGTGTGAGCAAGAACGGATTGCGTCAGAAAGTGCAGAACTCGCTGACCTTAATCATTTCGTCCATTCAACCTTTGATGGTCAGAAGCCCCTAAATACTCGGTATAAATAGAAGAATATCATCATGAGAAAGCACATTTTCCAAGCGATGCTAGAGTCGGCCGATGAGCCAGCTCTTTGGGTTGCTAATCAATATTACAGTTACCGAGAGCTGGTAGAAAAAGCACATTTGATAAGTGAAAGCTGCTGCCATTACACCTCTGAAAAAGTGGCGGTTCTTGCGCATCGTAGCTTGTTTGCGTATGCAAGCGTTATAGGTTGCTATTTTTCGGGTCTTACTTGGATTCCGATGAACAATAAAAAATCTCCAGCGCAATTGACTGAGATAATGTTGGACACCGAAACGCAAGTGATAGCGTGTGATGTTGGGCATCAGAAAATACTGAGAGAAATGCTCGATTGCACCTCTACCCGTTGGACGATCATTTTCGAGAAAGATGTTGATGTCGAGAAGTGGCAAAACGACTTCCCCGATCACCAATTTATTTTGGTTGATGATACTAAAGAGAGCGAGACCTCATTAAGTGAGATTAGCGAGAACAAGCTTGCTTATATCATGCATACGTCAGGGTCAACGGGGAAGCCAAAACGCATCCCAATCTCTTATCAAAACCTTTCCAGTTATTTGGAAAACATTCAAAACGCGTTTCCTTTGTCAAAGTCCGACAGAGTAGCTCAGTTTTCGGATCTCAGTTTTGACCTTTCAGTACACGATATGTTTTCTGCCTGGATGCACGGCGCGTGTTTGTATTGTATCCCCGAAATTCTTAAAACCAATCCGATTCAATTTATTCGTCACTACCAACTCACAGCCTGGTTGTCAGTTCCTTCTGTGATTGATTTGTCACTTCAACGTGATGAATTAGCGCCTGATTCTTTGCCTTCTTTGAAACTGAGCATTTTTTGTGGTCAAGCATTAGCGACAGATCTTGCCGATAAATGGCAGAAAGCGACTGGGCAGAAAGTTGTGAATATTTATGGTCCTACAGAGTGCAGTGTGACGGTTACAGCACACACTTACCAACCTGAAGTCGATAGACATAGAACTTCCGTACCCGTAGGGCTCCCTTTTAGAAAGAATACATTAGCTATCATCGATTCAGATAACCAGCCGCAGCTAATAGACCAATTTAGCGGAGAGTTAAAAGGGGAGCTTTATATCAAAGGGGTACAGCTGGCTGGAAAGTATTGGAACGATGAAGAAAATACTCAGCGAGCTTACTTCCACGATAACGAAAGTACGCTTTGGTATAAAACAGGCGATTTAGCGGAATGGCGGGAAGGGGTATTACACCACCTTGGTCGTAACGATCATCAAGTAAAAATTGCTGGGCATCGGGTCGAACTTGGAGAAATTGAAACCGTCGCTCGAAAGATAAGCCGTCTATCAACTGTTGCAGCGGTGCCTTGGCCGTTAAGCCGTGCCGGATACGCCAATGGTGTCGTCGTGTTTTTCCAATCGGATGGTGAATTGGATGAGCCTGAGATCATAAAACAGTTTTCCAACTACCTGCCAAGGGCAATTTCGCCAAAGCAAATCTTTGCGTTAAAAAACATGCCAAGAAACATTAATGGCAAGACTGATATAAACGCACTTTATGAACAACTAGAGGGACTAAGCGCATGCAAATAGAGAACTTTATCAATGCCTATATTTCTAAGTTAGTGGCACCGGGCACTCTTGTTGCTGAACATGATTCATTCTTCGATTACGTTGACTCTTTCTCCTTTATTGATCTGATAACCAACGTTGAAAGTGAGTTTGGGCTGTCGATGGATCTTATGTCTGTGGACTTTGATCTGAGCGCAACGATTCGTCAGGTATTGGATTGGTTTAATCTGCATGACAGTTAAGGCTTTTGATAATACAAAAAAGAATAAGGGAATAAATGCCGCAAGCGACAATGTTGCAAGAGATAAAGCAAAACAAGAGAAAGTTGTTCGCCGAACTCGTGCTTTTATCCGTACCCCTTTCTTTTTCAAAAAGACAATGGCAAGTGTACTCGCTCCGATTTTACATGTAGGTCGATTTAAAACCGCAGATAAAGGGCTGCGTCGAGTGTTTCCGCAAAGTGATGTCAATTGGCGAAAGCAGATATCAAAAGCCTCCGCGAAGCAAACACTGATGAACTTGATGGGCGTTTGTCATCTCAATGCTCACATTTTCGAATCTGATGATGGACTTAAAAGCATTGTCGAGGAAGCTAAGCAAGGTAAGGGCGGTGTCATCCTATGCCCACATACCGGAATTTATGATGCGGTAACTTGGTATCTGAATAAGAAAGGTGTACCAACCGAAACGATTTTTGGTGCCGGTAAAGATGGAAAAAGAGAAACTGAAAATACGATCATCGAGACGGTAGCAGAAGAATTAGACATTCCCTTTGTCGAGCGCGGCAGTAATAGCATCCTAGGGTTAGTCAAAGCCATTTCAGAAGGACGTTGGGTTGTGTTTCACATGGATCTTCGAGCCGATGGTGTCAGCACTCAGTTCTTCGGTTTTGATACACAGGTACCAACCACTCCATTCTTTATTGCGCAAAAGTTGGGTTGTTCGGCGTATCTTCACCACACTTTGTCAGGTAAGCAAAAACAGTCGTTGTATTTTGACAAATTACCTCAAAGAGAGGATTTATTTGGGAAAGCGAGAATGGAGGCGGAAGCCAAAACGACAATGGAATACCTAGAGCAAGTCATTCGAAAGAACCCAACGCAATGGATATGGCATTACAATCGTTGGAAGTAATGGTTTTATAGCTAGATTAGGAAACTAAAACAGGGAAGCGAGGCTTCCCTGTTTTGATCATGAATCGTGATTGCAGTTCCTTCGAGATAATCGCTTAGTGCGTTACTTTTTTGAATTGAGCCAATATAAAAATAATGGCTGCACTAATCACTACGGAAGGTCCGGCAGGCGTATCCAAATTCCATGAAAATGATAGACCAGACAGTACAGCAGTAACACCAAACACCGAAGATAGAATCGCCATTTGCTCTGGTGTACGTGAAAATCTGCGCGCAGCGGCGGCCGGGATAATCATAAGTGAAGTGATCAAAAGTGCTCCAACGAACTTCATTCCTACCGCAATGACAACACCCACCAGCAACATCAAGACAAGGCGCATGAAGTCAGTGTTAATCCCTTCAATGCTTGCGAGTTCTTCATTGACACTGCTTGATAGCAGAGGGTGCCAAAAATACATTAGCGCTGCGACAATGAAAGCCCCACCAGCAAATATGAAGGTTAAATCTTGTGGAGAAACCGCAAGTAGATCACCAAACAAATACCCCATTAGATCGACACGTACATTATCGAAAAAGCTGATTGCCACTAACCCTAGTGATAGTGAGCTATGCGCTAAAATACCAAGTAACGTATCAGTCGCAACAACTTCTTGTTTTTGAAGCGTGACCAAAATGGTTGCCAGTGCAATACAGCAAATAACCAATGCCAGATAAATGTTGATATCCAACAAAAACCCTAAAGACAAACCCAGTAACGAAGCGTGCGCAAGGGTATCGCCAAAGTACGCCATCTTACGCCAGACGACAAAAGACCCTAATGGACCAGCAATAAGCGCGATTGCAATACCAGCGAGAATAGAAGGGAGAAGGAACTCAATCATGTTTGTGACCGTGTTGATTATGTTGACATGCATCTGCGTCTCCAGCGACAGGATCGCCAGATAGATCATGATGGTGGTGATGATCGTGCTGATAAAAAGCTAATGACTCTCGGCTACGATGACCAAACAGCGCAATATAAGATGGGTGTTCGCTAACGGCAGCGGGTGTGCCTGAGCAGCAAACATGGTGATGCAAGCACACCACATGATCTGTTTTGGCCATGACAAGATGCAGATCGTGCGACACCATTAACACGGCACAGTTAAATCGATGTCTCAAATGGTCAATTAAGTTATAAAGGTCTATTTGACCTTGTACATCAACACCTTGTGCAGGCTCATCCAAAACAAGCAGCTCAGGTCTTTGAAGTAATGCTCTTGCTAATAAAACACGTTGATTTTCACCACCAGACAGCCGGTGCATATTGTTATTCAACAAATGGGAAGCACCAACCAGTTTTAAGGCTTCTAGCCGTTCTTGTTTGCTGTATTTCCCAGCAAGCTTTAGAAATCGTTCAACGCTAAGAGGAAGGGTATCATTTAACCTGAGTTTTTGCGGAACGTACCCTATTTTGGGTTTACCTGTAAATGATAATGTGCCATCAAAGCGCTTGTTGAGTCCAAGCAGTACTTTTACTAATGTTGATTTCCCCGCTCCATTAGGACCAATTAATGTCGTAATTTGACCTTTGTGTAGATCTAGATTGATGTTGTCGAGAACGGGTTTATCACCAAATTGTACCCGTATAGATTTGAGTGAAGCGAGGAGAGTCATTATAAACCGCTATTGCAATGCTAATGTGTTATAAAGTAACATTTACCCCCATTTACGCCAAGTACTGAATACTCAGAGGATAAAATGCCACGTTTTGGTCATGTATTTTTGTTGTTAGGGTTGATGCCTTCTATCGCCAGCGCAGCTAACGTTTTAAGCTCTATAAAACCGGTTCAACTAATTACCAATGAAATTACGCAGGGAGTATCCACATCAGACGTTCTGCTGTCTACAAATACTTCTCCTCATGACTATGCTTTGAAGCCATCTGACATAAAAAAGATCAGAAAAGCAGATTTAGTAGTTTGGATCGGTGAAGATATGGAAACTTTCCTGACTGGTGTAATGGAGAGCCATTCTGGTGCTTTTGCACTTCAAGAGCAGCCTGAAGTTAAGTTGCGAAGATATGGTGATTGTGGATGTGATAAAGATGAAGCACATCACAATGACGAAAAACATCATGATCACGACGACCATGAAGGTCACGATCATCATGACGGACATGACGGACATGACGGACATGACGGACATGACGGACATGACGGACATGACGGACATGACGGACATGACGGACATGACGGACATGACGGACATGACGGACATGACGGACATGAAGGGCATAATCATGGCTTATACGATACGCATTTTTGGTTGGGTCCGGATCAAGCTCTTCAAGCAGCTACCGCCATTGCAAACAAGTTATCTGAGATTGATCCAAGCAATGCAAAGCGCTATCAAGATAACTTGGTTGCGTTTGAAGTTAACTTAAATAAAACAAACGCAGAGTTAGAAGCCAAGTTATCCCCTGTACGCCATAACGGCTATTTTGTTTTTCATGATGCGTATGGTTACTTTGAAAATCACTTTAAATTGAACAATTTAGGCTATTTCACTGTTAGCCCTGAGCGAAAGCCAGGAGCAAAAACCTTAAACAAAATACGTAAAAAGCTTGAATCTAAAGATGCATATTGCGTATTCTCTGAGCCTCAATTTACCCCAGCTGTAGTGACCTCCGTGACGCGTGGGACAGGTGTGAATAAAGGCGAACTTGATCCACTAGCGGTGAATATCAAAGTGCAGTCTGGGGCGTATTTCGACTTTTTAAAGTCATTAGGCTCCCAATTCGCTAGCTGTTTATCTGAATGAAAAATATAAATATCGCTGCCAAAAACTGGCAGCGATTACCTAAAAAGCACAAACTTACTATTCTAAGCCTAACGATATTGACCATCGGTGTATCGTTTTGGCGCCCAAGCTCCGTTTCTATTTCATCACAACCTGCCGCTATACCCTCAGAACGAGTTGAAATTGATCTTGAAAGTGAACAAACCATGGCACTTTCAGATCAAAACAGTGAACCCCTAGGTGCTCAAATAGATTCCAATGCTCCTGAGTTTTCCGCCCCTAAAGACGAACTTGAAGAAGAGTTGGCGAATGCAATAGAGCCGAGTCACTCACATGTCGTTGCGAAAGGGGAGCTGCTTAGTACGGTCTTTGAGCAGTACGGTCTGAAACTCAATGATATGTACGCGCTTATTAATACAAATAAGGCTGCTGAACGGCTTCGCCCCGGAATGACGTTAACGTGGACGTTAGATGCTGATGGTCGCTTAGATGAATTGCGCATTGATCGCAATGCTAAAGAGTATGATCTCTATACGCTTGGTGATTCAGGGTACCAATATCAAAGATTGGAAAATTCCGGAGAATTGAAACCTGTTTTGGTTACAGGGCGAATATCTGGAAGCTTTTATCAGTCGGCATTGAATGCTGGGTTATCACCAGGGCAGATCACGACTATTGTTAAATCAATGCAATGGAAGTTTGATTTTGGGCGCTTGGCGCGTAAAGGTGACAAATTCGCTGTTCAGGTCGAGCAAGAATTTATCGATGGTAAGGCCGTAGGCAGAGGTGATGTAAAAGCTTTGCTGTACGTGAATAGTGGAAAAGAATACACCGCTGTTAAATTTGACGACAACCGTTTTTACGACGCATCTGGTCAAAGCTTAGAGCAGGCATTTGATCGCTTGCCAACCAATAAGCGATATCGAGTCAGTTCTCGTTTTAATCCCCATCGAAAGCATCCGGTCACGGGACGTGTGTCTCCCCATAATGGAACCGATTTTGCCACACCAACGGGTACTCCTATTTACTCTACCGGCGATGGCAAAGTGGTAAAAGCTCGCCGTCATCCTTTAGCGGGTAACTATGTGGTCATTAAGCATGGTCGAGAGTACGTCACAAGGTATCTGCATTTACACCGAATTTTGGTAAAGGTGGGGGATACCGTCACTCGTGGTCAAAAAATCGCTTTAAGTGGAAATACAGGGCGCTCTACAGGTCCTCACCTCCACTATGAGTTGATCAAAAATTCACGCCCAGTTGATGCAATGAAGGTACAACTGCCGAAAGCATCGGATGTGCCTAAGTCTAAGTTACCGGAATTTAAAGAAAATGCTGGTAGTGTCATACAAATTTTACGTGATCAGATCTAGATAAATGAAAGGTGCACCTCGCTGCACCTTTTTTATTCATCATAATTCGTATAACTTATCAAGTTACTCAAAATTACCAGTATCTTAAATTGGTGATGGAGTTTTTCCGGTTTAGAAAAAGGGAAGGATTTGATTACGCGATCCGTACTCATATTAATATTGCTTGTCGTCAGTCAAAGCTTGCGAGCTCATGAGAGCAATTCCATTTTCTATCCCTTGCCATTTCAGATGCAAGGGCAGTCTCTTACCGCAAAAAATCTAATATCGGGTCCAGATGGCGGGCTTTGGATTCACGATATTCATGGGCAGCTGAGGTTTTTCGACGGTCAGCATATTCTTCCCCGATCTGGCAGTGTCTTTGAACGTAAACTCTCTCAAGTAGCCTACAGTCGGCAGTATTTCTGGTTCTCAGAAAACAATAAAATATTCCGGTTTAAGCCTAACTTTCCGCAAGAACTCATTACCGCTCTTCCTGCCAATCGCCGAATACTGAAACTGGGTGTTAGCAATAAGTTTGTATGGGCTGCAACCGCTGAAAACTTCTACACACTAGATTTGGATGACAACTCGGTTATTGAGTATCCCCTTTCATTTGTTTACCAAAGCAATAGTCAGAAGCGTGTGATAGTCAATGACGCAAAATATGTTTCTGACCGGTGGATTTTGGGAACGTCCTCTGGCGTTTATTTCAACCAAGGCAAGAAGTTTTACCATATCCGCTCGTCTGGTAAGCACCATATAGAATCTCTCCACTTTTCTCAAAAACGCAGAGAACTCATAGTTGGTTCACTTCAAGGTGCTCGGATCATTACCATTGATAATGAATCGAGAAGTTTTAAAGTGATTGGAAGCTCTCATGTTCTGGCGATTGAAGAAACGGATACGTCCTACTGGTTAGGCACGGAAAATGGGATATACATCTATCATTTCCTAACCGGTGAAACCGACCATATATCATCTAATTATCAAGATGATTACGCCTTACCCGGTGATCACGTATACGACTTATACAATGACGGTCAAGGTGGTGTTTGGGTTGCGACAAACAAGGGGATCAATTATTACTCTCTTTACAGCCGATTGTTTGAACGTGTGCGTTTTGGTACTTCTTCCCAACACTTAGGATTGGGTAACATCAAGCAAGTATTCACCTCTTCAGATGGCGCTCACTGGATTGGAACAGATCAAGGGTTTTATCTTCTAAACCCCAAGAACATGCATTACCCCAAGCGATTGCTTGAAGGGTGTGTAAATGATTTGGTGCAGCAGGGGAAATTTTTGTGGTTGGCAATGTCTGATGGGCTAAGAAAGTTTAACCTAGAGACGTTAGCGCTTGAAAGCGAGATGTTACCTAGCCAATTAAATCAAAGAGTAATCAATCGAGTTACTATTGATAAAAACGGTATGCTTTGGGTGGCGACTGCAGAAGGTCTGATTCGCTATCAACCCGACAGTAAAGTAACGGAGAATTTTGGATTTGATTGGGTGGCGAAACAATACTTCCCAACACAAATCACTCACCTTTATACGTCTTCGACTGGAACCGTTTGGATAGGGACAGATCATGGTCTCTATTATTACGCCAATGGGCGCTTACAGTTTGAACGCAGTGGTGAAACACTGCTGGCGAGAACACTCGATATGTCTGAAACTGTTGGCGGTAAAACATGGCGAATTAGCAGCAGAGGATTAAGCCTTTATAACCCGGAGACTCTTGTTCAGCGAATTGTGCCGCTTTTTGAAGCGGATATTAAACCGCTTTGCAGTGTTTCTACGGCTAATGGTATGTGGTTGTCTACATCCAAAGGGCTCAGTTTTTATTCCAATGAAGGTCAACTGCTTCATCACTATGGTGCCCCTTTTGGACTGATAAATAATGAGTTTTTGCCAGATGTATGCTCGGTTGGTCCAAATGGTGACCATTTAATATTTGGTTCCAAGCTCGGGATTATAATGACATCAGAGAAGGCGTTGAAAGCCACACAGTTACCTCTGAGCCGAGTTAAGTTTGGTCAGGTCCTTTTAGACAGAAAGCCTTTTGAATTTGCTCCCGATAGCAGTAAGCAATATCAAGTACCGCATGGCAAAAACCTTTCATTCGTAGTGGGCGTATTACCTGATTTTGACGTTTGGAGTTTGGAGTATCGACTTTTAGGAAATCGAAACGAAAATTGGATATCCCTTCAAGGTTCACAATTAACCTTTGATTACCTACTGCCAGGCGAATACGAGCTAGAAGTTCGTACATCCTCACAATCCGAGCTTGAAGTAGAGGGGTCCAGTTTTTCTTTTGTTGTTTCAACCCCTTGGTATATGTCCGGTTGGTTTATCGCTTATGTGATTTTATGTTTGATTGTCTTTGCAGGGTTAATTGTATTGTGGCGTTCACGTCAAATACGTCGAATTAACAAAGCATTGAGAGATAAGGTAGAACTGAGAACAAGCCAGCTAAAACACCAGAGTGACATGTTGGTAAATAGTAATAAGTTATTGAAAAGACAAATTAATATTCGCCAAACCTACATTGATAACCTCGCTGTTAAGACGAAAGGTGTTTTTGAAGACATATGCCAATCTGGAGCTGAGTCAGGTCAATTCAAGAAAGCCTTTTATCTATTACAACAAATCGTTGATCTCAGTGCCAAATCTCAAGGTGAGTCTAAAGCAAGCCATGAACTCAATTCTGTGTGTGATGCGGTGGTTGCGCATTGGGAGAAAGAATTGGCTAAGCAAGGTGTTCAGTTAAACGTATATCGCTCTCCAGCTGCAATTTCGGTTTATGTGGAGCAATTTAATTTGGACTATGTACTCCACGGTATGTTGGCGAACGTTTCCAGAAGAAGTAAGCGAGGCGATCAAATTGAATTGGTTGTGGTAAATCAAGATGAGCAATGTGGGTTCAGGATTCAAGATACGGGTAATCCAATTTCTCAACAGGAAGTGCTGGGTTACAACTCCTTTAATCACAAATACAGTGGCGAAGAGTGGAGTGCGTTAACCGATACCAGCTTACAAGGGTTACGACGATATGTTGAATATGGTGGCGGTGAGTGTTTCTTTAGGAAAAAAGACAACAACGCCAACATCATTGATGCCTTGTGGTCGAATGCACCGGTGGAAGATCTCGACATACCCATTGGAAGAACATTTGCTGCATCAACTAAAGAAGAAATAGTAGTTCCGGAAGAACAGGTTCCGCTTACTGAAGAGGAGCAGTGGTTATCAAGAGTTTTTGAGATAGTGGATACTCACTATCACGACCCTGACTTCGGTACAGCGCCGATGTCGAAAATGATTTATACATCGGAGCGAAGCCTACAGCGTAAGTTTAAATCTCAAACAGGGAAGACATTTAAAGAGTATCTAAACGAAATTCGATTAGAGAAAGCCTGTCAGCGGTTAATCAGTGGTGAAAAAGTGTCTGATGTTGCCTACGAAACAGGCTTTAATGATCCTTCCTATTTTAGCCAACGATTTAAACACCACTACGGTATCTCACCCTCCAAATTTATTGAAGCCAATCAAAGTGCTTGATGGGGCGCTTCTTTGTCTCTTGCAATTAGACCTTCTATTCCTTCAACACAAACCACTAAGCCTTTTAGGGCGTTACCTACCTTCAAATAGCATCCATTTCTTTTCTCGCGCTTAGCAACCATTCTCGATGTGAATTTTTTAAAGAATCGTACTAACTCGTGCGAGCGCCGTGGTAGGTGCTCGGAAGTAATGAGTTTACCCAATACGATCGTTGAGTCATGCTATTCGGTGTATCTACGCTCACCTAACGTTACTAAGGGCTTTTTCCGTCAAATGGGGCTTCTGGTGCACTCAATATGCTCTACAAGCCATACATTGGCTTGTTAGCAGGGAAAATTTGATGGCAAGAATAATGATAATTGACTGAAATATAAATGAGATAAACAATCGTTACTATGGATAGAGTAAAGGTAAAGTGGCTAGAATGCAGAAATTTTGTTGCAGAGATTTCTTTAGGGAGATTACAAAGAAAAAAATATCGTGGTATAGCCGGGGGGACTATACCACGGGTGTCAATGACACCTTCGCTTGCTGCCGGAGTGATATAGCTAAGCTATATCACCTCTGGAATTCTTATCTAAGGCAGTGCCTTTCGATGGAGTAACTATAGCCTTGCTCCACTTAATTTCTTTATTGAATTAACGACACGTTTACATAAGAAATCCGACAATCTGTTCTGGTTGATTTTAACTTGTTGTAATTTAAGGTTATTTATTTTTATTCTCAGTAGTGAAATATTCATATTGGTTGGTGGGTTGTTTAACTATTAATCAAAGTCTTGGTTTTTTTAACGATATTAACGGAGTTTAAAGTGACGTTTTTGACGTTGTTTTATGGGTGGGAACAGTAAAAACGGTAACATTGATTGAGCGCAACACTTCGTTACATCGTTCAATTATAGTTACTTATAAAAATAATAATGTTTCTCATTCAGAATGATGTCGAGGTTACACTGATGAAGCTTTCCGATATGCGTATTGGCGGCACTGTTACGATTGCAGGGCTGGGCGATTTGAGCCAAGAACTCAATAAAAAATTGATGGTTATGGGTATGTTGCCTGAAACCCATATAAAACTTGTTAGAAAAGCTCCGATGGGAGACCCACTCCAGATAGAAGTAAGAGGAGTCGTTATTGCTATTAGGGATAATCTCGCTCGTCAAATTGAAGTGGAGTCTATCTAATGCAATATGACATTCTAACGGTTGGCAATCCCAATTGCGGAAAAACCACTCTATTCAATGCTCTTACTGGAGCGAAACAGCAGGTAGGTAACTGGGCGGGCGTCACGGTTGAGAAAAAGACCGGACATTTTGCGCATTCTGGTGACGATTTTTCACTGACCGATCTGCCAGGAATCTATGCACTAGACAGCGCTCATGATGCAAACAGTATTGACGAGTCGATAGCTTCTAGAGCTGCTCTGACTCATTCAACGGATCTCATCATTAATGTTGTCGACGCAACTTGCCTCGAAAGAAGCTTATACATGACATTGCAACTGCGAGAACTGGGCAGACCCATGATCGTGGTGGTTAATAAAATGGATGCTCTTGCTCGCAAGCGACAAATTCTAGATATACAAGGGCTGGAAGAGGAGCTTGGATGCCCTGTTTATGCGCTTTCATCTAACAACTGGCAGCAAGTTCAAAGCTTCAAAGAAGAATTACACAAAACGTTAGTGAAAGGAATTCCTGAAGAAAGCTTTTCTTTAGAATACAGTCAGGATATTGAGCAAGAAATTGCCACTTTACGTCCTTTATGGCAATCGGAGTCTGGAGCACGAGCCAAAGCCATTCGCGCGTTAGGTAATGACCCTCTGATCGTAAATAGCCTCAGTGAAGAGCAACGTAAGAAACTAGCTCAATCAATGGATATCATTAAGTGCGACATCGATTTGCAAGTGGCTAATGTTAAATACTCGTTTTTACATGACATTTGCAAACGTGTAAGAAAGGAGTCTGGAAAGGTAAGTTACAGCACTACCGAAACCATAGACAACCTAGTCCTCAATCGATGGATTGGTATTCCTTTCTTTTTCCTCATTATGTACTTAATGTTTATGTTCTCCATCAATATTGGCAGTGCGTTTATCGATTTCTTTGATATCGGCGTTGGCACTGTTTTGGTAGACGGCGGTCATTATCTATTAGATGAATACCTTCCTGTTTGGTTGGTGACGTTACTAGCGGATGGCGTCGGTGGAGGCATTCAAACGGTCGCGACTTTTATTCCAGTGATCGCTTGCCTTTATCTTTTCCTATCTTTACTTGAAAGCTCTGGTTATATGGCGAGAGCAGCATTTGTTCTTGATAAAGTCATGCAGAAAATTGGCTTACCGGGGAAAGCATTTGTTCCTTTAGTCCTAGGTTTTGGGTGCAATGTCCCCTCTGTTATGGCAACGAGAACACTCGACCAAGAAAGGGAAAGAAAACTTGCTGCAGCCATGGCACCATTTATGTCTTGTGGTGCAAGGTTACCTGTTTACGCCTTATTCGCAGCAGCATTTTTCCCTGAATCTGGTCAGAATATTGTATTTGCGTTGTATTTATTGGGGATTCTTGCCGCTGTAGGAACTGGTCTTATCTTAAAGCGCACACTATATTCCGGCTCAAGTGAGCATTTTGTTATGGAAATGCCGAGTTATGAACTGCCAACCTTGCAGAATGTGGTTTTAAAAACATGGCAAAAGCTGAAACGCTTTGTATTGGGGGCGGGTAAGACGATTGTCATCGTCGTCACCATTTTGAGTTTCTTCAATTCACTAGGAACAGACGGCACATTTGGAAATGAAGACAGTGAACAATCGGTATTGTCGAGCGCTGCACAAATCGTTACACCTATTTTTATGCCTATTGGTGTAAGCGAAGAAAATTGGCCAGCTACTGTAGGAATTATCACAGGAATATTCGCTAAAGAGGCGGTAGTCGGGACATTAAACAACCTGTATTCGTCGCCATCGGAAGAAGAACCAAGCGAGTTTGACCTATGGGGGAGTTTGAACGAGGCGGTAATGACGATCCCAGAAAACTTGTTAGGTCTTAGTTTTAGCGATCCGCTGGGTATTGAGGTCGGTGATCTTACCGATGCACAAGCCGTTGCCGAAGAGCAAGAAGTGGACAGTTCCATATTCGGCAATCTAAAAGAGTACTTCGTTACAGGAAATGCTGCCTTCGCCTATTTGATCTTCATTTTGCTGTATACCCCTTGTGTAGCGGCAATGGGAGCTTATGTTCGAGAGTTTGGTCATAAGTTTGCGCGTTTTATTGCAGCGTGGACCATGCTGCTTGCGTACGGAGGAGCAACGCTCTTTTATCAGATCACGCATTTTTCTCATCACCCGATGATCAGTACGCTTTGGATTGCATTGGTCATTTCAATATTCGTATTCACTTACTTACTTTTAAAGCGCGCAGGAGATGATCAGCACACCAATACAGAGATGGTGAGTGTATGATTTTGACGGAGATAAGTGAATATTTGTCCCAAAACGGCACTGTAAGCCAGTCGAAACTCGCTCGTCATTTTCACATGAGTGAAGACGGTGTCGATGCCATGCTGACGTTTTGGATGAATAAAGGCAAAGTATCGAAGATATCTGCGAAAGGCGAGCACACCGTTAGCTATTGTTGGATTTCTCGACCGGAACAAATTGCCATGAACGTAATTACCGGATAACAGGCATTAACAATAGCAATTAGATGATTGCTAAAAGAAAGGGGCAATACCTTAACCAACGGGTTAAAAGGAATGCTCCTTTTCTTTTACTGTGCGGCTTTTTGTTCAGACACAGCGTTTAATTAGACGCGGATTTTATTTTAAAGTGACAGAGAAAATATCTGACTTTGAAAGATAGTTTTGTATCAGGCTGACCATTTCTAGCTGCGATTTCTCCCCCCTAAATTCACCTGAAGTATTACCCCATACTGGCTTTGGCCAAACGGCATCATTTTTATATCGAGCGATGTGGTGGAGGTGCAACTGTGGCACCATATTTCCAAGTGCCCCGGTATTTAGCTTATCTGGAGTGAACAGCGCTTCTAAAGCCTCGCAAATCAATTGAGATTCAACTAGGTATTGCTGCTGCTTGGGCATAGACAGATGATGCAACTCGGTTAAATCATCGAATCTTGGAACAAGAATGACCCAAGGCACGGTGGCGTCTCTATGTAAAAGAACGCGACATAATGGAAAATCGCCAAGGCAACTGGTGTCTTTGTCTAGTTGAGGGTGCAGTGAAAAAGCCATAGTTATCTGTCGTTTGTTTTGAATTGCCTTTGTTATATCATATCGCGCCTAATCCAAAGATAGATTTAATGGTCGAATGAGCAATAACATCGAAAAACAGTTATACGATCCTAAGTTTCAATGGTCGTTTTTGCATCCGAAATACTGGCCAACGTGGATAGGTATTGGATTTGCCTTATTGCTTGCGTTTGTACCACATCGTCCACGCGACAAATTTGCGGCTTGGTTATCTCGTTTCTTTTCAAAACGCAATTCAGGCGCGCTGCGCCGAGCTAAGAAAAATATAGAGCTCTGCTATCCTGAAAAATCAGCCGATGAAAGACAGCAATTGCTTGAGAAAATGTATAAAGTCGCGGCGCAGTTTTTTCTTGGGTATGCAGAGTTGACGGTGCGAAGCAAAAAATACAATCAGAATCGCGGAGAAGTGTTTGGTGGAGAGCATCTTTTTCCAAGGTTGGAGAATGGCGAGAAGGTCATTGCACTCGTCCCTCATTGCTGGGCAATTGACTACACTGGCATGTACTTTTCTTCTTATGGTCATGATGTGGTCATTATGATTCGACCTCAAAAAAACCCTATTGGCGATTGGCTCATGAACGTACAACGAATGCGTTACGGTGGTCGTATCGTGCCTCGTGATTCAGGCATCAAACCGTATTTACGTTCCATCAAAGAAGGCTATATGGCCTACTACTTACCTGATGAAGATCACGGCGCAGAGAATTCAGTTTTTGTCCCTTTCTTTGGTACAGAAAAGGCAACTCTTAAAGGGTTTGGTAAATTGGCTAAACTGAGCCGAGCTAAGGTAGTGCCGATGATTCCAGCGTACAACGCTGAAAAAGGAAAGTTCGAGCTTTTCATTCTACCCGCGTTGGAAAACTTCCCAACAGGCGACGAAGAGCAAGATGCCAGAATGATGAATCATGCTTTAGAAGAACTTTTACGTGACCGCCCAGAGCAATATATGTGGATTTTAAACTTACTCCGCACCCGTCCTGATGGAACAGAGCTCTATTAGCGCAGCTTAACCCACCACTGAATGTCTCAACGCCCGTCGATTTTAATGAAGTTGACGGGCTTTTTCTTGTGCGTTGATTAAACAAAACTAGCTTGCTGGTATTTTAGTCAATCCTGCTTTAGTTTAATAAGTAACCATTTGCTCAATAGCGTGTCGGGCGGTGACTTAATTTTTGGTTAGAAAGTAGGGAACATGTACGAAAGGAAATCGTTGTTATATAGGCTTAGGGATATAGACTTTCCCATTGTTTTGATAAGTGGCTTTCCTGGAAGCGGAAAAACTCGCACTCTTGAAATGTTCTCTCAGCTTCTGGATGTAGAAATACAAGATCACTTCCAAGGAGCAGACGAGTTAAGAGAAGGAGAGCGAGTCGTTATAGACTCGGGGCACGAAGAAGATACGTTCCAATTGGATCTAATATTGAAGCAACTTCCCAAGATCAAACGCAAAAAAGCAAAAATTTATCTTGGTGTTGGCTTACTGGCACACCCTCCCTCCCTAAGTATTCATTTGCTTTATAAAAATGTCGCGATTCTCAGTAGCCAAGATTTGTTCTTCTCTATCGAAGAAATTCGTAGCCTCGGTATAAAGGATTCTGAAACCCTTTATGAACAGACCGCAGGCTGGCCAATTTTGGTTGACTACGCTGAGCGATTGAACGAACCCTTGTTTCTCTCTCAATGGCAACACTTTGTAGCGGTCAATCTGCTTTCTGTATTTCCGTTTAAAGTGGTTCGCTCGCTGGTTGCGTTAGCGTTTTCTGAAGGTATCCCTCAGGAAAGAAGTGGTTTGTCTGAGTCCGAAATTGAATCACTATCCCCAATCCTACAAGTAGAGTTAGGTGGAAAGTTACGGCTCGGAATTCCTATGCTCAAAGAGCCTTTGCGCAAATTTGCCCGAAAAAATGGTCGTTATCACCAACAAGCGATGCGAATAGTGGCTAAAAGCCATCACGACGCTGGAAGAACAACGCTTGCCATTACGGAAGCTGCACAGTCGAGCAATTACGATCTCGCCATTCGGTGGTTTGAAGAAAGTGGGGATAGTATGTTTGGTTGTTTATACGGATACGCAGCATTGAATACCGTACTGGCGGTGATGCCTGCACCAATCATAGAAGGTAATATCTACCTGTGTTGGGCTGTCATGTTGTCGAAGCTGAAGTCAGGAGATAACGCCGATGCTATTGCAATGTTTGAGGCGATAAAATCAAAACACATCAATCAACAACCCATCCTCGGGTTAATGAAATCCATGCTGGACCCTTTCAGGAGTACAAAGCCCACCGAAATTTCGTGTAAACAGTTGGAAAAACTCCATCCGATATTTCTCAATAACTCAATGTATTTAGGGGTGCTGCATAATGAATTGTGTGCCAATTATATTGATTTGGAACAGTACGAAAAAGCCAGTATCTCAGGAGAAATCGCCTATCGTGCCTATCGCGATGCGAGGGCACCGTATCTACAATTTTTTATCTGTCTGCACATGTCCAATATTTGTATTGAATTAGGAAAGCTGGACGACGCACAACAGCAAGTAAATTTAGGTCGTGACTGCTTGAAAGCCGTGAGTTTTGCCGACGAGCTCTATAACGAAAAGGATATGCTTTATCTTGAAGAAGCGAGAATTGCCTTGCTCAAAGGAAACCTATCTCTGGCTTACGATCTTTGGAAGAGCGCTGGTTTAAACGAAGGTGGTCGTGAAATGTGGACCAGTATGATGAAAGACTATTGCTGGAGTGGTGTTCTAATTGACAGCCTATCTACTGGGAGTGTGCATGCTGGTCAAAAATTAGATGCACTAAAAGCGGATTATTGGCAGGTGATGGGGGATTCATACGCGCGAGAGTTTGAATTAATTCAAGCCTATTTGTTGCAACAGCAAGGGCACTGGCATCAAGCTGAACAATCACTCGATAACTATCAAACACAGCGGCGAGATAACGCCAGCGGCAGGGACAAATTGTTCCAGTTGATCCACTTACGAAATCAGGTCTCCAGTGTTGCAAGGAAAAATAGGCCTTCAGGTAAGGAGCTCCATCAGCTGATTGCTCAGATTGAGCGCGAATCAGATCAACCAAATGATGGTTTGAGTTCAGTGTTTATGCGGCTTCACCTTTGTCGCTTACATATCGCATCTAATCATGAGGGTTTGGCACAAACCGCGTTAAAAGAAGCGGTGACTCTGGCGATTCAAACGGGGATACGACTGCCATTTATAATGGAATCAGAATGGGTATTACCGCCTCTTAAAAACTTGCTGTCGATTCGTTTAGATGGCTCTCAAATTTCTATTGAAGTGCAAAGTATCATCCCACTCATAGTAAAAGCATATGAATCGGAGCATATAGTGCGCCGCTCGGGCCCTTTTAGTACAAAGGAGACATTGATTTTGTCCAGATTGAATGAAGGGATGACCAACAAACAAATTGCCCGCCATCAAGGGATCAGTGAAAACACGGTGAAGTACCATCTAAAGCAAATGTATTTGCGTGCAGGGTGTCATAGCCGGCAGCAATTACTATATATTGCACGTGAGCAACGTTGGGTATGATACTGACTACCCTAAAAATATAGATAACTACCCAGCTTCTAGTATCACTCATATCTGAACGTAAGTTTTAGGGTTGGGTTGCCCATTTATCACACAATATTTCAAGAAATCTCGATGATTATCCTACCCTAATAATATGAAAAACTACCCATTAGTGCGCTTGTGGAAGATTCTTTACGACTGTTAAGTTGTAAGAACTGTACAAAAAACATTCGGCAGGATGTCGAGTGTTGCATGGAGTCCGCACATGGAAGTGTTCAGGATGCTGGCAAAACGGGTCGCAGGCTTTGCACTTGTTTTGTTTGGTCTCTCAGTCATTATTTTTACTGTTGCCCGTCTCATTCCGGGCGATCCCGCTCGGATAGCATTGGGTCCCCTTGCTACAGAAGAGCAGGTGACCTCTTTACGTCAGGAAATGGGGCTGGATCAACCTGCGGCAGTTCAATACTTCAATTATATTTCCGGTGTGTTGCAGGGAGATATGGGGGATTCTTTACTGACGGGACAGCCTGTTGCCCGAGATATTTCCAACGCTTTGCCAGCCACACTTGAACTCGTGATTTGCACCGTTTTCCTGATGACGGTGATTGCCATTCCGCTGGGTGTGCTTGCCGCATACCGGCAGAACTCTTGGATAGATCAATGCTCGCGATTGCTCTCCCTGATGGGGGTGGTTACCCCTGCTTTCCTTTTGGCCATTATCTTCCAGCTTCTTGCCAGTATTGGGGTGATTGACCTGCCTGTATTGGAACGGTTAGGTGCGAACCTTTCTTTTGAAGCGAATACTACAGGGTTCGTTCTGGTGGACAGCCTCTTGGCAGGGAGAAGCGATGTATTTCTCGATGGGCTTTCTCATTTGCTGTTGCCAAGCATTGCCCTCTCAGCGGCTGGTATTGCCCAAGTCATGCGGATCACCCGATCCAGCGTAATCGAATATGCGCATCGTGAACATGTAGATACATTACGAGCCGCTGGTGTTCCAAAGCCCCTAATTACCTTTAAATATCTTTGGCGGCTGAGCGCATCCGCCCCTTTAACGATTTTAGGGTTGGAGTTTGCTTCGTTGATTGGGAACGCATTTGTAGTAGAGATGGTGTTCGCTTGGCCGGGCATTGCGAGTTATGGCGTTAGAACCATATTGCACAACGACTTCAATGCGGTGATGGGTGTTGTCTTAGTTTCGGGCGTGATCTTCATCATCGCGAATTTGACCATCGACATTCTGGTTTCCATCGTGGACCCAAGGTTAAGACTGAAGGGAGCCCGTTAGCATGGAACATAAATCCAACTCGCTCACCACACTGCCAAACGGCTCAGACGAAGTGTCTGTCAACGAGTTCAGCCAAACGACAACCTCATTTCAAAAATACTGGCGTCGATTTGCCGCCAACCCAATGGCCATTATTGGGGCTTTAATGGTACTCAGTGTGGTCTTGTCTGCGTTACTCGCCCCTTGGATATCCCCTTATGCCGAACAGGTTGGAAGTTACGTGAATTTTCGTGCTCGCCACCTCGCACCCTCTTCGGAATATTGGTTTGGTACAGATAATGTAGGCAGAGACATTTTTACCCGCGTCATCTTTGGGTATCAAGTCAGTTTAAAGCTGGTATTTGGCGTACTTGGCATCGCCATTCCCATCGGAGTGACGCTGGGGTTATTGGCAGCGTATGCGGGGGGCTGGGTGGAATTCACCATCATGCGATTGAACGACATGTTATTGGCGGTTCCACCTCTGGCGTTGGCGTTAGCGATTACCGCGGTGTTAGAGCCAAACCTAACGAACGCGATGATTGCGATTTCGTTTCTGTGGTGGAATTGGCATTGCCGGCTGGTTTATCGCCTAGCGAAAAGTTTGATGACCGAGGAGTTTATCGAAGCCGCAAAAATGGCGGGTGCCAGCCCCTATCACATCTTAGTGAAAGAGTTGCTTCCCAACTGCATGGGGGCGATCACGGTTAAAGCGACCCTTGATGCCGGTTTTGTGATTTTGTTTGGCGCAACACTTAGTTTCTTGGGGTTGGGGGTGCAGCCACCCACACCTGATCTCGGCACCATGGTGGCATCCGGTGCAGAATATTTGCCGGAATATTGGTGGGAAGCATTGCTCCCTGGAGCCGCGGTGTTGTATGCCATCTTTGGGTTTAACCTGCTCGGTGATGGGCTTCGTGACATGTTGGATGTGGAGGTGTGATGATGAAAAACAGCGCATTGGTCGATATCCGCAACTTGAATGTTAGTTTTGAAAATTATGGCGTTGCAAAGCAGGTATTGCACAACGTCTCCATCCAAATTCAGCCTGGTCAACGCGTTGCGCTGGTGGGAGAAACTGGATCGGGTAAAAGCGTTACAAGCAAAGCTTTGATAGGAAACTTACCAGAGCAAACGGCCAGAATTACCAGTGGTGACATCGACGTGGAAGGGCGCTCCGTGTTTACGTTAGGTAAAGAAGAAAGGGAAGGGCTGAAAGGGACAGTCATGTCCATGATTCAGCAAGATCCCCTGTCTTCATTTAACCCTGTTTTTCGCATCGGAAGCCATCTCGATGATGTACTCAAATATGTAGATAAACGTGAAGGTGTGTCACGCAGCAAAGCGCAACGTCGGCTTGCCATCTATGAGGCGCTGAAAAAAGTTCAGCTCGATGATGTTAAAAGAGTATATAAGAGTTTCCCCTTCCAACTTTCAGGGGGGATGCGTCAGCGAGTGTTAATTGCGTTGGCCCTACTTCATCCAACTAAACTCCTTATTGCAGACGAACCTGGCACTGCGCTGGATGTGACCACTCAAGCGGAAATTATCCGCTTGATCAACACACTGGTAAAGGAAGAGAACCTAGCCCTTCTCCTAATCAGCCACAACCTAGGTGTGGTTCGTCAGGCCTCGGATTACGTCTACGTTATGCAGCACGGCAGAATTGTTGAACATGGTAAAGTTGCGAACTTATTTGCTTCCCCCTGCCACCCATATACCAAACGATTGTTTGCTGCTGTTCCCCCTCTATATGGTCCGAGTGTGTATTCCACTCTCAGGCCAGATACATCCCCACTTCTAAATATTCATGCCCTGAATAAGGTGTTTGTGACCGAGCGAAACTTGTTATACCGACCAATTCACACCAATCACGCAGTTCAAGATGTCTCTTTAATCGTAAGGGATGGGGATATTTTCGGTTTAGCGGGGGAATCGGGCTCAGGGAAAACCACGGTAGCTAGAATGGTACTCGGATTAGAATATCCAACCTCGGGCACATTGAATTTTGGTGAGCAAACCTTAAGCGATTACCAAGCAGAGCATGGTTCTCATGCTGTACAGATGGTGTACCAAAACCCCGGCGGTTCCCTCAACCCCAAACGCAGTGTGCGACAGATCTTAGAAGTGCCATTGAAGTTTATTGCAGGGTTAAAAGAGGACGCTCTGAACGAGAGAGTCCGAGAGATTTTGAACATGGTTGAGCTTTCAGAGCACCACGCCGATCTCTACCCGGGCAATCTTTCAGGTGGTCAGAAACAAAGGGTAGCCATAGCGAGGGCGTTGGCAGCAAACCCGAGGATATTGGTATTGGATGAACCAACCTCCGCATTGGACGTGTCGGTACAAAAAAGCGTGATTGAGCTACTCAGGCGTCTGCATAAAGAGCTAGGTCTTACCTACATTTTTATCTCACATGACTTAAGCCTAATGCGAAATTTTTGCACCCAGATCGCCGTAATGCTTCGTGGGAAAGTGGTGGAAGAAGGTGCGCCCGCTGAAGTATTTGAAGCACCTAACCATCCTTATACCCGGAAATTGATTCGTGCCATTCCGGTGTTGAGCGAAGAAGAACAGAACAGCAAGCCCTCTTTATTGTGAGGCAAAGGAAGATAAAACGGAGTTTTTCATGTCTTTAAATTTACGAGTCGGTATCGATGTTGGCGGAACCAATACGGACGCCGTCATCATGAAAGGAAGTGAGCTGCTTGCGTCGGTGAAAATGAACACCACCAAGGACGTAACTAGCGGAGTAAAAGAAGCGCTTAATCAAGTACTGAAAATTGGAAAGGTCGACAAGAAAGATCTTAGTGCCGTCATGATTGGGACAACGCATTTCACCAATGCTGTTGTGGAGCAAACTCGGTTGACTCAAACCGCAGTAATCCGATTAGCACTACCGAGCTCTTCCGCCATTCCCCCTATGGCTCAATGGCCAGAAGGGTTAGTGAATGCGATTGGACGGCATCATTATGAGATTGAAGGTGGATACAATTTTGATGGTAGAGCGATTAATCCATTGAATGAGTCCGCATTAACCGATATCGCCAATGAACTTAAAAACAAAGGTATTCGCCAAGTCGTGGTGAACTGCGTATTTGGTCCGGTGAATGACGATATGGAGCGTAAGGCTGCGGCCATTCTTAGTTCCGTCTGGGATGAATTCGATATTGTCTGCTCTGTTGATGTGGGGCGAATAGGTTTCTTAGAAAGGGAGAATGCGGCTCTTTTAAATGCCAGCCTTCGAGAATTAAGTGAAAAAACGATCAAAGCATTCGAGCATGCATTGAATGAATGCGGCGTGTACTGCCCGTTCTATATTACCCAAAACGACGGCACGCTAATGAGTGCTTCTTACGTTAAAAAATTCCCCGTCCTGACCTTTGCGAGTGGTCCCACTAACTCAATGCGAGGTGCGGCATTTCTGTCTGGGTTAAAAGACGCCATTGTTGTCGATGTTGGCGGCACCACCAGTGATGTCGGTTTGCTGCAAAATGGCTTTCCGAGACAAGCAAACTCTCATGTAGGTATCTGTGGCGTTCGAACCAATTTCCGAATGCCAGACATGGTCAGTATTGGTCTCGGTGGCGGGACTCGGATTCATCAAAGTAACGGTGCGATTAATGTCGGTCCGGACAGTGTGGGCTATCAGTTGAGCAAAGAAGCTCTCGTATTTGGAGGGAGCACACTCACGGCATCCGATATTGCGGTCGCGCTGGGGCAGCTTGAACTGGGTGATCATTCTGCTGTTGCAAATTTGCCAGATGAATTGCTTGAAGAATGCAGTAAGCAGATCGATGAACTCATAATTGACGCAGTAGAAAGTAACCGATTATCCAAAACACCCATTCCGGTACTGGCGGTCGGCGGCGGGAGCGTATTGGTGAAAGAGCATATTGGTGACCTTAAAGTCATTCGTCCGCCTCACTTTCATGTCGCGAACGCTGTTGGTGCTGCCATTGCTCAGGTGAGTGGGGAAGTGGATAGAGTCTATAGCCTTGCAGAGATAAGCCGAGAAGAAGCGTTTTCTCAAGCAGAACGAGAGGCGACGGAACGAGCCATCAGTGCGGGTGCAACACCTGAGTCTATCGAAGTTGTAGAAAAAGAAGACGTACCGCTGGCGTATTTGCCCGGAAACGCCACTCGAGTGCGCTTAAAAGTCGTAGGGGATTTAAAGGTGGGATCATGAAAGAACTGACAGTACAAGATATTGAAGCGATAGAAATTGGCGCAGCAATCCTCGGTACCGGAGGCGGCGGAAACCCCTATTACGGCAAGCTCGAAGTACTTGAGCAATTGCGATTAGGGCGGCGGATACGGCTAATGTCGATGGAAGAACTACCCGATGACGCCTTGGTGGTGTCAATTGGTGAGATCGGTGCGCCAGCGGTGTCGGTCGAAAAAATTAACGAAGGTGAGGAGCTGAAACGGGTTGTTGAAATCCTTGAGCGAGAAACGGGCAAAAAAGTGGACGCCATCATATCGGTAGAAATTGGAGGCGCGAACGGTATCAAACCCATGACAGCCGCCGCTCAGTTAGATCTACCAGTCGTAGATGGCGATGGGATGGGGCGCGCGTTTCCTGAAATGCAGATGACCACATTTAGTATGTACGGACATTGCAGTATGCCCGCTGCAATGTCCGATTGCCATGGTAATAATGTGGTATTTCAGCGGCTTAAGGATGAGTATTGGCTAGAAAACCTTGCCCGAACCACCGTCGTCGAAATGGGAGGCAGTGCAGCGATGGCCGAAGCGCCGATGAAAGGATCGTTTGTTAAGAAATACGCGATCCCGGGGACGGTTAGCCAAGCATTGCGGCTTGGTCGTGCGGTGATGGACGCCAACGAGGCAAAACGAAATCCCATCGATGTCATCATGAATTCCGAAAATGGTTTTTTGTTATTCAAAGGAAAGATCGTGGACTTGGAGCGACGTATGCGTTCGGGGTTCACTGTAGGGCAATTGTCGCTACAAGGGCTACATGAATATCAGGGCGAAGAAGCCAGCATTGATATTCAAAATGAAAATTTGGTGTTTCGAATGAACGGTAAAACAATGGTCAGCGTACCGGATTTAATCGTCGTTCTGAACATCGATACGGGTCATGCCATTACCACCGATGTATTGCGGTATGGGCAAAAGGTCGTGGTGGTTGGAATCCCTTGCCACCCTCTGCTCTGCACACCACGTGCATTGGAAGTTGTAGGACCGGCAGCATTTGGCTACCCAGAAATAGAATACCGTCCCCTGATCGATCAGGGGCAATAGGGAAGGATGTAAAATAACATGGAGTAAAGGTTATGAATAAAGCAACACAAATGCTGGCTCTTGCTGGCATCTTGTCTGCGCCTTTTGCCGCCGCAGACAATAAACCGGTTGAAATAACCGTTAGTATGGTGCAAATCATTGGGACAATAGACCCCGCGAAAATTACCGATTACACCGAGTATATGGGGGCAGTCAATTTATATGATGGGCTGACAACCGTGAATACTTCTGGTGATATTGCCCCATTACTTGCAGAAAGCTGGGACGTGTCTGAAGACGGAAAAACGTACTTGTTTCGCCTAAAACAAGGTGCAACATTTCACGACGGCAGCACCATTGAAGCAAAAGATGTGGTGTATTCCATTCAGCGTTTGCTGACCTTAAATGAAGGACCGGCTGGCTTTTTCTCGAAAAGTATCGACTCGTCAAAATTGAAAGCCATCGATGCTCAAACTGTTCAGATTGGACTAACCGAGCCTTCTTCTGCTTTCTTAGCCACGACACCGCTGTTGTTTGTTGTCAACAGTGATAAGGCCATGGAGATGGGCAAAGGCGATAAGTGGGCTGAAGATTATATTGCAGAGAATGTATTAGGCGCGGGACCGTATAAGAAAGTGAGTTGGCAGCGAGGTAGTCGCATGATGCTGGAACGCTACACTGGCTATCATGGGACTTTTGGAGACAAGCCCATCGACAAAGTACGTTTGCTGGTCACTAACGATGAAGCGACGGTAAAAGCATTGGCGAATAAGGGAGAATTACACCTCACCAGCGTCTACCAAGCTGAAGAAACGTATAACGCACTGGCGAAGGTGAAAAACTACGAGATAAGCAAACAGAAAACGGCCACAGGCTTTTACATCAAGCTCAACAATAAGGTTGCCCCGACAGACGATGTGAATATCCGCAAAGCCATCGCTTACGCGGTGGATTACGTCACTATCAACGAAGTGATTTATGAAGGTGAGCCATTAGCTGGACCTTTACCGCCCGCTTTTAAATCCGCACATCTTGATTCCTTGACGTTGCCTGAGTTCAATTTGGACAAAGCCAAGCAATACGTTGATCAGTCGAAATACGCTGGAAAAGGCAAGATTCCACTGGTGCTGGGGTACGTGGCAGGCGCGGCGTTTGAAGAAGAGATCGCGTTGTTATTGCAGTCGACACTTGAAACGATTGGTTTTAAAACCACGCTTCAGAAAGACCCGTGGAATAGGGTGACGGAGATTGCCTCAAAACCGGAAACCACGCCGCACGTAAACCAGATTTTTTACGAGCCAGTCTACCCGTCTCCAGATGCGGTATTCTTCAATCAATATCATTCAGATGCATCAGGCAGTTGGGCTTCGATGTCTTGGCTGCAAGATGAAAAAGTGGATGGGTGGATCGAGCAAGCGAGGCTAGAAAACGATCCGGCGGTCCGCAACGACATTTACAAGCAGGTTCAACAATACTTGGTTGATAATCAAGTGGACATTTTCCTTCAAAACTCAGTCGATAAGCTTGGTGTTCACCAATGCTTGAAAGGCTTGAACTACATACCCATGCAAAGTTTCTATTTCGACTTTTCTCGCATGAATTGGGTATGTGATTAAGCATTAGACATTCAATAAAAAAATCCCTCGAACTTGTCGAGGGATTTTTGTTTTATGATGGCACGTCAACTTTTGGTTTACATGCGCTCTAACGTTTCGATACCCAGCAGTGACAAACCTTGCTTGATGGTTTTTGCGGTCAATGCTGCCAGCTTCAAGCGGCTTTGCTTCACGGCTTCGTCTTCAGCCACAAGGATAGGGCACGCCTCGTAGAAGCTAGAGAACTGACCTGCTAATTCGAACAAGTAGCTACACATGATGTGAGGCTGACCTTCGCGAGCAACAGACTGAACGGCTTCTTCAAACTGAAGTAACTTAGCGATCAATGCTTTCTCTTTTTCTTCAGTCACTTTGATTTCGCCTTGAAGCGAATCCATCGACACACCTGCTTTTGCGAATACAGACGCGACACGAGTGTAGGCGTATTGCATGTAAGGGGCAGTGTTGCCTTCGAATGCCAGCATGTTGTCCCAATCAAACACGTAGTCTGTTGTGCGGTGTTTTGATAAGTCTGCGTACTTAACGGCGGCCATCGCAACTGTATTAGCAATCTTGGCTTTTTCTTCGGAATCTAACCCTGGGTTTTTGGATTCGATGAGTTTTTCAGCGCGTTGTTCTGCTTCGTCCAGTAGGTCGGTGAGTTTCACAGAACCGCCAGCACGTGTTTTGAACGGGCGTCCGTCTTTACCCAACATCATGCCGAACGCATGGTGTTCCAGTGAAACGTTTTCAGGGATATAACCCGCTTTACGAACAATCGTCCAAGCTTGCATAAGGTGCTGATGCTGACGCGAATCAATAAAGTACAGCACGCGGTCTGCGCCAAGTTTTTCGAAACGGTATTTAGCACATGCAATATCGGTTGTTGTGTAAAGGAAGCCGCCATCGCGCTTTTGAACGATAACACCCATAGGCTCGCCATCTTTGTTTTTGTACTCATCAAGGAAAACAACTTGAGCGCCGTCATCCTCTTGCGCCAAACCTTTTTCTTTAAGGTCGGTGACAATTTCTGGCAACATGTTGTTGTACATGCTTTCGCCCATCACATCGTTCAATGTTAGCGATACATTTAAACGGTCGTAGTTGCGTTGGTTTTGAACCATAGTGATGTCGACAAGCTTTTTCCACATTTCTGCGCAGTATTCATCGCCACTTTGCAATTTGACAACGTAGTTACGCGCTTTTTCAGCGAAGGCTTCATCTTCATCGTACAGCTTTTTAGATTCGCGGTAGAAGGCTTCTAGATCGGAAAGTTCCATCGACACTTCGCCCGATTCCTTTTGAACGCGTTCTAGGTTAGCGATAAGCATACCGAACTGAGTGCCCCAGTCACCGATGTGGTTTGCACGAACCACTTTATGACCAAGGAATTCAAGCGTGCGAGTTACTGCGTCGCCAATTACCGTTGAACGAATGTGGTGAACCGCCATTTCTTTTGCAACGTTTGGTGCAGAATAATCGGTAACGATGGTTTTTTGTTCGTCTTTTGCTACACCCAAGCGCTCATCAGCTAACGCTGCATCCGCTTGTTTTGCCAAAAACGTTTCGCTTAGGAAGATGTTGATGAAACCAGGACCTGCAATCTCAGTTTTGCTTGCGATACCGTCTAGGTCTAAAACATCCAACACTTTTTGCGCAAATTCTCTAGGGTTAGTGCCTAGCTTTTTGGCTACACCCATAACACCGTTTGCTTGGTAGTCGCCAAACTGTGCCTTTGCAGATTGACGAACGGCAGCAGGGCTTCCTGCGGGTGCGCCAGCGGCTTCAAGAGCCTGAGATACTTTGTCGTTAATAAGTGCTTGGATATTCACACGAGCTTCCTTCAATTCTAAGAATTGTTTTGATGCATTCCCGCTGTATTTGAAGTTGGGGAATGGATACTTGTTCTAGTTCACAAAATGGCGTTAATCATATCAACTTTCTTCATTCTCTAGTAGTCAGAAAAAAGCGATTTTTACTACTTTTCAGCTCGATCTTGCTAGTATGGCGAGAAAATCAGACTTTTAGTGAGAACACCATGTCGATAGTGACGTCACGCTCCGATCTTCTACCTGAAAATATGTTGCTCCAGCTACCCGAATTTATGGCAAAAATCCAAGCTCTTTCTGAGCTCATAGGAATAGATTTATCGGGTTATCAAGCGGATCATATTGCCTTAAGGGTCAACGATCTAGAGACGGCAACATTTGCGCATAATGAATGGTTGAAATTGGGAAGTGAAATCTCCAGCGCTCAAATTAATGGTCGACCCATCATTGTGTTGGAATTTACTGAACCTGTTATTGCAAGCGGTTGGTCTTTAGAGTGTTTAGAGTTGCCCTATCCAGCTGAAGGTAAGAATTACCCCGTTGAATCGTGGGAGCATGTGGAGTTTGTGATTCCATCTGAGGCAAAAACGGCAAACGATTATTTGGCTTTTTTGAACTCGACTTTTCCGAATTTCCAAGAGAAGTCTGCTAAATTCGACCAACTGGGTATCAAAGTGAAAGTTTCTAGCCCTAAGGGAGAAGGTGAAAGGTTGCCAAACCCAACGGTCGCTTTTAAATACAATGGGGTTTGCATCAAGCTTCATCCTCACTCTCTGAAAGATGTTGTTGCATCTGAGCAAGGTTAGTGCCTGTCGAAAATAAACGTATTCTGTTAGTAATAAAAAACGGTGAGAGAGTGCTCACCGTTTGATGTTGTGCAGAAGTATTCTTGGTCGTTTTACAAGATCACAGTCTTATTTCCATAAACGAAGACGTGGTCATTCACCACTTTGTTGATGGCTTTGCTGAGCACATTTTTTTCAACATCGCGACCTGCCTGTGCCATATCAGCAGCACTGAAGTTATGATCGACAGGTATCACGTCTTGCTTAATGATTGGACCTTCATCCAAATCATTCGTCACGAAGTGAGCTGTAGCACCAATGATCTTAACACCACGATCAAACGCCTGTTGATACGGCTTTGCGCCGATAAATGCGGGTAAAAAACTATGGTGGATATTGATGATTTTATGGTGGTATTTTTCAACAAATTCTGGTGTAAGAACGCGCATATATTTAGCAAGGACAAGATAATCAGCTTCGTAGCTATCAATCACTTCAAGCATCTTTTTCTCATGTTCTTCACGCGTTAAATCTACATGGGAAACATGGTGATAAGGAATGTCGAATTTTTCCGTCAAATTCTGCAGGGTGTCATAGTTACCCACAACCGCAGCAATATCGATATTTAAGCTGCCATCGTAGTTTTTCATCAGAATGTCACCGATACAGTGCGCTTCTTTAGTAACCAGAATCACCACTTTTTTTCGATCCGACCCGATTAGTCTTCTTTTTGCGCCTTCAGGGAGCGCCTGATCCAAATCCAGCAAAAGCGTTTCGTCATTAAAGTAACCTTCAAGCTCAGTTCGCATGAAAAAATGACCGCTAGAGTTATCAACATACTCATTGTTATGAATAATATTGAGCTGATGCTTATAGCAAATATTCGTGATTTTGGAGATCAATCCGGGAGCGTCATTGCAATGCGTAAGTAGTGTTTTTCGTTCCATTTTTTTGATTACTTCCTGTAAGAATTCTTTTGAATTTCGAATATATACCCAAGTGACCTCAAGATGCTTGGTTCAGCGAGAATTAATTGGCTTTCAGGCAAGGCACCGGCTTGAAGATCTAGAAGTCTAAATCAAGAGTCGGTAACGCAGCATGAAAGCCAATTAAACTCGCCCTTGGGAGCACATATTCTGTACCACTTCATCGTCAAAGAACTTGGAAAGGACCAGTCATTACGCTGCGTTCTTTTCCTTGAATTGGACCAGAATATGCTGCTCTGAATCCTGAATCTTGAGGCCACTTGGGTATACCATTTTGAGACGAGAGTGGGCTTTATAAAAAAGAAATCGCGGTGTGAGCCTCAATATGTTGTCTATAATTAATCTATTATGGCGACGGTTTCAACAAAATAAGCACGTTCAGGAGTCTGCTGTGAAACTGGTTGAGTTTTACTCCTGCATATCAGAGAGGTGTTTGCTATGGATAAAGAACTGTTAGCCCGTAGGTTATATGTAGAGCGAGTCACAACCCTTGTTGGAGATCATGATATTGATGAAGATCTTCTAAACCAACTCTGGGAAGAAAAGGCAACACCATCTGAAGCGGCGCACGCTCTGCTTTCTGATGACGCTTTCCAAGGTCCTGCTTGGTTGGAGCGATACTTACATCGAAAGTGATAAGAGCTGACTAACCCAGTAACGGGGGGCTTCTTGAAGGCGCAAATTTCATTTCGAGTTTGCGTCTTTGTTTTTCTAGCTACAAAATTTAACCGCGAAAGATCAACAGCCCCTGCTCCCTCGACGAAAACTTCTCTTTCGGGAGTCGCATCTTGAGGTTGTTTGAGTATAATTCTTTCTTTGTTTTCATTCCTAGGTCAGCAGACCTTAAGAGCTTATGATCGATAAAACCTTTTCCGCTAGTGGTGCGTTAGGCAAAGCCATTAAAGGGTTTCAGCCCCGACAAGCACAGCTGGATATGGCTCGCGCAGTCGAAAAATCGATCAAAGATCAATCTCAGCTGGTGGTAGAAGCGGGAACGGGTACGGGGAAAACCTTTGCCTATTTGGTACCTGCACTTCTGAGTGGAAAAAAAACCATCATCAGCACTGGTTCAAAGAACCTTCAAGAACAGCTTTTTCATCGTGACTTACCATTAATGGTCGATGCCCTTGGTTATTTTGGCAGTGTTGCACTGCTCAAAGGGCGATCCAATTACTTATGTTTGGATAGATTGAGCCGGCAAATGGTTGAAAGCCACAGCGTAGAGGCGGATTCAACGCTTCTGACCCAGCTGGTGAAAGTGCGCAGTTGGTCGTCCGAGACCAAAAGTGGTGATTTGGGTGAATGCGATGATATTGCAGAAGATAGCCCAATTATCCCCGACATTACATCGACTAACGATAATTGCTTAGGCAAAGAGTGCCCAAGTTATCAAGACTGTTTTGTGCTTAAAGCGCGAAAGAAAGCCATGGATTCCGATGTCGTTGTTGTGAACCACCATTTATTTCTCGCCGACCTCGCGATAAAAGAAACAGGCTTCGGTGAGTTAATTCCCGAAGCTGATGTGTTTGTATTTGATGAAGCGCACCAAATCCCAGACATTGCGAGCCAATACTTCGGTTCGTCCATTTCGAGCCGTCAAATTCAGGAATTGTCTAAAGACATTGAAATTGGATATCGAACTGAAGCCAAAGACATGCGTCAGTTGCAGAAAGTTGCTGACCGTCTGGTTCAGTCCGCAATGGAAATGAGGCTTGTTTTAGGGGATCCAGGTTTTCGCGGAAATTGGCGAGAAGCGATGAAATCACCGTCGATAGAGCGTGAAATAACACGTTTACTTGATGTATTAGAACTCGCAATTGAAGTACTAAAAGTCGCGTTAGGTCGCAGTGAACTATTGGATGCGGCTTTTGAGCGAGCTAACGCAATCAAAGCGAGAATCGATCGGGTATGCGAAGTCGATATTACGGGTTACTCGTATTGGTTTGAATGTACTCCTCGTCACTTTTCATTGCATATTACTCCTTTGTCCGTCGCCGAGAAATTCCGTGAACAGGTGGAAATGAAACAGGGGGCGTGGATATTCACTTCAGCGACATTAGCGGTACAAGATGACTTTAGCCACTTTACCCATCGCTTAGGTTTAGAGCCGCCACAGCAGTTTTCTCTCCCCAGCCCATTCGATTATCAACAACAAGCGAGGCTGTGTGTTCCCCGATACCTTCCGGAACCAAACAGCCCCGGAATGTCTGAAAGTTTAGCGAGAATGCTCGGGCCCGTTATAGAGAAGAACGGTGGACGATGCTTTTTTCTTTGCACCTCTCACAGTATGATGCGCGACTTGGCAGAACGATTCCGAGAGCAGCTTTCGATACCAGTGCTTATGCAAGGTGAAACAACCAAGCAAAAATTACTAGCAGAATATTTAGAGCTGGGTAATGCCTTATTGGTGGCAACGGGTGCTTTTTGGGAAGGGATCGACGTTAGAGGTGACGCATTGAGCTGTGTTATTATTGATAAACTTCCTTTTACTGCACCCGATGATCCTTTGCTCAAAGCACGTATTGAAGATTGTCGCTTGAGTGGGGGCGAACCATTCAATCAAGTTCAAATACCCGATGCAGTGATTACCCTTAAACAAGGGGTCGGGCGTTTGATTCGAGATAAAAAAGACCAAGGCGCATTGATCATCTGTGATAACCGACTGGTCACCCGTGATTACGGGGCAGTTTTTATACAAAGTTTGCCGCCAATACCAAGAACACGGGATTTGGATGTCGTTAACCAATTTTTGAGTCAAGAGACACGTTCTGAATGAAAAGGTGTGTTTTGACTGAGGTTGGATAGGTTCCAACTAAAACCCAAAATAGATAAATGAATTACTGAGGCGTAAATGAGCGCGAAAATCCTAGCTTTAGACACCGCGACAGAAAACTGTTCTGTTGCATTGATTGTGGATGGAACATTGTACACGCGAAGTGAAGTCGCCCCGCGAGACCACACTAAGAAAGTGCTACCCATGGTCGATGAAGTACTCAAAGAAGCCAATATTACTCTGCAAGATTTGGATGCGTTGGCATTTGGCCGTGGTCCGGGAAGCTTCACAGGTGTTCGAATTGGCATCGGTATTGCACAAGGTTTAGCATTCGGTGCCGATTTGCCTATGATTGGTATATCCACCATGGAAGCCATGGCGCAAGCATGTTACCGCCTGCATGGTAAAAACCATGTTGCCAGTGCGATTGATGCCCGAATGAGCGAAGTTTATTGGGGGCGTTATGAGCGTCAAGAAAACGGCGAATGGTTGAAACAAGAACCTGAATGTGTTGTACCTCCAGCGGTATTGGCGGAAAATTTACAGCGTGATGAAAACGTTTGGACTCAAGCCGGAACAGGTTGGGATGCGTATTCTGAAGGGCTAGAGTCTTTGCCTTTAACTACGGAAGGCAGCGACGTGTTGTACCCAGACGCACAAGACATGGTGGTATTAGCACAGTTCGAATTTGCAAAAGGCAATACAGTGGCGGTGGAAGAATCCAGCCCAGTATATCTGCGAGACAATGTTACTTGGAAGAAACTTCCAGGTAAGGAATAAATGAGAGCGCCTGATAGCCAAAAGGTTATCGGGCTCTAGGTCAACAGACCCTAAAAAGGACATCTATGGCTTCCATTAATGGATTACCTCCAGTTGTTGTCCCTCATACCAATAAGGCGCAAAAGCAGTCTAAGGTAAAGAAAGAACAGGGAAAACAACCCGTCAGCCAACCGACTAAGGTGGCAAATGCCGTTGCTCAAACCATCAGGCATGTTGATGAGTCGGAGATACACCGTGCCCAGATAGAATATGACTTACCAGAAGGACGTTCTCGCAAGGCGATGGAAGAGTACATGGGTGTCATGAATCAAGCGAAAAAAGAGGAACTTGCACAGCTTCTTGGAGTCGATATTTATATCTAATTTTACCCCAATAATGCACACTTTGGCTTAGTCGTAGGATCTTATCTTCGAATGGTTATATGAGGTTACTTGGGTGTAACAGTTTGATATAGTTGATACCAGTTCTCATTAACGGAGCATGTTATGTTGGTTCGCCGTTGTCTATTTATTCTTTCCGTATTTCTACTTTCTGCCTGCTCAAGCTTGCCCGAGCAACTTACCGCTCAATCTGAAGAAGTTATTACGGATTACCCAATTTTCGCAGCTCATGAAGGCACCACCGATGTTCGTCTAGGTGGTATGATCGCCACAGTCACCAATCTAGCCGATAAATCTCGTATTGAAATAGTCAACCTCCCTATCAGCAAAACAGGAAAACCCGATATAAGCACCGACGCAAATGGTCGCTTTGTTGCTTACATTGATGGCTTTATCGATCCTGTGACTTATGCTGAAGGTCGGCTTGTTACCGTTGTTGGAAAATCTCAGCCTACAGAGCAAGGTAAAGTAGGGGAGTTTGACTATACATTCCCTGTAATGAATGCGTATGGCATGCATTTGTGGCGCGTTGAAGAATCTGTGATTGTCCATGACTTTGATTCTTATCTTTACCCTTGCTATGGCATCAATTGTCGGTCAAGCCGAATGGGTTCTAACCGAGCTAAAGTGATTCAAGAAGTGAAATAATGAAATCTCATCAATATGTGATAGGCAGTCATTCTACGATTGCCTCACTAGAATTAGGTGAAGCAAAAACGGCCGCTAAGACGGTCGTTTTTGTTCATGGCTGGATGGATAACTCGGAAAGCTTTACCGGAGTGATGAAAGCACTACACCGGATTGATCCAACGCTGCATTTAGTGGCGATTGATTTGCCTGGTCATGGATTGTCTACAGATAAAGGGGCGGACAATTTTTATCCGTTTCACGATTATATAGACGATCTTCATGGCATTTTGCAGAAATTCTCAGCAAAAGAAACCATTTTGGTTGGGCATTCTCTTGGTGCATTGATTACAAGTTGCTATAGTGCCGCGTTTCCTGAAAAGGTGACAGCTTTGGTTGAAATCGAAGGATACGGTCCGCTTTCTGAATCTTCTGAAAATTCAACAAAACGGCTGCGTACCGGTGTATTAAGCCGGCATAGATATCGCGAAAAGAAACCGAAAGGCTTATCCGATCCAGAAGACGCTGTTCGCATTCGTTCTATTAATACTCAAGTAGCGCAAGCGCTTATTAGACCGATGACCTACCGTGCTTTAGAGCAAAAAAACGGGCAATGGTATTGGCGACATGATGAAAAGCTTAAGTGCGATTCTTTGTACAGAATGAGCGAGCAGCAACGAAACGACATTATCAATAATATTGAATGCCCGCATTTGATCATTTTAGGTGAAAGTGGTTTTGCGTCTTTGAAAGAACCCTACTCGCTAAAGAAGTCTGAAAAAGACGAAAAAGGGGAAAAAGACGAGAAAAGCTCGCAACCCCATGAAAAATGGGTGTCTATTCCCGGAGGTCATCACTGTCACCTAGAGCATCCAGAAAAGGTCAGCGAGCTGATTATGGATTTGGTTAACAAAATTTAAACAAGTGTTTGATTATTTCGTGTCACAACACGAATGACTGTGCTGTAATGACTCGGCTTCAACCATCAGCCAGTCGAATTTGAGGAGTTTATTTGTGGATAAAGTTTGGCTAACACGTTACCCAAGTGATGTACCTGAAACCATTGACCCAGACAGCTACCCTTCGTTGGTGGAAATGTTTGAGCAATCGGTACATAAGTTTGCCGACCAGCCTGCCTTCATGAACATGGGGTCAGTCATGACGTTCCGAAAGTTAGAAGAACGCAGTCGCGCATTCGCCGCTTATTTACAAAATGAACTGAAATTGAAAAAAGGCGATCGGGTAGCGATCATGATGCCTAACTTGTTGCAATACCCGATAGCCCTATTTGGTATTCTACGAGCGGGCTTAATCGCAGTAAATGTTAACCCGCTATATACCCCACGTGAACTTGAACATCAGCTAAATGATTCTGGCGCGAAAGCCATTGTGATTGTCTCTAACTTTGCGAATACGTTAGAACAAGTCGTTGATAACACGCCAATCAAACACGTTATTTTAACCAGCCTTGGGCAGATGCTTCCGCGTGCGAAAGGGACATTGGTCGACTTCGTGGTGAAATACGTGAAAGGCATGGTACCAAAGTACGATTTACCCAATGCCATTTCATTCCGTAAAGCGATTCGAAAAGGTCGCCGAGAGCAATATGTGAAGCCATTTATGTCTGGTGATGATATTGCCTTTTTGCAATACACGGGTGGCACAACAGGCGTAGCAAAAGGCGCAGTATTGACTCACCGCAATATGCTCGCAAATGTCATGCAAGCGAAAGGGGCTTATGGTCCGGTATTAACTGAAGGTCGTGAGTTAGTTGTGACCGCACTGCCGCTTTACCACATCTTTGCGCTTACCGTGAACTGTCTGCTATTCATTGAGCTGGGTGGAAGAAACCTCATGATCACCAACCCGCGTGATATTCCAGGCTTCGTAAAAGAACTTCAAAAATACCCGTTTACCGCTATTACGGGCGTGAATACGTTATTCAATGCTTTAGTCAACAACGAAGATTTTAAAGAGTTAGATTTCAGCCGGATGAGCATTGCAGTCGGCGGTGGAATGGCTGTTCAACGAGCAGTAGCTGATAAATGGAAAGACATTACTGGCGGATTCCTGCTTGAAGGGTATGGTTTAACAGAATGTGCACCATTGGTAGCCGCTAATCCACATGATTCGACGGAATATAACGGCGCGATCGGTTTGCCTGTCCCTTCCACCGATGTTCGAATTATTGATGATGAAGGTAACGTATTACCAAATGATCAGGTTGGCGAACTTCAAGTTCGAGGTCCGCAAGTTATGCAGGGGTACTGGCAGCGACCTGAAGCCACTAAAGAAGTGATCGATCATGACGGTTGGCTGTCGACAGGCGATATCGTGAAGTTTGATGAGGAAGGTTTCCTTCATATTGTTGACCGCAAGAAAGACATGATTCTGGTTTCTGGCTTCAACGTGTACCCAAATGAAATTGAAGATGTGGTTTCGTTGCACGGAAAAGTGCTTGAAGTCGCCGCCATTGGCGAACCGCATGAAGTCTCTGGGGAAGTGGTCAAGATCTGCGTTGTTAAACGAGATCCGAGCTTAACGAAAAACGAATTGATCAGCCACTGCCGTGAACATCTTACAGGTTATAAAATCCCTAAAATTGTCGAATTCAGAGATGATTTACCCAAAACTAACGTTGGTAAAATTTTAAGACGTGCACTTCGTGAAGAAAACACAAAGGCTGAGACTGCATAAATGCGCGGTTTTATGCTGTAAAACTGGTTGAAAGACCAGCATAACTTATCTCGGAATGTTAAAGTGTCGGCAACTGCTGGCATTTTTTATGCTTATTAATTTTTAAGTTTATTAAGGTCAATAGACCCTAGACTTAAATCATCCTTACTGAAGTTAGCGTACGCAATGATGTTAGGCTTACAAGGTAACTTGGGTGTCATCCTGAATATAAAACGAATAACAATTAAGAGATTTACGTGAACTATCAGATAGTAGATACAAAAGAAGCATTGGAAGCTGTTTGCCTGTCCGCCCGCGAAGTCGATACCGTTATGCTAGATACGGAATTTGTCAGAACTCGCACCTTCTACCCTCAGTTAGGTCTAATTCAACTCTTCGATGGTACGACACTGTCTTTGATTGATCCTACTGTTATTGACGAAATGGATGCATTCGAAGCGTTATTAAAAGACACCTCGGTATTGAAAGTTCTGCATGCGTGTGGAGAAGATTTAGAAGTGTTTGCCCATGTTTTTGGAGCAATACCAGTCCCAATGATGGACACTCAAATCATGGCTGCGTTTCTTGGACATGGCTTATCCACTGGCTTTGCAGCGTTGGTAAACGAATACCTGGGTGTAGAGCTAGACAAAAGCGAAGCACGCACAGACTGGTTAGCGAGGCCGCTGACTAGCAAGCAGTTGGAATACGCAGCAGCAGATGTCCACTACCTTCTTCCTATGTTTGAAAAACTGGAAGCGGCAGTTCGAGACGCTGGCTGGTGGGAAGCTGCGCAACAGGAATCGGACCTCATTGCTTCTAAGCGCGTGGTTACACACGTTCCAGAAAAGGCTTACCAAGACATCAAAGGTGCTTGGCAGCTTCGTCCTAATCAACTCGCTATTCTTAAAATCCTTGCTCAATGGCGTTTAGAGGAAGCACTTAAGCGTGATATCGCATTGAATTTTGTATTCCGCGAGCAAAACTTGTGGGCAGCAGCGCGATTTGGCATCAAAAGCTTGAAACGTATGGAGCAAGAAGGTTTTGATCACCGCGAAATCCGTCGACATGGCAACACGGTTATTGCGATGGTGAAACAAGGCGAGCAGGTGCCTGAAGATGAGTATCCTGATGTTGTTGAAAGGCTGATGGACAAACCAGAATACAAACAATTGTTCAAACAGCTTAAAGATGAAGTAAAGAAAGCGTCTCAGAAGAGTGGATTAGCGACGGAATTCCTCGCTTCCAAAAAACAGCTTAATCAGTTGATCAGTTGGGTATGGAAAAAGGATCGTAATCCTTCCAATATGCCAGATGTTATGACAAGTTGGCGCAAAGAGTTATTTGGTGAACAGCTGAATAAATTGCTCTAAAAGTATTCTATTTTTAATACCTAAGTACCTTAGTACCTTAGTTTATTTGGGTGTAAAAGCACTGAGGCTCAGTATTCACTGAGCCTTTTTTCATTTATCTTCTCTTGCCTAGGGTCTTCCTTTCTATTTTTACGTTTCGTTGTTTTGACTGTTTATCAAGGCTTCAATTTTGGGCAGTAACGCTTTGAGCTGAGCTAGCGTATTGAGTAACGCAGGTTTCGATCCGAGCTTGGAATGATTTTCAATTTCTTGTGTCAATTGGTACAACTCGTCGAGCCCTATTGTGGATGCAGAAGATTTCAGTTTGTGGGCAATGTTCGCCACTACGCTCATTTCAAATTCCTCGCTTTCGACATCTGCTAGAGCCTGATATTGCGGTAAGCTCAATTGCATAAAGTCATTAACGCTCTGTTTGTAGGCATTCATATCACCGCCAAATATGGTATCAACAACTTCTAGGTTCATCGCGACTCCTGAGCTGGCAGTTGTGTATGAACTTGGCATCCAGTCGTGAAGCATCCGCTTGAGTTTTTCCAATTCAATAGGTTTTGGAAGGTAATCATCCATCCCTGCAGTTAAGCATTTCTTAGCCTCACCAATCATTGCGTTTGCAGTAACAGCGATGATGGGAATTCTTCGCCCCTTTTCGATTTGTTTTTGGCGAAGAGCGGAAGTGAGCTCGTACCCGTCACATTCTGGCATATGGCAATCGGTTAACACCAAATCAAAGTCATATTGTTCATAAATGGCTTGCGCCTGTAAGCCTTCGTCTGCAAGTTTGCATTCGTAGCCCAATGCCTTGAGCTGTTTTTTGATGACTTCTTGGTTTACCGGGTTATCTTCTGCTACCAAAATGAGCCCTTTTGATTCTCCAGCACTGAGTTCCTTGATCTCCAATTGTTCTTCGGTATGCGGCGCTATATCGAATGGGCTTTCCATACCTGTCACAACTCGTAACCCGTATCTTAGGTTTGAAAGCTTGAGAGGCTGTGCAGAGATAGAGAAAGTTCGCTCGCTAATTTGTGAAGAAATATTAGCCTGAGGCAATAATTCCAAATACTTAATGGAATCGTGTAATGCTGCTGGCTCCATCGCCACGAGATCTGCAAGGCTGTCCGTGATAATGATGCAATGAGGATCAGTGAGCTTGAGGTTTGGGAACAGGTGACGATCCAGTTTTTTCCAAGGGATACAAAGTGTTTTCAGGTAGCTTGGAAGATGGCTATTTAACCAATCAGTCGATAAGTCGACGTACACCTGAGTTTCAGCGATATGTACTGGATTTACGCGATTACTTGGGTCTTGAGAGAATGGGAAAGTTAGGTGAATACTGAACGTCGTTCCAATACCAACGGTACTGTTTACCGAGATTTCTCCCCCCATGAGCTCTGTTAAATGTTTCGATATCGATAAGCCCAATCCAGTGCCACCAAAGCGACGTGTTGTATCTGATTCAGCTTGTGTAAACGGAGTGAAAAGTGTGCTTATTTGGTCTTGATGGATTCCGATTCCATTATCTTTAATATCGAATTGAATGGTGATTTGGTTTACGTCAATAAAGTAGGCATGAACTTCGAGCGATACCTCTCCACGCCTTGAAAGCTTTGACGAGAACTTAATAGCGTTGCCAATAATGTTAAACAATATCTGGCGCAATCGAACCGGATCACCTTGGACCTCCTCTGGTAGCTCTGGATCAATATAAAGTTGGAAAACAATGCCCGCATTTTCTGCGCTTGGCGATAGAGTTGATACAACATTTTCCAGTGTTTCTCGAAGAGGGAGTGCTGTTTGCTCTACATCGAGCTTACCTGCCTCAATCTTAGAAAAATCGAGAATATCGTTGATGATATTCAGCAGCGAAAACGAAGACTCTCGAACGGTTTTAAGCATTCTTTGCTGTTCGCGATTGACTCTGGTGGTGTTGAGCAAGTCAATCATGCCTATAATCCCATTCATTGGGGTTCGAATCTCGTGGCTCATGGTGGCCAAGAAATTGGCTTTCGCCTTCGTTGCAGACTCGGCATTATCGCGTGCGATGATCACTTCCTGTTGATATTGATTCCTTTCTATCTGATTTTGGCGAAACGCTTCTAGCATTCGCGCCATTTCTCCAACTTCATCACTGCGATACCGATACGGTACTTTGATGCTGGTATCGCCTTTTATAAGGCTTTTCATCTGTTGATTGATGGTGAGAAGGGGAGCACTAATAGAGCGATAAATGTAGATGGTCACCACGGTACAAAACACTAGAACGGCGAAGATAGAGCCAAATAAGAAATAGTTATAATTGTTGGTTAGGTTATCGAGAACGGTGAGCCTTTCCGTCATTTGGCTATCTAGACGAGCACTTAATAGGCCAATGGTGTCGGAAAGTTGCTTATATTCTTGCCCCGTTACTTCTTCTGCAATTTTAAGGACGCCTTGCTTATCGTTATTATTGTAGCGTTCAAATACTTCAAATCCGCCATTGCGCATTACTCGTAGCTCTGCACGCAGTGTTTCAATAAGTTCATGAGATGAAGGTTCGTTAAGGAGATATTTGAGCCAAGTGAGTAAGAACTCAGCCCTTTGAATGGAAGATGAAAATTCCTCCTTTACACCTTGAGCACCTAATACATACACTTTCATTTGCAGATTAAGATCGTTAATCAACTCAAACAGCTCATCGCTTTGAAGAGAAAGCTTGGAAGAATGAGCATTAGATTCCAGTACTTGGACTTTTTCTGAAAGGTTGAGCAGTGATTGCCCTGTAGTATCAACCATGGACGTTACTTGAGCTTTTGCCCAAACTTCATCGCTGGGATTGTAGAAAGAGAAAATATCGAGCTTAACACGATTTTCAAATTGGAAAAATAAGCTACTTAGTTCTTGCACAGTATGTATATCGACCGATTCCGACTTCTCAATCACATCAAGGTAATGAAAGAACTGCTCTCGGTTATTGTCAAACGATTCAGCACGTGCGGCATCACCAAGAATGTAATGCAGCATATCGGCATTCATATCCCCAATCACATCCAGCAAATTAATTGAAGCGAGCTCTCCAGGAATGTTCTGTCTGCTAATCGTTGCATTATTTTCCTGAACTTGAGAATAAAGCTGAAAACTAAGGATCGCTTTAGTGACAACAATCGCCGCAATTGCCACCATAGCGATTGTTATTTTGCCGGAGATCATCTGCCATTTGGTAATGAAATAGCTCATAATCGTTCACCAAAATTATAAAATGTAACTTTTTGTAACATATTTTGTATGTTAAAGTAAGTCAAATATCAATACAAAATCAATGGAATTTGCCGGAGGCCGGAACCCGAAAATGACAGAGCAATCGTTTGAGCAACTGCATGTTCTGGTAATTGATGACGACCCTTTCATATTGAATATGCTCGAAAGAGCACTTAGCTCTATGGGGATTGTTCAAATTACCTTAACCACTAATTCTGTCGAAGGAGCAGAGGCTATTTCCTGCCAGCTCAATCCAGTTAATGTGGTTATTTCTGATTTGAACATGCCGTCTTTAGATGGTGTCGAGTTAATTCGTCATATGGAGGCATTGCACCATAGCGCTTCGCTGATTTTGATCAGTGGTGAAGACGATCGTATTTTGCAAACCGCCGTTAAGATAGCTCAGGAAAGAGGAATCCCTGTACTCGGAGCATTGTCTAAGCCTATCAATACTGAAGAGTTAAAACGCATGTTCAGTTCTTCTGGCTTGATGGGGGGCAACCAAGGATACCGAGTGAATCTCACGGCGATTGGTGCTGAATTAAGGCAAGCCATAGTGAAGGGTGACATTGTTCCTCACTATCAGCCTCAGCTTTGTATTCAAAGCAGACAAGTCGTCGGTGTGGAAGCGCTTGCTCGTTGGAATCACCCCGAAAGAGGCACCATCCCACCAAACGTATTTATCCCAATTGCCGAGAAGCTAGGTTTAATAAATCACTTAACTGAGATGATTTTCAAGCAGGGCATCGCCGATTTAGCCCGTTGGAAAGCGAACGGTTGGGATTTGATGTTGTCTGTGAATTTTTCTCACTACTGTCTATCGAATTTGGAGATTCCTAGGCAAGTGAAAGAGTTGGTAATGGAGCACAACATTCCCGCTCGTCACATTGTGATCGAAATTACGGAATCATTGCTCAGCAAAGATGCGACAACCAGTTTGGATATTCTAACTCGCTTTCGATTGAAGGGCTTTGGCTTATCTATTGATGACTTCGGTACAGGGTTTTCTACTATGGAACAATTACAGCGAGTTCCGTTTACTGAACTTAAATTGGATCGCTCTTTTGTTCATGAAGCCGAAAATAGCAAGGTAAGTAAAGCCATTATTGAAACCAGCTTATCGCTGGCAAAAAAATTAGAAATCTCGACAGTGGCGGAAGGCGTTGAAACGTTCCGAGAACTGGAATTTGTTATGAATAATGGCTGCGATTTGGTGCAAGGGTACTACGTATCCCCACCGATGAAAGTGGAAGATTTTGAGCAATGGTTGAGCGATAACCTAAGCTTTGACCACTTGTTCAAACCACCCGTTTCAAACTAGCTGGTTAAGCTAAGAATTCCACATAAAAACAGCGGCTGAGTTAGCCGCTGTTTTTTATTTATCTTAATTATTTATCTTCGTCGGGCAACTTCACATTGAGTTCTAGCACTGATAAATCATCATCATTTTGTTCAAGTGATACATTGACCATTTCGGGGTCGATGTCGACGTATTTACTGATGACTTTCAGAATATCTTCTTTTAGTTGTGGTAAGTAAGTAGGGGCATCCGACCCTTCCTTACGGCGCTCTGCAACAATTATCTGCAGGCGCTCTTTAGCAACATTGGCGGATGTTTTCTTTTGTGGTCGGAAAAACTCCAATAAAGACATAATTAGCCTCCAAATAGTCGTTTAAAGATGCCTTTTTTTTGCTCCGTTAAGAAGCGGAACGCTCTTTCATTACCCAGCAAGCGCTCAACTGCATCATCGTAGGCGAGACCTGCATCAGACTCGTCATCAAAAATCACTGGTACACCTTTATTCGATGCGTTCAGAACCGCTTGGCTTTCTGGAATCACACCCAATAGAGAAATATGCAGAATTTCTTCCACGTCCTCGACACTCAACATTTCGCCCAGTGTTACGCGTTCCGGATTGTAGCGAGTTAACAACAGGTGCTGTTTTACTGGCTCTAGCCCTTCTTCTGCACGTCGGCTCTTTGAGTCTAGAATTCCTAGAATTCGGTCAGAATCACGTACCGATGAAACTTCTGGGTTAGTCGTAACAATGGCTTCATCTGCAAAGTATAGTGCCATGAGCGCCCCTTGTTCGATGCCAGCGGGTGAATCGCAAATGATAAAATCGAAGCCCATTTCATCTAATTCATTCAAAATTCGCTGTACGCCTTCTTTTGTGAGCGCATCTTTATCACGAGTTTGTGAAGCAGGAAGAATGAATAAATTTTCAGTGCGCTTGTCCTTAATCATGGCTTGATTAAGTGTGGCTTCACCATTGATAACATTAACGAAATCGTAAACCACGCGGCGTTCACAACCCATAATCAGGTCGAGGTTACGTAAACCAATATCGAAATCGATGACGGCCGTTTTTTTACCTTTTAGAGCGAGCCCAGAGGCGATCGCCGCGCTAGAGGTGGTTTTACCAACGCCACCTTTACCTGATGTAACAACAATGATGCGTGCCATCAAATTTTCCTTTTTAAATCGTGAGGGTGTCGATTGTCAGTTGGTCTTCATGCATGCTGAGCATGATTTTTTGCTGCCAATACGTACTGTCAATTTGGTCACTGAGCCAGTAATTCCCTGCAATGGAAATCAGCTCAGCCTGTAAATCGTGGCAAATAATCTTTGCTTCTTTTTGCCCGCTTGCTCCGGCGATGGCTCTGCCTCTAAGAGTGCCATGAATGTGAATACTGCCATCGGCAATCACTTCTGCACCTGCGCTAACATGGTTTAATATGACCAAGTCGCCATCTTTCGCATAGATTTGCTGACCAGAGCGAATAGGAGTACGCACGATTTTAGTCGGCGCCATTTGGGCTGGAGCAGTGGTGGTCTTACTTGAAGACATAACGGCAAAGCCTGCTTCTTTAGCTGAAGATTGTGCTCGTTTGTCTTTGCAGCCAGTCACGCCAACAGGGATCATTCCCGTCGAAAGAACGCCTGTTTTTAACTGCTGAAAATCGACATCACCGGACATTTGTTCGATGTTAAGCACTACTGGCGCATGTTGGAAAAATGCAGGGGCTTGTTCGACTTTGTCGTGCAGAAAACGTACACTCTCGCTCACGTCAGTGCCTGACAGGTGAAGGACAGATAACGTAAAACTGCTGCCTTTTAAATCCGTGGATGTTGTCATGATTAAATTTCAAACAATTTGGCTTGGGCTCAAACCCTAAAATGGTAGCATGTTATATTTCTACACAATCCTCATCAAGCAACTTATTGTCAAATAGACGCTTTACGTTCAAAATCTCTTAAACTTTACGAAAACTTCACTTTTTAGCGAAGAAAAATACGCAAGAATAGGTCTCATATGTTGTGTTCTATCTACAAAAGCCCTAAAAAAGAAGGGGCATACCTGTACATTCCTAAGAAAGATGATTTTTCTGAGGTTCCGCAGCCTTTAAAAGACATGTTTGGTAAACCTGTCTTTGTTATGGTCATCAAAATTGATGGTCGTAAACTGGCTCAAGTAGACGTAGAAAAAGTAAAAGAATCAATGGAAAGTGAAGGTTTCTTCCTTCAGCTTCCACCACCACCAGAAAATTTACTAGAAAAATATAAAGAGCAGAAGGCGAAGCAAAAATAATAACGCTAGCCGCTCAGGGAGAAAGGCTTGAAAAAACTACTCGTTGCTTTGTTAGGTTTGGGCTTGAGCCATGTGGCAATCGCCCAACCTGATTTTGATGAATATGTCACAGGGCTGAAAGCAGAGGCCTTAGAGAAAGGGATTTCTCAGTCGATTATTGATAAGGCATTTGAAAACGTCACCTATAAACCAAGAGCTGTAAAAGCAGACCGAAATCAACCAGAAAAAAAACTGACTTTGGATGAATACATACCCAGAGCAGTACCTAATTGGAAGGTGAAGCAAGCTAAAGCGCTTTACAACAAACATTACACTGAACTGAAGCGAATAGGGGATGAGTATGGTGTACAACCAAGATTCATCGTCGCGCTCTGGGGAGTGGAAAGTAATTTTGGAAAGCTGACAGGCGGTTATAGCGTGATAGATGCGCTCACTACCTTGTCTTTTGATGGTCGCCGCGAAGCCTTTTTCCGCAAAGAGACCATGGCAGCGCTCACTATTCTCGATCAAGGGCACATCCTCCCTCATAAAATGAAAGGCTCTTGGGCTGGGGCAATGGGGCAGTGCCAATTTATGCCTAGCTCCTTCCTAGCGTATGCCGCCGACGGCAACAATGATGGGAAGAAAGATATCTGGAATACTAAATCAGATGTGTTTGCTTCTACCGCCAACTATTTAAGCCAATCTGGGTGGGACGACAAGTACACTTGGGGTCGTCAGGTAACGGTACCCACAGGCTTTGATATGAACCTTGAGGGGCGTCAGAAAGCCAAAGCAAAAACATTGGCAGAGTGGAATAAGTTAGGGGTTACCCGTATCAACGGCAAAGCGCTTCCTCAGCCTAAAGAAGATATCGATGCATGGTTAATTATGCCCGATGACGAAAATGGTCGAGCCTATCTGATTTACAATAACTATCAGGTGTTAATGAAGTGGAATCGCTCATACTACTTTGGCATCGCGGTGAGCCATCTCGCGGATAAAATTGTACAGTAATAGTCTTTGAACCAACAAAAAAGCGAAGCATCAGTGCTTCGCTTTTTAGTAGGAATAAATCATTACTGATTCAATTCAATGACGACAGCTGAACGTTAGCTGTTGTACTGTTCGCACGCCAGCATCGTGTTTTCGATAAGGCTCGCAACGGTCATTGGACCAACACCGCCAGGTACTGGTGTAATAAAGCTCGCGTTTTCCTTAGCCACATCGTATTCAACATCGCCAACCAGTTTACCTGAATCTAAACGGTTGATACCGACATCAACAACAATCGCACCTTTCTTAATCCAAGCACCAGGAACAAAGTTTGGCTTGCCAACCGCAACCACAACCACATCTGCTTGGCGGACGTGGCTTTCTAAATCTTTCGTGAAGCGGTGACACGTCGTCGTTGTACAGCCTGCAAGCAACAACTCGAGCGTCATAGGGCGACCAACAATGTTCGATGCGCCCACAACAACGGCGTGCTTTCCACGCAACTCGATATTGTAGCGGTCTAATAAAGTAATGATGCCTTTCGGCGTACATGAACGAAGTTTAGGGATACGCTGAGACAAGCGACCCACATTGTAAGGGTGGAAGCCATCTACGTCTTTATTCGGTGTAATGCGCTCTAAAACCTTGGTGCTATCGATGCCTGCTGGAAGAGGAAGCTGAACGAGAATACCGTCGATTTCACCGTCTTGGTTTAATTCATCGACCAAAGCCAGTAATTCTTCTTCTGAAGTAGTAGCAGGAAGGTCAAAAGACTTAGAAACAAAGCCGACTTCTTCACACGCTTTACGCTTGCTGCCTACGTAAACTTGAGACGCTGGATCTTCACCAACTAAAACCACGGCAAGGCCTGGTGCGCGGAGCCCTGCATCAGTACGTGCTTTTACACGTGCTGCAACTTCTGAACGAACAGTTTGAGAAATGAGTTTGCCATCAATATTTTGAGCAGACATGTTATTCCTTGAGGTTATGGGGCTTAATTTTGGGCGTATTGTCGCAAAAAAATATGACAATATCTATTGCGCAAACGATTGCTAGTTAGGCTTTCGGTGCGTTTTTCTCCATTCCGGCTTTTTTTTGGTCATTCGAATCAGAATGTTAGATAAATTCGTTGACCTTGTTCAATCATCTCGTATAATCCTTTTCCTGTAGCGCGCCCTTAGCTCAGCTGGATAGAGCACGTCCCTTCTAAGGATGTGGTCGAAGGTTCGAATCCTTCAGGGCGTGCCATTATTCGACAAAAGCCCGCTAACTTTATGAGTTAGCGGGCTTTTAGTTTTTTATAGTGTCGTAGTGGTGCCGAAGAGTCAGTGAAAAACCACACCTCATCTAGCTATTTTTCCTTACATTTTACGAGTAATACCTAATTAAGTTAAGTAGCAGGATATTCACTGAAACGGTAAAGGGTTGAAATGGCATTTTCTTGTTCCTTATCTGGCAATCTACTTAAGAATATATTCTGTTAAAAAGAGCTTGCTTGCATATTTGAGCACAAGCAAATTCCCTTTCTTGCATCATTATTAATATCAATGCATAAGCCGTGCATTTAAAAACAACCGACTAAACACGGAATTAAGGCTATATCCAACTTTAACCCGAGGGTTAGTGAGTATGGTGGAAGGTCATTGTTTACGCGAAAATTGCTGAGGAATTAAAAGTGTCTAAGAGCACTGTCAAAGGCTATTTAAATAACTATAAGTTAAAATGATTTTTCCCCTTACTTGAAATGAAAAAGCCCCAATAATCAAAGTGGTAGTAAGCTGTTCTACTGCTTCGTAACCGTTCAATAATCTCCGTATAAGTTCAGCAAACACAATTATGGAGAAAGCATGGAAATTAATTGCCTCAAACCTCGGTTCGATTGAATCGAAAACGAGCTGCGAGTACCTTGGTCTATTTGAGAACACTCTGCCGTTTGGGCTTCTACTGCTCGTTATCACCTTCCTTTCGTAAAAATTGGACGTAAAGTTTTTACCGACTAATCAGATCTAGATACTTTTATTGAGTCTAACGCAGTTACGTATATGAAGTAGCTATGGCGTATTTAAACAAGAAAGATGGGTTCGAAAAGTAAACTGAGCTCCTTTTAGTTGGCAATCAACTTACCAGGGAGTGAATATTTGAGCTTACGTTTTTAGAAATTAATAGCGCAAGCAAGCACCTCTTTTATTAATGGTAATTAATCTGCTAGAAAGCACGGAGCTTATGTAAGCTTGTTAAATGAAGAAAATGTCGCAGTCGCTGAACGAGTCAAAAGTCATAAAGATGAGTTACTTGGGTATAGAGCAAGATTAGTATCAGTAATGAAGGCGCGTACTGAAATAGAGGTTCAATGGGAGCAATGCACTACAAGTGAAGATAAGACTTAATATGCATATATTCTACATAAGTTGGTGGATGCTGAAGAATCGACGATGGGTCGGGCTGAATCACTGTGTTCAACTTTTCCTAAGTTAAATCGAGATGAAAGCGCAGTAGAGAAAGACAAATTACAACGGCAATTGATCGAACAAACCATCGAGCTAAGACGTAAAAAGAGCGAGGAAGAGGACAAGGCTACGTATAATATTGATTGGTAGACTTTTATCCTAATAAAAAATCTAACCCTGATTTATCTTTCAACATGGTCTCTTTTAAACTTTTTATTTCACTTATGGTATTGCGTTCTATTTATAAAATAAATAGAATGCCCAGCATTGAATCGCATGATGTACTGTAAGGTGAAAATGACAATCGAACAAAGTGTAGAGAAAAACTTTGCAAATAAAAATATTCTAGCTGGAATCGTTGTTATACCTGCATTAGTTGGTTGCTCTGCGATGTCGGGTTTAAGTATCAATAAAGAAGCAAGTCAAGCACAAGCTGCAGAGTTAAAATCAAAGCAGAATTTAGTAGCCCAAACTCCATCTCCTTTGGTTAATCATCAAAGTTTATCTGAACAAGGTAAATCATCCGATAAAAATGCTGCCATACCACCATCTAAGCAAGAAGAAGGCAGAACGAAACAGCCTAAAACTCCTTCAGGAGCCTCTACAGAAAAGCAAAGTTCAGCAGAGAGCAAAACACAGGAAGATTCTTCTGAGCTTTCAGATATTAAAGCCGAGCCGAAAAAGAGCTCTAGTAGTCCGAGTGAAGAAAAAAACACAGGCAATGATCAAGCTACCCCGAAGAGCGATACAGATACTCAGATCAGTGAACCTCAAGGTCTAGCGCCAGAGAATACCAAGAGTTCTGAAAAACAGAAGCAAAACCCTGCACAAGCTATATTGGAAGCCTTAGAGTTCGCTCCAGACCCGTCGTTACCTTTAATACCGCAGGAAGACGTTGAGTTCCGTGCTCCAGAGAAATTCAAACACCCACTTCAGTATTCAAACAAGCTAACATTCATGTTAGGTGAAGATGAAAAAGGTAATTACCTATACGGAGAAGGAGCGATCACAGAGGGGGCATTCTCTAAGTTTCAGGCATATGTGAATCATTATAAAAAGCAGAATATAGAACTAAACAGACTGATGCTGCATAGCCCTGGTGGATTGATAAACGAAGGTATAAAAATTGGCAATTATATCCATGAGAACTCTTGGACGACCGACCTAGATAAATACATGAGGTGCTACTCGTCATGCGGTTTTATTTATGCATCGGGCGTTGAAAAAAGAATTCAGAAAGGCGCAGAGGTCGGTTTCCACCGTCCTTATATTCCTAATAAACCAGATACGATTGAATTTATACAAAGTGTCTATCAAGACTACCAGCCATATTGGAGCAAGGTAAAAGGCAACCCTGACCTTTACGACAAGTTCATGAAGAAATTTGGTAGAAATGATATGTATATCTTGACGGAACAAGATATTGAAAAATATATGAGTGTTGAGAGATATTAAGAATGACCATATCAACTTCTATAAAGCTTGGGATCCCAAGCTTTAACATTAATTGGCGAGATCAGATAGCTCTGCCATTGATCTTACTAGCACTAACGGTTCTGATCATTACGTTTAATGTTAAGGGTTACACAATCCTCTTTGACGACGATCCTCTATTCAATTCAAAAGGGATATCTCCTTTTGGTCTTCTGCTCGGCGTAACTGAACTAGCAGTGTTGCTATGGACATACATAGTGATCAGCAAATGGGATGATTCAGTTTTCTGGTTGAAATGGCTTGTTTTGCCGCTCGTTGTGATTTCTTTTGCCTTTCTTAGCTATACCGGTATCAACAGCTATTTAAGTGCGCTAGCAAACTCGGACTCCAAGAACATAAATAAGGCAGAGCTGTTGTACGCAAACTCTCAGGATCTCGTTCGTTCGAAGGAAAAAAGGTTAGATGCCATAGCTATTGAGTTAACGTCACTTCGAGCTGAGCAGGGGGAGCTAAGAGGAAATATCGAACGGAACAATGTATCGATCTCAGAACTAAGCAAACAAGCAAGTGAAAGAAGACAGACTGCGTTCAATTGTGCGGAAGTCGAAGATTGTGCCAATTCAGTTCAAAATTTCCAGATACAAATCGATATGCTGAAAGTTGAGAATGATGACTTTGTTCAAAAACGTAGGCAGAAAAATGTACGTATATCTGCGCTGGAGTCTCAGCAAGATAAGTTGGCTGAAGATATAGAAGTCGAAAAAGAGAAGCAAATCAATTGGAAGAACTCAACTGTTGACGATGCATCGACGGTAGATCTCAAGCGTAAGAGCTATGAAGCAACAATCTTAACAGTGACTAAGTTTTTTGGCTTTGAACCGTCAGACCCATTTGGATTCTTCGTTGGCTTCTTATCTGCGTTAATTTATCCAGTCTATTTTATGTTGAACCTCTTGTTGTCCCTTAATTCTGACGAAAACAAGGAAGAGAGAGCGAAACGACGAGAAGCTAAAAATACTAAGAAGAAAGTTAAGCAAAAGCGAGCATCTGTGCGTGAAGCGCTACTGAAAGAAATTCTCAAATACTTAAAGCTACGTTTATTAAGAAAGAAAAAATCATCGATAGCTTCTTTAAAGGAAAGGATTAAGCAGCATCATAATCGCAAGTCTGTCCGAGAAGAAACGTATAAGCGAATGATTAAATATATGCGTGTGTGGGCTCGAAGACGTAAGAAAACTAAAGAAATACAGGTTGAAACGATTAAAGAGATTAAAGTCGAGGAGCTCGTTGAAGTCGAAAAAATCGTAGAGGTTGAAGTAGAGAGAGAGGTTGAAGTACCTGTAGAGACAATCGTAGAAATCGAAAAAGAAGTTGAAATCGAAAAGATTGTTGAGGTTGAAAAAATCGTCGAGAAAGAAGTCCCGGTCGAGGTGGAAAAAATTGTTCAAGTTCCAACGGAAGTCGAAATTGAAGTTGAAAAGATAAAGATTAAAGAAGTTAAAGTTCCCTATTTTATAAATGACCCTCAGGTGATTGTTCACGAGCGTTTAGTCCCTGTACCTGAAGACGTTACGGCAGAAGAATTAGAGAGAATACTGAATGCGCAGCCTAGACTTAACACAGATGCACGTGATTCGGAGGAATCAAGTGCTTTCACAAGTGAAGAAGAAGGAAGAGAATAAGAACCTTCAGAAGCAGGAACAAGAACAAGCGTCTAAAAGGGAGCAAGAGCTTGCACAACAGCTGCAAGATAAACAGGCGAAAGAGCTTCAGTTGCAGGAAGAGTACGAACAAAAGTACGAACAGCAGAAAAGGGGTCTGGAAGTTGAGCGCCAGAAAATAGCCAATGAAATTGTTATTCATAAAGAGAAACTAGAGAAACAAACGCTAGAGAAAGAACTCAACAAGAATGAGAGCGATGAGCTTCTCAAAAAAGAGGAAGCTATTAGCCAAGCAAACCTAGTGAAACTTAACGAACAAAAAGCTCATGCAGAAGCAAAAGCAGCTAACTCCAAATTGAAGAGAGAGCGAGTTTGGGGGTGGTTGAAACTGGCTTTAGCGATCATATCGATTCTGTCTCTGATAGTTTCTTTACTTTTTGGCTTATACCGGTTGTACCGTTGGGTAACGGAGGAACCTTTGATTAAAACGGTTGAAAAGCAAGTCGAAGTTGAAAAAGAGGTAATCCCTGACGAATGTACACAGATTAGGCGTAACGGAAAAGTCTATATCAGTTGTGATGGAGTGAAAGTGGAAGGTGCTCCTACGATTGGCGACAGCGGTATCAATCAAGTTCCAGAGCTTATTACAGAATAGTGTGACTTTTACAAAGCGGGTGAGGCATTCCAATGCTGAGCCTGCTTTTTGTTTTTTGAGGTTTCAATTTCTAGTCATACACTTGTTCGCTAAGTATTAGGTTTATGAAACTACATCAGGATAAACCGATAACCCTCTGATATAATGCCGCCAATTCTTATGGGTACTTATCTTAGCAGACATCGACTTTGAGCTAGAGTTACTACAGCGTGATGAAGTTAACGTCAGCTATATTCGTCACTTACTAATGACACTATTCGAAGAGTCTTGTGATGAAGCGAAAGAGAAAAAGCGTCAAGTTATCGCTAACTTGCTGGCGACAGAGCCAACCTTATACAGTAAGCGTTCTTTCATTGAGGGTTTTCATTAACGGCTACCAAGCCGAAAACCCTCAAGCTTGAATGGCAATAAGAGGATTTGAGTTGGTCTCATTACAGCAAGCTTATTGTGATAGAAAATGAACAAGCGCGCCTTTGGTATTTAAAAGAAGCGTCCGAGAAAAGCTGGAGTGTTCGGGCACTAGAAAGGCAAATAGGGGTACTCTATTACGAACGCTTACTGGTCGTTCAAATAAAAAACAATGAAAAAAGATGCCACGAAACCTTAGTAATCTATTAATACCTCCAATGTTACTCTTTGCTCAATTTTGTATTTAGGGAAGAGTCCATGACATTTCAAACAAACGCTCAAATCCACCAGTTTATATCTGGCGCTTATTTCCACGATACGTTTACAACATACATTCAAAACCACAACCAATCCGCAATGGATGTGTACATAGAGTTGATGAGTAAATCCCCTCAATGGGTGAACGCGCTGATGGATCTGCGAAATCGAATTGTGGGGGTTTTTGGGTTAAAAAATTTGGGAAAGATGCGAGATCTCCAAAGTGATAAAAAGGCGGCTGACTATCGTGTGGGTGATCGAGTAGGTATCTTCACATTGCACTCCATTAATCAGCAAGAAGTCATTCTTGAAGACAACGACAAACACCTTAACGTCAAAGTCTCTTTCTATCTGGAAGAGCAGGGGGATAAAATCCAAGTCCACGCGACAACGGTTGTTCACGTTCACAATAATCTTGGCCGTGTATACATGTTGTTTGTTACGCCAGCCCATAAGTTCATTGTGCCGTCATCACTGAAAACGCTTACTTCTTAATTGCTGTTTGAATTTTGCACAAACTCCTGCGATTGAATCGTAGTGAAAGCGAAACCGCCTAGTCACTAACGCTCTCTTTCACGCCTTCAACGTATTTTTCCATCTTAGCGACGAAGACTGCTTTGGTGAATGGCTTGGGTAAGTAATCATCCATGCCAACATCAAAGCACCTTTGAATATCGTCTTCTAACACGCTCGCTGTTAACGCAATGATAGGGATCGGGTTTAAGCTATTTTGACTTTCGTGCATACGAATTTCTTTTGTTGCATCAAAACCGTCTTTCACTGGCATCATGCAATCCATCAAAACCGCTGCAAATTGGGTTGGATCAGCTTGGTAAGCATCGACGGCTTCTTGCCCGTTGTTCGCTATAAAAACTCTCAAACCCATTCTTTCCAAATTGATCTGAGCAACTTTTTGGTTTACTGCATTATCTTCAACCAACAGTATTTGAGGGGATTCGTTGGAATTGGTTTCCATTGAAAAATCATAAGAAGAAGTGGCATCGGGTATATGTTGATTCACGCTTTCTTTCAATACAGTAAGAAGTCGTAGGCCGAACAATGGGGCGGTTAAATAGCCATCGACTAAATGTTCAAAATTATAATGTTTTTGGTGATTATTTCTGATTAAAACAACGGGTAATTCTGGGTGTGTTAAGCGAATTTGCGACAGTAAAGCATGGGTAGGTTCTTCTTCCATCTGACGACAGAGCACAACACTACTTTCGGGCATATCTGGTTCGCCATTTTCCATATCATACGTTGAATATGACACACCAAAATGCTTCAGCTCGTCGCAAATAGCGGTGTCTTCCTCGATATTAATTAGATAGGCAGCAGGTAGGTTACTAATTGGTACTTGATGCCCCGGCTCGATAGGGCAGGTGATCTCAAACTTAAACTCGCAGCCTTTTCCTTTTTCGGATTCGAGCGTCAGTTTGCCTCCCATTAGTTCGACAATCTTGTCACTGATGGCTAACCCAAGACCAGTGCCACCAAACTCTTTCGATGTGTCTGAATTTTCTTGCTCGAAAGCCTGAAAGATCTTTTTCTGTTGGGAAACATCAATCCCAATACCAGTATCGATCACTTGGAACAGTAAAGTGGTGCTTCCAGAATCCATTGAGCGACTAGACAAGATAAGAGAAACAGAACCTTGTTTGGTGAATTTTATCGCGTTTGAAGCGAGATTCATCATGACCTGACGAAGTTTATGTTCGTCTAATTTGACATGCTCAGGAATGGATGTGGAAACATCGACGTTTAATTGAATACCCGACTGATGCGATTTAGGGGCAATGAGCGCTGCCGTATCGTAAATGACTTCTCTTACATTCGAGGTGTGAGGCGAAATCTGAAGTTTTCCAGATTCGATTTTAGACAAGTCCAAAACGTCATTGATGAGCATTAATAAAGTCTGCGATGAAGAGTCGATTGTTTTGAGGTAGTCTTTTTGAATGGCGGAAAGGCTTGTGCCTTTTAGGATTTCAGCCATGCCGATAATACCATTCAATGGTGTGCGAATTTCATGAGACATATTGGCTAGAAAGGAGCTCTTGGCTCGATTAGCTTTTTTTGCCTCTTTCACTGAATATTTTAGCTTCTTCTCTATTTTTGCTGCGTTTAAAACAAGTATAAGCAATGAAACAACCGAGACAGATAGCATTACGATAAATAACATTAAACGGTAGGAAGCAATACTTGCCTCAGACGAGCTGATGACGGTATCTACATGCTTACTCAATTCGAGAAAATTGGCTTCAATGGAGTGCGCGTTCTTACGAAGATCGCCATGTTGACCGAGCGTTTCATCTAGCCCTAAAACACGAAGGCTAAAGAGTAAGTCATGAATTTGCTCAGATACCTGTTCAAGTAAAGTAATGGAATAGACGTTCTGTTCGTTAGGTGACAAGTCATTCTTTAATGCTCTTAAGCTGTCGATTATGGCTTTTTTCTCAGAAACGTCCTTTTTATAAAGGCCTTTCAGGAGTTTGTTTTCGACTTGCAATAGGAAGGTTTGGTTAGCACCCATTTCAAGCACAAGATGTTCCGTTTCGGCAATAAGCTGTTTTACATTTTGAGGTGATTTGCCCAGCTCTAATCTGAGTTGCGCAAGATTGAGCAGTAACCTATCGACCAACCCAGAAGTCGGTTTATAGATATGCATATAAGTAATAGAAAGTGCATTGAACCCGTCTTTATATTGCCCTACGGAAGTGAGCGTTCTTTTTAGATCATCTCGAACATTAATGTCGACTTCGGCGCTTAAGAGATAAATTTCATTGAGCGCTTGAGATAATTCCGCGATCTCGGATTTAAACCGCTCGGTGTATTGTTCAGATTTCCTTGCGAGAAAATCTTTCTCATGTCGGCGCAGTTGAAGTAATGAAGTATGTGCTTTGGTAATGTCGTGGCGGATTGTGCCCAAGATGTCTTGCTGCGTATTGAAGTATCCATTAGCAAATACCCATATAAGAAATAAGGCAAAAATGGTCACAATTGAAAATGCGATCTGACCTTTAATTGAATTCGAGAGCACTTTTATGATCATGAGTATGCATCAGAAGTGAAATTATCTTCTTAACGTAGAAAGAGTTGAGCTTTTTTTAAAGGAAAACAACGAAGTAATTGATTGAAATGTGACCTTTACGTGACAAAAAAAAGATGCCTCTAAAAAAGGCATCTTTCTGATACAAATATTAGAAGTGCTGTGCTTACATATTTGCCAGTTCTTTCGCACGCTGATCGAGGTTAGAAGCGGAATGTTCGACTTGCTCTATGGAATGCGCCACCTTGTTAGTGAGATCGTTAATTTGCGTCAGGCTCTCATTAATCATATTGGACACTTTTGATTGCTCATCTGTCGACTGTGCGATCTCTGAGTTCAAACTAAATATTGTACCCGTAGTGTCTTTAATTTTAACGAAGACTTCACCGATTTTATCAATGCTCTCGTGAGCTGTACCCATTAAGGACGCGGCTTGGTTGATGGTGCCACCCATCGAGTTTGTTTTCTCTTGAAGGCTGGCAATGATTTCTTCGATTTCATTGGTCGAATCTTGAGTTCTTTGGGCCAACGAGCGAACTTCGTCTGCTACCACCGCAAATCCTCGTCCCTGTTCACCTGCACGTGCAGCTTCAATTGCGGCATTGAGTGCCAGTAAGTTGGTTTGTTCCGCGATGGATTTAATCACATCTAGCACGCCAGATACTTGAGCACTTTCTGAAATCAAGCCTTCCATCGCTTGCTGAGTATGACCAAACTCACTTTGAAGTGTCGTCATTGAATCCACAGCAAGTTGCATCGACGATTGACCTTCGCTTACGTTCTTATCGTTTTGAGATGCTTCATTTTCGGCTGTTACTGTTACTTCTGTTACTCGAGTCAAAGCGGTCGCCATTTCTTCTACCGCAACAAGGACTGAGTTCGTTTCTTGAGTTAGGGTATCGGAGTTTGTTCTGCTTTCAGACACCACGCCATGCGTTTCAGCGGCGAGATCTTGCACATGAGAAGAAATACGTGAAGAGGTTTCTTTCGTGTTATGCAAAGATTCCAACATGCTATTAATTTGTTTCGCAATCTCACCGATTTCACCTGTACCTACATTTTTAATTCTATGGTTTAAATTGCCACTAGACTCTATGGCACTGAGTTGTTCACTCAATGCTGTAACCGGTTTAGTCACAACGCGATTGACCAGAATGAAACCAATAATGGATACCACGAGCATCGCAGCCATTAAAGCGAGCGTAATGGTAACGGCACCCTGAAGCGAACCAAAGTCGTTTTGTAGATATCCAAATGTTCGAGCTTCTAATTCAGAGAAGAAACCATCGATTGGCTTCATGATTTTCGCTTTCTCTACATGGTATGTCTTACTATGAAGTAACTCGGCCGCTATCGATTGGTCGGGCTCACCCCTGACGGTGTACTGACCAGAATTAGGATCAAGGAAGATGCCCTTAACCGCATTCATTGCTTTTACTTCCAAGTTAACTAGGGCATCAGAGTTGTTCTGAGCTTCTTTTAACAGCGAAAATTCTTTGTCGGAGAATCCAAGATCTTTCATCCGCTGCTGAATAGAAATAGTTCTGCCGTCTGGTTTGGGTTTTTCACCATAATTAATGACCAAATCCCAGTAGATCTGATGATACTTTTCGGGCAGAGGCTTTTCACCATTACGAATAGCAAGTATGTCCATGTACATGCTTTCATAATCGGCATTGGCCGTTAGTGCATAGGTTCGAGCAAGTCTTGTTAGGTCATCCGAACTTTGTCTGAGCTCGTCAGCAACTTGATAAGAAGCATATCTCGTCTCGGATGTCTGTTTTAGCTTTCCTGCAGAGCTTAAAATATTAAACCCCAACAAAAAAGTGACGACAGATATGACCGATATAGCTCCGAAAACGTAAGCCATGATTGCTCTAGTTCTCATATAACTTCCCTCAACCTAATACAATTCCATTAAGTGTAGTTCAAGAATTTTGATTATTAGAAAAATCTAGAGGAAGTTTGTTTTCTAGCTCGAAACGAGATGTGCTAGGCAAAGGATTAGGTATGAACCAACGACACTTTTGGCATTATTTGGCGATTTCTGATGGTGAAGCGGTGGCGTTTTTATCGTTGTCTATAGGTGCGGTAACCACTTGGTTTCGACCCAGTAGTTTTGCGCGATATAAGGCTTCGTCTGCTCGCTTCAGTGTGTCTGCTACCGAGTCTTCTAACTGGAATTGAGAGACACCAAGGCTGATTGTGATTTCTAAAGACTGGCTGCTGCTGTAAAGAACTGCCATACGGATTTTTTCCGCAATGACTTTGGCATCATCCAATGCCACGGGAAGAACGATCAAAAATTCTTCTCCACCGTAGCGTCCAACACATGACCCTTTTGGTAAAAAGTCGGCTTCAAGCGTCCTCGCTAATTCGGAAAGGACGGCATCTCCCATAAGGTGTCCGTATGAGTCATTCAGCTTTTTGAAATGATCGACATCGCATAAGACTAAGCTAGCGTGCTCTGAGACTTCATTTACTTGTCTGGACTTTTCTAAAATCACTCGGTGGTTAAAGAGGTTTGTTAGGCTGTCACGCTCGGCCAAGTGTCTCAATTTTTCTGCGTAGCTATGGGCACGCATTGCTTCCATACGGTAACGGTATACATGACCCGACATCATTACCATCAGCAAAATCATAACCGCAAAGTAGGAGAATTGCTGGTCAAGAAAACGAGCATGATCAGAGGTATAGTGGATAACCAAATTAGGAAAATACGTTTCGATACTGAACAATATTGAAGGGAGGCACACCGCAAACATAATGAATGGCCACCGCAATAAAGACATCTCACGCAACACACTCTGGGTATATAACGCTGTGACTAAACAATATAACGCGGTAGGACCATATGAACCTGAGTTAGAAAACCAAGTTATTGGTATGATAAAAACCATTAAGCAGGCAGCAAATAAAATTGCTACTACTCGATAATGATTTTTGAATCGAGAGTAATACCACATGATTCCCATTAATCCAGCAGCAAAGTAAAGGATGAATGAAAAATGAATGGGTGTGATGTTGGCAACGGTATTAAATACACCAACAATGACTAAAAATATTGATGTTAGTAAAAGAAATACGTGGTGAACTCGATTGAATACATCTTCACTTTCGCCAGATATCCAACGCGCTACTTGGTTTAATTTTTTCAGCATATTATTCAACAGATTGACTTTCCTGAAATTAACCAATTCGTGTAATACCGACTTAAACCAGTCACCATTGATTGATGATCTTAGCTTGCGGGCTGTGACACGCCGAAACGCGAATACGTTCAGATTCTAACAAATAATTTATAAAGACCTCAATATATTGAGCACTTTATCGCATAATCTATTAAACCTTAGCCATATAAATGAGATCTGTGTCATACAAATATCTTATCGAAATTTTGAATTATAAATTTCTACATTTGCTTGAAATATTTGTAATTTCAACTGCCTGTATAGCATGATTAAAATCTAATCAACAGAGGAATATTATTAAATAAAAGCCATAATTTATTCAATGTGGTTGTATTTTGAGCCCTAGAATAAATGGCTGGTTTGGGTATTTTGAATGAACTAATTGAATGTTTGGTGTGGCTTATAAATAAGAAATCGAAGCTAGATGCTTGAATTCTATTCACTTAGTGTCTTTCTTCTTTTCAATTTTTTTGAGCGTACGAGTTCATATTAAGTTTATATAGGCTGATAACGAGCTCAAACTTTGTTGATAAAAATACCAAAGCCTAATTTATCCAAGCTAAAATCATTTTATCTTTGAAAGTGTTGGATTATATCCAAGGATCTTGAGATCACTTGGGTATCCTCCTTAGTAAGGCACTAACGTGTTAAAGGCAAAAGATATGCAGACAAAAACTCATATTCTGGTTGTGGATGACGACAGTGAAATCCGGGAGTTGCTGGAAGAGTATTTGTCTAAGGCTGGATTTCAGGTATCAAGTGTAGAAGATGGAGTAGCCTTAGCTGAGTTTTTACAGCAGCAAGGGTATCCGGATTTAATCTTGTTGGACGTAATGCTTCCTGGTGACGATGGATTTACTCTGTGTCAGAAAGTTCGAAAGCAATCAAATGTACCTATTATCATGCTGACAGCAGTATCCGATGAAACGGATCAGATCATTGGTTTGGAAATCGGCGCGGATGACTATATTGCGAAGCCGTTTAGCCCTCGTCAGTTAATGGCGCGAATCAAAGCGTTGTTAAGGCGAATGCATGTTCAAGAAGACGAAGCCAGTGCGTTACCGTCATTATCTCGGAGTATCGTATTTGGCGATTGGCGGTTAGATACACTCTCGCATCGTGCTACGCATTCTGAAACGGATGAGGTCATTGAATTTTCGGGCAGTGACTTTGCTTTACTGATGCTGTTTTTGTCTCATCCGAACGAAATTTTGGATCGCGATACTATTTCTATTGCGACACGGGGTAGGGAAGCACTGCCCATGGAACGTGGTATTGATGTGCAGTTAAGTCGATTGCGCCATCGCCTTGGTGATAAAGGAAATAAATACATCAAAACTATGCGTGGAAATGGCTATATGTTTACTGCTCCTGTTATTTACGAGCGATAGCTGTGTTAGATACTAATGCTGTTATAAACAAAAACGCGGTGACCGATAGAAACAGGAATCACGTTTTATGAAGCTGAAATGGCCGAATTCCCTCGTTGCTCGAACTTTGCTGTTAACGTTGTTGGCGGTTGTGGTTGCCCAAGGCATTGCAACGTCTATTTGGTACTCGCAGTCAAAGCAACGTGAATATGAAGGTATACGCTCGGCATCTGAAAGTATGGCGAATATGTTTGCCTCAACGGTCACGTTTTTTCAGTCACTTCCCAGAGAGTACCGCCATATCGTTTTAGATCAGATTCGGAATATGGGGGGGACACGATTTTTCGTTTCATTTAATGAAGAGCAGCTCTCTATTGATCCGGTGGCAGAATCTCGTTTAAAACGAATTTCAGTTGATGCCGTTGAACAAGTGCTTGATAACAAGCTTCGAAAAGTACATCAAATTGATGTGGAGTTTTCACGCCCAGATACGTTGCGAATTTTAAAAAATGATATTCGCCTTAGCGACTTACCTCGCTCTTGGGCACACCACACCTTAACGCTTGAACCACTGAACCCGCCTATTTTGGTGGTGCAAATAGAGCTGGATACCAATCAATGGCTTTATATTGCCGCGTTACTTCCTGCCCCATACATCAGCTTAGATGACACCATTATTGGCAGCGATCAGGTGCTGTTTCTGGTTTTCTCAACCACATTGCTATTACTGCTAACCTATTTATTGGTTCGTCGTCAGGTTCGCCCATTAAAAAGGCTGGCAAAAGCAGCGAACGATATGAGTATCGATGTAGAGCAGTCTCCACTGGTGGAAGAGGGCGCCAGTGAGTTGGTAACAGCAACTCGTGCGTTCAATCGTATGCAGTCTCGGATAAACCGTTATATCACCGATAGAGAGCATTTATTTTCCGCCATTTCACATGATTTAAAAACACCCATCACGCGGCTAAGAATCCGCGCAGAGTTGCTGGAAAATGATCAAAAGCGATTTAAGTTTAACCGTGATCTCGATGAACTGGAGATGATGGTCAAAGGGGCACTTCAGTGTGTAAGAGAGACCGATTTGCATGAGAACAATGCCCAAGTGGATCTTGAAGACATGTTGGCATCGATTGCAGAGAGTCATAATCAGGAAAGCACCAAAGTTTTCTTACCAGACACGCCTATTTTGCCTATTTGGGGTAAACCACTTGCGATGAAACGGGTGCTCACCAATCTCATCGATAACGGGGTTAAATACGGGCATCGCGTACATGTTTATGTTTATGACCACGAGGATCGATTAGAGCTTATTATTCTAGATGAAGGGCAAGGCATTCCTGAAAGCAAGCTGGATATGGTATTTGAGCCATATTATCGCCTAGCCAATGACAAAGATGGACACGGCTTAGGGCTAGGGATTAGCCGAAATATCCTCCATGCACATGGTGGAGATCTCATTATTTACAATTCTCTCAAAGGCGGTCTGGAGGCAAAAGTCCTTATCCCACATGACCCTGAGCTCTAATGTAACATCTTCGTTACATTGGGCTTACCCTTTGTTTCAATCTTCTGTTTTTTCCATGTTTAGACTTAGGGCAAATGAGGAAATGCTCGGTAGTATCCTTTTCCCCGTTTTTGCTTAATCCAAGGCTTCAAGGCCAAAATAACATGGACGATAACAATGAAAATGAATAAAACTCTGATTACCCTATCATTGCTAGCTGCTACACCGTACACACAAGCTGGCGAAGTAGAAGTGCTTCATTGGTGGACCTCTGGTGGTGAAGCAAAATCCGCTGCTGTACTGAAAAGTAAGGTCGAGGAGCAAGGTCACTCTTGGAAAGACTTTGCTGTTGCTGGTGGCGGCGGTGAAAGTGCCATGACAGTCTTAAAGACTCGTGCGGTATCAGGTAATCCTCCTTCAGCCGCTCAAATCAAAGGACACGACATTCAAGAGTGGGGTGACCTTGGGTTTCTAACCAGCTTAGATGACGTGGCAAAAGCGGAAAAATGGGAAAGTAATCTTCCAGAAGTTGTAACAAAAGTCATGAAGCATGAAGGTCGCTTTGTTGCCGTCCCTGTTAACGTTCACCGAGTAAACTGGTTGTGGGCAAACCCAGAAGTATTAAAAGCGGCAGGTGTTTCTGTTCCTAAAACCTTGGATGAGTTTTTTGCTTCCGCAGAAAAAATCAAAGCTGCAGGCTACATTCCACTTGCTCACGGTGGTCAACCTTGGCAAGACGCGACAGTATTTGAAGCCGTAGCCCTTGATGTACTTGGCAGCGCAGACTACAACAAAGCGTTTGTTGATCTAGACATGGATGTGCTTCAAGGCTCAAAAATGGTTGAGGTGTTCGAGAAGTTCCACAAGATTCGCGATTACATCGACAGCAACTCCCCAGGCCGAGATTGGAACGTAGCGACATCAATGGTCATTAATGGTGACGCGGCTATGCAAATCATGGGTGACTGGGCAAAAGGTGAATTTGCTGCGGCAGGTAAAATGCCGGGTAAAGATTACATTTGTGCGCCAGCACCGGGTACAGATGGTCAGTTTACGTTCAATATCGACAGTTTCGCCTTCTTTAAGCTGAAAAATTCAGACAATGAAAAAGCGCAAAAAGCACTGGCGAAAACCATTCTTACTAAAGACTTCCAAGAAGTATTTAACCTCAACAAAGGCTCAATCCCTGTTCGCTTGGATATGGACATGACCAAATTCGACTCTTGTGCTCTGGATTCAATGGCAACATTTAAAACCAGTGCAGACAGCGGCGATTTAGTGCCAAGTATGGCGCATGGCTTGTCTACCACCAGTTACGTTCAAGGTGCCATCTACGACGTCGTCACTAACTTCTTTAACGACCCATCAGCAAAAGCAGATGATGCAGTCAAGAAGTTGGCAAAAGCCGTAAAAGCGGCCATCTAAGATCGACTCAACACCAGTAGCCTTTCGACCCACAACTTCGGATATCTGCTGGTTTTGACATCGGGTTCTCCCCGAAAAGAACACCCCCTGAGAGTCGTGCTCAAGATGAGTTCGCACTTTCCTCATGTACCGCCGCTTGCGGCGGTTCTGAGGGGCCTTCTAACAAGGATAAGTTATGGAGCATGTTTTGACAGTGCCTAAAACTAAATCGGCGCCGAAGCGCAGCTTTGCCGATAAATTACAAAACTGGCTGCCAAAAATTGTTCTGGCTCCGACTATGCTCGTCACCGTGGTGTGCATATACGGCTACATTTTTTGGACTGCAGCCTTATCTCTAACCAATTCCCGCTTTTTGCCTAGCTTCAACTTTGCTGGTTTTGCTCAATATGAAAAATTAATGGAGAACGACCGTTGGGTTACCTCGATAACGAATCTAGGTATCTTTGGTTTGCTTTTTATGTTTATCGCCATTGTCTTGGGTGTAGGGCTCGCTATTTTGCTTGACCAAAACATCCGTCAAGAAGGCGCAATACGTACCATCTACCTTTACCCGATGGCGCTTTCGTTCATCGTTACAGGTACCGCATGGAAATGGATTTTGAACCCAGGATTAGGCATCGAAAAAATGGTGCGAGACTGGGGCTTCACCGACTTCGAGTTCAATTGGTTAGTAAATTCTGAAATGTCGATTTATACCTTGGTGATTGCTGCTGTATGGCAATCGTCTGGATTTGTTATGGCGATGTTTTTAGCCGGTCTTCGTGGTATCGATTCATCGATAATAAAAGCCGCACAAATAGATGGTGCGAGCTTACCAAGCATTTATTTAAAGATCATTTTGCCATGCTTGAGACCAGTGTTTTTCAGTGCCGTTATCATTACATCCCACATTGCGATCAAGAGTTTTGATTTGGTCACTGCATTAACTGCAGGCGGACCGGGTTACTCGTCTGATTTACCAGCACTGTTTATGTATGCGCATTCATTTACCCGTGGCCAAATTGGTTTGGGGGCAGCCAGTGCAATGATGATGCTAGCAGGTATTTTGGCCATTCTAGTGCCTTATCTTTACTCTGAGTTAAGGGAGAAAAAGTCATGAGTAAGCCATTCAACTTAAGCCGAGCATTCTTATACGCTGCTTTGCTGTTTTTCTGCTTGGTGTACCTCATGCCACTGTTTGTCATGGTGATCACCTCGTTTAAAACCCTGCCAGATATCAAAGCAGGTAACCTAATGTCTCTGCCACAAGAGTGGGTGTTTGATGCGTGGGGTAAAGCTTGGTCTTCAGCGTGTACAGGCGTGGCATGTGAAGGGGTAAGAGGTTATTTCTGGAACTCATTCCAAATGGTGATTCCAGCAGTTGCGATTTCTACGTTACTCGGTGCTTTCAATGGGTATGTAGTGAGTAAATGGAAATTCAGAGGCTCTAACCTATTTTTCAGCTTAATGCTATTTGGGTGTTTTATTCCATTTCAGGTCATCTTACTTCCAATGGCCGCTACGTTAGGCAAGCTTGGGCTCGCCAATACAACCACGGGTCTTGTGATCGTTCACGTTATCTACGGATTGGCGTTCACCACTCTATTCTTCCGAAACTTTTATATCGGTGTACCGGATGAGTTGGTGAAAGCGGCGAAACTTGATGGCGCTGGGTTTTTCACCATCTTCTTCAAAATTCTGCTGCCTTTATCACTTCCCATCATCATGGTCACCGTGATTTGGCAGTTCACTGCAATTTGGAATGATTTCTTATTTGGTGTTGTTTACTCCGGTTCGGATACTCAGCCCATAACCGTTGCCCTAAACAACTTGGTTAATACCAGTACAGGGGTGAAAGAATACAACGTAGATATGGCAGCCGCCATTATCGCCGCACTGCCGACACTGATTGTGTATGTATTGGCAGGTAAATACTTCGTACGTGGTCTCACCGCCGGATCAGTAAAAGGATAAACGCATGGCAACATTACAGTTAAACAAGATCCGCAAGACCTATCAAAATGCGGAGCAAGAAACACTAAAAGGCATAAACATCAGCATCGACTCTGGCGAGTTTCTGATTTTAGTCGGACCTTCTGGCTGTGGTAAATCCACCCTAATGAATACCATCGCGGGGCTTGAAGATATTACGTCGGGTGAAATTGTTATCGATGGTACGGATGTCGCGCAAGTAGAGCCGAAAGATCGTGATATCGCGATGGTGTTCCAATCCTATGCGTTATACCCAAACATGACAGTGAGAGGGAATATCGCTTTTGGATTAAAAATCCGCAAAATGCCAACGGACGAAATCGAAGCTGAGGTAAATCGAGTTGCCGAAATGCTGCAAATTGATCACCTGCTTGATCGCAAACCATCGCAGTTGTCTGGTGGCCAGCGCCAGCGTGTAGCCATGGGACGCGCCTTGGCTCGTAAGCCCAAACTGTATTTGTTTGATGAGCCACTATCGAACCTAGATGCTAAGTTACGTGTTGAAATGCGTACTCAGATTAAACGCTTACATCAGCAGCTAAACACCACCATTGTGTATGTGACTCACGATCAGATTGAGGCCATGACATTGGCGGATAGAATCGCCGTGATGAAGGATGGAGAGCTCCAGCAACTAGGCACACCCAAAGAGATCTACAACAAACCCAACAATATGTTTGTGGCAGGTTTCATGGGGTCGCCTTCGATGAACTTTATCCGCGGTAAGGTGGATTTGAATGAAGTTGATCACCCAGTGCTAAAAGTCACCGATGGTGAAGGCAAAATTCATGATATTCGCTTACCGGAATCGCTACGAACTCGTGATGGGCAAGAAGTCGTGATTGGCTTGCGACCAGAAAACATCACTGAACAGGTTGAGCTAGGAAGCGTTGCTAGTGAACTGCCTCTGAAGATAGAAGTACTTGAACCAACAGGTCCAGACACCATAGCTATGGTGAAAGTGAACAATCAAGAAGTGGCTTGCCGATTATCTCCCGAGTTTGATGTGAAGGTGGGGGAAGTAACGAACTTGTACTTTGACCTTTCTAAAGCCGTGTTCTTTGATGCGAAAACAGAGATTCGTATTGAACAATAGGTACAAGTCTTACCTTACAAGGGTTTGAAGCCTTAGCGTTTAGGCTTCATTTTATCTGTGACAACCAAAAGGCCGAGGGACCTTTTGTTGTTTTTGCGCCTTAACTCTGGTTAAGGCGCTTTTTTTTTACTGCCAAGTACCCAATGCCATTTCAGTGGTGAAGCCGGGTCCAAATGCCGCCATCACGCCTTGCTCTCCTGCTTTTCGATGTTCAAAACTTCTTCTGAGAACATCGATAACAGCGGCGCTAGAGGTATTGCCAGTTTCGCGCAAGCATGCTCTAGAATGATCGAGTGCATCGGATGTTAGATCCAACGTACGCTCTACTTCATCTTGAATTCTTCGACCTCCGGTATGGAATAGATAGAAATCCAGATCTTTGGATCGCTTATCCTGTCGAGACTGAACAAACTGATCAATGACCGGAGCGACGCGTTCAATGGAATACATCACTTCTTTATCTAATGAGAATTTGAAACCTCTCGGTGTCATATCGTAGCGAATAAACGCTTCACTTTCCTGGAGAAAATGGCTGGCAGAATGCGTGAGTTTCATTCCGTTGGTTTGATCGTCTCCACGCATAACTACCGCTGCACATGCATCGCCAAACAGTGAATTGGTCACAAAGTCTTGAATACGGTTCGCGTATTTATCAAAACATAGCGATGAAGTTTCCAGTGTCACAATCAGTGCGTTGTTGTTCGGTGACTGTTGGCAGTGGTCAAATGCTCGATTCACGGCCGCTGCACCTGCTACACATCCCATCTGAGCCATTGGCAACTGAATGGTCGAATTGTTGAGATTAAGTGCATTGATCAAATGAGCTGTGAGCGAAGGCATCATAAAACCAGTGCATGAGGTCACAATGACCATGGTGATATCTTTGATTTGAAGATCCGCATTCTTGATCGCTTGAAGCGCAGCTTGTTCAGACATAAACCGAGCCTGTTCATCGTAAATAGCGCTTCGTTCATCAAAGTTTTCTAGCGAGACGACTTTATCGAGTGGGACAATAAGATGACGTTTATCAATACTTGAATTTCTGACCATATCAAACGCTTTTTCTGCGTGAGGTTGGTCGCTGTGCAGCGTGCGAAGGCATTCAATAATTTCGTCTTGAGTCACCACGTACTCGGGGAAATAGACGGAAGGCTTACTTAAAACACTCATGACGTTTCTCCTGTTATTGTTTTCTGAATGATCATTTAGATACCCATGATTTATAAAAACAACAACAGTTGCACCATTATATGAATCTGGTTCCGCATCAAAATGAGAGTTGTGGAACAAAACGTCAAGCAGTGCACCAATGTTTCACTTTCCACCCATCTGCTTATTTTCAATGGGTGGATTTCCGCCTAAACAGATTTCGATTTCTCAGGTGCCTATAGAGGCAGTTCACTCACAACCTTTATGGTTAAAGGGTTGTTAATAAAATGTATCAAGTTGGTCTGGGTTTTGCTCTTTGTCGAGTACATGGTCTTCAGTGATGACGACTAAGTGTTAAACAAGGAGAATAAAAATGTTAAAGCCTCTTACCCTACTTTCTGCCTCTATCTTGGCGCTTACCAGTTTCCAAGCGGCTGCTAACTGTGACCCTGGTGAGATTGTTATTAAATTCAGCCACGTGACTAATACCGATAAGCACCCCAAAGGCATTGCAGCATCTTTGCTTGAGAAGCGTGTGAATGAAGAGATGAACGGAAAAGCCTGTATGCAGGTTTTCCCTAACTCAACGCTTTACGATGACAACAAGGTCCTTGAAGCGTTACTCAACGGAGACGTGCAATTAGCGGCACCATCGCTCTCGAAGTTTGAAAAATTTACCAAGAAGTACCGTATTTTCGATTTGCCATTTCTGTTTGAAGACGTGGATGCCGTCGACCGTTTCCAAAACTCTGAAGCGGGTGACAAGTTAAAAAACGCGATGAAGCGCCGTGGTTTGAAAGGGTTGTCGTTCTGGCACAACGGAATGAAGCAAATGTCTGCGAGCAAGCCGTTGATGTCTCCTAGCGATGCTGAGGGGTTAAAATTCCGCGTTCAAGCGTCGGATGTATTGGTCGCGCAATTTGAACAGTTAAGGGCAAACCCACAGAAAATGTCGTTCAAAGAAGTGTACGGTGGCCTTCAAACGAAAGTTATCGATGGGCAGGAAAACACGTGGTCGAACATTTACGGCAAGAAGTTTTTCGAGGTGCAAGATGGCATCACCGAAACCAATCATGGCATTTTGGACTACCTAGTGGTGACGTCGAATACATGGTGGAAGGAACTGCCTAAGGACGTTCGTGAAGAGTTTAACGCGATTCTTGTTGATGTAACGGCTGCACGTAATTCCGCTTCCAGTGAAGTAAACGAAATCAACAAGCAAAACATCATCGCCGCTGGTGGAGTGGTGAGATCGTTGACACCAGAGCAGCGCCAAGAGTGGGTGACAGCACTTCAACCTGTTTGGAAGAAATTCGAAAAAGACATCGGTGCAGATTTGATCGAAGCCGCTTTAGCTTCAAATAAATAATAAAAATAATGGCGCAGCACACACTGCGCCTTTTCCTCTAAATTATTCCTAATACAGCGGAGTATCTGTATGGAACAGTCCTTATTTACTCGAGTCGGTAAGGTAACGGATCAAATCGAAGAAACACTGATTGCGTTGTTTCTTGGAAGTATGACCCTACTTACCTTTGCTAATGTGGTGTTTCGTTATGTGTTTAACGACAACATCCTTTGGGCACTGGAACTGACCGTTTTTCTCTTTGCCTGGATGGTACTTGTCGGCGCTTCTTATGGCGTGAAAAAACATTTCCACATTGGTGTGGATGTCATTATTAACCTCGCACCGGAGCGGGGAAGAAAGATGTACGCATTAGTCGCCGTCGCGCTGTGCCTTCTCTTTTCCATTTTGTTGTTTATTGGTTCTTGGAATTATTGGTTTCCGTTTGTGACTGAGCGCGCATGGTACGAGACCGACGATATTCCTATGCCGGAAATTCTGCAATTCCTATCCGATTGGATGAATGAAGGCGAGCGCTACGAAAAAATGCCACGCTTTATCCCTTACGCTGCACTTCCAATTGGTATGGCGTTACTAACCTTTCGCTTTGCTCAATGCGCGTGGCAAATCGCGACAGGAAAAATAGACCGTCTGATTTCCAGCCATGAAGCGGAAGAAGATTTAGAAGCATTGAAATCTGAAAGCAAGGAGAGCTAAGCCATGGACATTTTATTGCTGTTTATTATGGTCATAGGCTTCATGTTAATTGGTGTACCCATTGCGGTATCCCTTGGCCTTGCCAGTGTCCTATTTCTGTTGCTGCATTCCGATGCGTCATTGGCGTCTGTTGCCCAAACTTTATTTAATGCGTTTGCTGGGCATTATACTTTACTGGCAATTCCGTTTTTTATACTCGCCTCTAGCTTCATGTCTACGGGTGGGGTTGCCCGCAGAATCATTCGTTTCGCGATTGCGATGGTCGGTTGGTTCCGTGGTGGTTTAGCAATGGCATCGGTCGTGGCGTGTATGATGTTTGCTGCGCTGTCTGGCTCCTCTCCTGCGACGGTGGTGGCTATCGGTAGTATTGTTATTGCGGGCATGGTGAAGAACGGATATTCCAAAGAGTTCGCCGCCGGTGTTATTTGTAATGCGGGGACATTGGGGATTCTTATTCCACCATCCATCGTGATGGTTGTATACGCTGCAGCGACGGATGTTTCTGTTGGGCGTATGTTCTTAGGTGGTGTAATTCCTGGCTTGCTTGCTGGGGTGATGTTGATGATTGCCATCTATATTGCGGCAAGAGTCAAAAACCTGCCAGCACAACCTTTCGTGGGTTGGGGCGAAGCCTTTGCGGCAGCGAAAGATGCAAGCTGGGGCTTATTGCTGATCGTGATCATTCTTGGTGGGATTTATGGTGGAGTATTTACTCCTACAGAAGCAGCAGCGGTAGCGGCTGTGTATTCTTTCCTTATTGCAAACTTCATCTACAAAGACATGGGACCGTTTGCAGATAAAGAAAACACCAAGCCGTTGTTGGTGAAAGTGTTCCAAACCTTTGTTCACAAAGACACAAAGAACACGCTATTTGATGCGGGTAAGCTAACGATTATGTTGCTGTTCATCATCGCTAATGCGTTGATCTTAAAACACGTGCTTACAGAAGAACGCATTCCTCAGATGATTACCGAGTCAATGCTATCGGCGGGCTTAGGACCCATAACCTTCCTTATTGTTGTGAACGTCTTGCTGCTTATTGGTGGGCAATTTATGGAGCCTTCGGGCTTGTTGATCATCGTTGCTCCATTGGTTTTCCCTATTGCTATTGCATTAGGCATCGACCCTATCCATCTTGGCATTATGATGGTTGTGAATATGGAAATAGGAATGATAACCCCACCTGTTGGGCTCAATTTGTTTGTGACGGCGGGGGTAGCGAAAATGTCGATGATGAATGTGGTTAAAGCCGCTCTACCTTGGGTAGCGGTGATGTTCCTCTTCCTCGTGATTGTCACTTATGTTCCATGGGTATCGACGTGGTTACCGACCACACTTATGGGACCCGAAATAATTACTAAATAGAAGCGAAGCGTAGAGACACCCTACACTCAACCGTTATCGCTCAATAAACCGCACTTGCCCTGCTTTCCCCAGCAGGGCTTTTTTTGTTCTCACCTAACACTTGTTTAGTCCATAGTCCCCGGTAACCAAAGTGATATCTGCGGTACAAAAGTGAGTAGCAGTAACACTGCAATCAACATGGCAAGAAACGGCAGGACTTCTTTAACAAATTCTTTTACGGAAACCTTACTGATACTGCAAGCTGTGAACATCAAAGTGCCCAGAGGAGGGGTAACGCCAGCAATGGTGAGGTTCAGTACCATCACAATGCCAAAGTGAACTGGGTCAATGCCGACTTTGGTGATAATGGGGACCAAAATGGGCGTTAGAATAATCAGAGCCGCGCCTCCCTCTATGAACATGCCAACCGCTACCAACAAAAGATTGATGATAAGGAGTAGCAAGTAGGGATTATCGGTTATCGCCAGCATGGCATTGGCAACCTGAACAGGTAACCTTTCCCAAGAAAGATAAAAACTGAACGTCGAAGCCGCGCAGATTATGAACATAACAGTGGACGTTGCGATAACGGTCTCTTTCATAATTTCAGGAAGTGCTTTCACCGAAAACTGTCGGTGAATGTAGCCCACGATTATGGCGTAGATCACCGCAATTGCGCCCGCTTCGGTTGGGGTAAAGAAGCCAAATCTTATCCCCCCAATGATTCCGATAGGAACCATTAACGACCACGAGGCATTTCTCAGGGCGATTAAGCGATCAGTCAGCGATGACTTTTGTGGTTGAGAAGGGGCGTATTGACGAATTCTCGATATACGATGCGCAACGATCATCAAAGCAATGCAAAGCACAATACCGGGAATAACGCCCGCTAAGAATAGCTTGCCAATCGAAACATCGCCCATGTACCCATACAGGATTAGCCCAATCCCCGGGGGAATAATGACACTAATAATGGAGGAGCAAGCTGTGACTGCCGCCGAGAATGCAGTGTGATAGCCCCGCTGATTCATTTGCGGAACCATAATTTTGCTTTGCATGGCGGTATCGGCATTGGCACTACCAGACATGCCACCCATAAGCGTACTGAGTAAAATGTTGACTTGCGCTAACCCGCCAACTCGGTGCCCTGTCAGGCTATCCGCTAACTTCATGAGCCGATCTGTAATGCCAGAATGGTTCATGATGACGCCTGTCATGATGAAAAAAGGGATAGCCAAAAGAGGGAACGAGTGAGTAACGGCGACAAAGCGCTGGATGAAGATTTGGTGCTGAATGCCATTTGTCATCATGAAAAACGATAGCCCAGCAATCGCCAAAGCGAAGGCGACAGGTACATTGGCAGCAAACAGCAGAAACAGAATGAAAACAGGGAGTAGATCCATTACTTCGCCTCCACTTTATTATCAGAATCGGTCACGTCTGATTTGATGAGAATATGACATACAGCGTGGATAAACATGAAAAGAAAAGACAAGCATGTCGCGAGATAAACAAATGAAAACGGGAGTCGTAATACCGGAGACGGGCGATTCCATGACTGGAAAGCCAGTACTGAAGCGAGATAAAAACTGTACGCCAGAAAAACCATGATCAAAGTGGTCGTGACAAAGGCTAATTTCCTACGAACGTTTTGCGGTAATGCATCGACAAAAACAGGGACACCAATGTGCAAACTTTTTCGATAGCAAACGGATGCCCCCATAAAGACCAGCCAGGTAAAGGCGATGCCTGACAATTCGGTCGTCCAGGTAGCGGGTTGCTCTGTAATGTAGCGAGTGACTACACCCCATACGACCGAACCTAACACTAAGCTCATGGCAATCAAAGCGAGTGTGGTTTCAATGTTACCAAGTACCTTTGATACTCTTTTTGCTGCCATGAATCGTCTCCTTACAATCCCAAACCTAGGTCTTCTTATCGTGAAAGCGAACCAATGTCCGCTAAACTTAGCGTCATGGGGTCGCTTTGGGGTATCGCTTTTAGGTAGGCAAGTTAGTTATCTAATATTTCACGGACTTTGGCATGAAGCCCATCCGACCATTTAGGGAACTTACCGTATACTGGTGCTGTCGCTTTTTGGAATGCCTTGGCATCCACATTTTTATGGACGGTAACACCTTCGGCGCGCAGTTTGTCGAGTAAGGTTTCTGTCGTACTGACGGAAAGCTCTGTCATGTATTCACCTGCTGTGATCGCTTCTTCGGCGAGAATGGTTTGAATGTCTTGAGGTAAATTAGCGAAGTAGTCTGCGTTAATTACAAGCCCAATGAATGCTTTAAAGTGACTCGTTAGCGAAACGTGCTTCTTACTTTCATACAGTTTAGCGGCATACAGTGAGCCCAAGGGTGCTTCGGCTGCATCGACTACGCCAGAGGAAAGCCCGGTATACACTTCAGACCAAGCCAATTGTGTCGCACGAGCGCCCATAGCTTTTACGGTTTCTATCCACATTACATTAGGTGGAACTCGCATGGAGACCCCTTTCAAATCGGACGGGGAAAGAATCGCTTTGTTTGAAATGATGTGTCTTTCGCCAAACAACCAATTCATGGCAAGAACTTCAAAATTACCATTCTTCTTAACCGTGCTCTTCATAGATTGGTACAGAGATGAATCTAATAGCTTTTTAAAATCTTTCGGATCTTCCAGTAAATACGGACCATTCAGTACACCAAAATCTGGCGCGTAGTCGGATAGATAACCAGGGTCGGCGGTTTGGATGACAGGAAGACCTAGCTTGACTTGCTCATATACTTCGAGGTTCGTGCCTAGTTCACCATTAGGGTGAATGGTGATTTTGATTTTACCGCCAGAACGTTTTTCGACGTTAGCAGCATAGTATTCCAATGCTTGATGCAGTGGCTCTTGGTTAGAGGTGACGTGAGCGAGCTTAAGTTCATATTCGGCAGAGAATACTGATGTCGAGATCAGTATCATCAAAGCCATTATTGATCTGAGAAAACGTTCCATGTGTTACTCCTGATTTTTTCAAGAAAACTGAAATTGCATAGCGGAAGAATCCGCTTGGTGTCGCGTAGACACTACATAAGGTACAGCTTGAGCAGCTGGCGGCACTGACTTGCTCTGGTACTTCACTGTTTCCGAGTGGACGGCTTCTCTGGTCGCAGAAGGAACAAGATAGAATCTCAGTTACGTGCTTGGAATTAAATCCATATATAAAAGTAAATTTCATATATGGATTTACGTTATCGTTTGTGTGGTCAAAAAACAACCAGTCATGCGGGGGCAATAGTAAAAGTGTGATGATTGGCAGTGAAACTGCGAATTGAATGAGGGCTTTGTTTCATATTTTGAGCCCACCTATAGAGGTCGTGGGCTCAACAGGACTCGAAAGGTCAACACACGTTAACTCTTAAAGCTGTCTTTATTAATGCCAAATTTCTGCATCTTGTCGTACAGGGTTTTTCTCGGGAGGTTTAGGGCAGACATGGTGTCTTTAATACTGCCGTCATGGGAAGACAAGGCTTGTTCAATCAGAGCTTTTTCAAAATCAGCCACTTGCTCTGCCAGCCCTAGCTGCGATTTTGGCCTTGTAGCTTCTCCGAGTTGGTTTAATTTTCCGAGTAAAACGAACCGTTCCGCAGCATTTCTTAGCTCTCGAACATTGCCTGGCCAGTCATGAGCGAGTAATGCTTGCAAATCGGTAGATGGCAGTGAGGTAGCCGCTTTGCCGTAGCGTGCAGCAGCAACGAGCAAAAAATGGTGGAATAGGGCAGGGATGTCCTCTTTTCTCTCCCTCAGAGGCGGCAAATCCAGAGTCACTACGTTTAAACGGTAGTAGAGATCTTGTCGAAACGTACCTTGTGATGCAGCGTCTTTTAAGTCGGTTTTGGTAGCCGCAATAACACGTATGTCTAACCCAATACTCTTATTGGAGCCGATCCTTTCGATCTGTCTCTCTTGCAGTACTCGCAAAAGTCGAATTTGGGCTTGCATTGGCATGGATTCAATTTCATCCAAAAATAGGGTGCCACCTTGGGCGTATTCGAACTTACCGACTCGAAGGCTATCTGCGCCGGTATACGCGCCTTTTTCATGACCATAGAGCTCACTTTCAATCAGGTTTTCTGGTACTGCTCCACAGTTAACCGCAACAAAGTTTTGTTCTCTGCGGCTGCTTTGTTCATGGAGTGAACGTGCAACCAATTCTTTCCCTGTTCCCGTTTCTCCAAACAGTAGAATATCGGCGTTTGTGTCAGCGATATGGGTAATGGTGTCACGAAGATCTTGGATACTGTCAGTATTACCGATAATTCTAGGACCGAGCGCTTGGTTGGCTTTTAAAGCGCGTTTGAGTTTCTGGTTTTCCAGTGTGAGTTTTCTGCGTTCAATGGCGCGTTTTACTGTATCGATGAGCCTGTCGTTCGAAAACGGTTTTTCGATGAAGTCGTAAGCACCATCATGCATTGATTGCACTGCCATTGATATATCACCGTGACCCGTAATTAAAATGACTGGCAGGTCTTCATCTTTCGCCTTGATGGAGTTCAATAACTGTTGTCCATTAATGCCAGGTAATCGAATGTCGGTGACAACGACATAAGGTGGATCATCTTCGTCGAACGCGAGCAAAGCAGACTCCGCATCTGGAAACCCAGTGGCTTGAATATCAGCAAGTTCGAAAGCTTGTTCCATTGCGATTCTGAGATCTTCTTCATCATCGACAAAGTGTATATGAGACATACTCGTTCCTAAATTTTGGGCAGCAGAAGCCGGAACTTGGCACCCGAGTGTTCTGTATTACTCGCTTGCAGTTCGCCATCCATGCTTTGCATGATTTGCTGAGATATGGACAAGCCTAATCCCAAGCCATTTTGCTTCGTGGTATAAAAAGGCTCAAACAGTTGATTGAGCGTATCTTGCGCAATGCCAGGACCGGTATCTTCAATATCAATGATGACGTGGTTTGGCGTTGCATGCAGCGTAAGTTGAATTTGTTTTTGTGGCTGCATGTCCATCGCTTGAATGGCATTGGTGAATAAATTCACGAGTACTTGTTCAAGCTGAATGGGGTTAATTTTCGCATTGAGAGCTTGCTCCAGCCCATGGCACTCCAATTGGGTATGGGTATCTTTTAACTGTGGTTTGAGCAATTCTCGTGTAGCAATGATGACAGGGGATATCTGAGTAATAACTCGGTCACTGGCATCACTTTTTTTAGCAAATGCTTTGAGTTGTTGGCTGATCTTCGCCATGCGTTCGGTTAACACAGAAATTCTATGAAGATTCTGGTCGACCTTATCGTGTCGGGATTTCTCCAAAAATAGCAGGGCGTTATCGGCATAGCTGCGAATCGCTGCTAATGGATTATTGAGTTCATGGCTGATGCTGGTGGACATTTGCCCTAGCACTGCCAATTTCGCCGCTTGAATCAATTCTTCTTGAGTTTGCCTAAGTGCAGATTCGGTTTCCGCTCGGACTTTAATTTCTTCTTGAAGCTCTGCTGTACGCACCATAACTTGAAATTCAAGTTTTTGTTTAGATTCCACCTGAATCCGCTCGATTTGTCGCTGTTTAGATTTTTGTTGGCGAATGATGATACTCGCCAAATACAACAAAACGAAAACCAAGGTATTTAGGGCAATCAACGCTGCAACTTTCCAAACTAGGTTTAGTTTTGGGCTTAATACGCGAACCGTTAATGAGCTTCCTTTAAGTGGACGCACCACACTTAGGTATTGGTTAAAACTGAAGTATTGATTGAAGAGTGCATTGGTTCCCTGTAATTGGAGTTCGGCTTCCGGTGCCTCGAAATCCCCTACAAATGAAAGCGCAAAAATATCTCGTTCTAAATAGCGGCGGCTTTTTCTGATTTCCTCTATTTTGTTTTGTTCCAAAGGATAAAGGCTGTGATACCACCAGTTGACGCGATTGGACATAAAGACAATGTCGTCAGCATCGGTCACAACGAAAAAACTGTTCTGGCTTGTCCAGTCTTCTTCTATTGTCGATAAATCTTTCTTCACCACTAAAACACCCACGTTATTGCCTGCATGTTTGACTGGGTAAGAATAGAAGTAACCGCGTCTACCAGAGGTGCTGCCTAGAGCAAAGTATTCCCCTCTTTCTCCTTTGATGGCTTGCTGGAAATAAGGGCGAAATGCGAAGTTTCTTCCAACAAATGTTTTTTTATTTTGCCAATTGCTCGCAGCAATCGTTGTGCCGATACGATTGATCAAATACGTGTCTGCAGCCCCGACCACACTGTTAACTTCTTCTAAGTAGCGGTTTGTAATGTCGAGTTGCGCACTGTTGGTAGGTGAAAGAAGCGCATCAACTAATTCATTGTCTTTCGACATTAGCTGGGGAATATAGGCGTATTTTTCGAGTTGAGTCGCTAAATGATTGCTAAGTTGATCTGCGTGCAAATTTGCTTGATCAAATTGGTTTTGATAACCCAGCCGCCAGCCCCACAAACCCAAGATTAAGCTAGAGACTGCGTAGGAGAACATCAAAATAATTGGAATACGCCGCAGAATCATAGAGATAAACTTCTTCAACAACTGATAACGTAAAAGTAACAAAAAAGAGAAATCTTTGGTGTGCTAAAACAAGACTCGGATCTCTTTTTTATCTTTTCATGAAAAAAACAGATTATTTCCCTTGAAAAGCCATGTATCGTCCCCATTTCTCAGAAAACTTTTGCCAAATATTCGAGAAATCAGGACTTGGCTCGACAGTCGTCACGCATATCGCTAGAATGTCGCGTCTAAAATTTCTGTCCTGAGGCTAATTGGAGACGTTCTTTCTGCGAAGTCAGTATGGAAGAGGTCACTGAATAGTTCATGAGCTACGAATTGAATGGTTTGTGGGTCTCCGAATTTCATTTTATGCATTCAGACAGAATGCAACTTAAGGATGAAGTCACCGCTAAGGCGCTGGCTCCTAAGCTCAGGTAACACTGAGCCAGTTTTGAGGTTTATTTATAATGCAAGCTACTGTTGAAACTCTAGAAGGCCTAGAGCGCCGTCTTACTATTACCGTTCCTGCTGCAAACATCGAAGACGCAGTAACAGCTGAACTACGCAACATCGCTAAAAACCGTCGCTTCGATGGTTTCCGTAAAGGTAAAGTACCTTTGAAGATGGTTGCGCAAATGTACGGCAAAGCAGTACGTCAAGATGTGATGGGTGAGGTTATGCAACGTCACTTCATCGAAGCGATCGTGAAAGAAAAAATCAACCCAGCAGGCGCGCCGACTTTCGCTCCAGTGGAAACTGAAGAAGGTAAAGACCTAGTATTCAACGCAACTTTTGAAGTTTACCCAGAAGTTGAACTGAAAGGTCTAGACAACATCACTGTTGAAAAGCCAGCAGTTGAAGTGAAAGAAGACGACGTTGCAGAAATGATCGAAACGCTTCGCAAGCAGCAAGCAACTTGGAAAGAAGTTGAAGGCGCAGCGTCAGAAAACTCTCGTGCAACAATCGACTTCGTTGGTTCTATCGACGGTGAAGAGTTTGAAGGCGGTAAAGCTGAGAACTTCCCACTAGAAATGGGCGCTGGTCGCATGATTCCTGGTTTCGAAGACGGCATCGTAGGTAAATCTGCGGGCATGGAATTCGAAATCGACGTAAACTTCCCAGAAGATTACCACGCTGAAAACCTGAAAGGTAAAGAAGCGAAGTTCGCTATCAAAGTGAACAAAGTTGAAGAACGTGAACTTCCTGAGCTAGACGAAGAATTCGTATCTAAGTTTGGTGCTGAAGGCGGTATCGACGGTCTTAAGACTGAAGTTCGCAAGAACATGGAACGCGAGCTTAAGCAAGCGGTTAAGAACCGCATTAAAGAGCAAGCGCTTGACGGTCTTGTTAACGAAAACGACATTGATGTACCTGCTGCACTTATCGATCAAGAAATCGGTACTCTACGTCAGCAAGCTGCACAACGTTTCGGTGGCAACCCTGAAGCGGCTGAGCAACTTCCACGTGAGCTGTTCGAAGAGCAAGCTAAACGTCGCGTAGTTGTTGGTCTTCTACTTGGCGAAGTTATCAAATCTGAAGAATTAAAAGCTGACGACGAGAAAGTTAAGGCTATTATTGAAGAGATGGCTACTGCTTACGAAGATCCAGCGGAAGTTATTGCTTACTACGAGCAAAACGAACAAATGATGAACAACATGCGCAATGTTGCGTTAGAAGAGCAAGCGATCGACGCTATCATCGCTAAAGCAAAAGTTTCTGACAAAGAAGTAAGCTTCAACGAGCTTATGAATGCACAACAACCTGCATAAAATCAGGTTTCAGTGCGTAGAAAGTTGACTTTGTTTTAACTCTTCTGCTAACAATGGTCCGTATGAGTCTATCATCCGGGCCATTTTATTTAGGGATATAAGAATATGAGCTACCAAGAAAAAAATGCAATGTCTCCAATCATTGATGCACTAGTACCCATGGTGGTAGAACAAACTTCCCGTGGTGAACGTTCTTACGATATCTATTCTCGTCTGCTTAAAGAGCGTATCATTTTTCTTACTGGTCAAGTCGAAGACCAAATGGCGAACCTTGTGGTTGCGCAATTGCTGTTTCTTGAATCAGAAAACCCAGATAAAGACATCTTCCTATACATCAACTCTCCAGGCGGCAGTGTTACTGCAGGCATGTCTATCTATGACACGATGCAGTACATCAAACCTAACGTGAGCACAGTATGTATGGGTCAAGCATGTTCAATGGGGGCATTCCTGTTGGCAGGTGGTGCGGAAGGTAAACGCCACGTATTACCAAACTCTCGTGTAATGATTCACCAACCTCTTGGCGGTTTCCAAGGTCAGGCATCTGACATTCAGATTCACGCTCAAGAAATCTTGACGATTAAATCGAAGCTAAACAAGTTGCTTTCAGAGCACACTGGTCAGCCTCTTGAAGTTATTGAAGGTGATACGGATCGCGACAACTTTATGTCGGCAGATCAAGCAGTAGAATACGGTTTGGTTGATTCAGTTTTGACGCACCATAAAGCGTAATTGCGCTTCGCCGAAAGATGCAGGCGAAATTTGGTGAAAATTGATATAAACTCAAAACAAGACAGTTAAGGCTAAGAGGTTAGCGAATGACAGATAAAAGCAAAGAGGGCGGTAGCGGTAAGTTACTTTATTGCTCTTTCTGCGGCAAAAGCCAGCACGAAGTTCGCAAGCTAATCGCAGGCCCATCAGTGTACATTTGTGACGAATGCGTCGACTTATGTAACGATATTATTCGCGAAGAAATTAAGGACGTACTCCCTAAGAAAGAGTCGAGTGCACTTCCTACCCCTCGTGAAATTCGCGAACACCTTGATGATTATGTGATTGGCCAAGATTACGCAAAGAAAGTGCTAGCGGTTGCGGTATACAACCACTACAAACGCTTGCGTAATGGCGATACAACGAGTGAAGGCGTTGAACTGGGCAAGAGTAATATTTTGCTGATCGGTCCAACAGGTAGTGGTAAAACACTGCTGGCTGAAACCTTGGCTCGTTTCCTTGATGTTCCTTTCACCATGGCTGATGCAACCACATTAACGGAAGCAGGCTATGTAGGTGAAGACGTTGAGAACATCATTCAGAAGCTTCTGCAGAAATGCGACTACGATGTAGCAAAAGCAGAGCGCGGTATCGTCTACATCGATGAAATCGACAAGATTTCTCGTAAGGCAGAGAACCCTTCAATCACTCGCGATGTATCGGGTGAAGGGGTTCAGCAAGCGCTGTTGAAACTGGTTGAAGGTACCGTCGCTTCCGTTCCACCTCAAGGTGGAAGAAAGCACCCTCAACAAGAGTTTTTGCAGGTCGACACTTCTAAGATTCTGTTTATCTGTGGTGGTGCGTTTGCCGGTTTAGATAAAGTAATCGAACAACGTACAGCGACAGGTACGGGTATCGGCTTTGGTGCAGAGATTCGTTCTAAAGACGAGACTCGCACAGTGGGCGAACTGTTCATGCAGGTTGAACCAGAAGATCTCGTTAAATACGGTTTGATTCCAGAATTCATTGGTCGTCTACCGGTCACTACGACTCTGACAGAACTCGATGAAGAAGCGCTCATTCAGATTCTTTGTGAACCAAAGAATGCGTTGACCAAGCAGTATGCTGCTCTGTTCGACATAGAAGATGTAGAGCTGGAATTCCGTGAAGATGCACTAAGAGCCATTGCTAAGAAAGCGATGGATCGTAAGACAGGTGCTCGTGGTCTTCGTTCTATTCTTGAAGCTGTTCTTCTCGAAACAATGTACGAATTGCCATCGTCAGAAGATGTAAGCAAAGTCGTTATAGATGAAGCAGTTATCCAAGGTGAATCTGAACCATTGTTGATTTATGAAGGCAATGATAATCAGGCCGCTGGCGCGGAATAAAAAACTTTTAAATACTAAAGGAGGCTTTTGCCTCCTTTTTTTTATTATCTCGTTGAATCTAAGCCATTTGCCCCCATATACTGCAAATAAGCAGAAACGGAAGAGAGAATAGTATGAACTTGGAACGTTCCGAGCGTATCGAGATCCCCGTATTACCCTTGAGAGATGTAGTGGTATATCCACACATGGTTATCCCTTTGTTTGTTGGCCGAGAGAAATCAATCCGTTGCCTGGAATCTGCGATGGACACCAGCAAACAAGTTCTACTTGTCGCACAAAAGCAAGCAGACACAGATGAGCCGTCTATCGATGACCTGTTTTCCATTGGTACCGTAGCCACAATCCTACAGTTGTTGAAATTGCCAGATGGCACTGTGAAGGTGTTGGTAGAAGGTCAACAGCGCGCTCAAATTCATCAGTTTAAAGAAAATGACTTTTTCCTAGCAGACGCCGAATACTTACCAACTCCAGAGTTGGACGAGCGCGAGCAAGAAGTCGTCGTTCGAAGCGCTATCAATCAGTTTGAAGGTTTCATCAAGCTGAACAAAAAAATTCCGCCTGAAGTCTTAACTTCTTTGAACGGAATTGACGAAGCTGCGCGCCTTGCCGATACCATCGCAGCTCACATGCCTCTAAAGCTTAATGACAAGCAGCAAGTTCTTGAAATTATAGATGTCAATGAACGTCTAGAATTTTTGATGGGGCAGATGGAGTCAGAAATCGATTTGCTTCAAGTCGAAAAACGCATTCGTGGTCGCGTTAAGAAGCAAATGGAAAAATCTCAGCGCGAGTACTACCTGAATGAGCAAATGAAAGCCATTCAGAAAGAGCTTGGTGAGATGGATGATGCACCAGACGAATTTGAAACTCTGAAGATTAAGATCGAAGAGTCGAAGATGCCTAAAGAAGCGCGTGAGAAGACGGAACAAGAGCTACAAAAGCTTAAGATGATGTCTCCAATGTCGGCCGAAGCAACGGTTGTACGCAGCTACATCGACTGGATGGTTGGGGTTCCTTGGGCTAAGCGCTCTAAAGTGAAGAAGAACCTTTCTAAAGCCGAAGAAGTGCTAAACGAAGACCACTACGGTCTAGAGCGCGTTAAAGAGCGCATTCTAGAGTACTTGGCGGTACAAAACCGTATCAACAAGCTTAAAGGTCCTATTCTTTGCTTGGTTGGTCCTCCGGGCGTAGGTAAAACCTCTCTTGGTCGCTCTATTGCGGCGGCTACTGGTCGTAAATATGTACGTATGGCTTTGGGTGGCGTGCGTGATGAAGCGGAAATCCGCGGTCACCGACGCACTTACATAGGTTCAATGCCGGGTAAGTTGATTCAAAAAATGTCGAAAGTGGAAGTGAAAAACCCACTGTTCTTGTTGGATGAAATCGACAAGATGTCTTCTGACATGCGCGGCGATCCTGCATCAGCGTTACTTGAAGTACTTGATCCGGAGCAAAACAACTCATTCAATGACCACTACCTTGAAGTGGACTACGATTTGTCTGACGTCATGTTTGTTGCGACGTCTAACTCAATGAACATTCCAGGTCCATTGCTTGACCGAATGGAAGTGATTCGTCTGTCTGGCTACACAGAAGATGAAAAGCTGAACATTGCTAAACGTCACTTGGTGAGTAAGCAAATCAAGCGTAATGGTTTGAAAGAACACGAAATTGAGATCGAAGATTCTGCAATCATCGGTATTATTCGTTACTACACGCGTGAAGCGGGTGTACGTAGCCTAGAACGCGAGATTTCGAAGATCTGTCGTAAAGCAGTCAAGAATATCCTGCTTGATTCTAGCCTTAAGAAAGTAGTCGTAAACATCGAAAATCTTAAAGATTTCCTTGGTGTACAGCGTCATGACTTTGGTAAAGCAGACGACAGTAACCGCATCGGACAAGTTGTTGGATTAGCTTGGACGGAAGTTGGCGGCGATCTGTTGACGATTGAAACCGAATCTATGCCGGGCAAAGGCAAACTATCGCAAACGGGTTCTCTTGGTGATGTGATGCAAGAGTCTATCCAAGCTGCGATGACCGTTGTTCGCTCTCGTGCGGAAAGATTGGGTATCAACTCAGACTTTTACGAAAAGCGTGATATTCACGTGCACGTGCCAGAAGGCGCTACACCAAAAGATGGTCCTAGTGCTGGTATCGCGATGTGCACAGCACTAGTTTCAAGCCTAACAGGAAACCCTGTGAAAGCAGACGTAGCGATGACAGGTGAAATAACTTTGCGTGGTGAAGTACTTCCAATCGGTGGATTGAAAGAAAAACTGCTTGCTGCTCACCGTGGTGGCATTAAAACCGTGGTAATTCCAAAAGACAATGAACGTGATCTGGAAGAGATTCCTGACAATGTTATTGCGGATCTGGTGGTTAAACCGGTTCAGTGGATTGACGACGTGTTAACGATTGCATTAGAAAAAGACCCGTCTGGAGTCACTCTAGAGTCTGTAAAATAGTGACGTGCAGCAAAAATAACTAAACAAAACACGCTGACTTGCTTGAAAAGGCTTGTCAGCGTTTTTTTTGGACGCTAAGTTTATCCACCAAGGACAACGCCTTTATCCATAAGGTGTGGTTTAAAAATAACTAAATTTTTTAACGGAACGAATACTGCCATTTTGGAATCGGTAGTACTAAAGGGGAACATCACGTGAATAAAACACAACTAGTAGAAAAAATCGCAGAGAACGCTGACATTTCAAAAGCATCAGCGGGTCGTGCCCTAGACGCATTCATTGAAGCAGTGAGTGATACTCTACAGTCTGACGATCAAGTTGCATTGGTAGGCTTTGGTACGTTTAGTGTACGTACTCGTGCAGCTCGCACAGGTCGTAACCCTAAGACTGGTGAAGAGATCCAAATCGCGGAAGCAAAAGTACCAGCATTTAAAGCTGGTAAAGCGCTTAAAGACGCGTGTAACTAAATTTGAATTGACCTGCTAAAGGTTAATTACTGGGAATGGCGCTCAAAAACGCCAAAAAGTCCTGAAATATGCGCATCAATGTGGTGCGCATTTCTTTTTCTGATATCATCTTCACCATTCAACGCTATAGAGCGAAATGCCTGCTCCCTTCTGAGTAAGTGCGGTCTAGAAAATTGAAAATGTACTCATTTCTTTAATGAACTTTTTTGTGGACTGCAGATCTAAATCACACATATTTATCAGTGAGCTGGATAATTAGATTCGCTACTGTGTAGATTTAAGTGCTTAGTCAGAGCTCAGGCTCAATTTTGGAGAGTTGTTACATTATGATGGAACGATTGCGCGAAGGCGTAAACAGCATCGCAGTTAAAATTATTCTGGGACTTATTATTCTGTCCTTTGTCTTCACTGGTGTCAGTGGCTATATCGGTAGTGGTAGCAACGTTGCTGCTAAAGTCGATGGTGTTGAGATTAGCCGCGGAGCTTTTGAGCAAGCGTATCAAAATGAACGCAACATGCTTCAAGCGCAATATGGTGAGCAATACGCTAACCTTCTTTCAGACCCCGATTTCGTTCAAAGACTGCGTCAGTCAGTTTTAGATAAAATGGTGAATGAAATCCTGCTTGAGAATCACGCTAAATCACTTGGTCTGCGAATCAGCGATGAACAAGTACTTGATATGATCCTGCAAATGCCAGAATTCCAATTGGAAGGCAAATTCAATCAGGACATCTACGAGACTTCTCTTCGCCGTGCTGGTTACACGCCAGAATCATTTGGTGAAGTAATGCGCCGCAGTGAAGTACGCAATCAGCTTCTTCAAGCGGTAAGCGCAAGTGAGTTTAGTCTTCCAGGTGAAGTTGCTGACCAATCCAAACTGATTACTCAGACTCGTGATATTCGTACGCTTGAATTAAATGTTGAAGAGTTTGCAAAATCTGCAAATCCTTCAGATGAAGAACTTCAAGAGTACTACTCGTCGAATGCCTCTCAGTTCACTCGTCCAGAACAAGTCAAAGTTTCATACCTAGAGCTTTCTGGTGATGCATTGAAAGCGAATGTAGATGTTACTGAAGAAGACATCGAAGCATACTATCAAGAGAGCATTGATCAATACTCTACAGCTGAGCAGCGCAGTGTGAGCCATATTCTGGTTCAAGGCGATGAAGAAGCCAAAGCGCAAGCTATTTTGGATGAATTGAGGGCAGGTGCTGACTTCTCTGAGCTCGCAAAATCTCGCTCTGAAGATATTGGTAGTGCTGAAACTGGCGGTTCTTTAGGTTGGATTGAACGTGACGTTATGGATCCAGCATTTGAAGAAGCGGCGTTTGCTCTGACCGCGGTTGGCGATACAACGGGTTTGGTTAAATCTGACTTTGGTTACCACATCATCAAATTAGATGACTTGAAAGCTTCTGAGACTAAACCGCTAAGTGAAGTTAAAGACGAGATTAAGCAAGACATCGTTAATCAAAAAGCTGCTGACCGTTTCCACGATCTTTACAATGACCTAGAGCAAATTGCTTTTGAAGCCCCTAATTCGCTACAACCATCAGCTGAGCTGATTGAAGGTACTGTGAAAACTACGGACTTTGTCTCTCGCTTTAATGCGCCAGAGATTCTAAGCAGCCCAGAAGTTCAAGAAGCTATCCACAGTGTAGAAGTGAAAGAAAATGGTGAAAACTCAATTCCTGTTGAGATTGCACCTGAGCATGTTGTTGTGGTTCGTGTTGATGAAGTTCGCGAAGAAACAGTACTGCCGTTTGAAGAAGTGAAAGATCAAGTTGTGCAGCAGTTGTCTGTTGTAAAAGGTGAGCAAAAAGCTGTTGAACTTGCAGATCAGCTTATCGAAACGCTATCTAACGGTGACACAAGTGTTCTTGACCAAGAAGGCTTAGCGTTTGGCGAGCAAGAAACCATAAATCGTGGCAATCCGCTTGCAAACACGGTATATGCTCTGACAAAGCCAGAAGAAGGCAAGAAAGTTTACGGGCAGTCTAAAGACTTCTCGGGCAATATCGTTGTCGTTGAGCTCGCTGGCGTTGCTGCTGAAGAGCAACCAGCGTTTGCTGCACAAATCGGTATGCAGTTAGTACGCTCTAACGGTGAACAAGATGTTGTTGCACTGAGCAAAGCACTGCGTGAAAGCGCGGATGTGGAGTTCTATGTAATTGAGAGTACTCAGCCGTAAAAGTATGTAACTAATTTGTTTATCATACAGGCCGCACTATGCGGCCTGTTCTATTTCTAGTATTGACTGTTTTCTAATCATTTTCATCTGTTCAGAATACGTTTTTTTATACAAGGAATGTAAAATGAAGTTCGTCAAACTGGCTCTTATCGCATCTCTTTCTTTCTGCGTGTCGCTTCCTGTTTTCTCAGAGAGCACCTCTTCACCTTCTAAAAGCACTCAAAAAGCAGATAAGTATGATGGCATAGAAATTACCGTAAACATCAATACAGCGACAGCTGAGGAGCTAGAAACGTTATTGATTGGTATAGGTGAGAAAAAAGCCAAGGATATTATTCAATTTCGTCAAGAAAATGGTTTGTTTGAAAAGGCTGAAGACTTGATAAAAATTAAGGGAATAGGTAAATCTACCGTTGAAAAGAATAAAGAACGCATATTGCTTTAGATGATGCATTCCTGCGAGTTGGGTCATTTATATCTCAACTCGCACCTACGAGTGCGCCTTTACCCACCCCTTCGGTTGTAGGCTACCGAGAATTAACCCGATGATAGTTCCAGCGATGTGGGCTTCTGTTGCCACTTTCGCTTCAATGAGTGCTTCCGTGTCTACTGAAGGACCAACCCAGGTTTCCCACCCAATTTTTATTAAAATACCTAAAATCAGCAAACCGCTGTATTTTCTTCCTTGAATGGTTTCCGTAATGGCGTAGAACGCAAAAATGCCATGCAGTACGCCAGAAAAACCCGCATATTGGTACATGTCGCTGGCTAACAGTCCAATTCCAATCAGTGTGGATAAAAGGGGAACAACAATCAGCAGAGAAAGCCATGACGCGGTATATCGAAAAAAAAAGGCTATCACTGCGAAGCTTGCAGCATTAAGCATGAGATGATTAAGATTGGTGTGTGTGAAGTTTCCTGATACGATTCGCCACCACTGACCATCCAGTATTAAGTCAGCATTCCAAGGTAGCCAAGGTTGGAAAGCAGGGTATTCTGCAATAATCATGGCGATTAGGAATACGGTAACAACGGGAACGAGCTCTGCTTTATGTCTGATCATCAATCTGCTTCTACATACCGATATTGCCAAGATTGCGGCAAGGCAAAGAAAATGTGCATTTGCCATACCATACAAGACCTCCATTCTGAGGTAGAACTCATTATTCTTCAACATCCTGATGAAGTGCACCGCGCGATGGGGACAGCAAGGATTTTGAACTTATCTCTAGATTCATGCCGTATTTTTGTGGGGGAAAACTTTTCAGAACACACTGAACTTAACGCTCTGCTTCAAGATGATAGCTATAACCACTCAGTATTGTTCCCAAGTGAAAAGAGTGTCCCAGTGTTTCATTTGGACAATCACAAAATCAGAAAACACCGTGTGCTATTAATAGATGGTACGTGGAAAAAGGCATATAAAATATGGCGACTTAGTGAAAATCTACACCCCTTAACGAGTGTTGCTTTACCAGATGACCTTGAAGGGAACTACAGGATTCGAAAAGCCCCTTCAAGTAATAGTTTGTCTACAGTAGAAGCAGGATTTCATTTACTGAATATCTTAGATGGAACGCGAGATTTTACCCCACTGATAGAGAGCTTTAATCAAATGGTGGATATGCAGTTTAAACACATACCACCGCATATCCGCGCGCAAAACTATTAGGGTCTGTGGACATTTCGAGAGGGTTGAGCTTTTCCGCTCAATTAAGAGCAAAATAGCTGCTGATGCAACCTTTGAGCGGAACCATCGGTTAATGATGAAATATAGTCCGTTATAACGCGCATCCCGCCGTCGTGAGATTCAGTTGCTTTAATCCAGTCTTGGCGAATTATTTCTGGTAAAAGCCTTTTAGGGTCACCACTAAGTGCTTCAAAAATATCAATAATGATTTGTTGCCCTTTGTATTCAACAACCTGTACCTCAGGGATTTGAATAACATATCGACTCACAAATTGTTTAAAGATTTCCAATGCCTTTTCGGCGGGTTCTTCTAATTTAGCGTTCGACCTCAATAGAGGTTCATCGAATCTTGTTTCGGTGAACTCTTTGATACTAATACTAGTCAGTAATGCGTTTACTATCCCACCAATGGCATCTTTTCTCTGATAATGGACACCAGAAAATAGTTTTTCACTGATCAGTTGAATGTTCTCTTCAAACCATTTGTCGCCACATTCAGCTAATTGGCTTGCAGCCACTTCCTGCCATTGTGAGCGATGAATCAAGCCCAGTACAATCGCATCTTCTAGGTCGTGAATCCCATAAGCAATATCGTCTGCAAGTTCCATAATGGAGCAGTCCAAAGACTTGTATTGAGTCTTTTTATGCTCAAATGGCGTGTAATCGCGAGCTCTCAGCGCTGAAAAGAGCTCTTTATCGTTGTTACTCAAAGGCTCCAATACCCAATCAAACAGAGACTTATCATCGTCATATATCCCTTTAGCAGGGTGCCAGTCGTTGGCTTTGAGTTTACGCTGATTAGACACGGATTCTGGAATGGATGATGAACGCAGTTCGCTGATGAGAGCCGGGTATTTGATGAGTCCCAGCAGTGCTCTTCGAGTCAGGTTCATCCCGTGGTTTTCAGTATAGGGTTCAAGTTGGGTGATAATTCTAAAAGTTTGCGCATTACCTTCGAATCCACCGTGTTCACGCATCATATAGTTCAAGGCTATTTCACCGCCATGCCCAAAAGGTGGGTGACCGATATCATGTGCCAAACACAAGGCTTCCATCAGGCTAGAGGTAGGGAGCAGGTCGGCGAGGTCAGGTTGTTTGCGTTTAACCTGAGCACGTATCCCTGAGCCGAGTTGAGCCGCTTCCAGCGAGTGGGTTAGTCGTGTTCGGTGAAAATCATTGACGCCAGTACCGTGGACTTGGGTTTTGGCTTGCAATCGACGGAAGGCAGCAGAATGGAGGATTCGAGCGCGATCTCGTTGAAACGGATCTCTATGATCGTCTCTTCGCATCTTTTGCTCTGCATTCATTCGAGTTTGCCATGCATTATGATCGGTTTCTGTCATTGAGTCCTCGCTGGTTTACTTCTTCTGATTCAATAAGCCTTACTAATTTATTAACTTATTAACCTATAGTACTAAATACTCAGTTAGCTTATTTCATCGAGAGACAATTCAAAGCTCTCTGCAAACGTTTCTAAAAAATAATCCATCTCAGGGGATTTTCTGTCTTTTAGCGTTTTATCGAGTCTTTTTTTCGCTTGCGCGTACTCGTGATTACCCGCGGACAATTCTTCTAGGCACTTTAAGTATGCACACAAGCTGTCGGCTTGCTTTACGATATTTTGATCATCCTTATGCGCATTTTTTGAAATTAGAAAAGGTGCAAAATCCTCTCGAAATTCTTCTGGTAACATAGAGACAAGCTTTTCTTCTGCCGCCGCTTCTATCTTTTTGTATTCCTTGGCGATGTCAGGATTATAGTACTTTACAGGTGTAGGTAAATCGCCAGTTAGGACTTCGCTGGTATCATGGTACATACCCAATAGAGCGATTCGTTCGGGGTTAACATTGCCGCCAAATTTTTTATTTTTGATGATGGCCAGTGCATGCGCAACAAACGCGACTTGTAGGCTGTGTTCAGAAATATTTTCTGAGGAAACAGAACGCATTAAAGGCCAACGCTGGATAAGCTTCATTCGGGCCAAATGAGCAAAAAAATGACTGCGTGCCATGAATGGCTCCTTCTTTTCGGATAGGTGCGATACTCGAATAATTTCAAAGTGCTAACTTGAGTATAGAGAGTAAGAGATTGAGCAGAAAGGTACAACTAGCCAAACAAAAAACGCCCCAATCAATATTGAGGCGTTGTTAAAGCTAAAATTTATTGTTTGTAAGTGGTTAGGAAACGTTCCAGCCGACCTATGGCGGTTTCCAAATCTTCGATGTGTGGTAAGGTAACGATTCTGAAATGATCAGGTTTTGGCCAGTTAAACCCAGAGCCTTGAACAAGAAGAACTTTCTCTTGAATCAGAAAGTCCTGAACAAACTTCTGATCATTGGTAATGTTGAATTTCTTCACATCAATTTTAGGGAATAAATACATGGCCCCTTTGGGCTTGACGCATGTAATACCTGGAATTTGAGTAATCAATTCATAAGCTTTATCACGCTGTTCTAGCAACCGTCCACCAGGCAGAAGTAATTCATTGATACTTTGATAGCCGCCCAATGCGGTTTGTATGGCATGTTGCATAGGGACATTGGCGCACAAACGCATTGATGAAAGCATGTCTAGACCATCAACATAGCCCTTTGCAATGCCTTTTGGACCAGTCAAAAACATCCAACCACCGCGAAATCCACACACGCGATACGCTTTAGATAAACCATTAAACGTGACCATCAAAACATCGTCAGCCAGTGTCGAAATAGAAGTATGCGTAGCACCGTCATACAAGACTTTATCGTAGATTTCGTCGGCAAAAATAATCAATTTGTGCTGTCTGGCAACTTCAATCACTTCCAGAAGAAAGTCACGGCTGTATACCGCACCTGTAGGGTTATTTGGGTTAATCAGCACCAAACCACGTGTTTTTGGTGTGATTTTCGCCTTCATATCTTCGAGATCAGGGTACCAATCGGATTCTTCATCACATAGATAATGAACGGCATTTCCACCTGATAAGGAGACGGCAGCAGTCCACAATGGGTAATCGGGGGCAGGGACCAGCATTTCATCGCCGTTATCGAGCAAAGCTTGCATAGCCATAACGATAAGCTCGGATACGCCGTTGCCGATGTAGACATCTTCTACATCAAGGTTTAAAAGGCCTTTTCGCTGATAATGTTGCACCACCGCTTTTCTCGCGGAGTAAATGCCTTTTGAATCACAATACCCTTGAGAAGTGGGCAGGTTGCGGATTACATCAACAAGAATTTCATCTGGGGCGTCAAAACCGAATGGGGCAGGGTTGCCTATATTCAATTTTAGTATTTTATGCCCTTCTTCTTCCATGCGCTTAGCATGTTTGAGTACAGGACCTCGAATGTCGTAGCAGACATTGTCGAGTTTTGATGACATCCCGATATTTTGCATTGAGTAAATCCCGATTTATTTTATTTTAATTTCTAAAAGTACACTATTTAAATTCTTAATAGAATAAAAATCTGTTTGAAATTTCAGGTTTTTATATTGTTCTGACATACACACTCAAATTGCCTCAATCATGCACCTTAGATAACTTGAATATCGATTTCTGTGTAGCCCGAATTTTTCCCTAAATCCGCTCAGATTTGTCTAACATCAACAAATAGAATAGCCGACCTAAGATAAGATGATCTCAGTTTGAAGAAGAGTGAGATTGCCTTGTTGCCTCTACAAGCAAAAATTAACGAACTAATTGAATATGTTTACCAAGGAAAGGAGAACCAACATCGAGTAAGTTTGCCTATTGAACTTGATTCTAGTTTTTCTTTGCTTGATTGGTTAGAACATCAGCCTCATTTCCCTAAACTGTACTGGAAATCGAGGGACGGAAATGCTGAAGCAGCCACTCTAGGACAGGTTTTCCAATACCGGTCTACTGCTGATGCACAAGTCGGGCTAAAGCCGAAACAAAATATATGGGTTGTATCGAGCTTTGCTGAGCATGATCGGCACAGTTCCAGTACTAAATTCAACAACACAAATACCAACATAAAACCCGAATCCTACTGCTTTCTTCCCCAAATAGAATTGATTCGAAATGACGATGGTTGGACGCTTAGCGTAAACCTCACTAGCGACAAAAGTACTGCTCTCAACGCATTAGCCTCTCTGGAGACCTGTTGCTCACGCTCCTCTCATCATGCTCCTTTACCCAAACTCACCTTTGTTGAGCATCAACCTACAGAAAAGGTATGGGATGGATTGGTCAGTCGCGCATTAACCCAATTCCAAAGCAGTACATTGAAAAAGGTGGTTCTTGCTCGTCAAACAACGTTTGAGCAGCCCCACACAATCTCTCCTTTTGCATTTATTCGAGCGAGTCAGAAAAAGAACGAAGGAAGTTATCATTTTGCATTTGTATTCGATGAAGAGAATGCATTTGTGGGTTCGACACCTGAGCGGTTATACAAACGTGTTGGGTTGGAGTTAGAAACGGAAGCGTTGGCAGGAACGGTAGAAAGAGGGAGCAGTTCTGAACAAGATTTTTTGCTTTCTAATTGGTTGCTTAACGATCCAAAGAATCAGCGAGAGAATCAGCTCGTTGTAGAGGACATTGCTGGACGTCTAGCCCCTTTTTGCAGTCAAATTCAAATTCAGCAATCTCCTAGCATCAAGAAGCTGTCAAAGGTTCAGCATTTACGCAGAGTGATCAAGGCTAAAATATCGAAAACATCAAGCGGTGAACCCATTCTATCCATACTCCAGCCAACTGCTGCTATTGCAGGGCTACCAAGAGAAGAAGCACTAGAATTCATTCAAGAAAACGAGCCCATTAATCGAGAATGGTATAGCGGCAATGTTGGTTTTTTTAATCGAGAAGAAGCAGAGTTTTGTGTGGCTATCAGAAGTGCAAAAATTACCGCTAAACACATACATTTTTATGCCGGAGCGGGGATTGTTCCTGGGTCAGAATCAGACATAGAGTGGCAGGAAATAGACAAGAAAATGTCAACGCTGCTGAGTCTATTTACCACGCTGTCAGAAGTGGAGGTAGCATCATGATTGGACAAGCGAGCTTGAATCGCGTTTGGGCAACGCTGATATTAGAAGAACTAGCCCGATTCGGGGTTGAAGATATTTGCATCGCACCAGGTTCGCGATCAACGCCGTTAACGCTTGAAGCTGATGCCAATTCAGCATTGGACCTTCATTGCCACTATGACGAACGTGGCTTAGCATTTTACGCGCTAGGTTTGGCAAAAGCTTCCCATAAACCTGTCGCTATTGTGGTGACATCTGGTACTGCGGTGGCCAATTTGCTGCCCGCAATATGCGAAGCCAATCTGACAGGCGAGAAACTTGTTGTACTCACCGCTGATCGCCCAGTAGAGCTGATCGATTGTGGTGCGAATCAAGCCATCGAGCAAATGGGTATTTTTTCCTCGCATGTGGGTAAAGCCGTCAATCTTCCAAGTCCAAATACGCGAATCCCTCCCAATTGGCTGCTATCCACTGTTGATGAGGCAATGCATTTTCAATCCGAACATGGTGGTGTCATTCATTTCAATTGCCCATACCCCGAGCCGCTTTATGATGGAAAAGAAGCAAATTTCGATGATCCTTATCTACTTAAAGTAAAGCCTTGGTATGAATCTCGCTCCCCTTTAACTGGTGTGTCTCACTTTCATTCTCAACCCAACCTTTCACCCGATTCTTTCAGTTCAATCAACTCAATAGAAAGCAAAAAAGGTGTTGTGATTCTTGGTTCATTAAATTTATCTGAATCTCAAAAGGCGCTTGAGTTTGCGAAGTGCTTAGGTTGGCCGGTGTTCTGCGATCCTCAAAGTGGGGTGGGCAGTGAGTTTGCACATTATGACCTCTGGTTAAAGAGCCCCGAGGCTAGTAAAGCGTTAGACGACTGCAATTTGATTCTTCAGTTTGGGGCGAGGCTCGTTTCAAAACGCCTATTAAATTGGATAGAAACACGTGGTGACCATTGTGATTATCAAATCGTTCAGCCTTATCAGCAACGACTGAATCCAAGCCATAGGGTACAACATAGAGTTATTGCGGATGTCGGTTATTGGTGTGAAAACGCGTTGAGCCGAATAAGTCCGGCAGACGTTCAATATCATGGCTGGGGAGATACATTAAAAAAAGTATCAGAAAGCACCCAAAAGGTTATTCGTTCTCACGAATTTGTAGCGTGTTCTGAAGCGGATTTAGTTTTGCGCTTATTCGACCACATCTTGGATGAACCTACGATATTCCTTGGTAATAGCTTGCTGGTTCGATTGGTGGATATGTTGGCGAAAACACCTGAACTCGAAATCTATTCGAATCGTGGGGCATCAGGGATCGATGGCTTAGTTGCAACGGCCGCAGGTGTACACTCAGCCAGCAAAAACAAATCCTTAGTTATGATTGGGGACACTTCTTTATTGCATGATCTCAATTCTTTATCTCTTTGGACTCATGCCAATGATCACCCCTCGGTCATTTTGGTTTCCAATAACGATGGTGGCGCTATTTTCGATTTATTGCCCGTTCCTCAAGATAGAAAAAGAGCGCTCTATCAAATGCCGCATGGGTATCAATTCAAGTACGCGGCCATGCAATTCGGTTTGAGCTACGCGGCACCAAGTGATACGTCAAGCTGCATACAAGAAATAGTGAGCCACCTAGCGTCGGGGACTGGCACTTTGTTGGTTGAATTGATTACCCCGCCCGAGCAAACATCCTGTGAGTTAAAACCCATTACGGAAAAGGTTTGCAATGCGCTTAGGTCGTCAATATGAGATTAAGTAGTCAATGGTTGTCTTACCATGAAGATCATGTAAACCAGCCTGTAGTGGTATTTCTTCATGGTTTTTTGGGCAATGCCTTTGATTGGGAAACCACTTCTAAGTATTTGAAGAAATACGACTGCTTAGGCATTGATTTAGCGGGGCATGGTAGAAGTGCCAATATTAAGGCTGCTAACTTTTTCGAGGCGTGCGAACAAGTCAAAGACACTCTGAAGGTGAGGTTGTCGCAAAATACCCCCGTTATTTTGGTTGGGTACTCTCTGGGTGCTCGGATTGCGATGTCTGGATTAGCTAACGGTCATTGGGATCAAGTCAATATTGTAAAAGTCGTATTAGAAGGTGGGCATTTTGGATTACAAAGCGAATTAGAAAAAAATGCCAGATGGAAAAACGACCTTAAATGGGCGAAACGCTTTGCCAAGGAAAATATAGAGCAGGTATTGCAGGACTGGTATCAACAATCAGTATTTAACTCATTAAATCATGAGCAAAGACAAGGTGTTATTAGGCAAAGGCGAAATAATAATACGGTCGGCGTTTCGAGAATGTTACGCGCTACGTCATTGGCGAAACAACCCTATTTACTGAATGAAATTTTGAGACACGATTGCGTTCAATACGTTTGTGGTGACAAAGATGAAAAATTCAAAACGTTAGCGGAATCAAGTGGGTTGACGTTCAGTTTAGTTAAAAATGCTGGGCACAATGTGCATCAGGAGCAACCTGCAGCCTTTGCCCAAATCATTAATCAATGTGTGATTGAGTACAAACTTCAGTCATAACTTTCGGAGAAAACGATGGCAAGAACGGTCGGTATTACAGAAGAGGAGCTTTATGCTCCGGTTGAATGGGTGAGCTCAAGTAATCGTTATGAAGATATTCATTATCATAAATCATCGGATGGCATAGCTAAAATTACCATTGCTCGCCCCCAAGTGCGAAACGCGTTCAGGCCACAAACGGTGAACGAAATGATTCACGCTCTGGCAGATGCACGGTACGACAGTAAGGTCGGGGTGATCATCCTGACAGGACTAGGTGAAGATGCTTTCTGTAGCGGTGGTGATCAGAAAATCCGCGGCGATTACGGTGGATATCAAGATGATGACGGCACACATCATTTGAATGTACTAGACTTCCAGCGTCAGATAAGAACATGCCCCAAACCCGTGATTGCGGCAGTAGCAGGTTACGCGGTAGGGGGTGGTCATGTCCTCCATATGATGTGCGACCTGACCATTGCCGCCGAGAATGCGCAGTTTGGCCAAACTGGGCCGAAAGTGGGATCGTTTGATGGTGGTTGGGGCGCTTCTTATATGGCACGTATTGTGGGGCAGAAAAAGGCTCGTGAGATATGGTTTTTGTGTCGATTCTACGATGCTCAAGAAGCGTTGGATATGGGATTAGTGAATACCGTTGTACCGATTGAAAATCTCGAAAAGGAAACGGTACGCTGGTGTCGAGAGACATTGCAACATAGCCCCATGGCACTACGTTGCTTGAAAGCAGCATTAAATGCGGATTGTGATGGTCAGGCTGGGCTTCAAGAGCTTGCAGGTAATGCGACCATGATGTTCTATATGACGGATGAAGGGCAAGAAGGTAGAAATGCATTCAATGAAAAGCGCCGCCCTGACTTTTATAAATTCCCTCGCAATCCCTAATTGGTTACTTAGGTAGCTTGAGTATATAACATCGTCATTGGCAAATTATGCCTAATAAAATCAAGTTAATTGAAAACAATTTGCCACGCAGTTAGGTAGGAAAAGGATAGCACTATGCGAAATGTAAAGCTCTACAGGTATCAACTGGCTATGGATAGCGGGGTGATATTACGCGACCAAAAACTTCCTCAACGAGAGGGGTGGATTGTCGAGCTTTCCCAAGCTGGGAAAACTGGATATGGTGAAGTTGCGCCTCTACCGGGTTTTAGCCAAGAAAGTTTTGACGAAGCAGGAGAGCAATTACAACAAGCACTCGCATTGTGGGCAAAAGAGGGGGTGTTGGAATTGGACGATTTGTTTCCTTCGGTTGCTTTCGGATTATCTATTGCTCAAATGGAGTTGGCTGGTGGTTTGCCTGAAAACGGCAACTACAATGTTGCTCCACTTTGTACTGGTGATCCAGACGAGCTACTGCCTATCCTTAGCCACATTCAGGGAGAGAAGGTAGCCAAAATCAAAGTCGGTCTCTATGAGCCCATTCGTGATGGAATGTTGGTGAACCTGTTTCTTGAATCTATTCCCGATTTGTCCCTTCGTCTTGATGCCAATCGATCGTGGTCACCAGAAGAAGCGCGCAAGTTCGCGAGTCACGTTAACCCTTCTTATCGACAACGAATCGCCTTTTTAGAAGAACCGTGTAAAAGACCGGGTGAAAGCCTCGCATTTGCTATCGATACTGGCATCGCTATCGCTTGGGATGAAACGCTTCAACATGCGGTTAAAGAAGAGGGCTTCAAGTTATCGGAGCTTACCGGGGTGAAAAGTTTGGTGATTAAGCCGAGCTTGATCGGGTCGATTGAACGTTGTGCTGCGTTGGTCAAGCAAGCGGAAAAATTGGGTATATCCAGTGTGATTAGCTCATCGCTAGAGTCCAGTTTGGGGTTAAATCAACTCGCACGTTTGGCGCACTGGCTAACGCCGAGAAGTGTGCCAGGGTTGGACACCCTGAGCTTATTTGCTTCACAGCTTGAAGTTCCTTGGCCTGGATCGTCCTTACCCATTACATCGCTTGACTCCCAAGAACTCGTGTTTCAGTGCTAAAAGATTCTTTATTGCGTAAATGGGCGAAATCTCGCTCAGATGAAATCGCGCTGGTGAATGAAGACGAAAGTGTAACGTGGGAATCGTTACTCAATAAGGTGATTGTCCGTAGCGAGTTTTTGAATAAAATGGGAGTCGCTGCTGGGGATGTGGTTGCGTGTGTTGGAAAAAACGATGACTTTCTTTTAGAGATAGCGCTGAGTTGCCAAGAAATTGGGGCGATTTTTGCCCCTATTGCACCTTCACCAAAAGACATCATCAAGAAAAAGTTGGAGTCCATCACCCCTGCATTGGTGTTTAAACAACAACCTTCTAGTGAGTGGGAATACCAAAAGCGGGATAAGTTTGTTCCAACACAAATACTGCCAGCCATTTCGAGTTTGATTTTCACATCTGGGACCACGGGTGATCCTAAAGCGGTCGCACACACGGAATCCAATCACATTTTATCCGCAACAGGGTTGTTGAGTGAGTTTGAATTTAAATGGGGTGATAAATGGTTATTAAGCTTGCCTCTTTATCATGTGTCAGGGCTCGCTATATTGTGGCGATGGTTGGTATCAGGTGCGACGATGGCTATTCCTACGACAAAAGGTTGGCTTCATGATTTGAGGTTTGTTACTCACGCGTCACTGGTTTCTACTCAGTTGAAGCGGCTTCTCGATAGTGGCGATTTGGGCTTACTTAAAAGAGTATTGCTCGGTGGTAGTCACATTCCAAGTACTCTTATTGAAGGAGCTCAAAACCGAGGTATCGACACTTGGATGGGGTATGGGCTTACTGAAGCTGCATCGACCGTGACGGCAAAGCGCACCAATCAAAAGCTTTCCTCGGGTAAAGTTCTGCCAAACAGAGACATACAATGTGTTGAGGGAGAAATCAGGCTGAGAGGGGGTACGTTATCCATAGGGTATTACCGTCAAGGACAGGTTGAACGCCTACAAGATGATGATGGTTGGTTTTCAACGGGAGATTTGGGTTACCTAGAAGAAGACGAGTTGATTGTCGTCGGACGTAAAGACAACCGATTTATATCTGGTGGTGAGAACATTCATTGCGAAGAAATTGAAGCGGTTCTCAATACTCTTATAGATATACGGGTCGCCATAGTCATTCCAATTAAAGATGAGGTTTATGGTTACAGACCTGTTGCGGTACTTGATACGGATTTTTTAGAACCTAAAAAAGTGTATGAAAGCACTCTGGTGAACAAGCTGGAAAAGTTCAAGTGGCCGATTGAATATCACTTGATGCCAAGCGTCACCCAAAAACACGGGGGAGTTAAGGTTTCAAGGAAATGGCTGGCCACGTGGCTTGAAAATCGAAGCTAAAAACAATCAAGATTAGGAATAATTAAAACAAAAAGAGCGAGTTAGCCGCTCTTTTGAGTTTTATTACAGAAAACTTGATTGTAAGAGTTTTGATTTCAAGGATTTCGATCGTAAATGTAGTGTTGGTTAGCGCCTGTCACCGCGAAGTTCAGATACTTTTTCAAACATATATTCTGTTGTGGCATCTTTTGGCTGAACAGGCTGCCCTGCTTCAATCTCAACCTTAGACCAAAAACGTCGTGGGAGACCATGGCATGCTTTACCATCCTTTGAACGGCTAAAGTAACTGCCCCATAGCCCTTTGAGTGCCATTGGAATAACGGGTACTGGTGAGCGTCTTAGAATCAAATCCATACCCCGCATGAATGGGTTCATGTTGCCGTCATTGGTCAATCGACCTTCTGGGAAAATGCAAACGACGTCGCCATTATTTAGTGCTTTTTTAACTTCATTGAACGCTTGGCGAACAGAACGACTGTTGGTCCCGTCAATCGCGATCACTCCACCATTCTCCAATAGTGTTTTAATCGGAGGGAAATGAGCGTATTCCTCTTCCATTACAAAACGTATTTGGCGTTTACATGCACCAATCATCAGCAGGGCATCCATATAGCTGACGTGATTGCAGACAATTAATGCGCCCCCTTCTTTTGGTATGTTGGCTAGGTTCTTGTGCTTAACTCGATACATGGTGTGGGTGAACATCCACAAAACTAGGCGAGATAAAAACATAGGCACTTGCCAATACACATAAGTGGCGACAAATATATTCAATATGGCAAGAAGTAAAAAGAGGGTTGGAATGGCAAGCTCGAGCACGCTAAGACACACAATACCCAACACCGCACTACCTACCATGTAAATGGAGTTATAAATGTTGTTTGCAGCAATAATTTGAGCTCGCTCATTTTCACGCGCTTGTGTCTGCATCAATGTATAAAGTGGGACAATGAACAAACCGCCAGACGCCCCCAGCATGAGTAAGCTAAAGAATACAGGCCAAAGCTCTGGGTAGGAAAGGAAGCTCATGAAGTCGCTGAACATCGGTAAAGAGTCAGGGGTGAAGGTAGCCATCATCACACCAAATACGCTAATGCCAAAGCTTCCGACAGGTACGATACCAGGTTCCAATTTATGTTTGGATATCCGATCGCACGCTATAGAGCCAATGGCGATACCCACCGAAAACAGAGCAAGTAGAAACGAGACTGCGCTTTCGTTGCCATTTAAGTGCAGTTTTGTGTAATTAGGGAATTGGGTTAGATAACTGGCCCCAAGGAACCAAAACCAACTGATTGCCATAATGGCTTGAAAAACGACGCGGTCACGCTTTGCTATTGCTAACGTACGTTTGGTTTGTGATATCGGTCGCCACTTAAATTCGACGTCTGGAGCGGTAGGCGCTGCCTCTGGGATAGAGCGACTCGCCACATAGCCGCAAAAAGCAAACCCGACAACACAAAGTGCCGCTACCGTGGTTGCATTATCAACTGATGCAATCACGCCAGCACCTAAGGTGCCCAATAAGATAGCTAGGAAAGTCCCCGTTTCTACTAACGCATTTCCAGGAACGAGTTCATCTCGTTTTAAATGCTGTGGGAGCAATGCGTATTTAACAGGACCGAAAAAAGCAGATTGTGTACCCATCAAGAAGAGCAAAATTAGCAATATCAAATAACTTTCAGTCACAAAGCCAATAGCGCCCAGCGTCATGATGGCTATTTCCGCTAGCTTCACTTTTCGTATGTACGCACTTTTTTCGTATTTGTCTGCTAAGACCCCAGCAGAGGCAGAGAACAAAAAGAAAGGCAGAATAAACAAACCGGCCGCGAGATTAATAAACAGGTTACTTGATACAGGTAGTGCTTCAGCTCCGGCGAAAGCAACAAATAACAACAACACATTTTTAAAGATATTGTCGTTAAATGCGCCAAAAAATTGTGTGATAAAGTACGGGAGAAAGCGCTTTTGTGTCATTAAAGACGGGTGCTGTTTAGGCATTCAAATTCCTTATGCTTGCCAGTTAGCTAAATAGTTGGACAGTAGATTGTCGATCAAAATTTTGCCATCGACTGGAGAGGCAGAAAAGAATTTATCATCCACGCTAAGCAAGGTAATTCCATGTACTCCTGCCCAAAGCACTCGACTGGCTTCAACCACATTCTGATCAGACCCTTCAGGGGTTATCATTTGAATCAAGCTCTCAAGCATGCCCGTCATTTTATCTATTCGTTCGGACTGCCAAGACGGTAGTTCTTCCCCGTTCATTGTGTGTTGAAAAATAAGTTGCCAGCGATGCGGGTGTGCCAAAGCAAAATCGTGGTAACAATACGCCAGCTTATGCAGGGCATCAATTGGATGCTGAGCATCTTCGACTGCTTTTTCTGCTTGCTGCGATAGCTCGTCCAAAGTTTGTGCAACGGCTTGTAATAACAACAAATTGTAATTACCAAATACATTCACAAGAGTACTTGGGACGTAACCAATCATGTTGGCAATCTTTCTGAGGCTGAGCTCGTGATGAGGTTTTTCTTCTAGGAAAGATTTCACGTTATCGAGGGTAAGTGCTATCAATTCTTCACGCGTATGATCGTTACGTCTGGCCATGGTTGAGTGTATTAAAATGAACAATGTTCATTATTTTAAGTGTCGCTTATATAGGGGTCAAGACGAGAAACACCTGTGAGCTCAAATTACTGAAATCCGAGCTGTACGAATTAGTATCCATGTACAGCTATGATGTTTTTTCAATGAGACACTAACCATTAATGATGGTTTTGTTAGCAATATCCTGAAACACACATTTTTGTTGCACGTATTTTATTGTTAACAACTTGAGGCTATGATTCTTAAAGTACTTGTGCCGCCTTGATTTTCGCTTGGGTTGACCATATGTACGTACTGTTAAAATTAGAATTAAGAGAACATAACGATGAAACGATTATTTGCGTTTGTCGCTTTATTAATGATTTCTGTCACCGCTGCACCGATTGCTGAAGCAAAGAAATTCGGTGGTGGTAAATCATTTGGTAAAAGCCACAAAACTGCGCCTGCTCCAAAACAGCAACAACAAAACACAAACACCATCGGCAAAGATCAAGGTAAACAAACCAGCGGCAAGAAAGGCCTAATGGGTGGTTTGCTAGGTGGTTTACTTGCGGGTGGGCTATTAGCGGCATTCTTTGGTGGTGCCTTCGAAGGTATCCAATTTATGGATATCCTAATCATGGGACTGATTGCCTTTGTTATCTTTAAATTGATGAAAGGCATGCTTGCCTCTAAGCAAGGAAGCATGAATCAGCAACAACCTGCCTACTCTGGTGCAAACCGCAATACGTTTGAACCACAACAGCAGCCAAATGTTCATAACTTCGAACAAACTCAGCCGTTATCTGGTGGATTTGGAGCAGCAGGTACAAGCGACGTTCCGCACAATTACCCACCGGGCTTTGATCATGCTGCATTTGTTAATGGTTCTCGTGAGCATTATCGCAAACTGCAAGGTGCGTGGAATCACAACGAATTAGAAACGATTCGTGAGTACGTTTCTCCGGGGTTGTTTGATGACCTATCTGCAGAACGCGCAAAGCTAGAAGGTGAGCAACATACTGACGTTATGTACGTAGACGCTGAAATTGTTCGTGCAGACCACAATGCAACGTCTGCACAGCTTAGCCTTCAATTTAGTGGTCGTTACCGCGACGCAGCTGAAGGTGTAGAAGAAGACATCACTGACGTATGGCACTTAGAGCGTGATTTAACGCAACCTAATGCTCCGTGGTTGATTGTTGGTATTCAAGCGTAACACTAATTTAGTTACCCTATAGACATAAAACCCCTTCCTCATTGAGGAGGGGGTTTTTCTTTAATTAAACTCTCTAAAACTTGGCAAACGTGTCTCAGCTTGAACGATTACTTTCGTTTAATAGGCTAATGTTTAAACTGTTGAATTGACATCCAACCAATAGTTTCAGTATTAGTTAGCGCTCTTACGTAACAATTTCATTTACTCAGGTCAGCAGACCTTAAGATGCGCTGTTTGCTATGAAAAACCATCCATGCCTTTCCGATATCAAAACATTTGTGGTGCTTGTTGAAGAAGGAAGCTTTACAAAGGCGAGTGAGAGACTGATGTGCTCTCGTTCAAATGTATCCAAACAATTAGTGCAGTTGGAAACCGCGCTAGGTGTTACGCTACTTGCAAGAACGACTCGTACCCAACGTCTTACCCAGCAAGGAGAAGCTTTTTTTCATCGTTGTAAGGATTCTCTAGGTGCAATATCCCATGCCATTGAAAGTGTTCTAGAGAGCTCGGACGCCTTAGCAGGGACTATAAAAATCAACTGTGTAGGCGGACATCTCGCTGAAGATGTTGTTGCTCTTTTGATAAATGATTTTATGAATCTATACCCGGATATTCATGTTGATTTAGATTTTTCGAGTGATCGTGTCAATATCATTTCTGGGCAGTATGACTTTATTTTTCGTATGGGAAGCTTAGAAGACTCTTCGTTGATAGCAAGAAAGCTGACCGATATCAAAATTGGCACTTATGCCAGTCCAGATTATTTAACCCAGTATGGTAATCCGGTCTTACCTAGTGATCTTGCAAAGCATCGGTGTGTTTCAGGATCGGTTAATCATTGGGTATTCACGCATAAAGTCACTCAAGAACAAAAAGAGGTTCTGATAAAAGCCAACTTTGCCTGCAAAAATGGCAGGGTGATGGTGAGAGCAGCATGTGCCGGAAACGGTATTATTCGAGTGCCCGAATGTTATTGCAGAAAAGAGTTGCGTGATGATCTGCTTGTTCCTTTATTTGAAGATTGGCATATCGATTCTATTCCATTCTATGTTCTGTATACACAAGACAAACATCAGCCAGTAAGGCTTAGGGCATTCTCCGAATTTGTAGTTTCCAATTTCAAGCATTACATGAAATAGGCACTATCTGTTTTTATTGGTGAATATGAGTAAACAATCATGTGTCTCTGGATGTATATATCATGAAATAACGACTTCGTAAGATATGTGGGCAGTTAACACAGAAGGAGTTCTTTATGAAAAACATCAAGCTGCTTAGTTTATCGCTACTAACTTCTGCAATCCTTGGTTCATCATTAGTTATGGCTAATGATGATTTTTTAGGAGCAGATCTGAAAAGTGGGAAGAACAAAGTGTCATTCCAAAGTGAAAATACTCGCATCGCAGGAAACGTATTCCTGCCACCGAATTACAAACCATCAAAGAGCTATCCGGCAATTGTGGTTATTACACCTGCCAGTGGTGTGAAGGAGCAAACTGCTGGGATATACGCAGAGAAGTTGGCACTTAAAGGATACATCGCTATGGCATTTGATCATCGTACCTATGGTGAGAGTGGTGGGTATCCCCGTGGAATGGAAAATGCACCAATGAAAGTGGAAGATATAAAAAGTGCCATAAGCTTTATTCGCCGTTTCCCCGGGGTTGATAGCAATAGAGTTGGTGAATTGGGTTTATGTTCTGGTGCAGGTTACAGCCTCCAAACAGCGATGCAAGACACACGGATTGATTCTGTTGCGACGGTGAGTGGTTTTGTCGACTTTACCGACTATGCAATGGGAGGTGCGACTCAATATATGGATGTATTAAAAGGAACACCCGTTGAGCAATATCGTCAACAGATAGAGATGGCAAGTGAAGCTCGCCAAAAATATTTCGATACGGGAGAGGTTGTCTTAGTTGATGGTATTCCGACTCAGCAAAGTGCTAAGGACATGAATGCATTTTGGGTGAGAGCAGCAGATTACTACCGTAACCCTGAAAGGGGTGGGGGAGCTGAAAACTACACGCCAATGCGCGCTGCCATGTCGCTTGATACTAGGTATGCTTTTAATCCTTCAGAGCACATGGAACTGTTGTCAAATACGCCTTATATGGCTGTAATTGGAACAGAAGCTTTATCCGCCTACTTTAGTGAGGTTGCTGTAAAAAGGAGTAAAGAAAAAGGAGGGAATGCGGAGTTGGTGAAAATTCAAGGAGCAAAGCATTTTGATCTCTACGACCAAGAGCAATATGTAAATCAAGCTGTTCAAGAGCTTGATAGATTTTATTCCGCAACTTTAAATTAGTATCGATAAAGCTGAGCTTATAGTTTATGGGCAAAGTAAATTGTTTATGGATTAAATTACAAGAATAGTCACTAAGTATTCTTCAAAAAAAACCGCCAACAGGCGGTTTTTTTGATTCTCGCACCGAGAATTAAGCTTCGGCTTCTTCTGCTTGTTTTGCCTGAATGGCTGTCAGTGCGACAGTGTAAACAATGTCGTCAACCAAAGCACCACGAGACAAATCGTTAACTGGTTTACGCATGCCCTGAAGCATTGGACCAATTGAAACAAGATCAGCACTACGCTGTACCGCTTTGTATGTTGTGTTACCTGTGTTTAGGTCAGGGAATACAAATACAGTTGCCTTACCTGCTACTGGAGAGTTAGGCGCTTTAGAAGCAGCCACGTTTTCCATGATTGCAGCATCGTATTGAAGTGGCCCATCAATAACCAAGTCAGGGCGCTTTTCTTGGGCGATTTTGGTTGCTTCACGTACTTTTTCAACGTCTGCACCCTGGCCAGATGTACCGGTCGAGTATGAGATCATTGCGACACGTGGGTCGATACCAAATGCGGCTGCAGAATCAGCCGACTGAATTGCAATTTCCGCCAGTTGCTCTGCGTTTGGATCTGGGTTGATAGCACAGTCACCGTAAACCAATACTTGATCTGGTAAAAGCATAAAGAACACAGACGAAACAAGAGAAGCGCTCGGTGCAGTCTTGATTAGCTGAAGTGGTGGGCGAATGGTGTTAGCCGTTGTGTGAACCGCACCAGAAACCAAGCCATCAACTTCTTCGCGTTCTAGCATCATTGTGCCAAGAACCACTGTGTCTTCTAATTGCTCACGTGCAACGACTTCCGTCATGCCTTTGTTCTTACGCAACTCAACCAAGCGTGCAATGTATTTTTCGCGAACGACTGTTGGGTCGATGATCTCAACACCACTGCCTAAAACAACGCCTTGTTGTTCTGCTACACGCTTAATTTCTTCTGGGTTACCCAAAAGGACACATTCCGCAATACCGCGTTCTGCACAGATAGATGCTGCTTTCACGGTACGTGGTTCATCACCTTCAGGAAGGACAATACGTTTCGCCGCGCGACGAGCAAATTCGGTTAGCTGGTAACGGAATGCCGGTGGGCTTAGGCGACGAACTGCGGCAGAGCCTTCAGTTAGGGTGTCGATCCAAGGACCATCGATATGACTAGCAACATGGTCGTTAACGAATTCAATGCGCTCACGGTCATCCGCTGGCACTTCTAGGCTAAAGCTTTGTAGGTTCAAAGACGTCTGCCAAGTGTTACCTTGTGCTTTGAAGATCGGTAATCCTGTTTCAAAAGCAGGCTTACATAGATCAACGATTTCACTTGGGATATCGTAGCCACCCGTCAGCAAAATTGCACCAATCTCAACGCCATTCATTGAAGCCAAAGCGGCTGCAACGATAACGTCTGGACGATCGGCTGATGTAACAAGCAGAGAGCCAGGTCGGAAGTGCTCGATCATATTTGGAAGCGAACGTGCACAGAATGTGATGCTCTTGATACGACGACTCGCAATATCACCTTCATTGATGATGTCTGCATTCAGGTGCTTTGCCATATCGATAGCACGAGTAGCAATCAGGTCGATGCTCCAAGGCACACAACCTAATACGCGAATTGGACTAGAGTTGAATATTTGCATCACTTCTAGGTTCGCTTGGTGCGCACTATCTGCATCATCAAAGATTTCAGACAGATCGGGACGAGTACGACCAGCATCATCAACAGGCGCGTTCAGCTTGTTAATAATAACGCCAGAAATGCTCTTATTTTTTGTTCCACCAAAGTTAGAACAAGCAACTTCGATTCGCTCTTTTAACTGAGTTGGATTGTCAGTGCCTGGTGTCGCAACAAATACGATTTCAGCACCCAACGTTTTCGCAATCTCAGCATTTACTTGGTTAGCAAATGGGTGCTTACGAGTCGGAACCAAACCTTCGATAAGTGTCACATCGGAATCTTTGTTAATTCGGTTGTAACGCTCAACCACAGTTTCAAGCAGCTCATCCATTTTTTCAGCACCAATAAGTGCTTCAGCTTGGGTCATCGGCGTAGGATCGCCAATTTTCATGTCGCTGTTGAAACTAACAATAGTTGATGTCAGATCAGGTTGGTCACCGCCACTGCGTGGCTGTGCGATTGGCTTGTAGAATGAAACTTTAACACCTTTACGCTCCATAGCGCGTAAAACGCCCATGCTAACACTGGTAAGACCAACACCTGCGCTAGTAGGGATAAGCATAATAGTACGTGACATAGGGGATTCCTATCACTATCAGGTAAATGCTTTGCGAAGCTAGAATGTTCCCAAAGCTGAAAATAAGAACTGGCTAAACGCACCTATTGGCGCGTTAGCCAGTAAAAGTCAGTTTATTATAGACCCGCTAAACGTGCAGTGTCTTCAGCAATAACAAGCTCTTCATTTGTTGAGACAACCATTGCAGGGATGCGGCTTTCTGCTTTAGTAATGGTACCTTCTTTACCAAAACGTGCTTTTAGGTTTGCTGCTTCGTCAACTTCGATACCGAATACGCCAAGACGGTTTAGAACCATTTCACGGATTGGACCTGAGTTTTCACCGATACCGCCAGTAAATACGATTGCATCTAGACGACCTTCAAGAGTTGCTGTGTAACTCGCAACGTATTTCGCTAGACGGTGACAGAATACGTCCATTGCACGTGTAGCTTCTTCTTTTTCACCGTAGTTATCTTCAACAAAACGGCAATCAGAAGTCACTTCTGTAAGACCAGCAAGACCAGATTCTTTCGTTAGCATTGTATTGATTTGCTCAACTGAGTAGCCAAGTGAATCGTGCAGGTGGAAGATGATTGCTGGGTCGATATCACCACAACGAGTACCCATCACCAAACCTTCAAGCGGAGTAAGACCCATTGAGGTATCTACAGATTTACCGTTTTTGATTGCACAAACAGAAGCACCGTTACCTAGGTGACAGTTAATGATGTTCAATTCATCCGCTGGTTTACCTAAACGCTCAGCTGTTTCACGAGCGATAAATAGGTGAGAAGTACCGTGCATGCCGTAACGGCGGATACCGTGCTCTTTGTACAAGTTGTACGGAAGTGCGTATAGGTAAGCTTCTTCTGACATCGTTTGGTGGAATGCGGTATCGAATACAGCCGTCATTGGAAGGCTTGGGAAGGCTTTTTGTGCAGCCTTGATGCCGATGATTGCTGCTGGGTTATGAAGAGGTGCTAATGCTGCACAATCTTCAATACCTTTAAGAACGGCTTCATCAATCAACGCAGATTGAGTAAATTGCTCGCCGCCGTGTACTACACGGTGACCAATTGCTTTCATTTGATCTGCAAGCTCAGGTTTTGAAGCAAGAATAGTTTCAACAATGAAAGACAGCGCTTCATCGTGCGCAGCACCATTACCTAGTTGTGCTTCGTGCTTTCCATCAAGTTTCCACTTGATACGAGCTTCTGGAAGATGAAGACATTCAGCAAGACCTGTAAGGTGCTCGTCGCCGTTTGCTGCATCAACAATTGCAAACTTAAGTGAAGAACTACCGCAGTTTAAAACTAAAACTAGCTTAGACATGAGTGACTACCTGTTATTCGTCTGATAAAAGAATCAGTTAAGGATGAAAATCAATCGCAAGCATAAATGCCTTTTTGAGAAGACAAATTACGCTTGGTCAAAAAATACTTGAAATTCCGTATCGTTGGACGCATTGATACTTTAATCAACGCGAATACGCTTCCTTGCAAATAACACTCACGGTTGCCTAAATTGTAAATAACAGCAACAATGAGATTGAGGGTTTGCTAAGGATAGCGATAATGACCCAAGATAACAAAAAAATTTGAGTGCATTTTAACTAGAATCAATTTTTTTGCAGCTTTTTTTTAAAGGTTGTCAATTTATTTTAGTGAGAGGTTGGTATGAACAATAAAGTCGGGCTCATCCATAGTTTGAAAGATGGTCAAAAATACATGGATACTTGGCCTGTGCGAAAGGAGCTGACCCCTCTCTTTCCAGAACAACGCATCATTAAAGCAACAAAATTTGGTGTTAAAGTGATGCCAGCTGTCGCTGCGATTAGTGTGCTTATGCAAATGGTGTTTGAAAACCAGCAAGCGATGCCTCAAGCCATTGTGATGGCTTTATTTGCGATTAGCCTCCCTCTACAGGGTATGTGGTGGTTGGGTAACCGCTCTAATACACAACTCCCGCCAGCACTTGCAAGCTGGTACCGCGAAATTCATCAGAAAATTATTGAAGCAGGCGGTGCGCTTGAGCCAATAAAAAGTAAACCCCGATACAAAGAACTGGCTGTAACGCTCAATCGTGCGTTTAGGCAGCTTGATAAATCTGCGTTGGAGCGTTGGTTTTAAAGTCAGATAGATTTCTGATTGCTCTGTTTCTTATAAAGTAACTTCTTAAAAAAGGAGGCTAGGATCATTCGATCCTAGCCTCCTTTTTTGTTGTCATATCGTCGATCTACGGCCACGTTCCCAGTACGCTTGTCCCATTTCAGCATGTAAAACAACGCGATTTCTTTCATTTCTATTTATAAAAGTCAAATTCAGTAATGAAGATTTATTTTTCAAAACTGATTAAAAAAACATCATCTGTTTTTTATTCAAATGATAAGAATATTACTTTGCTCACTATTAAATATAGTGGTTTTGTGTGCTGGTTAACGCAAATTTCACGTTTTGTTACTTTGTTGTTAATCCTCTCTTCCCTTTACTGAGCCTTGCTGGTAAAAATGTGTACATATGCGTAAATAAGCGCGTACAAAATATAGAAACTATAATTAGTAGCTGTTTGTTTCAAACTCCCTAGACTTATGACTAGGTCACCAAAGCATAGGTGCGCTATTTAGAGTGTTTAGAATCAAAGAAATAAAACAGGTAAGCCGCCAGGAGATTGGCAGCCACAACATCACAACAACTTTACTGCTGAATCAAGGAGTCAAGATGAAAGCAAGTCAAATCATTGCTACCGCGTGTATTGCCGGTGCAGCGTTACTTTCCTCTACAGGTGTTATTGCTAAAACGGCGAAAGTCGCCGTATCACAAATCGTAGAACATCCCGCTCTGGACGCAACACGCCAGGGTTTGCTCGATGGTCTGAAAGAAAAAGGCTATGTAGAGGGGAAAAATCTAGAATTCGAATATCGTACAGCACAGGGCAATCCAGCGATTGCGGTACAGATAGCGCGTCAGTTTGTTGGTGAAAACCCTGATGTATTGGTTGGTATTGCAACGCCAACTGCTCAAGCCTTGGTTTCTTCAACCCGCTCTATTCCGGTTGTATTCACAGCGGTGACCGATCCTGTTGGCGCTAAGCTGGTTGGCAGCATGAAAAAACCAGGTAAAAACGTAACCGGTCTATCTGATTTGTCGCCTGTTGCTCAACACGTTGACTTAATCAAAGAAATTTTACCTAACGCGAAATCTATCGGTGTGGTGTATAACCCAGGCGAAGCGAATGCCGTTACTCTGGTTGAGCTTTTGAAAGAAGCGGCCGATGCGAAAGGTTTAAAGGTAGTGGAAGCGACTGCGTTAAAGAGCGCGGATGTTCAATCGGCAACTCAAGCTATTTCTGCAAAGTCTGACGTGATTTATGCCCCTACAGATAACACCGTTGCGAGTGCTATTGAAGGTATGATCGTCGCGGCGAATCAAGCGAAAACACCAGTCCTTGGCGGTGCTACCTCTTATGTTGAGAAAGGCGCAGTGGCAAGCTTAGGATTTGATTACTACCAAGTTGGTGTCCAAACGGCTGATTATGTAGCCGCTATTTTAGAAGGTGCGGAACCGGGTAGCCTAGATGTGAATGTGGCAAAGGGTTCTGACCTTGTTGTGAACAAAACTGCTGCTGAAAAGATTGGTGTAACCATTCCTAAATCCGTTCTGGATCGTGCAACTAGCGTAAAATAATAACACTAAGCCCGAATAGCACTCGCTATTCGGGCTTTTTATATCAAGCAGAAAGGGAGTTGTTATGTCTGCTTTTGCATTTTTTGGAGCCCTTGAAATTGGGCTCGTTTATGGATTGGTCGCACTGGGTGTTTATTTAACGTTTAGAGTTCTAGATTTTCCAGATTTGAGTGTAGATGGTAGCTTCCCAATGGGCGCTGCTGTTGCTGCTACCGCCATTGTGGCAGGAATTGACCCGTGGATAGCAACAGGCATGGCAATTATTGCTGGTGCAGCAACGGGGTGGGTTACGGCATTCTTAGCCGTGAAATGCGGAATATTGCATCTTTTAGCCTCAATATTAACCATGATCGCCGCGTTTTCTATCAATATCCGTATTATGGGGCGACCAAACATGGCATTGATAGGCGAAAATACAATCCTTACACCATTTGAAGCTTTAGGCGATTCAATGTATGTACGCCCAATTGTGGTTGGGGTATTGGTATTACTGTCGGCAATTTTCGTTGTACGCCTTCTAAATAGTGATTTCGGTTTAGGTCTTAGAGCGACAGGTGTAAATGCAAGAATGGTGGCATCACAAGGCGCGAGCACTGCGTTTTATACCTATTTTGGCTTAGCGTTATCAAATGGCTTCGTTGGATTTTCAGGGGCATTGTTTGCTCAAACAAACAGCTTTGCAGATGTTACTTCGGGGGTGGGTACCATCGTTGTTGGGTTAGCGGCAGTTATACTTGGGCAGACGTTAATCCCTGGCCGTAAAATATGGGTGGCGGTTTTAGCTGTGATCGTCGGTTCGGTACTCTATAGGCTTGCAGTGGCATTCGCATTGAGTACAGGTATGTTTGGGCTGCAAGCCTCAGACTTGAACCTTGTAACTGCAGTCTTGGTTGCTTTGGCTCTGATTGCGCCAAAACTGAAAGGAAACCTTAACGCAAAAAAGGGCGGTAAGCCTGCAAAGTCTGAATCTAAGGAGGTAGCATGATCCAGCTCGACAATATTCAAGTTACCTTTAACGCAGGTACTATTTTAGAAAACAGAGCCTTAAGAGGTGTCTCTCTTACTGTTCCTGAACATGAATTCCTTACGGTTATTGGATCCAACGGTGCAGGTAAGTCTACTCTGCTTGGTGCCGTTACTGGTGAAACACCGATGGCTGGTGGCAGTGTCATTATTGATAATGCTGACGTGACTCGCCAAACTGTTGACCAGCGCGCGAGCCAATGTGCACGCGTGTTTCAAGACCCGCTGGCAGGGACATGTGGCGATCTCACCATTGAAGAAAACATGGCGCTCGCTTATATGCGTGGTAAGCGTCGCGGTTGGAGTTTTTCTTTATCTTCAAAACGAAGAAAATTGTTTCAAGAGCGCATCAGTATTCTAGGGTTAGGGTTAGAAGACAGGTTAGGGGATAACATTGGATTGTTATCGGGTGGACAACGTCAAGCAGTCAGTCTCGTTATGGCGACTTTATCTGAGAGTAAACTTCTGCTTTTAGATGAGCATACAGCAGCGCTGGATCCTCGTATGGCGGCATTCATTATCGATTTAACGAAGCGGATTGTGAATGAATTCAACTTAACGGTAATGATGGTTACTCACTCTATGAAAGATGCACTAGCGTGTGGTGATAGAACGGTCATGCTCCACCAAGGCGAGGTTGTGTTGGATGTTGCCGGAAATGAACGAGCAAACATGTCTGTCCCTGATCTACTCGAAATGTTCTCTAAAGTACGTGGTGAAGAACTTGCTGATGACAGTTTATTGTTAAATTAATTCTTTTCTTAAGAGATAAATCACCCAACGTAAACGTAAACCCTCTTTAGCACAAAAGAGGGTTTTTTCTTTTATTAAGATGCTGTTAATATTGCGCTTTCGTTCAAAATTGGCGTGTTGTTTCAGTATGTGTTTTAAAACACTTTATTTTTGTCTGGGGTTCATATGATGTCGACCCAGCACATGAGCTTAAGATATGTATTTCTCATCCCAGCAATATTTGCTATCGGCATGTTGTTGATGGTGGCTATAAATTACTTCGAACGAAATGAAAAAAGGGTCGAACGCGAATATAAGCGGGTTGAAAACGCCATTCATCGTTCAGTGAAAATTCTGACTTCTCTTGACTACACCCTTTCTACTCACTATCAGAACGAAAACTTTCCTCATTTTCAGCATAACTCTCAAGTCAATAATGGTGTCTGCCATGTTTGGCCAATTGAAGCACTGGTTCTAGCGCAGGATAAAAACCTAAACATCCCTGCGGTGGATATTAGTTATATGATCTCGGGTGATCAATCGATGTGCCGCCGTGGTTCAGCATTAAATAGACACGCTGTAGAAATGATGGATTTAGCCCCGATGCTGTCATTCCTGCACGATCTTGATGAGCATATCTTGGGTATTTACTACGTTGCTGAAGAGGGGTTAGTTATTTCCTCCCCTGACACTTTGGCGAAAAATATTGATCGATCCTCTATTGAGCACTTTAAATCTCAACCATTCTGGTATTTGACCAGCCGCAATTCAGATTCGATAACTGTTACAGGACCAATTGAAAACGCAAATGAACTCGAAAGAGTGCTCACGTTGTCTTTGCCCGTAAGTCAGGGAGAGGATTTTAAAGGTGTGGTGTCTTTAGAAATTAAAACCGATCTGCTCTTGAGTTCGAGCTCTTCACTGAGTGAAAGACTGCATTTAGTGCACAACGAGCAACTTCATACCGTACGTGACCGTCACTTTGTCTACCCGCTTTCTATTCAAGGCGTGGCGTTTGAGCATACGTTATTTTATGAGTCAGATTTTTTAGATGAGTTATTGTCTTTACTCCATGAAGAACGAAATGCTGTCTTTATCATTGCGATTATCTACATTCTAACTGTGATCAGCCTGTTTTATTTGAATTTGAACTTCGAGCGTCGTTACTTTCAAAATTTAGCTGAAAAAGATTCAATGACAGGGCTGCTCAATCGGAGAGGGCTGGAAATTGAATTTAAAAAGCCGTGCCGCTATCAGTTTGAAGGCATTGCGGTATTCGACATCGACAACTTTAAGAAGATAAACGATACGTATGGTCATGAAAAAGGAGATGAAGTGATCTGCTTTGTTGCCGATCAGATGCGTGCCGTATTAAGGGAAATGGATGCCGTGTCTCGATTTGGTGGTGAAGAGTTTGTCGTATACATACGAGCGAATAGCCCACAGCTTATTGTCGACATTGCTCATCGAATTCAAAAGCAAGTCGCCAGCCAATCCTATGAGCTTCTTGAATGCGGTTTTTCTTTATCTGGCGGCGTGTGTGTCGAAGATCATCGAGAGCAGGCAAGCTTGAAAGATTTGGTTAAGTCTGCGGATAAAAAGCTCTACCACGCAAAGGAGTCTGGAAAAAATCAGGTGATCTTTTGAGGACCTTGTTAGGTCAACAGACCTTAGTGCCTTAAATGAAAATAGCGAGAGTGACTTTCCTTTCGCTATTTTGCATTTTACAGAGTATATGTCGTGTTTAAATCGTACTCACGCTCTGGATTGTATCTCGGTATCGCTGTATGTGATCTACAATCGGTGCCGCTTTATTAAAGGTTCGGATGTCACGGAACAAAGCCGCAGCTTCAGGGTATTCTTGTCTAAGATACGAAAACCACTGCTTTACTCGGTTAGGGTAGTACAACCCTTTGTCACCTTGGATTTCATATTCTGAATACTGAAGCAGCAGGTCAACGACGTCGTGCCAGGGCATAGGTTGGTGATTATGTTTTACTACATTTCCTAGGTTAGGTACGTTGAAGGCACCTCGGCAAACCATAAGAGAGTCTATTCCCGACATTTCAATACAGCGTTGCCCATCTGTGTAATTCCATATCTCACCATTTGCGATCAAAGGGATACGAGCTTTCTGTTTTAGCTTCGCTAAGTATTCCCATTTGATTTCACTGGCTTTGTAACCCCCTGATTTCGTTCTAGCATGTACCGTGATCTCGTTAGCACCGGCTTGTGTAATGGCATCGACGATTTCAAAGCAATCATTCGGGTCTTCCCATCCTAACCGAATTTTTGCTGTGACTGGGACAGTTGGATCTATGGCCTCTCGGCACGCTTTAACGACTTGATAAATCAGTTCAGGGTGTTGCAACAAAGCTGCCCCACCTTTACTTTTATTAACCATTTTAGCCGGGCAGCCAAAGTTAAGATCAATACCATCAGAACCGAGGTTTACGGCTCTCACGGCATTTTCAGCCATCCAATTGGGCTCTTGTCCAAGTAACTGAGTGCGAACAGGCGTACCAGATTTGGTTTTGCTTCCGGTATTGATTTCTGGACAGATACGGGTAAATACGTGGTCTGGTAATAGCTGATCAATCACACGCACGAATTCCGTAACGCACAGGTCGTAATCGTTTATGTTGGTCAGAATTTCACGCATTAGATGATCTAATACGCCTTCCATTGGTCCAAGTATTACACGCATAGTTTTTACCTTGTTTTAGGGCTGCGCGATTGTATGCGAGAAGCTTATTGAATGCAAAACAGGTGGCAAACAGACAAGCCGAGCAGCAGTATCTGGCTTCTTCAAATGACTTGGGTATAATCCGCAACAACATACTGAAACAAGATAAACAAAATGTACCAATTGATTGCTCTGCCGAATGGTTACAATGGTGAAACTGCCTATTTTTACGAGGGCGCAGTGCTGGCTGCTAACTTCGCGACTCGACCGCTGGAGCCCCAAAAATGGCTACCTGAAATACAAGCTGAAGAGATAGAGAAGCAGATAGTTGATCAAATAAACAACCAGTATGCGTCGATAAAGTCGAGTGAATATAGACCGTCTGAGTGGGCAAATGACAAAGAAGCGTTTGCTGATTTTTCAGAAGGCTTTATGTCGGTGTGGTCAATTGTTGAGGAGCAATGGCTTGAATCGCAAGTATCTGACGGTACTGCGCGGATGTTACAAGCCCTGCTTACTGCATTTATGTTGGGTATTGACGAAGAGCAAACCCATGAGCAAATGAAACAGGCAGGAATAGAGAATCCACCGCGATTAGAAGAGCTATTGCCTCAGTTGGATATTATGACTTCAGAAGTGGCCATGGCGGCTGATGAGCTAATGACCGGTGCTAAATCACAAAGCGTGAACCCCTATAAAACCGTTGGAAGAAATGACGTGTGCCCGTGTGAAAGCGGCAAGAAATTTAAGAAATGCTGCGGTCGCTAGTTTAATCGTTATCCCTTAGCTTTCCCCATAAAATAAAGCTCCTATACGGAGCTTTATTTCTTTTATATCAAGGATTTGTGGTATCTAGCATTAAAATAATGTTCTTGGTTTTCTAGCGACCTGAGAAATAACAACGACCGCCAGCGCAACCAACATACCAGCAAAGATAACAACTAACCATTGAGGCATGGAAAGTGTTAGGAATTGCCACACAACTTTGCTGCAATCTCCGTATGCGTTAAATACTGATGGCATCCACTCATGAAGCGGTGCCCATTCAGGGAAGGAGACGAAAATATCGCATGTAGCAAAAGGGGAAGGGTTAAATTGATAGTCGACATGCTGAAGAGAAAGCATTAAGCCTTTATAAGCGCTGGCTCCCCACCCAAAAAATCCAAGCCAACGAACGATGAAGTTTTTAGGATTTAACATGCCCAAAATAGCAGCGAAGCCCACGCCCATCATAGCAACGCGTTCATAAATACACATTACACATGGAGCCAACATCATAACGTGTTGAAAGTACAAAGCTGTAGCTTCCAGTGCCACGATAGAAATCAGCAGAATAAGCCATGACAGGCGACTCTCTGAAAATTGTTTGATTGCATATAAAGCGTTCAAGGTAATGTATCCTTATAAAAAAAGCTCTGATAACTCAGAGCTTTTTATCTTGAATAAGTTCTCTATTCAACAAAAAAATTAATGTCCCTGTGACGAACTTACCGCTTCGCCTACATGATGAGATATCCACCCCATCTCATAGAAGCTTGCCGTAAATGGTTCAAGCAAGAATGCGATACCGAACAAACCTACAATAGCAAGAACAAACGTGTACGGCAGAGCCATTACAACCATACGACCGTATGACAAACGAATAAGCGGCGCTAACGCGGAAGTCAGCAAGAACAAGAAAGCAGCTTGACCGTTTGGTGTCGCGACAGAAGGAAGGTTAGTTCCTGTATTGATGGCAACAGCAAGTAAGTCGAATTGATCACGAGTAATAATGCCTTCAACGAGAGCAGATTTAACTTCATTGATGTAAACCGTGCCGACAAATACGTTATCAGACACCATCGAAAGCAAGCCATTCGCGATATAGAACATAACCATTTGCTGGCCACCTTCCAATGCGAGTACGGCGTCGATTACTGGTTTAAACAGTTCTTGGTCGATGATAACAGCAACAACGGCAAAGAAGACAGCAAGAAGGGCGGTAAATGGCAGTGCCTCTTCAAATGCTTTACCTAATGAATGCTCTTCAATAACACCAGTGAATGCCGTCGCAAGGATGATCACGCTTAAACCGATTAAACCCACTTCCGCTAAATGGAACATCAGACCAACGATAAGCCATAGTGCAATCAAGCCTTGAATAACCAGTTTTGCAATATCTTGTTTATTTCTGCGCTTGCGCTGTTCGTTATCGAAATCAACCAGAATTTTTCTAACGCTTGCTGGTAAATCAGTACCGTAGCCACATACTTTAAATTTCTCAACTAAAGCACAGGTAATAAGTCCACAGAAGAATACGGGCAGCGTAACAGGCAACATACGAATCATGAACTCACCAAACTGCCAACTTGCTTGGTCTGCAATGATTAGGTTTTGAGGTTCACCTACCATCGTCATTACTCCGCCCAGTGCAGTACCGACGCCGGCATGCATAAGTAGAGAGCGTAAGAAAGAACGGTAGTTTTCTAAGTCATCACGAGTGACTTCACATAAGTGGTCATCACTGGTGTGGTCGTGGTTAGCTTGAGAACCCTTACCCGACGCAACTTTGTGATATATCGAATAGAAGCCAACGGCTACGGAAATAACAACTGCGATAACCGTTAGAGCATCAAGAAATGCTGAAAGGAAGGCCGAAACGAAACAGAAAGCTACGGACAGCAGTACCTTAGAACGCACACCAAGCAGTATCTTCGTAAAGATGAAGAGCAAAAGCTCCTTCATGAAGTAGATACCCGCAACCATAAATACTAACAATAGAAGAACCGGAAGGTTGGCTTCTAATTCATGATAAACCTGATTTGGGCTGGTCATCCCAATTGCGACCGCTTGAATAGCTAATAGACCACCGGGCTGAAGTGGGTAGCATTTTAAAGCCATAGCCAATGTAAAGATAAACTCGATGATGAGCATCCAACCAGCAATGAACGGGTCTACAAAGTAAAATACAATTGGGTTAATAATAAGAAAGGCGATAATGGCAAGCTTGTACCAATCTGGTGCTTTGCCTAGAAAGTTCTTAATGAACGCGTTTCCGAGTGACATCGGCATGATAAGACTCTTTTATTGTAAATTCGACACTGAGAGTGTGTCTCGATCCCTGACTATGAAATGCGGAATTTCATAAAAAATCATATCTTAAACAGTGACTTAGGAAAACAACTTCGATGGAAACCTCTGTAGCCTTGCCAAGTCACTCCTTGAGAAAGACAAGCACTCCTATACTTTCGCCCGCAACTCTACTCCTACGTAATATTTAGTCAACCTAAAAATGTTTAAAATAGTTAAATTGACAGGCTTTTTTATCAAGAACTAGCGACATCGATTCATAGAATAGTACGAACTTTAACTTCTGCTTACACTTTTGTCCTTGCCTGACTTAACCATCAAAATAATGCACTTTAGTAGTGAAATGCAGGTGTTTTTGCCGAAATTAGGCTAAATTTCCATGTAAAATTAAGTCAGAATCATGCTTTTAGTAAGTATTTTATTTCGTTGCTTGATTGTTAAAATTGTTGAAAAATGAGATTTGACTCACAATGAGTGCGCTAATCTATCTCAGAATAAAAAAATCTAACGCGTAATCTCACAAACAAAGCAGGAATACACACGCTTATTTTCTGAATTGTGCAAGTAGTGGTATGATGAGTGCAATTTTACGTTATAAATGCACCGGAAACCCGAATTCATGGTTATAAAGGCAAAAAGCCCAGCAGGTTTTGCTGAGAAGTACATTATTGAAAGTATTTGGAAGGGGCGCTTCCCTCCTGGCTCTATCCTGCCGGCGGAGCGCGAGCTTTCTGAATTAATTGGCGTAACAAGAACGACGTTAAGAGAAGTGTTGCAGCGTCTTGCTCGTGATGGGTGGCTAACCATTCAGCATGGTAAACCAACCAAAGTTAACCAATTTATGGAAACCTCGGGTTTGCATATTCTAGATACGCTAATGACCTTGGATGCAGATAACGCAACCAGCATTGTTGAAGATCTTCTTGCTGCACGTACCAATATCAGCCCAATCTTTATGCGTTATGCCTTTAAAGCCAATAAAGAAACGTCGTTAAAGACAATTCAAGGTGTAATTGATTCCTGTGAGCAGCTATTAGAATCGGATAATTGGGATACGTTTGTTGAGGCGTCGCCTTACGCTGATAAAATTCGCGCTAACGTAAAAGATGACAACGAGAAAGATGAAGAAAAGCGTCAAGCCATTTTGATTGCCAAAACGTTCAACTTTTACGACTACATGTTGTTCCAGCGACTTGCCTTCCATTCTGGAAACCAGATCTACGGGCTTATCTTTAATGGTTTGAAGAAATTGTATGATCGCGTTGGGAGTTATTACTTCTCTAACCCTGAAGCACGAGACCTTGCATTGAACTTCTACAAACAATTGCATGAAGTGTGTGAGTCAGGTTCTCGTGAACAACTACCGATTGTCATTCGCCACTACGGGCTTGAAAGTGCGCAAATCTGGAATAAGATGAAAGTGACACTACCGACGAACTTTACCGAAGACGATAGTTAATGCGTAGTCGCTAAGATCAATAGATATTCATAACCCGCTTTTGGCGGGTTTTTACATTCTAAGCCATATGAGCGCCAGTTGACCCTAAAGAGAAGCCTGTGAATTACGCGTATTGAGGTGGTTTAAAGGTAATATTTCGGGTAGCGGTTCATAAAGTTCTTCGCAGATGGAGCTGATAACGTAGTCGTAAGCACTAAATAAGAATGCTGATATCCCATTGGTGAGTTTGTACAAATTATCAGTATCGATAACCTCATTGTTGTTCGAGTCTTCTGCAAAATCGTTTAACACATCGCTTAGCTTTAGTTGAACATCAGATGAAACAGGCACAGCGCAACTCAAACTGATCTGGTTTAGCCGCCTTTGAATCAAATGTCCGTAATGCAGGTAACGCCGTTTTCCTGCTTCCGTTTCAATACCCTGAATACATACTCTCAGTTGCGTTAGACACTCCATCGCTTCGCAGATCAACTGCCAGTCATGGTGGTATTGATCTGTCATGTCGTCGCGATAAGCTTCAATCATCCAAGTGACGATGGACTCATCCATAAGGTAGAGGCACTGGCGGATGACTTTACCGTGAGATACTTGGTTTCGATTGACGCTATGGGTTCTCCACTCTTTACACATCAAGGTTAGGTTGATTATGAGCACGCGATATTTTGCTTTGTTCGAATTCTCGCTGATTTTTTTAGCTTGTACGGCGAGTATTTTGATTTGTTCCTTTAATTTGAAAAGAGACTTTAAGGTTGCGTGCGGTGCTTGATTACCTTCGGTAAGCACTTGATGTGTCAGTGTACGATGTGCTCTACATAACTGAATAATTTGACGCAGAAGATGAAGACTGTCGAGATGGCGTTGGTCATTTTCTGCCTTTACTTGGCTGCGTAGGAACAACGCTACGATACAAACGGATATGACCGTTAAGCTGATTAGTATAAACATACACATCTCCCCAGATTGGTTAGTCTATAGAGTGCATACTCAGTGCCAAAATTATATTTGTTTTAAATCAATAATTTAAAGTTTATCGTTTCCTAGGTTGTGTGTAGGAGTAGTGCAATTGCACCAATTGGGGGAGGGGGGCTTTGCGGAAAATTGGTCTTTGAGAAAATTTCTTTGACTGGATGACTGGGTATAAAAAAACCGCCTGCAAGGTAGGCGGTTTAAGTTTTAGCGTGCAGTTACTTGCAAGATGCAGTTACTTACAAGATGCAGTCATTTACATCACTCGCATTCCAGGCTTAGCACCTTCATGTGGCTCAAGTAACCATAAGTCACTGCCTCCAGGGCCAGCTGCGAGAACCATTCCTTCAGACATGCCAAATTTCATCTTACGAGGTTTAAGATTCGCAACCATGACTGTGTGCTTACCTACAAGGTCTTCCGGCTTGTAGGCTGACTTGATGCCAGAGAATACTTGGCGCGTTTCACCACCAATGTCGAGTGTTAGCTTTAGCAATTTATTTGCTTTTGGCACTTCTTCGCACTCAACGATTTTCGCAATGCGTAGATCCACTTTAGCGAAATCATCAAATTCGATTTCATCTGCAATCGGGTCTTTGCTCAACTCAGTTTCTGTTTGCGCTTCTTGCGATTTTTCAGCAACGGCTTTCTCAGCTGCCGCTACTTCTTTAGACGCTTCAACCATTGCTTCTACTTTTTTAGGATCGATTCGGTTGAAAAGTGCTTTGAACTTCGTGATTTCATGGCCCGTTAATGGGGATGTAACGCCTTCCCAAGTTAGCTCATCATTCAAAAAGCCTTCTGTGCGAGCAGCAAGTGCTGGCATTACTGGTTTTAAGTAAGTCATTAGAACTCGGAACAAGTTAATGCCTACAGAGCAGATATCTTGAAGCTCTTTGTCTTTGCCTTCTTCTTTAGCGACAACCCAAGGTGCCTTTTCATCGACGTACTGGTTTGCTTTGTCGGCAAGTGCTGTCACTTCACGAATTGCGCGGCTAAATTCACGTGATTCATACAGCTCGGCGATGCGATCTGCCGCAGATGCGAACTCACTGTAGAGTTCTGGCTCTGCGAAATCATCTGAAAGTTTGCCTTCAAAACGTTTCGTGATGAAGCCAGCGTTACGAGACGCAAGGTTTACAATCTTGTTCACGACGTCTGCGTTTACACGTTGAGTGAAGTCTTCAAGGTTTAGATCTAAGTCGTCTATGCGGCTGTTTAGCTTCGCTGCGTAGTAGTAGCGCAAGCATTCTGGATCTAGGTGATCTAGGTAAGTACTCGCTTTGACAAACGTACCTTTCGACTTAGACATCTTCGCGCCGTTCACCGTAACGTAACCATGTACGAATACGTTATTTGGTTTGCGGAACCCAGAACCTTCTAGCATTGCTGGCCAGAATAGGCTGTGGAAATAAACAATGTCTTTTCCGATGAAGTGGTAAAGTTCAGCGTCGCTGTCTTTCTTCCAGTATTCTTCAAAATCTAGGTCATCACGTTTGTCACATAGGTTTTTGAACGAACCCATGTAGCCAATTGGAGCATCTAGCCAAACGTAGAAAAATTTGTTCTTCTCACCTGGAATTTCAAAGCCAAAATATGGCGCATCGCGGGAGATATCCCACTGTTGCAAACCGGATTCGAACCATTCCTGCATTTTATTGGCGGTTTCCGACTGCAGCGAACCAGAGCGAGTCCATTCTTTTAACATGCTTTCAAATTGAGGCAGGTCGAAGAAAAAGTGCTCGGAGTCTTTCATTATCGGGGTAGAACCCGATACTGCTGATTTCGGATTGATAAGCTCTGTTGGGCTGTAGGTTTCACCACAGTTGTCGCAGTTATCACCGTATTGGTCATCAGACTTACATTTCGGGCAGGTGCCTTTTACGAAACGGTCTGGTAGGAACATTTCCTTCTCTGGATCAAACAGCTGAGAAATTGTACGGCTGGAAATAAAACCATTTTTCTTGAGCTGTAGGTAAATGTGAGAAGCCAGCTCGCGGTTCTCTTCAGAATGCGTGCTGTGGTAGTTGTCGAAGCTGATATCAAATCCAGCGAAATCTTTTTGGTGCTCTTCACTTACAGCAGCGATCATCTCTTCTGGCGTAATACCCATCTGTTGTGCTTTAAGCATAATTGGCGTGCCGTGAGCATCGTCTGCACAGATGAAATTAACAGTGTTGCCACGAAGGCGCTGATAACGAACCCAGATATCCGCTTGGATATGCTCAAGCATATGACCAAGGTGGATAGAACCGTTTGCATACGGTAGGGCACAAGTTACCAGTATTTTCCTTTTAGTAAGGTTTTTTGGATCGGTTGCCATACTTGTTATTCGCTTTAGATAGGTATTAATGTGATAGCCGCTAATAGTACCTTAAGCAGCAGCTTACTCCAACCCGCAGACTAGGCGTATATCCTAGTTTTTTCAGGGTTCTTTGCGAAAGAATGAAGTGTTAGGATGGACAAAAATAATTGGAGGTAATATGGAACATTTTCAATCAAAAGAAGCCCTGTGCCAGTGGCTAGGACAATACCGACATCCAATGCTGATCGACGGATGGAGCCAGACTCCTGGAATTGTGTCTGTTTTGGCGAGTGGTGTGATTAAGATTGAGATTCCATTTATCAACAAAGCGCTACAGCAAAGCCTGAAAAATTGGATTGAAGATCAAATTAAATCCAGTGCTATTTCTTCTTTTGAATACAACATCGTGGGCAATGTGAAAGCGATGCAAACCACAGTGTTAGCTGAAGTAAAAGGTGTTAAAAATATTATCGCGGTTACGTCTGCAAAAGGAGGCGTAGGTAAGTCAACGACAGCCGTGAACTTGGCGATGGCGCTCAGTGTGTCGGGCGCTAAGGTTGGAATGCTTGATGCTGATATCTATGGTCCTTCCGTTCCTATTATGCTGGGCACTCAAGGAAAAAAACCGGATGTTCGGGATAATAAATGGATGCAGCCCGTAAAAGCGCATGGGGTTTATACCAATTCTATTGGCTATCTTGTCGATGATGCCGACGCTGCCATTTGGCGTGGTCCTATGGCGTCTAAAGCGTTAGCACAATTGCTTAATGAAACTGAATGGCCCGATTTAGATTACCTTGTTATCGATATGCCGCCAGGAACGGGTGACATTCAACTTACGTTGTCTCAACAGATTCCAGTGACAGGTTCTTTGATAGTCACGACTCCTCAAGATCTTGCGCTAGCCGACGCCCGAAAAGGTGCGGCTATGTTTGAAAAGGTCGATGTACCTGTGTTAGGCATGGTTGAAAACATGAGCTACCACATATGCAGCCATTGTGGTGAAAAGGAGCATATATTTGGCGATGGAGGTGCAAGCCAAATGGCTCAAGAGTTTGGTTTGGCGTTATTGGCACAAATTCCACTGCATATCTCCGTTAGAGAAGATCTAGACAATGGTGCTCCAACGGTTGTTTCTCGCCCTGACTCGCCTCATTCCGATATTTATCGAGCGCTAGCTGAAACCGTCGTAAGCCGTTTGTATTGGCAAGGTAAAGCCAAGCCAGATGCAATAAGCTTTGTGGCGGTGTAACTGCAAAGGGTAATGTCGCTTTTTACATCTTCAAACCCCAATTAGCCTAAATTTTGATAGAAATACCCCCAATCAGAAGATGATTAGGGGGCATTATTTAGTCGTTCGAGGTTAGTAGCTTGAGGTGATTAACCTTGGTGGTTCAAAAGCGCTATCTTTACTGTAGAACGTCGCATATTTGTTGCCTCCTTGTTCTAGACTGTACAGCCTCAACGAGATTTGTTCTTTGCCTTGTTCAAGAGCTGCTTTAACTAAATCAGTAATATTGATCGAAACAACTTGATCTTGGGTGGTTAGGTTTGACGCAATCGGATTAGATGTCCCTCTGTTCAAATTGTTATAAGTCACATCACCTTCACTCCAACTTGAGTCGATTTCCGCTACCCTAAGTGTCATGGCTTGACCAATATTTTTCACTTGAAGAGACAATTCTGCCAGATTTAAAGCGGAAGAATTCAAGTGGCTGATAGGAAACTTCAACACACTCTCACGAGTGTAACTCGATGAATTAGGGTCAAGTTTTACTATTAGGCGTGCATCCTGACCAAAATTAGTGTTGGCTGAACTCCCTCCCTGAAGGTAAGCGTCTTCAACAACGTTAACTTGTTCAACGATAGGGTCATAATCAATGTTAATGACAGGTCCTGTTTCTGTGCTTTCCTTGCTGTTAAAAGTAATCCAATTACTTTGACCGTTGTTTGCTACTAGCAATTTAATGCTGATGGTTGCTCGTTCTTGTGATGAAGCATCGCGAAGCACTTGAGAAATGTCCCATCTGAATACTCCGTTATTGTTTGTTTCTGCGGCAATCTGATCACCTGAATTTGGTGCTGAATTAGCCGTAACTGATGACTCTTCCCACGCTTGGTCATCTACTTTGTATGCGACAACAGGTTGCGAGCTTCCAGAATTGAGCACAGAAAGTTCAAGTGTCGCGGTGTTCAAGGCAGAGATATTAACTTGATCTATCGGGAACTTAAGAAGTACATGGCGACGATAAGATGAATTCGAATCCGCTTTAACAGACAGTTTGTTTGAAGAGCCGTAGTTATCATTTGAATAGCCACCGAAACGAACAAAAGTATCATCTGAAGCATCTATAACTAAGTCTGGTTGTACTGTTACATCCCCCATGTTCAAAGTAACCGTTGATACATTGGTTTGTTGGTAGTTTGGTGCCGACACTTGTTCAGATGCACCTCCGTGTGAGTTATAAAAGCCAACAGAAGCGGCTCCATTGGCTTGATCCGGATCAGCAAAGTGCAATGTTGGTTGAGATGAACTTGCGTTTGTCACTATGTACATACCAGGTTGATCAGAGACTAGAGTAAACTCATCATGACTCCACTGCCCAGCCTCCCTCAGCACTAGCTGTAATACGTCATCTTGCCGATCATAAGCAACCAGAGTGTCTCCTTCTTGGAATGTAGCGAACCTATTACGAGGGGCTAATGTGGATACAGATGTGGATGTTTGTCCTGGGTAAATAGCGTAACTGAAAGATTGATTAGTCGGATAAGCGCCATGATCTATCCAACTGGTAAACACAGTTCCAGTAATGTCACGATCACTTTGCGATGCATTCACTCTGGTCCATTGCCCTGTGCGATCTTCCACACTGACATTATACAAGCTGTTATCTAATGGCATATAAGCGATACCATTGTGAAGCACGTATGCCAGTTGGTTACCTGTGTAACTTTGAGTGCCATTAGTTAAAACATCGGAATCACCGTTGGTATAACCAATCTTCACTTCGTCGCGATACCAGCTTTGGTCAAGTGAAGTGGTTACTAAACCATCTTGGGTGGACGTTACGTCAGAGGACATAGCTATAATAGCGTCGTCAAATACGAAGTTTGCCTTCTTAACAGATACTCCAAACTTGTTCTGGCTATGTACCATGATGGCATTATTATCGGCAGACATAACTCCCGAGAAAGCAATACCACGGGTATTCCAACCTTGGTACATAGATTGACCTTGCCTACCAGTGACACCAGGTATTTTTAGCCAATCCCAAAGCGGAAAGATATTGTAATACTCATCGCCAGAAACTCGGATCGAGTGAGATCCCATCGACATCAAAGAGCCTAGCAAGTTTTCGCCATTTCCCTGCTCGATAGCCATTGTTCTGTTAGAGTGTGTTAAAGCAGAATATTGATAAGATTGTGTATTTTTCAGTAAGTAGTCGCCATTCCAATATCCCTTAATATCGCGATAGGGCATTTGGTCTGAAGTAGCCTGCCCACTTGTCACCTGATTGACTAAGTGAAAGTGTGCGGCTCTATCAGGGTTCAACCTTTCTAATGTATCTGTAGAGAACCCTCGGCCAAGATTATTCTCTCGTGAAACACCACCTCGACCTCCTGTTAAGTAATCATGGTACCGTCCTCGGAAAGTAGGGTACATTCCCTGATCCATAAAGCTTTCCAACGCGTTTTGACTATTTGAGTTCATTGAATAATAGCCGCGTGTATACGCTTCAACTTGCAAGGTCCTCATCACCAAAACCCAACCATAAGAATTGGTGTTTAGCATAGGTCCGTGTGCAAAAAAACTCTTATCAGCATTGATACCAATATCTGAGCGGCCAATTTCTTTCAATGCTTCATTGCTGTAGTAAGCCAACCTTTCTTCGTTTTCTCGAACGACTCCGCTGTACATATTGGCTATGGCAATGTCTATCGCATTCGCGCCACGGCCATAACTCCAATGACTTCTGGCATTCAAATATTTTGCGTTTACCAAAGCCTGATAAGCAGAGGGAGCTACGGGTATCTCGTAAGCCTTAACATAAACCAGCAATTCGCCCACTCGATGAGGAATACCAATATAGTTAAACCACCAGCCACTATGGGTATATTCTGCGTCGGCAAATTGCTGCATTCCGGATGAAATTACCGACAGAAGTTCTTGCTCTTCACTTTGACCACATTGGCTACTGGTATAGCATCTTGTTAAATTCAAGAGTCGTTCTAAGTGCGCGACGACAGGAAAAGCCGCAGCAGTAGAAGAAGTATAATCAATGTCTGACCATTGACCTGTAGAAGGATCAAATAACCCTCCTTCAGATATGGGAGTCAACCAAGACCCCACCTCACTGACTTCTTCATTGTTCGCATCAATATAGGTAGCCATTTGTTGCGCTATACCATCAAACGTTTCTGCTTCACTTACGTTAAACGTATTTACTTCAGAATGTGAATTTGTCGTCATGGCTATTGATGTTGGTATGACGGCAACCCCCATAAGGATAGCGAGTGTGCTTTTTTTCAGTACACATTTTGTGTTCATGTTTGTCACCTTAACCCTCTGATACGGGATAAAAATGATAAGAATCTAATTCCCGATTACTAACCCTAAGCGCCCCCTACCTGTCGTTTACGAGAATCCGCTAGATGCTGCCCAACCTTGTAACGGTTATAGGCAGTAACTTTTTTATTATGTACTGATATTACACTAAGTAAATTGTTATTCGTACTTTCATGACATTAATCACAGTTATGTCAATAAAACCCTTAATGTTCTTTCGTTACATTCTGTTTGTGTGTGAATATACTTTCATTACATTTAGGGTTCATTTTTTAAGTAAGGAAAATCTCTATGCGAGATAGCAATATCGACGCGCTAATAGAAAGAGAAATCAATTCACTCACCGTTGATCTTTCTAAAAAAAGCACGATGGAAGTTCTCAAAACTATTAATGCTTACGACAAAACCGTTGCTGAGTCTATTGAGCAACATCTGCCGTTTGTCGAAAAAGCCGTTGACTCAATTTGTATGCAGCTACTCAACGGCGGCCGAATTTTTTATGTCGGCGCCGGTACGAGTGGTCGTCTGGCCGTTCTGGATAGTGCTGAATGTCCCCCTACCTTTGGGACTAATCCAGAACAGGTTCAGTCGATCATTGCTGGAGGGTTAGATGCGATGTTGGCGGCAGTAGAAGACGTTGAAGATGATGAAGCGCTATCGATAAAAAGCCTGAAAGAGCGCAACCTCAGATCGAAAGATGTTGTGATCGGTATTTCGGCAAGTGGTAGGACGCCGTTTACGTTGTCTGCGTTGGAATACGCTAATCAATTAGGTTGCCTAACTGTTGCCATTTGTACGCGAGGTCCTAGCCCTATGGGGACAGAAGCACATATTGCGATAGCGCCCGATGTAGGCGCAGAAGTGTTGAACGGGTCATCGCGCATGAAGAGTGGTACAGCGCAAAAAATGCTTCTGGGAATGATCAGTACTACCGTAATGATTCGCCTTGGCAAAGTGTATAAAAACCAAATGATTGACTTAGTTGCTAACAACGAAAAGTTGATTTATCGGGCAGAAAATATTGTGGCATCTATCTGCCATGTTCCTTTAGACATAGCAAAAGGTTATTTGGAAAAAGCGGAATATCGCCCTCGTGTCGCAGCTTTAATGTGTTTGGCGAATATTTCAAATGAGCAGGCGTTGGGTTGCATTGAAAGTGATTTTCAATCTCTAGAAGAACAATTGCTGACTGCCAAACAAAACCATGACCAATAATTAAAAGACAAAAACAAGGAAGAGAGAATATCTAATGGGTATCAATCTAACACGAGTCGACAATCGTTTACTGCACGGTCAGGTCGCTGTGGCATGGAGTCACCACGCTAAAGCAAACTTGATTGTGATTGCAAATGATGAAGTTTCCGAAGATGCCGTTCAACAAAACCTAATGACGATGTCTGCAGGAAATATGGGTGTGCGTTTTTTTTCAATACAGAAAACAATCGATGTGATTCATAAAGCCTCCCCAGAACAACACATCATTCTTGTCGTGAGAACACCTCAAGATGTTGTTCGTTTGGCAGAAGGGGGGTTACTTCTGAACGATGTCAATATCGGCAACATGCATTATGCAGAAGGTAAAAAGCAAATCCATGTCACCGTTTCAGTGGATGACGATGATATGACAGCCTTCAAACGGCTAAGAGAGCTAGATGTAAGTTTTGCCGTTCAGCGAATGCCTCATGAGGAAAAGTTGGACGTATTTGAACTCTACGAAGCATATAAGGGATAGATATGTTTGAAATTATTTTAATAGGATTATGGGCAGCCTTCGCTGGCGTCGACTTCTACAGTGGACAGTTCTATTTTGGTCGCCCAATTGTAACAGGACCAGTGGTCGGTCTAATTCTAGGAGATTACCAGACTGGGCTTGCTGTTGGTGCCGCCTTAGAGCTCGCATGGCTAGGGCTCGTGCCAATCGCTGGTGCCCAGCCACCTAACGTGACTATTGGCGCGATAGTTGGAACCGCTTTTGCGATAAAAGGAAGCTTTGCACCAGAAGTTGTTGTAGGGATCGCACTGCCTTTCGCCATCTTAATGCAGCAATTGATCGTACTTCAATTTACGGTGTTTTCGGGTTTGATGCACAAAGCGGATGATTTGGCCTCACAAGGTGATGATAAGGGGATAGCCCGTATAAACCATTTGGGAATGCTTTCTTTGGGAACCCTTTATTTCGTAACCGCTGTGCTTCCAGTTTACTTTGGTGAAGAAGTGGCTAACGCCATCATCGCTTATGTTCCAGAAGGGATCATCGCTGGTCTTAAAATTGCCGGTGGTCTGATGCCTGCGCTCGGGTTCGCAATGCTGCTGAAGATCATGTTTAAGAAAGCGTTTATTCCATATTTTGTCGCTGGTTTTGCCGCAATGACCTACCTAAACCTTCCTGTGTTAGCTATTGCTATCTTTGCAACTTGTATTGCCGTTATTGATTACATGACGCGTCAGAGAATAGAAGAGAGTAAACCAGCTGTTGTACACGACCAAAATCAAGGCGGAGGTATTTAAAATGACGGACCAAGTTTCTCAAAACGCGCAAGCACCAGCTGAAGATGTAGCGAATACGGATGTGTTGCCAAAAAAAGTGGTAAGGCAAATATTATGGCGCCAGTTGTTTCTTCAGGCATCATTCAATTATGAACGAATGCAGGCATGTGGGTTTCTTTGGGCTATTTCTCCCGGACTAAAGCATATCCATAAGAAAAAAGAACGCTTGGGCGAATCTATGCGCGCGCATATGGATTTTTTCAATTCCCATACCTATCTCGTTACCTTCATTTTAGGTTTGGTGTTGGCAATGGAGCAAAGCAAGCAAAAAGTAGAAACCATACGCGCATTTAAAGTAGCGGCCATGGGACCGATTGCTGGTGTAGGCGACGCCATGTTCAACCTGACGTTGAAACCCATTAGTGCGGCTATTGCGGCATCACTGGCGTTAGATAATGTGTACTTGGCTCCAATATTTTTCTTATTACTGCTAAATGTGACGCGTCTGAGTATTCAAATTCCGCTGTTTAATTACGGGTACAAATCAGGCCTTAAAGCACTGGATAAGATTAAAGATCATACCGTTGCAATGGCACGCTCCGCAACCATCGTAGGTATCATGGTAATTGGCGCAATGTCTGCGCAATTCGTAAAACTAAAAACCACGGCGTCGATAGGGTATGCAGAGACAACATTCAGTATCCAAACCGATTTATTGGATAAGATCGTTCCAAATATCCTTCCTGTACTGTTTGTACTACTGACGTATCGACTACTCATGAAAGGGCTTTCACCAACGAAGATTATTTTCTTAATGATTTTGTTCGGTATTGGTGGTCACTACATCGGCGTTTTATAACCAATATCAATCAACCAGTGCGGGATACCACCCGCATTTGTTATTCGAATTTTATAAGGGCAACAAATGATAGCGGTAATTCTTGTGGGTCATGGCTGTTTTGGCTCCGGCTTGGGGCAAGCGGTAAATCAAATCATTGGGTTTCAGGAAAACTTCTCTTTCATCGATTTTGTGGAAGGCATTTCAGTGCCAGAGCTTGAGGCATTGATGTTGAGTGACTTAGATCGATTGGATACAAGTAAGGGGGTTGTATTTTTGACGGATTTACTTGGAGGGAGCCCCTTCCGAGTTGCGTCACAGATTGCACTTGAAAGAGATAATGTTGAAGTTATCTCAGGGACTAACCTTCAACTTTGTGTAGAGATGTTGCTTGAACGAGACGAGATGAACCTAACGGAGTTTGCTCAAACCGCATTGGCCTGTGGTCACAATGGTCTGACTCGATTGGCTGATGAGCTAGAGAAACAGACGCATGTGACAGACGTAGATGAAGGCATTTAGCCTACTTTCCTTAAGCCTGTTTATTTAACCAAAAGCCGCAGATGAAGAATCTGTGGCTTGCCTGAAAGCCAGTCGATTCTCATATAAAAAGACGTCGCTGAACTAAGCATCTTTAGGTTACTTGGGTATAAGTTCACCAAAAAACATTAGCATTCAGGGTTTTCATGAATGGAACTTCTTCAATTTTTACTTGAGGACGCCACGTTTTATACGGCTATTCTTAAGCTTATTATCGGTTTGATACTTGGGGTAGCTATGGGGCTAACAGGTGTTGGTGGCGGTATTCTTATCATTCCTCTCCTTCAGTTTGTCTTTGGTATGGAACCAATCTTATCAGTAGGAACGGCTAGCTTGATCGCTTCGCTAGTTAAGGTCAATGCCAGCATCTTTCACATCAAGGCGGATAACGTTGACTGGAGTAGTGTAAGGGGGATTTTGCTTGGTGCGATCCCCGCAGGTGTTGGCAGTGCATATGCTGTAGTACACCTAAATCGTCACGCAGAGTACAACCTGTTGATTTCCAATAGTGTCCAAATTTTGATCGTTGCCGTCATGTTTTTTGCGCTCTATCTGTTGGTGAATAAATATTTATCGATTCAGAAACGGAACACCCCTCAATGTTCGGAGAAACATACATCTCTCCATCGAGCTGTTTTATCTGGGGGGCTTTGTGGTTTAGTGATAGGAACGACAGGTGTTGGAGGAGGTATTTTGTTACTGCCTGTTCTGAACAGCCACCTCGGCATCAGCATTAAAAAGTCGGTTGGGTCTTCAATTGTTATTGCTTTAGTTCTGTCTTCTAGCACTTCGTTTATTTATGCTCAAGGTGGAGAAAGTGATATTCCGACGGCATTAATGCTCGTTCTAGGCTCCTTTGTTGGTGTTCCGATCGCAACGAGTTTACTAAAACAATTCTCGGAAGCTACTGTGTATTTGGTCACACTAAGCGTGATATGTGTGAGCATATTGATTATGATGTTAACCAACATGTTTTAGGCTCAGGTACCATTTCAGGCGTCTTTATGTCAGATCTTATTCCAAGGTTAGAAATGCTTTCCGTACACGGCAGTGATGCAGAAAAGAAAATTTCTGGATTTCTGTTAAACGACAAAAAAAATAACATATCCACTCTAAGTGCTGTAGCGCTGGGGAATCAATGTGATGTGAGTAATGCTTCAGTTATTCGATTTGCTCAGAATTTAGGATACAAGGGATATTCAGAGTTCAAGCTAGAGTACTTAGCCGCACAAAAACACAGTGTCGGTGAGATTTTATACAATGATGTACGTTTAGATGATTCTCCTTCAGACATTATCCAGAAAGCAGGATACCTTTTTAGTAAAAATGTCGAGAATTCAATCAAGGTTGTAGAGCCGGAAACGCTTGAACGCTTAGCGAACGTTATGGTGCAAGCTGAAAGAATAGCATTGTTTGGGGTTGGTTCTTCTGGTGTTGTGGCGTCTGATGCCTACCAAAAGCTTATCCGAATCAACAAAAATGTTCTGTTTAATTCCGATACGCATGTGCAACGCGCCTACGCAAGTATGTTGACGGATAAAGATTTGGCATTGGCTTTTACGACGCGGGGTCAAACGAAAGAAGTGATTCAGTCACTGGAGATCGCCCAAGCGGGAGGATGTCAGATTGCTGCAATAACAAGGTATGGAAAAACACCTACCTCCAAACTGTCAGATCTGGCACTGTCCTTCGCCTATGAGGAGCGTCATCATGAGTTGGGGATGATAACGCCTCAACTTTCTCAAATGATGATATTCGATATATTATATTTCCGTATTACGGCTTTAATGGGCGATACAGCGGCATCTTCACTAAAGCGAATTCGTAACAATTTTCCCAATATTGTCTCAAAATGAAACGTTAGCCGAAGAGTTTAAAATGCTTCGGCCAATGAGTTCTTCTTATGCAATCAATACAATGTTTTTCGCTAAAAAGCCTCACCTTAGAATACTCTGCTTGAAAAGTAACTAACCATGCATATTCATGCTTATTATCAATAGATATTAATGATAAATTCGACACTCTATACTGGTATTAAGTATTTTATCTCCCTATAATCGGGCGGTTTAACCCAACCCCAGCTACCAAATTAGTATCAGGTGCTATACATGTCTAATAACAACCAATGCGTCATCGTGGGAATTGCTGGCGCTTCTGCATCAGGAAAGAGCTTAATCGCAAGTACAATCTATAACGAGCTTCGTGCGAAAGTCGGTGACGACCATATCGGCGTGATTACGGAAGATTGCTACTACAAAGATCAAAGCCATCTGAGTATGGAAGACCGCGAAAAAACCAACTATGACCATCCAAATGCGCTTGATCATGATTTGCTTTGTAAGCACCTAGAGCAATTGGTTCAAGGAAACGCAGTGGAAGTGCCTGAGTACAGTTATTCAGTGCACACGCGTACAGATAACACAGCGACATTAACACCTAAAAAAGTGATTATTCTAGAAGGTATTCTTCTTCTTACTGATCCACGTCTAAGAGATTTAATGCACGCGACAGTTTTCATGGATACGCCGTTAGATATTTGTTTATTACGTCGCGTAAAGCGCGATGTGGAAGAGCGCGGTCGTACGATGGAATCTGTTCTCAAGCAGTATCAAGACACAGTACGCCCTATGTTCATGCAATTTATTGAGCCTTCTAAGCAATATGCCGACATTATTGTTCCTCGTGGCGGCAAGAATCGAATTGCGATTGACGTTTTAAAAGCGCATATCGCTAAACTGCTAAAAAGTTAGCCGGTGTAGCAACTCAGAATTGTCAAAGTTCTGATAAATCGGAAAAAATTCATAACAAAAAGTGGCGCATTATGCGCCACTTTTGTATGTTTGAGGTAATTTGAATATATCTCCGGTCGCAGATTCAAGGAATCCAGGATGAAGAAGCTACTTCTTTTCATTGCAGTACCAATCACATTGATTGTTGTTGCTCTACTTGCCCTAATTATTTTTGTTAACCCAAACCAATTTAAACCCATGATTGTCGAACAGGTTCAGAAGAACACTGGAATGACGCTTGTGATTGAAGGTGATATTGGTTGGCAACTTTTTCCAAGCTTGGGGTTCAGTGTTGGTCAAACAGAATTAAGAAATCCAGAAGGCTTTTCATCACCCAATTTACTAAAAGTCGAGCAAGTGGGTTTGGCTATTGAAGTTACACCGCTACTGAGCAATCAACTTGTCATTGGCAATGTGATTCTTGATGGCGCGGAAGTAGCGCTAGAAACACTAAAAGATGGGCGTTCTAACATTGATGCTCTTACTCAATCTGGCAAAAGTAACGATACTAAAGTTGAAAACCAGCCAGAGACAGAGACAACCCCAACTTCTGAAAGCCCAGAAACGAGCACCGAACCTTCTGCACTAGAGCAGTGGCAAGTATCGGTTGCTGGCATCACAATTTCCAATGCGAAAGTGACGGTATCGGACAAGCAAGCGGGCAGCCTGCTAACGCTTAGTGATGCTAATGCTTCATTATCAGAATTTGAATTTGGTCAATGGAGTAAGCTGACATTTGATGTAACGGGAGCGCAGAATCAACAGAGCTTCTCTGCTGAAGGGCAAGTGGAATTCAAACTCTCTCAAGATCTTAAACAGTATGCATTACGAAATGTCGATCTGGACGCGGGTGTAGAAGACAAATCTTTAGGGCTAAACGCTAAGGCTACGCTTTCATTGCCTGCTTTTGCTCTTGGAGAGTGGAATAGCATTGAATTTGATGTAAGCGGGCAAAACCAACAACAAAATTTTGCGGCTAAAGGTGGAACTGAGTTTTTCCTTTCAGAAGATTTTCAAGACTATCAACTGCGTAAGTTAGGTGTCGATGCTTCTTTTAGTGACCCAACAAACAAGGTAGAACAACTTCGTTTGGACTTGGCAACGTTCGCTTTCGATAAATCTAATGATTTGTCTTATACACTTGCTGGTGATTTGGCGGGAATGAAAGTAGATTCCAAGGGAGCACTAAGCCTTGTAATCGATAAAGCTATTTCTAAGATTAAAGTACAAAAAATTAAGTTATCAAATAACTTAGAAGGAGCTGCACTTCCTCAATCACCGATGAAAGTAGACTTAGATGCAGGTGTGACATTTGACGTTAAGAAAAGCCATCTAGCATTGGTGCTAACCAAGCTGACAGCAAATGATATCAAACTCGATGGAGACGCCAATGTTACCTTGTCTGCGATCCCTCAAGTCAATTTCAACTTACATAGCCCGAATATCGATTTAGATGCATTTCTTGGTTTGAATGCACAATCGAAAGAATCCAGCGCCGGTGGAACCTCCGAAGGTAACGATGTACCTACTGGCAAAGAAGCCCCTAAAGCGCCAGAAGTTGAACCTGATTTGAGTGCCCTGAAATTAGTCAATGCCAAAGGAAAGCTGGTTATTGATAAGTTCAAAGCAAACAATGCGAAATTGCAAAAGGTTACAACTCAGTTTACGTTGAAAAATGGCGTTCTCGATCTCTCACGCTTTAGCGCCAATCTCTATGATGGAAGTATCTCGACTAAAGCAAGGTTGGATGCACGTCAGTCCACGCCGTCTTACAGCATTAACGGTGCGGTGAAAGGAGTGAAAGTGCAGCCCCTAATGATTGATGTTATTGATAACAATTTATTAGAGGGTACGGGCAATATTGATATGGCGTTAACGGGGCAGAGCTTGAAGCCCACAGCGCTCCAAGAAAACCTAAAAGGTACGGTAAAAATCAACTTTGCAGACGGTGCGGTGTACGGTGTTAACTTACCTCACCTTATTCGCACGAACTATGCGAAATTTAAAGGACAGGATGTATCCGCTGTAGAAAATGTAGAGAAAACCGATTTCTCCGCAATGACAGCAACGTTGAAACTGAATAAAGGCGTTGTGTCTACAGATAATCTCAATATGCAATCTCCCCTGCTGCGGATTACGGGTAAAGGAAACGCCAACTATATCAAGCAAAATGTGGACATGCTGATTCGTACTTCGATTGTTGGGTCTCTAAAAGGGCAAGGAGGGGAAACCATCGATGACTTGAAAGATGTTACGATCCCTGTGCAGATCTCAGGAGCGTGGGCTGATCCTAAATTCAAATTGGTTTTCGATGATGTCCTGAAGCAAAAAGCGAAGAAAGAAGCGGAGCGCGGAATTAAAAAATTGTTAGGGGATAAGGTAAAACCCGACCAATCGAAAGACATCGCAGATAAACTTCTCAAAGGTTTATTCAACTAAATAAAAAAATGGTTTTATAAAAAGCGTACTGTCTCGCAAGATAGTGCGCTTTTTTATTGCAACAAGACTCTATCCTTTGGAGCGTGAATTTCATCACAAGCGATATGAAAAATTATGTTTATGATGAATCTAATAATGCGACAAAGGTATGAACTGTATGGTAAAAAAAATCATTCTAGATACTGATCCTGGTATTGATGATTCCATGGCTCTGTTATTTGCAGAGGCACACCCCGACATTAAGTTGATTGGTATTACGACTGTATTTGGCAATGCCACCATAGAAAACAGTACTCTCAATGCCCAATTCTTAAAGGATAAATTTCAATTCACTTGTAACATTGCAAAAGGTGCAGAGGGACCCTTGGAAAGGGAGCCTGTTGGCCCGTCTTCGCATGTACACGGTGAAAGTGGTTTTGGTGATGTCGATGTTTCTGGTGTGGACGTTGGAGGAATCAGTAACAAGCCTGCTTATCGCTACATTATCGATACGCTTAAAGAAAACCCCGGTGAAATAACGCTTGTTGCAGTTGGACCATTAACAAACCTCGCACTTGCTCTGAAAGAAGACGAAAGCATTACGTCCTTAGTCAAAGACGTGGTGATTATGGGAGGGGCATTTGGGTTAAACAACCATCGAGGCAATGTTACTCCTTATGCTGAAGCCAATATTCATGATGACCCTCATGCAGCTCAGATAGTATTTTCTGCCCCATGGCCTATTTCAGTGATTGGGCTAGATGTGACAGAGTCCAGTATATTTGATGACGATTATTTCAGGTCATTAAAAGAAGAAGCAGGGCAAGTTGGTGAGTTTATATGGGATGTAAGCCGATTCTATCTGAAGTTTTATGCGTCGGTTGTCGGTTTCAATGGATGTCATGTTCATGACCCTTCGGCGGTCGCTTGCGTTGTTCAGGCAGATCTATTTGAATTTGAGATGGGATCGATAGAAGTGACAACTGATGGTGAAAAGCAGGGAATGACAACCCTCATAAAAGGGGAATCAAGTGGCGGTCGAGCGGTGCAAAAGATAGCGTCTAAAGTAAATACAAACGCTTTGTTAGCGATGTATAAAGAGAAGGTCGTTAAATTCGGACAGAAATTTTAAGTTTCAAAATGAATAAATGCTACCCATTACGCTGTGGGTAGCACTTGTACACGGTGATTTGCTTTGAATGACTTGTAACTTGCGAAACAGAGATGGATTACCAATCAACACCTTTCAATGCTTTAACGCCGTTTTCAAATGCATGCTTAACGTTGCGAACTTCGGAAACAGTGTCGGCAAGCTCAATGAGCTCTCTGTGAGCACCGCGACCAGTGATGATCACCGATTGCATGAACGGGCGATTTTTCAGTGCTTCCAAGACTTCTTCTAATTCGATATAACCGTACGTAACCATATAAGTAATTTCATCGAATAGCACCACATCGATGGATTCATCTTGAAGCATTCGTTTGCATTCTTGCCATATTTGCTGGGCAGCCTGGCTGTCTTTATCGCGGCTCTGTGTTTCCCATGTAAAACCTGTCCCCATTACTTGAAAGTCTACGCCAAGCTTTTCTAACAAGTTGCGTTCGCCATTATCCCAAGTACCTTTAATAAATTGGGCAACAGAGCAAGTTAGTCCGTGTCCTACTGCGCGACATATGGTGCCAAATCCAGAGGTTGATTTTCCCTTACCATTTCCTGTGATGACTAGCATAATGCCTTTAACATCTTGTGCAGCAGCAATGCGCTCGTCAACTTTTTCCTTAACTCGTTGCTGACGTGCTTTGTGTCTTTCTTCTTTTCTGTCTTCTGCCGACATGGTTTTCCCTTTCTTACTGGATCTGAATGCGAGTATCATAACGTAACAAACGCTAGGTAAAAACCATAAGGAATGCTGATGGCAAACAAGATTTCAAAAGTACTCGTTGTTTGTTTGGGGAACATCTGCCGTTCTCCAACTGGAGAAGCGGTTTTAAAAGCGAAAGCTCGTCAAAAAGGGCTGGATTTGATCGTGGATTCCGCGGGGACGGAGGCATATCACAGTGGTGAGAAGCCAGACCGCCGCTCTATGCAAGCAGGAGAGAAAAGAGGTTATTCCTTTAAAGGGATGACCTCAAGAAAAATTAGGCTAGATGACTTTGAGCACTTTGATTTGATACTGGCTGCGGACCATACAAACCTATACGATCTTCAGCAGCTATGCCCTTTAGAGCATCAGCATAAATTGAAGCTATTTTTAAGTTTTGGAGATAATCAATACGATGAAATACCTGATCCATATTATGGCGGTGAGAATGGCTTTGAAGTGGTTATTGATTTAATCGAAGACGCCAGTGATAAGCTAATACAACGGCTGTTAGAGTAGAATCGTGTAACTGATAAAGGTAATTGTAGGGTTTGACTCTCATTTTGCTTTTCGTTGTCACACCAAGTTGTTGAGCTAGGGTAGTCTTCTAAAAAACAGATAAAATAACGGTTCGACAATGGCAGATAAGCTAAAATTTTGTTCTTTAATTTCTCTTCTGAGCGTTAGCTTCGTAGCCCATTCCGCTTCAACATCCTCTAGTGGATTGGTTGAAGCAGCGATGGAACGCACTGAGCACTTTGTGATATATGATGGGAGTTATGTCAGCATTCCATATCCTAATGGTGACGTGGCAGCAAACAAAGGCGTCTGTACAGATGTGATCATCCGAAGTTATAGAACTTTGGGAGTTGATCTGCAAAAGAAAGTGCATGAAGACATGAAAACCAATTTTGATAACTACCCTTCGAAGCGAATATGGGGGTTATCAAGACCAGACAAAAACATTGATCATCGTCGAGTACCGAATCTTCAAGCATTCTTTAAGCGTAATGGGCAAAGCTTAGCGATATCCACTGAAGGCGGTAACTATCTTCCAGGAGATGTGGTTACTTGGATGCTACCTGGAAATCTACCTCATATAGGCATCGTTGTTGAAGAGAAATCAGATGACGGAAAAAGACCTCTAATTGTTCACAATATTGGTTGGGGACCGAAAATGGATGACATGTTATTTGATTACAAGATAACGGGGCACTACCGCTATTTTCCTTGAAGTAACTTTTCCCTAACGCATTTTCTTAGCCAGTTATAAACGAAAACCGACGCTTAAGCGTCGGTTTAATTATGCCTGTACACATCTAGTGAGAAGTGATTAAGCCAGAATATCGGTTGCAACTTTGTAGCTTGGATCTTCTTTTACGTTAATCTCTACAAGGCTGCCGGCTTTATCTAACAGTGCTCGACAATCTTGGCTTAAATGGCGCAAGTGAAGGGTTTTACCTGCTGCAGAATATCGCTCCGCCAACGTTTCAATAGCTTCGATTGCTGAGTGGTCGGCAACGCGAGAACCTGCGAAATCGACAATAACGTCTGCTGGGTCATTGGGAGCATCAAACAGCTCTAGGAAGTTTGCAGCCGAGCCGAAGAATATTGGTCCATTAATATGGTATTCCTTTGAGCCTTCGTCATTAATTTTGCTAGTGGCATAAATGTGTTTGGCATGTTCCCAAGCAAACATCAATGCAGATGCAATCACACCCACAGCTACAGCAACAGCAAGGTCGGTAAGGACTGTCACAACCGTTACGAGTACGATAACAAAGAAGTCTTGTTTTGGTACACGTCGCGCGAGTTTGAACGTTGCCCATTCAAACGTACCGATAACCACCATGAACATCACGCCAACCAATGCGGCCAATGGAATCATTTCGATAAGGTTGGATGCGAACAAGATGAAGAAGAGTAATGCTAAAGCGGCAACGATACCTGAAAGTCGACCACGACCTCCTGAGTTTACGTTGATCATAGATTGGCCAATCATGGCACAGCCACCCATTGCACCGAACATTGAGCAGGTCACATTCGCCATACCCTGACCAACACATTCACGGTTAGATTGACCACGAGTGTTCGTCATCTCATCAAGCACTGTTAGTGTCAGCAGGGACTCAATCAGACCGATTGCCGCCAAAATGATGGCGTAAGGAAGTATGATTTGAAGCGTTTCAAAAGAAACAGGGACACTTGGGATAGAGAATGTTGGCAGCGAGCCAGCTAATGTTGCGGCTTCGTCACCAGACATTGTTCTCAGGAAGTCAACCACAGTACGTGTTTCTAGATCCAAACCTACCACTAAACCAGTAACAGTCACTATCGCGACAAGAGAGGAAGGGACAGCGGTGGTGAACTTTGGCAAAAAGTGAATGATACCCATTGTTAATGCGACCAGTCCGAGCATTAACAACATTTGATCGCCAGGTAGCCAAGTTAGCGCACCTTCAAGGTCAGGGGCTTTGAACTGCCCAAGCTGTGCCAAGAAGATTACAATGGCCAAACCGTTAACGAAACCGATCATTACTGGATGCGGCACCATACGGATAAATTTACCGAGCTTAAATATACCTGCAGCTATCTGTAAGATACCTGCGAGTAATATGGCGGCAAATAAGTATTGAACACCGTGAGTGATAACCAGACTTGTCATCACAACTGCCATGGCACCAGTAGCACCAGAGATCATACCCGGGCGGCCACCAAATACAGATGTGATTAAACCTACGATAAATGCAGCATACAGACCAACCATTGGGTCTACGCCTGCTACGAAAGCGAATGCGACGGCTTCAGGAACCAATGCGAGAGCAACGGTTAAGCCAGAAAGCACGTCATTTTTTACAGAGTGCTTTGAAAATTGCGGAAATTCGAACATGTTAGCTCAGTCAATTAGCTTGATAATACGTAATTTCGACTATTGGGGCTGAGTAACAGGTTGTTTAAAAGAGCAGCTCAATAATCGACTGTTGAGTCGGCGAATCCTACCGAAAAGCGTGATGAAGTTCAATATTGATACCTAATTAATCAATAGTTACTCATTATGAACGCTTAAATTCTTATTGTTTCAATAGATACTGTTTCAATTGGTATAGCTCTGATTGATACAGTATCTAATGATAGTGACAGGCTGATTAATACCATTCTGTCGTTTTGTTTTTTGGCTAAAACGTTTGTTTTTAAATACAAAAAAGCAGGTCGCATCAGCGACCTGCTTTTAGTGTAGCACTAAGCTAGTAGTTGCCAGTTTTCGCCATACCAGCAGACGCTCGGTTTTTAGCAGCAATACTGCCTGCACCAATCGGCTGGAATCTTTCTGCTCTTAGAGGAGCTGCGACAACTTGGATTTCTTTTAGCTCATCACTGCCCGGGGCTTTCGCTGTTGGCGCAGAAACATGTGACTTCACTTGGTGAGCAATTTTTACCTTAATAGGTTCAGGTGACTCTTTAACTTGAGCTTGATGTTCAGGTTGAACTTCTTCAGCTACATCTTGAGTCGCTGGAGCGCTTTCCTGAGTTTTAGCTACTTGAGCGTCAGCAACTTCAGCTTCTGCCGCTGGAGTAGGAACTGGATCCGCAGAAACTTGTTTTTCAGGTACTTCTGCTTTACGTGTTTCCACTTTAGGCTCTTCAACCTTAAGTGCTTCAACAACTGGAGTGTTGTCTGTAGTAGCTGATACAAGCGGTTTTACTGTTGCATCTACTACTGGTTGAGTTTCTGCAACAATCGAGTCTTGACGACGAATGATCACTTTGCCCATTGCCATTTCTGGGAATGAGTATCCACCATGTACAGGTGCATGAATTTCGACGCGCTTCTCTACGCTTTCTTCTTTACGACGCTTTGGTTTTGCCAAATCGTAGCGAGGCATCACTTTACCCATTGCCATTTCTGGTGATGCAACACCACCTTTACGTAAACGGAAAGGATTTGGTCTGCGATCGCGACCACGGCGACGACGCTGGCCACTCGCACGAAGATGACGAGGTGAACGACGGTTACGACGTTGTTTGGTTTCCTCTTCTTCACCTTTTGCTTCTGGCTTCTTAGCTTCTACAGCAGCAGACTTTTTCAGCTGTTGTTCTGTATTAGCCTCTTCAGCAGCTTCGACCTTTTTGTTTTGGTCTTTCACTCGAACATTTTTCTTTAGCTGTCGACGTTGTCGACGCTCTTTAACTTGTTCGGCTTTTTTCTCTTTCTTCTCTGGTTTTGAAGCCTGAGCTTCCGCCGCCAGTTCTTGACCTTGTTTCGCTAGCTTATCGTTTTTACTTTCGTCTTTAACACGCTTGTCTTGACGAGGTTTACGATTCTGCTTACGTGAGTCAGCGGCTTTCTTAGTATCAGTTTCAGATACTTCAACCTCTTGATCGCGGTCTCTGTCGCGACGGCGATTACGTGACTTATTGTCGCGTGAATTACGGCGACGGTTATCACGTTGGTCTTTACGATCACGACGTTGGCGATTTCCGCTATGACGTTTCTCGTTTTTCTTTTCTTCTTCTTTCTTTTCTTCTTCTTTCTTGGCTTCTTCGCCAGAACCGAATAAGAAACTGCCTAGAGCTTTAAATACTCGACCGAAGAAACTTGGTTGGCTTTCTTCATCTTTCTTCGCTTCAGGCTTGCTCTTAGAAGTCGCTGTTGGCTTTGGAGCTGGCGCTGCAAAACCCTTAAGTGCCGGTTCTTCAAGCTTCTTAGGCTTAAGATCAGGTTCAGCAACCTCTTTGGCTTCCGCTTCTTTCATTGCTTCTAATTTTTTAGGAACAAGGTAAGAGAGAAGGTCTTGCTCTTCGCCATCGCGAATACGGATAACTTCGAAGTGCGGTGTTTCCATATCAGAATTAGGAACAACCGTGATTTTCACTTCTTGGTGTTTTTCAATATGGTTAACAGAACGACGCTTCTCGTTAAGAAGGTAAGATGCAATAGCAACTGGCACTACCGCCAATACTTGCGACGTGTTGTCTTTGAGAGCTTCTTCCTCGATCAAACGAAGAACAGAGAGAGCAAGTGATTCATTATCACGCACAACACCTGTACCCGTACAACGAGGACAAATGTGATGGCTTGCTTCTGCAAGAGAAGGGCTCAAACGTTGGCGAGACATCTCCAACAGACCAAATCGAGATATACGACCAATCTGAACACGAGCACGATCTAAGCGCACAGCTTCACGTAGTCGGTTCTCAACTTCGCGCTGGTGGCGAACAGGCGTCATGTCGATAAAGTCTATAACGACCAAACCACCTAGATCGCGTAGACGCAATTGACGGGCAATTTCATCGGCAGCTTCTAGGTTCGTGTTGAGTGCTGTTTCTTCGATATCGCCGCCTTTAGTTGCTCGGGCAGAGTTGATATCGATGGATGTCAATGCTTCCGTTGGGTCAATGACAATAGAACCACCAGAAGGAAGGCGAACTTCGCGTTGGAAAGCGGATTCTATCTGGCTTTCGATTTGGTAATGACTGAACAGCGGAACTTCACCATCGTACTTCTTCACTCTGCTGATAAAGTCAGGGCGAACTAGTTGAATGTGCTGTTTTGCACGTTCATAAATGGTGTTGCTATCAATAAGAATTTCACCGATATCGCGACGCAAGTAATCTCGGATAGCACGAACAATCACGTTACTTTCTTGGTGAATTAGGAAAGGAGCGGCGTTGGCGTCAGACGCTTCTTTGATGGCGTTCCAGTGGTTAAGTAGGACATTTAAGTCCCATTCAAGCTCTTCTGCACTCTTGCCTACACCCGCGGTGCGGACGATAAGACCCATACCTTGGGGCAATTCTAGAGTGCTCAGTGCTGCTTTTAGTTGAGTGCGTTCATCACCTTCGATACGGCGAGAAATACCGCCAGCTCGAGGGTTATTAGGCATAAGAACAAGGTAACTACCTGCAAGAGAGATAAAAGTAGTAAGAGCAGCGCCTTTGCTGCCTCGCTCTTCCTTCTCTACTTGAACAATAACTTCTTGACCTTCCTGAAGCACCTCTTTGATGCTAGGACGACCTTGGTAAGTATAACCGTCAGGGAAGTAATCTTTGGCAATTTCTTTGAGTGGAAGGAAACCGTGTCTCTCAGCACCATAGTCTACAAATGCAGCTTCTAGGCTTGGTTCAATTCGAGTGATACGTCCTTTGTATATATTCGCTTTTTTTGATTCGTGACCAGGACTTTCGATATCTAAATCAAAAAGTCGCTGTCCATCGACCAAGGCGACACGCAACTCTTCTTTTTGAGTTGCGTTGATTAACATTCTTTTCATTGTTAAAAAATCTCGTTGTCTTTTTCTTTGTTTTGATTATTCAACTTGTCGCTTCGCACTTTTCCTATGGTGTCTGATCCCGTGGTTTATCGTTGCAACCTCACGGCTGGGAGGGATGCTCTAGGACACTTCAGTTGCCACACAATCGTAAAAAAAACGTGTGACCTGCCTGTTTTGGCAGTCATAACTCAACACAAGTAAAGAGAGTAGAACGACAAGTGATACTTCTGTCTCTATGTCTGACGCCCATTGCTGCATAAAGATTGAGAAGCGATCTACTCTTGTTGCTGATTGCTCATGGATTCTGCGACCAAGTGAAATAAGAGACGTTTCATTATTGCGATATGAAAATATCCAACTAAGCAGAAGAAGTTGTTTCCGGATGTGCCGGTAAAGACGTTATTCAAGCTCAAAATGGAAAAGTATCTGCGCAACTGACTTTACATCGTCTTATTTGTTGGTATGAGTACGAAATGTAATCAATTTGACCATTGCAGCACTGAACTATAGCAGTGCAGAGAAAAGTGGGCAATCAGCTTTCTATTAATGTGTTAAAAAAATGAGAGATGAAATACACGTAGACTTTGTAATCTACTGTTATTAATGACTTAATTGGCGGTAAATCCAACCTTGTACAATTATTCACCCACTAGTTATTCACAACTTTTTTCACCGATAGAAATAAAAAGTTTTGATCTTTTCGTGAAACTCTTATTTTCGTTGGGCTGACAGTGCATTTTGACTGGTGAAGTGGAGCGAAAATGTTAGAATGCGCGACATGAACGAAATCAAAACAACCGTACAGTTTGTCGATATCGACGAAGATATGGCTGGGCAAAGAATTGATAACTTTTTGCGCAACCAACTTAAAAATATCCCTAAAAGCATGATTTATCGTATTTTGCGTAAAGGCGAAGTACGTGTAAATAAAAAAAGAATCAAAGCGGAGTATAAGCTTCAGCCTGGGGATACCGTGCGTATACCCCCAGTAAAAATAACGGCTGAGCCTGAAGCTGCCCCGGTAAGTACTAAGCTAAACAAAGTGGCAGAGCTGGAACAACACATCATCTTCGAAGATGATCATATGTTGATTCTTAATAAGCCCTCTGGCATTGCTGTGCATGGCGGAAGCGGTCTTAAGTTTGGTGCGATAGAAGCGTTACGTGCGCTTAGACCTGATGCGCGTTTTTTGGAACTTGTCCATCGCATCGATCGTGACACTTCTGGCATTTTGTTAGTGGCAAAGAAGCGTTCAGCATTGAGGCACCTACAAGCTCAATTTCGTGAAAAAACGGTACAAAAATACTATTTTGCTTTGGTGATGGGGCAGTGGAAAAACAGCTGTAAAGTGGTTAACGCGCCTCTTCTTAAAAATGAAGTAAACAGCATAGTTAGAGTGAACCCGAAAGGTAAGCCCTCTGAAACTCGATTTAAAGTTTTAGAGAAATTTGAGCATGCCACGCTGATACAAGCCAGTCCAATTACCGGAAGAACTCATCAAATTCGGGTTCATGTACAATACACCGGGCACCCTATTGGCTGGGATGATCGTTATGGTGATCCTCGATTTGATGCTTATACGTCCAAGGTGGGTTTAAATAGGTTGTTCTTGCACGCGGCGAACATTAAATTTGAGCACCCCGGTTCGAGCGAAAAGGTCGATATTTCGGCGCCAATGGGCGATAAATTGGAAAAAGTGCTGAAAGGGCTTAGAGAACTAGAAAGATAACTTCGTTTCTCGATAGTTCTTTTGTTCTAACCAATATTACGTTGTCAGTCTCTGATGAACGCACACTGATAGTAAGAAGACCGCACGAAAATGCGGTCTCTGTCGGAAGTTAGCTCATTTTTAAAATGTGTTAGCAAAGTTAATTTGAGGTGTGTTAGCAAAATTAAATAGCACGAATACCTTGCTTTTCTAACATGGCAGTTAACGTTATCAATGGTAACCCAACTAGCGTATTCGGGTCTTTGCCTTCTAGCCTTTCGAACAGTGCGATACCAAGCCCTTCACTCTTAAAACCCCCAGCGCAAAAATAGGGCTCTTCTTTGTTTACATAATTTTCAATCATACTGTCAGTTAACTGACGGAAATGAACAACAAACGTATCCAATTCAACATCACAGTCGTCATTCTCTGTATTATAAAGAGCAACCCCAGTATAGAAGGTGATGCTCTTACCACTCTGAGCCTGAAGCTGTTTAATCGCTTTTTCTCGAGTGTGAGGTTTCCCAACGATTTTTCCGTCGATAACGCATACTTGGTCGGAGCCAATGATCAATGCAGGTGAAAGAGTTGGACAAGAGCGAGCTTTGAGCTCTGCCAACCTCAAAACAAGTGCTTGTGGTGTTTCGTCTTCATGAATGGTTTCTTCACAGTTTGGGGAGGCGACAGAAAAGGGGAGGTTCAACTTTTCTAAGATGGAGCGTCTAAACGGAGAAGTCGATGCTAAAATCAGTTCCGGAGTCGTATTCATTTTGGTCAGGATTATTACGGGTTTGGGGAAGAATAAACTAAGTTTTATTGCTTATCTTCGAAATAAGGAAAAAAACGCATTTTTTTATCCTTTTTCTTTGACTCATGAAGATTTGAACGATAATATTCGCGCCCTATGCAAAAGGTAAAAATACCGCGAACGGTTGACCCAGCAAAAGCTGCTCAAAAAAGATTGGATTACGATGGCATCATCCAAACTAGTCTTTTCAAGCGCTTAGCAGACACAGCCGAAGGCGTAAAACGTGACGCAAAAGTCTCATTGTCCTTTGGGCATGATGAACAGCGATTAGTCGTTATCTCTGGTAAAGCTAACGTCGAAATCGATTTAGAATGTCAACGTTGTAATGAAGTTTTCACACAAGCGTGTGAAGTCCAATTTACTTATACTCCCTTCTATAGTGAGAAAAGTGAAGAGGATGCACCGGAAGAGTACGATTTGGTAGATCTGAACGAGTACGGTGAAGTCGACTTAATACAACTTGTTGAAGATGAGTTCATCTTATCCTTGCCTCAAGTAGCAATGCACGATGATGCGGATTGTAGCGTTAATTCAGACAATTTGGTGTTTGGCGAAATCCCCGAAGAAGTGGTGGATGAAAAACCGAACCCATTTGATGTTTTAAAAGACTTAAAACGTTAATTTTTAAGTATTAACATAGGAGTAGGGTCAATGGCCGTACAAAAGAGTAAGAAATCACGTTCAATGCGTGGCATGCGTCGTTCACACGATGCACTAACTTCTAGTGCACTTTCTGTAGACGCAACTTCAGGTGAAACTCACCTACGTCACAACGTGACTGCTGACGGTTACTACCGTGGCAAAAAGGTTATCAACAAGTAAGGTTAACCTTTGCAAACTATTACCGTTGCACTCGATGCAATGGGCGGGGATTTCGGTCCTCGCGTAACAGTGCCTGCCGCCGTGCAGGCATTGTCGCATTTCCCAGAGCTAAAAGTGATCTTAATTGGTGATCGCGACCTGATCACGTCTCAACTTTCCCGAATTGGGTATATTCCAAATTCTCGCTTAAGCATTAAGCACAGCGATCGAACCATATCTAACACCGTGCGTCCCTCTCAAGCTTTAAGAAACAGCAATGGCAGTTCAATGAAACTGTGTATTGATAGCGTGGAAGAAAACACAGCAGATGCTTGTGTGAGTGGCGGCAATACTGGTGCTTTAATGGCACTATCGCGATTTCGGTTGAAACTGTTACCTGGAATAGAAAGACCTGCTTTGGTCTCAGCACTACCAACAGCCAATGGAAACAAAACGTGGATGTTGGATCTTGGTGCGAACGTATCCTGTGATGCAGATACTTTATTCCAGTTTGCAGTTATGGGCAGTGCCCTTGCTGAACAACACCTCGAACGCACACCTACTGTGGCTATTCTGAACATTGGCGAAGAAGACATAAAGGGCAATGATCTGGTTAAGCGATGCGCTGAGCTGCTATCAGATACCGACGAAGTCAATTACATCGGTTATGTAGAAGGGGATCAGTTATTGCATGATTCAGCTGATGTTGTTGTGTGCGATGGATTCGTCGGCAATGTTTGTCTTAAAACAACAGAAGGGGTTGCGCATTTATTCCTCAACAAACTGAAAAGCCAGCTTGCTGGTTCTGGGGTAAAAGCCTGGATTGCAAGAAAATTGTTTGGTGGTCTTTTAGATGAACTCAAAAACCTGAACCCCGACCAGTATAACGGCGCAAGTTTGTTAGGATTGCGCGGCATTGTCATTAAAAGTCATGGAAGTGCTGATGTATCGGCGGTCGTCAATGCGATTGGCGAAGCGGTACACGAGGTCAAACGACAGGTTCCCAGCCGGATTAGCGATCGTTTGGAAGCGGTTTTACTCGAGAGGCATTATTAGTCTTCATGTATAGCAAAATTTTAGGAACAGGCAGCTACCTGCCGTCTCAAGTGCGTACAAACGCTGACCTAGAGAAAATGGTAGATACAAGTGATGAGTGGATCGTAACTCGTACAGGCATTAAAGAGCGCCGTATCTCTGCGGAGAACGAAACGGTTGCCGACATGGCTTACCACGCTTCTGTTAACGCTATTGAAATGGCGGGTATTGATCGCAGAGATATCGATTTGATTATCGTAGCGACAACCAGTGGAAGCCACGCATTCCCTTCTTCTGCATGCCAGCTTCAGGCTCAGCTCGATATTAGTGGCTGTCCTGCGTTTGATTTAGCGGCAGCGTGTTCTGGGTTTGTCTACGCCTTATCGGTGGCTGATCAACATATTAAAACGGGTATGTGTAAAAACGTACTGGTTGTTGGCTCTGATACGCTCTCTAAAACTTGCGATCCAACTGACCGCTCAACTGTCATCTTATTTGGTGATGGTGCAGGTGCTGTTGTCGTAGGTAGAAGTGAAGAGCCAGGCATTCTTTCTACTCATCTCCACTCAGACGGTCGTTTTGGTGATTTACTAAACTTACCAATGGCTAGTCGAGAAAATGAAGAGTCAGATAAGTGGCTGCATATGGCAGGTAACGAAGTCTTTAAAGTAGCGGTTACTCAGCTTTCCCGATTGGTAAAAGACACACTTGAAGCCAATAAGATGGAAAAAGATGAACTGGATTGGTTGGTGCCCCACCAAGCAAACCTTAGAATTATCACTGCTACCGCTAAGAAATTGTCTATGTCGATGGACCAAGTTGTCGTGACACTAGATCGCCATGGTAATACGTCTGCCGCTACGATTCCGACTGCATTAGATGAAGCGGTACGTGATGGGCGCATCAAGCGCGGTCAGACACTACTACTAGAAGCATTCGGTGGCGGCTTTACTTGGGGCTCGGCTTTAGTCCGATTCTAATGATTTCTGCCAGATCAACACGTTAAATGTTGATCTGGCTTTTTTGTTTTTATTGCATTCTCATATGGGTGCTTAGCTTTGAAGGAAAGTTACGATGAGCAAGTTTGCTGTTGTATTCCCGGGTCAGGGCTCACAAGCTGTTGGCATGTTAGCCGAGCTAGGCGAGCAACACGAAGTAGTAAAAAATACATTTGCTGAGGCTTCTGAAGCGCTTGGTTACGACCTTTGGACTCTGGTTCAAAATGGTCCTGCAGAAGATTTAAATGAGACATTTCGCACTCAGCCTGCTTTGCTAGCCTCTTCTGTTGCTATCTGGCGTGTGTGGCAAGAGCAAGGTCTATCCACTCCGGAAACATTCGCTGGGCATAGCCTTGGTGAGTATTCTGCACTGGTATGTGCTGGTGTTATTGATTTTAAAGAAGCCATCAAGTTAGTTGAGCTTCGCGGTCGTTTAATGCAAGAAGCAGTTCCTGCTGGCACAGGTGCAATGTATGCGATCATTGGATTAGCCGATGATGCTATCGCAAAAGCGTGTGAAGAAGCTGCTCAGGGTGACGTTGTATCCCCTGTGAACTATAACTCTCCTGGTCAAGTAGTTATTGCTGGTAGCAAAGAAGCAGTGGAGCGTGCGGGTGCTTTGTGCAAAGAAGCTGGCGCCAAACGTGCTCTGCCTCTACCTGTATCGGTTCCTTCACACTGTGCATTAATGCAACCTGCTGCAGACAAATTGGCTAAAGCACTTGAGTCTATAGAATTCAATGCACCTAGCATTCCAGTTATCAATAATGTTGATGTGATTGCCGAAACCGACCCTGAAAAAATTAAAGATGCGCTTGTTCGACAACTCCATAGCCCAGTTCGCTGGACTGAAGGTGTTGAAAAGATGAGCGAACAAGGTATCGAAAAACTTTACGAATTGGGACCGGGTAAAGTACTGACAGGTCTAACAAAACGAATTGTGAAGACACTTATCGGTGCAGCTGTTAATGATGCAGCAACGCTAGAAGCAGCTAAATAGCATTTTTAAGTTAGAGAAACTAAGGAATAAACAACATGATGAATCTTGAAGGCAAAATTGCACTGGTTACAGGTGCTAGCCGTGGAATTGGTCGTGCAATTGCTGAACTTTTGGTTGAACGTGGTGCCACAGTAATTGGTACAGCAACAAGTGAAAATGGTGCAGCGGCAATCAGCGAGTACCTAGGTGCGAACGGTAAAGGCCTTGCGTTGAATGTGACGGATGTTGAATCTATCGAGTCTGTTTTAAAGACAATTAACGACGAATTTGGCGCTCTGGACATTCTAGTTAACAACGCGGGCATTACTCGTGATAACCTACTGATGCGTATGAAAGATGATGAGTGGACCGATATCATGGATACCAACTTAACATCGATTTTCCGCTTATCTAAGGCGGTTCTTCGCGGTATGATGAAGAAACGTAACGGTCGTATCATCAATGTTGGTTCTGTTGTTGGTACTATGGGCAACGCTGGTCAAACAAACTACGCGGCTGCTAAAGCGGGTGTAATTGGCTTTACCAAGTCAATGGCACGCGAAGTTGCGTCTCGTGGTGTGACGGTGAACACAGTTGCGCCAGGTTTTATCGAAACTGATATGACAAAAGCGCTGAATGATGACCAACGTGCTGCTACACTAGCGTCTGTACCAGCAGGTCGTCTTGGTGACCCACGTGAAATTGCATCTGCGGTTGTGTTTTTAGCATCACCAGAAGCGGCTTACATTACAGGTGAAACCCTGCATGTAAACGGTGGTATGTACATGGTTTAAGTCTTGCGTAATTGATTTATGCATGATTTAGGTCAAAAATGTACCGAATTTCGGGAAAAATCGCGCAAATTGTGGTTTGACCAGCAAGGTCACCCTTGCAACTTTTAAAAGTTTGAATAAACTACGGAAAACATCGCATAAAGCGAAGTCTGTAAAGGAAAAGAAAAATGAGCAACATCGAAGAACGCGTAAAGAAAATCATTGTTGAACAGCTAGGTGTAGACGAAGCAGAAGTTAAAAACGAAGCTTCATTCGTAGACGATCTAGGTGCTGATTCTCTGGACACTGTAGAGCTAGTTATGGCTCTAGAGGAAGAGTTCGACACTGAGATTCCAGACGAAGAAGCTGAGAAAATCACAACTGTTCAAGCTGCAATTGACTACGTGAACAGCGCTCAGTAATTTGCACTTCCAGGCGGTCATCCTTGACCGCCTGAGTTTTTATCGACTATCTTCTATCCTTTCACTTAATCAATTTCAATTCCGGAGAGTTATATCGTGTCCAAGCGTCGTGTAGTTGTCACTGGCATGGGTATGTTGTCACCGGTAGGCAACACTGTAGAATCAGCATGGAAAGCCCTGTTAGCAGGTCAGAGTGGTATCGTTGATATCGATCACTTTGATACTTCCGAATTCACAACTCGTTTTGCAGGTATAGTCAAAGACTTTAACTGCGAAGAGTACATGTCTAAAAAAGACGCCCGTAAGATGGATCTATTCATCCAGTATGGTATTGCTGCGGGTATTCAAGCGCTTGATGATTCAGGCCTAACGATAACCGAAGAAAACGGCCCTCGAATTGGTGCTGCGATTGGTTCTGGTATCGGCGGTCTTGGCTTGATTGAAGCCGGTCATACAGCGTTGCGCGAAAAAGGTCCACGTAAAATTAGCCCATTTTTCGTGCCATCGACAATCGTTAATATGATTGCTGGTCACCTTTCAATAATGAGAGGTCTACGCGGTCCAAATATCGCTATTTCTACAGCCTGTACAACTGGCTTACACAATATCGGACACGCGGCACGTATGATTGCATACGGTGATGCAGATGCGATGGTAGCAGGTGGTGCAGAAAAAGCTTCAACACAACTTGGCATCGGTGGCTTCGGTGCAGCGAAAGCATTGTCTACCCGTAACGACGAACCTCAACGTGCTTCACGCCCTTGGGATAAAGACCGAGATGGCTTTGTTCTAGGTGATGGCGCTGGAATGATGGTTCTTGAAGAGTACGAGCATGCTAAAGCGCGTGGTGCGAAAATCTATTGTGAGCTTGTTGGCTTTGGTATGAGTGGTGATGCTTACCACATGACTTCTCCAAGCGAAGACGGTTCTGGTGGTGCGCTAGCGATGGAAGCTGCGATGCGTGATGCGGGTGTAACGGGTGAACAAATCGGTTATGTTAACGCTCACGGTACATCTACACCAGCAGGTGATATCGCTGAAATTAAAGGCGTTAAGCGTGCACTAGGTGAAGCGGGTTCAGCACAAGTGTTGGTTTCTTCTACCAAGTCTATGATTGGTCATTTACTTGGGGCAGCAGGTTCTGTTGAAGCGATCATTACTGCAATGGCACTTGTTGACCAAGAAGTGCCACCTACTATCAACCTTGATAACCCAGACGAAGGCACCGAAGGCATTGACCTAGTTCCTCATACGTCTCGTAAAGTCGATATGGAGTACGCATTGTGTAACTCATTTGGCTTTGGTGGAACCAACGGTTCATTGATCTTCAAAAAGATCTGATGCGATTCTAAAAGAATCGATAGAGTAGTATAGTTAAGCTTGTTTTAAAGCGGCTTGATGCTTAGCATTGAGCCGCTTTTGTTTGTATGGAGTAGCTTTTGTATTTATGGAGCAGCTATGATTCTCGTCAATGGACGCCCCCAAGAATTACTTTCAGTTTCTGATCGAAGTTTCCAATATGGAGACGGTTGCTTTTCGACTCTTCTCACCTGCAAAAAACAAATCCAAGCATGGAATTATCATAAAGAGCGTCTTGCATCTTGTTTGAAAACCCTTAGGATTCCAGCGCCGAATTGGGGAGACGTTTATGCATGGTGCAACAAAGTTGCTTTAGATAAAGAAAAAGCAGGTCTGAAAATCCATATAAGCCGAGGTACAGGGGGAAGAGGTTACGGTATTGCGGGCACATCTGCACCAACCGTAACCATTACAGCGTTCGACTACCCAGAGCATTACAACGAATGGGTCAGTAAAGGCGTGTCGTTAGGCATTTGTGAAACTCATTTAGGTCACCAACCTTTGCTTGCTGGTCTTAAGCACAACAACCGATTAGAGCAAGTATTGGTTAAAGCCGAGATAGAACAGAATGGTTGGAATGAAGCGATCGTCTGTGACTTTGAAGGCAACGTTATAGAAACCAGTGTGGCTAATTTATTTTGGGTGGACTCTGAATTTAGACTGTGTACGCCAAAGCTTAATTTGTGTGGTGTGGCGGGCATAATGCGCAAACAAGTCATTGAAGAAGCTATCACCAAGAAAATGACGCTTGTAGAACGCGTATTTTCCATTGAAGAGCTATTGAATGCAAAAGAAGTCTTTATGACCAATGCATTACTTCAAGTTTGCCCAATTACTTCTATTGATAAAACCCACTTCGAAATCGGTTCTCTAACCAAAACTTTCCAGGAGATATTTGTAACGTGATTAAAAAAATTGCGGTTTTTCTGGCTCTCTGCGCTGTGATCTTGGCAGCTGCAGGGTTTTACGTCAGTCAACAGGTTCAACAGTACATTAATCAACCAGTCACTAACTCTCAGCCAGAGCTACTTACCATCAAGTCGGGCACGAGCTTCCAAGGCGTATTAGCACAATTTGAAAATGCGGGCTGGATTAGCACAAGTCCTTTCTCAAAACTTATTCGTCATGTCTATCCCGAACTCGTACAAGTAAAAGCGGGTACCTTTTTGTTGAAGTCAGGAATGACGCTAAGCGAAGCGCTTGTCTTTTTAAGAGAAGGCAAAGAGCATCAATTTGCTATTACTTTTGTTGAGGGAACAACCTTTAAAGAGTGGCGAGCAATATTGGATACTACTGAACATCTTCGTCATCTTACTCGCGGAAAATCTGAGGCGGAAATTGCGGAAGCGCTCAGTATAAACAAGCAAAAATTGGAAGGCTTGTTTCTCGCTGAGACGTATCATTTTACCGCTGGTGCTTCAGATTTAGATATTCTTAAACGAGCGCATCGCGATCTAAATACAACGCTTAATAATGCATGGGAAGGCAAACAAGAAAAGTTGCCACTGAAGTCGACATACGAAGCTTTAATCTTGGCGTCAATTATTGAGAAAGAAACGGCGCTCGATGAAGAAAGGGAGCGAGTATCATCGGTATTCATCAACCGCTTAAACAAAGGTATGCGTCTTCAAACTGACCCGACGGTGATTTATGGTATGGGTGAAAGCTATGATGGTAATATTCGAAAGAAAGATTTGCGTACACCTACACCGTACAACACATATGTGATCAAAGGGTTACCCCCAACACCTATAGCAATGGCGGGTCCAGCCTCTATAGAAGCGGCGTTGAATCCAGAAAGTAGTCATTACTTATATTTTGTAGCCAGTGGTCATGGTGGGCACGTATTCAGCAAGAATTTGGCTGCTCACAACCGAGCAGTAAGACAATATTTGAAAGTATTAAGAAGTAAAAAATGAATTCAGCGAAGTTTATTGTAATCGAAGGTCTTGAAGGCGCAGGAAAAAGCACGGCTATTCAGGCTGTAAAAGAAAAATTGGCACAATATGGTGTGCAGAATATTGTTAACACCAGAGAACCAGGCGGCACGGCGTTGGCTGAGAAAATGCGCTCGTTGGTGAAAGAAGAACACGAAGGCGAAGCCCTTCAAGATATTTCTGAATTGTTGCTCATGTACGCCGCTCGAGTTCAACTCGTTGAAACGGTTATTAAACCAGCCTTAGATTCTGGAGCTTGGGTTGTAGGTGATAGACACGATATGTCATCGCAGGCATATCAAGGTGGTGGGCGTGAAATAGCACGTGACACAATGGAATCACTGAAAAAAGTGTCTTTAGGTGACTTCAAACCAGATCTGACGTTATACCTCGATATCGATCCACGTGTTGGATTAGAGCGCGCACGAGGGCGAGGTGAACTGGACCGTATTGAAAAAATGGATATTAGCTTTTTTGAGCGTACTCGTCAGCGTTATCTTGAAATCGCAGAGTCTGACCCAAGTGTTGTGATCGTGAATGCCGAGCAAGCAATTGACGATGTCGCTCAGAATCTAAACCAAGCCTTGCAAAATTGGCTAGAATTGCTGGAGAAATAATGACCGATCTGCATCCTTGGCTACGCCTTACATGGAACCATTGGCAATCGTTGCTAAACAACGACCGTGTGACGGGCGCTTTATTGTGCCATGCCTCTGAAGGGTTAGGTGCGCAGCAATTAGTCGATAAGTTTGCACAAGCTTTGGTATGCAGTAACGCAACAGACGAGGCATGCGGTTTTTGCCATAGTTGTGATTTGTCTAAGTCTGGTAGTCATCCAGATATACACAGTATTGCACCTGAAAAGGAAGGCAAATCGATTGTTGTTGATCAAATCCGCCAAGCCAATCGGTGGGCTCTCGAATCGTCACAACTTGGTGGAAAGCGCCTCATCATTATTAGCCCTGCTGAGGCAATGAATGAATCGGCATCCAATGCTTTGTTAAAAACATTAGAGTCCCCTGCGGAAAATTGTGTCTTTTTACTGATGTCGGCGGATAAACATAAGCTACTTCCTACTATCGTGAGCCGTTGCCAGCAGTGGGATATCGCAACGCCTGAATTTGCTGATGCGATGTCTTGGCTAAACCAACATGCTGAGATGCCAGTCAGCGAACTGGCACTGAAACTCAGCCATGGCGCTCCATTAGCCGCACTAACGTTCGCGCGTGACGGTCAAGAAAAGCAGTTTGAAACATTACTGAATAGCTTGTCACTTCAACTTTCTTCAGCCATCCCTTCATACCATAGCTTCTGGTCCGCCATTAAGGATCAGCCAGTCGAACGCCTTGGGTGGTTGAGTTTTGCGCTTACTAGCGCTCAGAAAGACTTTTTTATCCAAGAAAAAAGTACCTATCTAGAGCCTATTTTGAAACGGATTGACTATGATCTGGCGTATAAAAAAACTCGACAACTTAACCAATTAATTCATCAATTGAAGATGTTTCCTGGATTAAATGCAGAACTGCTTGTCGCAGACTGGTTTTTAGATTTACACGAGAAGAAAAATGTTTGTTGATTCGCATTGTCACCTAGATAAATTAAATTATGAAGAGCTGCATACTGGTGTGGCTGACGTCGTAGAGAAAGCGGGAAAAGCCAACGTTGAACATTTGCTTTCCGTTGGCGTTACCCTTGATAGCTTTCCTAAAATGATGGAGATGATTGAGCCATTCAGCAACATATCGGCTTCATGTGGAGTACACCCTTTGGATGTGGAAAGTGCATTTTGCTTAGATAAGCTTTACGACTACGCAGGTCATCCACGAGTTGTAGCTATCGGTGAAACGGGGTTGGATTATCATTATAAGCCAGAGACCAAAGCGCTGCAGCTAGAGCGCTTTGAGCAACAAGTCGCTTTAGCGGTTGAAGTTGATAAGCCACTTATTATTCACACTAGGAATGCGCGTGAAGATACTTTGAAAACTCTCAGAGATGGAAACGCGCAAAAGTGCGGTGGTGTGATCCACTGTTTTACAGAAGACTTACCATTTGCAGAAGCGGCGATGGAGTTGGGGTTTTACATTTCGATTTCTGGCATAGTCACATTTCGCGCTGCGACGGAATTAAAGGAAGTTGTACAAGCGCTGCCATTGGATAGGTTGCTAATCGAAACAGACTCTCCATACTTAGCCCCAATTCCTCACCGTGGAAAAGAGAACCAACCCGCTTATGTGGTCGAGGTAGCTCAATACATTGCGCAGTTAAAAAACGTGTCGTTAGGCGAAGTTGCTCAAGTAACAACCAGAAACTTCAGAAATCTTTTTTTGTGATGAAAATACTGAATTGATGAAAAAGGGAGCTTAGGCTCCCTTTTTTTATTCTAATTAGCCCATTTGATGATGTTCACCATATATGTTGATGAATTAAATAACAAAATTGAGCATTTGTAATTTTGTTACATAAAATAACAAGTGTTCAATTTTTGTTTACTTCATGCGTCACGTGTAAATGATGGATATATTCTTATAAAACAAGATCTTATAATTTTGCAAACCTTTGCATTACAAAATTACGATTGTGATCACGGTACTGTTTTGGAACTAAATTTCAGAATGAGATTTAAAGGGTGAGTTAGGTCACGAAATATTTAGAGGCTAAAAATATAATCCATCTCAGGAATTCGTTCCTTTGAAACCTGACATGTTTACTAGAGTGATTGATATCGCGACATCGATATTGATTGTGGATGGTACAAGGCTACGGGGGTGTGCCGTCAGTGTTCAAAATACTAATAATCAATTTGGAGCATAAACATGTTTAAAAATCTTTTCGCTAACCTACAAAAAGTAGGTAAGGCGCTGATGCTTCCCGTCTCTGTGTTGCCGGTCGCGGGTATTCTCTTAGGTGTCGGTGCTGCCGATCTTAGTTTCATTCCAGAAGTTGTCTCTAATCTAATGGAAAAAGCGGGTGGCTCAGTATTTGGTCAGATGCCTTTGCTGTTTGCCGTAGGTGTGGCTCTTGGCTTCACGAATAATGATGGTGTTTCTGGTTTGGCGTCAATCGTTGGTTACGGCATTATGGCTGCGACCATGAGCGTCCTTGCTCAAATGGATGTCGAATCCGCACAAGCGGCAGCTCTAGCTGCTGGACAGGTGTTAGATGACAGAAGCATTGAACTCATTACCAAACAGTATGAGACCGGTGTTCTAGGTGGGATCTTGGTTGGTGGTATTGCTGCTTGGTCATTCAATCGATTCTTCAAAATTCAACTGCCTGAATACTTAGGTTTCTTTGCGGGTAAACGCGCAGTGCCTATCATTACTGGTTTTCTAGCCATTGCGTTGGCGTTAGCGCTTTCCATTGTGTGGCCACCTGTTGCCGTTGTTATGCAAACTTTCTCGGATTGGGCTGCTCATCAAAACCCACAAGTTGCGTTTGGTATTTATGGCGTGATTGAACGCTCATTGATTCCGTTTGGTTTGCACCATGTATGGAATGTTCCTTTCTTTTTTGAAGCGGGCTCATGTGTGAATGCGGCTGGTGAAGCTCAAAACGGCGTTCTTACTTGCTACCTTGTTGCTGATGAAGCATCTCGTGAAGCTGGAAACGGTTTTGGTCAGCTTGCGGGTGGATACATGTTCAAAATGTTTGGCTTGCCAGCTGCGGCAATAGCGATTGCTCAATGTGCAAAACCAGAAAACCGTGCCAAAGTGATGGGTATCATGGCATCTGCTGCTCTGACATCATTCCTTACGGGTATTACTGAACCAATCGAATTCTCATTCCTGTTCGTTGCACCTGTTCTTTATGGTATCCACGCATTGTTAGCCGGTTCTGCATACGTTGTTGCAAATACCTTAGGCTTTGTTCACGGTACGTCGTTCTCACATGGCTTGATCGATTTCATTGTTCTTTCAGGAAATGCGCAGAAGCAACTCCTAATGATCGCAGTGGGCTTAGGCTATGCAGCAATATACTATTTTGTGTTCCGTGCCGTCATTGTAGCGATGGACTTAAAAACGCCTGGTCGTGAAAGCGAATCTGAAGAAGAAGTGGCTGTATCGACTGGAACAGAGTTAGCGGGCGATTTAGTATCAGCATTTGGTGGTAAAGCGAATATTACTGGCTTGGATGCATGTATTACTCGATTGCGCGTATCAGTTGCAGATACGGAGCAAGTTAATCAAGATCAGCTTAAAAAGCTAGGAGCGGCAGGTGTAGTTGTTGTTTCTGGTGGTGTACAAGCTATCTTTGGTACTCGCTCAGACAATCTAAAAACAGACATGGATGAATGGATTCGCAATAACGCTTAATTTGCGTTTGCCTTATCCAACAAAGCCAGCCTTATTACGGGGCTGGCTTTTTGTTTTTTAATGGTGGTATTAAGCAGGGTAGACCACTGGAAAGTCACTTTTTGGGTGTTTGTCTATCAGTGTAGAAAAGCCATAAACCTCTTCAATGAGCTTTGGTTTTAAAGCTGACCACGGTTCGCCATCTTCCACAATTTTGCCTTCGTTTAGGAAGACTAACCTATCTGCATATTGTGCTGCTAAGTTGAGATCATGCAAAACAACAATAACCGCTGCTCCTTCTGCTGCAAGCTTATTGGCAAGATTCAACGTACTGTGTTGATGAGCAAGATCGAGAGCCGAAGTTGGCTCGTCCAGCATAAGAATCTTATTTTCGCTGCTTGAGAGCTGTAGAAGAACTCGTGCGAGGTGGACGCGTTGTTTTTCGCCTCCGGAGAGTGAAGGGTAGAGCCGATCTGCTAAATTTAAAACATCGACTTTTTCCATCATTTCAAAAGCAAGAGTTTGAATATCTGAGTGGGAAATCTTAAGCTGCATAGCGCCAAGCTCTACCACTTCTTTTGCTAGGAAAGGGAAACTCAGTGTGCTGTGTTGAGGCAGCATACCCACGTGTTTCGCGAGTTCACTTTTATTCCAATTCGAGCGTGATTTTCCTAAATATTGGATGTCTGAGTGAGAAGGTATTTCACCATTGAGCAATTTAAGAAGGCTACTTTTTCCAGCACCATTTGAACCTAATAGTGCTGTTACTTGCCCTGAAAAAATTTCGATGGAAAGGTTATCAATGATCTTTCGATTACCAAAACTTAAATTGAGATTCTGTGCAGACAACACTCGAGAATTCTGAGGTATCATATTATTTTCCCTCTTTGCTGAACCAAAATGAACAGGAAAAAAGGTGTACCAATGAGAGCGGTAACAATACCCACAGGCAACTCAGCTGGAGCCACTGCTACGCGAGCTATCATGTCCGACATGGTTAACAGAAGTGCACCAAACAAAGCAGATAACGGGAGTAAGCTTCGATGATCGGGGCCTACCAACATTCTAATTAAGTGCGGAACGACCAAGCCAATGAAGCCTATGATACCTGTTAAGCTTACTGCTACGCCAACGCCCATTGCTGAAAAAATGATGAGCCTTCTTTTAAAGGACTGAACATTTACACCCATGTGTGCAGCTTCAGATTCCCCCAACAACATGGCGTTTAGCGGCATAGCTTCACGCCTGAAGGCAAAGTAAAGTAGCGCCAGAGTTGCAGCACTTAGCGCTATTCCAGACCAAGTTGCACCGGCCAAAGATCCCATTGACCATAGAGAAAGATCTCTTAGAGCTTGATCGTCCGCAGCAAAATTTAGATAACCAATTCCGGCACCACTTAATGCGCTAATGGCAATGCCTGCTAATAGCATTATCGTGACTGATGTACCGAACTTACTCGTGCCCAGTCGGTACACGACCATAGTTGAAATTACGCCACCAATAAAAGCAAAAATTGGAACGGCTAGGAAGTTAATGAAAATTGGCGCATCTTCCAACCAACTGGCAAAAAGTACCATAGCTATCGCGGCACCCAAAAGTGCACCAGCAGAAACGCCTATAATACCGGGCTCGGCAAGCGGATTACGAAATAACCCCTGCATCACCGCTCCACAAAGAGCCAAAATAGCACCAATAATTACACACATAAGGGTACGAGGTAGCCGGATTTCAGTTATGACTACCTGAATATGATTCGGCAATTCAAAAAGTGATGGAAGCAAGCTTTTGAAGCTATCCAATATGGTGATATTCATTGGACCAACCGCAATAGAGCTTGCTGAAATAAACACCAATAACGCAGAAAACAGCAACAACAATGCTGAAATTGGAATTCGTCTGAGCATGGTTAGTTCTTTTCAGGCGCGTATAAAATCTTATTTACGCGCTGAGCTTCTTCAAGTGTCTTAAGCCCCAAACCGCCAACTAAAGCCTGTCCATCAATCGTAACGAAAGCCTTGTTTTTACCTGCTGGTGTTGCGGCTAATAGAGGCATTGATTTTAATATTGCATCAGCACCACCTAACTTTTCCCAACTGCGTCCACTAACAAGAATGACATCTGGCTGCATCTCGACCAAAGACTCCGTTGAAAGTGGTTTATACGATTTTACCGATTGAGCGACTGGGTTGAGCGCACCTGCCAACGTAATTAACGCATCTGGGGTTGTTTCGCTACCTGCAACATTGGCAGGGCGACCTTCATGAATTAGAAGGAAGAGTACACGTTTTTGTTCAGCTTTAGTTGGGTGGTTATTTTGAATGGACTCGATCTTTTCTTGCACGGTTTGTTTTAGTGCACCTGCTTTTTCGTTTGTATGAGTAATGGATGCCACTTCATCAATTCGCTCTAGCAAGCCATCAACAGTAGGGGATGTATTGACAACCTCAACTTTCACACCAGCATTTTTTAACAATGTCAGTGTTGTTTTTGGTCCCATTTCTTCGGAGCCGATAAGCATATTTGGCGACAACGCTAAGAGACCCTCTGCAGACAATTGGCGATGATAACCAATAACAGGCAAGCGCTTTCCTTCTGGTTGTGCGCTGGTGACATCGACGGCAACAAGCTGGGAAGATGCACCAAGCGCGTCAACCAATTCAGTTACTGCAGAGCCCGCACTGATAAGACGCTCTTGGGCGATAAGAGATGTACTTGCTAGCAAAGAAGCCAGTGCAACCGTTAGAGTTTTTAAGAATGAGTGAGTCTTGTCCATAATGTGAAATATTCTTTTTTTGGTTAAAGTTTCAGTTTGTACTGTTGCATATTGTCGCTTTTAGAAATAGATACACTACTGTGACACACTGATACGAATGACACTAATTATCAATTGCATTATCATAATCGGAAACTTACTATATTGCGAGCTTAGTTATCTAAGCCTTTTGAGGCACAATTCGTGTAAGTAAAAATGACTATAAACCTTCAAATGCTAGACGAATCTGTATTGGGTGCATCTACCCCAGATCCGTTGAGATTTGCCTTCGAGAAAAAGCATTCAGCGCACGCTGGCGCTCACGCACAGCCTCCACTTTCTCAAGAGCAATTATCCGAGCAGCTAAAAAAAGTGTTGTCAGATGCACAAGGTGTAGCTGGCAAAAAAAGATGCCTTTATGTTCATGTTCCTTTCTGCCGAGTGCGTTGTACGTTTTGCAATTTCTTTCAGAATGCGGCAAGCCGAAAACTCGTCGATGAATATTTCTCTGCATTGTTAGTAGAACTTGAGCATAAAGCGAAACAGCCTTGGACTCAGTCCAACGCGTTTCATGCTGTGTATATAGGTGGCGGAACACCAACAGATCTGTCACCTGAGCAAATTAGGATTCTCGGAACCAAGATTCGAACCTTGTTCCCACTGACCACGGATTGTGAAATTACACTTGAAGGTCGTATAAATCGTTTCAGTGATGAAATGTTTGATAATGCTTTGGAAGGTGGGTTTAACCGCTTTTCTTTTGGTGTACAGAGTTTTAATACGCTTGTTCGCCGAACAGCGAAACGCTTAGATGACAGAGAAGCGGTGCTTAATCGCCTGTCTGAGCTGAGCCGTCAAGAAGCAGCACCCATTGTTATCGATTTACTCTACGGTTTGCCTCATCAGAATACTGAGGTTTTTGAGCAAGATCTGATGGATTACATAGATACAGGTGCACATGGTATTGATTTGTACCAATTGATGGTTGGAGGCTCTGCTCCGATGATCAATTTAGTTGAAAAAGGAAAAATGCCTCCGCCGGCATCAACTCCTGAAAAGGCAGCATTGTTCGCACAGGGTGTGGATTTTATGTCGAAGCACCACATCAAGCGACTGAGTGTTAACCATTGGGCTCGAGATAACCGCGAACGTAGTCTGTATAACAGTATCGCAAAAACATCTGCTGAGGTTTTACCTGTCGGGTGTGGAGCGGGAGGGCATTTGTCAGGGTATTCATTGATGAATGTACGCACTCTCGAACAATATAATGAACGGGTGAAATCGGGTTTACCGACAGCCGCTATGATGATGCCCCGATCTTTGCACGCCGATTTGCACGATGAAGTAAAAGCAGGCTTTGATTCTGGAGTTCTACGCGCAAGTTGTCTTGAAAATGCTGGATATTCTGGAGTGTTTTCATGGCTAAGACCATTGTTTGAAAACTGGCAGGAAAAAGGCTTGGTCAATGCTGAAGTAGACTACCTTACGCTGACAGTGGCTGGCTCATTTTGGTCAGTTACATTGGCTCAGGGTGTGATTCACGCATTGCAATACTATGAAAGAGAAGCCTGCGTGGCTTAGCTCTATATTGGAAATAATTATGGAAAAAAATGAACTAAAGCAGAAAGTCGTACAGATTTTAGAGCAAGACCCAACATTGTTACCTGTTTCTGTTGCGGAGCAGCTTGGGGTTTCTGAGCATGATGTTGTTCGCTCTCTGCCTGAAGGTATGGCGACAATGATTGATGGTGAATTTGCGCAGGAACTTCTAGAAGGGCTTGTAGGGTGGGGACCTGTAACCACCATTGTTCACTCAATGGGATCCATTTTTGAAGTGAAAGCCCCTTTCCCGAAAGGAAAAGTAGCACGAGGCTACTACAACCTAATGGGAGATAAAGGCGAAATGCATGGTCATTTGAAATTGGACCTTGTGAAAAGCATTGCGCTTGTCAGTAAGCCGTTTAGGGGTAAAGAAAGTCATTACTTTGGATTTTTTACAGAGCAAGGTGACAGCATCTTTAAAATTTACCTAGGGCGCGACGAAAATCGGAAGTTGCTTCCGGATCAGGTAGAGAAATTTAACGGGCTTAAAAAGCAGTACGTCTAAATTACATAGTCACACGCTACGCCACATAAATGGGGTTCCATATATTAATAAACTTAAAGTAGCGTGCTAGATTGAGATTAAGTGGTAGGAGAGAAAATGATGGATCAAGTTGTTAAGCAAGAGCGTCTTCAAACGCGTTTGGGGCCAGAAATTAAAGAATTTCGTGCAGAGCGAAAAACACTTCAACTGGCTACGGTAGATGGCGAAAACCGACCAAATGTTAGTTATGCTCCTTTTGTTCAGAATGAGAACGGATATTTCGTTTTGATTTCTGAGATTGCTCGTCACGCTAGAAACCTAGGTCAAAACCCTCAAGTTTCGATCATGATGATTGAAGATGAAGATTCATCTAAGCAATTGTTCGCACGTAAGCGCTTAACCTTTGACGCTACAGCATCAGTTGTTGATAGAGAAGAAGCACTTTGGGGAGAAGTTGTCGATCAAATGAGAGAGCGATTTGGCGATATCATTGATGGTCTTAGCCAGCTTCAAGATTTTAAACTCTTTAAACTAACGCCAATACAAGGGTTGTTTGTTAAAGGTTTTGGTCAGGCGTTCCAAGTATCTGGTGATGATTTGGTTGATGTGGTACATCTTCAAGAAGGTCACAAAAAAGTCGAACAAGACTAAGTTCTGTTCAACAGACTTAACTCTTCGCTAAGTGAAGAGGCAGAGAAAAAGATCAGCAATGCTGGTCTTTTTTTGTTTTTCACACCTATTGCAAACGGACATCTCCACAACAACAAGGTGTAGTCGCTCGAATATCATCGTGTTTATAAGCTCTAGTTTAATGTTTTGACAGAAACCTTACTTCTTTCCTATTTACCCTTCCAATAGTTTTACGCACAATCCGCGCAATGAAAATATGTGAGGATTGAAAATGAAGCGAATTATGTTATCGCTTAATACTTTGTCGCTAAGACCACAATCTCTAAGCGTATTCGCGCTGACAATGGGAATATCTCTAACTGCAATGGCTGAGTCGTCACCAAGTGGAGATTGGAAGCTTGGTATGGCAATCGATCAAGGGCTAAGTGCGGTTGCTCAATATCAAGACACCTATAATTTTGCTATTGGCAATCATGGTGTGTCTGCCGACTATCTACTGAAGAAAGGGCGCTTTGAATCCTCTGAAGTTCCATTTACTTGGTATTTTGGTGCAGGTGGTTGGATTGGGTGGGAAGAAAGCTTTGGTCCAAGACTGCCTGTGGGGCTAGATTGGGATTTTGCTAATGGCTGGGACGCCTATGCTCAATTAGCACCAGGGTTAAATGTGCATAAAGGATTGAATCTAGGTTTAGATGCTTCGTTAGGCATTCGTTATGCGTTTTGAGCAAATTGCAGAATAAAAAATGCCGGCTACATAAGCCGGCATTTAGCGTAATTTAAGTAGAGATTTTTAGTCTTGCTTATTCATTGCACGTTTGATGCAGATGGCAGCGCCACCCCAAGTAATGCCTAAGCCTAAAACCATCATGATGATTGCACTTGTTGTCATGCTTTGCTCTCCTTACTGCTGGTAACGTTAATAATTAGACCGAATACAAATAATGCAGCAATGAGTGCCCAACCTAGCGTTAGGTCGTAGCCACCATAGCCTTCCGTGAATAGTGCGCTCAGTTTAGTAACCAAAATAATCGCCAAAATCACTGGAGTGATGAAACGTAAGCATATATCGAACCATTGACCGATTGAGAAATCCGATGTGGAATTTACGTACACACGTACATCGCCAACTTTATTCAACAGCCAAGCCATCAATAAGATTTCAATAAAGCCACCCAGCATAATGCCAACGTTGTTCGCGAAATGGTCAACCAAATCAAGTAGCAACAAACCACCATTGGTTGCAAATGCCATCGAAACAACAAGACCGACACCGATTACAATATTGGCTGCCTTCTTACGGCTCCAGTTTAGCTTGTCCATAATGGCAGATGTCACGGCTTCCATAATGGAGATGTGGGAGCTCAAACCAGCTACAACAAGGGCAAAGAAGAACAGAGGACCAAGAATATAAGGTGCTGGAAGTAGGTTAATGGCGGCTGGAAGCGTTACGAAAGCCAAGCCAACACCTGCTGAAACGACTTCAGTAAGCGGCTTACCTTGCTCCTGAGCCATATAGCCCAATACAGAAAATATCATGATACCTGCAAGGATCGAGAACCCGCAGTTAATCAAAACAGTCATGAATGCGTTGTTTGTTATGTCTGACTTTTCAGGAAGGTAGCTTGAATAAGCGAGCATAATGGCAAAACCAATACTCAGGGTGAAAAAGATTTGACCATATGCGGCGGCCCAAACTTTTACGTCCCAAATCTTACTGAAATCAGGTTCAAACATGTAGTTCACACCATCCAGAGCGCCTGGAAGGAACACCATGCGCCCAATCAGTGCGATAACCATGATGAATAAAACAGGCATCATGATCTTAGAAGCACGTTCGATACCGGCTTTTACGCCCCCAACGATTGCGGCATAGGTGATTCCCCAAGCAATAAGCATCGCAATGGCAATTTTCCATTGAATACTGCCTAGATTCGTCGGTGAGTTGTCGCCGAGTTGCAAGTATTCGCTGAAGAAGAATGCATTAGTATCTTCTCCCCACTCCTGAGTGAACGACATTCCAAAATAAGAGATCGCCCAGCCAATAACGGCAACGTAGTACACTGCAATAACAGCGGCCACACCAACTTGGAACCAACCAAGCCATTCAAATTTTGAATGTATTTTTGCGAGTGTTTTCGGTGCGGAACCACGATATTTCTGACCCATACTGAACTCTAGGATCATGAATGGGATACCAGCGGTGATCATGGCAAAAAGGTATGGAATAAAAAATGCGCCGCCACCGTTCTCGTAGGCCATGTAAGGGAAACGCCAAATGTTCCCTAGCCCGATTGCTGACCCTACTGCGGCAAGAATAAAGCCCGCACGGGATCCCCATTGTTCTCGTTTCATTATTTAACTCCTAACGACGTCACTAAGATCAACATTTTCACCACAAAACGGATCCCTTTTATATTTTGTTATTGCTCTTGAGTCATATGAACCATATGAATTGTATGCTAAATGGCAATATCTTAGGGTTTAATTCTATTCTGTGAGTTATAACTTAGTGATTAATTCTGATTGTTACGATGTGTGTGTGCATATTCTGGAATATTCCGCTATGCATAGAGTCGAGACTACCCATTAACCAGTTGTAAGGCAATAGTTTCTATTGTGTAGATAGTTGGTTTCTACTTGTCTTTAATTTGACATAATCCTGATAATTTAGTGAATGATTCTGATTCATTGTTATATTTACTTCTTATAAAACTATTATTTACCAATTAATAAAAATTAATAACTTTGGTTGTGAAAAGTTCATTTGACGGAAAAAACAGCAAGTAATGATGTTTGTGTCCTGAATTCATCTAAATGTGATGAAAGAATTCAAATGTGATACTGGCAGCATACTTAAAACGTGGATAACGAGATGTCTTGAATGGAAGTGTATCTGCTGTTATTAATTTGTTAATAACCGGAGGTGATGTATGGACTTTGATTTTAAATTTGCCCTTGGAGCAACCATCGTTGTTTTTACTGTGCTAGTGGCGTTTGCAGTTATAGCCATTACAACTGCTTAAGATTAGTCATGTATGAGTAATACAGGGGTAGTAACCGACTCTAGCACTAATGTTAATACTCAACGTTTACAAAAATACTTTGGTGGTAATACAGCGCTAGTTGCCCAAGGCGGTGGGCAACGCGGAATTTTTACCGCCGGTGTTTTAGATGCATTCCTCCTCTCTGATTTTGATCCCTTCAATACTTACTACGGCACTTCTGCTGGCGCTTTGAACTTATGTGCTTATATCTGTAGGCAAGCTGGGCTAGGTCGTTCATTTCTGCTCGATCTGACTACTCAGCCAGAATTTTTCAGCCTGTTTGGCTATATCCGAAACAAACAAACACTCGATATTGATTGGGCGTTGGATAAAGTTAGCCATTACCCATACAAGCTCGATGTTGATCTAGGCAGAAACCAATTAGCAGGGAAAAATGCTTTTGCTTCGGTAACGGATGCCGTTCATTTACAGGATCACTATCTTCCTATGCTTGAAGATAACTGGGTTAATGTGCTCAAAGCGACATGCGCCATACCTAGGCTGTATAAAGGGGAGGTGGTGATTGATGGCACAAGATACCTTGATGGTGGAGTCTCTGCTTCTATTCCCGTTCAGGAAGCATGGAGGACCGGAAGCCGGTGTATTGTTGTGATTAGAACGGAACCGTTTGAACAAGAAATGCCGAAGGGTGATGTTCCCGTTGCGGTGAGTGACGGCATGCCTATTTGGTTGCGTCAATCTGTTGATGCTCTGCAAAACCAATGGGATAGTAAAGTTCAAGAATGGAAAAGCGATTGGTCTGATTTCTTCATTGAAAAATTTAATCAATCTGCGCAACAAAACAAATTGCTTTCTCAAGCAAGGCTTTTGAATGGTGGACGATGGCTATTTGGCGCGGGCGATGTTTATCGTTTGAGTCATATGTTGGGGGAAACATTCGATTCTGGCTTAGCTGATATGTTAATGGTGCATTATCAGACTTACTCATTAACACAACAATTTCTGACTTCGCCTCCCGATGATTGTTTCATTCTTCAGATCCACCCAGAATCCCCACTTGAGTCCACGTCTCTACTTAGTGATCGTGAAGCCCTTTTGGCTGACTATGAGCTTGGTTTAAAAGCTGGCAATAATTTCGTAAATACATATTTGCAAGCTGAGTCGAACCTGAAACCACGATCTGCATAGTTTTAAAAGATTATGATGGAAGAAAGAGCAAGTTAGAGGATCTTTTTAACCTGCTCTTTCTATGCCTGTATCAAAGTGCTTGCTGCGATTTAAGTGACGTTCTTTTTAGATCAATTTACCTATCGTACTTCAATGATTCTCATACAGTTGGTTGAGCCAATAAGGTCCATTACGTCACCTTGCGTAATAATGACAGTATCACCAACATCCAATAGGCCTTTTTCTTTTAATGCTTCCAGAGCAGAGTAGGTCGTATCTAAGCCTGATGCACCATCGCTACCAAAGTAAACGGGAGTGACACCACGATATAAAGTGCATCGATTAAGGGTATCTTCATTACGAGACAGAGCGAAGATGGGGAGTCCGGAACTTAAGCGAGACATCATGAGTACAGTTTTACCTGATTCCGTTAGGCTAACCATCGCTTTTACACCGTCAAGGTGGTTTGCGGCATACATGGTTGCCATAGAGATAGTTTCAGATGCCGACTCAAATTTCGTTTCTAAGCGGTGCCCTGATACATTGAGTGAAGGCATTTTTTCTGCACCAATACACACTTCAGCCATAGATTTAACGGTTTCGACCGGATATTTCCCCGCTGCAGTTTCCCCAGAAAGCATTACAGCGTCAGTGCCATCAAGTACCGCATTGGCGACATCCATAACTTCAGCCCGGGTAGGAAGTGGATTCTCAATCATGGATTCCATCATCTGGGTTGCCGTTATAACCGTTCTATTGAGTCTTCGAGCACGCAGTATGAGCTGTTTTTGTACCCCTACGAGTTCTGGATCTCCGATTTCAACACCGAGATCGCCCCTCGCGACCATAACCGCGTCTGACGCGGAAATAATATCATCCATACTTTCTTCGTCTTCAACGGATTCCGCTCGTTCTACTTTGGCAACCAACTTTGCACTCAGCCCAGCGTCGGTGGCGAGCCTGCGAGCATATCTCATATCTTCACCATTACGAGGGAAGGAAACCGCGAGGTAATCGACTTTTATTTTGGCAGCAGTAAGTATGTCCGCTTTGTCTTTATCTGTAAGCGCTTCTGCAGACAGTCCGCCCCCTTTTTTATTTATTCCTTTGTTGTTTGAAAGAGGTCCACCGACAAGAACTGTTGTGTGAACTCTAGTATTTTCTACTGACACGACCTTCAACTGAACGCGACCATCATCTAGAAGAAGGACATCTCCTTTGGATACATCTTTTGGCAACTCTTTATAGTCAACGCCGACTGATACGACCGATCCTTCTCCAGGTGGCAGTTCAGCATCTAAGACAAATTTTGCTCCAACTTCTAAGTTGACCTTATTGTCTTCAAATGTTGATACCCGAATTTTAGGACCTTGTAAGTCACCTAATATGGCGACGTGTGTTCCAAGTTTTGCTGCGATTTGTCGGACTTTTTGCGCGCGTTGTATGTGATCTTCTGAACTTCCGTGAGAAAAGTTCATTCTTACAACATTAGCGCCTGCTTCGATTATCTCTTCTAAATTATTGCCCTTATCTGTGGAAGGACCCAAGGTAGCAACAATTTTGGTTCGTCTGAGTAATTTAGACATATCATTCTCCGTTTGATCGCGATTATTCCGTGCTTTTTGCTTTTGTAAGAACAAGTGTAGCGATTAGGAGATATTTTCGTGCGCAAAAAAACATCGACTTGATCACTATTCTAGGCTTTAAAAAATGTCTAAATTCAAACTTGTATAAAAAGATCTGATAGATACGTGATGGGAGTCACGACGATGGATCAAGCCGCTTCACAATTACTTTTCAAAGTAAAAAAATTAGTGGGTTTACAATCGTCGGAGTTTTCTATGTACATGGCTCAACCAGGCCATATTGATCATATCAAGCAGGTCAATGCTGGCCGTGTATATAAATTGATAGACCTTAAAGGTCCTATTTCTCGTATAGACTTATCCAAAACCAGCGAGCTGGCACCAGCCAGCATTACTAAAATTACCAGAGAGCTCATTGATGCTCACTTAATTCACGAAACGACGGTTCAAGAAGCGACAAGCCGTGGTCGCCCTGCTGTTGGTCTCCAAACCGATAATGAAGGATGGCAGTTTCTGTCTATGCGCTTGGGGCGTGGCTATCTAACGATTGCGCTGCATGAGCATGGCGGTTCTGTGTTGGTGGATACAAAAATCACCATTGAGGAAATAGAGCAAGAAGATGTGTTGGAAAGGCTTCTTCATGAAATTGAAGAATTTTTCCAAGGCTACTCCGACAAACTCGACCGGGTAACGAGCATTGCGCTTACCCTCCCAGGCTTAGTGGATTCCGATAAAGGTGTGGTTTTGCAAATGCCACATTACAATGTGAATAACTTAGCCTTAGGACCTGAAATCTATAAAGCGACAGGGCTACCTGTGTTTATTGCAAATGATACCCGTGCTTGGGCGCTGGCTGAAAAGTTATTTGGCAACTCTCAAAGCGTGGATAACTCGGTTCTGATTTCAATTCATCATGGTTTAGGCGCAGGTATTATACTGGATGGGCGGGTTTTACAAGGGCGTCATGGCAATATCGGAGAACTGGGGCATATCCAAATCGACCCGAAAGGTAAGCAGTGTCATTGTGGCAATACCGGCTGTCTTGAAACACTCGCTAGCTCAAAAGCCCTTAGAGAAGTTGTTTCTGCTCGAATTGAAAAAGGTGATCCAACTTCCATACCTCACGATGATGTCACCGTAGAAAGCATTTGCGAAGCAGCTGAGTCGGGTGATGCATTAGCCATTGAAGAAATACAGCAATTAGGACGTTATCTTGGGGCAGCAGTTGCTATTGTCATCAACTTGTTTAACCCCGAAAAAGTGTTAATTGGTGGTGTGATTAACCAAGCAAGATCAATTTTGTTTCCAGTGATTCAAGAATGTATCGAGACTCAAACCTTGCCAGTTTATCATCAAGATCTACAATTGGAGGAGAGTCGTTTCTATACAGAAGCAACAATGCCGGGTGCAGCCTTGATTAAACAAGCTATGTACGATGGTCAACTACTCATGAAAGTGGTTGAAGGCTAAGCTAATCCTGTATAGGTTGAGCCTGATTTGTTGGTTCACAATATGGCGCAGATGCAATTGATGCTGTACTCTGTAATTATTGATTAATGAGTGAGAAACCTTATGTCTGGAGTATTAAGCAGCGTTGACCAAAGAACACAACTAGTCGGTGAAAACCGATTGGAGTTGTTATTGTTCCAGCTCAATAGCTCACAAATCTTTGCTGTAAACGTTTTTAAGGTCCGTGAAGTCTTAAAACTTCCTCCGCTCACCAAATTGCCAGGCTCACATCATTATATTACCGGTGTTGCTTCATTGCGGGGGGAATCCCTACCTGTTATCGATCTTCGCGCAGCTATTGGTTTTAGACCCATGCAAGATGAAGAAGAGCAAAACTTGATCATCACCGAGTACAATCGAACGATTCAAGGCTTTCTAGTTGGTCAGGTAAGAAACATCATAAACACCGCTTGGACTGAAATTCAGCCGCCGCCAAAAACTGCGGGTCGCGCTAACTACTTAACCGCAATCACCAACATTGTCGAAAACGAACAGAAGCGTATCGTTGAAATTATTGATGTTGAAAAAGTATTGGCTGAAATCGTTGATTATGACGTGTCTATTTCTGATGGCGTCTTAGATGAAGACCTATCACAACAGATGGCGGGTCGGAAAATCCTTATCGTAGATGATTCGTCTACGGCAAGAAACCAAGTGAAAGGTACTCTAAGTCAACTTGGATTAGAGATTTTGGAGTGTAATGATGGCTTAGAAGCGCTAACTCTTCTCAAGTCTTGGTGTGATGAAGGAAAAGATGTTGCTAGAGAGCTGCTTCTTATGATTACCGATGCTGAGATGCCAGAAATGGATGGCTACAAACTGACGCATGAAGTTCGAAGTGACCCGCGTATGAAGGATTTATATATCACTCTGAATACCTCTTTAAGCGGAAGTTTCAATGAAGCGATGGTTGAAAAAGTAGGGTGTAATAAGTTTATATCTAAGTTTCAGCCCGACGTTTTGGTAAAAGTAACCCAAGATAGGTTGAGAGACATTCTTTAGAAAAACCCGGCAATCGCCGGTTTTTTTGTTTTATGAACATCTAGAATCTACAAATTCTGCTTTCAGATATTTATACCAATCGTAGTAAGTAATTACTCATTCTAGCTTGTTAAAACACTCGATAACTGCGTTAAAAAATTTGTTTGTAGAATAACTACTTATCGATTTTTTTTACCTTGTTCTCAAGCGTTTTTCCTTCGCTATTTATGAACTCTTACTTACTGTAATTGGTATTATTGCTATTTTTTAGGCTGTGCGTCGATGCATTGCCCGTTAACCGCTTTACCTTCTGGAGCCATCAAATATAAATACAACGGCATAATGTCTAAAGGTGTTTTTAGCAGCTCGATATCTTCTGCTGGATAGGCTTTTGCTCGCATTCCTGTTCGAGTACCACCTGGGTTTATAGCGTTGACTTGAACGTTTGTTTCTTCTAGCTCATCAGCTAACACTTGCATCATTCCTTCGGTCGCAAATTTGGACATTGCGTATGTCCCCCAGAAAGCGCGACCATCATGTCCAACAGTTGAAGAAGTAAAGACAATTCGAGCATCTGGGGATTTTTTAAGCAGAGGCAATGTCGCTTGCGTCATTAGAAATTGAGCCTTCACGTTGACTTGCATAACATCGTCGTACGTATCTTCCCCAATTTGGTCAAATGGGCTAATAACACCCAATACGCTAGCATTGTGTAGAACACCATCTAAACGTCCGAATTGACCTTCAATGGTTTCGACCATATCAATATAGTTTTGCTTGCTAGCGCCTTTCATATCAAGGGGAATAATGGCAGGTTGAGGAGCACCCAAAGCTTCAATTTCATCATAAGTTTCTTCTAGTTTTGCGACGGTTCGACCAAGTAATATTATGGTTGCACCATGTTGTGCATAACTTAATGCCGCTTGCTTCCCTATACCAGCACCTGCACCGGTCACTAAAATTACTCTTCCTTCTAGGGCTTTCTCTGAGATTGAATAATCCACTTTTCTCACCTTGTATATTGAATCTTTAACCACCTTGCCTACTCATAAGTATTTGATAGGTCATCAAGGTATTTCGGTTTTAACTATTGGTAATCGTGACAAGATCGTTACAATACACCAATTCATTCTTTTGGGGATATCACATTGGAATTTTTGTTAGATTACGGATTATTTTTAGCTAAGATCGTCACAATACTGGCAGCGGTCGTAGTTTTGCTGGTGGTTGTAAAATCAGTAAGCGGAAAACAGGCTGGCGCAAAAGGCGAGCTTGAAGTGACAAACCTGACTGAGCGATACGAGCACAGTGTTGAACAGTTAGAACATCATTTACATGATGACGCTTATCTAAAAGCCAAGCATAAAGCAGATAAGAAAGCGCAAAAAGAAAAGGATAAAGAGCGAGAAAAAGAAGTCAAAAAAGCGGCAAAAGGTGGTGAGCTAGAAGCAAACCGGAAGCCGCATTTGTTTGTACTTGATTTTAACGGTTCGATCGACGCGAAAGAAGTGGCAGCGCTTCGTGAAGAAATCAGTGCCATTATCGCTGTAGCGCAAGACGGCGATGAAGTATTGGTGAAACTTGAATCTGGTGGAGGAATGGTACATGCGTATGGTTTGGCGTCTTCTCAGCTTGACCGACTAAAAGCAGCAAACCTTCCATTAACCATTTCTGTCGATAAAGTTGCGGCAAGCGGCGGGTATATGATGGCGTGTGTAGCCGATAGGATCATTTCCGCACCATTTGCTGTAGTCGGATCAATCGGCGTTATTGCTCAGTTGCCTAACTTCAATAAACTGCTTAAAAAGCATGATATTGACTATGAGCAACTGACTGCAGGTGAGTATAAGCGCACCTTAACCATGTTTGGTGAGAATACTGATAAGGCCCGTGAGAAATTTAAAGAAGAGTTGGAAGAAACCCATGGTTTGTTCAAAAACTTTATTCGTGAGCGCAGACCGTCTCTTGAATTAGATAAAGTAGCAACGGGTGAGCATTGGTTTGGTACGCAGGCAAAAGACCTTGGATTAGTCGATGAGATATCGACGTCCGACGATTTGGTTATGCAGGCTTGCAAAGATAAAACAGTCTTAGCGATCCATTATGTTCAAAAGAAAAAGTTATCTGACAAGCTTACAGGTGCTAGTGCAGACATTGTTGATAACGTGATCATGAAGTGGGTATCGAAAGGTCAAAGACCAATACTTTAAGCTATAATTTAGCAAGGTCTTATATTTAGAAGAAAAGTCCGTTTGGTGTAAGTGATATTACAATTTCTCGAATAAACAGAAAGTTGTAGAACTCACACACCATATTTACGGACTTTTTTGTGTTTTATTCACCATAGCTTTCGGTATAATAGCGCGCCGATAAAAGTGAACACTCATTATAGTGTTTGCTACAAACGAAAACGGAGAAAAACATGTCCCTTCAACCTCCAGTCATTACAGTAGACGGTCCAAGCGGTGCAGGTAAAGGCACGCTTTGTATGTTGTTGGCGGAAAAATTAGGCTTTCATTTGTTGGATTCCGGAGCGATATATCGGGTATTGGCTCTAGCAGCGATCCACCATGGTGTCGATACGAGTTCGGAAGAAGCTCTGGTTCCGATTGCTACCCATTTAGATGTACAATTTATTGCTGAAGGTGATTTGGTTAAAGTCATCCTTGAAGGCGAAGATGTTTCTAAAGAACTTCGCAAAGAAACGACTGGCGATGCAGCATCAAAAATTGCCGCTTTGCCTCGTGTAAGAGAAGCATTGTTGCGTCGTCAACGCTCTTTCGCTACGGAGCCTGGCTTGGTGGGTGATGGTCGAGATTTAGGCACGGTTGTATTTCCGTCTGCTATTGCCAAGATCTTTTTAGATGCAAGTGCAGAAGAAAGAGCGAATCGCCGCTACAAGCAGTTGCAAGAAAAGGGGCATGATGTTAAATTTGATGACCTTTTACGCGAGATCCAAGACAGAGACGACCGTGATCGTAATCGAGCGGTTGCACCGTTGCGTCCTGCGGATGATGCGCTAGTGCTTGATTCTACATTGCTTTCTATTGACGAAGTGGTGGTTCAAGCGCTTGAATTTATTGAATCTAAATTGTCTTGATAACGATATTAAGGCAATAGGACTGTTGGTCGCAAGGATGATGACCGGCATTTTTATCAACCCCATGCGGTAGGATACCCGTGGAAGTTTAATTATTGAAGATCAAATAATGACTGAATCTTTTGCTCAACTCTTTGAAGAGTTTCTAAACGAGACTGAATTCCAACAAGGTACTATTGTTAAAGGTACTGTGGTAGCTATCGAGAACGGTTTCGTTCTTGTTGATGCTGGTCTTAAGTCTGAGTCTGCTATCCCTGCTGAACAATTCAAGAACGCTGCTGGCGAACTTGAAGTTGAAGTTGGTACTGAAGTAGATGTTGCGCTAGACGCTGTTGAAGATGGTTTCGGTGAAACTCAACTTTCTCGTGAGAAAGCGAAGCGTCACGAAGCTTGGATCGTGCTTGAGAAAGCATACGAAGAAGCTGAAACTGTTGTTGGTGTTATCAACGGTAAAGTTAAAGGCGGTTTCACCGTTGAACTAAACGGTATCCGTGCTTTCCTACCTGGTTCACTAGTAGACGTACGTCCTATTCGCGACACTGCTCACCTAGAAAACAAAGAGCTAGAGTTCAAAGTAATCAAGCTAGACCAGAAGCGTAACAACGTTGTTGTTTCTCGTCGTGCGGTTATCGAATCTGAAAACAGCGTTGAGCGTGACGAGCTTCTTGAAACTCTTCAAGAAGGTACTGAAGTTAAAGGTATCGTTAAGAACCTTACTGACTACGGTGCATTCGTTGACCTTGGTGGTGTTGACGGTCTTCTACACATCACAGACATGGCTTGGAAGCGTGTTAAGCACCCATCTGAGATCGTGAACGTTGGTGATGAAATCCTAGTTAAAGTTCTTAAGTTCGACCGTGACCGCACTCGTGTATCACTAGGTCTTAAGCAACTAGGCGAAGATCCATGGGTAGCAATCGCTAAGCGTTACCCAGAAGGTCACAAGCTTTCTGGTCGTGTAACTAACCTAACTGACTACGGTTGCTTCGTTGAAATCGAAGAAGGCGTTGAAGGTCTAGTTCACGTTTCTGAAATGGATTGGACTAACAAGAACATTCACCCATCTAAAGTTGTTAATGTTGGCGACGAAGTTGAGGTTATGGTTCTTGAGATCGACGAAGAACGTCGTCGTATTTCTCTAGGTCTTAAGCAATGTAAAGCTAATCCATGGCAGTCATTCGCTGAAGCTCAAGCTAAAGGCGACAAAGTTACTGGTAAGATCAAGTCTATCACTGACTTTGGTATCTTCATCGGTCTAGAAGGCGGCATCGACGGTCTTGTTCACCTATCTGACATTTCTTGGAATGTTGCTGGTGAAGAAGCAGTACGTGAGTACAAGAAAGGCGATGAAATCTCTGCAGTTGTTCTAGCAGTAGATGCAGAGCGTGAGCGTATTTCTCTTGGCGTTAAGCAAATGGAAAACGACCCGTTCAACGCATACGTTGCTGACAACAAGAAAGGTACTCTAGTAAACGGTACTGTAACTGCAGTTGACGCAAAAGGTGCTACAATTGAACTTGTAGAGGGCGTTGAAGGTTACATCCGTGCTTCTGAAGTATCTCGTGACCGTATCGAAGATGCGTCTCTAATCCTAAGCGTTGGTGACAGCGTTGAAGCGAAGTTCACAGGTGTAGACCGTAAGAACCGCGTAATCAACCTATCTATCAAAGCTAAAGATGAAGCTGAAGAGCAAGAAGCAATGGCTTCACTGAATAAGTCTGAAGACGGCGGATTCGGTAATGCTATGGCTGATGCATTCAAGGCTGCTAAAGGCGAATAAGAAATCGCTTAAGGGGAGCCATTAGGCTCCCTTTTTTTCGATAAGTGCCTTTTTGATACCATTGAAATGAGGGGAACTATGACTAAGTCTGAACTAATTGAAAGACTCTGCGCGCAGCAAACACATCTTTCTGCAAAAGAAGTAGAAGATGCCGTCAAGGATATACTTGAACATATGGCGTCAACCCTAGAGAGCGGAGATCGTATTGAAATCCGTGGTTTCGGTAGTTTCTCACTGCACTATCGAGAGCCAAGAATGGGTCGTAATCCTAAAACTGGTGAAAAAGTTGAGCTGGAAGGTAAGTATGTCCCTCACTTTAAGCCGGGTAAAGAATTGCGTGAACGCGTAAATATCCACGGCTAATCACCTTTTGGTGTTATAGAAAAGCGGCATGCATCTCGTATGCCGCTTTTTTATAACTAAATTGCTCATATTCCATCAATTCCGGATGGTTTGATAATTCAATTTCCTGCATAATCTAACCCTTAAGCTTATTTTGGAGTAGTGATTTATGAAAATTATAAAAATAATCTTGGTGATTGCTCTTGTATTGATTGCCTTAGCATTAGGTGCTCAAAATCAGCAAGTTGTATCATTTAACTACTTACTTGCTAAAGGCGAATTTCATCTCTCATTGCTCTTAGGTTTGGTGTTTGTTGCAGGGTTTGGTCTTTCGGCTCTTATTTTTGGTAGTTTGCAATTTAAATACAAACTCACCATTCGTAAGTTGAAGAAGCAGCTTAACAAACAACCAGCGATAGAGAAGCAACAAAGTAACGCCTAAGGCAACCTTGAATGCTTGAACTTCTCTTCTTGTTGTTACCGATTGCCGCTGCCTATGGTTGGTACATGGGTAATCGCAGTGCGAATTTCGACAAGCAGAAACAATCTAATCAAATTTCCCGACAGTACGTTACGGGATTAAACCTCTTACTTTCTGATCAATCGGATAAAGCGGTCGACCACTTTATTGAGCTCCTTCAGGTCGACGATGAAACGATTGACACGCATTTAGCATTAGGTAACCTTTTCCGATCACGTGGTGAAGTTGATCGAGCTATTCGTATCCACCAAAATCTTATTTCACGTCCTGGTTTGACCATTGATCAAAAAAATATTGCTCTGCAACAGCTTGCGAAAGATTTTATGGTATCTGGTCTCCTTGATCGTGCAGAAAAGATATTTATGCAGCTTTTGGACGAGCCTGATCACCGAGAAGCAGCCCTTAATCAATTGGTCGTCATATTCCAACAAACCAGAGAGTGGAGTAAAGCTATCGAATATGCTTCAGCATTGGTCAAATTAGGCAGGAAGCGAATCAAAAAAGATATTGCCCACTACTATTGTGAATTGGCTATGCAAGAGCAAGGGGAGGGAAATACCAAGAAATCAATTAACCTCCTCAAGAAAGCTCTAACAGAAGACTCTCATTGTGTTCGGGCGAGTATCACTCTAGGTAAAATATACCTTTCTCAGGAAGATTACATAAATACAGTTCGTTATTTAGAGCAGGTTATTGATCAAGATATCGATTTTGTAGGGCAGGTATTACCTACCATTGCTGAATGTTACCAAAAGCTAGATAGAGAAGGCGATTTACTAGCAATTTTACATCGTTGTATTGAGAAAAAAGCAGGAGTATCTGCAGAACTTATGCTTGCTCAGCTTGTGGCAAACCATGATGGTGTTGCCGCGGCACAGACTTTATTGACAAGGCAACTTGTTAAGAACCCAACAATGAAGGGCTTTTATCGATTGATGGATTATCATCTTGAGGAAGCTGAAGATGGAAGAGCAAAAGAGAGTTTAACAACGCTACAAGGAATGGTGGGTGAGCAGCTTAAAGTGAAGCCTCATCATCGATGCAGAAAGTGTGGCTTTTCTACCCGCTCTTTGTATTGGCATTGTCCATCTTGCAAGGGTTGGGGTACCATTAAGCCGATTCGCGGGTTAGATGGTGAATAGCAGGATTTAAAGACCACCGCTTATTGAGCGGTGGTTTAGTGTCTGAATGCAGACTAAATACAATTAGGAGAGAAAAGTGATCGACCAGAAAATCATCGTAGCACTTGATTATGACAAACAAGCGGATGCATTAGCGTTTGTTGATAAGATTGACCCAAGTTCATGCCGTCTGAAAGTTGGCAAAGAGATGTTTACTCTGTTTGGTCCTGAGTTTGTTCGTGAGCTTCATAAAAGAGGCTTCTCAGTATTTCTGGACCTCAAGTTTCACGATATCCCAAACACTTGCTCAAAAGCAGTACGAGCGGCTGCTGAATTAGGCGTATGGATGGTAAATGTCCATGCAAGTGGTGGTGAGCGCATGATGAGTGCTTCTCGTGAAATCCTGGAGCCTTATGGTAAGGATCGTCCACTATTGATTGGCGTAACTGTGCTCACAAGTATGGAACAATCCGACCTAGCAGGAATTGGTTTGGATATCGCGCCTCAGGAACAGGTTGTTCGCTTGGCGAGTCTGACTAAAAACGCTGGTTTAGATGGTGTAGTGTGCTCAGCACAAGAGTCATCGATGTTGAAATCAGAACTAGGGAAAGATTTCAAACTGGTTACTCCAGGTATTCGTCCAACAGGCTCTGCCATTGGTGACCAAAAGAGAATTATGACTCCTGTTGAGGCTATTGAAGCAGGGTCTGATTATTTAGTTATTGGCAGACCGATAACTCAAGCATTTGACCCAGCGAATGTTCTTTCAGATATCAACCAATCTTTAGTTTGAACCTAAAGTGGTTTGATACTAAAGATAGTGTTTAGTCCGATGTTAGGATTTACTAGTCGTTTATACTGATTTTGGGAAGCCCGCCAATTTGGCGGGCTTTTTGTCTATATGCGATTAGGGATACCACTATGAAACTTAAATTCTTTATCTGGGGTTGTGATTAATTCGGCTTCAACTCCGCCAAAAAATATCACTCTCTCTGTAATATCTTTTCCCGCAATTTGCTCTGCTAATGATAAATAGTCTTGATAGTGACGAGCTTCTGAGCGCAGTAGAGAGACATAAAACTTGCTGATATCGTCTTCCATATGTGGAGCCAATTTAGCAAAACGCTCACATGAACGAGCTTCGATATAAGCGCCGATTATCAGCTTATCGATCAATGTTTCCGGTTCATGAGTTTTCATATGCGAAAGCAGTCCTTTAGCATAGCGACTAGCCGATTCATTTCGATAAGTGATCCCACGATTAGCCATAATCTCAAGTACTTGGTAGAAGTGATGCAACTCTTCTTTTATCAACAACACCATTTTATCAATGAGATCTTGGCTGTATGGGGAGTCTCCTTTTGCTTTGATTGCTTTTGAGATACTACTCTTACCTTTGAGTGTTTCAATGGTTCCTATTTTGCGATAGGCAAAGTCCTCATAAGGTTTAAACCAGTCGAGCAGAGTATGAGCGCTGTCTTTGTCTACAGCATATTTTCGAATCAAATACATCGCTGATTGACCAGCTTTCAGTTCGCACATTAAGTGATCAAGTAATACGGTCGGTAGATTCTTCGGCTTTCTAGCTTCGTCTATCCACTCTATAGGTGTCTCGCATTGGAGAAAGGATTGGATAGGAGTAAGGAGCTTTTGGATATTTTCGTCTTCAATCATCATACTGCATCAATATAAAAAAGGTCGCATAATGCGACCTTTGATTTAAATAAGTCTTTGGTTAGTTTACCACTTTTTCTTTTCGCCGAAGAGGGCATCCATATCATCGTTACGTTCTTTCTCGTCTCGATCTTTAGCATGTTCTGCTTCTTTGTCTTGTCTTTTCTGATCCATGTCATCCAGCATGGCTTGCAGTTTTTCTTTAGCCTTATTGGAATATGAATCGTTTTTCGATGCCAGTGCATCTAGGCCTTTTTTCAAAAGCTGCTTTGCGGTACCAGCTTGTCCTCTCAACACCGAATCATTTGCGCGCTTAATAACGTTTTCGATATTGATGCGAACTTGTATTTGTTCCAAGCGAGAATTTTCCGCTACGTAAGCTTGAGTCTCAAAGCGACCTTTATTGTGCTCACTTCGAATAGTCTCACGCAATCGCTTCACAAGCTTAAGCATTATAATGGCTTGCTTATCGCTGCTAGGTACTTTAAACGAAGCCGTTTCACCACCCTGATAATTTTCTTTCAATTGCTGAATTTGAGATTGCATGTTGGCAACACGAGACTTCAACTGCTTATTTTTCGGATCTAGTTCAAACATAGATTCAAGTGCGTCAAGAATTCGCGTGTTCAAGCACACCAAAAGATCCTTACTGTATGGTAGGTGATGTGCATTCCCGATAAGGTCCTCTGTCGCATCAATAACTGCTAGATGCCGCGTGGACTCTTGTTTTTTTGCAGTCTCTACTTTCATGCGGTACTGAAGCATTATGTTGTAACCAATTACGAGAACCAACAAAATAGCAACAAGCGCGATTATTAAACCAATATTCATAAACTTAAGTCTGCGTTCCGTACAAAAAGCTAACCCCCGAGGATACACGATATCGTGTTGTTTCTATACCCGAGATAACAACAAACTTCATTATTATCCTTACTTAGAGGAAAATTAATGAAAAAATCAAATTTGCCCCAATTTATGCGGGGTCTATAGCAAAACCTACTTAATACTATAGTTGATAGTCAAACTCAGCACATAAGTATCTGCGTTTTTGCTGTCTTTTTTTAGCTGAAGGCGTTATAACTAATACTTATATACCTAAGCTACTTAGATGCTCGCTGAATCTAGCATCTTAAGGTGTTTTGGGTATATACCCAAGTGACTTTAACATTAAAATTATGTGAGGTTATTTGTGTATATAAATTTAGAGTAACGGAATACGGGGTAACGATGAAATTACAGCAACTGAAGTACATTGTTGAAGTTGTTAATCACAACTTGAACGTCTCAGCGACGGCAGAAAGCTTGTTCACCTCACAGCCAGGTATTAGTAAGCAAGTTCGTTTGCTAGAAGATGAACTTGGTATACAAATATTTGAGCGCAGCGGTAAGCACCTCACGCAGGTCACTGACGCTGGTGAAGATATAGTACGTATTTCAAGTGAAATATTGGCAAGGGTAGAAAGCATCAAGGCCGTTGCAGGGGAGCATACCCACCCAGAAATGGGAACGTTGAATATTTCTACTACTCATACCCAAGCACGTTACGCTTTACCTGATGTTATTAAAGGCTTTACGGCTCGTTATCCGAAGGTTTCTCTTCATATGCATCAAGGAACGCCTTCTCAAATGTCTGAAGCCGTTGCTAAAGGAACCGCAAATTTTGCTATTGCGACCGAGGCTCTGCATTTGTATCAAGATGCTATTATGCTTCCGTGCTATCACTGGAATCGTTCAATTGTAGTAACGAAAGACCATCCACTGGCTAAAAAAGAACATGTCACTATTGAAGATTTGTCGACATACTCTTTGGTTACCTATGTATTTGGGTTTACAGGGCGATCTGAGCTAGATACAGCATTTAACAATGCGGGTCTTACACCTCGTATTGTGTTTACCGCTACAGATGCTGATGTCATTAAAACTTATGTTCGTATGGGAATTGGTGTCGGGGTTATCGCTTCAATGGCCGTCGACAAAGCATTGGATTCAGATTTGGTCGCTATCGATGCTAGCCATATTTTTGGCGCAAGTACGACCAGTATTGGTTTCCGTCGAGGAACGTTCTTACGCTCATACATGTATGACTTCATGGAGCGATTTGCTCCTCATTTGACTCGTCCTGTTGTCGAACAAGCTATTTCATTAAAAAGTAATGTAGAAATAGAAGAGATGTTTAAAGACATCGATCTACCTGTTAGGTAAACCACTTTAACTCTCTTATGATTCCCCTTACAATCGCCCGATTCTAGGGGGAATCATGAATCAAACTTTCCAAAAGATCAGTTCATTATTGGCTTTGTACGATAGTGAATGGCGGTTTCAGCCATTCCACTTGAGTGATTACGCAGATTTTCCGTGGGATTTAAATTACCCCGGTCTAACCCCTTGGTTAAATGCTCTTTCTGAATCTGAAATCATTAATCTGAAGGCAAATACCTCCCGCTTGGTACAGGAAATCTCAAAATTTATTCCTGATTTAGCCGACTTACATGAGCTTTCTCACTTAAATAGATTACTACCATCCGAGTTAACACAGCTATCCAAGGGCTCTGAAGCTGGTATACCTGGGAGAAAGCTAAATCAGATACGCTTGATGAGCGATGCTTGCCTAAAAGGAAACGTTGGAAGGGAGTGGCTTGAGTGGTGTTCTGGTAAAGGCTTTTTGGGTCAGTTACTTGCATCAAACTCTACAATTCCAGTCACCAGTTTTGAATGGCAGAAAGCTTTATGTGAAAGCGGACAAGCTCTGGCGGACAAAAAAGGGCTAGCTATGCGCTTTGTTCAAGGAGATGCCCTCGAAAAGAGTGCTTCTCGGATTATGAAGCCAATTCAACACGCTGTTGCTCTACATGCCTGTGGAGATTTGCACGTTAACCTTATCAAGCGAGGGTGCGAAGTAGGTTTAAGCGAATTTTCTATCTCTCCCTGTTGCTATCACCTTATTCAGTCAGACTGTTACCTGCCTCTGTCATCAGAAGGTATTAAGTATGATATGAAGTTAACCAAAACCGAATTAAGAATACCTCTTCAAGCTACTGTAACTGGGGGAGCGCGAGTTCATCGTCATAGATTTAAAGAAATGAGTTATAGGCTTGGGTTGGACGCATACCTAAAAGAGCAGAAAGGGCATCATACCTACACAGCTATCCCTAGCATTAAGAAATCGATGTTGTCGGGTGGTTTTGAAGCGTTTTGCTTATGGGCTGAGAAGGAAAAAAATCTTGAATTGGGAACAATAGATTTTGAGTATTGGAATCGACGTGGTGAAGAGCGATTTTGGCAGATGGAGAGGTTAAGTCTAGTTCAACAAGTATTCCAAAGGCCACTAGAGCTTTGGCTCGTTTTAGATCGGGCTTTATATCTAGAAGAGAATGGGTATTCGGTGAGTGTGAATGAGTTTTGCGCCGAAGAAGATACCCCAAGAAACATACTCATACAGGCAAAAAAAAGACCCGCGTAAGCGAGTCCTTTTCGTCATCATTCAGCTAAGAATAACTAATAACATATTGTTCTTAGTTGAACATAGCGATAGCTTGCTTCGCTTCAACGTATTCTAAGTCGAAGCTTTCAGCTACTTCTTTGCAGGTTACTTTTCCGTGAATAACGTTTAGTCCTTCAAGTAGCCCCTCATCTGCAAGTAGCGCTTTCTCATATCCGTTGTTTGCGAGCTTAATAATGTAAGGTAATGTTGCATTATTCAGCGCAAAAGTAGACGTTCGTGCTACAGCTCCTGGCATATTTGCTACACAGTAGTGAACAACTTCGTCGACGATGTAAGTTGGTTCAGCATGTGTTGTAGCTTTTGAAGTTTCAAAACAACCACCTTGATCGATTGCAACATCCACTACCGCTGCACCTGGCTTCATGCGTTTGATGTGTTCTTTCGTGATCAGCTTAGGTGCTGCCGCACCAGGTATGAGTACTGCACCAATCACTAGGTCAGCTTCAAGTACATGTTTTTCAAGCGCATCTTCAGTAGAATAAACCACTTTTGCACGACCTTGGAACTCTTCGTCTAGCGCACGTAGGGTGTCAATGCTGCGGTCTAAGATGGTAACGTCTGCACGTAAACCCACCGCCATACGAGCTGCATTTGAACCTACTACGCCACCGCCAACGACCACAACTTTTGCTGGCTCAACGCCTGGAACACCACCTAAAAGCAGACCGCGACCACCGTGTGATTTCTCAAGAGTTTGAGCGCCAGCTTGAATCGACATACGACCTGCAACTTCAGACATTGGTGCTAAAAGTGGCAGACGACCCATATTATCTGTTACAGTCTCATATGCTATGCAGACAGCTTTGCTCTTGATAAGCTCTTCAGTTTGTGGAAAATCTGGTGCTAGGTGTAAATATGTGAACAATATTTGCCCCTCACGCAGCATAGCGCGCTCGACGGCTTGAGGTTCTTTAACCTTAACAATCATGTCTGCTTTCGTGAAAACGTCAGCAGCAGTAGGAAGAATGGATGCACCTACGGCAATATAGTCTTGATCGGAAAAACCGATACCACTACCGGCATTAGTTTCGACAATGACTTGGTGACCGTGAGAGACAAGTTCTCTCACACTGGATGGAATCATACCCACTCTGTATTCGTGGTTTTTGATTTCCTTCGGTACGCCAATAATCATCCTGACTCCTCAATATTTTTGGTTGTATTATCTATGTGTAGGGTAATTCTGTCGAATTAATATCTAGTATAGAGTTGTATTTGAAAAATTTGATACTGAATATTAAAAAGTTGTAGTATATTTTTTTGCAAGGAAGTAATAAGGTGGGATAAAAAATGGTGGATAACTATAAGAAGCCGTCCAAGGAATTAGATCGTATTGATAGAAACATTCTTAACGAACTTCAGAAAGATGGTCGTATTTCGAATGTAGAGTTATCTAAGAGAGTGGGATTATCTCCAACGCCATGTCTAGAACGTGTGCGTCGATTGGAGAGACAAGGATACATTACCGGATATACAGCTTTGCTGAATCCTCAGTATCTAGATGCATCGCTATTGGTATTTGTTGAGATTACGTTAAATCGAGGCGCACCAGATGTGTTCGAACAATTTAATCATGCAGTACAAAAGCTGGATGACATTCAAGAATGTCATTTAGTGTCAGGCGATTTTGACTATCTTCTAAAAACCCGTGTATCAGATATGAGTGCCTACCGTAAATTGTTGGGTGACACGCTTCTGCGTTTACCTGGCGTTAACGATACCCGCACATATGTGGTTATGGAAGAAGTTAAACAGACCAACCAGTTGGTTATTAAAACTCGATAAGTACAAAACGTAATTTCTGCTGTGTAGTGGCGAATTCGATTGAGATCTGGATTCAACTTCAGGAATTACGTTAATCAATTGTCCTTATTTTGTTCGGTAAACTACCCGTTTCTCGGGTTTGTGAACCGAACAGAGATTGGGTTTTATTGCTTGATGTGGTTAAATCATCTAACAAACCGAGCGGCTATTGCCGCTCGGTGCGTTTTTGAAATCAATAAGCATAAAGTTGGTATATGTTCAGAGAGAACAAAGAAAAGGTTGAAACCATTATAAAGTCCCAAGAAGAGACCTCATCTCCTCGATTAAATGGGCTACAACGACTTCGCGATTGCTGCTTCATATTAGGTTGTCTTACAGCGATTCTAATCTCTATTGCTTTACTTTCCTTTGACCCTGCCGATCCTTCATGGTCGCAAACCGCGTGGGGAGGCGAAGTGAAAAACCTAGGTGGGCAATTTGGAGCTTGGGTAGCAGACAGTCTTTTCTTTGTTTTTGGCTCAATAGCCTATCCTCTACCTATTGCTATCTCAGTGATGACTTGGGTGTTCTTTCGAAAAAGAGCAGAAGATGAACCCATCGACTTTATGTTGTGGGGAACGCGCCTTCTAGGGCTAACAGTCGTCATTATTACGAGTTGTGGTCTTGCCGATATCAATTTTGATGACATTTGGTATTTCTCATCAGGTGGCGTGATTGGTGACGTGATCACTAATCTGGCTTTACCCGCATTTAACTTGCTTGGCACAACACTTGTTCTGCTGTTTTTATGGGGAGCAGGTTTCACCCTCTTAACGGGCATTTCTTGGTTATCTATTGTTGAATGGTTAGGAAATTCGTTTATTTCATTCTGTGCATGGTTAATAAATTTGGTCCGCGGGTCTAAAGAAGAGCACATTAAACCTACATTGAAGGACCCAGAATTTAAAGATTCCGACCAACAAGAATCCATATCGCGTCCGTTGGATATGGAAAGCCCATACCAAGAGCCTGTTGGTGACATTGAACCGAATTTCTCTCAGTTAGATGATGACGATGGGCATGCTGAGTCAAGGTTCAACATTCACCTCCCACAAACGGTACACAGAGATGATTCTGATCATCTTCCTGTCAATGAACAAGTGGCTGAAACAAATGAGCCCGACAGTGGCGTGCTTGAGCAAAATGAAGAACGGGCACTTTCTCCCAATGCAACCATCGAAGAGCTTACTTATCAAGCCGAACAAGCGAACGATTATGCCGAAGGTGCAGATGCTGTCGCAGCAAGTGATATTCAGCTGAGCGAAAACTGGTCGGAAGTTGAAGAGGTGCAGCAAGACATACATGACTCTATTAACTTCGATAATGTTGATATAGAAGAGCGCACGCCAACAATTTCTGAGTTTGATAACGAATCCCACCTTATTGAAAAAGAAAGATCTTCTGAGGTAGAAGTAGAATCTTCATCTGACTCAAATGAGGAAACCATTGTACCTGTCGCAGCTTCTAGAGAAGAGGTTGAAGAAGTAGCGGAAAGCGACGCAGATGTTGCTGCATTCCAGTCATTGGTGGCGGATGCGCAACAAAATGTAGCCGCGAGTCAAAATCCGTTCCTTGTGCAAAAAGACCAAACATTACCCAAGCCCACTTCTCCTATGCCAACTCTTGAGTTGCTGTATCATCCGGAGAAACGTGAGAACCATATAGATAGAGCGGCTCTAGAAGAGATTGCTCGTTTGGTTGAATCAAAGTTAGCCGACTATAAGATTACCGCAAAAGTGGTTGATATTTTCCCAGGTCCGGTCATTACTCGTTTCGAGTTAGATTTGGCTCCAGGGGTAAAAGTAAGCCGCATATCTGGTCTGTCTATGGATTTAGCGCGCTCTTTATCTGCTATGGCAGTACGTGTGGTTGAGGTGATTCCGGGTAAACCTTATGTCGGATTGGAACTGCCCAATATGAGCCGCCAGACGGTATTCTTGTCAGACGTGATTAATAGCCCTCAATTTGAAAATGCTACCTCACCAACAACAGTGGTACTTGGTCAAGATATTGCGGGTGAAGCCGTTGTTGCCGACTTAGCTAAGATGCCACATGTGCTTGTTGCAGGTACGACGGGTTCTGGTAAGTCTGTCGGCGTGAATGTCATGATCTTAAGCATGCTCTATAAATCGAAGCCAGAAGATGTTCGATTTATTATGATCGACCCGAAAATGTTGGAGCTTTCGATTTACGAGGGTATTCCGCACCTGCTTTCGGAAGTGGTAACCGACATGAAAGATGCATCGAATGCTCTGCGTTGGTGTGTAGGTGAAATGGAACGTCGATACAAGCTCATGTCCGCTCTGGGTGTTAGAAACATCAAAGGGTTCAATGAAAAATTAAAAATGGCAGCGGACGCAGGACACCCAATCCATGACCCTCTATGGCAAGCGGGTGACAGCATGGACGAATTACCACCTTTATTAGAGAAGCTTCCCTACATTGTTGTCATTGTGGATGAATTTGCCGACCTCATGATGGTCGTCGGGAAAAAAGTGGAAGAGTTGATAGCCCGACTGGCGCAAAAAGCACGAGCCGCTGGTGTGCATTTGATTTTAGCAACGCAGCGTCCATCGGTTGATGTGATCACCGGCTTAATTAAAGCGAACATACCCACACGTGTTGCCTTTACGGTATCAACGAAAACAGATTCAAGAACCATTCTTGATCAAGGTGGTGCCGAGTCACTGCTTGGAATGGGTGACATGCTTTATCTTCCTCCAGGATCTAGCCACACGATTCGCGTTCACGGAGCATTTGCCTCCGACGATGATGTTCATGCCGTCGTTAATGATTGGAAAGCTCGTGGCAAACCTGAGTACATTGATGAAATCACTAACGGTGAACAGACAGCGGATACGTTGTTGCCCGGTGAGGCTATGGAAGCTGACGAAGATGTCGATCCATTGTTTGACCAAGTGGTAGAACACGTTGTGGAAAGCAGGCGTGGTTCTGTATCGGGTGTACAGCGTCGATTCAAGATTGGGTATAACCGCGCAGCTAGAATTGTGGAACAACTTGAAGCACAAGGTATTGTTAGTGCCCCGGGTCACAATGGTAATCGCGAGGTTCTTGCACCGCCACCAATTAAAGACTAGGTCAACAGGTTCTAATGAAACAGAGACAAAAAAACGTTGTCCAATTCGTTATCGGTATTAGTTTGAAGAGATTTTAAATGAAAAAATGGCTTATTCTGTTCACGTTTAGTGTGTCTGCAACCGCTGTGGCATCACCTAAATCTGAATTAAGTGAACGATTGAGTAAAACAGACGGGTTCAGCGCAGCGTTTTCGCAAACGGTGACAGCGCCTGATGGCGAAGTGATTCAGCAAGCAAATGGCACAGCGGATATTGCACGTCCAAGCATGTTTCGTTGGTCGACAATGGAACCAGATGAGACAGAGCTTGTTTCTGATGGTGATGTGGTTTGGTATTACGAACCTTTTTTGGAGCAGGTGAGTATTTATAACCAAGAGCAAGCAACGGGACAGACACCCTTTGTTCTGCTTACACGAAATAGACAAAGTGACTGGGATAACTACCGAGTTGCTCAAAAAAATAACCGATTCACCCTTGAGCCTGTTTCGGAAAATTCCACACAAGGGCAATTCATCATTGATGTGACCGCCAAAGGTAAAATAGAAGGTTTTTCTGTTGTCGAGCAAGACGGCCAAACAAGCCAATTTACCTTTAATTCGATCAGTATGAAGACACCAGCAAAAGAACGATTTACTTTCACACCACCAAAAGGTGTTGAAGTCTATGATGAGCGTGGCAACTAATGAGTAACTATTCGCTCGACTTCTCTGGTGACGAGGACTTTCGGCCTTTAGCCGCACGTATGCGACCAGAAACCGTCGAGCAATATATTGGTCAGCAACATATTCTGGGCGAGGGTAAGCCTCTCCGTCGTGCCTTAGAAGCCGGGCATTTGCACTCCATGATCCTATGGGGGCCGCCTGGCACTGGAAAAACGACATTGGCTGAAGTCGCGGCCAATTATTCTAATGCGGAAGTTGAGCGCGTTTCTGCGGTGACCTCTGGTGTTAAAGATATCCGTATTGCCATTGAAAAAGCGCGTGACAACAAAGTTGCAGGCAGGAAAACCATCTTGTTTGTGGACGAGGTACACCGCTTTAATAAAAGTCAGCAAGATGCCTTTTTACCCCATATTGAAGATGGCACCGTTACTTTCATTGGTGCTACAACCGAAAATCCTTCCTTTGAACTGAACAATGCACTTCTTTCAAGAGCGCGAGTTTATAAGCTGTCGTCGTTAAAAGAAGAGGACATTCTCGATGTTCTAAACCAAGCGCTGTCTGATAAAGACAGAGGGTTAGGTAAAGAGTCGGCAGAATTCGAAGAGGGTGTGTTAGACCGATTATCGGAATTGGTTAACGGTGATGCTCGAATGTCGCTTAATTATCTCGAATTGTTGTTCGATATGGCGACAGAGACAGATGATAGGAAGCAAATTACATTAGCATTACTTGCCGAGGTGGCAGGGGAAAAGGTCGCCCGTTTCGATAATAAAGGCGATATTTGGTACGATTTAATCTCTGCACTCCACAAATCTATTCGAGGCTCCGACCCTGATGCGGCTTTATATTGGGCAGCAAGGATGATAAGTGCGGGTTGCGATCCATTGTATGTTGCTCGTCGGTTGCTTGCTATTGCATCTGAAGATATTGGTAATGCTGATCCAAGGGCGATGCAAGTTGCGCTATCTGCTTGGGACTGTTTCTCTAGAGTTGGACCCGCAGAGGGTGAGCGAGCCATTGCGCAAGCTGTGGTGTATTTAGCCTGTGCACCCAAAAGTAACGCGGTATATAATGCTTGGAAACAAGCATTGCGAGATGCGCAAAATCACCCAGAATACGAAGTTCCCCCACACCTACGCAATGCGCCGACCAGCCTAATGAAAGATCTCGGTTACGGAGAAGAGTACCGTTATGCTCATAATGAGCCAGGTGCTTATGCGGCAGGTGAGCAATATTTCCCCCCTGAAATGGCAGAGACTCGTTACTATTTTCCGACAAATCGCGGCTTAGAGACCAAAATCGGTGAAAAGTTAGATTATCTCTCCTCTTTGGACGCAAAAAGCCCACAAAAGCGCTATGAAAAGTAGCGCTTTTTGGATATCTTTAGCGAGATAATTTTCTCAGTAGCAGGACAGCCTGCTACGTCTTCAAAACAAACCAAAAGGCATAGGATTAGCAATGCTGGATTCTAAATTACTTCGAACTGAGCTGGATGAAACAGCTGCAAAATTAGCACGTCGTGGCTTTAAGCTGGACGTAGAGACAATCCGTCAACTTGAAGAGCAACGTAAGTCCATTCAAGTAGAAGTTGAAAATTTACAATCCTCACGCAATTCCATCTCCAAGCAAATTGGTCAGAAAATGGCTGCTGGTGATAAAGAAGGTGCCGAAGAGATTAAAAAACAAATCGGTAATCTTGGTAGTGAATTGGATGCTAAGAAAATTGAGCTGGCTGACGTGCAATCTAAACTGGAAGACATTACGCTTTCAGTGCCTAATCTACCAGACGATTCTGTGCCTGATGGGAAAGATGAAAACGACAACGTAGAAATTTCTCGTTGGGGCGAACCAAAAACTTACGATTTTGAAGTGAAAGATCACGTCGACCTTGGTGAGTTAAGTGGTGGTCTTGATTTCGCAAGTGCGACCAAAATCACTGGCGCACGTTTTATAGTGATGAAAGGGCAGTTTGCTCGCCTTCACCGTGCTATTGCGCAATTCATGCTTGATCTTCATACCGACGATCATGGTTACTCTGAAATGTATGTCCCGTACCTTGTGAATGCCGACAGCCTATACGGTACTGGTCAGCTTCCTAAGTTTGGTGAAGATCTTTTTCATACAGAGCCGTTAACTGAAAAAGTAAACGATGAAGAGCCTCGTAAACTGTCTCTTATCCCTACGGCAGAAGTTCCAGTAACAAACATGGTTCGCGACACAATCACAGATGAAGCAGATTTGCCGATTAAAATGACGGCACACACACCGTGTTTCCGTTCAGAGGCTGGTTCTTATGGTAGGGACACTCGTGGTCTCATTCGTATGCACCAGTTTGACAAAGTTGAGTTGGTTCAAATTACTAAGCCAGAAGATTCAATGGCAGCGTTAGAAGAACTGACTGGTCACGCGGAGAAAGTACTTCAGCTACTTGAACTGCCATATCGTAAAGTGATTCTATGTACTGGGGATATGGGCTTTGGTGCTCGTAAAACTTACGATTTAGAAGTGTGGGTTCCTGCTCAAGAAACCTATCGCGAGATTTCGTCTTGTTCGAATACTGCTGATTTCCAAGCGCGACGTATGCAAGCTCGCTTCCGTCGTAAAGGTGAGAAAAAGCCGGAACTTGTTCACACGCTGAATGGTTCAGGTTTAGCTGTTGGTCGTACGATGGTCGCTATCCTAGAAAACAACCAAGAATCAGATGGTCGTATTGCCATCCCTAGTGTGCTTCAGAAGTACATGAACGGCGCGACTCACATCGGATAATTGGGACGCAGATCGGTTGACTAGCCGGTTAACAAAACCTAAATAGGAAATTGAAAAAGCTGACTTTGTGTCAGCTTTTTTGTACTTGTTACTTAGAATCGTGGCTATTTTTCAAATTATTGAAAGCAGCTATCTATATCGAGTGCGCTTGAAATGGCACCTATCAGCTTTTCTATATGCTTTGGTTCACTAATGTACGGAGGCATTAGGTAGATTCGATTCATAAAAGGGCGGATCCAAACACCTTGGTCAACGAAATGCTTCTGAATTGACTCCATGTCTACATTCTTGTGAGTTTCAACGACGCCTATAGCGCCTAACCATCGAACATCTTTGACGCGTGTGTGATGCTTTAGAGTTGGTAGTTTTTCGGTAAACAGAGCTTCAATCGCCGAAACCTGTTGCGACCAGCTTCCGTCTTCTAGCAACCCTAAGCTTGCATTTGCAACCGCACAAGCGAGTGGGTTCGCCATAAAGGTAGGACCATGCATAAAGCAGCCCGCTTCACCACCGCACACTGTATCAGCGACTCGCTTAGAGGTGAGCGTGGCTGATAAAGTCATGTACCCACCCGTTAGGGCTTTACCTACGCATAGAATGTCGGGGAGGACATTAGCGTGCTCACAGGCAAACATCTTCCCAGTCCGGCCAAACCCCGTGGCGATTTCATCTAGAATCAACAGTACATCATATTGGTCGCAAAGATTACGCACCTTCGATAGGAACCGGGGGTGATAAATATTCATTCCCCCTGCGCCTTGTACTATCGGTTCAAGGATAACCGCTGCAATATCTTTGTGATGAATTTTTAATTGCAGTTCAAAGTCACTGACATCTGTGGCGTCCCAAGGTTCGAAAAAGCCTGTCTTTGGGTTGTCGGCGAACAAATGTTCTGGCAAGAACCCTTTATATAAGCTGTGCATGGAGTTATCTGGGTCGGTGACAGACATAGCGGCAAATGTGTCGCCGTGGTAACCATTTCTGAGGGTGAGGAACTTGGGGCGATTTTGACCTTTAGCGTGCCAATATTGCAGTGCCATTTTTAAGCTAACTTCCACCGCAACGGATCCTGAGTCCGCTAAGAACACATGCTCCATGTTGTTAGGCGCTAGATTCAGTAATTTCTTACAAAGGTTAATCGCTGGCTCATGAGTGATGCCACCGAACATCACATGAGACATCTTGTCAATTTGAGCTGTTGCGGCTTCATTCAATACTGGATGGTTGTACCCATGAATAGTCGACCACCAAGACGACATACCATCTATTAGCTTATTCCCACTCTCTAATTCGAGATGAACACCGTATGCACCTACTATGGGATAGCAGGTCAGAGGTGTCAGTGTTGATGTGTAGGGATGCCAGATGTGCTCTTGGTCGAAGGCTAAGTCCATAGCAAATCCTCTCTTTCTGTTGTTTGTTTTTTAACCAAGTGTAAACCCTTGTAGGGTTTGAAATGTTGACAGTCTATCGGTTGTAAGTACACTAGCCAAGTAGCAATTAACAATAATCAAAATTAAGGATACGCACGTGGAAGTTCGTCATAACTGGACTCATGCCGAAGTCAGAGCCTTTATGGATAAGCCTTTTATGGACCTACTGTTTGACGCACAGATTGTTCATAGACATTACCAACAGCACAATCATGTCCAAGTAAGTACATTACTTTCCATAAAAACGGGTGCGTGCCCAGAAGACTGTAAATATTGCCCTCAGAGTGCTCGATACACGACAGATGTTGAAAAAGAGCGTTTGATGGAAGTGGAGCGTGTATTGGATGCGGCTAAAAAAGCAAAAAATGCGGGTTCCACTCGTTTCTGTATGGGAGCTGCATGGAAGAACCCGAAATCACGTGATATGCCGCATTTAACAGAAATGATTAAAGGCGTGAAAGGAATGGGGCTTGAAACCTGCATGACGTTGGGTATGTTAACCCCTGATCAGGCTGACGAATTGGCAACCGCGGGGCTGGATTACTACAATCACAACCTTGATACCTCTCCAGAATTTTACGGCAGTATTATTACCACTCGTACGTACCAAGATCGCTTAGATACACTTTCTCATGTTCGTGATGCCGGCATGAAAATCTGCTCTGGCGGTATCATAGGTATGGGGGAAAGCGTCAACGATCGAGCTGGTCTGCTCGTCGAATTAGCGAACTTACCTGTTCACCCTGAAAGTGTTCCGATTAACATGCTGGTTAAAGTAAAAGGAACACCACTAGAAAGTGTGGATGATGTTGACCCGTTTGACTTCATTCGCCTAATTGCAATTGCACGCATTATGATGCCAATGTCCGCTGTTCGTTTATCTGCTGGTCGCGAGAATATGAATGAGCAAATGCAAACGCTTTGCTTTATGGCTGGTGCGAATTCCGTCTTTTACGGTTGTAAGCTTCTTACTACACCTAACCCTTCTGAAGACAAAGACATGCTTTTGTTCAAAAAGTTGGGTATCAATAGCCAAGCCGTTAGTCAAAAACCGGATGAAATTGAAGAGAATGAATTATTAGACAGGGTTGTTGAGCGTGTTGCTGCTCGACCTGCTAAAGACGATTTATTCTATGATGCAAGCGTTTAGACAAAGAATACAGCACCAGCTAAAACATAGAGAGGAGAACGGCTTAACTCGTCGCCTCTCGACTTTATCTGGTGGTAACAGTGTTCGGTTTAAGCTTGGCGATCAAGCTTACGTTAATTTTTCCAGCAATGATTACCTAGGGCTAGCCACAGACAAATCGCTGATTAAAGCGTGGCAAGAAGGCTTGGGTCAATATGGTGCGGGTAGCGCGGCATCTCCTCTTGTAACGGGATATTCGCATGCACATCGTTGTTTAGAGGAATCATTGTGCCGTTGGTTAAGTTTTGATAGAGCCATCTTGTTTAGCTCTGGGTTCAGTGCTAATCAAGCTGTTTTGTATTCTTTGCTTGAGAAAGGTGATTGGCTGTTTCAAGACAAGCTGAATCATGCGTCATTAATAGAGGCGGGGATGCACAGTCCTGCGATGATGAAGCGCTTCAAACACAATGATGCCGACGATCTCAAACGCTTATTAGCCAACAAAGAGAATGCATTGATAGTGACGGAAGGTGTATTCAGTATGGATGGTGACAAGTCCCCACTTACCCACCTTAGCCAAATTGCCACTGCCTCTAACAATGTATTTATGGTGGATGATGCCCACGGTATCGGAGTACTGGGTGCTGAAGGGCAAGGTAGCTGCTATGCCGCTGGGGTTCATCCCGACATTTTGGTGGTGACTTTTGGAAAAGGAGCGGGGCTATCTGGTGCGGCTGTATTGTGTGATAACGAGATAGGCGACTACTTGACCCAGTTTGCACGACATCATGTTTACTCAACAGCAATGCCGCCTTCTCAAGCGCACGCCCTAACTCATTCTATAGATATGATGCGAGAGCAAGGGTGGCGCAGGGATAAATTAACCGAGTTGTCCGGAATTTATGATGGAATACTTTCCGAAGTCCCTGGATTCGTTCGCACTGAAACACCTATAAAACCTTTTATTTGTGGTGATTCTAATGCGGCTCTTGAGTGTGCAGATTCGCTCAGAGAGCAAGGTTATTGGTTAACTGCAATTCGTCCACCCACTGTACCCAATGGTCAAGCAAGACTTCGTATTACGTTAACGGTGAATCACGGCAAAAAAGATGTGGTAGAAATGGCAAGCAAAGTTAAACAAGTAGTAGTGAGTCGTACATGATAGAGCACGCAATAATCATCTCTCATTCTCAAGCCGACAAAAAGGCGATATCTGAATCGTTTAGTCGTGCTGCCAGTACATACGATCAACATGCTGAGTTTCAGCGTCAGGTTGGTCAACATCTTCTAGAAAGAATGCCTTCTGATCTCACCGGAACTAAGGTTCTCGATTTAGGGTGCGGGACCGGGTATTTTGCCAAACTTCTCGCATTGCGAGGGGCCAAAGTTATTGCTGCAGATCTGTCTGACGCTATGCTACGAGCGACCGCATCACGTTGTGAACAACTGGATGTAAGATGTGAACTTGTGGATGCAGATGCTCTGCCGTTTTCAGATGCCAGCTTTGATTTCGTATTTTCAAGTTTAGCGCTTCAATGGTGTGATGACTTGTCTTTGCCACTTCGAGAAACCCGTCGTGTTTTAAAAAATGGCGGTCGGGCGCATTTTTCTACCTTACTAGATGGCTCTTTGCTTGAGTTGAAAAACGCTTGGTCTAAAGTTGATGCATATCAACATGTCAATGAATTCCTAACGAGTAAACAAGTAAAACTTGCGTTAGCGCAAGCGGGGTGTAGTACTCATCAAATAGACTCATTTCCTATCACTTTGAGGTACCGCTCCGCTCTGGAGCTGATGAAAGACCTAAAGGGGATAGGCGCGAGCCATGTAGACGGTCGTGACGTAGGGTTAGTCACCAAGTCCAAGCTTATTCATGTGGATAAAGCTTACCGACAATTACATGCCCCTCAAGGTTTAATACCTGCAACTTATCAAGTTTGTTTAGGAGAGATTTCAGCATGCTGAATGCATTTTTTATCGCCGGTACGGACACCGAAGTGGGGAAGACTGTTGCTTCTAAAGCAATTCTTCAAGCTTTAAATGAGAAAGGACTATCAACTATTGGGTACAAGCCTATCGCTTCTGGTTGTGAAATAACCGAGCATGGGAAAAGAAACTCAGATGCATTGCACCTACAAGAAGCGTGCAGCGTAAGCGTTGATTATGATGACGTGAACCCTTTCGCAATGTATATACCAGCGTCGCCACATATTGCGGCTAAGCACGATAATATGAAGATTGACTATCGTGTTCTGAGCCAGAAACTGAATCAGCATAAAGAAAATGCAGAGGTTGTTTTGGTAGAAGGTGCGGGCGGATGGCGCGTACCAGTATCGGACTCTGATTGTTTGTCCACTTGGGTACAGCAAGAAAAGTTACCCGTTGTTTTGGTTGTTGGTATTAAGCTCGGTTGTTTGAGCCATGCCATGCTTACTGCTGAAGTAATAAAACATGATGGTTTAGAGTTGGTAGGGTGGGTTGCCAATCGTATTAATCCAGGAACTGAGCATTATGCTGAAATCATCAAGATGCTTGAAGATAAGCTACCAGCACCGAAGCTCGGAGAAATTCCTTATGTTCCCGGACCTAAGCGAAGAAATATAGGCAAATACATTGACGTATCGCCATTAATTGAATGAAAAAACGGCTGCGAATTTCGCAGCCGTTTCTTTAATAATACATTACTACTTTTCAGCAGATAGACCCATCAATGCTTGCTGAGTATCAGTGATCTGCCGTTGAAGCTGAGTATCAGATTTCAAACCTAATTGCTCTCTTGCTTCATCTTCAGTCAAGCCTAAGTGGCAGCAAAGCATATCAATAGCCATCTGAAAATTTCCGTTGTCATTCATGTTTCCATTCTCCGTGGATATTATGTATTTGGGGACCGCTTTTCCGACCCCAACACTTTAGAACTTGTGACACCTGACAGCAATAAGACTATGGTCTAATACTTTTTAAGTGATCTGATCAGTGTGCTTTAACACCTTGATGTTTCAAAAGATGGTCATCTATTCACATATACCCCCTTTTAGACATCAAATGTTGCAATTTTGCTCTTAACCTTGTTTTTAAAATTTAAGACTATATGTATATGTTACATTCTGAGGTGTAATGGTTAGTTGAGTTAGCTCTCAATCATTAACCATAATGTCTTAGAGTATGACTAACCAAAGAGTTAGAAAAATTATGCTTCCTATTGGAGAAAATAAATGAAGCGAGTGATGTTGTTCTTGGCAACCAATTTAGCCGTAATATTGGTGCTAAGTATTGTATTGAACATTGTTTATGCTGTTACTGGAGTCGCACCTGGTAGCCTGTCTGGTCTGCTTGTAATGGCAGCCATATTTGGTTTTGGTGGTTCCTTTATTTCGCTGTTGATGTCTAAAAAAATTGCCCTACGTTCAGTAGGCGGTCAGGTCATTGAGAGCCCACGTAACGAAACTGAGCATTGGTTGTTGGAAACGGTTCAACGTCAATCACAACAAGCGGGTATTGGTATGCCGCAAGTTGCGATTTATGATTCCGCAGATATCAATGCATTTGCGACAGGTGCAAAGCGAAATGATTCGCTCGTCGCTGTTTCAACTGGGCTCCTTCATAGCATGACGCGTGATGAAGCTGAAGCGGTGTTAGCGCACGAAGTAAGCCATATTGCGAATGGTGACATGGTAACCATGACGCTAATGCAAGGTGTAGTAAACACGTTTGTTATCTTCTTATCCCGTTTTATTGCCAATATTGTGGCTTCGAATAATGATGAGGAAGGAGAGGGTGGGTCGAACACCATTACGTATTTTGTCGTGTCTATGGTGTTGGACTTGGTGTTTGGCTTTTTGGCAAGCTTTATCACAATGTGGTATAGCCGCCGTCGAGAGTTTTATGCGGATGCGGGGGCAGCGCAACTTGTCGGCAAACATAAAATGATAGCTGCATTGGAGCGGCTAAAAGTTAGCAATGAATCAAAATTAGAAGGTTCAATGATGGCTTTTGGTATCAACGGCAAGAGCTCCATCTCTCAATTGATGATGAGCCATCCACCGCTAGATAAGCGTATTGATGCATTACGCCAAAGCTAGAGGCTAAAGGTTCTAGAACCTATTGAATATATAACGAAAGGTCCAGTTTCTACTGGGCCTTTTTTGTTTGTGATCCATTTTCATTTTCTCATCGTAAACAAATCTGACTGTAAAAAGTTATACAAAAATATATTTGTACAACTTTTATAGCTATATTAAATATGTACAAAAAATTATTTTGTACAATGCAATGGGTGTCATTAGTGAGGTAGAGATGGATATTGGTCAAGTGGCGGATTTTTACCGTTCATTAAGTAAACATAATTTGGAATCGGTAAGAGACCTCTACCACCCAAATGTCGTGTTCGAAGACCCTGCGCATCGCTTAGAGGGTAATGAGGCTCTTTATGATTATTTCGAAAACCTCTTTGCAAATGTTGATCAATGCGAATTTCAGATCCACAACCATCACCAAGCGGGCAGTACTGGCTTTATCGTTTGGACGATGATGCTGAGACACCCAAAGCTTAATCGTTCAAACCCAGTTGAGGTTGATGGGGTTAGTCAGATTTCTTTTGAAGACAATAAGGTTGTTTATCATCGAGACTATTTCGACCTAGGTTCAATGCTCTATGAACAGATTCCCGTGCTAGGTGCTGTTGTTAGGAAAATAAAAGCGGGGCTGGGGCAATGAGTCAGCAGGTAGTGTTGATCACGGGAGCAACATCTGGAATAGGGCTTCAGCTTGCCAAGGATTATGCATCCAGTGGTTTTAAAGTTTGGGCTTGTGGTCGAAATCATGAAAGCCTTACTAATTTGGAAGCTTTTTCTAACAACATCCAAACGTTGCAATTCGATGTTACTGACCTGGAACAGGCAAAAGCTGCGTTGTCAGGTCTTATTCCCAAACCCTCTATCTGGATAATGAATGCTGGCAGCTGTGAGTACATTGATGATGGCGAAATAGACGCAAAGCTGTTCCAGCGAGTATTAAACGTCAATGTAATGGGTGTTGTGAATTGCATTGAAGCGTCTCAATCTCAAATTATTCAAGACGACCATTTGGTTATCGTGGGCTCCATCGCGAGCGAGGTGGCACTGCCGAGAGCAGAAGCTTATGGGGCATCGAAAGCAGCAATTAATTATTTGGCGAGAAGTCTCGCGTTACCAATGAAACAAAATGGCGTTGACGTTTCGATGGTGTTTCCAGGCTTTGTAGAAACGCCTTTAACGGACAAAAACGATTTTCCAATGCCGATGAAAGTCAGCGTTGAAAATGCGTCAAAGCGTATTCGTGCAGGTATTCACTTGCGTAAAGAAAATATTTATTTTCCACGTCGATTCACGATGTTTTTGAGGTTAATAGGAGCTTTGCCGTATTCATGGCAGCGCTTGTTCATCTCCAAATGGGTTACTACGGCTTAGGGTTGAAGGACAAATCATGAAAATAGCAATAATAGGATCAGGTATTTCGGGATTAACATGCGGTTATTACCTTCACCAAGAGCATGACATTACTGTTTTTGAAGCAAATGATTACATAGGTGGGCACACTGCCACTGTAGACGTAAGTATAGAAAACGAGTCCTACTCAGTTGATACGGGTTTTATCGTTTATAACGACAGGACTTACCCAAACTTCATTGAAATGATGAACGAAATTGGGGTCACTGGCACACCGACTCAAATGAGTTTTAGCGTGAGTAACCTGAGTAATGGTTTAGAGTACAACGGTCATACTTTATCGACGTTGTTTGCCCAAAAACGAAACCTTCTGAACCCGAGGTTTTATTGGTTTATCTATGAAATATTGCGTTTTAATAAACTCGCTAAAGAAGCGGCGATTCAACCTCATCATGGAGAACAAACACTAGGCGACTTCCTTTGTCAGCATCGATTTAGTGATTATTTCTCCGACAATTATATTCTTCCTATGGGTGCTGCAATTTGGTCATCCACTTTGGCGGATATGCGTGGTTTCCCTTTACCATTCTTCCTTAACTTCTTTTTGAATCATGGATTACTCGATATTGTAGATCGCCCTCAGTGGTTTGTGATTGATGGTGGGTCTAGCGCGTATATCGATCCTTTGACTAAAGGATTCAAAGAAAAGATACGTTTGAATTGCGCAGTAAATTCTGTTGAACGAAATCATAACGGTGCTCTTATTCAATCTTCTTTTGGAACTGAGCATTTTGATGCCGTTATTTTTGCTTGTCATAGTGACCAAGCGTTAAGAATGCTTCAAGATCCGAGTAATAAGGAAAATGACCTGCTTTCTAAAATGGAATATCAGGCCAATGAGGTAACGCTGCATACCGATACAAAGCTGCTACCGAAAAGCAAAGCAGCATGGGCTTCATGGAATTATTTGCTTTCAGGCCAAAATGGTGATCAAGAAGCGCTTCCTTCGCTAACCTACAATATGAATATCTTGCAACATATAGAGAGCGAAAAGACATTCTGCGTTTCGTTAAATTCGAACGATAAGATAGACCCAGAAAAAATTCTCAGAACATTTACTTATCATCACCCTGTTTTTACTCAAGATTCCCATATTGCTCAAAAGCAAAAATCCAGTATTGATGGATTCAATTCTACTTGGTACTGCGGAGCGTATTGGTACAACGGGTTCCATGAAGATGGTGTTCGAAGTGCGTTGGATGTCGTTGAAGGTATTCGTTTACTAAGCAGTGCTTCAGAGAAGGAGGTTGCATGATTTTCTCTAGTTGTATGCTAGATGGTGAAGTGACTCATAGGCGATTTTCTCCAATAAAACATAGCCTGCGTTATCCACTCTTTATGCCGTGCCTAGATCTAGATGAGATTGATGTTCTAAAAGAAAAACTTATTGGTTTTGGTGACAAGGCGTGGCATTGGGCTCGATTTCGAAGAGAAGACTACGTAGGCACTGGAGATCTAAAACTGGCAGTTCAGAACAAAGTGTTTGAACTGACTGGTGTGAGGCTGAAAGGTAAGGTGAAAGCGGTTTGTCATTTGCGTTACTTCGGTTTCTACTTTAGCCCGGTCAATTTTTACTACTTGTATGACGAGGCAGGAAACTGGAAATATTTGCTCGCGGAGGTAAGTAATACGCCATGGAATGAATGTCATTACTATGCGATCGACTCCAACGCAGGTACTGAAAGGGAAAACTGGCGTCATGATAAAGAATTCCATGTATCCCCTTTTAATCCCATAGACCAGGAATATGTATGGTCACTCAAACCTCTAGATAAAAAGTTAATGATTCATCTGGAGTGCCATCAGGAAGAAAAGGTATTTGATGCTTCTATGGCAATGAATGCTAAACCTTTGAACAGAATGACTCTGATTAGATATTTGCTGAAAACCCCCATTATGGCATTAAAAATCGTCACTGGTATTTATTGGCATGCCCTTAAATTGTGGGTTAAAGGTGCAAAAGTTTATTCTCATCCAAATAACAAAAAGAAGGAGACACCCTCATGCTAAATAGCCGTTCATATGCCTCTGAAGGTGTACTTAGTGTTCGTCAACAAGCTTATCGTACATTAATTTTTAGAATGCTTTCTCAATTAACGACTGGACACATAACAATCACGGAAAGCTTTGGTGAGCGGGTGGAGTTTGGCGACAGCTTGTCTGACTTACACGCTGTTATAGAAATTCATGAACCTAAGTTTTATGAAAGACTTCTAAAAGGCGGCAGCATCGCTGGAGCCGAAGCGTATATGGATGGTTGGTGGGACAGCCCTAATTTGACAACCGTAACGCGTATTATGGCTGAAAACCTCGACACGTTAGATGCTGTTGATAGCAAAGTGAGTTGGATTCAAAAGCTAACCTTGCAGTTTTCGCATTGGCTGAATCGCAACTCTTTGTCGCAATCAAAAGAGAACATAGAAGCGCACTATGACTTAGGAAACGATCTTTATCAGCTGTTTCTTGATGAAAACATGTTGTACTCCTCTGGTGTATACAAAACGAAAGATGATTCGTTAGCTGCGGCGCAAATCAATAAGATGGACAGGCTTTGCAAGCAGCTCCAGTTAAATGAAAATGATCATGTGCTAGAGATCGGTACTGGTTGGGGCGGAATGGCGATTTATATGGCTTCCCAATACGGTTGCCGTGTTACAACCACGACGATTTCTGAAGAGCAATATCAATATGCTAAAACGTCTATCTCTGAAGCGGGGCTAAACGACAAAATCACGCTACTAAAGAGAGACTATCGTTTACTTGAAGGCGAGTTCGATAAGGTGGTCTCTATAGAGATGATAGAGGCTGTGGGTAAACAGTATCTATCTTCTTATATAGAAAAGTGTTATTCGCTTTTAAAGCCGGACGGGTTACTCGCTATTCAAGCCATCACCATTGCTGACCAAAGATTTGATAAATACAGTAAAGAAGTCGACTTCATTCAAAAATACATCTTCCCTGGCGGATTCTTGCCGTCGGTGACGCACCTTATGGACCAAATGACGAATAACAGTCAATTTGTGATCAGAGACTTATATGACATAGGGCAAGATTATGCCCGTACTCTTTCTGACTGGCATTACGCATTTAATCAATCTTATTCTCAAGTTATTCAGCTTGGCTATGACGAGCGTTTTGTACGTATGTGGCGTTATTACATGAGCTATTGTGAAGGCGGATTTCTTGCCAATACCATCAGTACCGTTCATTTAACTTTTCATAAAGTTCGATAAGTAACCTATAAGTGGATAGATGATGCTTAAGTCTTTGTACGATAAAAGTAATGGGTCTGTACTCCTGAGCAGTTTATGGTTTCAGATACTTTGGTTTTTTGCTGTTATCGGCCGAGAAGATACGCTCTTTTGGCTGATGTCTGGCAGCCTCATTACCTTGATTTACTGTGTCTACGAAGAAGCTCAAAAACTTAAGCTCGTTATTGCAATTAGCTCTGTTGGTATTGTCATTGACTTTCTTAACTGGCAAACGGGCTTATTTACCTTCTCTAGCGATGCATTTCCGGTTTGGTTGCTTTTACTATGGGGTTTATTTGGTTGGTACGCCGTTCAAATGACCGCCATAGTGAACCGTACTCCTCGCTACCTCGTATTAACTCTGGTGTCTGTATCCGGTGGGCTTAGTTATTTTGCTGGGCAACGGCTTGGTGCTGTGGAGTGGACATTTGGCGTTCCCTTGACACTTTCAGTTTTGTTTTTGGAATGGTTTTTGCTCGCTTATTTTGTAACCACATTACTAAGCTCTCGCTGGGGGAAGTTATGAATAAGTACATCGGATTTCTAGTTTTAAGTTTGTTGATGACGGCAAATGCCCAAAGTTCTACTCCAACCTCTCAAGATGATCAGAACTGGGATGGTTGGAAAACAGTTGGGAAATCGAGTTTGAGTTGGCTCTTTTTTGATATTTATAAATCAGAACTTAAAACGCCCAGTGGAGTATACGAAGAAAGTACGGATGTTTCCCCTCACCCGATGGCATTGCTCATTAATTACATGAGAGATATCCCCAAGCAGCAGTTACTCGATGCAACACAAGAGCAATGGGAGCATCTAGGTTACAGCGCAGAGCAGCAACAGAACTGGATTTTAACACTATCGGATATTTTACCGGATGTCAGTAAGGGGGAGCGATTGGTGTACATTTCAGATGGAGAGAAAGGGCAATTTATCTTCTATGATTCCACCAATCAAACGACTCATTTAGGTGATATTACAAACGAACAATTAAATGATGCCTTCTTATCCATTTGGTTTTCACCTAACACTGAATATCCAAAACATCGTAGACAATTACTGGGAAAGATTAGATGAGAACAATCCTGACACTTTGGCTTACCGTTTTACTTAGTGCTTGCACTGCCGATGTTGAAGAATATCGCCAAGTAACGCCAGATTTTGATTTGTTTGGTTACTTTCAAGGCAACACCAAAGCTTGGGGAATGATTCAAGATTACACAAAAAAACAAACCCGACGATTTTCTGTTGACCTTTCAGGGGAGGTCAACGGAAATACGTTGGTGTTAGTAGAAGATTTTATTTTTGATGATGGCGAAAAAGATCAACGTATTTGGACTATCGAACGCCAAGAAGACGGTCGGTTTACAGGCGAAGCAGACGACATTATTGGACAAGCCGTCGGGATTCAGGTTGGCAATGCTTTGCAATGGAAATATGACTTTTTGCTTAAAGTAGATGGATCTGAGTTAGAAGTACATTTCGACGATTGGCTTTATCGACAAGACGAGCGTCATGTCTTCAACCGAACGTCGATACGCAAACTAGGATTAGAAGTCGCTGAAGTCACAATATTCTTCCAGAAGTAACAATTTTATTTCAAACGCACATGTTTTATTTCAAACGCATATGTTTTATATGAACGCTACGACACGATTTTTCTGAAAGAGTCGATTTGATAAACTTGTTATTTACTGTCTTTAGTTAAATGCTTTTTTTGAAGGTCAGACTTAACAATCTCTAGTGCCGCCAGAGCGGTTTCAATATCCACTTCGTTAGACTCCAACAAATAGATGAGATCAACAGCCAGCTTGATTTCGTCTGGTGCGGTGTCTAATGGAGAAGAATTGGAATGATTCATACTTGATTGCGCTCTCTATAGGTAATTTGGTTTTCAATTTTTAGCTTAGATTCTTGGCAGCGTTTAAGGCGTTGCTCTGCCGCTACTAGCGTTTGTTGAGCCTGACTCTGCATATACGCGGGAGCTGACTCAAGCGCATTAGATTTTTCGACTACGAGCTCTTTTAACCGGCGTTCCCATTCTTGATGTTGCGCCATTTCCTGATAGAGCTGATTGATTGGCTTCTGAAAGTGACTTGAATGTTTGATTTCACTCTTTCTAATGGTTTGCGTCGACAGTTCACGCTGTATGGCTTCGAGTTGAGAAATCATTTGAGCGGTTAAATGCTCGGCTCTTAAAGGTGTTAACCTTCCACTTTCTTGTTCTCTGATAATCGATTGAAAAGTTGATTCGAGCTCTTGGACACAAGGAACCAATAAACGCGCCTTACAGTGAAAAAGTCGTTCATCAAAAAGTGCCTGATGGTGTTCGCCTCTTTGGCGGTCAAGTTGTGCCGCTTGAAGGCTTAGCTGAGCAATATTTTCCTTCAGGGAACTGAAATTCTTCATAGGGTTACAAACCAAGCATCAAACGCCAGTTTACCAGCAAGTACAACCACGACAGTGACAAAAACAGGGCGAATGAATTTTGCTCCAAATTTGATAGCTGAATGAGCGCCTACGTAAGCGCCTACCATTAAGCATACACCCATCGTAAGACCTAATACCCAATTAATGTGCCCTAAGAAAGCAAACATAACTAAAGAGGTAAAATTACTGGTGAAGTTCATGGCTTTGGCCAAACCGGAAGCCAACAGAATATTCATCTTGTACAACGCCATACTACTTACTGTCCAAAACGCACCAGTACCTGGTCCTGCTACTCCATCATAGAAACCTAGAGTTAGGCTTTGTAGCCATTGTTTTTTCGTAAGGCTAGGGCACGGCTCTGGGGCAGCATTGTTTGATGCTTTCACTGGTTTGTGAAAGATCGTATACAGAGCGGTGATTAAAATAACAAGGGGTAGAACTTTCTCCAGCCACTCGGTGCTGATGGCGTCGACGGCAAAGGTTCCTATGGTCGCACCTATGAGTGTACCTATGAATGCCTTCTTCCAACATTCTGGTTTAAACAACCGCTTCTTATAGTATGTGATAGCGGCAGTCGAGGAGGCAAAGGTTGCCGCAAGTTTATTCGTTCCTAAGGCGATATGCGGAGGCAGACCTATTGATAGCAAAGCAGGGACGGTTAGCATTCCGCCACCGCCAGCTACCGCATCAATAAATCCTGCAAGAAATGCCACAAGAGCGAGAGCAACCAACATTGTTGGTTCTATAAATTCCATATGATTGCTTATTATTTGTTATTAATAATCGATACGTCTTTTGAATGGAGGCAATGAGTCTATTAAAGACTTGCCATAACGCTTTGTGACGAGTCGCCTGTCTAGGATGACGACTCTACCAGAATCTCGTTCTTTACGCAGCAACCTACCAACAGATTGAATCAGCTTTTTACTGGCTTCTGGTACAGAAATTTGGAGAAAAGGGTTTCCGCCTTTTCGCTCTATATACTCTGCATGAGCCTCTTCTACTGGAGAGGTGGGAACCGCAAAAGGAATTTTAGTAATAATGAGGTTTTCTAATAGCTCACCAGGTAAGTCTAACCCTTCCGAAAAACTCCCTGTTCCAAAGAGAATACTGGTTTTTTTCTTACTACAATAAAATTTATGTTTCTTGAGGATCTCGTTGCGTGAAGTTTCGCCTTGCACTTGTAACATCCATTTATTTTTCTTTGCGAGTTTCTCTATGCCTTGCTCTACTTTATTCATTTGCCAATAAGAAGCAAACAAAACCAAATTGGCTTTTCCCTCCTCTATATAGGAAGGAAGAGTTTCAATTAAACAATCAGTAAACTCGCTAGCTTGTGGCTCGAATTTAAGTTTAGGTATGTAGAGTTCACCTTGATTTTGGTAATCAAAAGGAGAGGCAAGCGCTAAAAATTGTGTGCCGTCTTCTTCTTTTTCACTGATACCCGTCTGACGACAGAAAAACGAAAAGGAGTTGAGCGCCCTTATAGTGGCAGAGACTAAAACAGCACCAGCGCAGCGACTCCATAACAGTTGGTCTAGTTGCCAGCCCACCTCTAACGGGGATACCGATACAATAAAGTCACCCTCTCGCTCTTCCGAGGTCTCGACCCATCGAGCTAATGGTGCGCCTTTCTCTCTTGTAGGCTCCGCCATCAAATGCCATACCTTCGACAAATTTTCGTATCTTTGTAAAAAGAACCCTATCTCAGCCAGTGCGGGTTCAGCTAAACGATTTGATAGTTCCCCTTCTTTTACGCGCTCGGAAATTAAATCGGCAATCTTAGCTAGAGCTTGCGCGCCCTTTTTACTCGCTTTCTTAAGTTCCTGAGATTCATTTTCTAGCCATGTCGGTAGCTCACCGTGCTCAAAGCGGTAACTTTTGTCTATAAATAAAGACGGGTCAAATTGCTTCGCCAGTTGGTTTAGGCTAGGAATGAGGTGTTGTATCGAGTCTTGCAGCTCATTTCTAAATCGACTCACTCGCTTATCATCTGCTAGGGAACACAGCTTTGCAGATTGTGAATTTAACTTCTCTAACCAAGAAGCAACTCCTTTCAAACTTGCCGAAGCAGACGAATGGTCACGTGCCACTTTAGGGAGGTGGTGGGCTTCATCAAAGACAAAGATAGTTTGCTCAGGCTCCGGAAGGATAACTCCGCCTCCTAATTCAGCGTCTGCCATGACTAAGCTGTGGTTCGCGATAATGACGTCGACTTTATCCAACTGAGAGCGTGCTTTTTGAAAAGGGCAGTCGCGATGAGAAGGTAAAGTTGCATTACAGCTGTGTTTATCGCTGACAATACGTGACCACAGAACATCTGATATAGGGGCTGACCATGAGTCTCGCTCACCGTCCCATTTATTTGAACTCAGTTGAGAGTACATTTGTTGCAACGTTTCTATATCGTTGCTTGATGGCTTGCTTTCAAAAATAGCGATTTGTTGATCTGAACTTCCACTTGCTATAGCCAGTTTTTCAGCACAGCAATATCTTTGGCGTCCTTTTGCTAATGCAAATGAGAACGGAACATCACTAATTCTACGAAATAGCGGGAGGTCTTTGTGAACAAGCTGTTCTTGTAGTGCAACTGTGGCGGTAGAAATCACGACCTTCTTCTTACTAAAAGATGCAAAAGGAATGGCACTCATTAAATACGCTAATGACTTACCAATGCCTGTTCCAGCTTCGGCGACAAGCATTCTATTTGACTTGTGATACTGCCCTGCCAATGTTCGAGCAATCTCCGAAACGAGATAGTTTTGTGCGCGTCTTGGTATAAAGTTTTCTAAATGATTTTGCAGATTGCTATAGCTGCTGCGAATGGACTTTTGAATCGTTGTATTAAGCATTTTCTGCCTCTGATTTAATCGCGCGAGATTGTAGCACAATCCCGCAGTTGCATGTGTTTTCGTCAGAATGCCGTGCTTTTTAGGTAAATCTAGATCTCAATCACAAAAAAAAATTGAACGATCATGGGGTTAGGTAAAGTCGATAAAAAGTGTAGATAATAATATCAAGAAACCCCACCAGATGGAATTATTGACTTAATTTGATGTGATTTTATTGAGTTATTAATTTTTTGTGCTGAAAAAATAAAAACAACAGGAAAAGATTTTATATAAAAATATGATGTGATTTCACTCTAAAAGTTCATGCTGTCAATGTAAGTTGTTGATATATAATTATTTACGAATTTTTATTTTTATTTTTTTAGTCATTTGACATGTAGCGGATTCTTCTGCAATCTTAACATCGAAATTTAGAGGAGTTGTGCCTTAAGCAAATTCTTAAGAATCGACTCTAATAAAACTAAATAAGGGAACCGAAAAGGAATTCCCAGCTAAGAAAAGGCAGTGGATTATTATGAAAAAGACTCTAGTAGCTCTAGCAGTTATGGCGGTTGCAGGTTCTGCAAACGCTGGTATCGAACTTTACAACAAAGATGGCGTTACTGTGAACATGCACGGTGACATGGAGGTTCGTTACAAAAAAGCTAAAACTGAAGATGCTGAGCTTCAACAAGAAATTGATGATGCTGATTTCGGTTTTGATACTCGTTACGCAATCAACGATGCAACTCAAGTAGGTTTCTACTGGGAATTTTCTGCTATCGATAGTGATAAAGCAGAAGGTAAAGCTGGATACGGCGACGCATACGTAGGTTTTTACAACGATCAGCTAGGTACTCTAAAAATTGGTAAACTAGCAACTCAACTTGATGACGCGGGCGTTGGTTCTGATTACCTATTCGGTATCACATCTTTTGTAAACGATGCTGATTTCAGTGGCGACGAAGCAATTCGTTATGACCTAGACAAAGGTGCTTTCTACTTCGGTCTTGGTCTTGTTCAAGACAAGCATGACAACAAAAAGCTAGGTAAAGATGGTAGCTACGTTGACGTTAAAGCTGGTTACCGTGTAGCTGACTTTGACTTTACTGGTTTCTTTGCACAAGCTAACTTTAAGAAAGAAACTACAAAAGATGGTGCTGTTGTTATCTCTAGTGGTGACAAAGAATCTCTAATGGCTCTTGAAGCTCGTTATGCTGGTATTGACAGCGTAAACCTTGAAGCAGGTTATTACTCTGTTAAGAACAGTCCTGAAACAGGTGATTCAACAACAGACAACACTATCGCTTTGGCAGCTGATTACACTATGGAAGCTTGGAAATTCGCTGGTGGCTTTAGCACTACGAATTTCGGTGCAGACGGTGTTGATGACAAGAATGCATGGTTTGTAAACGCAGGTTACGGTATTGCTCCTTCAACGACTGTTTATGCAGAAGTTGGTGGTGATAACGGTGACAAGAGCGAGACTGGCTACGGTGTTGGTATCAAAGCTTCTTTCTAAGCTATCTACATAGTTAGACAGATTTTAAAGCCACCTCTATGAGGTGGCTTTTGTTTATCTGTAATTAAATTTATTATTGTAATTCTTAAGGTTATAATCTTTTAGTGAATTTATTTGTGTTGGTTTGGTGGTGTATGAATTTTATTAGAATATCTGTCTTAGCGCTTTCTTCTGTCTTGGCGTTTTCTTCCTTTGCTGCGAACGTTGTCCCATCGAAAGGTCTGTCTATTTTACTTGTCAACGGCAAAGAAACCGAAAGTAAAATGAAACCAACACGTATTCAAGAGGGTTTTAATCAGATTGTTGTTCGTATGGACATGGACGTCGGACGTGGTAGTGGTAATAACCGCTTTACTTCTGCTCCCTATATCATCACTTTTGATGTCAATCAGAATGACGTTCAGGTTTCTCCACCAAAGGTTTACAGTAAAATTCATGCGGAAAACGTTTTTCGCGGAGTACCTGAGTGGAAAGTAGAATCTGATGGTTCAAAAATTGCCTATACAAGTGTAAAGCTTAAAGGTAGGACTGGAACCTTGCCGTATTCAGGTATTGAGGAATTGGTAGAAGAGTATAATATCAGTCAGGGTATTTCATTTTCAGCAGCACCTGTTGCTATAACAGCGACGGCAAAAACAGTACCAACCTCTAAGCCCCAAAAAGCAGCGGCTAAAAACCTGCAATCTAAAACATTAGAACAGCTACAGGCGTGGTATTTGAAAGCGTCTAAAGAAGAGCGTAAGGCTTTTCGTAAATGGATGATCGATCAAGAATAGATCGCATAAAAAAATTGATAGTTGAGGGCGGCGATTGCCGCTTTCTTGCTTTTTAAGTCTTTCTTGTTTCATTGGTACTTATGAAATTCTTACTGGGAAGGACATAAAGTACAGCTTTCAGTTAATTCAATGAATTATGCTATTTCTTATCCAAAGCTGAGGTTAATGAAAGTCTCTAGATTGCGTTTTTAATTTGGATAAGCGGTTGGTCATGTCAGTCAGTTTTCCTGCGATTACATGTATAACTTCCCCTTCTCGTTCTAGAATTCCTTTTACTTTTAGTATCTTTGCCGTCAGGTAAGCTTGTTTTTGAGCTCTTGCTGTTGCACCCCATACAACGACATTCACATTCCCAGTGTCGTCCTCTAGTGTGAAAAATGTGACTCCGGCGGCTGTGCCGGGGGATTGCCTACCTGTCACTAGTCCAATGACAGTGATCAGAGACTTATGTGGCTTATTAGAAAGCTCTTGCATCCGTGTGAATCTCGGCAGCATACCTGCATTGCTTAGCAATGTGACAGGGTGTTTGTTTAAAGAAAGCCCTGTGGCGGCGTAGTCTTCCGTTAAGGTGCTGAAATCGTCTGGCTGATAAAAGTAGCCACTATCTCGCTCTTTCAGTGAATGAAACAAGGGTAGGTCGTCGGCATCATCCATTATCTTCCAGCGTGCGGAGAAACGATTACCAGCAAATGCTTTTAGTGCATCTGCAGAGGCGAGAGTTTCCAAATCTTTACGTTCGACTCCTATATTTTTCAAATCTGAAGTGTGTTGATAACCTGAATGAGGACGGTGGTGGGTGATTAATTCAGCGGTCTCTTTTTTTAATCCTTTGACTAGCCTCATCCCTAGTCGAATATGAAAACTATCGTTACTTCTCACTACTGAGTGATCGTAGTTTGAGTGATTCACACAAATTGGTTTTACATTAATTCCATGCCTTCGAGCATCTTGGACCAGCTGAGATACACTGTAAAACCCCATAGGGTGGCTGTTCATTAATGCCGTATAAAAAGCTTCGGGGTAGTAATATTTTAACCAAGATGAGACGTATGCAAGGACCGCAAAAGAAGCAGAGTGGCTTTCAGGAAAGCCATACTCACCAAATCCACATATCTGATCAAAAAGTCTTTTAGCGAACTCTTCTTGGTAGTCTCTCTCTAGCATGCCATTGATGAGTTTGGAACGGAATTGCATCAGTTGACCACTCTTTTTCCACGATGCCATTGCTCTTCGAAGTTTGTCGGCTTCTCCTCCTGAAAAACCGGCTGCAACCATAGCAAGTTTGATCACTTGCTCCTGAAATATGGGAACACCCATTGTTCTAGATAGCACATCTTTTACGGCTTCCGATGGGTAGGTGACTTCTTCAATGCCATTACGTCGCTTGAGGAATGGATGAACCATGTCGCCTTGTATTGGACCAGGGCGGACAATGGCGATTTGAATGACTAAGTCGTAATAGTTCTTAGGACGTAATCTAGGCAACATGCTCATTTGAGCGCGAGACTCTATTTGAAACACACCGATGGTATCGGCTTTTTGAATCATGCTATAAACGTTAGGATCATCTTGCTTGCGAGTAATATCCGCAATGCTCAGCTCAATGTTATGGAAAGATTGGATTGTTTTAAAGCATTTACGAATTGCCGTTAGCATCCCTAATGCTAAAACATCGACTTTGAGTAACCCCAAACTTTCAAGATCATCCTTGTCCCATTGAATGACGGTACGTTCGTTCATTGCTGCATTTTCAACAGGAACCAACTCATATAAAGGTCCTGATGAGATGACAAAACCGCCGACATGCTGAGAAAGGTGGCGTGGAAACCCAAGTATTTCATTGACCAGTTGAATGAAAAGCTGCCCTTGATAAGCGTCAGGGTCGAGACCGAGCTCGACTATTTGCGCTTGCCAATTCAATTCTTTATCTCGCCTATTCACATTCTTTATAAAGAATTCGAGTTGTTCTTCTGAGATCCCTAAAGCTTTACCCACTTCTCTTACCGCGCTTTTAAATCGGTAGGTGATGACAGTAGCAGAGAGAGCAGCGCGACTGCGACCATATTTCTGATAGATATATTGAATAACTTCTTCACGTCGTTCATGTTCAAAATCGACATCGATATCGGGTGGTTCATTGCGCTCTCTGCTGATGAACCTTTCAAAAAGCACTGATATTTGCCGAGGATCAACCGCTGTGATTTCTAGGCAGTAACAAACAACAGAATTGGCGGCAGATCCTCTACCTTGATAGAGAATTTTCTTTCGTTTGGCAAACATGACAATGTCATAGATGGTTAGAAAGTAAAATGGGTAATTTAACTCCTCAATCAAAGCCAATTCTTTATCGATAAGTTTTTGTATATCGGATGGGACGCCTTGAGGAAAGCGGCGTTTGCTGCCCGCTTTTACTTGCTCATTTAGATAATCTATTGCCGTGTACCCATTTGGAACCAGTTCGCTTGGGTATTCGTATTGAAGAGAACCTAAGTCGAAACGACAACGCGAGAGAATACGCTCGGTTTCAACATACCATTCTTTCTTGAAGATTCTTTGAAGCTTATCTTTCGAGCGAAGTGAATGCTCACAATTACTTTGAAGTAACCGACCAGCTTTACTGACGCTCGTACCATGCTTAATCGCGGTCAAAGTATGCTGCAAAGGAAGCCTAGCTTCATTATGCATGAGGACACCACCACAGGCCGTTATTGGAATATGGTATAAAGCGCTAAGGTGTTCACAGTGCTGTATAAACGCATGGTCATCATGTTGGAGATGGCGTTGTAGACCTATCCATAACTTTTGGGAGTGGTGTTTGGTTAACCATTTTGCCCAATGGTAGTCACAATCTTTGTGGGTTGGTAGCCAGAGAATCAAACAATGCTTTGCTGACATGATATCCCATTCAGACAAACTGTATTCCCCTTTAGGGCTGCGTCTTCGTGCATTTGATATAATTCGGCATAACTCACCATACCCCTGTCTATTTGTAGATAGCAGGATTAATTCAAGCTCTTCCCCCATTCGAAATAATGAACCAACAACGAGTTTCAGTTGTAACTCTTGAACTTGTATCGCCTTATAAGCCCGTACTACACCAGCAACGGAACATTCATCGGTAATGGCAATCCCTGAATATTGTAAAAAATCAGCTTGAACAACTAACTCCTCTGGGTGAGAAGCTCCTTCTAAGAAGGAGAAATTAGTTTGGCAAAACAATTCGGTATAACCCATAAGTACCCTAGCTAAATATTCCGTGTAGAAACCACTGTTTCTTTGGTGTTCTGAATACCCAAAGCCAACGACCATCATGGCTTTGAGCAATGAAATAATCTCTGATTACAGGGGTATTATCCCACCAGCCAGTGGCAACCCTTTCAGGACCATGTGATATGGATATTTCATCTGTAAGCCGCTCAGGATGTGGAAGGAGAATACTTGGTCTAAGTTTGGGTTTGAATAACGGGTCAGTCAGTTGTTCCGTGAGAGGAGAAGAGTATGAATTGGCAATTTCTGGTCGGGGATCTGGAATAACATTAGGTCGGCTCACGGCTTCTTTGCCTAATTTCGCTTCCAATATTGATATTAGCTCTAGAGCCGTTGTCTTACCTTGCTGCCCCGTAAATAGGTCGGTGTTGAAGTTGGCTTGTTGATCAGCTCGTTTAGTGCTCAAGCTTATTGCTATTACGGGAGAACTGATTGAAATAGACTCTAAGGTGAGTTTAGATAAGTTTAACCAATTAACAGCCAAATACTCTCCTTGTGCAGAGCTTATTGTAAAGCTGGCGTTCTGTTTATTTCTGAGAAACAAAGTCACTTCAATCTCATGAGCTATTTGATCACGTAATTTAAGAAAATGTTCCAATTTTTTCAGTAATTTACTTAGTGGTTTTTCGATCCATTGAACATTTTCTATTTCATATAATAGGTCGAGAGAATATTTAAAGGTTTGTTGTGGATGATAGAACTCAACTGGATGCTTAAACCTACCTGTTATTTTTCCTATATAGTTAATTAGATCTATATCAAAACGCTTAGCAATATCAGCCATTGGTATGGCTAATAGATCATCGAAAGTCTCAATGCCTACACGGGAAAGTTTTTCTACTGTTTTATGAGGCAGTCCACTAACCGATAGAGATAATGCATAAAGTTTCTTTTTTAAGACTTCTTTATTATCTGTAATTAAATGTGTTTTCTGTTGAGAAAGTATCTGTGCCGAAAATGGAGAAAAACCAGTTGAATAGTCATAGCGTATATTAAAGGATTGCAAGTGGGATTGAATGATTGACCAATAATGTTCAATATTAGAATACAGCGAAAGCATATCGCTGATTTTCAAAAGAATTCCATTCGGTTCAAACAATGTGATGTCTGACGTGATTAAGTAAAGCCACCGTGCTATTTCTCGCAATTTTGTTTGTTCAATATGGGCATCGTATGAATGAACTTGTAAATCGTGGCAGAGTGATGCAGCCGTTCCAAGCCCCATACCGAGTTTTAGTCCTGAGATATAACCATGAGGTGTAAGCTGTATGATTTGGTGATCGTTATTAACGATAGCAAGGTTACCATCATAGGCTGAGCCACAAAATGAAGTATCAAGCTGTAGATGAGTAAAGTTCAAGTATAGCCACAGCATAGTTTATCCTCGTTTTAGAAGAGGAAAGGCAACAACGGTATTATCTGTTGGAGCCCTAGTTAAACTCAGCCAGTTATGGGACATGTCTAAACACAAGACTGTTCTACCTAAGCCTCCCTTACGCTTATTGACTGTAATGTTCAAGCCTTTTGAGTGAGCTTCAAGACTTAAACTAAGTGATACTGGTAGAGGAAAGGTTTGTTTTTGTTTCTTGAAGATAATAAGCGAACAATTGCCAGTTTCACTCGCCATTTGTAACCGCTTTACTTGATGTATTTCTAACGTGTCTTGCCATAGTAATACATGAGAGCAGGCCCCGCTTTTCAACGATTGTTCGGCTGCCCATAAAGCTTCTTTATAGTTCCTTGGCGAAATGATAACAATTCTGTCAAGTTTATAGCCTTGTGTTACGAAAAACTCGCCACATACTTTTCCTGGAGGGTGAATAAAAACTCTGAGTCTGTTGTCTGCAGTGTTCCTTAAAAAGGCATCTAGCAACCGTAACTCACCGATACCAGTGAAAGTATTTATTTCGATAACCCCTTTACTTGGAAAACCACCCCCCAATTTGTTATCTAGTTCGGTATAGCCTGAAGAGACAACATCTGCATGATGTGATGTATTTGCCCCGTTCCATAGTAAGTTTTTATGCTTTAGTGCTTTTATTATCTCATGCATCCTCATCAACCTGTATATATGTACAGTATTTATAGTATATGCATTCAAAAGGGAGCGGCAAGAACTTTCTGCATTGTTGAGCTGGTAGAAGAAGAAAATACAAATAAATCATAAATGTATGACCCAAGTGTTTTTTCAAAAAGGATTATAGTGAAATGAGCTTAGATGAATATATTTTAAATAAAATAACCTGAATGGTTATCAATAATATAAATATATGTAGTTTGAAAGTAATAGATGTAATGCAAATAGTGGCATTAAAAAAGCCGAAATCTATATAAATTTCGGCTCAATATATGAAACACTGGTGTATAGAATCAAGGGACATGCCCAGTGTTGCAATAATTTTTGTAACAAAGTGAAAGCTAGATTAGGAAATCATCCAAAGCTTTACCTGAGTCCAAGTGAGCTTGAATTGCAGAAGGAGTACGACCTTGACCTGTCCAAGTCTTTTCTACGCCATCAACAGTGTATTTGTATTTAGCAGGGCGAGGATCGCGCTTTTTCTTAGCTTTAGATTTTGTTTCTCCAGATAACGCTGCAATAAGGTCATCTACATCGATACCATCTTTAGCAATCATATTTGCGTATTCAGCTAATTTAGCTTCGCGTTCAGCTTTTTCTGCTAATTCTGCAGCTTCAACTTCACGACGTTCATCAACAACGGTAGTTAATTTATCTAGCGCTTCTTCCAAGTGCTCTAGCGGTAGATCACGAGCAAATGCTCGTAGACTGCGAATATTAAGCAGGGTTTTTGCAATATCTGACATGTTCAGTCCCATTCTTATTTTAGTAAACGTACACAATAATAACAGTGTAAGACGAGAATACAATATAATTTTATTTCAAATATATCGAAATTCAAATACACATTTCTAAAAATATATTTAATTACTTATTTAGCAGAATAGAATACGTCAATATTTAATACGCTAAATGTCAGAAAAGTGTAAGTGTAAAGCATATAGACGCACAATCTAGTCAAAAGTTTCATCAGGTTGGTTGAAACTTGAAATTATATGTTGCAAAAAGCTTTTGCATCCGTAGAATGACTCGCACCTGATTTGAGTGGTGGATTTTTAATCAATCCAGTGCTTAAGGTAGAGGCGCAGTAATGATCAGTATGTTTCAAGAGGGTGATACCTAAGAGGGAAACAGAAAGGCGTTATTGCCGAAGTATTGAAAGTCATCATTCTTCAATGCTGGGGTTATATCCGAATAGGTATAACACTGCCATAGTCTATATTGTTGTTAAACTATGGAGCGCTACTGTGGGGTTGGGTGAAGTGTTCACTTCCCTTTCGCTTGTTCAACTTAAGGTATATATAATACCGACTACAGTAGATCTCTAACCAAATATTGGTTTCTGAAGATCATGAATTTATTAGATTTTGCATCGTCCCCCCTTTCATTGTTGCCGCCGCTTGTCGCTTTAGGGCTAGCTATTATTACTCGTCGAGTTCTTGTCTCATTAGGTATGGGCATTTTTCTTGGTGGTCTACTGATCACTGACTATTCAATTGCTGATTCCATTAAATATATATGGGGTAAAGTATATGGCGTAGTTATTGAAACTAATGAAGTTACTGTTGATGGTGTAAAAGTAGAAGAGAGCAGCCTTAATAGCTGGAATATGAGTATTGTTGCGTTTCTTTTATTATTAGGAATGATGACAGCTTTACTTACATTGTCTGGTGGTACTCGCGCATTTGCCGAATGGGCACAAAGCCGTGTAAAAAGTAAGCGTGGTTCAAAATTACTTGCCGCGTTTTTAGGTGTTTTTATATTTGTTGATGATTACTTTAATAGCCTAGCTGTCGGAGCAATATCTCGCCCAGTCACTGACCGCTTTTATGTATCGCGTTCTAAACTTGCTTATATTCTGGACTCTACTGCAGCCCCGATGTGTGTGTTAATGCCAGCATCTAGCTGGGGCGCTTATATAATGACCATTATCGGTGGGATTTTAGTCACTCACGGATTGACGGATTATTCTTCTGCGCTTAGTGCTTACGTCAATATGGTTCCAATGAATTTTTATGCGGTATTTGCACTGCTGATGGTTTTTGCTGTGGTGTGGTTCCAGCTAGACGTTGGACCGATGCGTAAAAAAGAAATCGAAGCCTCTCAAGGAATGGGATTTGATGATGCAAATAATCAATCTAGCAGTGAATTGAGTGAAGACCTTGATATTAGTGAAAGTGAAAAAGGTAAAGTTGCCGATTTAATTATGCCAATTGTTGCTTTAATTCTAGCGACAATATTTTTTATGCTATATACCGGAGCAGAATCACTCACCGAATCAGGTAAAGAATTTGATCTGTTAGGTGCGTTTGAGAATACCGATGTGGGTGCATCTTTATGCTATGGCGGTCTAATTGGTTTAGTTACAGCACTTATTACCGTCTTCCGCCAGAAAATTGAATTGTCTCAAATTGTTCGAACTTTATGGATCGGTGCTGGTTCAATGTTCGGTGCTATATTAATTTTGTTTTTTGCATGGACAATTGGTTCAGTAATAGGTGACTTAAAAACGGGAACTTACCTGTCTTCCTTAGTACAAGGCAACATCAGTGTTCATTGGTTACCCGTTATTTTATTCTTGCTATCTGGCGTGATGGCATTCTCGACGGGTACTTCTTGGGGAACATTTGGTATCATGTTGCCTATCGCTGGTGATATGGCTGGTGCGACAGACTTAGCGTTGATGCTTCCTATGTTGAGTGCAGTTTTAGCTGGTTCTGTATTCGGAGACCATTGTTCTCCAATTTCCGATACGACGATTCTATCTTCGACGGGGGCTCGTTGTAATCACATTGATCACGTTGCAACGCAATTGCCTTATGCACTATCCGTTGCACTAGTATCTTGTGTTGGATTTGTTGTTCTAGGAATGACGTCATCCATTTTATTCTCATTCGCAGCTGCGAGTGTGACATTTGCTGTGGTATGTGGTGCTTTAAGCGTGATTTCCAAACGCAAACAAAGCCCAGCTAAAGCTTAATGACTAAGCCCAATAGAACCTAATCAAAAGAGCAGGTGAAAACCTGCTCTTTCTCTACCCACTCTTCCTCTATTTACTCTTGTTTAAACATCTTCTGTAAGGTCGTGAGACAGTTTTTCGCTGAATCTCTCGTTGCTTTCTCTACTGCTTGCATTGAAATGTATGCCACATTAGCCAAAGACGTTTCATTTAAACTTTCTGCTGGGATATCTTCACAATTTTCAGGGACAGATTGATAAGTTGCATCAGGGAAGGCATGGGTTACTACATCTGCGTAGTTTTGAAGTTGTTCGGGAGCCATGTTTTTTACTGGCAGAGCTTCCAGTTCCTCGTGGGTATAAGCCAATCCATCACTGTTAAAAGGACGACCTTCGAGGCTACGAGGCGAAATTTCATATGCTGCTTCAGTAACATAAGGGAAATCCCAAGAAGGTGGCTCAGGGTAACCAGCGTTATGAGAAGCAGTAGTATCGGATGTGCAGCCTGCTAATAAGATAGATGTGCTTGCAGCCATTAACACCTTAAATTTGTTCATCACGTTTGTATCCTTAGGTAGAGGTAATAATATTGTTGTGAATATGTTGAATGGTGTTTTATTGTTGGGCAATACAAGAAAATCGCATTTAATTACCAACTTGATGCATTTGTTTAACAGCTTCTAAGGACAAACAGAAAAAGTGTCATTACCGGGAAGGCAATTTTTTTCGAATAGAGTCTTGCAAATCCAATTGAGCTTAGTTAGTGTGGAGTTAACTCAAGGAGAAACTAAATATGCGTAAAAGTGTAATGAACATTCATCACCATCATCATCCTGACTAGTCTTTCGGGAGGTTTACGCATACCCGAGAGGCTAAGAACTCTCGGTGGTTGAATCAGAAAATACAGATTTAAACCCTCGGGAGAGAAAACTCCCGAGGGTTTTTTCATTTTTAACGACTTATAAAATATTAAATATTCACTAAATTTCGTATAGGGACATCGTAATGCAAACACAACGCCTAAGAATTGCTATTCAAAAAAAAGGACGCTTGAGTAAAGAGTGTCTAGACCTACTTAAAAAATGTGGCGCTAAGTTCAACATTATGGGGGAGAGACTTGTCGTTCACTCTGAAAATATGCCTATCGATCTTCTGCTTGTGCGAGACGACGATATTCCAGGGCTTATCATGGACGGAGTTGTCGACTTAGGTTTCATTGGCGAAAATGAATTGGAAGAAGTGCGTTTAGACAGAAAAGCACTAGGGGAGCCTTGCGAATTCGTTCCGCTTCGTCGTTTAGATTTTGGTGGCTGCCGTTTGTCCATCGCTATCGATAAAGATGAAGAATATAAAGGTCCTCAAGATCTTGCAGGTAAACGTATTGCAACGACATATCCTCAACTGCTTAAAAGCTACATGGATGAGCAAGGTGTTGAGTTCAGCGCTTGTGTGTTGACTGGTTCTGTTGAAGTTGCACCGCGAGCAGGGCTTGCTGACGCTATCGCTGATCTCGTTTCGACAGGTGCAACGCTTGAAGCGAATGGTCTTAAAGAAGCAGAAGTTATCTTTAAATCTAAAGCGACTCTGATTCAGCGTAAAGGTGAGTTCGATACAGATAAAAAAGCCTTAATCGAAAAGCTGTTGACTCGCATGCAAGGCGTTTTACAAGCCAAAGAATCTAAGTACATCATGCTACACGCCCCAACGGATAAGCTAGAGCAAGTCAAAGCTTTACTTCCAGGAGCTGAAGATCCAACTGTGCTTCCACTGTCCGCCGAGCAAAATCGTGTTGCTGTACATCTTGTTAGCACTGAAAACCTGTTCTGGGAAACCATGGAGCAACTGAAAGAACTTGGCGCCAGCTCAATCTTGGTACTGCCAATTGAAAAAATGATGGAGTAATGGGATGAGAACCGTAGTTTGGCAATCATTAAGTGAACAACAGCAAGACGCTGTTCTAGAGCGCCCTGCCATAACGGAAGGGGCAAATATTACCGCCGCTGTTTCTGACGTTATCAAGAAAGTACGAACAGGTGGTGATGCAGCACTTATCGAATTGACTGAAAAATTCGATGGCGTTACTCCAGATTCAGTTCGAGTGTCTAAGCAGGACATTCAGGCAGCTTCAGATCGCCTGTCTAGTGAAATGAAACAAGCGCTAGAGCAAGCGTATGCCAATATCTCTATGTTTCACAAAGCACAAAAGTCCCAGCCGATTAAAGTCGAAACTCAACCAGGTGTCGTTTGTGAACAAGTGACTCGCCCAATTAATACCGTTGGGCTATACATTCCAGGTGGTAGTGCTCCTTTGCCCTCAACTGTGCTTATGTTGGGCGTACCAGCTAAAATTGCAGGGTGTCGCAAAGTCGTATTGTGTTCGCCACCTCCGATTGCCGACGAAATACTTTATGTCGCACAGCTGTGTGATATCGATGAAGTATATAATGTGGGAGGCGGTCAAGCGATCGCCGCGATGGCATATGGCACTGATTCTGTAAGTAAAGTGGACAAGATTTTCGGTCCCGGTAATGCGTACGTAACAGAAGCAAAGCGTCAGGTTAGCAACGATTTTCGTGGTGCGGCTATCGACATGCCGGCAGGCCCGTCAGAAGTTCTTGTAATCGCCGATGACACCGCAGAACCAGATTTCATCGCTGCCGATTTACTGAGCCAAGCCGAACACGGACCAGATTCACAAGTGGTTTTGGTTACGCCTTCTCCCGTTATTGCAGACAAAGTTACGGATGCTGTTCAACGTCAGTTAAAAGAGCTTTCTCGTGCTGAAATCGCAGAGCAAGCATTAGGTTCAAGCTTGATTGTTATCGCTGAATCTCTAACGCAATGTGTCTCCATTTCTAACTTTTATGGTCCTGAACACCTGATTGTTCAAACGAAAAACCCACGTGAACTGCTTCCACTTCTAGATAATGCAGGCTCAATTTTCCTTGGGGACTGGTCACCAGAATCTGCCGGGGATTATGCCTCAGGCACCAACCACGTACTTCCGACATACGGATACACTCGCACCTACTCAAGCCTTGGTTTAGCTGATTTTTCAAAGCGTATGACAGTGCAAGAATTAACATCAGATGGTCTGAAAATTTTGGCTCCAACTGTTGTCACGATGGCGGAAGCTGAAGGGTTGGATGCACACAAGCGTGCTGTAACTATTCGTATAGAAAAGCTACAAGAGGGAGAGTCGTGATGGAAAAGTTGGCTCGTAAACAGGTTCAAGCACTGACCCCTTATCTTTCTGCCCGTAAAATTGGGGGTACAGGAGATGTTTGGCTCAATGCAAACGAATCGCCTTTTAATAATGAATACAAAACAGATTTTGCTCGTCTGAATCGCTATAGCGAATGCCAGCCGAGAGATCTCATTGAAGCGTATGCCGCTTATGCTGGGGTTAAGCCAGAGCAAACATTAACATCACGCGGTGCAGATGAAGGCATCGAATTATTGATTCGTGCTTTTTGTGAACCCAATGAAGATGCCATTCTCTACTGTCCACCCACCTATGGCATGTATGCCATTAGTGCAGAAACCATTGGTGTTGAGCGAAAAACAGTGCCGTTGACACAAGATTGGCAGTTGGATCTGAAGGGAATTGAAGAAAACCTAGCGAACGTAAAACTGGTTTTTGTATGCAGCCCTAACAATCCAACCGGAAATTTAGTCAAACGCGAGGACATTGTTTCCTTGTTAGAAATGACAAAAGATCGCGCTATTGTCGTGATGGATGAAGCGTATATCGATTTCTGTCCAGAGGCTTCAACCACTGATCTTTTAGTGCAGTATCCTAACCTGGCTATTTTACGTACGCTTTCTAAAGCTTTTGCACTAGCAGGGCTTCGCTGCGGATTCACATTGGCAAATGAAGAGCTGATCAATGTGCTATTGAAAGTCATTGCACCCTATCCAGTGCCAGTTCCAGTTTCGGAAATTGCCGTTCAAGCGCTTTCTGAAGCAGGGTTAGCCAGAATGAAATTCCAATCGTTAGATCTGAATGCAAACCGTGCCTATCTTCAAGTGGGTCTCAGTATGCTGGAAGGGGTTGAAGTTTTTGAAGGGTGGGGTAACTACCTATTAGTTAAATTTGAAGATGGCGATGCAATATTCCAAGCTGCATGGGACAGCGGAATCATTCTGCGAAACTCTCCCATTGAAAACTGCGTACGCATTAGCGTAGGAAATCGTGATGAATGTGAAAAAGTTGTCGCTTTTATTCGCAATCAGTTAGCTAAAAATGTCGCTTAAGAAAGGAAATCGTAGTGAGCAAGCAACAAAAAATTCTATTTATTGATCGTGATGGCACTTTAATCGTAGAGCCACCAGAAGATTTTCAGGTTGACCGTTTAGACAAGCTTAAACTAGAGCCGTTTGTCATTCCGAGTCTATTAGCACTTCAGGATGCCGGTTACCGATTAGTTATGGTCACCAATCAGGATGGACTGGGGACCGATAGCTTCCCACAGGCTGATTTTGATGCCCCTCATAACATGATGATGGATATTTTTTCATCACAAGGCGTTATTTTCGATGAGGTGCTTATTAGCCCTTACTTCGAAGAAGACAATAGCGATTGCCGTAAACCTAGGTTAGGTCTGGTAAGAGAGTATCTTCAAGGTGGAAAGATTGATTTTCAACACTCAGCCGTGATTGGTGATCGCATTACGGATGTACAAATGGCCCAGAATATGGCGATTCGTGGCATTCAATACCACCCAGAAACCATGGGTTGGAAGCAGATTGTTAAAGATCTAACCGTAAAAGCTCGTGTTTCTGAAGTGGTTCGTACAACCAAAGAAACCGACATCAAGGTAAACGTTAACCTTGATGAGCAAGGTGGGAACGACATCAAAACAGGCTTGGGCTTTTTTGATCACATGCTGGATCAAATCGCGACACACGGTGGATTCCAAATTAAATGCAGTGTGGACGGTGACCTGCACATCGATGACCACCACACCATTGAAGATACTGCGCTGGCGTTAGGGCAAGCATTAAAAGAAGCGTTAGGAGATAAGCGTGGTATTGGTCGTTTCGGCTTCAGTTTGCCAATGGATGAATGCTTGGCGCAATGTGCGCTGGATTTGTCGGGTAGAGCTTACCTCGTCTTCGATGCAAAATTTAGTCGTGAAATGGTTGGCGACTTTTCAACGGAAATGGCGGAACACTTTTTCCGTTCCATTGCGGATTCTATGGCTTGTACCTTGCACCTATCTTCTACCGGTGAAAACGACCACCATATTGTAGAAAGTCTATTCAAATCGTTTGGTCGTACACTTCGCCAAGCCATTAAAGTAGAAGGTAACGAATTACCAAGCAGCAAGGGCATGCTTTAAAGGGGAAGACACGTGACAGAACAAAGAGTCGTCATTATTGATACTGGATGCGCCAATGTGTCCTCTGTGAAGTTTGCTATTGAACGCCTAGGTTATAAAGTCACCATTTCCAAAGATCCTGAGGTGGTACTCGCAGCGGACAAGTTGTTTTTGCCTGGTGTCGGAACCGCAAGTGAAGCCATGAAAAACCTTCGAGAGCGAGATCTGATTGATCTCGTTAAGAAGGTTGAGAAGCCGCTACTTGGTATTTGTTTGGGTATGCAACTGCTAGGAAAAGTCTCACAAGAGAAAGGGCAGAAGGCGAATGAGTTGGTGGAATGCCTTGGGCTGTGTGACGGTGAAGTCAATTTGATGGAAACGGGCGAGTTACCTTTACCGCATATGGGGTGGAATACAGTTTCAGCGAAAGCAGGGCACCCGCTGTTTAAAGGTATTGAGGAAGGTGAGTACTTCTATTTTGTACACAGCTTCGCCATGCCAGTAGGTGATTACACAATTGCCAACTGTGATTATGGAAACCCGTTCACCGCAGCGGTACAAAGTGGTAACTATTATGGTGTGCAATTTCACCCAGAACGTTCTTCTAAAGCCGGCTCTAAGCTCATTGAAAACTTTCTGAATTTATAAAGGGAATTATAAGTGATTATTCCAGCTCTCGATTTAATTGATGGTCAAGTAGTTCGCCTGTATCAAGGGGATTACGGTCAAGTAACCGAATACAAAGTAGACCCAGCTGAGCAATTTAATTTATACCATCAAGCCGGCGCGAATTGGCTGCATTTGGTCGACCTGACTGGCGCAAAAGATACAACGGCACGCCAGCTTGATTTGATCGCCAAGCTGCTGGCAAGTACCCCAGCAAATATTCAAATAGGCGGTGGAGTAAGAAGCGAACAAGATGTGGTCGACTTACTGGAAGCCGGAGCCCAGCGTGTGGTGGTTGGTTCTACTGCCGTAAAACAACCTGAACTGGTAAAAGGTTGGATGGAGAAATATGGTGCAGAGAAAATCGTTCTAGCACTCGATATTAATATTGACGAAAACGGCGTGCGCAAAGTCGCTATTTCCGGTTGGCAAGAAGATTCCGGCGTCACTATTGAAGCGCTTATCGATGATTATTTAACTGTCGGTTTAACGCATGTGCTTTGTACTGATATTTCTCGTGATGGGACATTGGCTGGCTCGAATGTAGAGCTTTATGTGGACCTATGTAAACAATACCCGCAAGTTCAGTTTCAATCGTCCGGTGGTATCGGGTCACTAGCAGATGTTGAAGCCTTAAAAGGCAGTGGAGTCGCTGGTGTGATTGTTGGGCGTGCTTTATTAGACGGTAAATTTACAGCAGAGGAGGCATTTGCATGCTGGCAAAGCGAATAATTCCGTGCCTTGATGTTCGAGATGGTCAGGTGGTAAAAGGGGTTCAGTTCCGCAATCACGAGATCATTGGCGATATCGTTCCTCTGGCTCAGAGATACGCTCAAGAGGGTGCGGACGAGTTGGTGTTTTATGATATTACGGCATCGAGTGATGGTCGCGTGGTCGATAAAAGTTGGGTTGCGCGCGTAGCAGAAGTTATCGATATTCCCTTTTGTGTGGCTGGTGGTATCAAATCAGCAGAAGACGCAGCTCGAATCTTAGAGTTTGGCGCAGATAAAGTGTCCATTAACTCTCCTGCTTTAGCAAACCCTTCCCTCATCACTGAGCTTGCCGATAAGTTTGGTGTTCAGTGTATTGTCGTTGGTATTGATTCCTACTTTGACAAAGAAACAGGTAAATATCAGGTTTATCAATTCACAGGTGATGAAGCACGCACAAAAGCGACGCAGTGGGAAACCCGAGATTGGGTTCAAGAAGTGCAAAAACGCGGTGCTGGTGAAATCGTTTTGAACATGATGAACCAAGATGGCGTGAGAAATGGTTACGACATCGAGCAATTGAATATGGTTCGAGAGGTTTGCAAAGTCCCATTGATTGCATCTGGTGGTGCAGGTGCTATGGAGCATTTTGCTGAAGCATATCAAGCGACAAATGTTGATGGAGCACTTGCAGCATCGGTATTTCACAAACAAGTCATCAATATTGGTGAACTGAAAAAGTATTTGAAGAAAGAAGGCGTAGAGGTGCGATTATGAGTTTTGAATCAGCTGAAGTAAATGCACTGTCTGAGCGCATCAATTGGGACAAAGTGGATGGCTTGGTTCCAGCCATAGTGCAAGACTTTCAGTCTAGCCAAGTCTTAATGATGGGTTACATGAATCAAGATGCGCTAGCGAAAACAGGTGAAACGGGTCAGGTCACCTTTTTCTCAAGAACGAAAGAACGATTGTGGACCAAAGGTGAAACGTCGGGTAACGTCCTAGCATTAAAAAATATCTCATTAGATTGCGATAACGATACGTTACTTGTAAAGGTCGATCCTGTTGGTCCTACCTGCCATAAAGGCACAACGACGTGTTGGGATGGTGATCCTCAAGAAGAGTCACAAATGGTGTGGCTTCATCAGCTTGAGCAGCTATTGGCTGCCCGCAAGAACGCCGATCCAGATTCTTCCTATACTGCCAGCTTATACGCCCGTGGCACCAAGCGTATTTCGCAAAAAGTGGGCGAAGAAGGGGTTGAAGTTGCGCTTGCGGCGACGTCGGGCGACAAGGCGGAGTTAGTCTGTGAGTCTGCGGATCTGATATACCACCTGTTGGTGCTATTGCAAGACCAAGGTCTATCGATGAACGACGTTATCAACAAACTGAAAGAGCGTCATAAATAGCATTCTAATCTGTCGTTTTTAGAAGCCTCTAGGTCAGAGGCTTCTTTCTCTTCTTATTTTCACCTTTTGCGTAGCATCAGTTAGCCACAGCATTTCTTAAATTTCTTGCCACTACCACAAACACATGGGTCGTTTCGTCCAACTTTAAGGTTTTTAATGGGCTGAGTCAGTCTAGGATCTTCAGATTGCTGAGTTTCCTCTTCTGGAAAAGTCCCGTCGACGTAATACCACATGCCATTTTCACGCAGGAATCGAGAGCGTTCACCTAAACAGTATTGTTGGTTATCTTCATTGAAGTAAGCTTTAAATTCGACGTAACCCTCATCAGTATGGCTTCCGCTTTCGGTGTTAATCACTTCCAGCTTGCACCAGTCACTTTCTACTGAATTAGCAATCCCTTCTCTTTGTTCATCGGCATTTTGTGATGGATGATAAGTATCAACAACGAAATCCACTAACCCTTTAACGTGTGCAGTGTAGCGAGCACGCATTAACATTTCGGGCTGAGTTGCAGCGGCATGATTTAAGTGCACGATTTCACAGCAATCTTGATAAGATTGAGGGTTTCCACATGGGCAATTAGACATAGCATTTCTACCAGATAGAGCGTAGTAAGCCAAATCGAAGTGAATCTTCAATTTAGCCTGATATTTATTTTAGCTAGGAGGCTACCACGCTTTAAAAGTGAAAGGTAGAGAGTAATGAGAGGCAAAAAACCTTAATCCACATCCATTAATTCTTGCGACCAACTAATCGCCTCTCGGTAACAATCGGCAACACAGCCTTCACTCAAGTTAAGGGCGGCTCGTTTGTCTATTGCCATTTCCCAATCTGCGTGTTCAAACGCCTTAATTAGTGAGTAAATATCACCCAATACACCACTTTGGTTTAATAGGGCATCTTTAACTTTTTGATCAACTGGTATAGAGCGGAGTATTTCTTCCATAGATTGATCCAATAAAGAATCAAGCAAAGACAGCATACCGGTTAAAAATGCGAGGCTTTTATCCACGTCACCTTGATAGTGGGATGCCACCAATTCGCAGAATCTTGCTCTCGTTATCGATAAGGTATAGAGCGTGTTGGGCTTCCCTTCATTGGTATTTGAAACGGCAACCAAAGAGATGAATTTTCTCAGTTTGTCTTCACCTAAATAAACCAGTGCTTGTTTAAAAGATTTAATCTCATTCGAGACACTAGAAGAGGAGTTTACATACCGTAAAAGCTTGTACGAGAGAGAGACATCCGTTGCGACTAAGCGTTCAATTTCGTCGTAGTTGATTTGGTCGCTAGAGATTTCTTTACACAACTGAACAACAGTTAACAGTGAAGGTTCAATAGCGCGATGTTGTATCATTTCAGGCTTTGCAAAAAAGTAACCTTGGAATAACGTAAACCCTACGTCTTTAGCATGCAGGAATTCGTCATAAGTCTCTACTTTTTCTGCTAAAAATTGAATTTTTGAGTTCTTAAGTTTTGAAATGAAGTAGGCCGCTTTATTGATTGGAACAGTGCGAATATCAAATTTAATAATACAAATTAATGGTAGAAAGCGCTTCCATTCAGGGCTTGGAATAAAATCATCTAAAGCTATCTTATAGCCAAGTAAGTATAAGTCTTTTAGCGCTTTATAAAGCTCGTCCGTCGGTTCACAGTCTTCCAATACTTCAATAATGATAGAGCTACGTGGAAAGAGAGCCGGAATTTGGTTGATCAAGCTTTCATAAGGGAAATTAACAAACCCTTTTTTGGAGCCTAGGTTATTTTGATTTGGGCTCAAGAACTGATCGCTAAATAATCGCTTGGTTGCGAGTTCCGGTTCGATATCTGGAAACGTGTTTTTAGGACCATCACGAAATAATAACTCATAGCCCATAGTTTGGAGATCGAGGTCAAATATGGGTTGTCGTGCAACATAAGAGTACTTCAATGGTATTACTCACGTCTAATTATTGGAATGGCGCTGTATAATAATCAGACGGAAAAAATTATCTATATTTAGCTCAATAGCCTGTTACACAGTGTTACGTTAGACGGCTATTTTATCGGGTTAAGTGGGAAGGTAATTCGTTTCACTCCAGATTCATCGTAGGCTAACGCGTAGCCTTCCTTGTACCAGTCTCCTAATACAACCCTTTTCCCATGGGAACTTGTGAGCTTAACATTGTGCTCATTTGGTCTATGAGTGTGGCCATGAATCATCAACAGAACGTTATGCGAATTCATGACACGTTCTACTTCAGATTTAGTGACATCCATGATATCCAGAGCTTTTTCTTTCTTGTCGGTTCGGGTTTTATTTTGAACATTTTTGACAATTTTTTTTCGCAGAAAAAGGGGAACACACAAAAACAATTTTTGTAGCCATTGTTGGTGTACTTTTTTCCTAAATTCCTGATATTTAATATCATCAAGGCACAATGTATCACCATGAAGAAGGAGGGTGGGAGTGCCGTAAAGGTCTATTTTTGTTTCTTCCGGCAAAAGCTCAACACCGCTCTCTTTACTGAAACGGTCGCTGATCAGAAAGTCGCGATTTCCATGAATGAAATAACAGCGCACGCCAGAATCAGTGAGTGACTTGAAAGCATTTATAATTGAGCGACTAAACGGAGAATTATCATCATCACCTATCCAAAAATCGAACAGGTCACCTAATACATAAAGCTTTTCAGCTTTTGTTGCGTGATGTTCAAGGAAGTGAAAGAAACCTTCTGTGATTTCAGGATGGGCAGGAGATAAATGTAGATCAGAAATAAAAAGAGTGGTCATAAGCCTTAGAAAAGGGAGCGAAAAGCTCCCTTGATTGATTATTCTTCGATAGTTGTGCCAGTGATAAGCACTTCTTCAAGAGGAACATCTTGATGCATTCCCATTGAACCTGTAGCAACATCTTTAATTTTGTTTACTACGTCCATACCTTCGACAACTTCAGCAAATACACAGTAACCCCAACCATCTAGGCTTTCAGATTTAAAATCAAGGAATGTATTGTCGTTCACGTTGATGAAGAACTGAGAGCTTGCCGAATGCGGTTCCATAGTACGAGCCATAGCAAGTGTACCCACTTTGTTGCTCAAACCATTGTTCGCTTCGTTTTTGATTGGAGCACGAGAATCTTTCTCACGCAGACCAGAAGTCATGCCACCGCCTTGGACCATGAATCCATCAATTACACGGTGGAAAAGAGTGTTGTCATAAAAACCATCACGGCAGTACTGTAAAAAGTTAGCACTTGTTTCTGGTGCTTTTTCATCATTTAGTTGGATCTTGATGTCACCAAAGTTTGTGTGAAGGGTGATCATGATTACTTCCTTTAAAAATTAATGGGAATGGATACAGAATTCTAGCGTAACTTCAAATTTACACAAGCGATACCCTCAGGAGTGCACCATGAGTAAAAGTTGTTCGATTGGAACGAAATAACATTTTCAGAGACGATTTCTGAAACTGAGCTATTACTTAACTTCAGCTGTCTTGTTATACTCATGCGTCCTAAAACCCACCAATTGATAAATAGAGATCATGTTAAAGATATTCAACTCACTCACACGACAAAAAGAGGAATTCAAACCCATTCATGCTGGCAAAGTTGGCATGTACGTTTGTGGAGTAACTATCTATGATCTTTGTCATATCGGGCATGGTCGTACGTTCGTTTCTTTTGATGTTGTTTCACGTTACCTTCGCTATCTTGGCTATGATTTGACGTTTGTTCGAAACATCACCGACATTGATGACAAAATCATCAAGCGAGCAGCAGAGAATGGCGAGACATGTGATGCGTTAACTGAGCGCTTAATCGGTGATATGCACGCCGATTTCGATGCATTGAATATGAAACGCCCAGATGTAGAGCCAAGGGCGACACAGTTTATTCAAGAAATCATTGCTTTAGTTGAAACCTTAATTGAACGTGGTTTCGCTTACGTTGCCGACAACGGTGATGTGATGTTTGAAGTGAAGAAATACGATGAATACGGGAAGCTTTCTCGTCAGGATTTGGACCAACTTCAAGCAGGTGCTCGAGTTGACGTTGAGTTAGCAAAACGCAGCCCACTCGATTTCGTACTGTGGAAAATGTCCAAGCCGGGTGAACCAACTTGGGAATCACCTTGGGGGCCGGGTCGTCCGGGCTGGCACATCGAATGTTCTGCGATGAACTCTTCTATTCTAGGCGACCATTTTGATATTCATGGTGGTGGCTCAGATTTGCAATTCCCACACCATGAAAATGAAATTGCGCAGTCATGCTGTGCTCACGATACTCAGTACGTCAATACTTGGATGCACAGTGGTATGGTGATGGTAGACCGCGAGAAAATGTCTAAGTCACTAGGCAACTTCTTCACGATTCGCGATGTTTTGACGCATTACGATGCGGAAACGGTTCGCTACTTCTTGATGTCTGGTCATTATCGCAGCCAACTCAACTACAGCGAAGAAAACCTAAATCAAGCTCGTGCTTCGCTAGAGCGTTTATACACTTCTCTTCGTGGCTTGGATTTAACCGCGTCTCCAGCAGGTGGTGAAGAGTATGTGACTCGCTTTACAGAGTCTATGAACGACGATTTCAATACACCTGAAGCCTATTCAGTGCTGTTTGATATGGCACGTGAAGTCAACCGCCTTAAAGGTGAAGATCTAGAAAAAGCTTCAGCGCTAGGTGCATTGCTGCGCGAATTGGCAGATGTGATTGGTATTCTTCACCAAGAACCTGAAGCGTTCCTACAAGGTGGTGCAGCGGCGGGTAATGATGATGAAGTTGCTGAAATTGAAGCACTGATCAAATTGCGTAACGACTCTCGTGCTGCGAAAGATTGGGCGAACGCGGATATGGCGCGTGACAAGCTGACTGAAATGGGCATCGTACTTGAAGATGGCCCTGAAGGGACAATCTGGCGTCGTAAGTAATAACGATTTTATAAAGGGCTGAGATTTCAGCCCTTTTTCTGATTTAGATTCTTGGAAACATTCTGTGGCTCAAATGTATTTCTATTACTCGGCGATGAACGCGGGTAAATCGACAACTCTTCTTCAATCTTCATTTAACTATCAAGAGCGTGGTATGAATCCTTTGATTTACACTGCGGCACTCGATGATCGTTACGGTATGGGTAAGGTCAGTTCCAGAATTGGTCTGCAGTCGGAAGCTCAGTTGTTTAATGAGAAAACCGATCTCTACGCAGAAATCTCAAAACGCAATACAGAAGAAAAACGCCACTGTATTTTGATTGATGAGTGTCAGTTTCTTTCACGTGATCAGGTGTATCAGCTGACAGAAGTTGTCGATAAGTTAGGTATACCCGTTTTATGTTACGGTTTGCGAACAGACTTTCTTGGTGAGCTTTTCGAAGGAAGCCGCTATTTACTTTCATGGGCAGATAAACTGGTAGAGCTAAAAACTATTTGTCATTGTGGAAGAAAAGCCAACATGGTTATTCGAACGGACGAGCAAGGCAACGCCATCGCCGAAGGCGATCAAGTGGCTATTGGTGGAAACGATCGATATGTCTCGGTTTGCAGAAAGCACTATAAAGAAGCGTTAGGCAAATAAGAGCACAACAAACACAGACAAAAAGAGCACCAGGAAGGTGCTCTTTTACATTATGGGATAGCGCCAGTTAGTTGTTCCAATGCAGGTTAACCATTTACCAGGTTAACTATCTACAATGTTTACTATGTAAAAGGCTAACTTTTAGCTCTGCGAACCAAATGTCTTAGCGGCATAAGCGACCCTTTCAGCTGGCTTAGGGTATTCCGCTGGTTCACCAAGGCTTTCTATATGCCTAAGCCTTGGTAGCAAGCCACAGCCATTGGCAATCTGTATTGCCAAGCCCGGTCTTGCGTTCAGCTCTAAAACCATAGGGCCTTCTTCTCTGTCCAGCACCATATCGGTGCCCATGTAACCCAGCCCTGTCATTTCCCAAGCACTGGATGCCAACACCAGCAAGCGTTCCCAATGAGGGACTTGCAGCGTAGAGAGATCTTTTCCTGTATCTGGGTGAGCTTTAATAGGCTGATCAAACTGCACCGCTCGAATTGCTTTGCCTGTGGCAATATCGATGCCTACACCTACTGCACCTTGGTGCAAGTTGGCTTTTCCGTCTGAATCGGATGTCGATAATCGCATCATTGCCATCACAGGGTAGCCTTTGAACACAATAATACGAACATCGGGCACTCCTTCGTAACTGAAACCTTCAAAGCAATCGTCAAATTTAATTAGGTTTTCCACGACCGCGACATCATTCTTGCCGCCAAGAGAAAACAAACCCGCGAGTGCGTTACTTACGTGGCGTTCTACGTCTTCTTTATTGATGGTTGAACCCGATGGCTTAATGTACTCCCCATCTTTGTGGGAAGTGACAACCAATATGCCTTTGCCACCACTGCCTTGGGCTGGCTTAATCACAAACCCTGGCCAGTCTTTCACCATATTGTGAATCGTCTTTACTTCTGCTTGGTGGCTAATAACACCAATCAACTTGGGTACCGTTGCTCCAGCACGTTCAGCGATGATTTTCGTTTTCAGTTTATCATCAACTAATGGGTACTTTGAGCGATCGTTATATCGCCCAATGTAGCTATGATTTCGTTGATTCATGCCCATAATCCCTTTGCTTTTCAGCTTGAAGGGGGAGGTGAACTTACTCCACATGGCTTTAGTCCTCTGCTAGTGGCTTAAAGCGTCTAAGTTCGGTTAAGCGGTAACCTGTGTAGGTACCGAGTAACAAAATCAGAGCAAGAACAATGAGCTGAAGCCCAATAAAGTTGAACGTCAGGTGCTGAACAAATGGGTTGGTCATCGCTAGGTAAACCAATACTGCAGTGAGGAGAGAACCTCCACCTTGGATAAATACCTCTTTACCACCTTCTTCTTCCCAAAGAATCGACATTCTTTCGATCGTCCAAGAAAGAATAATCATCGGGAAGAAGGTAATGGTCAGCCCTTCATTCAAACCGATATTGAAAGAGACAATGGTAAAGATAGAAATGATTAAAATAACCGTGATAATGACAGCGGAGATTCGTGCGACCAACAGAAGGTTTAGTTTCGATAGATACCCACGTATTACCAAACCTGTACCAACAATCAACAAGAAACCGACGATACCCGTTAGGAGTTGAGTCTGTACAAATGCGACTGCGATGAGTACAGGCATAAATGTTCCAGACGTTTTCAAACCCACAATGACCCGCAGGAACACAACAATCAACGCCCCAATAGGAATGAGCATGATGGTTTTAAACATCGATTGCTCGGCAATAGGTAAACTGTGAATAGAGAAATTCAGCAAGCTGTCAGCTTCTACTTTTTTACTTGTTGCTTGCTGCGGTGTGACCTCTTGAGCAATCATCGAGAACAGTACTTGGCTGTTCTTACCGCCAATCAGGTCAAGGAGCGAGATATTGGAATCGTCCCACACAAGCCAGTGGCTTTGCTTTCCTTGAACACCGGTATTGATATCGAAAAGCTCCCAGCTTTCGCCATCCCAAACCTCAATCATCGGAATGATGTTTTGGCGGCGGCGTCCATCTTCAAGTTGGATGACACCGACAACTTTATTGGGAATATCAGCGTAGCTAAGTAATTTTGAAGTAGTGCTTACTGCGTCTTTTGCATTTAGCAACAAAGCTGCGTTTTGGTTATCACTGTCATTAAGCTGTTTGATCAACTCACGAGTTAATGTTGCGTTATCGGCGCTGCGATTTGTTGCTTGCTGAAGTAGAGACTGGGCGGCTGCATCTTGTGGACCATCAAAAATGGGTTTTTCAATGGCTTTATCTGCTGGAGGAACCACCGCTACTTTTGCTTGTTCATCAACCAGAAATTGCGCTTTGTAGTATATAACTTGCGGTCCTGTTGCGTTTCGAATGCTCCATTCCGCTCTACGACCCGTGTCAGTATTCACATAAGCAACACCATAGCCTGGAGACGACGTGCTTTCGTTGATCAAGGTAAAACCGCTTTGCGTTCCTGGTGCGGCAAGAGATGCTTTTACAGATTCACCGTTTGCAGTGAATTCGACACGGGCTTCTACATCCCATACTTGCCTTGTTTCGCCTGGCGTCCAAGGTACGCCATAATCAGTATGACGAAGAATACTGAGTGCAATCCCTGCAACTATAAGAAAGGCGACCGCAAGGTAAAAGGGCACTTTAGACGTCATGGTACTCGTTCCTTAACGATTATTTGGTTTCAGATTGCAGATAAGATTTGCTGACATCAACCAGCGCGATGTCTTGAATAAATTCACGACCTAACAGTATTGGATGGCTCATTTGAGAACGGTCAGCCAATGTGAATTGTGCTTTTTCATGTATTTTCCCAACTTGCACCCAAAGTTCTACCACGGGTCTACGTTCTGTTTCTTCGCTGGTGGATTGTCGAATTTTGGCATAGCGGATGACAGGGGATTCAATCCAAAGCTGATCTTCTTTTGCCGTTTTATCATCGCTGATATGGAACTTAATCCATGTTTTACCATTACGTTCGAACTCTTGAATGTCGACGGCATTGATGGAAGATGTAGCAGCTCCAGTATCAACACGCGCATCAAACTGCTGTTTAATCGTGTCGACTTTAACTTTCTCAATGCCACCGAGAACAATGGTTTGAGAAGGTTCGATAACAGGTTTCGCCTGCTTTGGCGGTTCGCTAGTCGTTTTTTTAGCTTTGAGCTTTTTGAACTGAGCAGCTTGATCTTGTCTTAGTTTAGCCACTTCGTTGTTTAAATTGGACAGCTCTATACTCAAGTAATTAATTTGATCATTTTGTTTGTCAATTTGAGCAGAATAAGAGTGAAGCTGATTGGTCAGGTTTGTTTCAGATTGTTGGATGGCAGCTTGTGTAGACTGACTGTATTTATCGCCATCGATCAGCGAACATCCGGAAAGCGCTGTAATAACAGCTAAGGCGGCAACCTTCTTAAGCATTATTGACCTATTTTTGCGGGTTAAAAGCGGGAAGTGAGACAAAGTGTATATTATAAAAAAGGATGCGTGAAGCATCCTAATGTTAATCTGTTGTCAGAGCTTACTGAGCTTTTTTGAGATCTTTACCCCAAACCACAAAATTTTGAAAGTTAAGGGTTCTTTGCAACCAGAACGGCGCGCCTTGGTGCAGGGTAGCCTTCTACGGTTTTGCTTGGATCGGCGGGGTCGAGATAATCAGGTAAGGAGTTGTGTGTCATCCAGCCTGTTGTGCGTTGTTCACCCGTTGATGTGACATTTTCATCAACGATATGAACATCTTCAAATCCACATTTTTCCAACCAAACTTTCAGTGCTTTAGCTGATGGGAAAAAGTACACATTACGCATTTGAGCATAGCGATCAACGGGTACCAATACCGCGTTTTCATCACCTTCAATAACCAAGGTTTCCAAAATGAGCTCGCCACCAGAGACCAATTGGTTTTTCAGTTGGATGATGTGATCTAGAGGAGAGCGACGGTGGTACAAAACTCCCATACTGAATACTGTGTCAAATGCTTGCAACTCAGGCAGTTGCTCAATACCAAGCGGTAACAAGTGGGCACGTTGGTCACCACCCATCAGTTTTCTGACGGCTTCAAACTGCACTAAAAATAGATGCGAGGGGTCAATGCCCACACACAGTCTTGCCCCTTCGCCCAACATACGCCACATGTGGTAGCCATTACCACAGCCCACATCTAAAACCGAGCGATCTTTTAAAAGGGAGATATGTGGAAGTACGCGATCCCATTTCCAATCACTTCGCCACTCTGTATCGATGTGAATGTCATGGAGGTTGTAAGGCCCTTTACGCCATGGGTGAAAAGTCTTTAGCAGATTTTCTAGTTTTTTTAACTCTCCGGAAGCTAAGGGAGCATTATTGGATAATGTTACCGAATCTTTTAAGTCGACATTGTCTGGTTTGCCTTCCTGAATCTTATTCAGCGCTTTAAGCCAGCGCTCGAAATCGCCGTGCTCTGCTTTTTGCCAGTCTGTAAGCTGCTGAGGCAGGATGTTCAACCAAGGTTGAAGGCGAGTGTCTTGAGCAATAAGTTGGTAAAAATTAGCAAAATTGAACATGGTATCGTCGTTAAAATTTTCAATATAAAAGGGTAAAGAGCGTTCGCTATTTAACTGCGAACATAGAGCCGAAGTTGAAGCATTGGAACCACACTTCATAACTTGAAAATCCAATTTTTTCGAATCGCTCTTTATGTGCTTGTATGGAATCTGGGCGCATGACATTTTCAATGGCACTGCGTTTTTGGCTTATTTCTAGTTCACTGTAGCCATTAGCGCGCTTAAAGTCGTGGTGCAAATCAATCAAGAGTTCATTCGCTGATTCGCTTTCAAATACATACTTCTCAGACAAAATTAGGATACCGCTAGGTCTTAACCCTGCGTGTATCTTTTCAAGTAAAATTAAGCGATCTTCTGGGGATAAAAACTGAAGTGTAAAATTCAATACGACAACAGAAGCGTTGTTGATTTCAATGTTACGTATGTCTGCTTCAATGACTTCAACCGGCGTTTCAGAGCGGTAGGCGTTAACATGTAATTTGCACCGCTCCACCATGGCTTGCGAGTTATCGACAGCGATAATTTTGCAACCGTCTTGTTTTATGTGGCGTCGCATAGAGAGCGTTGCAGCGCCTAAAGAGCAGCCTAAATCATAAATATTGGAATTAGGTGTGACAAAACGTTCAGCGAGCATGCCAATAGCAGAGATGATGTTGCTGTAACCAGGAACGGATCGTTGGATCATATCAGGGAAAACTTCAGCAACATTCGCATCGAAAGTAAAATCTCCAATCTTTTCAATAGGAGTAGAAAAGATGGTGTCTTTATGGCTCATAGCAAACTCGTAATCGTAGACTAAAACGTGACCTGAACTCAGATCTTAAAAAAGGGGCGTATTCTAAGAAATATTTGCCTTTCTGTCACCAAGGGTTTTCTCGCTTGATGGACGGACGTCAAAACATACTGATTTGTTTGTTATCAGCGAAAGCAGGGGAAGCCGCAAGTTCAGGTAAATCTGTTTGTTTTTGTAATATTCCGTATAGCGCGCGAGCAAATTCTGGTGCGTCAATATTGTCTGGCGTATGGATCATTAAATACGGCTGTTTCCCTTCAGCAATCCAACTTGGAATCTTAGCTAGCCAAGGATGAAAGAAAGGAAGGTTAGCGTCTAACTCTGGATGACCGATAAAGCGAATCATTGGATTTGAGGCAGTAGAGACCGCATGAGCCGGCACCTTGGGTTTCTTTTTGTGGGCGTCAATAACGGCATCAGAGACTGGTGCCGCGGAATGTACAGGTCGGCTATCCATAATGATACGGTCTATTCCTTCCTCATAAAGCCAGCGATTCAACGCCTGTTCTTCTTTCCCTTTATTGAAAAACTCTAAATGCCTGACTTCAACACCAAGAGGGAAGTCCTTAGGGAATAGGCGGCAAAAGGTTTTAAGAGCTGGTAAATCACGAGGGCTGAACTGCGCAGAAAGCTGAATCGTCCACATACCGACTCGGTGATGTATCGGTTCCATCACGCTCATGAATTCTTTTAGCAGCGCTTCACACCCGTGAAGCTTATGTTCATGAGTGATGCTTTTAGGGAGCTTAAAGGTAAATCGAAAGTCATCATGGGTAGCGGCTTTCCAATTTTGAACTGTAGAATCGGAAGGCGTAGCGTAAAAGGTTGTGTTGCCTTCTACTGTATGAAACACCCGAGCGTATTTCTCCAGCCTTTCCGAATTCTGAGTCCCGCTGCCATAAAACCCCGCCTGCCATGCATTGTGAGACCACATGGTCAGACCTAGCCGAAGAGGTAAGATCTGCATATTCCGTTATCTATATATTGGTGATAGCCATTACCTTACGAGATTTTTGAAGCGAAGGGCAAATTCAAGATATAATCCTGCTCCATATTCTTAGTTTTGGTGCTTATTTGGTCAATTGATTGGCAAAATGGCATCAAGACTCGATAAATCGCAACAAATTGTATTCGATGAGGTCGATTTTAGCCGACTTTCAGCGTATAAATGGCACTTTGCACTGTCGATAATATCAAGCATCGGCAGCTTAGAAATTGATAACTAATTAGAGATTGGGAAATTCATTATGCGTACCCATTATTGTGGTCACCTGAACAAGTCCCTTGCAGGACAAACTGTAGAACTGTGCGGCTGGGTAAACCGTCGCCGTGATTTAGGCGGTCTTATCTTCATTGATATGCGAGATCGTGAAGGTGTAGTTCAGGTAGTCGTAGACCCGGATATGGCAGATGCTTACGAAGTAGCTAACCAGTTGCGTAATGAATTTTGCATCAAATTGACGGGTGAAGTTCGCGCTCGTCCAGACAGCCAAATTAACAAAGACATGGCGACAGGCGAAGTTGAGATTCTGGCGAAAGGCCTGGAAATCATCAACCGCAGCGACGTGCTTCCATTGGACTTCAACCAGAATAACTCTGAAGAGCAGCGTTTGAAGTTCCGTTACTTGGATCTACGTCGTCCTGAAATGAGCGATCGCATCAAATTGCGTGCAAAAGCTTCTAGCTTTGTTCGTCGCTTCCTAGATGACAATGGTTTCCTAGACATTGAAACGCCAGTGCTGACAAAAGCAACACCTGAAGGCGCTCGTGACTACCTTGTTCCTAGCCGTGTACACAAAGGCAGCTTCTACGCTTTACCTCAGTCACCTCAGCTGTTTAAGCAGCTTCTGATGATGTCGGGTTTTGATCGCTACTACCAAATCGTTAAGTGCTTCCGTGATGAAGACTTGCGAGCGGATCGTCAGCCTGAATTTACCCAAATAGATATCGAAACATCGTTCATGAGTGCGGATGAAGTTCGTGCAACGACTGAAAAAATGGTTCGCGATATGTGGCAAGAGCTACTGAACGTAGATTTGGGTGAGTTCCCAATTATGCCGTTTAGTGAAGCGATTCGTCGTTTCGGTTCTGATAAGCCTGATTTACGTAACCCACTAGAATTGGTTGACGTGGCGGACTTAGTTAAAGATGTAGAATTCAAAGTATTCTCAGGCCCTGCGAACGATGAAAAAGGTCGTGTTGCCGTAATTCGTGTTCCTGGTGGTGCTAAGCTAACTCGTAAGCAAATCGACGGTTACGGTGAGTTCGTTGGTATCTACGGCGCGAAAGGTTTAGCGTGGATGAAAGTGAACGATCGCGCCGCTGGTATGGAAGGCATTCAGTCCCCAGTGGCTAAGTTCCTAAGTGAAGAAGTCATCAGTGGTATTCTAGAGCGTACTGGCGCAGAAACGGGCGACATCATCCTATTTGGCGCAGACAAAGCGAACACGGTTGCGGAAGCGATGGGCGCACTTCGTTTGAAGTTGGGTAAAGACTTAGAATTAACCAATGAATCTGCTTGGGCACCACTGTGGGTTGTCGACTTCCCAATGTTTGAAGAAGATGACGAAGGTAACCTGCATGCCATGCACCACCCGTTCACTTCTCCACTGGGTGTGACAGCACAAGAATTGAAAGCAAACCCTGCTGCGGCAAACTCAAATGCATACGATATGGTTATTAATGGCTACGAAGTGGGCGGTGGCTCTGTTCGTATTCATAATGCAGAAATGCAATCGACCGTATTTGATATTTTGGGTATCGATGCAGACGAGCAACGCTTGAAGTTTGGTTTCTTGCTGGATGCACTCAAATTCGGTACACCTCCACATGCAGGCTTGGCATTTGGTTTGGACCGCTTGGTTATGTTGTTATGTGGAACGGAAAATATCCGTGACGTGATTGCATTCCCTAAAACGACGGCAGCAGCGTGTCTCCTAACGGATGCACCGAGTTTAGCGAACCCTGCTTCGTTGGATGAGCTGGCGATTGCGGTAACGGTAGCGAAAGAAAAAGACGCCGAGTAAGCGCAAATAAATGAATGAAAACTCCCGCACTTGCGGGAGTTTTTGTTTTAATGAAGATATATCCAGAACACTTAGATGAATCTTATGTGGCACATAAATGCAGCGTCTGAGTATTCCACTAACATAAAAGGTGAATTATGGCTGGTCACAGTAAATGGGCGAACATTCGTCACCGTAAAGCGGCGCAAGATGCCAAACGAGGAAAAATCTTTACTAAGTTGATCCGAGAAATCGTAGTATCAGCAAAAGAAGGCGGTGGTGAGCCTGAAAACAATCCAAGGCTTCGTGCGGCTATTGATAAAGCTCTATCGAACAACATGACGCGAGACACAGTTAACCGTGCTGTTAGCCGAGGTGCTGGTGGTGAAGGTGACGATAATATGGAGACCGTCATCTACGAAGGTTATGGCCCTGGTGGAACGGCCGTTATGGTCGAATGCATGACAGATAACCGAAATCGAACTGTTTCGGGCGTACGACATGCTTTTTCTAAAGCGGGTGGTAACTTAGGCACCGACGGAAGCGTGAACTATCTTTTTGATAAGAAGGGCGTTATCTCGTACGCGCCAGGTCTGGATGAAGACGAAGTGATGGAAGCCGCGTTAGAAGGTGGTGCCGACGACATTGAAACGGGGGCTGATGGCGCAATCGACGTGTATACAGACCCAGCGGATTTTGGTGATGTAAAAGACACCTTGGATGCGGCAGGATTCGAGGCTGCAAACGCCGAAGTGTCGCTAATTCCATCAACCAAAGCTGATCTCGATGCCGATACCGCACCGAAACTTCTACGCTTGATTGATGCGCTTGAAGATTTAGATGATGTCCAAGAGGTCTATCATAACGGTGATATTTCGGATGAGGTTGCAGCCTCGCTCTAATCTTCGCAAAGGCGCGATTTACGTAAAGGAAAGGTATGCAGGCGTTCATAATGCGGATTTAAACGTATTAGCAAAAGAGAAGACGTTTGTATTTGAAAACGTACATCGTGGCAGTCCTTTTTATATGGGAAACTTTTATGTCGATAATTCTTGGTATTGATCCAGGATCTCGCATTACTGGCTACGGAGTGATCCGTCAGCAGGGTAGGCACCTTCACTATTTGGGGAGCGGCTGTATTCGCACCTCGCATGACGATTTGCCGAGTCGATTGAAACAGATCTACGCAGGCGTAACCGAAATTATTACTCAATTTCAACCTGACGTATTTGCTATTGAACAAGTATTTATGGCGAAAAACGCCGATTCAGCGCTGAAGCTTGGGCAAGCACGTGGAAGTGCAATTGTGGCAGCAGTGAATGCCGATTTACCCGTTTATGAATATGCGGCACGTCTTATTAAGCAGGCGGTTGTGGGAACAGGTGGTGCGGACAAATCTCAAGTTCAGCACATGGTCACGAGTATGCTTAAACTACCCGCAAAACCTCAAGCGGACGCTGCTGATGCGTTAGGTGTGGCGATATGCCATGCCAATACGAATAAAACGCTTGTAGCGCTTGCGGGTAAAGCCACAAGTGCCAAAAAAGGGCGATATCGGTAACCCTCCCAAAATTGATTGAACTGGCTATCCATCCAGTAATCCATTATTATCATTTTCACTGAATTTTATTCCATAGGACAAGATTGTGATCGGACGCCTTCGCGGTATTTTGATAGAGAAGCAGCCACCAGAACTATTGATTGAAGTTTCTGGTGTAGGGTATGAAATACAAATGCCAATGAGCTGTTTTTATGAGCTTCCTAATGTGGGTGAAGAAGCCATCATCTACACTCATTTTGTGGTGCGAGAAGACGCTCAACTGCTTTACGGGTTTAATACAGTGAAAGAGCGTGCTTTATTCCGTGAAGTAATCAAAGCCAACGGTGTTGGACCTAAACTTGGTTTAGGGATCTTGTCAGGCATGACAGCAAGCCAATTTGTTTCATGTGTGGAGCGTGAAGATATTTCCACTTTGGTTAAGTTACCAGGAGTCGGTAAAAAAACCGCAGAGCGCCTTGTTGTTGAAATGAAGGATAGGCTCAAAGGGTGGGGAGCCGGTGACCTGTTTACACCTGCTACCGATGCCGCACCTATAGATTCTGCGCCACAAAATAGTGAACAAAATGCAGAAGAAGAAGCGATCAGTGCGTTGCTTGCCTTAGGATATAAACCACAAATGGCTTCTAAAGTCGTTTCGCAGATTGCCAAGTCAGGAATGAGCAGTGAAGAGCTTATCCGTGAAGCTTTAAAATCGATGGTATAACTTTCAAAATAGTAGATATTTATGATCGAAGCAGACCGCCTAATTGCGCCGGAAAACCCTACCTTCAAAGAAGAAGATGTGATTGATAGGGCGATACGCCCTAAAAAACTTGAAGATTACCAAGGTCAGGACCATGTTCGTAACCAAATGGAAATCTTTATTAAAGCTGCGCAACTGAGAAACGAAGCCCTTGATCATCTATTGATATTTGGTCCTCCAGGGTTAGGTAAAACCACACTTGCGAATATTGTCGCCAACGAAATGGAGGTGAATATTCGCACCACATCTGGTCCAGTATTAGAAAAGGCGGGCGATCTCGCTGCACTTCTGACAAATCTCGAAGAAAATGACGTGCTCTTTATCGATGAAATTCATCGGTTGAGCCCAGTCGTTGAAGAGGTACTGTACCCAGCCATGGAAGACTACCAGCTCGATATCATGATTGGAGAGGGACCGGCGGCTCGCTCCATAAAAATTGATTTACCCCCTTTCACCTTGATAGGTGCAACTACGCGAGCGGGCTCACTCACTTCGCCTCTACGTGATCGCTTTGGTATTGTTCAAAGGCTGGAGTACTACAACGTAAAAGATTTGAAAAACATTGTGCAGCGCAGTGCAAATTGCTTAAACCTTTCTATGGAGCCAGAAGGGGCTTTGGAAGTGGCTAGACGCGCTCGTGGTACGCCGCGTATTGCAAACCGCCTACTAAGGCGTGTGCGCGATTATGCTGAAGTAAAAGGCGATGGACACATATGCAGTGACATTGCTGATAAAGCATTGAACATGCTCGATGTGGACAGCCAAGGCTTTGATTACATGGACCGTAAGTTACTGCTTGCTATCATGGAAAAATTCACGGGTGGACCTGTAGGTTTAGATAACTTAGCAGCGGCAATTGGTGAAGAAAAAGACACGATAGAAGACGTAATCGAGCCGTATTTAATACAACAAGGTTATTTGCAAAGAACCCCCAGAGGCAGAATCGCAACAAGTCGAGCATATTTACACTTTGGGCTCGATAATCCAACAAAATGACAACATTAAATTACGCACAGTGCCACTTTTAAAAGTTGGCACTTGCGTCAACTCCTTCCTCTAAAAAACTAACTTTTCCGACGTGCCACAAATTTTTTGCAGTTTCTTTCAGAACATTTTGGAATAAGAATCTAGCACGTAATTTCCCTCCAAATATTGTTAATGTGATCTATATCAACATAACTTACTGAAGAAATCCTACCTTGATTGATATAGATCAATTTGGTTGTTTTTTAATCGCTATTAGCCTTTGATTTTTGACCTAAATCAAAGCAGATCTATGCCATAAATCTTTTGAAATATACTGATTTTATCGTTAATATTAGCCCAAGCTATATTAGCTGATACTTAACATTAAACTAACCATTTGGGTACAGGATTGCAACAATAAGCAGCTATTTCGCAACATTTTACGTTGCTTGTTATTTATTGTTTCAACCGAGTAACCCAATATACGCTGCAATGTGTATCGGTGTCTCCCAGCCGACACGAAAGGAGTTTCCATGATTGACGTAGTTGATCTGTCGCGGTTGCAATTTGCACTCACTGCGATGTATCACTTCCTATTCGTTCCACTGACTTTAGGCATGGCTTTCTTGCTTGCCATTATGGAGTCCCTCTATGTAATGACCGACAAGCAAATCTACAAGGACATGACTAAGTTCTGGGGTAAGCTTTTTGGTATTAACTTTGCTCTCGGTGTCGCAACCGGCCTAACAATGGAATTCCAGTTTGGTACTAACTGGTCCTATTACTCCCACTACGTTGGTGACATATTTGGTGCGCCACTTGCCATTGAAGCTCTCGTCGCTTTCTTTTTAGAGTCCACTTTTGTCGGTCTTTTCTTCTTTGGTTGGGACAGGCTATCTAAGCGACAACACTTGGTGGTGACTTGGCTAGTCGCATTAGGTTCAAATTTCTCCGCTCTTTGGATTCTTGTCGCCAATGGCTGGATGCAAAACCCAGTTGGTGCTGAGTTCAATTTTGAAACCATGCGTATGGAAATGGTGAGCTTTTCTGAGGTTGTTTTAAATCCAGTTGCTCAAGTTAAGTTCGTGCATACAGTGGCTTCAGGCTATACCTGTGGCGCGATGTTTGTACTTGGTATCAGTGCTTACTATCTATTGAAAGGGCGCGATGTCGCCTTTGCTCGCCGCTCGTTTGCCATTTCGGCTTCATTCGGTATGGCTGCAATCTTATCTACGATTGTTCTTGGAGATGAGTCTGGCTACGAGTTGGGCGAAGTTCAGAAAGTAAAGCTGGCTGCCGTTGAAGCCGAGTGGCACACAGAGCCTGCGCCTGCGGCCTTTACTGTGTTTGGTTTGCCAAATCAGGAAACCATGGAAACAGACTATGCCATTAAGATTCCTTACGTAATGGGTATTATCGCCACTCGCTCTTTTGACGAGCAAGTGACAGGTTTACGCGAATTGCGTGATGATCACGTTGATCGTATCCGCAGCGGTATGTATGCGTATGAGCTTCTTGAAAAGCTTCGTGCAGGCGAGCGGTCAGAATCTAATTTGGCGGCGTTCGATGAAGTGAAGGGCGATTTGGGTTATGGCTTACTTCTGAAGCGATACACCGAAAACGTGACTGATGCGACTGAAAGCCAAATTCAAGCAGCAGCCGATGATTCTATTCCTACTGTGTGGCCATTGTTCTGGTCGTTCCGAATCATGGTCGCGTGTGGCTTTATCATGCTATTCGTATTTGGTGCAGCGTTTGTTCAAACTTGTCGCCAAAGAATTGAACAGAAACCTTGGATTCTTAAAGCTGCGTTGTTCAGTATTCCACTCCCGTGGATTGCGATTGAAGCAGGGTGGTTTGTTGCTGAGTATGGTCGTCAGCCATGGGCGGTAGGTGAGATATTACCTGTACATGTCGCTGCATCGGCCCTGACGGCAGCAGAAATCTGGACATCATTGTTTGTGATTCTTGCTCTGTACACGGTTTTCTTGATTGCTGAAGTTTACTTGATGGTGAAGTTTGCTCGTAAAGGCCCTAGTAGCCTGAAGACAGGTCGTTACCACTTTGAACAGAATGCAGACTCGATCGAAGACAAAGTCGGTCGCCAAGTAGAAGCTTAAGCAAGGAGATTAAAGATGTTTGATTACGAAATCTTGCGATTCATTTGGTGGGTGCTGATTGGTGTCCTCTTTATTGGCTTCGCAATTACCGATGGATTCGATATGGGCGTGGGTGCGCTGGTTCCTGTCATCGGCAAAAACGACACAGAACGTCGTGTCATGATTAACTCAATTGCACCACATTGGGATGGCAACCAAGTTTGGTTGATCACCGCTGGCGGTGCCTTGTTTGCCGCTTGGCCCTTGGTATACGCCACCTCATTCTCTGGGTTCTACCTAGCGATGGTTGTGACGTTGGCCGCCCTATGGTTGCGCCCAGTTGGCTTGGATTACCGATCAAAAATTGAAGATCCAAAATGGCGAAAGTCTTGGGATATTGCCATTTCAATCAGTGGCTTCGTGCCTCCTCTAATCTTTGGTGTCGCATTTGGTAACTTGCTTCAGGGCGTACCATTCAAGCTGAGTGAATTCTTGATGCCAACGTATCACGGTTCGTTCTTCGGTCTATTGAACCCATTTGCTTTGCTTTGCGGTGTGGTTAGCTTATCGATGATTGTGATGCAGGGTGCAACATGGCTTCAGATGAAAACCACTGACGCAGTGCATGGCAGAGCTCGCTTTGTTGCTCAAATTTCTGGTGCGTTAGTCATTGTTACATTTGTTGGTGCTGGTTTCTGGGTACAAAACATGGATGGCTACGTTGTTGTTAGTGGGCTGGATATTGCGGCTCAATCTAATCCATTGAACAAAGTGGTGGAAGTTAAAGAAGGGGCATGGATGCTTAACTTTGAGAAGTACCCATTGATGTGGGCAGCACCTGTTATTGGTGTGGTCATGCCATTGCTAGCGATCATTGCATCTCGCTTTGAAAAAGGTGGTCTTGCATTCTTAACATCAAGCCTAACCAATGCGGGCGTCATTCTTACCGCAGGTTTTGCTATGTTCCCATTTGTTATGCCTTCTAATGAAGTACCAAACCACAGTCTGACGATGTGGGATTCCACTTCAAGTGAGCTGACACTGAATCTGATGACTGGCGTCGCTTTTGTTATGGTGCCGATTATTCTGGGCTACACATCATGGACGTACTACAAAATGTTTGGTCGTCTTGATTCGAAGTTCATTGAAGAAAACAAAAACTCACTTTACTAAGGGGCATTACTATGTGGTATTTTGCATGGATCTTGGGTGTATTGCTGGCGTGCGCGTTTGGTATCATCAATGCTCTTTGGCTAGAGCACACAGAAATGATGGATAAGGACAGTGAAGAATAACTTAGCAGGCAAAGTCGCTGAGCTCCACAAACCTATGGACAGAGCCCTTTTACGGGCTCTTTCCTTATTGTTGGCGTTTGGCAATGTGGGGCTCTTTATGTGGGAGCCGAACCAATATGCAGAAGCGATTGGTGGCTTTAGTGCGTTTTTAGGACCACTGTTTATCTACAGTGTATGCTCTAGTATGGTCTACGGAATAGGGTTTAAACCAAGGCATTGGGTTTGGCAGATTTACTTTAGCCCCTATTTATCAATCGCAGCCCTCACTTACTTCACTCTAGTGCGCTTTGTTGTATAGCTCGTGCTTAAACATTCGCCTCTCAGAGCAGTTATCAGACAACTGCTCTCGTTTTTTTGGTGTTAACCACAAAAAATTCCTTTATTTTTCCTGACGAAGTCACAACATGAGGTATAGTTACGTTTTATATATTTTGTGATTGGTGTCTTGGTGAAAGGGGAATTTACGCGCATCTTTGAGTGGTCTATTCGGGTTTACTACGAAGACACTGATGCGGGTGGTTTGGTATATCATTCCAATTATCTTAACTACTTTGAAAGAGCTAGAACGGAACTTCTGAGATCGCTCGGAGTCTGTCAACAAAGACTTCTTACTGAAAACTTCGGCTTTGTTATTCGTCATGTTGAAATGGATTTTCTGCAAGGCGCAAGATTGGACGACCAATTGACAGTAAGAACATCAATTTCTGAATTAAGGCGTGCTTCCTTGGTATTTTGTCAGGAGTTAGTTAATCCTGACGGCAAGACATTGTGTCGAGCAAAAGTTAAGGTAGCATTCGTTAACACAAAAACAATGAAGCCTCAGGCAATCCCAAGCTCAATGACTGCGGAGTTAATAGACAGTGACAGCTGATATTTCAATTTTAGACCTTTTCTTACAAGCAAGTTTACTCGTAAAGCTCGTTATGCTGACTTTACTCGGTATGTCAGTGATTTCTTGGGCGATGATTATTAAGCGCAGCAAGATCCTAAAAGAAGCATTAAAAGAGGCAGATCGCTTTGAAGATAAATTTTGGTCTGGCATCGATCTTTCTCAACTCTACCAAGAAGTGAAAGCGCGAAAAGATAACATTGGTGGAACCCAACAAATTTTCTATTTGGGCTTTACCGAGTTCGCGAAGTTACGCCGCTCCCCAGGCACCTCTCCTGAATTCGTGATGGAAGGAACAGGTAGAACGATGCGAGTTGCTGTTGCTCGTGAAGTGGACGAGCTAGAACACAGCTTGCCATTTTTAGCAACCGTAGGCTCAATTACTCCTTACATTGGGTTATTTGGTACGGTTTGGGGCATCATGCATGCCTTTATAGCGCTTGGCGAAGTCAAACAAGCGACACTTGCTATGGTGGCCCCTGGTATTGCAGAGGCATTGATCGCAACAGCAATGGGTCTATTTGCGGCTATCCCAGCTGTTATGGCGTATAACCGTTTTAGCAATCAGGTGTCTAAACTAGAGCACACCTACGCAACATTCTCGGAAGAATTCCACAGTATTTTGCACCGTCAGGCTATCGCTGGTAAGGAACAGTAATGGCAGGTTACCAGCGTAAGAAAAGAAAGCTGACGGCAGAGATTAACGTCGTACCTTATATCGACGTTATGCTGGTACTTTTAATTATCTTTATGGTGACGTCGCCATTTGTTACGCAAGGCGTAGAGGTGGAGTTGCCAAAAACATCAACAGCACAACCAGCTTCTGACTTAGCAGGCGATAGCGAAGCAAGTTTTATCATCGTAGAAATAGACAAAGATGGGCAATTAGGGCTCAGCGTGAACGATGAAGACGTAATTCGCGGTCTTAGTTTGGAAGACATAATTGTTCGAGTGAAAGCTGAAATATCTCTTGCGCCAGATTCTCCAGTTGCAGTGGGAGGCGACGCCGCCACCCCATATGCTGAAGTCGTATTGGTATTGGACGAGTTAAGCCGGGCAGGCATCCCTAAAGTGGGTTTGCTGACGGATTTAAAATAGGGACGCATCGGTTCATCGATGAAAAATAAGAACAACTATACCTCAGCAATCATTGTATCCGCCGTTTTGCACGTAGTGCTTATTGGGGGACTTCTATGGGGCGCGGGCTTTTCCGAGCCAAAGAAGGACACAACAGGCAATATGGTTCAGGCGGTTGTGATTGATCCAAAAATGGTTCAACAGCAAGCTCGAGAAATTAGACAGCAACGAGAAGCTGCCCAACGCGCTGAAGAAGATCGCTTAGATAAACTAAGAAAGCAAAGCGAGCAGCTAGAGAAAAATCGCAAAGCTGAAGAAGAGCGAATTCGAAAGCTCAAGCAAGAAAAAGCCAAGGCGGAAAAAGCAGCGAGAGAAGCAGAAAAAGCACGTCAGAAGAAAGAACAAGAGCGTAAGGCTGCAGAACAAAGAGCAAACAAAGAACGTGAACGAGTAGCTAAAGCCGAGGCAGAACGTAAAGCCAAAGAAGAAGCCGTGAAAAAAGCTGAAGCGGAGCGAGTTAAAAAAGAAGCCGCGATAGCCAAAGCTGAACAAGAAAGGGTCGCGAGAGAAAAAGCGGCCAAAGAAGCGGAAGAAAAAGCCAAACGAGAGCGTGAAGCAGCTGAGAAGGCAGAGGCAGAACGCATAGCGAAAGAAAAAGCAGCGAAAGAAGCCGCTGAGAAAGCTAAAAAAGAAAAAGAACGTTTAGAGCGCCTTGAAAGGGAACGAAAAGAGCAAGAAGCAGCTCTAAACGACATCTTTGCTGGTCTTGAAAGTGAAGTTTCTCAAAATTCTGCTGCAAAACAGCAGCATGTTGTCAGCGAAGTACAGCGATATGGCGCAATTTATAAGCAACTTATTCAGAGTCGGCTATTAAGGGATGACTCATTTGTGGGAAAGTCGTGTAAAGTCAATATGCGCCTAATACATACTGGTAACAATGCCATTGTGAATGGCGTTAAAGTATTAGGCGGTGACTCTCGCGTGTGTACTGCTACCAAAAGTGCGATTGCGCAAGTTGGCTCTTTCCCTGTCCCAAGTGACAAAGATGTGGCAGAAGAGCTAAAAAATATCAATCTAACTGTTGAATTGGATTAAAAGGACTAAGAAGTGACTAAACGCCTTTTACTAGGACTGCTGGTGCTGTTAACCAGCATGGCGAACGTAGCCAACGCCGCTTTAGAGTTGGTGATCACAGATGGCATTGATTCGGCCCGACCGATTGCCATTATTCCATTCAAATGGGAAGGTGAGGGTAAGTTACCTCACGATATCAGCGCGGTTATATCCTCTGATCTTCAGCGCAGTGGCAAATTTAGCCCAGTTGCTCCTAACAAAATGCCTCAAACGCCTTATTCCGATGTTGATGTCGATTTCTCGTCTTGGACAGCTCTTGGCGTTGATGCCTTGCTGACCGGTTCAGTGACCAAAAAAGCCGACGGTAACTATCTCATTGAATACCAGCTTGTTGATGTTGTACGTGGTCAATTGACTAGCGGGCAAAGCAAAGCCCTAAGCGATACAGGCGAGCTTGTACTTTCAAAGGACCATGTTTTATTTAATAAGCGCGCTACAGTTCCTGGTCCAAGGTTGCGTGAATATGCACATCGGATCTCTGATCTTGTATACGAGCAGCTAACTGGTGAAAAAGGTGCATTCTTAACGCGCATTGCGTATGTTGTTATTAATGATAAAGAGAAATTTCCTTACCAGCTCAGAATCGCAGACTATGATGGTTATAATGAACGCTTGGTGTTGCGATCAAAACAGCCATTGATGTCTCCAGCTTGGTCTCCAGATGCACGTCAGCTTGCGTATGTTAGCTTTCAAAATGGACGTGCTGAAATTTTCTTAATGGATATCTATTCCGGTAAACGTGAGAAGCTCACGTCATTCCCTCGTCATAATGGTGCGCCAAGATTCTCACCAGACGGTAAAAAACTGGCAATCGTATTGTCAAAAACCGGAAGCCTTCAGGTCTACGTTCTCGATTTGCAAACTAGAAAGTTGAAGCAAATAACGAGAGGTAGAGCAAATAATACAGAACCATTTTGGCATCCTGATGGGCAATCACTAATATTTACCTCGGATCGGGGTGGTAAACCTCAGATATATCGAGTAAATTTGTTAGACGGTGCGACCAACCGTCTAACTTGGCAAGGCAGCCAGAACTTGGGTGGGCAAATCACACCTGATGGAAAGTTCATGATTATGGTTAATCGGAACGACTCCGGGTTTAATTTGGCCAAGCAAGATTTGGAAACAGGAGCCGTACAAGTGTTAACAAAAACACAATTGGACGAGTCTCCAAGTATTGCGCCAAACGGTGGTATGGTCATTTACAGCTCCATGTATAGGAAGAAGAATGTACTTTCTATGGTCTCTATAGATGGTCGCTTTAAAGCTAGATTACCGGCAACGAATGGGCGCGTAAGAGCTCCCGCCTGGTCACCATTTTTGTAGAAATACCCATTTGTATGTAGTTCGGCAAATCGGTTAAAACAAAGTTTCGGACAAATAAGGAAGAAAAAGATGCAACTTAATAAAGTTCTTAAAGGGCTTCTGATTGCGCTACCAGTACTAGCTGTTACGGCATGTAGCTCAAGCGACAAAGCGGCAGAGGCTTCTACTACTTCTCAAACAAACAATACTGAGCAAGTGGTAAAAGAAGCAACTACTGAAGTAACGCCACTAGAGACAGGATCTCAGCTAACAGAACAAGAGATCAAAGAAGCGCAACTTCGTGAAACTCAGACTGTTTACTTTGCGTTTGATAACTCAACAATCTCGTCTGATTACGAAGATATGCTAGCGGCACACGCGGCATTCATCAGTAAAGACCCTGCACTTAAAGTACGCATCGAAGGTCACGCCGATGAGCGTGGTACTCCAGAGTACAACATTGCACTAGGTGAGCGTCGTGCTGAAGCTGTCGCTAAATACCTTCAAGCTCTAGGTGTTCAGGCAGACCAAATCGAAGTAATTAGCTTCGGTGAAGAACGCCCTCTACTTCTAGGTCAAAGCGAAGACGTTTACGCTAAAAACCGTCGCGCTGTACTAGTATACTAATAGGAATTTTCCTATGTTCAGTAACTCTAAGCGACTCGTATCGCTTATGTTACTGGCAAGTGCGGCGAATGGAACGTTCGCCGCACCAGCTCCAGTAACTGATCTCAATAGCACCACTACCGCCACTTCCAACCCGTCCTCTACGAGGGTATCGTCTGTTAACGAGACGGATGTGCAGCGTCTTGAGCGCCTATTACAAAATCGCGCTAAAATCCAAATTCAAATGCAGCAGCAAATTGATGACTTAAGCTCAGAAGTAGGCGAGTTGCGTGGAATTGTTGAACGTAATTCTTACGAAATGAAGCAAATGTTAGAAAGGCAGCGAGAGTTATTCGTTGAACTGGACAACATGAGGCAGCAATTACAACAGGCGCCAGTTGTTGCGGCTGAGACTGGCTCTGAAACTTCTGGAACGTTCAGCACAAACAAAGACGAGCAAACCGCCTATCAGGATGCCGTTGATTTGATTTTGAAACAGCGTGATTACGCCGGTGCAATCACCGCTTTTAAACAGTTTCAAAAAGATTTCCCAGATTCTAAATTTGCCTCAAATACTCATTACTGGTTAGGTCAGCTTTACTTTGCGAAAAAGCAAGATGTTGACGCAGCAAAAAGTTTTGCTTCAGTTGTGGCGTATAAAGAGTCGAATAAGCGTGCCGATGCTTTACTCAAACTTGGAGATATTGCCAAGCGAAATAAAAAATCGGATGCCGCAATAAAATACTACCAGCAAGTTATCAGCGAATACCCTCAAAGTGCGTCAGCTGATATGGCAAAAAAACAGATGCAATAAACAGATATCAGGGTCACTTAGTGGCCCTGACTTATTTCCAACCTCTCGATTTTCTTTAGACTCAACACTCTTCTTCCAATCAAAATGAAATAACTAATTCATCACTTGCCTATCTAGGCTCTGGAAGCTTGCAGCCGTTTGGGTATACAATACCCGGATTACTTGGAAGTTGCGTAGAGCAAGAGCAATGAGCCACATTTTAGACACAATTGAGACCGTATACCCTTTTCCTCCAAAGCCCGTTCCTCTAACAGATGATCAAAAGCAGCAACACATAACAAATATCAAAAAGTTGCTGAAGGAAAAAGACGCGGTATTGATTGCACATTACTATACTGACCCAGAAATTCAGGCGTTAGCAGAAGCCACTGGCGGCTTCGTTGGCGATTCTTTGGAAATGGCGAAGTTTGGTAATCGACACCCCGCAAGTACATTGATCATTGGCGGCGTGCGCTTTATGGGGGAGTCAGCAAAAATCCTGACACCAGAAAAACGCATTCTTATGCCAAATCTAGAAGCAGAATGCTCGCTTGATCTTGGTTGTCCTGCCGATAAATTCACAGAATTCTGCGATGCCCACCCTGATCATACCGTTGTGGTTTATGCCAACACCTCTGCTGCCGTAAAAGCACGCGCAGATTGGGTGGTGACCTCAAGCATCGCGTTAGAAATTGTCGAGCACTTAGATGCAGAAGATAAACCCATTATATGGGGGCCCGATCGTCACTTAGGTTCTTATATTTCAAACAAAACAGGTGCAGACATGTTGCTTTGGCAAGGTGAGTGCATCGTACATGATGAATTCTCTGCTGATGCATTGAAAAAGATGAAGAATCTCTACCCAAATGCCGCTATTTTGGTTCACCCAGAATCGCCGGCGAGCGTTGTAGAGTTAGCCGATTCAGTGGGTTCAACTAGCCAATTGATCAAGTCAGCTAAAGAGTTACCGCATCAACAAATGATTGTCGCTACAGACAAAGGTATCTTCTTTAAAATGCAGCAATTGGTGCCTGAAAAAGAACTTATCGAAGCGCCAACTGCCGGTGCTGGTGCGACTTGTCGTAGCTGTGCTCACTGCCCGTGGATGGCAATGAATGGTCTGTCTGCGATTGAGAGTGCGTTAACAGATGGTGGTAAAGAGCACGAAATCTTTGTTGATGAAGACGTTCGAGTTAAGTCTCTTATCCCATTAAACCGTATGTTAGATTTCGCAGAGCAACTCAATATGCAGGTAAAAGGTAATGCTTAAGTCTAAATAGCTTGAGTCTAAATAACTTGAGTCTAAAAGAGCTTAAGGCTATAGAGCCTAGGTCAACAGCTCTTGATAAGCACTGATAAAAACGAAAAATGCCGCGATACACGCGGCATTTTTTTGTTCTAGCAAGGTTTGTTTAAAAGCTATTTGTTTCAGAGCTATTTGCTCAAGATCTGTTTACTCAAAAACTGTGGATTCTAGAACTTGGATTTCAAAGGCAATAGCTAATCCGTTACTGCGCTTCTGCTAGCGCCACGCCACGCTGAGTTAAGCCGCAAAGCATGACGGGAATAGCATTGAAAATCTCTTCAAATTGTTCTAACCCCTCGATCCCTTGCTGAGCGAGCGTCGATACTGCCGTTTCCGGGTCATAAAGCATGCTCATAGATAAAATAACACCACCTAGAAGTGCATTATCTTCACTGTCTTCTGGCATTAGTGTTTCCCAATCATCTCGGGATACTCCCCAGCCTTGAAGCAGCCCTTCAGTGAAGTTTCTTGCTTCTTCATTGACGATTTCTTCGTCATCCAAGGCACAGTTTTCAGGCCATTGCCAAGTCCCTTCAAGCAGTTTTGGTCTTGCATCATTCCAAATTGCAATAACTTGATCTGCAAAGGATTCTAAGTGTTCTGGTGTTGAGAAGGGGGCGACTTCTTCACCGCCCCAAAGAAACGCAAGCCATTCAGCTGGGTCAATAATATTTGGAGCAGCTGCCATGGAGGTAACAAACCCACGGATTTGGTATTCATTTAAAATTTTGCCTTCCATTTCTGGTAAAGCAAGCAATTCTGTTAAAGTCAAAATACGTTCCCTTCTTGAGTGATTGAGGTAGTGTATCAAGCTCACACGACTGGAAAAAGACTTGATGAATACCATACTAAGATATAGGTTTTTTAATATGTGTATTGTTGGCTAATAATATGGCGATCCAATCTTCACTTAAAAAGAAAAGTATCATCGCTTTGGGGTTATACCTTTGTTTCTTTATCGCAACCGTAGGTAGCGTAACCTATTTGGTTGTAGAGTACCCCATCAAAAGTAAACTTCAAAAGAATTTAGATTTAAGAACTGAGCTTCTTGCCACCAGTTTGGATGAATCATTAAACGGCTCCCTTGGCTTGTTGCACAGCATTGCCGCTGTAGGTGAAGCCTCGGAGCAATATGATAGTTTGAAGTCTCTATTGCCTTTCATGATTGCTCAGAGTACCAACATGATTGTGAGTGGCGGTACATGGCCCGAGCCTTATTCTATAGATAAAGACGTCCGCCTAAAGAGCCTTTTCTACAATAAAAATTCAGAGGGCGGAGTTGACCTCATCCATTCATGGAATAATCCAGAATCAGGGGGATACAATATAGAGCCTTGGTACACCTCTGCCATAAATATCAAGGCACAAGAGGTGTCTTGGTCAGATGTTTATATCGATCCCTACACCCATGTTCAAATGATTACTGCTTCAACACCCTACTTTAAAAATGGGGTAGTGAAAGGCGTCGCGACCATCGATATCTCTTTGTCGGAACTGATTAAGTACGTTCAAAACCACGCCAACCAATACGATCTTGGTGTTCTGATTAAAGACAAAACGGGCAATGCCATCACAGAACACAACTTCTCACTCACTAAAGATATTTATATTTCTAGAATGTCGTTTGGTAAATACAACTGGGAAATAGAAGTTGTTAATTCCAAAAGACTAGTAGGAGAAGAAACGTTCGAATTGGTGATGAGTTTAGAATTCGTCATCGCGCCGTTTCTACTGCTTTGCGTCATGATCGGCTACTACTTGATCAATCGTTACTTGATTCGACCGATAGTCGTGATTGCAGACAAGGTGTCGGACAAAAATACTCACGGCATCATTGATATGACTTACAACAGTCATGATGAAATCAAGCACCTCATCGATAGTTTTAATCACAAGACGGTTTTCCTAAGAGAGGAAACCGTGAAAGCAAAAGCATCCACGAAAGCGAAATCTGCCTTCCTTGCAACGCTATCACATGAAATTCGAACACCCATGAATGGTGTGTTAGGCACGGCACAAATATTAGCCAAAACAGACCTAACAGAACACCAAAGTAAACTGCTCCATAGCCTTTATGATTCTGGCGAGCACATGATGACGCTTCTTAACGAAATTTTGGACTTCTCTAAAATAGAGCAAGGGAAGTTAGAGCTCGATCCTTCTCCTTTCCCATTGGCTAGCATTATCGGCAGCATAAATAGCGTGTACTTTACGTTAGCGACCGAGAAAGGGCTTAACTTTAAAGTGTATAGTGAAGTCCCATCAGAACGCTGGTACAACGCCGATAAGGCACGAATTCGGCAAATACTTTTTAACTTGCTGAACAACGCCATTAAGTTCACTTCTCGTGGTTTTATCGAAGTCTACTTAAATGAATACGAGCGAGCAGGAAAAGTCTACTTATCCATACAGGTACGCGATACTGGAATTGGCATCTCCAAATCGGCACAAGAAAAAATATTCAAACCATTTGAGCAAGCGGAGTCTACCACCACACGACGATTCGGAGGGACAGGGTTGGGCTTAGCGATAACTCAAAAAATCGTACAAGGCATGGGAGGAGACATAAACGTAAAAAGCGAAGAAGGTATCGGTTCTAGCTTTTTCCTAACTTTGCAAACAGACGTATGCTTACCTGAAAGCACACAAGACGTCGTTCATCAAAAGTTTGACTGCAATGGTTTATCCGCACTAATAGTGGAAGACAATCGAACGAACACCATGATCATGGATGCGTTCTTGCGCAGTAAGGGGTTTGAAACCACTAGTGTTGTCGACGGTGCGAAAGCGGTTGAAATACTCACACAGAAAACCTTTGATCTTGTCTTAATGGACAACCACATGCCCGTTATGGACGGTATTGAAGCGACAGAACGGATCCGTAATTTAAATCACCAATCATCGAAAGGGCTGATTCTTGGCTGTACCGCAGATGTATTCAAAGAGACGCGAGAAAAAATGCTGAGTGCAGGGGCGGATCACATTCTCGCCAAACCGATTGATGAAAGGGAATTAGACGATGTTTTGATCAAGTTCTCTGAACGTTTAAATCAGCTAAAGAGAGACGCATCAAAATTCAATACTTCCAATCCAACAGAAGTATCGAGCAAAAACAATGAACAGAGATTAATTGATTTGTACGTTTGTTTAGACAATCAAGACTATGAACAAGCAAATCAGATCCTAGAGTGCATCATAAGCCAAGACAGCATTAGGTTTAACCATGATGAACTCAGCGCGATAGACAAAATTGTGACCGCGCTTCGTGAAAACACGACCCCATCAGAAGAAGACATTAACGTACTTACGTTAAGCCTCGCGGACTGATTTCGTAAGTTAATTACATAAAATTCTAGGAAAGCACTGAAAGGTTATCTCTCAGTGCTTTTATGTACTCATATACCACTCGTAAAAAGACCTTTCAGATGAATTAGTCAAACTCACTATTATTTCGAAGAAAACCAGTTGTAAATTTACAACAAAATATAAAATACGGAATATAAATCCATTTAAAAAGTGATTAAATAGCGAATAAATCTAGCATTTAATGTTTTATCTAGATTTACCTGTTGCTTAACAATTCTTTAACTAGTTTTATATTCTTTGTGAGGAAGGAAATGAGTTCTAAAGCCCCTTTTTGTATTCGCCACGCAGCAGCGGATACATTTGCTATGGTGGTATTCAGCTTTGTTGTCGGAATGCTGATAGAGATTTTTGTATCAGGTATGTCCTTTGAGCAGTCATTGCAGTCGAGAACTCTATCTATACCCGTAAACATCGCCATTGCATGGCCTTATGGGGTATTTCGAGATTGGGTTCTTAACCAAGGTGGAAGAATCCATGGTGGCGAACTGACAAAGCGCATTTCCGACGTTATTGCTTATGTATTGTTTCAATCACCTGTTTATGCCGCGATTCTATGGTTTGTAGGCGCGTCTTCTGATCAGATTATGACAGCCGTTGCGAGTAACGCAGTTGTTTCATGTGGTTTAGGTGTACTTTACGGATATTTCCTAGATAACTGCCGAAAATTATTCCGTGTTCCTGCTTATATTCAACAGGTCTAAAGCTAACCAATCTGTTGGTAAAGTGAGTGTTTTAGCTAAAATCTGAGCGAACAGACATGAAATGATGTTTTTTTTCAGATAATCACTTGACCGACAAACACATAAACATTAAATTAGCGCCCCGTTGAGACGCAAAGTTCAACAACAATTCGGTGAGTTGTCCGAGTGGCTGAAGGAGCACGCCTGGAAAGTGTGTATACGGCAACGTATCGAGAGTTCGAATCTCTCACTCACCGCCACATTCGAAGCCCCAGCAGAAATGCTGGGGCTTTTTTGCACAAATTAGACGGAATATCTTCATTGCTAGCCTCTATAGTTCTTTCTCTACGAACGCATATCGATGATTTTTATGTATCATTTAAAGTAATGTGAGCAAAAGAAGAGTATTTGAAATTTGTTCCAGTGGGGAATGTTCTGGTCAACTCCAGCCGAGTACTATTCTCTAAATAGTATTCTCGGTTAATCAATGACATACCATTGTTAGCCGATTATAATCTTTCGAAGTCGCAGTACCGAATGTAGGCTAAGACTTTTTTCGTTTGTTCTCGGGTTGACTGACCAACTTTAAACAACTAATCATGCTTTAAACTTCCGCAGAAGCGTCCAACTACGACATTATTCCAACAAGCTCCAACATTGCCCATGCGAGCGTGCATTCTATACTCCTGTTGCAACTTACTTTATTGTTTGCTCATATATATTAACAGCCCCTGTCACTGTGACCCGCCGCCCTTTACTTGGTTACTTTAAGTTATAATTTTTAATCAAGACTTTACAAATCAAAGTTGTCATCAATATCTTATACATGCCAACCGACTATTCGCTGCGAGCACAAGTCTATGACGATGGCTAGATACATTCATCTTTCACCTGTTTTCAATTATGTTACATCATCAGTTTAAATCTGATTTGGAACAACAGGGTTAAAGTCTAGTTCAGCAAATTATCGATGATTGCATCTCAGTGCTTACTTTTCGTTGTGACTTTAGTTTAAGCTAAATATTTCTTGGGTTAGACGAGTTAACTTTCCACCATTGATGTAAATTTTTAAAAGCTCGATCGGGTCCTGATAATGACAATGAATCGTTGAATATTCCGGTAAGCAGTCAGACTCTTTTGCTACTTTAGCTCCTCGTTTAGCAACATGAGCTGATTGAAGATGATGCACTAAACCCGGAAAAATAAAGTGGTTGGATACAGGCGTGCCTTTCCCTTCTAATTGAGATATAGCTTGGTGATAATAAAACTGCTTAACTAAATCTGACCACCCCGGAGCTGAATTGGCAGAATATGCACTGTAATATTTAGCATCAACGATAGCAAATCGATGCTCATCTGAATGCTTAAGTACAGTATCCGTTCGTTGACCTTTCTTCGGTACAGGTACAAATACACCTGCGCCAGTTTGATATACGGGAACGGGCAATTTGCTATTTACTGCATATTTCCCTATTAAACACTCATCTAGCATTGCTTCCCATAAAGAGTGAAATTTTCGAACACCAATAAGTAATGTATCTTCCTTTTTCCCTTTTTGCTGCTTTAAGCATTGGATCAACCCTTTCAGCAAAAAGATATCTCGGTCGGAATAGACTTGGCGAAGCTCCTTTTCTAGGCATGCGATCTGCACATCGAGACTACTGTTAGGTTGGAGTACATGCGACAACGAAGAGTCAAAATAAGAGTTTTGACCAAACCATAGTAGTCCATAGGTTGATGATAGATTCTTAATTACTTGAGCATGAATTTTTGCTACTTCGCTAGAGGTGTCGTAACGAGAGCGAGAAGTGTCCAGTTCAAGGTAGATAGGGCTATCATTACTTGTTAAAGGCACTCTGCTTGCTATTGTGCGCCTCCAATCAACTTTACCTTTGTTTATCGCCCGCTCTCTGATTCGGCGAACATAAAGGCCATTGGTGGCGTAGTCTTCTAATAGGGAGATAGCCAATGATAGCGACTCCCCACCTATAACCTCAGAGTCACTGTCTTGAGCATGAATACCCGTGTCTTTATCAAGGTAGTATTTTAGTAATGCTTGAATCAACAAGTGCGTTAAAGCTTTGGACCGTTTTTTATCGGCCACACTATTTCTGGGTAAAAAAACTGCCAACTCTTCATCACAAGCTATCACACCACAAAACTCAATTTTTGAACTCCCTTGTGGAATGATGCGCTTCCGTATTAGCGCATCTATTAACGAAGGAGATAATTTTTTCGAGCTTAATGGGGTGCGATCAAGATACAGATTAATCTCACTCAGTGGCATCTATCGCCGGCTCCTCTATACGAGTTCCACTATCTTCGACTCTTTCCTCTACTTTGCTATTGAATATCGCTTTGTCTTTCATAAAGGCAGAAGATAGACGACCATAAGTAAGGTATTTAGGAGCAAAGATTTTCTTGGGACCGATGTGCCTTAAAACATCATCCCAAAGATAAACAAACAACTTGCTGCTAATGGTTTCTTTTGAGGCTTCAACGGTTTCAATCTCATCTTTTTTCACAAAGAAGGGGCCAAGTAAGCGATCTTCTGCAACGTGAGCTTCAATCAATTCCTCATTAATGATCGTCGCAAGTTTTGGCCAAGAAATCTTAAATACGCCACTGCGAGTTGATACATGAAAGTCGTGATTCGGGACATCGGAATGAGAGAAGTCGATATCAATAAACTTGAAGCGCCAACGACGTTTGAATGCGGTATCTAGAGGCATCACCGCTTGGTCACTGCTGTTCATCGTGGCTAATAAGGAGAGGTTTGCCGGTATTTCCAACTGCTCAATGCTTGGTGCTCCGTTTTTTTTAAGCGATTGGTTGATGTACGCCAACATGTCAGGGTCTGATGCATCAATCTTGTAACTGCTTTCGCCATCATCTTCTCGGTCTAATAATTGGAACAGTTCTCCAAAGACTGCGGCTGCCGGTGCACGGTTCAGTTCTTCAATCACTAGGCAAATATGTTTATGCGGATGCAGTTTTGCCTCGATTAATGCTTTAGTAAAAGGACCTGGACGGAATTGGTAAGCAACATAAGGTTTGCCGTTTTCATCTGTTGCCATGTTAGGCTTAAGAGCACCAACAAAGTCACTGTACTGAGTATCAGGGTGAAAGACTGTCACAATTGTATTAGCACCTGCACATTCTACATTATGAATGTGATGGCTCTTACCTGTTCCAGGCGCACCATAAAAGATTTTATTGGTCGCACCTTTAAATGGTGGAGCTTTAGAATCAAAGCGAAGAGAAGATTTAAAGTAAAACGCCTCATCATCTTTCTGAATAGACATGTTATTCCATAGCTGAGAGATGAGATCAGATACACTTATTCTTAGTTCATCAGTATCAAGTAAGCCTTTTTTAACATATACATACTGGTTCGAGGAGGAATGATAGTGAATCGGCTCTTCAACATATCTAGGGTTACCAGGTATAAGTTTAGGTCTAAACAAGAATGCTTTCTCTATTGAGCCCCAGTTGGCAAAATCTGATGACGATGATGGATTTAATTCTGCATCCAATTTACCTTGCCACCCCAGTGTAGATAAAACTTGAACAATTAATTCATCTCCACTTGTAGTCTTAAATAGATATGGGATTGAGGAAGAGTAGTTTTCTGTAAGAACTTGGTATGCAGTTGGATCCTGAGCAAACGCATACAGTAGATGACCAAGCAACTCAGAACTAGCATTTGGAGCGGGGATAGCTTGCAACCATATTGATGACATGAAGTCACTGTCTGGGCGATATATCTTCCTTGTGCCTTTATCATTAATAATCTTTTTGCCGCCCATTCGATTAGAACTGTCTTTAAAAGCGCTAATGAAATTTTCTTTACTATGTGAATCTAAAGCATTTAATACCTGATTTTGTGGTTGCTGGGTGTTGATTAAATTTTCAAATTCAGACGCTCCGGAAACAGAGTTTTTTACTTGTTCAAAAACTTCCATATAGTTGTTTAATAAAACGACTAAAGGTTGAAGCCTTACCGCATATAAAAAATACTGACTGGGGATATAACATTGATTGGTTGTCTTTTTTTGGGTGTTGTTAATCGTAACCAATGCATGTTGATCAAACATTTCAATGTCTATAGGAAGTCGGCTAAAAGCTTCTTTAGCCTCATCGTTAAATATTATGTTGTCAAACGTAAATCCATTTAACCACTTATTATTATACCGGCCATCTTCTAACTCTTTATTGTCAGAGTCACTTTTAAACCAGCTACCGACAGTGTTTATTTTTGAAAGCATTACTTTCTTATCCCTAAATTCAATTGCAGCTACCCGCAGGAAGCTGCGTAGAGGTTAATCGTGCTTAATCCAAAGGCTGCGAGAAACCTCTTGGCGTAGGTTTTCTATCAGCTTTTTGTTGGTATCTGAAAACTGGCCGTTCTCAAACTCACCCATAAAAAACAGACATTCGGCTAACGGCCTTGACTGCTCTTCCGACAGGTTACGCATAAGAGGGTGTTCATTATTTAGCGTAATGTAGTGGTCATCTTCATACCCTGGTTCCCATAGCGAACCATCGCTTGTTTTAGCAAGGCGAATATCAATATGTTCGATCAGAGGAGCGACTATCCTGTAGCTACTCAAATGTTCACCACGGCCAGAGCAAAGGATACGGAATTCCAAGAGTCCATTAAAAATAGCGACTAACGCATCACCAAACCCAGCTCTATAAATACCATAACGGTCCGCAATAATATTGCCGAACATATCCGTGTTAGCTGTGCCAACTCGCTCGCAATCAGGAATCAAATTATATTGTGCTTTTACCGCTTCTGGCATAAAGATACGAGCATATTTTTTACCTTGGTGCTGCAATGCTTCTGCAACCTTTTCAGTAGAGAAGGTGAATGAATCAAGCCCTAACGTATCTGCAACCTCGTAAGCCATACGAGTGATTTCTGAGCGTTCTGGTAATTGCTCATTGAGCCAATCTAGCAAAGCAAAGTGCTTTTTCTTTAAGTCACCTTTGGGAAGGTCGGTTACTGCAACCTCAAAGGTACTTTCAAATAGTTCTCGATGGCTAAATGTCACTGCACTTGCCGCTAGCTGATAAACGTAATCGGTAACGATATGATCTGATTCATTAAAAATCCGGTTGAACAAATCTATGGGGATTGGAATTGTCGTCTTCCAAAAAATCAGACCATCCACCCGATACTTTGGATTTTTATCATTCAAGTAACGTTTAAAGTCAGATAGATCGTATTGGTAACTCATTCATCTTCCTCCACATCTGGAAGCTCGAGACTTAAGTGACGCAGTGTGTTACTTACTTCTTGACGAAATCCATTCAACGTGTGCTGATTAGTATCAGAAAACTCACCGTGCTCAGCATTTGATAAACTCCAAAGCAGCATATCTAGGGCTTTCATGGCCTCGACATTATCCTTGCAGACGTTATACATTTTATGGAAGTAAGGGTGTGACTTGCCAAGGCTGACGCATGTATTACCGTCTCCATCACATGAAGGCTCCCATAAGCAATCACCTAGTAGCGAATCTTCTTCATGTACGCGCACAGTTTTATCGTCATAGACACGAATGCCTTCTATCACAGTCGGCTTCATCTGCTTCCTGTTACGAATTGTTACCGTGTCACCATTAACTTTAATATCAGAGTTTTTAGTATGCTTACTATGTTTACCAATCGCTTTATCTGCTGGGCCATGCGCACGCTTAGTGTTCGCAGAAGTTAAGCGTTCTTGCCGTTTAGTCAACTCTTGACGCCAAGGTGAAATTAGGCTCTTTAACTTATTTCTGATTTCGGCAGGAATAATCACACGACTCTTGCGAAAATCGATACTGAACACATCATCCAACTCGTGGCCAAAATTCAGCTCAACTCGAAGGCGAGTGACCTTACTTTCTTTTTTATACATACGATGTGGCCAGCCATCGTGCCAAATAAGTCGACCTTCTCGATAGATGTAAAGCCCTTGATTATCTAGGTTATAACGAACGTAGTTTTGTTCATCGTTATCAAGTTCGTTTAGAGAAGGGATAACACCGCCTTTAACGGTAAAGTGAAGCTTTGTATTACCAGCATCAATTTCTACGGGTCTTTCTTTCAGTATTCGAGGGCGCGCACCATCCTTAGTTACAAATTTAGAACATAGGGGATCCCAACCTTTTAATTTAACGACAGGGTTGTCTCCAATCTTCATTGAGATTGTGACTTCACCTGATTCTAAGAACTTAAAGAATATAGCGCTTAACTCTAAAGAAAGCTCTTTGCCAAGCGACTGAACTTGCGCCAGTAATTGCTTCTCACTGCCTGCTTTCACTAAACGGTCGATATTTTCCCAAATGATCATGGTTCCGCTATCTTCTGAGAAAGTATTTAGAGCATCAAAATCGTCGTAGTAATCGTCTTCATCAGGGGTTTCTAGTTCCCAACGGTCTGATTTAATGATGTTATCAATATCCCAGGCTCGACCGACATTGCTGCCATTTTGATGAGATAGCACGACAAGACGGCGACAGAACGCGGTAGAGGCGGTTTTAAGCCCCATACCAAACTTACCCAGTGATTTAGGGTTATCACGGCGGGGCGAGCCATAACGCATTGCATTACGAAGCTGCTCTTCTGACATGCCATCACCATTATCCGTAATGATGACTCTAAACTCTCCAAACATATATTGGAGCTCAACCTCTATGTGAGTTGCATTCGCTGCAATAGAGTTATCAATGATGTCGGCAAATGCAGCCTCTTTGCTATAACCGGTATCACGTAAACTCTCAACGAGTCGGGCCGCTGAGGGACGAAAGTCATCTTCTTCTGGTAGTGCTATTGTTTCATTCATGAGTCTAACGTTTCCAAATACTCAAGCATGATCTGCTTGTCTGTTTCTTTATCATCAGTGACCGATACTACACGATCACTTAGCTGCTGCTTCAATCGAATACGTTCATCAATTCTTTCTTCAATCGTATCCGCGTAGTACATGTAGTAGACATTCACTACGGATTTTTGGCCATTACGCCAAGCCCTTGCCGTCGCTTGCTCTTCTAGGGCGGGATTCCATTGGCGGCAATAATGAATCACATTGGTAGCAGCAGTAATATTTAACCCCATCCCTGCCGTTCTAGGGTGAAGCAATAAGACGTTGAAGCCTTCTGATTCGGAGAAAGTATCAATCAAGGCTTGGCGTTCATCGTTAGGTGTTCGCCCATCGATAACCCCAGACAATATGCCATACCTTTCATTTATGGCGCCTTGTATCAAATCAATGGCTTTTTGGAAAGTGGCAAAAATAATCACCTTCTCATCAGCTTGTCTAATTTTATCCAACTGCATCATAAGTAACTCAAATTTGGCGCTACTCTTGATGAGAGAGTGAACATCATGGGGGATGGCCGATTCAACCAGCGCGGGGTGAGCCGTAAACTGTTGAAGCTTATTAATTAATGGGAGGATACCACCGCCACCATTTTGGCGATCATTCTGCATTTCATCGATCAATGCTTCGTATTTGTTTTTTTCACTTTCACCTAAAGAGACCGCTGTGTGTATATCGAGCTTTTCGGGTAATTGCTCCAATACATCTTTTTTCATTCTTCGCAGTGTAATTTGGCGTAAGCTGCTCTCAAGCTCCTCCAAGTTTTTATCCAATGTTTCAGATAGATCAGAATGCACATAACGACTTTTAAAGTTCTCTTGCCCCCCTAAAAAACCTTCAAACACAAGATCCGTTAAGGCCCATGCATCCATCAAACTGTTCTCTACGGGGGTTCCAGACATCGCAACAGTGACACCGACATCCAAACGGCGAGCGGAGAGGGAGCGAGTCGATTTAGGATTTTTTAACATACTCGCCTCATCAAAGAGAGCGAGGTCAAAGTAGACTTCTTCAAACATCGTAATATCTGAAGACACTGTCGTGTAAGGAGTGATCACAACACTGTGATTATCGAAAGCAGAGGCAACCCCACGGCGATTCTTTCCGTAATGCAGATAAGGCGTAATGCTTGGTGCAAAAAAGTTAAATTCCCGTACCCAGTTATCAAGCAAAGGGTTGGGAACGACGATTAATACTTTGCTGTTTGGGTTCTTTTCCAAAACATCACAACATAGTGCGATCACTTGCGCTGTTTTACCCAAGCCCATATCATCAGCAAGTATTGTCCCAACGCCATTTTCTGCACAAAAACTCAACCAGTTAACCCCTTCTTCCTGATAGGGGTACAGTGATTGCACAAAGAGCTTGTCATGATGAGCTCGTTTTTGTTGGTTCCCCCTAAGCACTTCAATTAAGTGAGAAGGAAACGCTTCGATAAACCCTTCTAAATGCAGAGTACGTAGAAGTTTCATTAACTTAGGAAGGGAAAGCTCTCCAAAGGCGCTATCTAAAAGATCCATGAGGTGGGAGCTGACGAAATGTAACCTTCTCCCTTCAGATATAAAGTAACCAATTTTTGTTAAAGAATACGTTTGCTCTGCATCTAATGGTTGTCCTCGAAAGAACAGTAAAAAATGAGGGGTTGGTTCTGCTTCAAATTCAAAATGGATTGAAGCTGGGCGTTTTGAGATAACCAATTCAACCTCATTGCCATCTGAATAAGCTGATATTCTACCGAGCTTAAAAAGGTGTTCGGCTTTCAAAATAACACCATCTTGTTCTACTATCCCATCTATAATCGTGTAAGCCATTCTCACTTCCTATGCACAGGGTTAAAAACCGGATAACCACTTGCATTTATGTCTGTCTAAATATACAGTGCACACTATCACCGGGGCAAAAACCGGATATCAATATAGGAAAATGGTGCACAAATTGAATACCTCCCACTATATCAGAGAGTTAAGAGATAAACTTAGCTTAGGGCAGCGCGAGCTAGCAAATTTGATAGGCTTAGGAAAAGATGGCGAACGAACCATTCGTGGCTGGGAAGCAGGAGAGCATAAACCTTCACCTTTAAAGTGGGCCAAGATTGTCGATTTAGAAAATGAGATGAAAAAGTTTTACGATAATGCTCCACTAAAGCAAGACAGACTAGAAGATGCCAATTTTCGTTTTATTGATCTTTTTGCCGGTATTGGAGGCATTCGCTACCCTTTCCAGCAATTAGGCGGTCACTGTGTTTTTACCTCTGAGTGGGATAAGTTCGCTCAAAAAACGTACTTAGCAAACTATGGCGATATGCCAAGTGGCGACATAACTAAGATCTCAGCTGAAGATATTGACGATCATGAAATTCTATTAGGTGGCTTCCCATGTCAAGCTTTCTCTCAAGCAGGGCTAAAACAAGGTTTTAGTGACACCCGTGGAACGATGTTCTTTGAAGTTCAACGAATTTTAGCAGCTAAAAAGCCAAAAGCCTTTCTTCTTGAAAATGTAAAACAGCTTAAAGGGCATGATAAAGGCCGAACTCTCAAAACGATTATGGATATCTTACAAGGCAAGCATGAGCAGCAGATCCCTGAAGATGTGCCGATGAGCGAAGAGGCGCGCCATGCTTTGCAAGATAAGCTGAATTACTGGGTTGATGTTCGTGTTTTACGAGCGGGGGATTTTGGAGCACCTCAGAATCGAGAACGAGTATTCATTATAGGTTTCGATAAGGACCAGTACCCAAGCGTAAACTTCGACGAAATATTCAATTGGCCTGAGCCACCAAAAACACCGACGCGTGTTGGGGACATCCTACAAACAGAGGAAGAATTAGCTGCTGATTATGCAAAGTATGGTAAAGACCGCTTTACTATCTCAGATAAGCTATGGGAAGGGCATCAAAAGCGCAAGGCTGAGCATAAGACGAAAGGCAATGGATTTGGTTATTCACTTTTCAATGCCGAGAGTGAGTACACGAATACCATCAGTGCTCGATACTATAAAGATGGTTCAGAGATACTCATTGACCAAAGCCACCTCAATAAAAACCCGCGTAAGCTAACTCCACGCGAGTGCGCTAGGTTACAGGGTTTTCCTAAGAGCTTTAAGGTTGATGCTGTTTCACAAAACCAAGTGTACCAGCAGTTTGGCAACTCAGTTTGTATGAATGTAATCCATGCCGTAGCTGAGCAGATGATCAAGACACTAACGACAGCTGATAAGTTGGTGTGTGAGCAACGCCAAGCTAGCTAAGCCCCTTTAGGGGCTTACTGCTTATTAAAAGTTCAAAGTGCTCCTTCTTTGGAGGTCCTGATCTAACAAAGATTTAATATCATCACCTAGCTCTGACAATGGTCTAAAGAATTGCGTTCCATTAATATTCAGAGGTGCAACACGTCCCGCTTGATTGTAGAACTCCTGAACCTCCGCATAAGTGGATGTAGTTCCATCATGTTGTTCTTCTGTCACAGCTACATCTGGCAGATAAATTGCTAGAAAGCCTGCCTTTTTAAAGTTTCTAACCTTGTGGCGAGATGTAAACTCTGTAGGCTCTTCAAAAAAGCCGACACCGACTAAGTCATTCGAGAAACCAGACGCTAGAAGACGCTCTCTAGAAAAGCCTGACTTTACAGAAAACCACAAATTATTAGGCAAAGACATTAATACAAAGTCCCCATAGGACTTAGTATCATCTTGGTTGGTTTGAAAAATATCTTCGCTCGTTGACACTGTTTCTATCGCACGCTTAAGCAGTTCTTCAGATAACGAACCAAGGACAGACACACCTCCTTGCACCTCGTTATTACCTCGTTCCTCTCTCTGCACTCTAGACCAGCGCGCCTCATGCCGTGCCCTAAGATCTCTTTTAAAGTCGGATATATTGGAAAAGTCTACATCCTCTTCACGCAGAACTGAAAGCGCCTCAACTTGATGAGCCGCTCCAGGGTGGATGTTTTTTAAGAAGAGAGCAAGTTGAGGAACCTTGCTCAGTATCTTTTCTTTTATGCGCTTGCGAGAGAGATTCGAGTCAGCATGATTATCGCAATCATCGCAGTTGAAAAAGTAGTCTCGAGCCACTTTGTTAGTGATTTCGGTATACAAAGCCGAAAGCTCTGCATTGTCTCTCATTCGTTCGACTAATTCATCAAATTCAGCTTGGGCAGGAAAAGGCTTTAGCCTAGTTATATCGTTAAACTGCTGTGGGTTCATCTTGTAATTCAGTTTGTTGTAATTAAACATACTGTCTCATAACAGACCAAATGAGGTAAGTATCAGTTGGCGACTATTTTCACATTATTGGCTCCCCAAACCTCCTCACATACCTAGGCAGCATAGTTTCGTTACCTAGCAACCCACCTTGGTGAATGTAGAGTAACGTCCCGTGCTGTTCCTTTTCGTATTCTTGCATTAAACAGCGCCACATTAGTGGGTCGTAGAGCAGGTCGAATTCGATTTCGGTTTGTTCTTTTAGTTTTTTCCACATATCAAAATCAGCTTGGTAGAGTTTGCCAAAGTGGTGCTTTTTTCCTGTATTCAAAATATGTGGAAACTGCTCTTCGTTTAGCGATTGCCATTGTTGCATTAGGTATTCATCGCCACCGACACACGCGCAAGTGACTACTCGAATGTTGTGTTTTTTTAGGTGCTTATTGAGGTAAAGAGAGGTCGTCCCCGTACCGGAAGGGAGGGCTACGGTAAGGGCAGCGATGTTTGCTTCTTTTTTCCAATCCAATATTTCATTTGCCAGCTGTTTTACGCCATATTCTGCCAACTCACATCTGCCGCCTTCTGGAATGAAAAGGCAACGGTTGTCGGGCTTTCTGATCTCTTTTATATAGCGCTCGCTATTTAATGCATTGTCTCCGTCGCGTTCCAATTGGCTAACATCAATAATCTTTGCCCCTAAATCCAGCGCTGCGCGGTAGTTTCCTTTAGGGTTTTCTAAAACATAAGAGGGAATATGATCCACATAAAACTCGAAGCTCCACCCTTTTAAGTGGGCGAGTGCGGCTAATGAATACAAAGAATTAGCTTGAATAGAACCGTGTCCAATAATCGTATTAACTTCTGGGTATTCGGTGTTCAGCAGCTGCATAAATTTTCTGGCTTTGTTGCCGCTGAATTGTGGATGAAGGAGTTCATCTCTCTTTAGGTAAAAAGTAATGTCATCAACGCAGTGTTGAGTAATTGGGCTGGCTTGAAGTTTCATAGCGATATGGGTGTTGCGATAAAGCTGTAGTCTAACAGAATCTTGCTTCTCATTGAGAGTGCCATTGCAAAGTGATCCTCGCAACTTCATACGACTTGGGTATAATGCAGCCTTCGTGCATTTTCTTTTGTGCGACACAGACTTTTACCCAAAGTTAGATGCTTGATTTCATTACCGCCCAAACGCCCAGTCTGCACGTTGACAGGTTTTCATGTCGATAGGTTTGCTTGCTATTCGTTTAGCTTGCAGCCAGCAAGATTAGGTGGGCGCATTTTCATAGAGCATCAGGGGTATTGGAATTGAAATGAATGACATAAAGAATGAACTTACTTGATTTTGATATATCTCACGTAAGGGATTTGAATTGATAGAGGTAGAGAAGTGAAGCTAACTTCGAAACATTTGTGGTTCTTACTAGGTGCAGCCTTGCTAATAAGGCTTGTGTCTTTGGGTATTATGCCGCTGATGGATACAACGGAAGCTCGATACGGTGAGCAGGCTCGAATTATGGTGGAAACCGGTAACTGGTTAACGCCTATGTTTGATTACGATGAGCCATTCTTGGGCAAACCGCCGATGTTTACTTGGCTGAGTGCCGTGGGCATTGAAGTTTTCGGTGTATCAGAATTTGCCGTTCGATTCCCACATTGGGTTGTCGGAGTTCTAACCATCGCTTTGGGATGTTTTTTTGCAAAACGTGTTGGTATTAATCCGCTAAAAACCGCGGTAGTCATGGCAACCATCCCTGTATTCTCTATCTCATCTGGCGCTGTCATGACGGATATGGCGCTAACGTTCTCTCTAACGCTCGCCATGATAGGGTTCTTCTTTTGCTGGCGGGGCGAAAAGATATGGGGCTACATCGGGTTTGCTGGGTTAGGTCTTGCACTACTGGCTAAAGGGCCGATGGCCATCGTATTGATGGGGCTATCCGTTCTTCCATTCCTGATTATTCAACATGGCTTTATCGGTGCGTTTGTGCAGCTTTGGAAGCGTTTTCCAATCGTTGGCGGCTTAATCCTAATGTGTGTCATTGCGCTGCCATGGTACATCTTAGCCGAGCAAGCAAACCCAGGATTCTTAGAATACTTTATTGTAGGCGAACACTTTAACCGATTCCTTGTGAGCGGTTGGGAAGGGGATCGCTACGGTAATGCGCACGACGAACCAAGAGGCATGATATGGCTATTCTTGATGTTGGCGGCTCTGCCTTGGTCTATTGTATTGCCTTTGCTAGCGGTTTTTCGTTTTACGAGATTGAAAGAAAAGTTTGCTGAAATACCTGGGGTGTTTGTATTCCTCTTGTTCTGGGTACTCTCACCACTCATTCTGTTTACGTTCTCGGGCAATATTCTTGCTACTTACGTTCTGCCTGGTATGCCCGCGTTTGCGCTGTTAGTTGCGTACTTAGCAGAAGAAAAAGTGAGTTACAAAGCGACATACTTCAAGTTCATTGCGATTACAGGGCTAATTATTACGTTGGTATCTGTCTATGTGGCAAGCGAACTTAAGAATGATGCGATCATTATGTATGTTGCTGCTGTTGCGCTTGTTGTTTCTGGCATTGCGTTTATGTTCCGAGGGAAACAATTTACGTTCAACTGGTTTACGTTTACTTCGTATATCTCGCCAATCATTCTGATTATTGCTATCTGTGTAGTGATGTTCAAAACAGGTAATGAGCGTAGCGATAAAATGCTGTTCATCGATATCGATCACAGTAAGCCTACGTTTTATGTAGAAGGCGGACGACCGTTCTCTGGTCAGTACTACAGTTTTGGTCAGGCGAAGCGAATGCATACGCTGGATCAACTGGAAGGTCATGAGAATGGGTATTACATCGTTGGGCCTAATGAACGTATCGGAAACTTTGTAGAGAAATACAATTTGTCTTGTACGTTCGAAGTGGCATCACCTAAACGTTCACGTTACCTGTGCCAGTGATTTCTCAGCTTAAGGCTTTGCAGCATAAACTATTTCAGCATCGGCTGTTTAAGTTTGCCTTTGTTGGCGGTATCGGCTTTTTAGTCGATACCGCGGTATTTTCTCTTCTGTATTATGTTGCAGAAATGCCGATATTTTCTTCGCGTGTTATCGCGTTTGTTTTAGCGGCAACCGCAACATGGGTTGGAAACCGAGTACTGACGTTCAGTGACAGAGAAAAGTCTGATAAAGCGAAGCAGTGGCAAAAACACATGGTTGCGGCGGTCTGTTCTGCTATACCCAACCTAGGAGTGTTCAAGTTGGTTATCGCCGTTTTTGGTGACCAAGGAGCCATGCCTTTTGTGGCGCTTGTAGCGGGAATCTTGGTAGGAATGTTCAGTAACTACTTCTTGAGTTCGAAGTGGGTATTTGCCGACAAAGAAACCAATTAATGAAGGTCTAGCTGCAAGCGTTGACTCTGAAAAAACAAATAAAAATGCGACCAATTGGTCGCATTTTTTGTCTCTGGCTCCATCAATAACTTTCTATTGATGTGCTTTAGCGCGATGTTTCTGTTTATTCTTTGGCTTGTTAGAGCCAGCAGATTGATGCGCGGGTTTACCTTGCCTTTTGGATTTCGGCTTGGTGGAAGGCTTACCCTTTCCATTTTCTTTACGGCTATCAGGCTTACGGATATCGGGTTGATTCTTGGTATGCTTGGTCGCAAAGCGGTTTGCACCATGCCTACCTGAACGGCGGCGCTGCGCAGGCGTTTTGGAGTCAAGATCTTCCGCAGGAATTAAGCAGCCAGGTTTATCGCCAATAAGGTGCTTTTTGCCCATGCTGATCAGTGCTTCGCGAATGATTGGCCAGTTAGCTGGGTCATGGTAACGAAGCAGCGCTTTGTGTAAGCGTCGCTGCCTTTCTCCTTTAGCAACGGGGATGTCTTCACGTTGCTTGTATTTCACTCGCTTGAGTGGATTGGTTTCTGAGTAATACATGGAGGTCGCATTACACATCGGAGACGGGTAGAAGTTCTGGACTTGGTCGCACTCAAAATTATTCGATTTTAACCACAGTGCCAAGTTCACCATGTCTTCTTCTTCAGTACCTGGGTGTGCAGCGATGAAGTAAGGGATCAAATACTGTTTTTTCCCGGCTTCTTTGCTGAACTTTTCAAACATTTCTTTGAATCGGTCATAGGTGCCCATGCCCGGCTTCATCATCTTATCTAGCGGGCCTTTCTCTGTGTGCTCGGGCGCTATTTTCAAATAGCCACCTACGTGATGAGTGACGAGCTCTTTCACGTATTCTGGAGATTCAATGGCTAAGTCGTAGCGAACGCCAGACGCGATCATGACTTTCTTGATGCCTTTTACCTTGCGCGCTTCTCGATACAAATCGATGGTGTGCTTGTGGTCGGTGTCTAGCTTATGGCATATCCCCGGGAATACACAGGAAGGTCTTCGACAGTTCTGTTCTGCACGTGGGTCGGAGCAACCTAGGCGATACATGTTGGCCGTTGGTCCGCCTAAATCAGAAATGGTACCGGTAAAGCCTGGGACTTTATCGCGAATTTCTTCCATCTCGTTAAGGATCGACTCTTTCGAACGGTTCTGAATAATACGCCCTTCGTGTTCTGTTATTGAACAGAAAGAACAGCCGCCAAAACAACCCCGCATGATATTGACCGAGGTTTTAATCATGTCATAAGCGGGGATCTTCGCATTACCATACATAGGGTGCGGAACGCGAGCGTAAGGCAGCCCAAACACAAAATCCATTTCTTCTGTTGTCAGCGGAATAGGCGCTTGGTTCACCCAAAGTTCACGATCTCCGTGCTTTTGAATAAGCGCGCGGCCGGAGTATGGGTTAGTTTCTAGGTGCATGATTCGGCTGGCATGCGCGTAGAGAATGCGGTCGTTTTTCAGCTTTTCGAAAGGGGGGATTCTCACTGCGGTGGTTTTCGCATCGTGCCTTGATGGTTGAATAGTGACAGCCTTGGCTACCTTTTCTTCTTCCTTCGGCTTTGTTTCACATTGCGTTTCTACCTGATAAGGGTTCGTTGGAACGAACGCTTTTCCCGGCTTTTCAATACGAGAAGAATCAATAACTTTGAAATGCTCTGGAGCAGCGGCTAGGTTTACTGCTGTGCCACGAATACTAGTGAGAGTGGAAATATCTTCGCCATTTGCCAGCCTATGCGCCACTTCCACTAACGCTCTTTCCGCGTTACCAAACAATAGAATATCGGCTTTAGCATCGAACAAAACAGAACGTCTAACTTTGTCAGACCAATAATCGTAGTGCGCGATACGACGAAGGCTCGCCTCAATGCCACCTAAAACGATGGGGGCGTCTTTGTATGCCTCACGGCAACGCTGAGAGTAAACCAAGGTTGCACGGTCTGGGCGCTTTCCACCCTCGTTATTCGGTGTGTATGCATCGTCGTGACGAAGCTTTTTGTCTGCGGTGTAACGGTTGATCATTGAATCCATGTTGCCCGCGGTAATACCAAAAAAGAGGTTTGGTTTACCGAGCTTCATGAAATCGGATTTATCTTGCCATTCTGGCTGAGCCAAAATACCTACACGAAAACCTTGTGCCTCTAAAAGGCGTCCAATAATAGCCATACCAAAACTTGGGTGGTCGACGTAAGCGTCACCAGTGACGATGATTATATCGCAACTGTCCCAACCAAGTGCATCCATCTCTTTTCTACTGGTGGGCAGAAAAGGGGCGACACCGTAACATTCAGCCCAGTATTTTGGATATTGATCGATTGGAGTGGGTTTGTTGTGCATTTTTTGACCTCAGCGTTAGGAGGCGGGAATTATAGCGGCATAAAACCTTCCTGACTAGGTTATCATTTTACATGAGAATCATTCGTATTTATGACGCTGTAGGGCTTACGCATAAAGGCTCAATCGATATTTCATGCCTACTAAGAAAGGTATTGATTTAGCCTTAAAAACAGTTGTTCTTGGTGCTCAGAAATACGTGCAATTACACTAGGATCCGGAAGCTGATTTTGGGATTTTACCTGTTTTTCAATTTCATCCATCAAAGTGTAAAGGCTGTGCGCACCAATCTGGCTGCTTGTCCCTTTTAGGGTATGAGAGTGGACCTTTATTTCACTGATGTTTCCGTTATCAATGGCAGAGATAAGCTGGTGAATCTGTTCTGGAGTTTCCTCCATAAAAGCACTGAGCACGACGTTTAAAGCGCCTTTATCGTTGAACATCATATCCAGAGCTTCGCGTTCATTCCATACAGGATCATTCTGATCACTTACGGAGCTGAGCTCATTTAGGCGGGTACTGGAAATTGAAGAGTTTGAGGAGTTTGAAGAAAAATTAAGCCATTTTGATAACACCGACTCTAAGTTCTCTGGGTTAACGGGTTTGCTTATGTAATCGTTCATGCCAGCAGCAAGGCATTTCTCCATATCACCCTTCATGGCGTTGGCTGTCATGGCAATAATTGGAATGCTTTTGTAGTTTTGTCCCGCTTCTCCGTCTCTGATCGCCATTGTGGCTTCATATCCATCCATTTCAGGCATTTGGCAATCCATTAATATCAGTTGATAGGGCGTAGAAGATCGCAATGATTGGAGAGCAGCGAGGCCATTTCCTGCAATATCTGATTGGATGCCCAGATTTTCAAGCATTCCTTGCGCGACAAGTTGATTGATATCGTTGTCTTCTACCAGCAGGATTCGGTTTTGTGCTTGTTTCAAATACGGATCTGTGGCTCCGTGTTGCTCATGTTTTGATTTCGACTCGCTTGACGTTAAATATTGAGAATCGAATGCTGTTTCGTGAGGTAAGTTTTCCATTGTAGCGTCACCTTCACGAAGCTGAATAGAGAAAGAGAAGGTAGAACCTTGCCCTAGCTGGCTAGAGACTTCTAACGACCCTCCCATCAGTAAGCACAGTTGTTTCGTGATGGAAAGACCCAAGCCAGTGCCGCCAAATTGGCGTGTGGTTGAGGTGTCGGCCTGTGTAAAGGCGTCAAACAACACACTTAGCTGCTCTTTCTTAATGCCGATTCCTGAATCCGTTACCGAGCACTGAAAGACCAAAAGTTCGCCTTCGGCTTTCGTGATTTGAGCATCAACTTTGATTTCACCTTGGTCGGTGAACTTGAAAGCGTTGCCCACTAGATTATTCAATATTTGTAGAAGCCTCGTTGGGTCGCCTTTTACCAACGGAGTAGAAACATTTTGAGTATCTAGATAGAAACTGATTTGTTTTTCTTGCGCTTTGATAGCATTGATTTCTTTGAATCGATTAAGCAGCTCTAATAGGTCGAAATTTACTTCTTCCAAATCTAACTTTCCTGCATCGATTTTGGAGAAATCTAAAATATCGTCAATGATGGTGAGAAGAGATTTGGCACTGGATTGAGCCAAATTTAGGTAGTGGCCCTGACTATCGGTAAGCTCATTTTTATTGATGAGATCCAACATGCCTAGTACACCATTCATTGGAGTACGTATTTCATGGCTCATATTGGCAAGAAATTCACTTTTGGCTTTTGCCGCTTCCACGGCTTTGTTTTTTGTATCCAATATTGTTTTTTCATACTCAATTTGATCGGTGATATCTCTAAAGCTCCATACTCGCCCTACAAGTGTTCCTTCTTGCAACATTGGGTGAGAAATTCTCTCTATAATCTTCCCATTTCTAAGTTCTAACGTGTCGAACGAGCGATCAAGGCTGCCAGCATTTAACTGATCAGGGGAGAGTGTGAATGAAGATGGGTCAACAAGCTGAGAGCGAATTTGGTGAACGAAACTCAATGAACCTCCTTCTTCAGTGTACAAGCTTGGAAGTTGCCAAATTTGACAGAACTGCTGATTCATTTTTAGGTAGTGACCACGTTTGTCGGTGACAAGTAACCCGTTCTCGGCAGAGTGCAATATGGCTTCCATTAAGGACACGGTTTCTTTCAGTTTTTCCTCCGATTCTTTAATGTTGGTTAAATCCTCAACAGACACAAAAACACCCGAGACTTCTCCATCCACAATGTCTGGCAAATATGTCGCTCTGATATGCTTAAATTGCCCCAATCCAGCATCTATTCGGCTTTCAAATTGAGTTTCTTTACCTGCCAGACCTTGCTCCAGATAAGGAAAAACTTCATTGAATATTTTTTCTCCAAGTATGATCTTTATATGCTGGTTTAAGATTTCATTTTCCGGTAGCCCAAACCAGTCTTGGTAGGCTCGGTTTACAAATCTGTAGTGGAGATCTTTATCGACATAAGAGAACAACTGGGGAGCGTTATCGCTAATGCCTTTGATGTATTTATTTGCTTCAGATAGCTGCAGATCTTTGATTTCTTTCTCTTTGAGTGCTTCTTTACGAGCGAAAATTTCTTCATTGAGGCGCTCAATGGACGTGGTTTTTGATTGTAGCCCATCCACCATCCCGTTGATCGCTTGTCCCAGCTCCGCGAGTTCATCTTTGCCAAGAGAGGGAATGTTAATATCCAGATTTCCTTGCCCAATGTGGTAGGCAGCTCGGTGTAATAAGGCGAGGCGGTGCAAAACCAGCTTTCTTAGCAGTACGACGATAACCGTGGCGATAACGAAACTGCCTGCGATAAATGAAAGCAAAACGAATTGGTTTGAATCGTAAATGGGCTGAAAAGCTTTGTCTTTATCGTAAACAACCACTGCTTTGAGCGCAGCGCCTGCACGATCTAATGTCTTACTTGCTGTCAGCTCGGAGTGGCTTTTGTTGTACGTTTTACCTTGTGAATAGATATTGTTAGAAAGAAGAAGATCGCCTTGTGCATAGGAGGCGTAGATCTTACCTTCCATGTCGGTGAGTAAGACGAGCTTAAGCGGTCGACCAGCGTTAATGATGGACTGATTGACCTCGCCTAGTACGTCGTAGGCAATTTTTGTCCAATTTATCGAAACGATGACTTTACCAAGGCTCCGACCTCGGATCTTAATGTCGGATGTAAACCATTGTGATAAATGTTGATCTAAACCTAATGTAGGAAGGTAAGGGTCATACAGAATGTTGCTAACGACTGTATTACCTCCTTCGGAGGGCTTGTACATAGGGTGCTGAGTGATATTTTCTAATAGCAGCCTTTCCCCGTTAATTTTATTGCCTTCCATATCGACGGTGGATGTGGCAAATACGGTGTTTTCCTCATCGAGTATCAAAATGTAGTTTATTAAGGGGTACACTTCTAACAAACCATTCAGTATCTGATTAATTCCTCTGTTTTCCTGTAAGTCGAGTGCTTTAGCGATGTCTCTATTTTTAGAGATGATGTTAGCCATCGCAATATTACCTTCAATGTTTGTATTTAGGCGCTTCAATGCGTAGCTAGAGTCGAGAGCCATCTCATTGTATAAGCGTTCAGACATTTCGGTTTTGGTGTTGGATACCAGCAAGTAACCCATTACTGCCATGAGAATACTCAGTGTTGTGATGACAGTAAAAACAACCTTAGTTGTGAGTTTCATTTGTCGACCCAAATGAGTTGATCACGAATATCGACAGATACGGATATTCCCATCATGTTTATTGCTTTTGTATTAACCATAAAGAGCGGCGGCTCTTGAAGCTCGGATTGAAGCTGTGTTGGTGGCACATCATTCACTAAGATCTGTCCTGCTTTCTCACCTGCCATTTTGCCTAGCGTATAGAAATCAGCTACGGGCCCAAAGGTTGAGCCTTTCAAAATGCCGGACTTGTTGGAGCTTAAAATCGGAATCTTGTGTTGATGAGATATTGCGATGAGTGCTTCTTCCCCTCCCGATTGCATTAGGGTATCTGTGGTGGTCATAAATACATCGGTTTTACCCACTTGGTCCATGGCCAGTTCAGATAGGTGTTCAATGCTATTGGCCGCCAATATCTCTACCTTTATCCCTTCTTTTTTCATTAGCCGTAAAATATTGGAAGCCTGAATTTTGGAATTAGGTTCTCCCTTACGGTGAAAAATTGATATTTTGCGAGTCTCTGGAAGAACCTTTCTAAGTAGGGCAACATAGTGTTTGTTGGATACGTAGTTACTGGTGCCGACGAGGTTATTGCCTGAATAATCGAACGAATCTATCAACCCTGAATCGGCTGGGTAAGTCACAATCGAAAATACAATCGGTGTGCTTGCCGGCAATACGTTTTTGATGATGGTAGTGCCCGGTGTGGTCAGTGAGTAAACCAAATTTGGACGCGTATCTTTAATTTTGTTTGCGACTTTTGTTTGCAACTCTTTATTAGCCCCCGTTTTTCCCATAATGAACGTGGCGTTTTTTCCTTCCTGTATTCCAAACTCAGCAAGCCCAGCTTTAAAGCCTGCGACGCTATCTGGATACCCGCTCCATGTTGCAAACCCAATCACGTAATTTACGTTTACCGTTGTAGCAAAAGCCATCCTAGGTGTGATTAACGCAAGCGATATCACAATGAATGAAATTAAAACAATTCGTCTATTTGACCACTGGATGGCAAGTGCATAGCGAGAATGAACGTGAGTCTTTAAGTGAGCTGAATTAGAACGTTCCATTGATTATTTCTCTTGTCATTTATTCGATGGAAGCTAACGGCTTGAGATTTAACTGCCTAAAGATAAGGCTAGGAGAGATTGGAGGTGTTTCAAGTATGAGATGAAAAGAAACATCAAGATAATTGCGAGCGGTTTGTGCGCTTTTATGAAAAGAGGGGGATCTCACATAATGACAGTTAATTTGGATAACTTGCTTTTTTTTCAAACAAATGTTGATCCAATCACGCCTGAATAATAAAGAGTTTGCTTGAATGTAATAAGAGTTTTTAGTTGCAATGTAAGGGGTTGCATCGAATATGAATACATCGCTAATTTCAGTGTTGAAAGCTATGAGTATTTCCAGCGGGGACGAAGGGGAGGTGCAGGGCTATAAAGCAGCAAAGTGGCGTTGGAATGCCAGTAGTGACGAGTTTCAGTTTCTAGACCCCTTTTTAGTGGAAAGTATTCATCGTCAGTTTAAAATTCAGACTATTGCGGATCTTTTGAAAATAATGCCTGAAAACGACAAAAAGAAGCTGGTAGGTGCGCTTCAGTCAACGCATGAATGCAATTCGAAACACTCTGTTTTCTGTGTTCTAACCCCTTCGAAAGGGTTGTTTATTTATTGTGAAGTAGAAGTAAGCAGAGCAGAAGGTGATGTACTTCTGGGTTATATCCGACCTCTGTTTTACTTGTCTTCTATGTATGAAATCGGGCAAATTTTTCAAGCAATTTTTGAAAACCGACATCATGGCATTGTTATAACCGACAGTGATACTCGGATTTTAGCTTGCAACCCTTATTTTATCGAACGTTCGGGCTATCAGTTTAATGAGCTGTTAGGGAAAAAAACGAGCCTGTTCAATGCGGGTAAACACAGCGATACATTCTTCGAAGAAATTTGGCGAGTGATTCATAGGGAAGGTCATTGGACTGGCACCATTTTGTCTAAAAGGGCAAATGGTCAAACAGAACCTCAAGATCTCACCATCCAGAAAGTGGAAATGGCGAATGGTAAAACGTATTTCGTTGGTTTTACCGTCGATTTGTCCAATCACTTGTACCGAATTGCCGATACGGAATACGGTGGTATTGAACTGTTGACGCAACTTCCCAATGAAGATGAATTTAAATCAAAACTAGCCAGCATTGTTAAACATTACAGCCATTCTCATACCATTATTGTTTTGGCAATAGCACCGGAATTTGATGAAGACTCAACGTTAGAGCAGAGGGTTGCGTTTTCAAACGCCGTTGCTCAGGTGGATGAGCAATACCTTTGTGGCTACAAAGGCGACAACTTGTTTGTGTGCGCACTAAAATGCGTCAATTCTGCCAATAGGGTTAGGGCTATACATAGCGAGATCAGGCGTTTCATGGCGGCGATTCGTCAGTTTGGTAACGAACATCTTTTCAAGCTCGTTACAAGAGGGAAGATTGGCGTATCCGTACTTGGGTACGATACCAACCAACCTAAAATGTTGGTTACCCATGCGACTCAGGCTATGTTGGAACAACATTCGAGTAAAAAAGGCTACAACATCAGCTTCTTCGACCGTTCGATGCATGAAGAAACGGTTCGAAGGAAGAAGCTCGAAGAGCTTTTGACGGGCTTTATTAAGACAGAAAATATCGACGTGCACTTTCAGCCCATTGTTTCTACTGAAACTTGGCAAGTTATTAAATTTGAAGCTCTATGCCGTTTTCCTTCTGTTGAAGGGCTTCAATATACACCTCAAGAAATGATCAACATTGCTGAAGACCTGAACCTCGTGGCGACCTTGGATAAAATTATCGGTTCCAAGTCTTTGCATTATCTAGAAAGAATTCATCGTCACTTCGGCAAGCAAGTGGGCATTACGATAAACCGATCGCTTAATACCAAAATGAGTGCCCAGCAAGTACTGACAAACACTCTAAATATGGTCGAGGAGTCGGGCGTTGACCCTAAGTTAGTTACTATTGAGTTGACAGAAAGTGCCTATTTTGACAGTGAAGATTGCCACATAGAGGCATTGAAAGCGCTTAGACAAAGAGGCGTTAATGTTGCAATTGATGACTTTGGTACCGGGTATTCTTCTTTTACTTATTTGAGTAATGGTCACTTCGATTACCTTAAAATCGACCGAGAATTTATATTCGATATAGAAATAGGCACACACAAGTACTTCATTGTGAAAATGCTGGTGGATCTTTCTCATACCCTTGGCGTGAAAGTGATTGCTGAAGGAGTTGAAACCATACAAGAAATAGAAGTGCTTACTGGGTTGAATGTGGATTACATACAGGGGTACTACTTCTCTAAACCCGTCTCTATTGATGATATTGAAACAGCGCGTCACTATGTGAAAAAACAGAATGAATTGCGTCGCTTTTCTTTACCCAAGCAAGGTGTAGGGATTTTAAGCTTACATGAGCAAATGTCGCCATTTTTAGAACCCAGTACAGCGCTGAGTGAAGTGCATGAGATTTTCCTGCGAACAGATTTAGAAGCCATGGTGGTGACAGACAGCTTACATTGCGTTGGGGTGATTGATAGGGAAGTGTATAGCCTTCATATGACTTCAACATTTGGCACTAAGTTAGAAACGCAACGAGATACGCAAATTTTAAAACGCAAGCTTAGCCAAGTAATGAAGACCCAGTTTACGGTTCTTAGCCACGCGACGTTACTTAAAGATGTTCCAGCGCTCGTCAAAAAAGGCGTCCCGCTACCTTGGGTGATCGCCGGAGACAAAGGAGAATGTTTAGGCATAGTGACCAAAAACAAGGTGCTCAAGTTTTTAGCCAGTTGAGGTTACTTGGGTTTAAAGGCTAACGAGTTGTTAAAGGTGGTTACTTGGGTAAATAGAGTCTGTTATTATCCGTGCCACAATTTTGAATGACGTAACTCTGCCTAACAATGCTTGATTATTTCCTTGCCCAATTGCTTCCTATGACTTTAGGGGCCCAATTGGTTATCACTTTGGTACTGCAAAAAGGGGACATTTGCCCAGGGCAAAGAGGTCGCTTGCATAAGCTTTTGCCTGCCTTTATCGCGTTATGGATAGCCACTGCAACCATAAGTTTGCTCGGATTAGTTACGGCTGGTGTTTTAGTTGCGTTTTATTCTAAAGTCCAAACAGGAAAAACACGTGAAACGGGTTCTTTCTACATATTGAATTTATCAGCATTAACTGGGTTGGCAGCTCTCACACATGTGATCATGCAAAGCTTCACATTTTGGGGCGGGGTCAGTGTCGCTGTTTCTGGCATATTATTAGGGGCGGCATTTGCGCAGCTTATGTTGGTTGTTTCTCGCTCTCGGTTACAAGCCTTTCATCGTATCTTACCTATTACAGGTATCGTCAGTGGAATGCTTTTTGCCATTGTCTCATTGGTTCAGGCGTATCAACTTCCTCCTGAAGCCATAGAGCATTTTACCACGCAAATTTTAGCGGGCTTTGCGATGTTAATCACTGCTCTCCTAATTTGGTGCTGGCATATGTTGTTCAACCAAACTCCAACTAAAATTCAGTTGAGCGTGGCAGTGTGTTGCCTACTTGCATCACAATTTGGGTTCCAGTCTCTAATATAATACTCGTATCAAATAGCACTTTTCCTAATAGACACTAACCTTTGAGTAGGTAACCTGAAAAGGGGGAAGTGCCATGGATCTGAGCAACATCACCAACCTCGATAGCATCATATTGCTGGGCATAGTGAACGAAAAATTGCGTTTGGAATGCGACAGTTTTGAAGAGTTGGTTACGACCTATGAAATGGATGTTGAAAGCTTGGTGAGCAAGCTAGATGTGGTGGGTTATCAGTACGACCCACTCACGAACCAATTTAAGTCTTACGAACGATAACGCGAAAAATTCGAAACCCAAATGGCTTATCCACTTAAGTTTCGGAGTTTGAGCTTCGGGATTTAGGCTTCGAGATTTGAGTGTCCGATTTTCGCTAGGCTAACTTAATTCCTTCAAGGTGGCTTTTGCATTGTTGTCGAGCAGTGTTGAAGAACGCTTGTAGGTATCTTTTTTTGCTTTCGCTGCTTCGAGTGGCAGCGAAAAGCCTTCTCCAAAGCCCGTCAGAAAGTGGCTTGCTAGTGATCAATCCTTGCCGTGAAAACTCAATAACCGCCCAATTTGGTAAAGCGGCGACACCTAATCCAGCAGAAACCATTTGAACCAGCATTAACGTGTTATCGCATTGCTTCCATTTAGCTGGCTCAACCCCCGCTGGCTGAAGGAAATGTTTAACAATATCCAACCTTTGCTTTTGTACAGGGTAGGTAATGATGGTTTGATCCGCTAAATCTTCAGGTTGGATACTTTCCAACTCCGCAAGTGGGTGGGTGGTTGAAGTCACTAATCTCATTTCAAAATCAAACAAAGGCTCATAGTGCACTTCTGATTTTGGCTGAATATCGGAGGTGATGACCAAATCGAGCTCCCCTCCCATCAATGCCGGTAATGGTTCGAACCCAAAACCGGAAGAAAAATCCAATGTAACGCTGGGCCATGCGAGCTGATATTCCTTTAGAGCGGGCATGAGCCATTGAAAACAGGAATGACACTCAATGGCCATGTGCAACCGACCATTAACATCTTCCTTAAGACTGGCGAGTTCACTTTCTGCCATCGCTAGCCTAGGCAGAACTTCGTCGGCGACTTTGAGCAGTATTTCACCTTCAGAGGTGAATTTTACAGGTCTTGTTTTACGCAAAAAGAGCTGCCCTCCAATTCGCGATTCTAAATCCTTTATCTGATGAGAAAGTGCCGACTGTGTTAAGTGCAGGGCGGTTGCGGTTGCGGTTAATGATCCGGTATCTCTTAATGATGTCAATGTTCTCAGATGCTTCAATTCAATCATGAGCTTCTCTCACTTTTCCATGTTCTCTATGACATATGTTCATAAAATACGAGCTTTTGACCTCTTTGTAAACGTCTAGATGGCTAAATTAAATTTAAAACATGAAAAAAAATAATAAACAAGTTGAATAAATGGAATTTGCTCAACTAGGCGATTCGAGAGATATTTTAGCCATCCAGACTTCTTAAATTTATGTGCAAGGAATAATAACTATGGCAACGACTAAGACTCATATCCTCGGCTATCCACGTGTTGGTGAGAAAAGAGAACTAAAATTTGCGCAGGAAAAATATTGGCGAGGTGAAATTTCACAGCAAGAGCTTAAGGAAGTGGGCAGCGAGTTAAGGCAGCGCCATTGGAAAGATCAAACCGAGAGTGGGCTGAGCTATGTAGCTGCGGGTGATTTTGCATGGTACGACCATGTACTTACTACCAGTTTATTATTGGGGAATGTCCCAACTCGCCATAAAGAAGGCTTCCCAGATCTCGATACGCTGTTCCGCGTTGGTCGCGGTCAGTCGCAGTCTAGTTGTGGTTGTGGATCTGCAGCATCCGACATGACGAAGTGGTTCAACACGAATTACCACTACATTGTTCCTGAATTCAGCAGCGATGCTTCATTTGAAGTTAGCTGGCCACAGCTTTTTGAAGAAGTAAACGAAGCCATTCAAGCTGGGCATGAAGTAAAACCAGTTCTTCTTGGCCCGGTAAGCTACCTGTTCTTGGGTAAAGAAATTGAAGAGGGGTTTGATCGCCTAACGCTTCTTCCACGCCTTCTTACGGCTTATCAAGCGATTTTAGCGAAACTGGCAGAGCTTGGTGTTGAGTGGGTTCAGATTGATGAACCTATTCTAGGTCTAGAACTAGACAAGCCGTGGTTGGATTCATTTAAGCTGGCTTACCAAGTTATTCAGAGTGATGTAAAACTTCTTCTGACTACTTACTTCGACTCGGTAGAAGAACATTTCGATTACATCACCGCACTTCCAATTAACGGTGTGCACGTCGATCTCTCAGCGGCACCTGAGCAACTAGACGCTATAGTTAACAAACTGCCTGAAAACTGGGTGTTATCAGCCGGTGTTGTCAATGGACGTAATGTTTGGCGCGCGGACGTTAATGCTTGGTTGAAAAAGCTGCAACCAGTGAAAGAAAAACTGGGTGAAAACCTTTGGATTGGTAGTTCTTGTTCTTTACTGCATAGCCCTATCGATCTTGAGCTTGAAACTGAGTTAACAGAAGAGGTGAAAAGCTGGTTTGCGTTTGCGAAACAAAAGCTGAGCGAAGTTAGCCTGCTTGGTGCTGCCTTAAATGGTGACCAGAAAGCCATCGCAGAATGTGAAATTTACAGCCAACCGATTGTTGCACGTAAAACTGCGGATCACGTTAACAAACCTCAAGTGAAAGCACGAGTTAACGCTATTACAAGTGAATTAGCTAACCGTAGTGCTCCGTACGAGGAGCGTGCCCATCACCAAGCCGAAGTGCTGGGTCTGCCTCTTCTGCCGACCACGACCATTGGTTCGTTCCCTCAAACCAGCGAAATCCGCACGCAACGCAGTGCATTCCGCACCGGAAAACTGTCTGAAGCCGATTATGAAGCCGCGCTGAAAGGTCACATCAAAGATGCGGTCGAACGTCAAGAAGCATTAGACCTTGATGTTCTGGTTCACGGTGAAGCCGAGCGTAACGACATGGTGGAGTATTTTGCGGAGAATTTGGCTGGTTTCCAAACATCCAAATTTGGTTGGGTTCAAAGTTATGGCTCACGTTGCGTTAAACCCGCGATTGTTGTGGCTGATATCGAGCGTGGAAAGCCGATGACAGTTGAGTGGTCTACTTATGCCCAGTCTCTCACCAGCAAACAAATGAAAGGCATGCTTACAGGGCCGGTTACGATTCTGTGCTGGACGTTCCCGCGTGAAGACGTTACCCGCAAAGAAATTGCGCAACAGCTGGCATTTGCATTACGTGATGAAGTGAGTGATTTACAGGACGCGGGGATCAATATCATTCAGATTGATGAACCTGCGATTCGTGAAGGGTTGCCACTTAAGAAGCGTGACCATGAAGAATACCTAAACTGGGCGGTCGAATCCTTTAAAATCTCTGCGGCAAGTGCAAAGCCTGAAACTCAGATTCATACACACATGTGTTACAGCGAGTTTAACGAAATCATCGAATCTGTTGCCGCGTTAGATGCTGATGTGATTACCATTGAAACTTCTCGGTCAAACATGGAATTGCTGAAAGCATTTGAAGAGTTCAACTATCCAAACGAGATTGGTCCGGGTGTATACGATATCCATTCACCGAATATTCCGACAGAAGAGTGGATGGTTGACTTACTCGAAAAGGCGGCGGCGAAAATTCCAGCAAAACGACTTTGGGTGAACCCAGACTGTGGATTAAAAACACGTAACTGGGAAGAAACCGAAGCATCACTTAAAAACATGGTAAATGCGGCTAAAACATTGCGTACTCAATGGCAATAGCGACCGCTCTCTTCATCTAACCAAAATGTAAAAAGCCCCTGCTCAATGAGCAGGGGCTTTCTGTTAACTTTTGCTGTATCTTTTAGCGCGTTTCATTCCAAAATATGTTGAATAAAACCTCGGCTAATTTACCCAATCTCGTAACTTAAAGGTAACTTGGTGCTTGTCGTTTTTGAGAGTCAATGTGTCTTTCGTTAGAGTGACATCGCTCCACTCTCCTAATGCATCTGACATCACCTGTTCGGTGTTCATCATTTCATCGGAGCACATCATCATGGTCATGCCCATGTTATCAACACGGAACTGCCCATCTTTTAATTCGCCTTGTCCAAAGTAACCATTACAACCGGCGAAACCATTAACAGTCAACTTTTCACCGACTTCAATGCTAGGGTGTTTGCTATGTTCCGGTTTTACGTAGTCTTGTCCATCGATCTGAGCCAAAATCCAGTGGTGATGTTGTAAATCCTCTTTGGTTACCACCGATGCATCTCCGTTGCTGGTACAAGCTGCCAAAATAACTGGTAAAGCGATAAGAGCGAGTTGCTTTTTCATTCGAAGCTCCAAGAAGTGTTTTCAAAATCCCGTGCAGTATAATTAACAAGTTCAGTTTCTTGTCAGTGTAAAGTCATAATAATACTGCCAAGGGTATAAAACCATTACCATTTCTTTATTCCATTCTCGTTTGGAAATTTATATAGATTTTTCCTCTAATGCGGAGGATATGTTGTATCGTGAGTAAAGTGTTATGCTTTAAATAGATATAAAGTCATCGCTAAGCATAGGAGGGGATATGGAACAGTTGGAATTTTTCAATGTGCCGAGTCCATGTGTTCGAGTATGCACGGTTGACGAAAGAGGGTATTGCCAAGGATGCATGCGTAACCGCCAAGAACGTTTTGATTGGCTGAACATGACGCCCACCCAGCAACTGCATGTTATCAAGCTTTGTCGTCAACGCTATCGACGAAAGATGATGAAGCAAAGGAAGGAAGAACAAACTCTATCGCGATTAGATAACCAAGACCCTCAACAAAGTTTGTTCTAGCTTCATTGCTCTAAGGTCACTTAGTCCACAACCCTTACTCGAATTTGTTTTACTCTATTACCGAGCTTTAACGCCCGGTCAATAACGTAAGAGCTACAGTGCATTATGAAAGGGTAAGCAGTCACTCATTTCCGATTTAATCCAGTTGACAAATGGTGTACTCAGTAGCGAATGAGTATCGGTGGCTTGGATAGCAACATAATTGTGCCCTGTCAGAGAAAATCCCATTGGCGCAATTAACCGCCCCTGCAGAATGTCATGGTGTACCAGAGGGTAAGAACCTATAGCAATCCCAAGCCCGTCACTTGCTGCCTGCAAACAAAAATAGAAATGAGCAAAGCTTTGTTGGGATTTTGTTGTTATTCCTGAGAGAGACGAAACGTTTAACCACTCTTGCCACGCTGTTAAACGAGTTTGAGAATGCAATATTTTGGCATTTCGTATGTCACCTTTAATACTATGCCAGTATTCTTTCGTACAAACCGGCCCCGCCCACTCTTCCACCAAAGGGGTTATCTGATAGTGCGACGGGATCGCGAAATCGTCACGACGAATCGCAACATCCAGCCCCGCATTGATGAGATTGATTGGGCCGCCTGCTGTGGATAAGCGAACATCCGTCCCTGTTTGAGAATAGAATTCGTCCAGCTTGGGCATCAGCCAGCGCATGGTGAGAGTGGGCTCGCAAGACACTTCCAAAGAGTGAGTATCGAGGCTGTTAAGTTTGGCAACACCTGCCGATAAAGCGCCAAACGCCTGTTCGGTATAGCTCTTGAGCAATTGCCCTTGTTCCGTTAACACCACATTGCGACCTTGTTTATGAAACAGGCGCTTATCCAAATACTGCTCTAACGTCTTGATTTGCTTACTGACAGCCCCATGAGTCAGATTGAGCTGCTCTGCTGCCTGCGTATAGCTGCTAGAGGATGCTGCGATGTGGAACACGTGAAACGCTTTAAGGTGACGCATGTGTGAAATTATCTCACAAATATCTGGCAATACTTTCGATTATAGAAAGGAGAAAAGCTTCTTACAATAGCTTCATCTTATTAACAAATATACAAAGGTTCACAATGGAATTTCTTAGTTTAGCCGTACTTGGCTTCTTTATTGTTATTACCCCCGGGGCGGACTTTGTCTTAGTGTTGAGGAACAGCATTCAGCAAGGCAGGGCGGCAGGCATTTGGACAGCCGTTGGTATCAGTACTGCGATTACAGTTCACATTGCCTACTCTATTCTGGGTATTGGTTACTTAATTTCACAAAATCTTTTTCTTTTCCAATGCCTGAAATATCTCGGCGCTACCTATCTGATTTATCTAGGTATAAAAGGATTTTTATCCAGTAGCCACGAGTTAGAGCAACAAGCAGGTCTTGAAAGCCATCACGCTCAGTGGCGCTATGCATTGCAAGGCTGGCTATGTAACGCATTGAACCCAAAAACCATGTTGTTCTTTGTCAGTATCTTTAGCCAAGTCATTTCACCCAAAGGCGAAGAAATGACTCTAGCGCTGTTTTATGGTGGGTATATGATTCTACTTCACGGGCTGTGGTTTAGTTTAGTGGCCGTCCTGCTGACTTCGCCAACACTTCAAACGCGCTTGCTGAAAATGAAGAAAAGATTGGAACAAGCGTGCGGTATTGCGCTTGTCTCTTTCGGCGCTTTATTGGCAACTAAAGCGTGATTAGAATCAGTCAAGCAATTGCCTGAGGTAGTCTTCCAACCTTAGCAGTGCTGGAGCTTTACCAGAACTTTTCAAGGTCACAACATCCACCAACTGAGTGGGCTGATAGCACATGCGATACGCCCACTTCATGTCGATGCTGATATTGTGAAAACATCTTGGGCTAACATCAATATCAACGCATTAAATAATCAGGTCGTATCAGTTTAACCACATTCTTTTGAAAGGAGATAATCGCGGCGACAGTTTTAGATTTGTCAGGATTTCTACTGACAGATCCATCTTCTTTTCGTACTGGTTTTAATATTTTATTTGAAGCCATGATAATACTCTTAAATCTTAATAAAATTAGTTTGTTACCAGTAGTAAGTTGACTAAAAACAATATTAATTTATATGTAACTCGCCTAGATAACTGAAAAAATGTAATCGATCGTATTATCAGCTCAAAGATATCGTGAACTTACTCTGATTCAAAAGAATGATGTTTGACCCAAAAAAATAGCAAGCAATTAATCTAGCAATAGACATTCTTAGCTATCACTCGCAAATATTCTATAAATCACATTTACCTGTAGAAAATTGTTCTACTTCGCACAGTAATAC